>NZ_CP150221.1:4800000-6542498 GCF_037969905.1 Paenibacillus sp. FSL R7-0272 | reverse complement strand
AGACTGTCACTCCTTTTACATGTTCCAAGTGTGGCTTAAGCCATGATGCAGTGTCGAAATACGAGATATATTGCCGAATTTATCCCCAAACCCCCACAGGTCAAAAACAAAAAAAGAAGGAACAACGGAAAATTGTTCACAACTTTATCCACAGGCTGTTGATAATATTATGGGTCAGATCACATATTCACATCCAAAAGTAATACAATCATAGCAAAAGAAGCCCCGCATTTCAACGTATGGCGAGATTTTATCCACAAATTCAATAACTTGTGTATAATTTTTAGTCACAACACAATATATTGTTTATAAATTGTTTAATTTTCGACAGCATGACCTAAAGCACCAAAAACTTTTATACACAGGATATCCGTCGAAAGATGCTAAATGATGTGCAAAAGTCGACTTGCGATGTGAATAACTTCGCTGTGGATAAACTGAAAGTGAATTGAAGTGAGTAAGTGGGAAAATGAGAAGAATAGTAATTAGTCCTTTTCAACCTCATGAGGTGCTAAGTCGTAAAAAGGTGAGGTTTTGGATTGCTGAATGCTCATAAAGTGACTAAAAAGGGATGGCTGATTACATCAAAAGTGACCATGAGGAAATAATTGAGGTAGACCACAAGTATGGATGTGCTCATGGGTAGAGACAAAATGACATCAAAAAGAGGGAGACCCCGCAGCCGTTTTATGGCTGCGGGGTCTCCCTCTACTTATATATGAAGCATAGACATTTTGCGTTGGAGTTCTGCAATGTCTGCATATTCCTCTTCAAGTTTACGTGAAATGCGAATGTAAATCGGCAGCAGCTCCTGATAGAGGGAGGCATGTTCTTTGACTGGCGTATGCCGGTGAGTTGTGCCTATCATTGAGGAAACATCTTCAAGAGACTTGATTCGTCCCGTAGCATACAGGCCTAGAACAACGGCACCGAGGCATGAACTTTCAAAGCTCTCAGGCACAACGACTTCCTGATTAAAGATGTCGGACATCATCTGCCGCCACAACGGCGATCGTGCAAACCCACCCGTCGCTTGAATTGAGGTGGGTTGCCCGATCTGTTCCTCCATGGCAAGCAGAACGGTATAAAGGTTGAAAATAACCCCTTCAAGTACTGCACGAATCATGTGCTCTTTCTTATGATGAAGGGTCAGTCCAAAAAAAGAGCCACGGGCATCTGGGTTCCAGAGTGGAGCACGTTCGCCCGAGAGGTACGGGTGGAACAGCAACCCTTCGGAGCCGGGTGGAACACGTTCTGCAATTTTGGTCAGTACATCGTAGGAGTTGATGCCGAGGCGTTTCGCTGTTTCCACTTCCGACGCGGCGAACTCATCCCGTACCCAGCGGAACAGCATTCCACCGTTATTCACAGGCCCACCTACAACCCATAGTTTTTCCGTCAGGGCATAACAGAAGGTACGTCCTTTCGGATCGGTCACAGGGCGATCAACGACAGTACGAATGGCTCCACTCGTTCCGATGGTTGCGGCGACGATGCCCGGTTTGATGGCGTTAACACCAAGGTTGGATAGTACCCCATCACTTGCGCCGATTACAAAAGGCGTGGAGGGGGAAAGAGCCATTTTTTCAGCCCATTCAGGATGCATTCCCTCTATTGTATAAGTCGTCGGTACAAGCTTCGATAGATGATTCGGTGTGATCCCTGCGATATCCAGTGCTTCCTGATCCCAGTCCAGTTGCTCTAGATTCAGCAGTCCCGTACACGAAGCGATGGAATGATCGACGATATATTGCCCAAATAGACGGAAGAAAAGGTACTCTTTGATCGAAATAAACTTTGCCGTGCGTTCGAATAGTTCTGGCTCGTCATGACGAAGCCACATCAATTTGGTCAGAGGTGACATCGGATGAATGGGGGTGCCTGTGCGTAAATAGACTTGATGACCGACACCATTTTCTTGCAGCTTGGCGGACCAAGCTGCGCTTCGATTATCGGCCCAGGTGATGCAGCGCGTTAGCGGATGATCGTTCTGATCCATGGCGATGACACTGTGCATGGCTGAACTGCAGGATACAAAGAGAATCTGGTTAGCCGAGACTCCGCTCTGGGTCATCACGCCGTGTACAGATCGGATGGCTGCCTGCATAATTTCATCCGGGTCTTGTTCTGCAACATCCGGAGCAGGTGTGTATAGCGGATATTCCTGAGTGGAGGTCGTGATTACCTCGCCTTGCTCTGTGAATAACACGGATTTAGTGCTGGTTGTTCCAATATCAATTCCAATCATATAATTGGTCATTCGTTCGTCCTTCTTTCGATTTTTTATATGAGAAAAAGGATGTTAGCGTCCAATCACACCACTGTACTTAGTAGCAAAATAAAGATCAATCCAACCACAGAAAGTAGTGTTTCCATAACAGTCCACGTCTTGAGTGTCTGAGCAACACTCATATTAAAGAACTCCTTAATCATCCAGAAGCCTGCATCATTAACATGGGAAAGTACAAGGGAGCCTGCCCCCGTGGCAAGTACAACCAGCTCAATGTTAGCTCCTGGTGTAAGAGCGAGTACTGGAGCAACAATACCAGCAGCTGTAGTCATCGCAACCGTAGCTGAACCAGTAGCGACACGAATCAGTGCAGCTACAAGCCAGGCAAACAAAATGACATTAATGTGTGCATTTGTGGCGAATTCTGCAATGGCATTACCAACGCCGCTATTAATCAGCACCTGTTTGAAGGCACCGCCGCCTCCGATAATGAGAATAATGGTAGCTGTTGGGGCCAGACATTCACTGGTGAAGCGTGAAAGTTCATGTTTGGTGAATCCGCGGGCAAAGCCGAGTGAAAAGAGGGCAAAGACAACAGAGATCAACAAAGCAATAATCTCATTGCCGATAAACTCACTAAAGACGGTAAACCCACTTGTTGCATCAGGATCAACGATGTTTGCAATGGATCCAATCAGCATCAGGATGACGGGCAGCAGAATCGTAAACAATGTAATGCCGAATCCGGGCAAATTAATGTTTTTCTTAGACGAGAACTGTTCAGCCAGTTCAGCTGGTGGTTCGGTGTGAATTCTTTTGCCGATAAATTTACCGAATACCGGTCCAGCAATAATCGCAGTAGGGATGCCTACAATTAAAGAGTACAGAATTGTTTTTCCCAGATCCGCATTGAAGGCTTCAATGGCAATCATCGGTGCTGGATGTGGTGGAACAAGCCCATGAACTGTGGAGAGACCGGCCAAAATAGGAATACCGATCTGAAGCAGGGACATATTGGTTTTGCGGGCTACCGTGAAGATGATCGGAATCATTAGAATGACACCAACTTCAAAGAAAACAGGAATACCTACAATGAATCCAACAATCATCATAGCCCAGTGCACACGTTTCACACCGAATCGGTCAACAAGAGTCGTCGCAATCTGCTCGGCACCGCCAGATTCAGCCATCATTTTACCAAGCATGGTACCAAGTCCGATGACGATAGCGATCGTGCCTAAAGTACCGCCAAGTCCGCCCGTAATGGAGGAAATGACGTCAGCTGGCTTCATACCTGCAAGCAAACCAAGCATTAATGCAGATAATAAAAGGGTGATAAAGGGGTTCCATTTATATTTGGAGATTAAGAGGATCAGGAAGATGATGGCGATCAACGTCCAGATCAGCAATGTAGCATTATGGGATAATCCGAAAATCGTGCTCATGATGTAATTACTCCTTTGTCTTGGGATAAACGCTTACAATGAAAGCAGTGATAAAAAAATTAGCATCTTGATGATCTGATAACAATGTAATGAAGCAAACTACCTTATCATGTCCGGAAAATGAAAAAAATCGCATTTTGTATACTTGTCGACAAGTTATGTGGCAATCATTCACGTCCTTGACGCTGGATTGATTGCCAACTCTATGGTCACTCATAAGAAAATCTGTACGCAACGCTTTCGGTTCTAACAAATACCAAGATTTCTGACAACGGTATACTGTAAGAACTCAAGTTTAAAATTCAAAGCTTTCGTGTAACGTTTGGCCAGAGTCTTTAAAATATGTGCGTACCCCGTGCTGGATCAGAGCTTTGTCCCCTGATTCCAGAGCAGTTGCAAGGGAGCGGTGTTTTTCAATTACAGCACTTACTTTGGACTCACCTTGGGCAAATACTCTGCGCGTAGTAAGTAGCATGACCGTCATCACGACATATCTGATGCTCTTCCACAGGTGTGAGATACGGGTATGGGAGGCTGCCTCGACAATGGCCTCGTGAAACGTAAGATCCTGATAAGCAAATTCGACAGCATCTTGATGTTTGCCAGCGAGTTGCATTTTGTCGATGATATTGCTCAGCTGCGTAATTAGCGCTGGAGGCACATCTGCCGCTAGCCGTTGCTGTACAAAGCTTTCAATGAGAAAACGCACATCATACAGTTCTTCGACATCCTTCATATTGAGGCCCAGGATGACAACGCCCATCCGTTCAAGCCGAATCAGCCCTTCATTTGACAACGTTCTCAATGCTTCGCGAACAGGCGAGCGACTGCTGTCAAAATCAGCAGCAATTCGATTTTCCGACAAAATTTCCCCAGGCCGAAGGGTTCCGTTGATGATTCTCAGCCTTAATTCGCAAGCTATGGCCTCACCGCGAGATGCTCCTTGAAGCCAGGAAGATGGAAATTGCATATGGCTAACGCTCCTAAATTAAGTAATTCGTACGTTAGAATCATAACACAATGTGCTACACCTCAGAATTCAATCTATTGTCGAAAAGTCAAAATTACTGAATGTACACACAAGAGTTGATGTGTACTGCTCTCGTATCGCAATTCGATCTAGTGTCGATTGCTTGCGAAATAAAAACGGTAAAAAAAACAAAAGGTATACTTGTATACAAGATGCTGATTTCCATCCTACACCTTTCTTAAAACGTTGTAAACCTATACAGTGAAGCGGATACATCACGCGTTATTTTTGCAAACTTCAACCTATTATTCTTTATCCACATGTGAATAACTTAAAACAGGAATACAGATTTCATTACATATTATAAGAAGTGTGGATAACGGAAGAAGATGAAGAAATCAGCTCTTTTTCGGAGGTTGGGGATAACTTTTTTGATGATTTTGTGGCTGTATTATTGGGGGAAAATCTCTAGGATAGAGTGGCATGTTTTTTGAGCGCTGGAAAGCATATGAAAAAGAGGGAGGGAGGCGTCGCTTTTCAGTTGACTTTTCCAATTGGACGTGGTTAAATATATAAAGGTGTTTTCTGTGAAGATGAAAAGGATTCATCACATAAGTATTTCCTTGTAAGGAGGTGCAATACATTGAGACCTACATTCAAACCGAACGTTAGCAAGCGTAAAAAAGTTCATGGTTTCCGTAAAAGAATGAGCACAAAAAACGGCCGTAAAGTTTTGGCTGCACGTCGCCTGAAAGGCCGTAAAGTCCTGAGTGCTTAATGCATCTGAAGACCACCGAGGTGGTCTTTTTTTTCTTAAAACGGGATTATTCAGGCTGGTTATATAGCGTAATTCAATGCTTTATAGCTGTGAAGAAGCGTACCAGTTAGCTAATCATAATTGTTGGTTAAGTTTCTCTTTTTCAGAAACTTTCCTTATATACAAGTTGTCGCCAAGACGGTTTACCGTCGATTAAGAAAGCCTATACTAAATTAGTAATGATACCTCCGTCAATAACGTTGATGAAGGACAGCAAGGAGAAGCGCCGTGTATAAAAGACTGCGTCTGCGAAACCGTGCGGATTTTAGCCGTGTATATCGGTTTGGAAAATCGTTTGCCAATCATCAATTCGTGGTGTATGGCTGCCGCCGTAAAGATACCGAACAATTCCGGGTGGGCGTATCCTGTAGCAAAAAAATAGGAAACGCTGTCGTGCGTAACCGGATGAGACGCATGATCAAGGAAATTGTACGTCATCATGAACAAGAGATTGTTACGCAGATGGATTTGATTTTCATCGTCCGCAAAGGTGCATTAGGCATGCCTTATAAGGAAATGGAAAAAAGTCTGTTGCATGTACTGCGTAAGGCCTCCCTGTTGAAGTCGTGCAAGCGGTAAGCTTCGGTTTATTTGTCCTCCTAATTATGGTATGATTTACGGTGGAATGGAATGGTTAAGAGAGGGGTTATGAAGTGTCGCGATTGAAGACATCTAAGGGGAAGTGGATTCTCCTCATTGCAGTCATTGCAATGGTCACTGTACTCGCCGGATGTACTCCACAAGGTGCAGGGGTTACAACGGAAGATCTGAAGAATAGTGAATCATTCTGGCAAGCCAATGTCGTGTACTGGTTCTCACTGGCGCTCGATACATTCGCTAACTGGTTTAGCGGTGAATATGGACTGGCTGTCCTGGTGATGGTGCTTATTGTACGGACATTGATTTTACCATTGACGATGAAACAGGTCCGCAGCTCCAAAGCGATGCAGGCCATTCAGCCGCAGCTGAAGGAGATTCAAGCCAAGTATAAAGATACACCTGAGAAAGTTCAGCAAGAGACGATGAAATTGTTTCAGGAGAACAAGGTTAACCCGATGGCCGGCTGTCTGCCTCTTATCATTCAGATGCCGATTTACATCGCACTTTATAACTCCATTTACGGAAACTCCAGTCTGAGAACGCATGATTTCTTGTGGCTCCAACTGGGATCACCGGATCACCTGTTTATTTTGCCAGTGCTGGCTGCCATCACAACGTTCATTCAAACGTGGATGATGATGCGTATGAATCCTGCACAGCAGATTGGCCCAATGCAGTTCATGCTGTGGGTGTATCCGATTTTGATTTTTGTTATGTCATATCAGTTCCCGTCAGCGTTGCCGCTTTACTGGTTCTACAGTAATATCTACACCATCGTGCAAAACTATTTCCTTTACCGGAATAATGATAAAGTTGTGGCCGAGGTCAACGTGAAGCAAAGCAGCTCTTCCAAAAATGGAGCTAAACGCAAAAACGGTGGCAAGGCAACCGTCTCTGGGAAAGGGTCGAAAGGGGCCAAAAAATCGAAATGACCACAGTCATTACGTCAGGAAAAACCGTTGAAGATGCTGTAAACCAAGGATTGGCTGAGCTTGGCGTGAGCCGGGACAAGGTCGAGATACAAGTTTTAGAGCAGCCGTCAAAAGGATTCCTGGGTTTGTTCGGGGTGAAGGCTGCTAAAGTTGAAGTGAGCTTGTTGCCCGTACCCGAAGCTGCACCGCAGCCGATCAAACCAGCCACACCTGAACCTGAGATTGAAGCATTACTTGAGGGTGTAGCAGTCCATAATCCCTATGAAGAAGCGGCTGCGTTTTTGAAAGAGGTTGCGGCAGGTATGGGGTTGGATGTGGAAGTGCATATCAAGAAACAGCGGGATGGTCACATCTTCAATATTTCCGGGGAAGACCTCGGCATGATTATTGGTAGACGTGGACAGACGCTGGATGCTCTTCAGTATTTGACCAATATCGTAGCCAATCGGTACTCGGAAAGCTTCGTTCGCATCGTACTTGATGCGGAGAACTTCCGTCAGCGCCGGCGGAAAACGCTTGAAGATCTAGCTGAACGATTGGCTGGACAAGCAATCCGTACAGGTAAGGAAGTTGTGCTAGAGCCGATGCCTCCGCTTGAACGTAAAGTGATTCATGCCAAACTGCAAAATCACCCGCAGATTAAGACCTTAAGTAAGGGCGAAGAGCCCAATCGGCGTGTGGTTATTACGTTGAAATAACACGCAATTGATGACGCAATGGCTGCCTGCCCGGTGCAGAAGCCATTGCTTTTTTCGTACCGAAGCATATGCGATAGTAGTGTACCCATTGAGTTGAATATGTGTTGGCGTTCTCCGGAATGGGATGGATGACAACTTCATTATAGAGAGTAGGGAGAGATCACAATGATTAGCGATACGATTACAGCCATATCTACGGCGGTTGGTGAAGCCGGCATAGCCGTTATTCGCGTCAGCGGGCCGGATGCGGTGACCGAGACAGAGAAGATTTTCCGTAGCAAAACACCTTTGACTCAGGCACCTTCCCATACAGTTCATTACGGTCACATTATAGATCCTGGCCATGGTGAAAAGATTGAAGAGGTATTGGTCACGGTGATGCGTGCGCCTCGTTCCTTCACCACAGAGGATGTTGTTGAGATTAGTGCACATGGTGGTGTCGTATCTGTTAAGCGGGTGATGGATCTGCTACTGCAGCTGAACATCCGTTTGGCTGAACCGGGTGAATTCACGAAACGTGCCTTCCTCAATGGACGAATTGACTTGTCCCAAGCAGAAGGAGTCATGGATCTGATTCGTTCGAAGTCGGATCGTGCCTTCTCGGTAGCATTGAAGCAGGTAGAAGGTAAACTCTCCTCCAAGTTGCGTGATTTGAGATATACATTGGTAGAGACACTGGCTCATATCGAAGTAAATATCGATTATCCTGAGCATGATGTGGAATCATTAACGTCTGAATTTATAAAAGAAAAATCCAGTGAGGTTATGGCTGAGATTGATAAGTTGCTCACTACGGCAGAACAAGGCAAAATATTACGTGAAGGCATCACGACAGCAATCGTTGGAAGACCTAACGTAGGTAAATCCTCATTAATGAATACACTTGCGCAAGATAACCGGGCCATTGTGACTGATATTCCGGGTACGACCCGGGATGTCATTGAAGAATTCATTACAATAAACAATATCCCTTTGAAGTTGCTCGATACAGCAGGGATTAGGGAGACAATGGATGTTGTTGAGAAGATTGGGGTCGAGCGCTCACGTTCAGCTGTCAATGATGCGGATCTGATTCTGATGGTTGTGAATGCGGCCGAGCCTCTTCATCAGGATGAGATTGAATTGCTGGAACAAATCCGCGGTAGACAATCAATTATCATTATGAATAAAATGGACTTAGCGCCACAGATTGACCGTGACGTCTTGCTCCGTTACATTCCGGAGGAGCGGCTTGTTCCGATGTCTGTGAAGGATGATCTGGGCGTTGATCGATTGGAAGACGCCATCTCGACACTGTTTTTCAGTGGAAAGCTGGAGTCTGCTGACTTGACGTATGTAAGTAACGTTCGCCACATTGCCTTATTGAAAAAGGCAAAGCAATCTCTGATTGATGCGTATGAGGCTGCGGATCAGTTTGTTCCGATTGATATGATCCAGATCGATGTTCGTTTGGCATGGGAGCAGCTTGGAGAGATCGTGGGAGATACAGCACATGACGCATTAATAGATCAGATTTTCTCCCAGTTCTGCCTAGGAAAGTAAATCATTTGATCGTTTCTTTCAATGAAATGGTTGTGTATGATGGGAAGGTACAATTTCTGCCCGTTGTCAAAGGATGGAATGATGTTGTTGCCAGGAAGTGTTGGTTTTCATATAGATAACAGCAAAATAAGGAGGTAATACACATGGCTTTTGATGGCGGCAGATATGATGTTATTGTCGTTGGAGCAGGACATGCCGGGGTAGAGTCAGCTCTTGCAGCGGCCCGAATGGGTTCAAAAACTCTGATGATTACGATCAACCTCGACATGGTGGCTTTCATGCCTTGTAACCCATCCATTGGTGGGCCGGCAAAAGGACACGTTGTACGGGAAATAGATGCACTGGGCGGGGAAATGGGCCGGAATATCGACAAAACCTTTATCCAGATGCGAATGCTCAATACGGGTAAAGGACCTGCCGTTCATGCGCTACGTGCGCAAGCGGATAAGTTCTCTTATCAGCATACAATGAAAGAAACGATGGAGAAAGAATCTAATCTAACCATGCGTCAGGGCATGGTAGATCGTCTAATCGTAGAGGATGGTCAGTGTGTAGGAGTTGTCACTCAAACAGGTACAGAATATCGTGCCAAAGCTGTAGTGCTGACAACAGGAACATACCTGCGTGGTAAAGTCATTATGGGCGAGCTGATGTATGAAAGCGGACCAAACAATCAGCAGCCATCTCTGAAATTGTCGGAGCATCTGCGTGAGCTGGGCTTCGAGCTTGTACGTTTCAAAACGGGTACACCACCGCGTGTGCATAAGGATACAATTGATTTTAGCAAAACTGAAATTCAGCCCGGCGATGATGAGCCGAAGTTCTTTTCCTATGAGACAACATCTTCTACGAATGAGCAGCTACCTTGTTGGTTGACGTATACATCTGTGGAAACACATCAGATTATTAATGATAATCTGCATCGTGCGCCGATGTTCTCGGGTGTGATTGAAGGAACAGGGCCGCGTTACTGTCCATCCATTGAGGATAAAATTGTACGTTTCAGCGATAAGCCAAAGCATCAAATTTTCCTGGAGCCCGAGGGTAAAAATACATCGGAGTATTACGTACAGGGTTTATCTACAAGTCTGCCAGAGGATGTACAACTGGCTGTTCTTCGTTCGATTCCGGGTATGGAAAAAGTCGAGATGATGCGTAACGGTTACGCAATTGAATACGATGCGATGGTTCCAACACAATTGTGGCCATCTCTGGAAACAAAACGTCTACCTGGATTGTTCACAGCGGGTCAGATCAATGGTACATCCGGATATGAGGAAGCGGCAGGACAAGGGGTCATGGCTGG
Source organism: Paenibacillus sp. FSL R7-0272 (assembly GCF_037969905.1). Taxonomy (NCBI): domain Bacteria; kingdom Bacillati; phylum Bacillota; class Bacilli; order Caryophanales; family Paenibacillaceae; genus Paenibacillus; species Paenibacillus sp. FSL R7-0272. Next base: position 6,531,958 of record NZ_CP150221.1, on the reverse strand, counting down.
TATCAATGCAGCACGTAAAGTGCAGGGCAAAGAGGCTATTGTGCTTGATCGTTCCCAAGGTTATATCGGTGTACTCATTGATGATCTTGTTACTAAAGGCACGAATGAGCCTTACCGTTTGTTGACCTCTCGTGCCGAGTATCGTTTGCTGCTCCGTCATGACAATGCAGATATGCGCCTTACCGAAATTGGTCATGACATTGGACTGATTACCGAGGATCGGTATGCATCTTTCCTGGATAAAAAGGCGAAAGTCGAGCAGGAGATTGCACGTTTGAAAGATGCAAAGGTACGTCCTGTTGAAGTTAATGCCAAACTTGAAGAGATTGGTTCTACACCGATTCAGGATGGAAGCACATTGCTGAACCTGATGCGTCGTCCGGAGATTGGATATGACTGGATTGAGCAAGTATCTCCTTCCGAGGTGGAATTGACTGCTGATATGAAGGAACAAGTCGAAATTCAAATTAAATATGCGGGTTATATTGAGAAGCAATTGATCCACGTGGAACGTTTGCTGAAAATGGAGAAAAAGAAAATTCCAGACACGATCGTATATGATGAGATTCATGGTCTTGCGATGGAAGCCAAGCAGAAGCTGGCGAAAATTCGCCCAATCTCCATTGGTCAGGCGTCTCGTATTGCGGGTGTAACGCCTGCTGATATCTCTATCTTGCTTGTCTATCTTGAGCATTATAACCGCGTTACCGCAGCAAGGGGACAATAATGGACGATATTCAACAGCAGTTGCAACAACGCTTGAAGGAGCATGGCTTGGAAGTGGGAGAACTCCAGCTGGAACAGTTCGAATTGTATTATAAAGAACTTGTCTCCTGGAATGAAAAAATGAATCTTACCGGCATCACGGATCGTGAGCAGGTATATACCAAACATTTTTATGATTCGGTATCGTTAGCGTTTTATACGGATATGAACAAAGTAAACAAACTGGCTGACATCGGGTCAGGAGCAGGATTCCCGGGAATCCCGCTTAAGATTTGTTTTCCACATATTCAGCTTACAATCATCGACTCATTGAATAAACGGATTGGTTTCTTACAGTATGTAGTGGATACACTTGGTCTGGAGCAGGTCGAATTAATCCATGGTCGTGCTGAGGAGCTAGGCCGCAAAGAAGGATATCGAGACAGCTATGATCTGGTTACTGCACGGGCGGTAGCCAAGCTCGCGGTACTGAATGAATTCTGCCTTCCCTTTGTACGTAAAAGTGGTATGTTCGCTGCAATGAAGGGCGGAGACCCGCGGGATGAAATGAAGGAAGCAGAGTTCAGCTTTAATCAGCTGAAAGGACGGGTGAAGGCTGTTCATCCATTCCAGCTGCCGGTGGAGGAATCAGAACGTCATATTATTTTGATTCAGAAGTTTGACAAGACACCACATAAGTATCCACGTAAACCGGGGACACCACTTAAAACTCCACTCGTGTAGTATTGTGACATAGGGACAAAAACAAAATAACATGTTGAATGACCAGATGGAAATAGAGGATGTTTCACGTGAAACATTCTCTATTTTTTTGTGTTTTCTAAATTAGAATCGAGTTAAAAAAAATTTATACCGTGGGATGGGATTCTCATATACAAAATTAGGACAAGAAATAATTTTAGTTCATCAGGATCTATATTAGTTGAACTATTTTTATTTACACAGAAACGGAGAGGAAAGAAAAAACCTGAAAAAGCGAAGCGGTCGGCTAAAAGCTTTCTGCAAGAAAGCTACATCGGAAGCATAAGCTTATCATCGGATTTTTCCCTTTAGAAAAGGGAATCAAAAAAATCCGGGGATAACAGCGATGGGAAGGTTATTCTGTCGTCGGAGTGCTCCGTGTAAACATCTTTAGTTCAACTTATATAGGGAGTCTTTCATTTTATTTTCCTAATAAACAGAATAAAAAAAGCAGGAAAATTTGATTCTTTTAAAGAATAGGTAAACATAGGATTATGGTGAAAAAGATGATAGAATAGAAGTATCAGTTCCTGCGTAAACAGTGATCTTAGATTAGTTCATATCAATAGATGGTTAAGCATTTGTTGCTGTTTCGCAGCAGGGCAATACGAGTGGCATAACTTATTTCAGGAACGATGAGTATGAAGTCTCGCTTATGGAATAAGAAGCACCTGCTAATGTGGGAGCTATTACGAAACTAGGTGGTAATCTACGGAATGAAAGAACAATTTTCGAAGTTGTTTGGTTTGGCGGAGCGCAATAACGGAGACGAGATTAAACAGGTTCCGGTTAACGAAATTGTGAGTAGCCCATATCAACCCCGTACTATTTTTGATGATGATAAAATTGATGAGTTACTGCAAACGATCAGAACACATGGTGTTATTCAACCTATTGTTGTTCGGGTCCGTAATGGATCATATGAGATTATCGCTGGGGAACGCCGCTGGCGTGCTGTTCGCAAACTAGGTCTTGAGCACATCCCGGCCATTGTGCGTGAATTCAACGACTCTCAAGCCGCATCCATTGCGTTAATTGAGAACTTGCAGCGTGAAGGTTTAACCTCGATTGAGGAAGCGGTTGCCTACCAAAAGTTGATAGATTTGCATCAGTTGACACAGGAGAGCCTTGCTCAACGACTTGGTAAAAGTCAATCTACCATTGCTAACAAGATTAGGTTGTTGAATCTTCCAGAAGGTGTGAAAACAGCCTTGATGGAGCGCAAAATATCTGAACGTCACGCAAGAGCCTTGTTGTCGCTGGATACGGAAGAACTGCAATTGAAATTGCTGGGCGAGATTATCGACAAGGAATTGAATGTCAAGCAGACAGAGGTACGTGTTGCTTTTTATAAGGAAGCTTCCAAGATTAAAAAGTCCAAACGAATATCTTTTACTAAGGATGTAAGACTGGCACTTAACACGATTCGCCAATCCATCGATATGGTAACAGGCTCAGGTATGGATATCAAAACAAAAGAAGCGGATCATGAGGATCACTACGAGATTGTTATTCATATTCCAAAACGCAAATAATTGAAGCTTAAGGCGGCAATGGCCGCTTTTTCTGTCTATATAGTCCGTTTTTCATGCGACGTGAAGGGAACAAATCGTTCTGTTAAGGAAACGGTAGTTGTTGTTCTTGTGGACGGTGGCCGCCTGCTTATTGTTAACTGTAACTCACAACCTACAAGAAAAGACTCCTATTTTATTTGAGGTGAAGGTATTGTCTAAGATTATGGCCGTAGCAAATCAAAAGGGCGGTGTGGGGAAAACAACGACATCGGTTAACTTGGGTGCAGGACTTGCTTCACTCGGGAAGAAGGTACTGCTTGTTGACATTGACCCCCAAGGAAATACAACGAGCGGAGTCGGAATTAATAAAGCAGATGTGGCGAATTGTATATATGATGTCCTAATTAATGATGTGCCTCCTCAGGAAGCGATCGCGGAGACACAAATTGAGGGACTTCATATCATACCTGCAACAATTCAACTTGCCGGAGCCGAGATCGAATTGGTATCCACCATATCGCGAGAAGTTCGTCTGAAAAAGGCACTCGCACAAGTTAGAAATAATTATGATTATATTCTTATTGATTGTCCGCCATCGCTCGGAATGTTGACGATCAACTCGCTAACAGCCTCCGATTCCGTGATTATTCCGATTCAGTGTGAGTATTATGCATTGGAAGGGTTAAGCCAATTGCTGAATACGGTTCGGCTGGTGCAAAAACATTTAAATACCTCTCTTCAGATTGAAGGCGTGTTACTAACGATGTTTGATGCTCGGACGAATCTGGGCATTCAAGTTATAGAAGAAGTGAAGAAGTATTTTCAGCAAAAGGTATATCAAACGATTATTCCGCGTAATGTACGGCTGAGTGAGGCACCATCTCACGGGCAATCCATTATAACGTATGATCCCCGTTCCCGAGGAGCGGAAGTGTATTTAGAGCTCGCAAAGGAAGTGATTTCTTATGAGTAAGCGGCTTGGAAAAGGACTAGATGCCCTCATTCCTTCGCTTTCAATTAATGACGATGATAAAGTCGTAGAAATCCCGATTAGTCAACTGCGGGCTAACCCTTATCAGCCGCGTAAAGCATTTGATGAGGAAGCAATACATGAACTGGCGGAATCGATCCGGCAGCACGGCGTGATCCAACCCATTATCGTTCGTCCTGTACTCAGAGGATTTGAGATTATTGCAGGCGAGCGCAGGTTTAGGGCATCACAGTATTGTGGTAATGCTACCATTCCAGCTGTTGTTCGTACGTTTAATGATCAGCAGGTTATGGAAATAGCCCTGATTGAGAACCTGCAACGGGAGAATCTGAATGCAATGGAACTAGCAGTAGCTTACCAGGGATTAATGGATCAATTCTCTTTGACCCAAGAAGAGTTGTCCGTAAAGGTCGGTAAATCACGCTCTCACATCGCTAACTTTTTACGGTTGCTGGCTTTGCCAGAGGAAGTAAAGGATCATGTTTCACGTGGAACATTGTCGATGGGACATGCACGTGCCATTGTTGGTGTGAAGGATGAGAACCTGGTCAAACAGCTGGCTAAACAGTCCATTGATCAGCAGTGGAGTGTTCGTGAGCTGGAAGAGGCAGTGCAACAACTTGATCGTTCCAAATCAGGTGAAGCGAAGGCTAAGGCCAAGCTAAAGAAGAAAGATCCGTTCATTGACACCTTGGAAGAGTCACTTCGGGAACGATTTAAAACGACAGTGAAAATTAAACACGGTCAGAAAGATAAAGGTAAAATAGAGCTCAACTACTATAGCAAACAAGATCTCGAACGATTATTAGAACTGTTGCAATAACAACTCGGGTGCATCATTAACAACATGCAGAGCTACTCATGTCATGACATATCGACTCTGTGTTCTGGAGAAACGATATGTCATTCTTTGTTTGTAAACAAATCCTGTAATTAATTCTTATGAGCTGAGGTGGTAGGAGGATGGAGAACACAATCTATCTGGATCATGCAGCAACATCCTGGCCTAAACCACCTGCTGTTGGTGAGGCAATGATGAATGCCCTCGAATTTGCAGGGGCTAACCCAGGCAGGGGGAGTCATCGTATGGCTGTGCAGGCGAGCAGGGTTTTGTTTGAAACGAGAAAAGGCTTAGCGACTCTGTTTGGTATTAAAAACCCTAATGATATTGCATTTGGTTCAAACACAACAGAAGCTCTTAATCTTGCAATTCAGGGTGTGCTTCAAGAGGGTGATCATGTTATAGCCACCATGGCGGAACATAATTCAGTTCGGCGCCCCCTGGAGTTCCTTCGCAGACAGGGTAAGATTGAGGTTGATTATGTACCCGTCACAGCTTATGGAGCCATAGACTTAAAACAGATGGAGCGGATGTTTCGGAAAAACACCCGTTTGGTCGTATGTACGCACAGTTCTAATCTTCTAGGGAGCATTTTGCCAATTGGAGAAATCTCAGAACTATGCCGTCAACATCACGCTCTTTTACTGGTGGATGCAGCTCAGAGTGTTGGGATAATGCCAGTGGATGTAGGAAAACTAGGCATTGATATGCTCGCTTTTCCAGGACATAAGGGATTGCTAGGACCCCAAGGTACAGGCGGCTTATACATCGCTCCTGAGCTTGATGTGCAACCTCTCCTTCATGGAGGTACAGGTAGTCAATCCGAGGCAGTAGAACAGCCTAAAGTGCGTCCAGATCGATATGAAGCAGGGACTCCTAATACGGTGGGGATTGCTGGGTTAGGAGCGGGGGTGAAGCATGTACTTGCCATGACACCTGCTTCCATCTATCAGCATGAGTGGGAGTTAACGCAACTTATAATGAATGGGCTTTCTTCGATCAAAGGTATTCAACTGTTGGGCCCGGACATTGGACAACCTCGTTCAGGATTAGTATCCTTTATAATTGAGGGATATGATTCAGCTCAGCTTGCATTCCGGCTGGATCGGAATTATGGTATTGCGGTTCGTTCAGGATTTCACTGTACTCCACTTGCGCATGAGTCAGCAGGTACAACAGCTACCGGGGCTGTCAGAGCAAGCGTTGGATACAACTCTTCCCATGAAGAGGTCGATGAACTCATTCGGGCCATTACTGAGCTGACAGCAGTGAAATAGGGAGTAACAAAATTGTTCAACGTTCTGTTGTCAAAATGGAAATATATGATTAATTCCTTGAATAACGGGTTGATTTATAATAAAAGCTAAGAACTACGGACAGACGTGAATCTGATCAAAAACATAGAGGGGTAGTTGCACTTACATGGCTGAATTAAATGAGCTGATTCTGGAACAGCTGTTATGGATTATTGGCGGATTGGCATTGCTTACGGTGATTTTGCTGATCGTGAGTATTGCTCAAGGGGCAAAGTTACGGAAGTTTAAACGTAAATACGAAGCCATGATGGCTGGCAGTGGTGTGGAGGATTTGGAGTCCCTACTAATTAATCTGAAGATTCAGATGGACAGCATTGAGGACGAACACAAACTGCAAACGAATCAGTTGCAAACAGCATTGCAGAAGCTGGCTCGTATTCAGGGCAAGGTCGGTGTGAAAAGATACAACGCTTATGGAGAGCGTGGTAGCGACCTGAGCTTTTCGATAGCCATGATTAATGAAAGTCAGGATGGTATGATCCTTACGGGATTATTCAATCGTGATGGTTCATATGTATATGCAAAACCTCTAAAAGGGGGAGAGTCAACGTATACACTTTCCCCAGAGGAGAAGGAAGCTATTACTCTGGCACAGCAAGCAGAGTAGAGCGAGTGTGCCATTCCCGAATGGCCGAGTACAGACTGCTTGCTATAATTTCAGACATCCGCATAACGAGACTAAGCCGTGTGTTCTGAAGCACAAAGTATTCCATAAAACCGCCGACGTTAACGATACCTGTCAGATGGATATCGCCGACCGGCGGTAATTCTTTATTTACGCCTGCGCCAGGCTTGAGCGGGCCGTTTACGACCTGGATACAACCGACACTAGAGGATTGGCCAAGACAGGCGTCAATACCAATCACATACGGATTTTGATGGGTGTTGTAGATTTTGTGGAGTGTGTCTTGCAGATTTACAGCATGAACCGGCTCATCCAATGTGCCATATAAATGGAACAGAGGGCTGTCCCATTTTGCCAGTGACGTACCCACTAGCGGTCCGAGACAGTCACCTGTGGAACGGTCTGTACCGATGCAGACAATCACTACATTTTGCAAGGAATGAGCTTTATAGAGATGGAACATTAAACGATGTACAATGGCAGAATGCACACCTGGATCAGTATGAGGAACTTTCAGGCTGGTCAGATCTTGTGATGAAAAGGAACGCGAAGTAGGATTCATAGGATCTATCCTTTCCCTTGGAATAGTAGTATCAGTATATGGAAAGGTAGAGTGTTTTATACTTCGGAAGGACAGGCTTTTTACCTGAGAGTGGTTGTAGCTTGAAAGGAGCAGGACATGGACGAATGGCTGAACGATTGGATGTTGATTGCGTTTGATTCTACGCAGCAGGCACTGCGAGCAGAGATGCTACTAGAGTTTGCTGAGATCGAGATTGACTTGTTTCCGACACCTAAGGAGATTACAGCGGGCTGTGCACTGTGTATTCAGTTTCCAAAAGAGGATCTGATGCGAGTACAGAAAATTATTCGTGATGAGTTTGTTGAGATTCGCGGCCTCTATTTCAAAACCGAAGACAGCTATGATAACATACCGATGTAGAGGAGGAATCAGACTTTGATGTCATTTTATTTTGCGCAAGCTGGTAATAATGTCGGCATTTATGCATCAACTGTGGATGAAGCCATTCGTTGGACGGATCAGGTGTGGGCTAAAATTTCGGATACGGATATGTGGCTTAACATCATGTTCAGTTCGATTCGCATCCTCATTATTTTTATTATCAGTCGTATTGTCATTAAAGTGGTGTCCAGGGTTATTGATCGTTCGATGGCACGGAAGCAGGAAGGCAAAATTCGCGTCAACCCGCGCAGATTCGTAACGATTGGTGAGTTGTTGAAAAATGCGACCTCGATAACATGTAATTTCATTATGATTTTGTTACTGTTATCGGAGATCAATGTTCAAGTTGGGCCACTGTTAGCTAGTGCCGGTGTGCTCGGGCTTGCAATTGGTTTTGGTGCTCAGGGTTTAGTGAAGGATGTCATTACCGGATTCTTTATTATTTTAGAGGATCAGTTTGCTGTAGGAGATGTGATTCAGACAGGCACGTTCAAAGGAACTGTTGAAGTCATTGGCCTAAGAACAACCAAACTGGTAAGCTGGCAGGGAGAAGTACACATCATTCCGAATGGTACAATTGCAAGTGTGACTAACTATTCGATGTCTAATTCGCTTGCTGTAGTGGATATCCCGATGAAGGCTGATCTGACGCTGGATGAGTCCGTACATCTGGTGAAGCAATCGCTCGCAGGTATTGAGGAACGAGATCTGAATATTGTGAAGGTACCGGATGTGCTAGGTATTCAGTCGATGTCTACTTCTGATTATGTCATTCGTGTGGTAGCGGAATGTATGCCGAACTCCCGGTCTTCGGTCGAACGTCAAATTCAGGGAGATGTGAAGAAAATACTCGAGTACCATGAGAGAAGCAAATTGGCTGCATTAGAGCAGGCGGCTGCGATGGATAATGATGAGGGAGATGGTGCAGGTGGAGCGTAAAAGTTTCCAGCTTGGAGATATCGTACAGATGAAAAAGCAACATCCCTGTGGAAGCAATGAGATGGAGATCATTCGGATGGGGATGGATATTCGGATCAAGTGTGTTGGTTGCAAACATAGCGTACTGATTCCTCGGGCCAAGTTCGAGAAAAACATGAAAAAAGTGTTACGCTCGGTAGAAGAGGATGAGGAATCCTGAGGGTAGGGTGGAAGAGGAAAACATATATCCGGTATTTTAGATGCAAGATCTAGCCATATCGCGGTGATGAAACGTAATAGTGAAATAGCGTTTTCATGCAGACAGGGTATAGGTATTGCTTTCCGACTACAGGCGTGATATAATCAATTTTGCTGCGGAAAGGTACCCAAGAGGCCCAAGGGGGCTGACTCGAAATCAGCTAGGCGTGTCACAGCGTGCGTGGGTTCGAATCCCACCCTTTCCGCCACTTAAGTCATTTAGATTTTGCGAAAATGCAATGCTTACATAACTCCATGGACTGGAGTCATCATAAACAACTTGAAGGGACTAGCCTATTGGATAGTCTTTTTATTTTGTTTCTTATATTTTTTTGGAAAATTGTATAATGTGGCCCCGTATAAAAAAATAAAGAGCCCTGACGGGCTCTTTATCCGGCGGTACATGTTTAGTTAGATCACAATCGGTCGTAACGACAGAAACGCTGGCTGTACTGCTTGTAGCAATACCTGTGCTTCGGACTGAAGTCTTACACACCCACAAGCTTCTTATATTACGTGATGCATCTCCAACATCGAAAAATCGGCTTCGTTGTCCAACGGAACCACACCTCTCTCGTGTACCGCCTGATTGTATTATGTGCTAACTACCGTTTTATATACGTGGTACTGAAAAAAACTTAATGAACGCGAGCTTTAGTCAGCTTTTTCCACTTGCGATTGTGATTGCTCGTTTCCGGAAAGGCTTCACCCTTTTTTAGCGTGACTCGCTTGGGATCATTAATCTCCGTGTGAAAACTCTTCTCCCCGACTTCAGTGTATTCTCCGTCATTCGGCGCTTTGTCACCAGGTTCGAACTCGGTTCTTTCACCCATAATAAGTAGCCTCCTCCACAGAATGAGATCAGTGTTACTTCTGTAGTGTGTTCCATCTGATGTCTAAACATGATGGGGATTATGTACCAATATGTACAGGGAACGTTTGCTTGCATTTCGTTTGTGTATTTGTTATATTAATATAGTTCGAGTTTGTGCTCGTTCCTTGCTCTCAACCTGGATTGAGGGCCAGAGTCCATAAGGAGGTGAAAATTATGCGCAAATATGAAGTGATGTACATTATTCGTCCTGACGTTGAGCAAGAAGTTGTTCAAGCTACAGTCGATAAATTCCAAGGCATCATCTCCAACGGCGGTGGTGAGGTTACAGCTCACGACGTTATGGGTAAACGCCGTCTTGCGTATGAGATCAAGAAATTCCGTGATGGTGTTTATGTTCTGGTACACTTCACTGCTGAACCAGCAGTAGTTACTGAGCTTGAGCGTCTCATGAAAATTTCTGACGAAGTAATTCGTTATCTCATTACCAACGACGTTAAGTCTGCCTAAGACATTAACTCGTGATTATCGCACCAATACGCTCAGAAGGAGGGGATTACATTGTTGAACCGTGTCATTCTGATCGGCCGGTTAACCCGGGATCCTGAGTTACGTTACACTCCAGCAGGAGTAGCCGTGACACAATTTACTTTGGCCGTAGACAGACCGTTTACAAGCCAAGGAGGAGAGCGGGAAGCAGATTTTATTCCGGTCGTAACCTGGAGACAGCTTGCCGAGACTTGTGCAAACTATTTGCGTAAAGGTCGTCTGGCTGCAGTCGAAGGACGCATTCAAGTACGGAACTACGAGAATAACGAAGGAAAACGTGTATACGTGACCGAAGTCATTGCCGATAATGTTCGTTTCTTGGAGTCAGCTAACCGCGAAGGCGGTGGCGGCGGGGGTCAACCTATGCGTGAAGAGCCTTCTTATGGAGGCGGCGGCGGACGTGCAAGCAACAATAATGCTGCGCGTAGCAACAATCAGGATCCTTTTTCCGATGACGGAAAACCGATTGATATATCGGATGATGATTTGCCATTTTAACGTGAGCCGTTACTCGTACGAGATATCGGTTACATGATAGGAAAGGACTGAAAAGCATGGGCTTCAAGCAAAGAGAAGGCGGAGACGATAAAAGACCGGCACGTCGTGGTGGTCGCAACAAACGTCGTAAAGTGTGCTTCTTCACAGCGAACAAAATTACTCACATCGATTATAAAGATACGGACTTGCTTCGTAAATTTATCAGCGAACGTGGAAAAATTTTGCCACGCCGTGTAACAGGTACTAGCGCTAAATATCAACGCATGCTGACGATTGCAATTAAACGCTCCCGTCAAATCGCATTGTTGCCATACACAACTGAGTAGTCTTACTCAGTTTGCATACAAGAGCAGCCGGCTATAAGCCGGCTGCTCTTTTTGTATTCTTAAATACTATAAATCTAAGGATAAGAATAAGGATACCATATGAAAATTCAAGAAAATGAAAACGTATAATCATGTAATTTTTGCAGAAGAAGCTTTCACAGCTGAGATGAATTATAATAGAAGTTAGTTTACCTGAAATGAAGCCTTTAAAAAGAATTAAAGCTTGATGAGTAAAAAAAGTGTAGGAGAGTATATGAATTCATCACTACGTAAGCTAAGACAGCGAAGGAAGAAAAGCCTGAGAAACTGGATCATCGCAACGATTATTCTATCCATTGTTTTTGTATGGTTGCAACAAAAAGGGGACTTGGGAGAGATATGGCAAGATGAAATAATTCCCGAGCCTTTGCCAATTACCGGTTTGCATCCAGCTGTTGCCGAAAGTGAAGGTGTATTAGTCCGTATGGCTGCCAGGCGAGGTATAGAAGTTGTGATTACGCATGGATATCGGAGTGTGGAGGAACAAGATGCTCTCTTTGCACAGGGACGCTCATCTTCTGGGAATATTGTCACCAATGCAAGAGGCGGGGAGTCTTATCATAACTATGGACTAGCCATTGATTTTGCCTTAAGAACCCCTGATGGAGATATTGTCTGGGATATGGAACGAGATGATAATGGCAATGGCAAGGCAGATTGGATGGAGGTTGTCGATTTAGCTAAAGAGCTAGGTTTCACCTGGGGTGGAGACTGGACTAACTTTCCGGACTATCCACATCTACAGATGGACTTTGATTTGAGTATTCGCGATTTAAAACGTGGTAAAAGGCCACCATTGGCACCACAAAGGTAATAGTATATATGCGTAATTATGAATATTTATTAGTAAAGTCCTGCTTTTTGCAGGACTTTTTTCTTTCTTTTGTAAAATAAATGTTCAAAAGTAACAATTAACTCTTTACAGCAACAATTAAATAAAACTATACTATAATAACTAGATTTTTACGTTTATCTTACAAACCTTAAATAAATGTATATATATATAAGCTTCATATGACTTCTAAGCAGAGATTCTATGAAACGACAAAATCCCCCTAAATGTGACATGTAATTTACACTAACTAAGTTACTCCCAAATTATTTGCTATTAACTCTACACATTGTGTCATAGACATGTTATATATAAACACAAAAAAACTTTGTACACAAGCCTCATACTGTTGTAATTCCACCCGAGCACACTTAACTCTCACACTAAAATCCTGCTATAGATACCTTTTAGCCAAAACTATTACCCAAAACTGTAGCATAGAAAACATTTATTCCATAAATCCCAAAATAATGATTGACGTTAACTTAAATTACACGTATGATTACAGTAATTATTTGTATTTATAATTCCGCTAGGAATTATCAACATTAATTGACCAATGGTTTAAATTGAAGACTATAATCTTGATTCTGTTAACGATAAGGTATTTTGTATACACTTTTGTTCAATTTAAGGAACAACATGGAAATATACAGTGGATGCACTCTTCTACTTATGAATACAGTCTGATGAAATTACAGGGTTAGGGTGATTGATTTGAATAAAGAGCTATTGGAAGTCAGAGACTTAACGACATCATTCAGAATTGAAGATAACTATTATGCAGCAGTCGATCACGTTAATCTTAAGGTTAAGAAAAATGAAGTGTTGGCTATTGTAGGAGAATCAGGTTCAGGTAAGAGTGCATTTGCATTTTCTCTGATGGGATTGCATAACAAAGCCAAAATCGAAGGTCAGATTCTCTATAAAGGGAAAGATATCGCCAACATATCCCCTAATCAATTAAACAAACTGCGCGGAAGAGAAATGGCGATGATCTTTCAGGATCCACTATCCGCACTCAATCCTCTAATGATTATAGGTGAACAGATTGAAGAGATTCTCACTCTTCATCAACCGAAGCTGTCTTCCAGAGAGAAGCGGGATAAGGTTATTCACTTATTGAACCAGGTAGGGATTCCACGTCCCGAACAAATATATAAGCAATATCCCCACGAATTATCTGGCGGCATGAGGCAACGTATTGTTATCGCGATCGCAATTGCCAATAAGCCAGAACTGCTCATTGCCGATGAACCAACAACAGCACTTGACGTTACCATTCAGTTGCAAATTCTCGAGTTGATCCGAGAGCTGAAGAATGAGATTAACGCAGGCATTATCCTTATTACGCATGACCTTGGTGTAGTGGCCGAGATGGCTGATCGTGTAGCCGTCATGTATGCAGGAGAAATTGTTGAAATAGCGGATATTGTTACATTGATGACCAATGCAAAACATCCCTATACACGTTCATTATTAAACTCGATCCCTACGATTACTGAAGAAAAATCCAAATTACATGTCATTCAAGGCATCGTACCTTCTCTCAAAAATCTTCCAAGGCAGGGGTGCAGATTCAAGGCCCGAATTCCATGGATTAGCGACTCTGCTCATGAAGATAACCCGCAGATGCATGAAATTGCGCCAGGACACTTCGTAAGGTGTACCTGCTATCAGCACTTTCATTTCCCTGATCAAGCGGAGGAGGCATAACATAATGGCATTACTTGAAGTAGAAGGACTCAAAATACACTTTCCGATTCGCGGAGGATTACTAAAACGGGAGATTGGCAGTGTCAAAGCGGTTGACGATGTCAGCTTTTCCATTGAAGAAGGCCAGACTTACGGCCTTGTTGGGGAATCCGGTTCAGGCAAAACAACAACAGGCAGAGCTGTTATTGGTCTGAATCATGTGACAAGTGGAAAAATTTTATTCAATGGCAGGGATTTGACCAAAGAACGACGCAAAGATCGCCAGCTTCAGCGGGATGTACAGATGATTTTCCAGGATCCTTATTCGTCTCTTAACCCGAAGAAGCGCGTTATGGACATCATTGCTGAGCCTCTAAGAAACTATGAACGACTGACGGCAACGGAAGAGAAGAGGCAGGTCGGTAGCTTGTTAGAAAAGGTAGGGTTAAGTCCGGAGTCTATCTACAAGTATCCGCATGAATTCTCGGGGGGACAACGTCAACGGATCGGAATTGCTCGTGCCATTGCACTCAAGCCCAAACTGATTATCGCTGACGAACCTGTATCAGCACTGGATGTATCCGTACAAGCCCAGGTGCTCAACTTCATGCAGGAAATTCAGAAAGAACTGAATCTGACATATTTGTTTATCAGCCACGATCTGGGCATTATTCGTCATATGTGCGACCAGATTGGAATTATGTATAAAGGTCGATATGTGGAACAAGGGACAACAGATGATATTTTTGAAAATCCCCAACATATCTATACCAAACGTCTTATCGCAGCGATTCCGGATATGGACCCAACCAAACGTGAGGAAATGATAGCTTTCCGACAGCAGATCAAATCCGAGTATGAAAATTCATACCGCAACTTCTTCGATGAGGAAGGGCTTGCTTATTCGCTCCAATCCATTTCCGATACTCACCGGGTAGCTTTACCTCAGAAAGGTTGAAGGCCATATGTGGAAAACTATTGTACGCCGAATATTTATAATGATTCCTCAAATAATTTTGCTTAGTATTCTGGTCTTCCTGATGGCCAAAGCCATGCCAGGTGACGCGTTGACGGGACTGCTTGATCCGAGTATTGATCCCAAAGCGCTAGAAGAACAGCGTGAACGGCTAGGATTGAATAATCCATGGTATATACAGTATTGGGACTGGATCAGGCATGCAGCTATGGGTGATTTCGGACAATCGTTCCGTTTTAAAATGCCAGTAACAGATCTTATTGGTCAACGGATTGCCAATACATTCTGGCTTGCATTGGCAACACTGATTCTCACATATCTTATTGCTATTCCACTCGGTATCATCAGTGGTCGTTATAACGACACCTGGTCTGACCGTTTAATTACAGGATATACGTACCTGGGTTTTGCAGCACCACTCTTCATTTTCGCTCTGGTCATGGTCTGGATTTTCGGGTTCCGTTTTGGATGGTTCCCGACAGGGGGAAGTGTGGCACCAGGTCTTACACCAGGAACATTTGAATACGTCATAAGTAAGATTCACCATTTGCTACTACCAGCGTTATCAATGGCACTAATCTCCACTGTATCCACGGTACAATATTTACGCAGTGAGATTATTGATATCAAGCACAAAGAGTTCGTAATCACGGCGAGAGCCAAAGGTGCTTCGGAATCCCGAATCTACAACAGACATATTTTGCGAAACTCCCTGTTGCCGATTGCTGCATTTTTCGGGTATGAGATTACGGGGCTGATCGGCGGAACCATCTTTATTGAAAGTATATTCAGCTACCCGGGTATGGGACAGTTGTTCCTGAATTCCATCTCATTACGGGATTTCAGTGTAGTCACAGCACTCGTATTATTATATGGGATTGCTACGATTCTAGGCTCACTGCTGTCTGATATTATTCTGGGATTGGTCGATCCGCGTATTCGCATTAAGTAAGAACTTGAAGATTTCGGGGTGAAAACAGATGAGCAAGACCAATGATGTTATTGTAACTTCGCAGAAGGTTGATAAAAGCCCTTCCGGCTTAAGCATTGTGTGGCGAGAGTTGGTCAGGGACAAAGTAGCCCTCGTTTCGCTCATATTCCTGGGGCTTGTCATTCTTCTTGTATATGGAACCTCTATGATTCTGAATCAGGACGATATTGTTAAAGTTGACTTGTTTGCACTATATGAGCCACCTTCCGCACAATACTGGCTGGGAACAGACTATGGCGGACGAGATGTATTTGGTCAGCTTGTTATTGGGACAAGAAACTCTTTAACTATCGGTATTCTGGTAACCTTAATGACTGGATTTATTGGCATTCTGGTTGGTGTGCTCTCGGGATACTTTGGCGGAATGATTGATAATATGTTCATGCGTGTGGTGGACTTTTTCATGATCTTGCCATTCCTGATGATGGTTATCGCCTTTGTAACGGCTGTACCGAAATATAATATCGTTTCATTCTCGCTCATTATGACCGCCTTCCTATGGATGGGAATCGCCAGATTGATTCGATCCAAGGCGCTTCAGGAGGGTGAACTCGAGTATATTAAAGCATCCAAAACACTTGGATCTTCTCACTTTAAAATTATTGTATCGCAGCTTCTTCCTAACCTAAGTTCGATTATCATTGTAACGATGACATTGAACCTGGCAGCTAATATTGGTCTTGAATCCGGGTTGTCTTTCCTGGGATTTGGTTTCCCGGAAAGCACACCAAGTCTTGGAACACTCGTAAGTTATGCACGTAATCCGCAAACCTTGGAATACAGATGGTGGATTTGGCTACCTGCATCACTACTGATCCTGGTATTGATGTTGAGTATAAATAATGTCGGACAGGCCTTGAAACGTGCGACGGATGCAAGACAAAGAAGAGGTTAAAAAAAGGGAGGAAAGGTTCATGAAAAAGGGATTATTTTCACGAGGACTATTTTTCACGATGATGCTGGTCTTTGTATTGGCGCTTGCGGCGTGCTCCGAGAAAGAAGCAGCAACTCCTGCACCAGGAGCAAAAACAGAAGAAGGAAAAACAGAGGAGAAACCTGCGAAAGAAGAAGGGGTTTACTCTATTGAGGATTTCAGTAATGTCAAAAAGAATGAAGGTACAGCCATTGCAGGTGGGTCACTTACCTTTGGTCTCGTATCCGATACTGCTTTTGAAGGTACATTGAACTATAACTTCTATTCCGGTAATCCGGATGCGCAAGTTTTGCAATGGTTTGACGAAGGTTTGCTGACTTGGGATAAAGACTATGTTTACACCAATGATGGTGCAGCAACATACGAAACTTCCGAAGACGGCAAAACGTTTACGCTCACGATTCGTGACAATGTAAACTGGCATGATGGCAAGCCGGTGACGGCTGAAGATTTGCAATTCGCTTATGAAGTTATCGGTGGCAAAGGCTATGACGGCCCGCGTTATGATTCCAATTTCACAAGTGTTGTAGGTATGGATGAGTATCATGCTGGAAAAGCAAAAACAATCTCTGGTATTAAAGTGCTGAGTGACAAAAAAATCAGCATTACGTATAAAGAAGCAACGCCATCCCTGCTGACAGGCGGCGTGTGGACATATCCATTAGCGAAACATATTTTTGGTAGTATGGATATTGCGAAAATGTCTTCTTCCAAAGAAGTACGTGAGAAGCCAATCGGTTTTGGTCCATTTAAAGTAGAAACGATCACACCAGGTGAGTCTGTAACGTTTGTTAAAAACGATGACTACTGGCGTGGAGCTCCAAAACTGGACAAAGTAACATTGAAAGTAATCAACCCGACAACGGTTGTTCAAGAGCTGAAATCTGGCGGTGTAGATCTGGTAGACTCCTTCCCGACAGATCAGTATAAAGACAATGCGAACCTCTCCAACGTTGAATTCCTGGGTGCAATCGACCGTGCGTATACGTACATCGGTTTCAAACTGGGAACATGGGATGCTGAGAACAATAAAGTTAAATCTAATCCTGACGCAAAAATGGGTGATAAAAACCTGCGTAAAGCGATGTGGATGGCTGTAGATAATGACCAAGTAGGTAAACGTTTCTACAACGGTCTTCGCTGGAATGCAACAACACTGATTCCACCTTCTCACCCTGAATTCCATGATTCCAACAATCCAGGTGTGAAATATGATCCGGAAGCTGCAAAGAAATTGCTTGACGAAGCTGGCTATAAAATGGACGGAGAATTCCGTACGAAGCCAGATGGTTCACCACTTGAAATCAATTTTATTTCTATGACAGGTGGCGACACAGCTGAGCCACTTGCACGTTACTATGTTCAATCTTGGGCAGCAATCGGTCTGAAAGTAAACTTGGAAATGATCGAGTTTAACAACTTCTACGACCGTGTAGGTAACACAGGTAAAGATGATCCTAATGTCGATGTGTACCAAGCGGCTTGGGGTGTTGGTATCGACGTTGATCCATCAGGTCTGTATGGACGCGATGCACTCTATAACTTCCCTCGTTTCTCCAGTGAAGAGAACGACAAATTGCTGGCACGTGGTATCTCTGCTGAAGCATTTGACGTAGAGAAACGTAAAGAGATCTACAATGAATGGCAACAATACATGGTAGATGAAGTTCCAGTATTCCCAACGTTGTACCGTGCTGTGGTATCACCAGTTAACAAACGTGTAATGAACTATGCGATTGGTGATGGAACTGGCGTATACTTGAGCGATCTGGCTGTAAATGCAGATAAAGCGGTTGTTGCTCAGTAATTATTAATAAACATGGATTCCAACACTCTGGCATGGGGTGTATGGAGTCCATGTTTTTTTTGTAACCAAAAAATAAAAAAAATTTAATTTTTTCTCAAAAAAGTGCAGACAAAATGCCTCTTTGCTACGTCTATATAGGTAAGAGGTGATGAATCGATGAAAATATGGTGGAAACGCGCAGGAATGTTATTCACTTTACTAGTTATTATATATTTGGGAGTAAAACCGGACATGCTGGTTGGTAAGCCAGGCATTAAAGCCGAGTCGGCTGTTTTGATGGATATGAATTCGGAACAGGTGCTGATGGATTACAATGGCTCCGAAGAAATTGCTCCTGCAGGTATCAGCAAGCTAATGACCGAGCTACTTGTAATGGAGGCTGCAATGAGAGGAGATATTCGTTGGGATGATCCTGTTAATGTTAGTCGTTACGCCAGCTCTGTTGGCGGGAATCAGCTTGCACTCAAACAGGGGGATCGATTCACTGTTCAGGAGTTATTCCAAGTGGTGGCAGTATATTCTGCCAATGATGCTACCGTTGCTTTGGCGGAACATATCAGCGGTTCAGAACATCAATTTGTACAGCGGATGAATCAAAAGGCTGCTGAGATTGGTCTGTCAGGGGATACTCACTTCACCAACTCTACAGGTCTAAGCGAGACTATGCTTGGTCCTTATCGTCCACATAATATCCAGGGTCAAACGTTAATGACTGCGATGGATGCCTGCAAGCTTGCCCAATATTTGCTTAACCATCACCCCGAGATTCTTAAAGTTTCCAATCAAATGCAAGTCTCGTTGCACCAAAAGGGGATCTATATGAGCAATACAAACTGGATGTTATCTTCAATCGGGGGTCCATATGCTTATGAAGGTAATGATGGATTAAAGACTGGATATGACAAGGATACGGGGTATCATTTCGTTGGAACGGCTGAGCGAGATGGCAAACGGCTAATTTCGGTTGTATTTGGATCAGATACGAGGGAAGGGCGGTTCGTTGAGACGCGCAAGCTGTTGAATTACGGATTTTCGAACACAAAAGTAAACTAAACATACCACCCGTGTCAAGGAGAGTTGCCGCTGTTCCGAAATGGATAATCATAGTAAAATAGGATACGTATAGTTCCACATTATCCTGTAATTCACTTATAAGGGGGAAAACATTTGAACTCGATTAGCAAAAAAGTGTATGCACTCACGCTGTCCATGGCCATGTCGATTGCCTTGATTCAGCCTGCCGTACAGGCGGCCGAAGCAGTCAAACCTACGGCGGCTGTCTCGGAATCTATCGTTTCCAAGGCAACACAGACACTGCAACAACTGGGATACATAGATGGCACCACAGATGGAATGAAAGAAACGGCAACACCTATTACACGTGCTGAAGCTGCGATTATTCTGCAGCGTGTGCTTGAACTGGATGCTCCGGCAACCCTTACAGGTTTTGCAGACGTTCTGTCCGATCATGCAGCAGCACCAGCCATTTATGCGCTGAAACAAGGTGATCTCATTCAAGGTAATACCAAAGGGTATGCGCCAGATGCTCCGCTTACACGTGCCCAGATGGCTTCGTTGTTCACACGGGCTTTCGAATTGAAGGATAATGGTATACAGGTGATCTACAGTGATGCTGACCAAATCCCGGCTGTACATGCGAATGATGCTGTCCGAGTTAAACAACATTTCATTATCGAAGGTAATGCATTTCATGCAAAACAAGCAGTAACGCATGGGGAATTTGCTAGTGCACTATACCTTGCCCTAGGGCTTGATGTGAAGAAAGCAGGGGTCACACCGCTTGAGGACTTCTTCAAACAGCCTGCTCAGGCAGGTTTTCAAATGTCCCCTGATGGCAAACATCTGGCTTACATGGAGCCGTGGAACAATCGGATGAACATCGTGGTTACGGCAAATGGTCAAGATAAGCCTGTACGTATTACAAGTGAAACAGATCGCAGTATTGCTAGTTTTGCATGGGCAACGAATGACAAGCTGTTGTATGCAAAGGATGCGGCTGGAGATGAGAACTACCACCTGTATATTACAGATATCGATGGAAAAAATAGCAAAGATCTCACACCTTATCCAAATACAAGAGCTATGCTTGTCGATCCTTTGGAGAATATTCCAGATGAAATTTTGGTAAGCATGAACAAGCGTGATGCGAGAGTTTTTGACGTATACCGTATCAATATCAAGACAGGGGAGGCAGTTATTGCTGCCGAGAATCCGGGTAACATTACAGGCTGGATGACAGACCATGAAGGAAAAATTCGTGTAGCCATATCCAGTGATGGCAATGTATCTTCCTTATTGTATCGTGATGCGGAGAATCAGCCGTTCCAGCCACTGCTCACAACAGATCTGGGAGATACGTTTGTTCCTGTCATGTTCACAAGCGACAACAAAAACCTGTACGCAGTATCCAATCTGGAGCAAGACAAGATGGCTGTCGTGGAATATAGCCTGTCAACAAAGAAGGTAACCAGAACTCTTTTTGAAAACAAAGATGTGGATGTCAGCAATGTTATTCCTTCCAAAGAAAAAGGCAAGATCCTTGCAGCAGTCTATGAGACAGACAAGGTCAACTATGAGTATTTTGACAACGAGTTTAAGACACTCATGCAGGATATCAAAACCAAGGTGCCTGGCAAAGAGGTTGGTATTATAAGCACAAGTGATAATGGGCAGGCACTCTTTATATCATACAGTGACAAATCGATGGGCACATATTATTTCTATAATTCCAAAACAGGCAAGCTCGATAAGCTGGCGGATACGGCTCCATGGATTGATGAGACCAAAATGGCAGATATGAAACCAATTATGTTCAAGTCTCGGGATGGCCTGGACCTTCATGGATATCTGACACTGCCACAAGGTGCGACGGCATCGAATCTTCCTTTGGTTGTTCTTCCGCATGGTGGACCTTGGGCCCGGGATTCATGGGGATATATTCCGGATGTCCAGTTCTTGGCAAGCCGCAGATATGCAGTCCTGCAAGTGAACTTCCGTGGATCAACAGGTTATGGTAAGAAGTTTCTAGAGGCAGGCAATAAGCAGTGGGGTAAAGCCATGCAGGATGATCTCACCGACGGTGTGAACTGGCTGGTAAAAGAAGGTACAGTTGATCCGAAGCGAGTCGCAATTTATGGTGGATCATATGGGGGTTATGCGGCTCTCGCTGGCCTGGCCTTCACCCCGGACGTATACGCTGCTGGGGTTAGTTATGTAGGCCCATCTAACATCTTTACGCTGCTTAACTCGCTACCGCCATATTGGGAATCTGGGCGCAATTTGTTTTATGAGCGTGTCGGTGATCCGGTGAAGGACAAAGAGCTGCTTACCGCAATCTCACCGCTCTTCCATGTCGATCAGATGAAAGCACCACTATTTGTTGTTCAGGGTGCCAATGATCCGCGTGTCAAACAGGCCGAGTCCGATCAGATTGTCGAAGCACTGCGTAAACGTGGAGTAGACGTGCCATATATGTTGAAAATGAATGAAGGGCACGGCTTCGCCAATGTAGAGAATCAACTGGATCTCTATCGTGCGATAGAGAAATTCCTGAACCGTCATCTGATGCAGTAAAAAAATAAGATCTAAGGTTGTTCTCTGATTCCGCTAAGGGATCAGAGAACAACCTCTTTTTTTAAAATCGTGATACTGAAGAATACATCATTGAAATGGAGTGCAGGTGTTACATAAATTGGGTCTAATCGATATTCATCAATTGACATATAGACTCGCTTTATTTTAAAATGACCAGTGAGTCATTCTTATTCATTCAGGTTTATATAGATGGTATTAAGAGTTGTACGAGAGTGTACAGAATCAGATGAAGGAGGAATCCGGGATGCAAAAAGAAATGAAATGGCCATTGATTCTCTTTGCCGTGGGTGTATTTATGGCCGCACTGGATAACGGAATAATTACATCGTCGCTGACCACATTAAATGCCTCGTTTGGTGTTTCGCCAACATGGGGTGCTTGGACTATTACGCTATACACGCTTGGGCTTGCAATCAGTGTACCCATTGCGGGTAAGCTGTCAGATCGATTTGGACGCAAAAAACTGTTTCTCATTGAGGTTGCTTTATTCGGAATCGGATCGCTCCTTGTTGCGTTAAGCACTTCGTTTACCTTTTTCTTGATCGCCCGGGTCATTCAGGCGCTTGGTGGAGGCGGGATATTTATCATCGCAAGCTCTTATGTGCTTAGCAAGTTTCCTGCTCAGCGGCAGGGTACAGCTCTGGGGCTACTGGGAGGCATGAACGGCATTGCAGCTATTCTTGGCCCTAACATCGGCGCATTCATCCTTGATATTACAGGCAACTGGCACTGGTTGTTTCTCATCAACGTACCGATTGCAATCTTGCTTTTCATTGCCGGAATTCGTTATATCCAGGAAGAACAGGAGCT
The DNA here is from genome assembly GCF_037969905.1 of Paenibacillus sp. FSL R7-0272. Classification (NCBI taxonomy): domain Bacteria; kingdom Bacillati; phylum Bacillota; class Bacilli; order Caryophanales; family Paenibacillaceae; genus Paenibacillus; species Paenibacillus sp. FSL R7-0272. Next base: position 6,509,160 of record NZ_CP150221.1, on the reverse strand, counting down.
CAGCCGGGCAGCTGTCGATTGGAGCGGCATAGCGGTTTTAACATTAGGCGTATTGAGTCTGATGTACAGCTTCAGTAATCTGGACGGTGTGAACATGCTTCAAAGCCTGGCCTCTCCCATGTTTTATAGCTTCTTTCTAGTGGGTGTAGCTGTGCTGGTGATCTTTTATTTTATGGAAAAAAGGTTGGAAGGGTCCGACCGTGAACCGGTCGTTTCCACAAAACTGCTTGGCATTGCGTCCTTCCGCTGGACGTTGCTCATTGCCTTTTTCTCAGGAGCCATTCTGGCTTCTGTTATCTTCATTCCGGGTTTTGTAGAGCAATATCTAGGCGTATCCAGCACAGCTTCAGGCTACTGGTTTACACCGCTCGCACTGGCTTCAGGGATTGGAGCAGGAGGAGGAGGATACCTCGTTGACCGGAAAGGACCAATCTGGACATTGTCGGTAGCTGGCTTGCTCTCTGCGATTGGCTTCCTATTATTCCCGTTGTGGGTAGAGCATATCTGGCAGTTTGTTATTGCGAGTACCCTTGTCGGTATTGGTTTTGGCATGATGCTGGGTGCGCCAGTCAACGTTCTTGTAACCGAACAGGCAGGTGAGAACAATAAAGGTATTGCAGTAGCAACCAGCTCTTTGTTCCGTCAAATGGCGATGGCGATTGCACCGACGATCTTCGCCGGATTCCTGGCACGTTCTTTTTCTAACCTGGGCTCGAACATCCAGTCAGGTCTGGCGGATCGAGGAATCGAAGTACCACCGGCCGCGCTGGAGCAATATGCTTCTGGTGGAACATCAGGAAATGATGTCTCTAGTCTCATGGCGGGGTTGTCCAAGATTCCAGATGCCAATATACGGGAGACGTTGCTTCAGGCTGTACATCAAACGACAGGCCAGGGGTACAATGGACTGTTCTGGTCAGCAGTTATTTTTAGCGTGTTAACCTTGATCGTGGCTCTAGTAACGGGACGTCTTCGTCAAAAAGAGAAGCAGAAGCAGCAACCGGAGGGATCGTTGGGATCCACATAATATGTAGAGAGTAAAATGAGAAGATACGGAGGAACAGTGAACCTTTTGTAACCGAAAAAGGGGGCGCTGTTCTTTTCAATTTAACCCGATTGTAACTTTTCATGATGCAGGAATGATTACAATAGAACGAGCATCAGCGGTACTCCGGCCCAAAGAGAAATAAAAGTTTGGAGAACGGCGTGTCATCAGACGTTGCTCACGTTTAATGGGTAGTAATGAATTTCAATTTTGAGAGTGAAGAAGGAATCGACGGATGAAAAGCAGAACTAAAGAAAAGAAGAAAAAAAGTCGCAAAGGCCTCTATATAACACTTATCTCCCTAGTCGTTCTGATCATTGGCGGTTATGTTTTCCGTCAGCAGCTCGCTGTGGCCGCTTTTGACCTGTTTCTGGCGGATACAGTAGAAGCGCAGCTAACGCAATCTTACGTGCCGCAGGAAGGTAATAAAACGCCTGATCCAACAGTATATCGTAAAGAACCATTTTCTGTGTTGCTCCTGGGCTCCGATAAACGAGACTACGAGAAGTCACGCGGACGTTCGGATGCAGTCATCTATGCTGTGGTACGTCCGAAGGAATCTCGGGTGCTTCTGGTATCTATCCCGCGTGACACGTATGTGCAGATCGTAGGAAGAGATGCGGACAAAGACGGGACGGATGATTATGACAAAATCGCGCATGCTTACGCCTTCGGTGGGGAGAATATGTCCATCAATACGGTGGAAAAGTTTCTTAATGCAGACGTAGGTTATTACGCAACGATTAACTTTCAGGGGATCAAAAAGGTGGTTGACGCCCTCGGAGGCATATCACTGCCAATTGATAAGGATATCGTGAACAAAGATCCAAACCATGAAAAGTTCACGGTAAAAGGCGGCAAACCGATCTATGATGGACAGGAAGCACTCTATTACGTGAGATATCGGGAAGACAGTGATTTTAACCGTACGAATCGACAGCAAATTTTTCTGAATGCTTTTGCAGACAAAATGTTGAATCTGAATCAGATCGCGAAGATCCCCGAGTTATTCCAGATCATGGGTGATAATTTTCAGACCGACATGCAGCCAAACTTTATCATTGATCTGGCAAAACAAGTGCTGACACAGGAAAAACCACAGGTTTCCAGCTTTACGATTTTGAGCGAAGGTATGCGTAAAAATGGCATTTATTATGGGCGTGCCGATGAGAAAGATGTTCAATATGCTAAAGAGCTGATTAAAAACTGGATGGATCAATCGACCCCAGCCGGTGAAGTCATGATTCCTGACCGGCAGAAGATTGAATAGTTAACTCCATACAGATGGTTTGTCTTACACAACAATCAGCAGTACGTTTAAGCGGGCTGCTGTTTTTTTCTTTGTGTGAGGCTTTTCATCGCGTAAGAACTTCATCCTTTTGGAACATCCTTCGTTCTATAACGTATAATATAAGTTGAGCGATCTAGTTGAACGAGAAATAGACAAGGAGGATATATGAGGGTATGAACATCGCGTTTTTTTTGCTGCCCAAACAAGAGGTTACATGTGTTACGTCGGACTCTACACTGCGGCAAACGCTGGAACGGATGGAATATCATCGGTTTACAGCAGTGCCTATTTTGAATAAGGAAGGCAAATATATTGGTACGGTTACGGAAGGCGATCTGTTGTGGTATATGAAAAATGCGGAGGGGAAGATATCATTTGAAAACGCTTCAAAATTTCTTCTCAAGGACGTTCCGTTGAGACTTGATATCAAGCCGGTATCCATTGATGCCAATATGGAGGATTTAATTAATCTAGCCAAAGTGCAGAACTTTGTCCCGGTCGTGGATGATATGGAACGTTTTATCGGCATTGTGAGACGCAGTCAGATCATTGAATACTGTGAAGGAATTGTTGCCAAGGAGTCCATAAAAGCTAAATAGTTGATTACTTTTCAGAAATGGCGGGCTTGCAGGGATAATCAAAGCGATTATTACGAATATATATGATAAGACAAACGGGGCTCGGCATCGCACCTGTCATGGAGTTTCGGAGAATTTCTCCGCTTTTGGGGGTAATTTTGCAGGCCCCTTTTTTATGCTATAATCGAGAATAAAGCTTTTTCGGGGGAGAGTGACTTTCGCCAAATGCCTAAAGAACTGGATGTAGCCAAGCGGGCTAAAGTGATTGAATGGCTGAAAACCGAAGTACTTGATCAAGTATCCCGATTATTCAAAGCATTGTGGGAAGGCAGCACGATTCGAATCGGAGATAGTCTTGCCAGTTTAATGATGAGCAGTTACATATTGGGCCGTCGGCTCGGTATTCCGTTTAAGGATCTCGATGCTCTGCTTGTAGAGAAATTAAAAAAGCATAAACAGGAAGGTCACCAGCTGGAAGACTGGTACCAGGATATTTCCGCGCTAGAAGATCATATGCGTAAGAGGTGAATTTGTTGAAATTTAGCTTTAAATCAGCTGTCTGGAGTGCAGTGCTTTTACTTTTGCTGCTTTCGCTACTAACTCCTTTATCGGTGCTCTCTATATTTTTTATGATGATTCCGGGAGTTATTTTGTATGCCTCACTATCTGTAAAATCCTTTATTTTGCATCTAGTGCCGGTTGCTATTATTTTGGTGATGGTCCATCCGATTTATCTGTTGTTCATGGTGATCTTGATTTTGCCAGCCATCGCTATGGGTCACGCGTATAAGAAACAAAAATCGGCCTTGTTTGCTCTAATGACAGGTGCCGGAACGATGCTGGCGGAATATTTGTTGTTACTGTTGGTGGGCAGTCTCATTTTCCAATTTGATCTGTCCAGTTATATCAGAGATGTGGTGCAATTAACGATTGAGCCACTCACGAATTCTTCGAATCAGATGATCAATGGTTTCGTTTGGACACCTGAAATGACTGAAGATATCGCGAAACAAACACAGTTAATGATTCCTTTTGCCCTGGTCGTTACGTCGATGGTCATGGCATTCATTACACATATCATTGCTCGTCCGATTCTGAGTGTTATGGGCTTGAACGTATCCAAACTTCCACCTGCAAGAGAATGGCGTATGCCACGTGCATTGATCTGGTATTACTTCCTCGCGTTGATTATTGAGGTCGTATCCAGACAAAACGACGGATCATATTGGAAGATGATTGCGATGAACTTGTCACCATTAATTAATCTTGGTTTCATGATTCAAGCCATCGGTTTCTTCTTTTTCCTCTCATATACAAGAAAATGGAATCCGATTATCCCATTTTTATTGGGAGCAGCAGTGTTTTTCATTGGTCCGCTTCGCATTGTCGGAATTATTGATCTGGCGTTCCCGATCCGTGAGGCAATATCGAAATCAAAACGATAGGGTGATGAGTCATGCCTAAATTTCTAAAGAAACGCTGGCACGGCTATTATACCGTATGGGCGTTCATACTGCTGTTGCTACTAGTGATGTTAGTTACTATCTATAACTGGACGCTTGGTTTGATTAGTCTGATACTGGCTTCGGCGCTGGGAATCGTCATGATCAAGGCAGAACTTGCATTCCGCCGCGAGCTTAATGACTATATTAATGGCCTTACCATTCGTATTAAACGTATGGAAGGTGAGGCGGTTAGCATGCTTCCCTTCGGAATTGTGCTGTATAGCGAGGATCGTACGATAGAGTGGCACAACCGCTTCGTTGCAGATATGTTCCATGAGAAGACGGTCGTCGGCAGCTCACTGCTTAACTTGTTCCCACATCTTCCCCAGCCGAAGGAGAAGAAGGATAAGGATGGATCCAAAGAACCTTCCCCCAAGGAATTCCATGATGAATTCCAACTGGATGATCGGTATTACGGTGTAATTCACAACCCGCAGGAGCGGTACGTATATGTGTACGAGATCACCGAGTTAGCTATATTGCGGGATAAATATGAGAATGAACGTATTGCGCTGGGTATTCTCGTTCTGGACAATCTGGATGAGGCTGCTCAAGGCATGGATGACCAACAACGTACAGCGCTGATCGCACGAGTTGCCAGTGAGATTACAGCCTGGGCAAAGCAATATGGCGTGTATCTCCGTCGTCTTTCGTCGGATCGTTACTTGATGATGCTGAATCATAAGTCTCTGCAGGAGCTTGAACAGAGCCGGTTTGTTATTCTGGATGAAGTTCGGGAGATGACAGCCGATCTGAAAGTGCCGATGACGCTAAGCGTTGGCCTTGCATCGGGTTCAGACAGCATCAGCGAGATGGGAGAACTGGCACAATCCAGTCTGGATATGGCACTTGGACGAGGCGGAGATCAAGCGGCTGTGAAGTCGGGTCAGCGTTTATCGTTTTACGGTGGTAAGTCCAATGCAGTGGAGAAGCGCACACGCGTCAGAGCGCGGGTTATTGCTCACGCCTTGCGGGACTTGATGCAGGAAAGTGACCGTGTAATCGTTATGGGTCATAAAATGCCGGATATGGATGCCATCGGTGCATCCATTGGGGTATGGAAGGCAGCGAGTCTGTACAACGTTGAGGCTCGTATTGTGCTGGACGGTATGAATCCTTCTATTGAACGGCTGATGGAACAGGTCAACAAGGACGAGAAGCTGTCCAAAGCTTTGATATCACCGGAGCAAGCGACGCAGCTGATGACAGAGCACACACTGCTGGTTGTTGTGGATACCCACAAGGCTTCAATGACGATGGAACCTAAACTGGTGCAATCTGCAACGCGTGTGGTGGTCGTGGATCATCATCGCCGGGGTGAGGAATTTATTAATGATGCAGTACTGATCTATCTGGAACCGTACGCTTCGTCTGCCGCTGAGCTTGTTACGGAGCTTCTGCAATATATTCACGAAAAGGTACAGTTCACTCCACTTGAAGCAACGGCCCTACTAGCCGGCATCACGCTGGATACGAAGCATTTTGCACTGCATACCGGCTCCAGAACGTTTGAAGCAGCGGGCTTCCTTCGTCGTAGTGGTGCAGATACCATTATGGTCCAGAAGCTGATGAAAGAGGATCTGTCAGAATATATTGCTAAGGCAGAAATCATAAAGCATGCTAAAATGGTATATGGGAACATTGCGCTGGCGGTCACTGGCCCTGGCAACAAGATCTCACAGATGATGATCGCCCAGGTGGCGGACACATTGCTGAACATGACCGACGTGGTCGCTTCATTTGTCATCAGTGAGCGAACGGATGGACTGATTGGCATCAGTGCAAGATCACTGGGTCGCATGAATGTTCAGGTCGTTATGGAACGATTAGGTGGCGGCGGTCACTTAACCAATGCTGCAGTGCAGCTTGAAGGAACGCTGGGAGAAGCGGAGAAACGGCTGATGAACGTCCTGGCTGAAATCGAAAAGGAAGAGGGGTTATTCGAATGAAAGTCATTTTTATAAAAGATATGAAGGGTCAAGGCAAGAAGGGGCAAGTGAAGGAAGTATCTGAGGGTTATGCACAGAACTTCCTGTTGCCACGTGGAATTGTGCGTCCGGCAACGGAGGGTAACATGAAGACACTGGACAATCAGAAGGCAGCTGAAGAAAGACTTAAGCAGGAAGAGAAAGCGGAAGCTGAGGCACTTGCGAAAAAGCTGGAGGCAGAAGTAACGGAACTCAAGGCAAAAGCGGGTGAGGGTGGCCGTCTGTTCGGTGCCATTACGAGCAAACAGATCGCGGAAGCTTTGTCCAAAAAGGGCCTGAAAATAGATAAGCGCAAAATTGAGCTGGATGATCCGATCCGTACGCTCGGTGTAACGCAAGTGATCGTCAAGGTTCACCCTGAAGTGAAGGCAACCTTGAAGGTACAGGTAACGGAGGAGTAAGATGGGCGGCGAAATGTTATTCGACCGGGTCCCCCCGCAGAACCTAGAGGCCGAACAGGCTGTGCTGGGTGCAATCCTGTTGCAGGGCGAAGCTCTGATTACAGCGATGGAACGGGTGCAAACCGAGGATTTCTACGATAAGCCCCATCAATTGATATATGAAGCGATGATCCAGCTAGGTGAGGAAAATCAACCGATTGACCTTGTTACGCTGACTTCGCGTCTGAAGGATAAAGGTGAGCTGGAGGACATCGGTGGCGTAAGCTACCTTGCCAAGCTTGCTCACGGTGTGCCAACAGCGGCCAACGTGGATTATTATGCGCAGATTATCGAAGAGAAATCGATGCTTCGTCGTCTGATTCGCACAGCTACGCAGATTGTAAGTGAAGGCTACACAGGCGGAGAAGATGTTGCAGGTATGCTCGGGGAAGCGGAGCGCCGCATCTTGGAGATTTCCAACAGACGCTCCAGCAGTGGTTTTATCGCCATCCAGGATGTTCTCATGGAAGTGTTCGACAAGGTCGAAACGTTGCATCAGAACCGGGGAACGACAACAGGAATCCCTTCCGGCTTCATCGATTTGGACAAGATGACCGCTGGATTCCAGCGTAGTGACTTGATTATTGTAGCGGCGCGTCCATCTGTAGGTAAGACCGCCTTTGCTTTGAATATCGCTCAGAACGTAGGCATCAGGGCACAAGAAACGGTAGCCATCTTCAGTCTGGAGATGTCCGCGGCACAGCTCGTACAACGGATGATCTGCGCCGAGGCCAATCTGGATGCGGGAGTTCTTCGTACAGGGGAATTCAAAGGCGATGAAGACTGGCAGAAGCTGACCATGGGGATTGCTGCTCTCAACGAAGCCAACATCTACATCGACGATACGCCAGGGATTACGGTAGCTGATATTCGCGCGAAATGCCGTCGTCTGAAAAAAGAGAAGGGTCTCGGTATGATTCTGATCGACTACCTTCAATTGATTAGTGGACGTGGTAAAGCCGGGGAGAACCGTCAACAAGAGGTATCCGAGATTTCACGTACGCTGAAACAGATTGGCCGGGAACTGGAAGTTCCGGTTATCGCCTTGTCTCAGCTTAGCCGGGGTGTAGAGCAACGGCAGGATAAACGTCCGATGATGAGTGACTTGCGGGAATCCGGCTCGATCGAGCAAGATGCTGATATCGTAGCCTTCCTGTACCGGGATGACTACTACAACCAGGAAACCGAGAAGAAAAATATTATCGAGATCATTATTGCTAAACAGCGTAATGGTCCGGTAGGAACCGTAGAATTAGTCTTCTTGAAAAACTTTAATAAATTCGTCAATTACGAGAGGGCACATAATGATGCCTTCGCGATGTAGCGGGTAGACTGCGACTGCTCTGAACAGGGGTGCACAGGCTATCCGGTACAACCTGTAATAGGTGAATAGCTCGGTTGTATATCAGGATGTATACCGTATATAGCGTCAATCCATTGCAAATGTAAAAGTACCGGTGAAAATGCAGTCAAGTTAACAAGACTGAGATCACCGGTTTTTTACTGTGAAATTCGGTCATAATTCCGAACATTAAGCTAGTGACATATATAATTGTTCGCCATTTCATTTGACTTTGAAAAAGGGGACTGGTACACTAATATTGCTGCGTTAAAGCAGCACAAACCTTCCCTTGAATGTAACGGAAGGACATTTTTACTGTCCGTTAGCACGCTTCTCAGTCGGTTTATTGCGTAACATGCCTGCCGGGATAGAGGACGGACAGACCAATACAAAGGTGCGCAAGGCACCCACGGAGGTATGTTAACTATGTCAACGGTAGTTGTAGTGGGAACGCAATGGGGAGACGAAGGAAAAGGTAAAATTACGGATTATTTGGCGGAGAGCGCTGATGTGGTGGCTCGTTACCAAGGAGGTAACAATGCTGGACATACGATCCTTATCGACAACAAAAAATATAAATTGACGATGATTCCATCGGGTATCTTTTACACAGACAAAGCTTGTGTAATTGGTAACGGTATGGTTATCAACCCGAAGGCACTTATCGAAGAAATTAATTATATTCATGATAACGGATTTACAACGAAAAACCTGTCCATTAGTGAGCGTGCACATATCATCCTGCCTTATCATATGGTTCTGGATGCACTGGAGGAAGAGAGTAAAGGACCGAACAAAATCGGTACAACCGGCAAAGGGATCGGCCCTTGTTACATGGACAAATCTGCCCGGATCGGTATCCGCATGGTCGATCTGCTGGATGCAGAAGATTTTGAATTGAAGCTGCGTCACTTGGTAAAAGAAAAAAATCGTGTTATCGAGCAAGTTTACAACGGTACTCCGGTTGATGTAGAAGAGATTCTGAAGGATTACCTTGGTTATGCAGAAATTCTTCGTCCTTATGTAAAGGATACATCGGTTGTGCTGAATGATTCCATTGATGAGAATAAAAAAGTACTGTTTGAAGGCGCACAAGGTGTGATGCTGGACCTTGACCAAGGTACGTATCCATATGTGACCTCTTCCAATCCGTCTGCAGGCGGCGTATGTATCGGTTCAGGTGTTGGTCCAGCACGCATTCAGCAAGTTATTGGCGTAGCGAAAGCATACACAACTCGTGTAGGTGACGGCCCATTCCCTACCGAATTGCATGATGCGATCGGCGACCAGATCCGTGAGACAGGTCATGAGTACGGAACCGTAACTGGACGTCCACGTCGTGTGGGCTGGTTTGACAGTGTGGTTGTTCGTCACGCTCGTCGTGTAAGTGGCATTACAGGGCTGTCCTTGAACTCTTTGGACGTTATGACAGGTCTGGATACTGTAAAAATCTGCACAGGTTATAAATTCCGTGGTGAAGTAATCACTCACTACCCGGCAAGCCTCAAAATGCTGGCTGAATGTGAAGCCGTATACGAAGAAATGCCAGGTTGGAGTGAGGACATTACAGGAGCGAAGAAGCTGGAAGATCTGCCGGTGAACACACAGAACTACGTGAAGCGTGTATCTGAACTGACAGGTATTCCGATCGCGATCTTCTCTGTAGGTCGTAACCGTGAGCAGACAAATCAGGTTCTGCCAATCTACGTATAACATGATATATGAATGATAGATCTACCTCCAGTTGTTGCTACTCAGCGGCGACTGGAGGTTTTTTGTGTCTGTTTCGGATATAATCCCGAGATTTCCGTCAATACTGGATAACAGGATATACGTTGAACGAATGAAATGTATATGGAGGGAGAGAAACAGAGATGAAGTTGCTGATGTGGTTTGTCAAAATGGTGCTTATCGTGTTGCTGGTCAGTTCACTGACGTTGCTTACGACAGGTTTAATCGTGCAATCGTATGCCAAGTCATTGCTAGCCAGTTTTAATATACAGTGGGAAGGTCAGCCCATGGGTCTGATGGGCATGTTCCAAGGGGCCTTGGGAGGCAAGCAGTCCAGTGAGGGGGAAAAGTCAGAGGATACAGATCAGCGAGCGGGAACGAAAGAGGAAAAGGCTCCGGAGAATTCAATTTCGGTGATGGGCAACGGAACGACGAACTCCGGAACCCCAAGCAACGATGAAACGGGCGGAGCAGGGGCAAGCGGGGGTTCTGGAAATGGAACCGTAGATGGTAACGGAACAGCGGCTGGACGTGACGAGCTAAGTGGTCAAGGAGCGAACAGTAACAATGCAAAGGATAATGATGCAATCGTTGTTACACCAGATGACATTACAGGCGCCAAAAACAAACTGCCGACGGAGGAAAAAGAACGTATTTTCACTCTGTTGATGAACAAGTTACCCCAAAAGGAAATGCAACAGATCTCAGGAGCGATGGAGGGTGGACTGACCGAGCAGGAGCTGCGAGAGATTGAACAGGTGATCTCGAAGTATCTCACGAGTGAAGAATACGATGATTTGATGCAAGTCCTGCAAGCGGAATAAGAAGGGTCGCAGTACCTTCTTAGCCCCGTATCCTCCAACTAGAATAACCAGTTAAACTGGAGAAATGTTACATTCATGTTGAAATCCATGATTCTTTCCCCATATAATTGCATGAAATAGTAGAGAACTACCTACCCAGGAGGAATAGTATATGAGAATGAACCGTAAAGAACACGATATATAACAACAGAACCTCTCCTTAACACCGGCTCTCAGGCCAAGGAGTCGTGGCCCTCCGTTCATGCCTTTGTACCGATACCGGAGAAAAGCATGAAATGGACTATTGGAGGCCTAATAACTATGAAGACATCAAATAATGCAGGTTCTAAAAATACGATAAATACATCATCAATGATGCCGGCTGAACAACTTGCTGCAATGAAGGAACGATTTGAGCAAGGATTAAAGGAAGCAGAACAGCCCTTCCATGGTTGGGATTTTGGATATATTACGGATAGTGGGCGGATGCAGAGTGGTGTGTTGTGCTGGTCTTACGACGAGATGGCACGGAGTTGTATGAATGATGCGAAGCGAATGCTGGACATGGGCACAGGCGGTGGTGAGCTGCTGTCGAGTCTGCTTCCTTTGCCCCCGTATACCTGTGCAACGGAAGGATATGCCCCAAACATAGCAATTGCGAAGGATCGTCTTAGCCCGTTAGGTGTAAATGTGTATCCTGTAATAGATGATGCTCAGCTTCCTTTTGCAGATGAAGAATTTGATTTAATCATCAATCAACATGAATCGTATGATCCACGGGAAGTATGGCGTGTACTTTCAGAAGGTGGAGTGTTTCTGACACAGCAGGTTGGTTGGTCGGATTGCCGGGAGATCAATGATCGATTAGGCATCCCAATGCCAACTGATTATGCTGGATGGGAGCTCGATTTCGCCGTAGATCAGATGGTGAGAAACGGTTTTCACATCTGGGATCAGCGTGAAGCTACGCCTGTACAGCGTTTCTATGATATCGGGCCTCTGGTTTATTATCTAAACACCATCCCGTGGCAAGTACCAGATTTTACAGTAGAACGATTCCGTGAACCATTATGGGAGATCCATCTGGAGATGGAGCGGCATGGATTCTGGGAAGTGCAACAAAAGCGGTTTATCATAGGTGCAACCAAGAATAATTAATAATGAATCTTGCTTTAAGCGTGATGAGCCTGCCAGACTAAGAGTAGAACAAGCCGATTTTAATCCTTCATCAGAGGTATTCTGATGGGGGATTTTTTTGTATTTACATGAAAAATTGAATGCAATTCAGTAGGTCTTAGAACCTAGTCTTAGATTGAGATAAAAAGTACATAGTATAACTGGAGTTGAGGCATAATGGGTGATGGAACAGACGCTCTAACCAATGGATATATCAGGGAAACCAGATAGGACGCGGATTTTTTTTGTGAGGATAAGAGTTGAAATGATTGTAAAACCTGTGTTAAAGTATACGGGTGTGATAAAAGGTTAAAATTTTGACACTTTTAAGAGCACAGCTAAAGTCCTGCTTTTTTAAATAATCATAACAATGAACTTACTTGCATAAGACTCACCATGAAGTGAAGTCCGATTCAAATGCGGATTAAGAAGTGCTGAAAAGGAGAGAATCATGAAAGGTTTCAGAGGCAAACGCCAACCGGATCAACACCGGGTACACGAACAATCCGGAGAACACCGGACGGCCGAAGACAAAAACAGCATGAGCATGTCCAACTTCAGTTCAAATAAGAAAAGAATTTTGTCATCGCGCAAATGGATCATTACCGCAACTTGTGGCATTCTGATTGCAGCATCGGTTGGATTCGGAGTTAAGCAATATGTGGCTTCCAATACGGTTCCTTATTATAAGGTTATAGTTAAAGGCACTGAAGTTGGAACCATTGCCAACGAGGCACAACTGCAGCAGTTGTTTGCGAAAAAAACCGAAGAATACCGGGAGAAGTATCCGGATGCAGAGATGGTGCTGAACACAGACGGAATTACAACGGAAACGGTAAGGGCATATAAACCCGAAGTGAACAGCGAGCAAACGCTGGACAAACTGGGCAACATGTTAACGGCTTATGCCAAAGGCGTGGAGCTTAAAGTGAACGGTGAAGTCGTCGGCATTGTGAAGGATCAGGAAACGGCAGACAAGATCCTGCAACAAGTACAGAGCAAATACATACCGGCATCGGCTGTGCGAAGCTCACTGAAAACCAAGTCGGTATCGGCGAATTCTTCTAAAAAAGATAACGGGCCAAGTACAACGTTAAAATCCGTAGACATCAAAGAAGAAGTGACAACGGATACGGTGAAGGCGGACCCGAATAAAATATGGGATGAGTCCGAGGCGGTTAAAGCTTTAACCGTTGGTAAAGACGCGCCTGTAACCTATGTAGTGCGAGAAGGGGATACGATCTCTTCGATCGCAGCCAAATATGAGATTACACAAAGCGAGATTCGTAAACATAACCCGGGCATCAAGGAGACATCCCTCCAGATTGGACAGGAGTTGACTCTGACCGTACCAAAGCCAGCAATCACGGTTAAATCGGTGGAGCAAGTGGTAGAACAGATTGAAGTGAAACCACAGGTTGAGGTGCGCAAAAGTGCTGAGCTGAAGGCAGGTACGACGAAAGTGGTTCGTCCAGGCCAAAGCGGGCTAAAAAATATGCAGTATCGCATCACCAAAGAAAACGGCGAAGTCGTTCGCGAAGAATGGCTGGGTCAGGAAGTTCTCAAAACTGCGGTGACTGAGGTCGTACTGAGCGGAACCAAAGTGGTTGGCGAAGGCACAGGACAGTTTGCATGGCCTGTATCCAATGCGACGATGAGCAGCAGCTTCGGTCAACGTTGGGGGCGTCAACACAAAGGTGTCGATCTGGTCGGTAATCGCGATGTGAAATCTGCAGATGAAGGTGTAGTTACTTTTGCAGGCCAAAAGAGCGGTTATGGGAATGTCATCATTATTAACCATCGCAACGGATATGAAACACTTTACGGTCACTTGGATAGCATCAGTGTTGATGTTGGCCAGGTGGTGGAAAAGGGCGACAGTATCGGCGTGATGGGCAATACCGGACGTTCCACAGGAACACATCTGCATTTTGAGATTTTGAAAAATGGTACAGCAGAAAATCCGATGACTTATCTGAATTAAGGATATATCACGATATTGAGTATAGTACACAAGGCATCGCTTCACGATGCTGAGATAAGAACAAGGCCCGCTGTATAGCTGGCCTTGTTTTTTTGGTGTGAAATATTTCTACAGGAAACGGCTTCCAAGAGGGGGATCGGGATGTGACGGTGCCTCAGGTATGTTAAACTAGAGAGTATAAGTCGTAGACTATATTCAACACACAACATGATATGGACTATAAGCAATGCAATAGATTAGAGAGACAGCGCCAGTGGCGGATTAAGCAGGATATAGGGGTGAATTCAGCCGATGCAGGGAAAGATTTTGGTGGTGGACGACGAGCAGCCCATCGCAGATATTCTGAAGTTTAATTTGGAAAAAGAGGGATACGAGGTCATCTGTGCGTTTGATGGTATTCGTGCGGTCGAACTGGCGTTATCCGAGAAACCGGATCTGATGCTTCTGGATCTGATGCTTCCGGGCAAGGACGGGATGGATGTGTGCCGCGAGGTGCGTGCTCATCTGGAGGTCCCGATTATTATGCTGACAGCCAAAGACGGAGAGATCGACAAGGTACTCGGTCTGGAACTAGGCGCAGATGACTATGTAACCAAACCTTTTAGCACACGGGAGTTGCTGGCACGGGTCAAGGCTCAGATGCGCAGACAACAGAAACCTACAGCGATTGTAGAAGCGCCAGAGGAAGAAGGGAAGCAGATCCTGCGGCTGTTTGATCTGGCTTTTGATATGGACATGTATACGGCGTACAAGGGCGGAGAACCGCTTGATCTGACGCATCGGGAATACGAGCTACTCTATTATATGGCCAAGCATTCGGGCAAAGTCATGACACGAGAGCATCTGTTGCAAGCCGTATGGGGATACGAGTATTTTGGAGATGTGCGTACAGTGGATGTGACGATTCGCAGGCTACGGGAGAAGATTGAAGAAAATCCGAGCAAGCCGGAAACGATTCTGACTCGCCGGGGGCTTGGTTATCTCGTGCGCAGTGCCAAAAGCGTGGGGATATAATGGGCCGATTCTCGCAATTTTCGTTCTTTCGAACGATTCAGGCGAAATTAATTATTATATATGTGCTGCTGATTCTAATTGCGATGCAATTGATCGGGGTTTATTTTGTAAGTGCGATGAAGAACTCGCTCACCAGCAACTTTACAGAAGATTTGCAGGCACGGGCAGAGATGCTGTCGGTGTTAGTCGGTCAGACGATGGCTGGTGGAGAAGCGGAGGGTGGAGAGGACAAAACGGAGAACCTGCGTGTCCTGGTAAACAATCTGTTCAACATCAACGGTGCCGAGATTCAGGTGCTGGATGCCAGCGGCAAGGTGCTTACGACTTCGCTAAGTTCACATTCCGATTATATTGGGCGAAAAAATACCCAGACCGTTGTCAGCCGTGCATTGCAAGGCATTCGGGATAATGAGGAATATATCGTAGACGAGGATAATGTCCGCAAAAAAGTCGTGGCCAAGCCAGTTTTAACCGGCGGCAAAATTATTGGTGCAGTCTACATCGCCGCTTCGATGAACGAGCTGTACGCGACGATGGAAGGCATTAACAAGATTTTCATATCCGGTATTCTGATCGCCTTGGTATTAACAGCGGTACTTGGTGTCATTCTGTCACATACGATCACCCAGCCGATTAAGGAAGTGACAAGGCGGGCAACCGCGGTTGCAGAAGGGAACTTCGATCAGCAGACACCGGTATTTGGCACAGATGAGATTGGTCAGCTTAGCCAGGCATTTAACTATATGACCAGCAGGCTGCGAGATGCTCTTTCCCAGAACGAAGAGGAGAAAGAGAAGCTGACCTCGATCCTGACCAATATGAGTGATGGTGTTGTTGCGACGGATGAGCATGGCAAAGTCATTCTCGTCAACCGCCGTGCCAGCAACATTCTCGGCATGCGCCCATCGGATATTGAAGGCAGGCACTTTGCTGTCCTGCTGGGTATTGATCCGGAGGACGCGGAAGCACTGGCAAGTGGTTTCACCGGCTCAACATTGCTCCAGATTGCTCCGGCAGGTCAGGAAGAGCCGGTCGTGATTCGCATGACGTTCACTCCTGTACACCGGCGTGAGCTGGGGATCACCGGCACAATTGCGGTACTTCAGGATGTAACGGAGCAGGAAGAACTGGAAAACTCCAGGCGTGAGTTTGTAGCGAATGTATCGCATGAGCTGCGTACACCGCTCACCACGATTAAAAGTTACGCCGAAGCGCTGGATGATGGAGCATTGGAAGACCCGCAGCTGGCGGGACGTTTTGTCGGTGTAATTCAGAATGAGACCGAGCGCATGATCCGTTTGGTGACGGACCTATTGCACCTGTCCAGACTGGATTCCAAGGAAGCATTGCTACGCAAGCAACCTATCGATATTTTGGAGATGCTGGAGGAAGTCACGGATCGATTCTCCTTCCAGATGCACCAGAAGGACATTCAGTCTGTCTTGTCTGTGGAAAATGATATTCCAGCCGTTCCACTCGATCGGGATCAGATTGACCAGGTTCTGGACAATGTAGTGTCCAACGCATTGAAATATACGCTGGAGGGTGGCACCATTACGATCGCCGCCCGGCGCAGCGATGAGCATACGTTAGCTATCTCCGTATCTGACACAGGTATGGGTATTCCGCAGCGAGATCTGGATCGGATATTTGAGCGTTTTTACCGCGTTGACAAAGCTCGCTCTCGCAGCATGGGGGGCACAGGGCTTGGATTGTCCATTGCCCGGGAAATTGTAAAAGCTCACGATGGAAGCATCTCTCTTGAGTCTGAGGTAGACGTTGGCACAACGGTAACGTTCACATTGCCAATGCGTGATAAGGGAGGTGAGCACCTTGAAGGAACGGATTAAATCTCTGGTGCTCGCTTCACTGGTTGCAGCCAGTCTGATCCAGAGTTATTTCCTGATCTATCGTCTTCCTGGGGGCGGTGACTCTGTGGTGACCTCGGAGACAAACTACGTGAAGACCGAAAATATGGGTCAAGAGCGTAATATTGAGGAGTTAATTTTCCCGAATCAGATAATTATTCATCTGGGTCAGGATAAACATACGGTGTTTTACCCTGGCAACACGTTCTATCAATTGATCTATTCCAGGCTGAAAGGCCGGACGTTCGAGGATTTTCAGCGTCGCAATGTGCAGTCGGTGAATTGGGATCAGATTCGTAAGCAGAGTCCCGGCTTTGAGTTGTCGTTTAAGGAGGGCATGCCAGTGGCCTTGTTACAGCGAGTGATGCGCTTAGGAACAGATTCTCTTTTTCAAGGAGAGACAATCAACCGTATCGCTATATATACAACTCCAGATGAGACAAAGGCTCATGCGCTTTTTTTCAGTGCCAAGGGAGATGTGGTCTATGAGGCCACACAGGCCGACTTGACGGTGCAGGATGTGCAGCAACATGTCGATTTTGGGACGAGCTGGACACCGTACACGCTAATGGAAGGCGGATATTATATTCCGACGCAGGCACTGGATACGATTGAGGCAGATGTGCCGACAGGGCAGTTCACGGTAGAGCAGATGCAGCGCAGTCTGTTCACTGATCCAAGCATGACCCGGAATATTCGGGAAAAAGATGGATCAGAGATTTATACGGATAGCAAACGTAGTCTGCAAGTGAAGCAGGAGCAACGCTGGATCAGCTATACAGACCCGGCGGCACCGCCAGCTGGACAGAGTGATGCGTCCAAGGACGCACTGTTTGCGGTTGACTTTGTCAATCAGCATGGTGGCTGGAAAGGGCGCTCACGCATGAT
The DNA here is from genome assembly GCF_037969905.1 of Paenibacillus sp. FSL R7-0272. Classification (NCBI taxonomy): domain Bacteria; kingdom Bacillati; phylum Bacillota; class Bacilli; order Caryophanales; family Paenibacillaceae; genus Paenibacillus; species Paenibacillus sp. FSL R7-0272. Next base: position 6,491,507 of record NZ_CP150221.1, on the reverse strand, counting down.
GCTCAAATCAGCTGACAACAAAACGAAGTTGCAGTTCCAGCAGTATTACGGCAGTTACCCAATCTTGGATTCGATGCAATTCCGTTTCGGCACGATCAACATGGAAATGCAGCAGGAGACGGTATCTAGTTATGAACGATCCTTGGAATATTTGAACGAAGGTGCGGAGACGAAGAAGTCCATCAAGCTGCCCGGCGGGGATAAACTGAAAAATCTGATCCGCAAAGTAGCGGGTGAAAACCGCAAAGTCGTGGATGTATACCCGGCATATCGTCCATCTGCGATGGAGGACGGGTTGCGGCTGATCCCGGTTTGGGTGATCCGTTTTGGCAACGGTGAGGAGACGACGGTGTCTTAGCAGAACACAAGAAGGATGTTATCCTTCTATAAACAGGAAAATTAGAAGCTGGGACTAAATCGAAAGCATTTATGCGGGGCTGGAATTCTAACGATCACCAGAGACGTTATATGCTAGACTTGCGACGTTTTGAAAACCTAACGATCACCACAGACGCTATTTCGGTGAAAATGGGCTGATTATGGCTGAAAAGTCTGAATTTACGCGAAATAAGGCTTCTCCTGATCGTTAGAATTAAAATGAGCCTGAAATGAGGCAAATAAGGTTCCTGGTGATCGTTAGCCTGAAGGGGCCATCGGCATAGAGGTAAACAAAGCCAAGCCAAAACAAGTCAAACCAAGCCAAGCAAAACCAAAGTCACATAAGCCAAAACGAGCCAAAACGAGCCCAAACAAACTCTAAGTAGCTGAACAAGAAGGCGAAACGTGTGCCTGGCTACGGGTTATTAGGATACGAGGCTGCGTTGGCAACGTAGAAGCAAGGATATATTAGGCGATCAGGTAAATAAGGAGGTGAATGGTCTGGATTGGGGACGTGCGAAAAATGTATTAATATATGCATTTCTGCTGCTGAATCTGGTGCTGGGATATCAGATCTGGATGGATGCACGCGAGACGGCCGGAGCCAATCTGGACTTCACCTCGCTCGCAGATAATACACAGCAGGCGATGGAAGAGAAGGGCATTCAGGTGCTGGCGCCGATTCCCAATGAAACGCCGAAGCTGCCGAAGTTGTCCTATGAGTTTACCGAAGAGGATAAGTCGGGGATTGAAGTGGAGCTGGAGGAGCCGGTGGACAGCAAGCTGATCTTCTCGCCAAGCGAGCTGGCGGACGCGCTGCAGGCGGAGATTCCGCAAATTGGCACGTACCGGCTGGATCAGCTGATGGCGGAAGATGGGGCTTTTGTGCTCCACCCGCTGGTGGACGGCAAATGGCCGCTCTTTAACGTGAGTCTGGAGCTGTTCTACAGCGACCAGAAAATCACGGGTTATCATCAGACTCCCGTGCGGATTACAACCGCCGAGGAGAGCGATCAGCAGGTACTTCCGGCGTCAAAGGCGCTGGGAACGCTGATCGAAAACTTTTTGCCAAACAATGCAATTGTGAAAGATATTCAGCTGGGCTACTATGGTCAGTTGTTCAATTCAGATATACAGGTAGCGATGCCGGCATGGCGGTTCGTGCTGGAAAGTGGCGAAGTGTTGTACGTGCAGGGCATCAGTGGGGATGTATTCAGTCCCAAGTCAGATAAACCAGGGGAGTAATGCGTTATGGGGATATATTTTACGGTGTTATCCAGTGGTTCGACAGGTAATGCCACAGTCATTCAGCATGGGGGCACTTCACTCATGATTGATGCGGGTCTTAGCGCGAAGCGGCTGGAGGCATTGTTTCTGGAAAGGGAGATTTCGGGAACGGAACTGGATGGCATTCTGGTGACACATGAACATTCGGATCATATTAAAGGACTAGGTGCGATGTCCCGGAAATATAATTTACCGATCTATGCAAATACGAATACGTGGGCAGCTTTGGAGAAGTCGGTCGGAGCAATTCCGGAGGAGAACCGGCGGATTTTTGAAACGGGTGAAAAGCATGATTTTGGTTCGCTGCGTGTAGAGTCGTTCGGCATTTCGCATGATGCGGCTGAACCGGTAGGTTATACATTCGACGATGGCAGCGAGAAATTGTCCGTGGCGACAGACCTCGGCTATATGAGCGACAAGGTTCGCGATGCGATCTCGGACTCGGATGTGCTTGTGCTGGAGGCGAATCATGATGTCGAATTGCTCCGCATGGGGCGGTATCCGTGGAACACCAAGCGCCGGATTTTGAGTGACATCGGGCATTTGTCGAACGAAGCCGCAGGTGCGGCGCTTAGTGAACTGATGAATGGACGTATCAAACGTACGTATCTGGCACATCTCAGCCGGGATCATAATATGATGGATTTGGCTAAAATGTCGGTGCGTGATGCGATGGAAATCCGTGGCTGTTTTTATCGGGATCATGAGTTCAAGCTCTGTGATACGTATTATGATCGTCCTACACCATGGGATAGGGTGGGTGAGCCATAAAGCTGTCCAGTTCGGCGGCTTTGCGCTCCACTTCCTCGCGTGAGAGGATGCCTTTATCAATAAGCAGTTCAATGATGGTGCTGAGCGCCAGTGTGTTACGATAATGTTCTTCTTTGAGATCAGCCAGCTTGGCCGCCATATGAACTTCGTCCATAGCTGTGAGTGTTCGCGTGCGTTCCATTGTGGAATCCTCCTTCATTCTATGAAGCTTTGAATTGTTCTTTTACTATTATTGTAGTCAGGCTGGGTGGAAAACATTCCTCTTTTTGCCGCTAACATTCTCTGGGCGGGATGTGTATGCTGAAATTGTAGCTGTACCGCTTTGAATTTGGAATGAAATGTGATTGAAAAAGTTTGATGAATTCAAAAGAATAGCGCTTAGCGTATCCCATTTTGTGGTGATAGATAGTATGAACCTTTATTGTTAAGGGAGTTATCGCGAAAATTTACGTTTATTTACGTAATTATGCAACTTTTTGGGATATAAAGTGTTTAGTATATAAGGAGTATTATGATTTTGGCTGTTTTTGCGTATGAAATGGAATCTCAAATCTCGCAATAGGCGAGAGCATGATTGATAGAGCACACGGATGCAGTGCCATCCTGTTGTATATATACGTTCGTTCCTGGCCTGGTTCCGGAATGCGGCGATGTGCAAGACCATTTTGTTAAAAAGCAAAAAGGCATGGGGAAACAGGGAGTTTCACTGGTCATCCATGCAATAACTTGGGCGGCAGTCAGGGTCTTGATGCGTGACAACGAAGGGGAGAGGATCACGATGGGATTGTTTGGAGACGATTTTTATTCAACCAAGGTATCAAGACGCGCCGAACCTGAACAGAAAGGCAAACTTCAGATCATCCGCCCGGGAGGCGGAAAACGCGCACGTGATCGCTGGAGCAATCCGCGTAGATCACGCTCGGAATTCAGTTCTACCGTCAAGGTAGCTGTGATCAGTTCGGTGATTAGCTCCATCGTGACGGTTACGCTGTTCAGCTTCATCAGCCAGCCTGCAACGCAGCTTCCTCTGGCGAATGCTGCGGGTCAAGGTGGCGGAGGAACTGCACAGACCGCACAGGTCGCTGACCCGTATGACCGCATCATCAACGCGGCGGCAGAAGTACGTCCTTCTGTTGTCAGCATCGTGAATCATAAAACAGGCAGTAGCCTGTCGATGGAAGATTCCGCGCTGGGGTCCGGGGTTATTTTTAAAAAAGAAGATGGCAAAGCCTACATTATGACCAATCACCACGTCGTGGAAGGTGCCAGTGATCTGGAGATCGTGACGGTGGACGGGGAAACACATAAAGCCAAACTGGTAGGTAAAGACCGGGTGAGTGACATCGCGGTACTGTCAACGGACGACAAAGGCCTCGGAGCGGCGGCAGAAATCGGTGATTCCAGCAAGCTGCAACGCGGCCAGACGGTACTGGCAATCGGTAATCCGCTGGGTCTTGGCGGTACGCTGACATCGGGGATCGTTAGTTATACGGATCGGATTTTGCCTGTATCCATTAATCAGGATGGGGTATACGACTGGGAGCAAAACGTTATTCAGACAGATGCAGCCATTAATGAAGGCAACAGCGGCGGAGCACTGGTTGATCTGAACGGCAAGGTTGTAGGCATCAACACGATGAAAATTTCGGATACCGGCGTTGAGGGTCTCGGCTTCGCGATTCCGATGAACGAAGTGATGAAAACGGTGGATTCCCTTTTGCTGAACGGCAAAGTATCCCGTCCTTATCTGGGCGTGTACACGGTTGATCTGAGCAATCCATATGCTCCACTGGATGATGATCAGCGCAAGGATCTCAAACTGCCATCCCACGTGGATAGCGGTGTAGTCGTACTGGAAGCTTCCGGCCCGGCATCCGAGGCAGGCATGAAGCTGAACGATGTGATTACGGAATTTGATGGGCAAAAAATTACCTCCACGCTGGACCTGCGGAAATTCCTGTACGATAAGAAAAAGATCGGCGATTCAATAGAGGTCTCATTCTATCGGGATGGCAAAGCGGAGAAAGTGTCTGTGAAGCTGACGGATAAGCCGGAGTAAGGCTTGCGGAGTTTATGAAGTTTGTGGGGCTGTGACAGTGGAGCATGATGTGCAGGTTGTTTCACTGAAATGATCATATGTCATGGAACATGGCCATACTGATAAGGTGATCATGAGACAAGATGATAGTAGAGAGAGTGATCAGAATATCTGACCACTCTTTTTATGTTCATGGGTTATGGGGTAGAACCTAAGGGTAGGGCAGGACACAACTATATAAGTTGAACTATTCTTTTACACGTTAACGAAGAGGACAGAAAAAACCTGGAAAAGCGAAGCGCTCGCCTGAAAGCTTTCTGCAAGAAAGCTACATCGAAAGCATACGCTTATCACCGGATTTTCCCTTTGGAAAAGGGAATTAAAAAAAATCTGGGGATAACCGCTACTTTCCAGGTTATTCTGTCATCGGAGTGGACTGTGTAAAATCTTTAGTTCAATTTATATAGACAGAAAGACTTGGAGCGAAAGGCGCAGATACATTTGTTCGCCTGTATGGTAAACTGTTCTTAATGTGTTTACATAGATCGTTGTTGCAAATAACAGCTGGATAACGTGTGATCTGGCTAGCTAATCTGAAAATGGAGGGATTCGGACATGAATCTGTTGAAGAAAAAGGTACTTGGAGGAACAAGCTTGGCACTATCGATGCTGTTGTTATCTGCTTGTGGATCGGAGAGCACACCAGCTGCATCAGTAGATACGAGCGCGTTGCAGGAGAAGATTGCTGGCCTGGAGAAAAAGCTGACTGAGCAGGGAATTAAAAGTGATGAGCAGGCACAGAAAATTGCTGCACTTGAGAAAAAGCTGAATGAATTTGGTACAGCTGGCGTTGCTGGACAAGGGACGAGTGGCAAAACACCGACAGCTGGAGGAAACAACGGGTCTGCTGGAAAAGGAGACGGGGTACTGATTACGTTTGCCCAGTATGAGAAGCTGGAGGTTGGCATGACCGTGGAAGAGGTCATCAACATTCTAGGCGGTGAAGGTGAAGCACTAAGTGAAGCCGAGAACATGGTGGTGTACAACTATAAAGGCACAGCTGGCAACGGCGGCAACGCGGTAATTGCTTTTCAAGGCGGGAAATTGCTCACGAAGGCTCAGTCGGGATTGGAGTAGGCTGGGAGCTGAGGGGTAAGTATACCGTAAGGTAAAGATAAGAGTAAGGACAAGATCAGAGATAGAGTAAAGGCAACGACAAGGGTAGAGTTAGGGTAAGAGCAAAAGTGCGAATGTACGCTTGAAGTTAAAATTAAAGTTGAAGCATTCCAGCAAGGATACCTGTGAGTGGGTATTGTTGAGGGGGTGCTTTTTTGATCTTATGGGAAAGATAGATGTGCACATCTTGAGGAAGAGGCTTTTTTTGGTGCAAGAGTGGCAAGTTTTTGCGCCGATCTGCGAGGTGGGGGTTTCTTTTCCGCGGCAGGTGTGATAGAACTGAGAAGTGGCTATCCTGTAATGGGATAAGCGGTTGTGAATCGGGAACATAGCTGGTGACAGAAAGGATGCTTGACGGATGTACGTTGTATGCAAAGAACACGTGGACATTGCCATCGACATGTTTGTAGATGAATATGAGGACGCTCCAGATATCGTGGATCTGAAGGAGACGGAATTTGCCGACTGGGACCCGCCTGCCAAATGCGCTGAGTGCGATCAGCACGCGGAATTCCTTGTCGTTTAGCGTACTGTAGAGCAGGCCGCCAGGGGTGCTATTGGATGTTGCTATGATATGTGTTGTGCATGGAATGGCAGCGGTACTGCTCCTGGCGTTAGACTTGGTTTGATCCGGTATGAACATCACAGCAAGGTGCAGAGAGAGCGTGTTGAGCGCTCTTTTTGCGTTTGTAGGGAGCGAGCGGCTGTGGCGTGGGAGATTTTAAAAGTGGGCGATTCGAGCTGAATAAGGTTTGTGGTGATCGTTAGAGTTTGGAATGATTATGGTGTGGATAAACGATGCGATTGAAGCATCTAACATATAGATGGATGGCAAGAGGACGATTCAGGAGGAATGATCATATGTTGATTCAAATTATTGGCGTAGGCAAATTGAAGGAAAAATATTTAACGCTGGGCATTCAGGAATATGCCAAGCGGCTCGCCCCGTACATCAAGTTTCAGATGATCGAGGTCGCAGACGAGAAAGCGCCCGATACCCTGAGCGAAGCCGAGGTAAGGGCGGTAAAAGAGCGCGAGGGCGAACGCATCCTCGCGCATGTGAAGAGCGAGGCGCACGTCGTCGCGCTCGCACTGGATGGCCAGCTCTGGAGTTCAGAGGAGCTGGCTGTAGAGATCGACAAGCTCGGCACATATGGGACGAGCCATGTCGTGTTTGTCATCGGAGGAAGCCATGGGCTCTCCGATGAGGTGTTGCGCCGCGCGAAGCAGCGCTTAAGCTTCGGGCGCATGACCCTGCCGCATCAGCTTATGCGGCTGGTGCTGGTGGAACAGATTTATCGTGCAGTGAAGATAAATCGGGGTGAACCATACCACAAGTAAGGGAGAAATTTCTACATTTTATACTTTCCGAGCGTGGAAGTGTACCCACTTCGTGAGGAGGGACTGCCCTGCCTATTGGTTATAAAGACTGTCACACAAGCAAGTGAGAGTTCTTTCATTAAGTAATCAATTAAATTTTTAATTTTATATGATACCATGTAAACTGAATTTGAATGAAGAGCGAGGAGAAATACTAGGTCTCAGCCCTCAAGCACTTTTTATAAAAAGAAATGTTGCCTAAGTAAGTCTCTATTTTTAATCTATATAGGATTTGAAAAATCTACAGTAAATAAAAGGATAGATATAAGGCCGATTATAAAAAAAGAGGTGATTGTTTGAACTCATCAAAAAATCGCGTCCAATTAATTGATGGGCTACGTGGATTCAGTCTGATAGGCATTGTGTTGGCGAATATGCTGGCTTTCCAATACGGAATGTTTGGACAGAGTGAACCCCAACTGTTAGGAATCGATGGTGCAGACCGCACTCTTCACTCCTTACTTCTTATCACTGTGGTGGGTAGTTTTATGCCGATTTTTGCATTTATGTTCGGTTTTGGAATGATTAAGCTGGCTGAAAGTCTAGAATCACGAGATTTACGACCGAAATACCATTTGGCTCGTCGTTTCCTACTGTTGTTGGTTATTGGGATACTTCACATAACTTATCTATGGGAAGGGGATATCTTGACGATCTACGGTGTACTCGGATTCTTCTTGCTTCTGTTTCTAAATCGAAATCCAAAAACGTTATTTATCTTGGCGTTAATGCTACTCACCGGAGTTGGATTGCTGGATATTCTGAAGTTCAATCCAATGAATCCAATTGCTGATGTATCGACACATATGGAGAGTTATATCATACAGAGTCAGAATGTTTTTGGAAACGGTAGCTACACAGAGATTAGAGATTTTAGTAATAGTGTTAGTCCATTCGGTGGGGAGTCGGATAAAGGGATACTCCTGTTAGCCTTGGTGTTAGCTCCTCTTATGACACTACCAATGTTTCTGCTTGGCATGCGTGCTGCTAGAATTGGTACATTTAATGATCCACTAGCGATGCGATCTATGTATATTCGCCGTGCTTTGTTTCTGCTACCAATCGGTTTGCTGCTTAAAGTTTATAGTGTGCTACGACCCAAATTCAATGCCGAAGACTGGTTGTGCATCGAATTTGGATCGATGTTGGGAGGGATACTGCTCGCACTAGGCTACATTTACTTGTTTGCTCTACTTTATTCTGTAAACAGTCGAGCTAGTATATTCGTCAAGTTCGAGGCGGTTGGTCGTCTCTCATTGACCAATTATCTAATGCAGAGTGTAATCTGTACAACGATTTATTATGGATATGGATTGGGGCTGTTTGGCCGTGCTGGAGTATTTGCTGGAGTGATTATTGCACTCTCTGTATATGGTATTCAATTATTGTTCAGTCATCTATATCTCAAAAAATTTAGTAGCGGACCAGTGGAATATGTCCTAAGGATTGGGACATATATGTCCTTGAGAGGGAAGCCAAGAAAAAAGGAATGAAATCACCAAACTTCTCCAAAAGCAATGTGTTGAATCGTTCTGAAACAAACAAAAGGCTCGTATAAGTAGGATAATTTACTCTCCCTACGTAATTACGAGCCTTTACGTCTAATCTAATGTACATAAAGGATGATAAATAATTGTAATGATTTGGGGTGTCGACATTCTAATTAATATGAAATGGGCAGCCCCATTTGGTCAGAAACTATATAATTCCCCAAATCCTTTAAAGGTAGTAACTGTATTCTTGCTATTTTCAATTGAAAATTTGATATAACAGTTAGTTGCTTTTAAAGTATCTCCAAAAATTTCAGCTTTGAAGCCAACTCCTTTTTTTTCTCCGTATACATCAGTGTATCCCCAAAGATTATCTCCAAAGAACTTAGTTTCAAATATTTCATATTTAATAAGAGGAATAATTTTATCTTTATGATCGTTATACTGTTGAAGATTTAGAGTTGTTCTATAGTCTTTGGTAGATAAGTCGAATTTTTTGCACAAAGAGGTGAATGTGCGTCCATCTACTCTCTCTGAAAAGCTCCAAGTGCATTTTGTGCTAGGCTGAGGTTCAGCTAGGGCTTGATTCTTTTGGATCATCAGATTGTCATCAGCGTGCTCTATTATTTCGTAACCCTTTTGCTCGTTGACTGGCTGTGTACTTATAATTACTTTCCAGTTTTCATTGATATTTTTCATGTTTATTGGTAGGTTTATTATTTCATTGTCTGGAAATTCTAGCTTCACACTATAATTATATTCCTTATCACTAACTCTTTGTTGATCAATGATTGTAAATGAAAGAGGTACTTCTGAAGGATTCTCCAGAGAAGATTTATACTCTTGTTGCTTCTCTTCTAAACTGTTATAACGATGGTCTTCAGTCAATCTACTAAGTCTCTCATAGTCTTGATTAACCGAGGCCTCAAGATACTCTCTCAATATAAATTCCGAAGCTTCACTATTTGAAGTAGACTCATTAGCAAAGATAGTGGTAGAAATTCCAAAGAAAAGAACACAAACAATACTAAATACTTTTAATCTTCGCATGCAAAAAATCGCCTCACAATTCTTTCGAATATGTTTGTTTTAACAACTCTATTGTTTGAGAGAGGAAGTTCAGTGTTTTTTTACTTGTATGGATATTGTAGCTATTCATATAAGCATAAAAATTGGATGCTCCAGTAATGAGTTGTTGAAGAAAATCACGTTCTTCTAAAATAAATTGAGATATAGTCTTTTCTACGTGCAATGGATCATATTTTAGAGTTACTTCTATCAACCTATTATCAATCTTTTTAAAGCATATCAACTTTGGATCGATACCGTATATTCCTTCACCATATTCAAATCCACTTTCAATATAAATTTTTAAGACTGACAAATAGCATCCCCACAAATCTAATCCCCACTGTTCAAATCCAATCAGTAGTTGGTGAGTATCTTGAACAATAACGGCAATATTAAGCTCATTACTCTTCATAGGAATTTCATCACTCTGGCCAACATATAAACTTTCAAAATGTTCAACTGCGACAAAAAGCTCTCGCAACTCTTCAGTCCCCATACAAGAATATACTTCTGGAAGTGATTGTTGCGGTGGAATAAGAAACGTTTGAATGGAAACCATAAGCCCTCCAAATATCGATCCTCTTAACGAAATATATTTATTAAAAATTATTTAGATTCAGCTACGTTCCAGCCCAAAGGATATAAAGTTACTACTTCATAGTCGCTACTAACAACAAGTCTATACTTTTTACCGTCATAAGTACCATCTACTGAAACGTTACCACTGTTGTTTGCGATTATTTTATTTTTATTGTTTTGGGTTTGATTTGCTACTACTGCAATAATACTTATAATATCTCTCATGCTGGTGGTGTCGTTGAAAAATGAATTATATTCTCTGTATCCTAGACCAGTCCAATATTTTGGATGATGTTTGCTTAAGATATGTTCTAATCCTCGGTCACTAGTACCGAATTTAAGTTCCACATATTCATTCGTGCCAATAAGCCAAAATTCCTCAATTAAAGAATTCCGAGTGACTAAGAAAGGAAGTTCATCTTTAAACTCATTTTCGATAGCATTCTCAACATAGGCCTCTGTAACTTTATTATATGTTTTAGTTGCTCCAAAGAGCAATTTAGCTGCCTCCATAACAATCCTAAAGATATTAGCTGGACGAACTTCACTCTGAGGTTGGACACTATTTGAACCTCTAGAGTTTTCTATTATCTCTAAAGTATCACTCTTTATTTTTTCAGTGAGCACTCTTTCAGTGTTGGGATTTGGATCAACTGCACCGTTAGCAAATGTTTGTGGAGTGGATACTGCGAACAAAGAAACACAAAGCAACAGTGATAAAATTTTATTTTTGATCAAGTTATTCTCCTCCTAAATATAATTTTATGTAATACTTACTGTTATTCCCTTTGGATATATTACCATTTTTATTTAAATTGTAAATATACAATAAAATACATATATATTAATATATATGTATTTTTAATTTCCATGTAAAGTTACAATATAGTATTTAGAGAAAAAAAGTTCCGTTGAGCAGTTGCAAGTCAAAAGTGATCTTCACACTTATTTTCTTATGTTTTGAAGTAAGAGGCTATCCCAAATAAAATCAGAGCCTCGTTTCAATTAGAGCCTTATTTCCTGATTATCGGAATATAGGCTTCACACAAAAAAGATCCAGTCACTTTGGGTGACTGGACCCTCAATAACAAACTAAATCCCAAACTCAACAATACCCTTCTCCCTTAACTCAAACGGACCTGGTGTAACATCTGCATCCGGTCTTTTTGTGCCGATAAAGTCAGAATCTAAGCGATAGGGAGTGCTGTCGGGTTCCTCGTACTTCATATCGGCGTGATACGTTTTTCCGAGCAGGTCGGTAGTAATCACCATGGCAGAGGTACCTCGAAGCAATTCGGCCTCATTGATCTGAATCTGCACCTTACCTAGAGCAGGATCAATCTCAACGTTTATGCCCTTCTGTTTAGAGACCTTCCCATCGGATTCGTGAGCACTTGGAACCGCATGGTTGAGATATACATTGCCACCCATAGCTACCGGAAGAACAGCGTTTCCTATAAAGAAATCCTTTGCAGCATCACCAAGCTCCATAAGCTCTTCTTTGGTGTATTCCCACCACTTCTTATCTTTGACATTCGGATGTTGATCGTAGCCGCCAAGTCCGACAGCATGCAGATAACAAATGGAATCGTCCGGCACACCATCCATGACCGTCTTCCCGTTCTCTCCAACGGCATCCCTTGGTTTGAGGGGAAGATGTTCAAAAAAGGTGATTGGAACAGGTTCCTTATTGGCGTCGGCGTCATTATCACCCAAGAAGATATTGTTGTAGTACCTGTCGTCGCCTCCAGTGATATTGGAGTATCCCGCCATGGCTGTCTCATGAGGGAAGTGATATGGCGTAATCCGTGTGATCTCGGAACGAACGACAAATCGGCCTGCAAATAAATTATGGGCAAATGCCCCGCCCTGAGCCATATTTCTGAAATTCATAGGTGAGAGGAATAGATTGTGATCCACCATATATGGACCATGGCACACCTCAACGAAGAGGTCTTCTGAAATGTTGTCAAAAAATACATTGCGGCTGATGCGAGTGCCCTGTGCCTGCCAGTCAAGCCAAAGCGCTCGGTAACAACTGTACATTATATTTTCGCTAATTTGAGTATCTAGTGCAGCATGCAGTTTAATTCCGGCGACTTCGGCACCATGTCTGAGCCGTTTATGATGAATGTTATAAATCCGGTTCTGGTAAATGTGGCTGAAAGCTGCGCCCATATGACCCACAATACCTGCCTGCTCACAATCATGAATTATATTCCCTCGAACGATGTGACTGCCGACGTGATCTTTATGCCAGCCGGAGCGTAATGCTCGTAAAATAACTTCCTGCTCCCGTTGTGTCCCACCTTTACTGCGCTTTTCCAAAGAGTTGGTGTGCCCTGTACCCATTTCGGTACCTAGGCTAATACCAACACATTTGGATTCACTGATTATATTGTTTTCGATAATCCAGCCCTTGCTCCAGTGTGGTCCGATCAGACCTTCCTGGTAGTCCGTAGGTGGCGCCCATTGAGGCGAAGCTTGACGCAATATGAAGCCACTCACGGTGATATAGTTCAATCCTGGCTTCTCAGGCCAGAAGCAATAAGGACGTACATTAATTTCTACATTTTCTTTTCTAGGATCTTTTCCGCCAAAATTAGCCCAAATCTTCGTCGTCGTAGAATCGACCTCGGCATACCATTTCAACAGTGAATCCTCGGAATACTTGGCTTCGGGCCAAACCTCCGGATTGTGAACGCTTTCAACATTAGCACATTCATACAATGACTTTCCATCCAAATAGACATCGCCGAGATGAACTGGGAAGGGCCCGTCGAACAACCAGTCTCCACTAAGCTCCACTTCAAAGGGATTACGAACGGAAAAGATGGAATTCAGCACTTCTGTGCTCCAAACGTCATTTCCTTCAGCTTTCCAGTCGGTAACCCGCTCAGCTCCTGTAATGACGACTTCACCGTCTCCTGCGGATCGATACACGATTCGATGCTCGGCTGTTCCTCCATTCGCTGGGTTAACCCATTCTCTGTATACTCCCGCATGAACAATAACGGTATCACCAGCCATGGCATGAGCCGCAGCGCGTGATATGGTACGAAGGGGTTGATCTGCGGTTCCTTTTCCTTGATCATTCCCATGTATGGATACATGATATTCCATAACAGCTCTCCTTCTATTTCAAAATGTTTTTTGGTTTCCACTATTATACTAGTAAATAAATGTATTGGGATATACAGGAAGAAGGATGTTTTATGAACAGGTGCTCTAGTGACATTGATCTGATGGAGATGACCCTGAAGAAATAAAGAAGCCACTCCATTTTTTGAAGTGGCTTTTTACTCGGCTATTATTTTGCAATCTGCTATTCATACGGTGAACGGCAGCCATCTTATCTTCTACCTAGTGTCTCCCAAATACCATGGAGCCAGGAGTCGAACTCAGCATCTTTGTCGCCCTCGTAAGTATCATAGAGATCCAGACGTGTTTTTTGCAGTTTTTCCTTGAATTCCTCAAATGTGTGACCTTCGGGAAGGCTTTTTTTGATCCGTAGCAAAATTTTGTTCGTACCTTTAAACAGCTCGCCTTTGTTTTTGGCAGGCATTTGTACTTCTTCACCCAACTGTTTGAGCTTGAGATATGCGGCTTCGCGCACTTGGAACACTTGATCATTTTTCAAAACATTCTGCAGTAACTTAATGGTAGGTTCTGTGTCCCAGTTCCCCAATTCGTTCACCGCATTCAGTCTGTCTCTCCAGCTTGAAGACCGATTAGCCGCTCGTTTGAGCTCTTCAAAGTTCTCTGGTAGTCCGTTAACTGCTCCACTATCATGGTTGTTCGTCAAGATTCAATCTCCTTAATCATCGCCATCTCGGCAAATGATGAATGTTATTTATGTGATCCCTATTATAGCACGAACCTGACTAAACTACTCCTATGAAGCCGATGGGTTAGCCTAAAACCATGTTCACCCAACTCATAAAGATGTACCAACCCATCTATTCTCCTTGGCCATCTTTTTCTCCTGAATAGAGTTTACCATGTACACCCAACCAATCAATCCGCATAAGACAAAACCAAATGCGTGTAGAGCTCCGTAAATAGGAATAAAGTCGAGTATGGTTAAGGAGTACATCTTTTTCAGTAACGGATAGAAGATGGAGATGACAACAACCGTGTAAAAGGCTAGACAAGAAAGGCCCAGGAAGAAGGCTGCCTTCATATTTAAATTATTTTTCCTCAAGTAAGTCAGGAGATAAGCCGTATACACCACAATATTACAAGCGAACAAAGCGACACCAACGTACTCGATCGGTTTGGAGAAAATCATACCAAAAGCAATCAATAGCGGTCCGATAATATCGATGGCAACGACCCAGGGATACCAGTTTTTTTTCGCCATAATCCGTCCCAGTGCACCAATGAAAATTGGAACGATCGCAGATGAGAAATGAAAGTGAACCGAGCTTAAGGCATGCGTAGTAACATTGGCATTGAAGAGATCCACTTGATATTGATATAACGTAAACCATATTCCCCCGATAAAAAAGTAAACAAGTCCCGCGCCAATGGCTATTTCCGCTGCTTTTCCTTTAGCTATCACAATCGTGGTCAAGCCATAGATGCCCAGCAGTACTGTGAACAGTAGCCAACCCAGGGAGAGCATGCCTGGTATTGCTGTGCCTTCGAAACCCCACATCTTATTGCTCATGACGGAAAATAGGGTAAGAAGCGCGGCCGGATATTGAAGCCACTTCATAAGAACAAACATTATTCGTTGCTGTTTATTCTGTGCATCATATCTCAAAAGTAAAATGACAAGAGGAACGATGACGAATGCCGCATACAGTATGAACTTCTCAACAAGTTGGAATTGGAAGTAATCCAAATAAAATATAAGAATCGTCATGATTACACCGGGAATCACAGGCATTAATAATGACCTCATTGGTTGCTTCAGAGAACGCTTCATGGCAGTTCCTTTCTAACTATATTTGTTGTATAAACGGCCTACATTCAGTTATGTAGCATTCATTAGAATAGATGGGCAATGCTCGTTTAAGTTTAACACATTTGATTTTCAAAATATGGCCTAGCATATAAAACGAGACCCTCTAGATAACATGGTCAACCTTATCACCACAAGTCACAGCAATTTTTCTAAAAATCCTGTGAAATTGGAAAAATGTTGTTCTTGCATTTCTTTCCCGAAGTGCTGCTGTGTCTGAGATCGTGGTATCTTATATTCGTCAAAAGAATTAAACGGTTCAACGAAAAGGGGAGATTCCCGTCGAACAGCAATTTTTGAATACAATCGCGACCGAATTTAAGAACAACCAGAAGGTACTGAATGCCATCGGAGACGAGACTCGGCAGGCGCTATTGTTGGCTTTGATTCAAGGACCGCAGAAAACGGGCATGCGTGTGGGTGAGATCAGAGTGCAAACACACCTCTCCCGGCCTGCTGTATCACATCACTTGAAAATACTGAAAGACGCGCAGATTATCAGCGTTCACAAAGAAGGAACGCGTAACTTTTATCGGCTGGACGCCGGAAGCAAGCTGAAGTCGTTGAAAAACTTGGCGAGTGAAATTGATAAGCTATTTGAACAATGTGAGGAGCCAGCCACGGAATCACGATCCCGAACCAATGAAAGGGACGATATTTGATGAAACGTACAATGCAAGCAGCAAACGGAGTCGATATTCCGCAACTCGGATTCGGCCTATATAAGATCAAGCAGGGGGAATCTTTCGAAAAAACGGTTGAAGAGGCGATTCGAATCGGATACCGCCATTTTGATACAGCGAAAATTTACGGAAATGAAGTAGCGCTAGGCCGAGTCATTCAAAAAAGTGACATTCCTCGGAAAGATTTCTTTATTACCTCGAAAGCTTGGACAACGGATCTCGGATATCATGCGACGAAAAAGACATTTGAGCGAACTTGCCAAAGACTAAACGTAACGTATCTCGATATGTATTTAATTCATTTTGCCGGTGCCCATTATGTGGATGCTTGGAGAGCGATGGAAGAGTTATACGACGAAGGCCGGATCAAAGTCATAGGCGTAGCTAATTTTGAGATCAAGCATTTGGAGCATCTTAAGAAACATGCCCGGATTTTGCCGATGGTGAATCAGATCGAGACACACCCGGAATTCCAACAACGTGAGTTGCATGATTATATGGTGAAAAATCAGATTCTGCACGAGGCCTGGGGCAGGGGAGCAAAGAATTGCTGGAGCACCCCGAACTGCTTGCAATCGCTAATAAACACCGAAAATCGGTGGCACAAGTCATTTTGCGCTGGCATCTGGAGCGGGGCATTATTGTGATCCCAAAATCGTCAAATCCTGAGCGGATAAAAGAGAACAGTGAATTATTTGATTTTGAGTTGAATGCAGAGGAAATGGAACATATTCGCCGCTTGGATACGGGAAAAAGATACTCCGTAAGCCCGACAGGTCTTATGGTCCATCCGATTTACATCAAATTAATGAAGCTATTCAGTAGACCGTAATCACTTATAACGAAAGAGCCATCCGACAAAGGATGGCTCTAATCGTACTGTTACAAACAACGCAGAGAAATGTACCACAAACACTAATAATATTGGAGCCGTAAGCTCCTAAAAGAAAAATATCTTACGTTTAGGGACAATGATTTCTAATGTAATGTACTCTTAACGAATTCTGAATCTAAAAAGTGCGGAGACAAATCCATGTAAAACTGCACCTAAGAAACAAAACAATAATACAACTAGCTTGTTGTCCATCTCATTGGTGAAAAAAATAATAATAAAAGCAAATGAAATACATATCGCCAAGGCATAAGTAATAGCTAAGCCTAAGTAGAATTGTACTCCTCTTGTTTGTATCTTTAATTTATCAAATACAACAGAACAAATGTATCCTAATACAAAATATAAAGGAAAGCTGTATAAGAAAAACAATAAGTAAGTGTCACTAAATGATGAATAGGACGAATTGGGAAGTCTTTTATCTAGCGGTACATAAGAGCAAAAGGCCAACAGTAAATTAAATAATAGAGCTGAAATTAGATTAATAAGTGCTCTTTTCATTTGTATATACCTCCTGATAACAAAACAAACTCTTCTCGACATTCTAATTCCAGAAGAGTTTGTTAAACAGTTTTTAGAAATTCGATTTAGACCATTTCTTGTTTGGCATAGGCGGAGCGAGGTAAGAAAGACCCTTGCTTTCAGCTTGGTGCATTGTTTGATAACTCACACTATTATTTCCTATTAAATAAACCTCATGATGGGGTGCCTGATCATGTTCTCCGGCAAGCTTATAATTTCCATTACTGTAGAACTCCCCATTTACAACATAATCGATATCTAGAGCCGTGACTAAGGGATTACCTACTGCATGATTTAATTTGAAAGTTATTTTAGAGCTATTGCTCGTATCAACATTACTTAATTCTATTCCAGAAGAAGATGCAGTACCGCTCTCTAAGAATTTTTTGTTTGAATCGTAACCATGTGTTGTTCCTACAGCCTTAGACAAAGATACGGAACGACCTGCAGAACAAAAACAAATGCTTATGTCCGCTCTTGTTCTAAAGCTACTTCCTGTGGCGGTAAATCCTCTATTGTCTCCTGTAAACCAAGCATATTTAGATAATATATTAGGATTGCTTACCCACGGATCTGCTAAAAAAGTTGTATATCTCATACTCCAAGATTTCGTTGAAGTTGAGCTTTGAAGTGTGGAAAAATCAATTTTATTCGTAGCCAGATTAATATCTGTTGAATCAATCTCTTTTATTAGACTGATTTCATCATAGAATAACATATCTTCTTCAATAGGAGTTAACTTAAGAGAATTCTCTTCAATATACTTTTTAACAGCAGTCATTCTTTCTTCATCAATAAGTTTCTTTCCTACTATGTTATAAGACGTCAAAGAATTCGATTCTATCTCATCTTCTATAACATTATCCTTTACTGTATTGATAAGTTGACCATTCTTGAAAACTTGAAATGTATTAATCCCATCAATATCTTCCCAAATAATTTTAACCTTATTGTCATTTAATACAGTTGTAATGATGAGATCATTCAAATTCTCATTGATATTTTTATCTACTTTATCTGTAGATGTTTGCAATCTTAAATTATCAATAACAGTTCCTTGTTCATCAATTGCCTCAATTTTATAGGAATAGAGGGAACCTGAGTCTAATGAATCTACTATGAAGTTACTATCTGAACCTGAATATATCAATTTCTTATCTTGATACACATTATATGTATTACCAATATCATTCCAATCAAGATGTATCTCATTACTGTAGGGTACGATTGATTCTATCTCTAGTTCATTAAGCCTTTCTGCATTAACCTCCGAGGTGAGTATAAATAGTGATAGTACCAAAGAAAACAAATATAGAAATCCTTTTCTCTTAAACATAAAATACCTCCTTTTTTTACAATATAATACACTTCATTTCTTTGCTTATCAACTTAATTTTGTTTAAATTTGAAATAATGGGAATAATAAAGTAAAATATTGGCGTTTAAGGGTGTAACTTAACTGTGTTGAGAATTAGAGATAGATTCATTTCGGATCGTAGTTAACGTGACTTCTTTCAGATAATTCATATAGTAGAATTACATTATTAATGGCTACTAGACGGAGTAAGTTAAGATAAAAAATGACTGTCCTAAACTTGTTTCTTCATAATAGCACTTAGAGTCGTATCACAAGATACGACATAGCCAAACTTTGGTTCGAGCCTAGAAATACAAATCAATTGTACTTGCCCTCAATCAGTGTTACGCTGAGAATCGACAACCTCAGGTTTATTCAAACTTACGTTCTGTAACAACCCCAAACAATAAATTACTATTCTAGATACCAAGAAAGGTAACACCATGATTAAAGCCCAAAATCTATCCTTCTCGTTTCCACAAAAAGAACTCTACAAAGACATTTCATTTACCCTCGAAGAGGGCCAACACTGCGCTTTTATTGGCACAAGCGGTAGTGGCAAGAGTACGTTGATTGAAATCTTGATGGACCCGGAAAGACATTTGTTCGAGGGGAAGCTGGAGATCGATCCGGATTGCACAATCGGGTATATGAGTCAGTTCTCACAGGTAGACCCAACGACAGAAATGACGGTTTTTGAATATATCGCAGAAGAATTTATCAAGCTTCAGGATGAGATCACAGCGATTTATGCGGAAATGGCCAACACATCGGATATGGATTCACTGATGGAAAAAGTGCAATTGGCTTTGGACGCACTGGAGGCCATGGGCGGAGATGATTATGAAAACACCATTCATAAACAGCTAAACCTGGCCAACCTCATGAAGCTGAAGGATGCAAGCATATCGTCCTTAAGCGGCGGGGAATTCAAGCTTATTCAAGTCATGAAGGAAATGCTCCACAGTCCGGATCTGATGATCATGGATGAGCCGGATGTATTTCTAGACTTTGAAAATCTCAATGCGTTAAAAAAATTGATTAATTCCCATAAAGGCATGTTACTCGTCGTTACGCATAACCGCTATCTGTTGAATCATTGCTTCAACAAAATCATTCACCTTGAGAACATGGAGCTTCAGGAGTTTGACGGACGATATATCGAGTATAATTTCTCCTTGCTTCAGACGAAGATTGAACTGCAGGAAATCGCAGTTGCTGAAGCGGAAGAGATCGAAAGATACGATGGTGTCATCGAAAATCTCAGAGCCATCGCAACGATTAATTCGGAAGCTTCCAGAGGAAGAGCGTTAAAAGCGAGAGTGAAATTTCAAGAACGTTTGGAAGCGCGCAGAATCAAAGCACCGTTTGTCGACATCAAGCAGCCGAATATTCGGTTTGGCCTGGATCATCAAGTGGAAGACGGCATCGCGATCAAGGTCGATAACTATAGTGTTTCCTTTGATGAACTGGTTCTGCAAGATGTGAACTTCGAGATCAAATCGACAGATAAAGTAGCCATCATCGGCCCCAATGGTACCGGAAAAACAACGTTGCTTCGGGATATTTTTAAAAACAATCAGCCATCCATCGAAATCAATGAGGATCTCAAATTGGCTTATTTATCACAGCTTCAAGGCGAAACGCTCAAAGATTCAAATACAATCCTACATGAATTCATTGATGCCGGGTTTGAAACGTATGATGAGATCAGAGCCTATCTTGTGAACTACGGCTTTGAAGGCGAAATCCTGGATCAAAAGATTGAATCACTGTCCGGCGGCGAAAAAAACATGCTTCAACTGGCTAAAGCTGCTGGGGTGCAAGCTGACCTGTTGCTTCTTGACGAACCGACAAGCCATCTGGATATCTATTCGCAGATTGCACTGGAGAGAGCCATCGAAGAATATCAAGGCGCGATCCTCATGGTTTCGCATGATTTCTATTCGGTCGTCAACGGTATGGATTATGTACTCATTATTGAGAATAAGACGATCAGAAAAATGAGCATGCGCAAATTCAGACAGATGATATACGCCAGTCATTTCGATAAAGACTATTTGCAAAATGAACAAAATAAAAAGGCTGTTGAAATGCAGATTGAATTGGCTTTGAAAAATACCGATTTTGAACGGGCAAAAGGCTTGGTCGATGAGCTGGAAGGCATTATCAAGCAACTATAATCATAGTAGTTGAGGACGGGTACAATTTTATTAATGAACGATGATTTAAAAATAGGGCTACACCCTGTAAATCCATGACCCTATGTGGTTGTGGATTTTTTGCTTTCTAAGGCCTTCTGGCTATTGCTAAAAGCTATGACCAGTCATGCTTTTTTCATATTACAGGTAATCATTTTGATCATGCTATACTCAGGAAACTAAAAGTTAGAAGGAGATTTTTCTATGATACCATTCCGTAACGATCATGTTGGAAGCTTCCTACGTCCTGCGAACTTGAGTCAGGCGCGTGAACAATACAAAGCTGGCACGATTACATATGAAGAACTAAAAGATGTGGAAGATCAAGAGATCATCCGATTGATTGAGAAACAAAAAGAAAATGGCGTACTCGCTATTACGGATGGTGAGTTTCGCAGAAGCTGGTGGCACTTTGATTTCCTGGGTGGTTTGGACGGTGTAGAGCTGTATGAGGAAATTGATGGACCTAAATTCCATAACATGCAGACTCGCAAGGGCGGAATTCGAGTTGTGGGTAAGGTCGATTTCTCTACGCATCCCTTTGTGGATCATTTTAAGTTTTTGAAAAAACATGCAGGGGACGCCGTGGCAAAACAAACTATTCCAAGTCCGAATATGCTTCTCTATCGATTGGAAAACGGCGCCAACAGCTATACGGATCGGGAGCAATTCCTTCAGGATACGATTGCAGCATATCAAAAGGTCATTCAATCCTTTTATGACGCAGGATGTCGTTATCTGCAATTAGATGATACAGCTTGGGCAGACCTATTCTCAGAGGCTGGTCATGATAAACTGCGCGCTAAAGGGTTGGAACCGGCAGTAGAGTTGAAAACGATGCAACGCATGATTAATGAAACTTTGGCTTATAAACCGGCGGATTTAGTTGTGACGATGCATATTTGTCGGGGAAACTATAAATCCAACTTTTTCTCAACAGGTGGTTACGATTATGCTTCTGAAGTTATTTTTGGAGGCTTAAATGTAGATGGGTTATTTTTAGAATTTGACGATGAGCGCTCAGGTAGTTTCGAGCCATTAAAATATGTGAATCGAACAGATTTGAAAATCGTGCTTGGTTTAATCACATCGAAAACCGGCGAGTTAGAAAATAAAGAGCAGATTAAAGCCCGGATTGCAGAAGCAGCAACTTACGTTCCCCTTGATCAACTTTGTTTGAGCCCACAATGTGGCTTTTCTTCCACCGAGGAAGGCAACATTCTAACTGAAGAACAACAATGGCGTAAACTTCGTTACGTTAAGGAAATTGCAGAGGAAGTATGGAGTTAAGGGAGGGGATTTCATATGACAATTCAAGCAGATCAAGAGACAGTTACAGTTGAAGCCTTCATTAACGGTCAACATGTAAAATCCCTTTCGCAGTTAGCAAAAGAGAATCCGGCCAATCCAACTGAGATCGTAGGTTATTTCCCTGTCACGACCAAAGAACAAGCGGTCACCGCCATTGAAGCGGCGGCAGGGGCTTTTAAAACGTGGAAGCAGACCTCCATTGGTGAACGCATTACTCGGATGCGCAAGGCGATAGAGAAAATTAGAGCAGCGGAGAATGACATTGTGCATTTGCTGTCTAGAGAGCATGGCAAGCCTCTGTATGATGCACATGGTGAAATTTTTGTTTCGCTGATGTGGATGGAGTTTGCTTGTAATGAAGCTGCATCCGTTCTGGCGGACGAGGTTCAGGAGCATGACCATGGTAAAACGATTGTATCCTATGATCCAATCGGTGTGGTGGCAGCGATTAGTCCATGGAACTATCCTATTGCTTTATCTACAATCAAGATCGCTCCTGCCTTACTTGCGGGCAACACGATTGTGCTTAAACCGAGTCCATATGCACCACTGGCGGCGGCGAAGGTGGCAGAGATCATTGCAAGCGAGTTCCCGGCAGGTGTAATCAATGTTGTATATGGTGATGCGGATGTGGGCGTTGAACTGACGAGTCATCCTCTTGTGACGAAAATCGCCTTTACAGGTGGAACTGCAACAGCGAAACATATTATCAAAGCCGCTTCCGAAACGATTAAAGATATGACGCTGGAGCTTGGTGGGAATGATGCAGCGATTTTCTTGGAAAGCTTTGATGTTCAGGATGAGCGAGCGATGCGCCGAATTGTCATCTCTAATTTCTTGACAACAGGCCAAATCTGTATGATTGCCAAACGCGTATATGTACACCGTTCGATTTATGATGCTTTTGTGGAAAAATATATAGAGGCGGCCAATCGCTGGATTCGAATTGGCGATCCTTTTGATCCAAATACGACGGTGGGGCCCGTTAATAATCTGAAGCAGAGAGAGTACGTGAATGGTCTGGTTGAAGATGCGCAAAAGCGAGGGGCCAAGGTCATCCCTCTCGGCCAAATCCTCGATCAAAAGCGGTTTGAACAAGGTTACTACCTGCAACCTACACTTGTTTTGGATTGCGATGTTCATGATCCGATTGTCGTGGAGGAACAGTTTGGTCCGACGGTTCCGGTTCTGCCATTTGACGATGAAGAGCAGGTTATTAAACTGCACAATGAGAGCATATATGGACTTACGAGTTCTGTGTGGGGAAAAGAAGAGGATGCCATCTCTTTGGCACGTCAACTCGAAGCTGGAACAACCATGATTAATACAGCTGCTGTGCAGGGGCTTGATGTTCGGTTCCCTTTTGGTGGCTTCAAGCAATCGGGTATTGGCCGTGAATACGGCGCAGAGGGTATTCTCACGTATACGGAAAAACATGTGATCAACGTTCCGAAGATGCTGGATCTTCCATATATACCTGAATAGAGTTTAATCGAATAACACACCACATCGACAGTGTGCAGGGAATAAATATGATGTGAAATTAGAATTAAACATTGAATGTAGGCTCTTCATTTGCGCTTTGTTTACTGATTGTTAATCAGTAGACAGAGCGCTTTTTTTGCTTACATATAAGATTCTTAACCAATATTATAACGCTATAAATGTAACACATATTTAATGGAGGCAACTCAGTACATATCATCTCTAAAGGGCAAATATACGGGTGGTCAGAATTTGGTTAGACCTCTAATTT
Organism: Paenibacillus sp. FSL R7-0272; assembly: GCF_037969905.1. NCBI lineage: Bacteria > Bacillati > Bacillota > Bacilli > Caryophanales > Paenibacillaceae > Paenibacillus > Paenibacillus sp. FSL R7-0272. Next base: position 6,467,646 of record NZ_CP150221.1, on the reverse strand, counting down.
ATAATGGTCAGGTATGCCAGTTTCGCCATAAATTTTAGAAATGGAGGAGATTCTCGTATTGAAGCAAAGACGCAATGTAGGTAAACCGCTATTGTCCTTATTTCTGGCAATTATGCTTGTTATGCAGACAGTGATGTTCTCCACTGCCGCATATGCAGAGAGTGTACCTAACGATAATGGAATGGGCGCAGTTAGCGAATCTGACTCGATGAGTATGGAAGAACCAACTTCAGTATCCGAGGCAGTATATGATGTACCCAACAATTCCATAATGCTGGCAGCTGTCCCAATGGATAAAACAGCAGTTTTTATGGAATCTAATGTATCCTTTCCGCTGGAGTTGAAGCAAGGGAATGTGGTCATTGATCTGAACGGTATTATTAAGGGACGACAACCATTTACGCTCAAATCGGAAGGGCTCAAGATACCTGTCAATGGAGATGATGCCAATCCAACGAATGCAGATCCTGAGAAATACATTCAAAAGGGTGACTGGATTGAGCTGAAAAGAGAAGATCACTTCAAGGAAGTCGTGCTTCCAACAGCGACCAGAACCTTGTATGCACAGACTGACTCAGGCACTAAACAACTGGGTACTACCTATTTTACTCCAAATAGCATTCGAGTTGTCTTCGATGGTGATGATAACTTTTTCAATGGTGTTGGACGAGGTGTTACTTTCAGTTTCGAAACGACAGCTGATGCAGATGTAACGGGATTGAATTATGGAGATAAAAAGCCTGTCAACATCTTTGGTAGTACATATCAGCTAGAGAATCCAAATGTTACAGCAGAGTACGGTATCACGTTAACCTCGCCTGGAATGATCAGGTGGGATCAATATAGTTATCGCGGAATTCAACCGGCCCAATTCGTAGAAGGCACGATTACTTGGCAGTCAACCGTATCCGCATCCGATCAGTTTGATAAAACGATCAAATTGCCATTAGACGGGAAGACATTTTATACGAATCCCTCAGCATATAATACAAACCCTGGAAATTCACGCGGTATTTATATGGAGGGCTCCTTCAAAGTTAACGATCAGAACGTAGCACCAGTTGTTGGAGCAGACGGATCGCTGACTTACATTTTTCCACAGGGAACAGGTTTGGAACCAAAAGTAGAATATAAAACCTGGATTCCTAAGGAATCGTATTATTACGAGTATCGGAATCCACCAACCAATCTGGGACGTAACCACCGGGATATGAATGGTAAAGTGGAACTGAGACAAGACGATAGCATGCTGGTACAGGCTGGGCTGGAGATGTCCTTTGCTCCCGACTGGATTCAATCCAGTGCTTCATACGATCATGCGAGTGAGACCATTACCTGGAAAGTCACAGTTAACCGATATAACAAAAATGGGTTAAAGGACTTTACGATTACTAACGTTTTACCTGCCGGGCTGAATTTTGTATCGGCTGAATGGCAAGAGGATGGCACCGAATCTGGATTAACACCCATTACACCAGATGCAAATAGTGTGTATAATTTTGGAAATATTAACAGTAAAGTGGATTTATTTATTAAAAGTAAAGTAATAAGTGGTTCCAGCTTCAGAATTGATCCTCGCGCCAACTGGAATTTGGATACAGCGGCTGGTATACAGAACAACGATGTAACGACGGGTAAATGGCCTGTGGCAGTAACGGACGAGGCCATCGTCAACATTGGAGCACATAATTTCACCAAATCAGGTGCTGTTTCTACAGAGGATTATAATCAAGGTAGCATCACGTGGACGGTTAACCTTGCCCCACAATATGCTCTGCCGAATGCAGCAGTATATGATGTCCTCGTACATGGTGGTAGTTTGGACGTCTTGGACAATGCCGTAGATGTAAGTGGTGAAGTGAGTGCAGAAACCATTGCGAAGATCAAAGCAAATGTAACTTCCGCACAGCTTTGGAAGCAGTATAAGGCAGGAACGCTGAAGACGAGTGAAGCCAATCTGACGATGAAGGCAATCCCTTTAACGGTGGATGGTAAAGTGGTGGCGGATTTAATCAAGGTGACTGGATATACGGATAGTTCCGCATCCTTCAGCTTCCGTGCACTGGAGACCAACCCGGACATCCTTTTCAGACAGGACATCAACGTAGGCAAAACAAGTTCTAATCGCGCTTTGCTCATTGATGGTGAGAACGTAAGACAAGCACAAAACAATGCCAATCTTCACCTGCGTATGCTGAACAAGGATATGCTCTTTGCTTCAAGGCCGCTGAAAGTCGATGGCACACTTGAAAATGTTAGCCCAAATAACGTTAACAGTTACATTAGAAACGATAGTAATGATGCATGGACGATTTCTGCTTATGACCGGACAACCAAGACAGTCACCTTCCGTCTAGGGGTAAACATGCCCGGATATAACACAGAAGAAATGGCTAAAGATGGCGGTAATCGAGTCATTAGTAATATGAAGTTAGTGGACACATTGCCTGAAGGCTGGGAGTTTGTTCCTTTTTCCGAAGGTAAAGACTATGAGCTTTGGAAAGGATTTTCCGACAACAGTTCAGGTACAGATTACGGTACGAGAAACGATGCCAAGACCATTATTGAACCAGGCACTGACGCTCATGTCGTAAGCTCCTTCACCCATAATGGCAACGTAGGAACGTTCACTTTCTCTAAACTGGAAAGTCCTTATGTTATCTTGGTGAAGGCAAGACCTTCTAACGAAGCTTTAGAGGAATATTTGAACGAATACACGACGAATGGCACGGACAAGCAAGTGGTATATAACAAAGCTGACCTCCATATGTCTTGGGGTGGAGTAGAAAAGATTGTCTCTGAACAGCGTAAGATTATCGTGCCGATCCAGACTCTGGGCAAGTCGGTAACTAAACCTGTTCCAGGTGTGTTGGAATGGACAGTAAACTATACTCCGCCGTTTAACATGAAGCAGGGCGTTTATCTGGAGGATACCCTGGGTGCAGGCATGAACTTACGTTATGAAGTTAACGGAAAGCTTGTGCTGACATCACCTAGCATGGCCGTCTACCCTGCTAAACTAACAGCTAGTGGTACTCTGGAACGAGGTGAAGCCCTCGACCTGAGCGACCCTAATAGCGAAGTTCAAGTAGAGGTTGCACCAGGTGCAGATGGGACTACCGTCCTCAAATTCAAAATGAACAACCCGAATAAATTTTACCAGTTTGTATACCAAACTGAAGTTGACCCTTCGAAAGCGAAAGCCGGAGACAAAATGGGCAACGAGGTAAAACTGAAGGGCGATGACAGTCTGAGTGCTGTCAGTGCTAGAAGTGAAAGTACACTGGACAGTTCAGACGTAGCAGGTAGTTCAAGCTCCAATGCCTTGTTGCCTCTGAGAAAAGTAGACCCGAATGGAAATCCGCTGAAAGATGTAGAATTTACACTCTATAAAAAAGACAGCGGAACAACAGTGATCAAAGGGAAAACCGATAATTTAGGGAAACTTAATCTTCTATTCCCTGACCCAGGCTACTATGAGCTGAAGGAAACATACATTGATACAAATACTTGGTTGCCTACAACAAAGATTTATCAAGTATATGTAGGTAATACACCGGGAAAACCTCTCTGGGTAGACGGGGTAAAAGTAACCTCGGATCAGCCACTGATTGTGCCAACACCTGCCCAAGGCAAGCTGACCATTACCAATAAGGTAGAAGGCAACGGCAGTGATTCGAACAAAGGGTTTGTATACACTGTGACCTTCACTGGTGAAGGTCAGGACGAAGAGTATGTCTATAAGAAATCGGATAATACGTCTGGAACGCTCAAAAATGGAGACAAGATCGTCCTCAAGCATGGGGAATCTGCAATACTTCCTGCTTTGCCTGCGAATCTGGTCTATACCGTGACTGAGGACGATTATACGACCGTTGATGGCTATACGACCACACCTGATACGAGAGAGCTGTCCGGCTCCATTGTGAACAAAGGTGATCATAAAGCGGACTTCATCAACGAACGAACCGTTAACAAGCTGACTATTAGTAATACGGTCATGGGCAACGGTGGCGATAAGACGAAGGAGTTCGAGTACACCATTCACTTTGAAGAAACAGGCAAAGATGAAAGTTACTCTTACATGAAGTCGGATAATAGTACAGGCACGATCAAGTCTGGCGACACCTTCCGCCTCAAGGACGGAGAGACACTGGATATTTCAGGCCTGCCTAAACATCTGAGGTACACAGTTAGCCAAAAAGATTACACAACCGATGAATACATGACTACTCCTGAGGAACGGTATTATTCCGAAGTGATGAAAGGCATGGATGAAGAAGCTCCATTCACAAACGTGCGCGTTTTGAAGGGCGGACTACTCATCAGCAACACAGTGAAAGGCAAAGACGAAGATAAGAGTAAGCTGTTTAAGTACACCATCACCTTCACAGGTGAGGGATCAGATGAGTCCTACGCCTATGAGAAGTCAGATGGCAGCAAGGGCATGATCAAGAACGGTGATAGCTTCGAGCTTACCGATGGCCAGACACTTATTGTGCAAGGACTCCCTTCATCTCTGGAGTATACGGTAACGCAGGACGATTATACGAAAGATGGTTATGTGACAGACCCTGAACGCTTTGTTCGCACGGGTGTGATTCCGGAGAAAAAAGCGGCTGAAGCTAAATTTAAAAATACTCGCCCTTATCTGGAAGGTGTACTGCGTGACAACAATACAGGAGAAGTCATTCCGAATGCATCCATCACGGTGACTGATCTGAAGACAGGTGAAGAGCTTCAGATTGAGACGAATGAGAAGGGTGAATATGCAGTCCCAGCCGTAGCTGATACGGACTACACGATCACATATACGAAGTTGTATCGGGTAGGCGGGAGAGATGTACCTGTTAAGTTTACACAAAAAGCAAATGTAAACAGCAGTGTTACAGACGAGACCATTCCAGCGGATATCACGGCTGTAGGTATCATTATGCTCAAACAAATGGACGGAACAACAGAGCTATTTAACAGCTTGCATACCAGCCATATGTATATCTACCTGAAAGACAGAGACGGTAATTATATTACGGAAAATGGTCGTCCTAAGGCTTTTCCAATGGCTTCGAACGGAACGTTCTCCGTGGAAGGCTTAAGCGAACAGAAGTACACCATGGAAGTTCGTTATCAAGTGGAGACTGGTGAGGAGTTACTTCTCAAAGTGACGCAACTCGACGTGAAAGCTAACGGGGAGCTGAATATTTCTGAGGAATTAGTTGACCCTTACGGTACGGTCTATGATGAAACTACAGGAAATGCGAGCACGGGCAAGAAAATTGAAGGAGCCAAAGTTACACTGTATTATGCGGATACACAGCGGAATAGAGACAAAGGCCGCATTCCGGGTACAAAAGTAACCCTTCCAGCGGTTCCGAATTTCCCGCCGCACGACAACAAGAGTCCAGAGCAGGATAGCGATGTTAATGGATTCTATGCGTACATGGTATTCCCTGAAGCAGATTACTATCTGGTCGTAACGAAGGATGGATACGAAACGCACACTAGCGGTACGATTTCTGTAGATTTTGACATTGTCAAATACGATGTGCCAATGAAGCCGATCCGTTCAGGTGGTGGCTCCGGTGGTAACAGCGGAGGCAACACTGGCAACAGTGGAACCGGCAACGGCACTCCAGGAACGAGCACTGGCAACAGTGGGACCGACCCTGGTATCCCAGGAATCAACAACGGTACTCCCGGAACGAGCAATGGGAACGGTGGGACCGATAATGGTATTCCAGGAACCAACAACGGTACTCCGGGAACGAATAATGGGAACAGTGGAACAGATAATGGTGTTCCAGGAACCGATAACAGTATCCCAGGAACTGACACTGGCAACAGCGGAACCAATAACGGTACTCCGGGAACGAACAACGACAACAACGGAACCAATAGTGGTACTCCAGGAACAAACACGGGCAACACCGGAACCAACAATGGCAACGATGGAGCGACCAAAGGTGACCAGGTTACGGATAACGTCAGCAACGAGTTGGACGATGCTCCGAAAACAGGAGACAACAGTATATCGCCAATGTTCTATATGATTTTGGCACTGATGTCCTTGATCACGATCGCTTTCTGTCTGCTCGGTAACAAGAAGAAAAAGCACATTTAATGACCGGAAAGGCGGTAAGAACATGAGCAAAACCAAAAAAATTCTTATCGCCATTTCCTCCCTTGTGTTGGTATTCTCTCTCATCGGTATTTCAAGAACGCTGCTGCGAGATTATGCTGAGCAACAGAAAATAGATGAGTTGGCGAACATGTGGGAGGAAGGGTCGAATAAAAACGGAGGGGATGCAATCCCCTCTTTTTTGTTCAGTAAGAAGAAAAAGCGAGTCATGCTTCCTGAATTTCAAGTCCTTTACGAGCGGAATTCGGACATTGTGGGCTGGCTGAAGATTAACGGCACTCGAATTGAATATCCTGTCATGCAAAATCCACAGGATGCGGATTATTATCTGGATCATGATTTCGATAAGAAGGAAACCCAAGGTGGCCTTCCTTTTTTGGACAGGCATAGCCAGATCAGGGGTTCAGATATTTTGCTAATTCACGGACATCATATGAAAAGTGGCTGGATGTTTAAAGACCTAATGAAATACAAGAGTGAAAGCTTTTATAAAGAGCACGCTACATTCGAGTTTAGTACGCTTTACGAAAAGGAAGAGTACGAGATTGTTGCTGTGATTCTATCCAAAGTGTATCGTAAATCAGATGACGTGTTTAAGTACTATCAAATTGGGGATGTACAGACGTCCACCGAGTTTGATTCATATGTTCAGAATATCAAAAAACTCGCTCTTTACGACACAGGTGTAAACGCTCAGTATGGTGATAAACTTGTTGTACTGTCCACATGTGAATATTCGACTGAAAATGGCCGGCTAGCGGTAGTTGCTAAAAAGCGTTAAGGCCGATGACCAGACACCAAATGAATGGGTTTCATCTCGCGTGTCCTCTTTAGAGGACACGTTTTTTTGTGTTATCCCCTGACTTTTAATGAAGTTCCAGGATTGAGGTTAAACGTAGGTGGATTAGAGAGGAGTCTTCTTTATAATGGAGATGAGTGTTATATATGCGAATAAACAAGTAAATATCAGATTCCGGAGAGGGAGTTGTAAAGTGCCGATAGAGAATCAAGCGAATATGTTGACGACTAGAGTAGAATCTATTCTTTATTATGCCGAACCGTTCTTAACCAGTGAACATAGAGCAGGCTGGATCGGCGGTAATGCACCTGAGTTTTTTGACGACCAATCTGAACTCATCCACGAAGGTAACCAAAAGTATGCTTTTTATCTGAGCCTTAACCATCCCTTCAAACCAGAGAGCATGATCTCGATCTTTATCCCTGAAAATCGTGAAAGCTATCTGGAAAATAACATCTATCCTGATTGCTCGATCAAGGTGATTGAACATCCTGTTTCAGCAGAAAGCATCCAGGGGTCTTTTACTCACAAAGATCTGATAAGACACTCCATCTCACACGGAGAAAGAAGCATGGACGAAGAATCCATGGAGCAGCCCTTTTTGATTAAGGTGGGCGGTAATCCGAGACTGATTCAGGATGAAGACTATTATTTCGCAGAACTCAAGAAAGAGTCACTATCATTCTTTTTCCAAGTCGATGAAGATGGTTATCCCGATACATTGATTCAAGAGGATGGCAATTATCCATTTGGTTTTGGTTCGCTATATATTTTCGCCAAAATGGGAACTGAAATAGAACACCCTGTAGCCGGTTTCTGTCAGTTTTCTTAAGTGCAATAGACGAATTTTTTAAGTGCAATAGAAGAAAATCGGAAGTTATGAGAGGAAGAGTGATCATCGTGAGGTACACCGAATATGTCCGCATAAAAACAGGCAGTGCCCAATCTGTAGGGATGTTTGGCAATAACATTTATGCATATGAGATTTTAACCGGCATAACAGACTCCCCGGAGTACCATCAAGTTTCGAAGGAAGAGTTCGACTCGTTCGAAGTGTGGTCTGAGGATCATACAACGAATAATAAAAAATTATATGAAATCCTTAACCGTCCTGTTCTCTGCAGCGGTTATTTGGGGAGAGGCGAATTGGATAAGTCGCTGCTTCGTGATATGTAAGTCCAAAGAGTACCTATAAACGCTACTGACATTACGTTGTCAGTGGCGTTTTTTTATAATCAGATCAGTACAGCAAGGGAGACAGGTAAGTAACAAGATTTAGGGATAAATAATGTAGAAAATTAGGGAGGATGATCTGTTATGAATTTTGCTTCTGTACGTATCATTACTGACAATGTAGAGGGTCTTGTGGCGTTCTATGAACACGTTCTTGGGGTTACAGCGGAGCGCCCTGCGCCTGTATTTGCAGAGTTTGTTTTACCATCATGCATACTTGCCATCGGGCACACCCAGACCACAGCATTATTTGGAGTGGATGCTACCAATGCATCCTGGGCCGTGAACCATCCAGTCATTTTGGAGTTCCATGTTGCTGATATCGAAGCGGAATACGTGCGCCTGAAAACATACATTCATGATTGGGTGCAACAACCAACCACAATGCCTTGGGGAAACCGCTCAATGCTATTTCGTGATCCGGATGGCAACATGGTAAACTTCTTTCAACCGATAACCAAAGAAGCGATTCAACGATTAAATGATAGACATTAACCTGTAAATATACGCATAAAAATCAGCTCACGTCTTGTTTACGATTTTCAATAAATCAGTAGACAGGGCGTTTTTAAATCTGTATTTGGCGGAAAAAAGCAACTCATAACTACGGCAGCGATTCAGCTCCTAAGTATTTCCTTCTTGTGGTAATATAAGTGAGTCAGTACATATTCTGCGCTTTGGGAACGAAAAGATCAGCTTGAGTACGAGACATCAATGGATAGGGAGTGATTTTGAATGAGTCAGTTTCTTCAGATGGGAGCAAATACAACTTTAAGTGCGGCAAAAGGGAGTATCAAGATTAGCCACGAGATTTCTACTCTCATCGATGTTTCACTAACGGCCTTCCTTTTAACGGAGTCCGACAAGGTGCAAGGAGATAGCGGGATCATTTTTTACAATCAACCAACAAGTTCCACAGGTGTAGCCACTCTTTTACCATCCGAGCAAGCAGGCAATACCAAAGTACATAGAATTGATTTCGATATGGATAAAGTTCCTGAAGGGATAACCAAAATAGCTATAACACTGACAGAGGATCATAACACAGGATTTTCGAATGTGAAAAATCTGACAGCTGAAATATGTACTGATAATACAGTTATTCAGTTATCTCCCTCCAGCTTCACGAACGAAAATGGAATCGTAGTTCTGGAATTATATCTAAGAAATGGACAAACCAAGGCAAAATCAATCTGGCGCGGATTTAATTCAGGGCTTGAAGGATTGTGTAAAAACTATGGTGTTGAGGTTGAAGCGGACGAACCAAGCAAACCTGCTGAGCCTCACATTACTCCAAATCCATCACCAAAAGTGTCTGATTCACTGAGTGGAGCTACTGCTGATCAGACAAATACTCAATCATCTAAATCATCATTAAATCTTCAAAAGGTAACGGGTAAGATTAACCTCGAAAAAGGGCAAAAGTCAGTACTCATAGATAAAACACCAGAGATTACAGCTACAGTATCATGGGAGACTGGAACGGATTATGATATCTACGCTTTGGTCTACACCAAGGATGGTAAGCAGATTGATGTAGCTATGTTTGGTGCGAAGGGCGTACCGCCACTTCAAAGCTTTGGTAACGGTGCTGTGGAACATAAGGGTGATGTGGGGAGAAGCAATCAAGCCATTAAGACAGAGGTGATCAAATTAAGATTAAGAGATGATATCCTCGCGGTTGTTCCTGTCGTTTATTCAGCTCAGTCCAATGGGACGGGTTCTTTCTACAGATACAAGGTCTCGATGAGTATAGATAATCATGAGGGAACCTCTGTTACGATCTCGGCTAAGAATGCTAATAACAATGATAAGATATATACCTGTGTACCAGGAATACTGTATAACACACCAGACGGTGTAATCATAAGCCCATTGGAGCTCTATAGTAAACCGAATTCAGAGTTCAGGCCCAAGCTCAAGATGGGATCTTCCAAAATGGTAGAAGTGATCATGGATAAAGGGCCGATGAATGACTATAAGTAGTAAAATGGTTCGTTCAAGTGTGGGTAAAGAGATAAAGCTCAAGCAGAAAAGTGGCTTGGGCTTTTAGCTTTTGATTATAACTCTAGCGTAGCTCAGGAAAAACATCCGGGGAGTTTTATACAAGATTACTAGTTAGTTTCCATGCTTTGTGATTGGGTACATTATTTTATTTGTCGAAAAATGAAAAAATTTGGAGATTGCATGATATACTTGCGATAGCGTCGACACGAGTGTAATAGAATAAGGGGGGAAATGGATTGAACATACATAATGTATTCAACAAACGAGGACAAAAGATTATCAGCATCTTCTTAGTTTTTCTGCTTTTGCTGGGAGGAATAACACCTGCTGGTGTGGGTGCTACTCCGATTCAGCAGGGAACATGGCAATTTATTGATGATGGGGGAATTAAAAGTTCTTCATCAAACAATGCAAACTATCGAGGTTCAAGCGCTGCATTGTTCGATGGCCAGTTGTATGTGACGTTCATAGAACAAGTTACAGGGATGATGGGCAGTGGAAATACTGCTCGTGTTCGTGTAATGACCCAAATCAATGGTACCTGGGAAGCCGTTGATGGCGGAACGGGAATTAATATGGATAACAGCCAAACCGCAAGTAGTCCATATATCACTGTTCATAATAATGAATTATATGTGATCTGGCATGAACAAAGTGCGGGTAACAATAAGGGGATTTATGTAAAAAAACTCCAAAATGGTACTTGGACATCGATAACAGGTGGTATCGTAGCAGGGCCGAGTACGACACTAAATACAGGAAACTATATGTTAGTGTCCTACAATGGAGATCTTTATGCATCATATAAAGAGTTTAACGGTGCACAATACGTGAATAAATTAAAAAGGTATACGGGAACATCGTGGATCGATGATCAACCGATCGCGTCTCTTCAATCCAATGGTGGAGTAAATACTCAGACTTTTGCAATCTATAATGGCTCACTCTATATGGGATGGACAGAGCAAATGAGTAGTAGTCCATATTACTATTATGCTGTTGTATCTAAGCGTACAGCTAATGGAAGTTGGATTAATGTATCGGGTAATGCTGGCATAGCTGATTCAACGAGTTCTCAAGTATCCATTTCCCTCCAAGAATATAAAGGTAAGTTGTATGCGGCATGGCGGAACGATCCTACGGCTATTCGTCTAAAAGCTTATGATGGCCATACTTGGGAACCAGTAGGAGACAGCGTAGTTCCTACAACTTTAAATCAGTCAGCCTCTATGCCGTTCCTATCGGTTGTGGACAATCAATTACTTGTGCGCTGGATGATGAATTCTCAGATGAAAGCTGCTTTGTATGATGGAACAACATGGACGGATGCTAGTAGTGGATTGAATGGTCAGAGCTCAGATGGTTCTGCGTCTACACTCATACCTGATTCAAGTGGTAAGTCCATCTATATGCTCTGGTCAAGTTCATCCAAAGTTAGAGCAGCTACGTACACACCAGCACCTTCTATCCAAGTCCCCGCTGGCTTACAGGCACAGCGTAATGGAAAATCAGCTCTATTAACCTGGACAACTGATTCTTCCGTACTGTCGTACAAAATTTATAAAGGTACACAAACTGGTGTTTATGATACGTCTCCAGTTGCTACTGTAGATAGTACAGATGGAATGTATACCATTCCTGATTTGGAACCTGGGCACACCTATTATTTTGCCATTAAAGCCAGCACATCGAACGGAGATAGCCCCTACTCATCCGAGGTTAGTGTGGCGATTCCAGCACAGGTTCCTCTACTGACTAATCCTGTTCTGGTACCTGGGAGCAAGCCTGGAACGATTAAGGTTTCTAATTTGTCTCAACAGTTTGGGTATAGTTATACATTTTCGGTTGCTGGTGCATTACCACGTCCATTAGTAGGCGATAAAAATACAACATATTATACAATTCCGCTAAATTCGGATCAGGATATTGAAGTTGGCGGTAATTCAAATATGACAATTGTCCAGCTTGAGGATGATAACAGTATTGTAAGCTGGAACGACTTCCCAATCGATAGCAGTGTTGTTGCTAAGTCTGTGCCATTGCTTAGTGATATTACAGTCAAGGCAGGTGAGGTGCCTAATACTGCAAAGATCACTGTATTGCCCGATTCATCGACGTATAAATTTGCAGTAGGTGGATCAGATGAATATAAACGTCCGGTTACAGGTAGCAAGGCAACTACGCTTGGATATTCCCAGCTGGTCTCGCTGGACAGTCCATTCCCTGCTACATCCGAACAGTATGTATATGTCGTACAGGTGAACAGTGATGATGTCATTACAGGGTGGACGCAAATTGCAATGGATAGCAATGTAGCTGCTCCTGTGCAGAATCAGCCTGTAGCTGCACAGAGCGAGGTTAAGCTTTCCTGGTCGCCTGTAAATGGTGCAACAGGTTATCAAGTATTTGTAGGTCCATTTCCAGGAATGTATGGAATGCCGGTTGCTGTAGTAGATGGAGCCACGCATGAATACAAAGTAACCGGACTTATGAACGGTTTGAAATATTACTTTGTGATTAAAGCGGTCTCTGGAACCAAAGAGAGTCAGGCTTCCAATGAAATGAGTGCTACTCCTGCACAGCCACCACAATCGGGTGCACCGGTGCTGAGTGGACTCATGTTGACACCTTTGCAGTTAAGTCCTGCATTTTCACCAGATGTAACAAACTACACCGCCAATGTGACCAACTCAGTTAGCAGTATAAATGTAAGAGCAGCTGTAACGGATACTGTATATACAGTAACAGTAAGCGTCTATAATGCTAACGGAGTTGTGGTGGCTGGGCCATACACTTTGTCAGGCGATAACTTGGCTCCTGATCTGCCGATTGCCGTAGGGACAAGCACCGTTAATGTAACGATCTCAGCTCAGGATGGAAGTGCACGCACGTATAGTATTATCGTTAACCGTGCTCAAGCCGATTCTGGCAATTCCGGTTCATCCGGCGGCAACTCCGGTGGAGGTACGGGCTCTAACGTTCCATCTACAACCATACCAACTACACCTGTACCTTCTAATTCCGGCCTGCGTGTTGTAGTCGATGGAAAAGTATATGAGCAAATTGCTACTGGAAATATCCAAACCATTGGTGGACGTACAACCATGGTAGCAACGATTGATTCTTCAAAGCTGGCAGATCAGTTGCAACAGTCGAATGGACAGCCGATTATCATCATTCCGGTATCAGATAAAAATGTTCAACAGGTATCCGTTGTACTGACCGGCGAAACGGTAAAGACCATGGAAAATAAACAGGCGATTATGGAAGTACAGTCTGCAAACGGTAACTATCGTCTGCCAGCAGGTCAGGTGAACATTGATAAATTATCTCAAACCCTGGGCTCATCCATTAAGCTGTCTGATATTGTAATTCATGTGGAAATTGGTACTAGCTCCGATGCTGTAGCTCAGCAGGCTCAGCAATCTGCTTCACAGCTGCAATATACACTGGTAGTGAAGCCCGTTTCCTTTGAGGTATCCGCTTCGTATAGCGGTAAAACTGTAAAAGTAGATCAATTCAATCAGTACGTCGAGCGTGAAATTCCACTGCCGGATGGTGTAGATCTATCCAAAGTGACCACAGCTGTCGTGCACAATGCAGACGGTACCGTTCGTCATGTGCCTACTTTTGTCACTTCGCGTGACGGCAAATACTTTGCGGTAATTAATAGCCTGACCAACAGTGATTATTCACTCATCTGGCATCCAAAAACGTTTGCCGATGTGACTGGCAAATGGTCGGAGCAAGCGGTTAAAGATATGGCATCACGTATGATCGTAAACGGAGTGGATTCGGATCATTATAATCCGGATGCCCAGGTGACACGTGCTGAACTGGCATCAATTATGGTTCGTGCACTTGGACTGGCAGAGAACGGAGAAGGTACCTCCTTCAAGGATGTAGCGGCGGCTGACTGGTATGCTGGAGCTGTTGCCCAGGCATCTGATTACGGTCTGATTCAAGGATATGCAGATGGTAGCTTTGGGCCAAATCAGACAATAACACGCCAGGAAGCACTTGTTATGCTTACTCGCGCCATGAAACTGACTAATCAAGAGACCAAAGCAGTCGATACGGCAAGTGTTCTCGCACCCTTCGCTGATCATACTTCCATAGCAGTATGGGCGCAGGATGCGGTTGCAACTGCTGTATATAGTGGTCTAGTTCAAGGAAACAGCGAAGGACTGGCACCGACACAGAACTTGAGTCGTGCTGAAACCGCAGCAATTATCCAACGCTTGCTCATTCAAGCCAAGCTAATTGACGGAGCAACCAAGTCATAATGTAATAATGGTTGAACAAAAGTAAAGCCTTAGAATTCGTTCTAAGGCTTTTTTTGTTCAGTATATTGCTTTGTTAATTCACGTTTGTAGATCGGGCACAAGTATATTTTAATTTTATATAGAAGCGGGAATTTTTGTAGGGCTAGGTAAAGTTTACTTAAGATATTCATTGCCTATATCCCGCATCATTTCGAGTGGTATCCTTTTCTTATGTCAGATGCGCACCTGATGAATCTTAATTGAGAAAAGGAGAAGAAGAGATGAGTAAGGACCACATGATTCGTTCGATGCTATCTGAAAACGTAAATATGACGTCGAATGGATGTATCGCCGATCAATTAAACCTGGAAGAGTTTGCTGAGTGCTACGAGCTATTTTTTGACAAGATCATGGAAATTCATGTATCCGAACTCAAGGGAATAGAGGGCTACGGTGAGTTTGATGAGGAATGCAGAACAGAATACGGAAGTTGTAAAGAATTTCTGATCGGAACATTTGCAGAACATCAAGAGGGCCGAAGATGATTTATACTTTGGAGTGGTGCAGTTTCCATTACGGCTTATTCAGTACAGGGAAGGAAAGTTTCATTGCATGATGAAGAAGGGATTGCTCGCTTCGTTGAAACAACGCATAACAAATGCCTATCCCTCCATCATTGTATTAAAAGAAAATGCCGAGTATAAAAGATTCATGAAACATTTCGGCAAATTCGGAAAATGACATTCTTTCTTTGTAATCTACAAAGTTTAGTTGTGAAGCAAAAGTTGTGAAGTTTATCCTACGCCATCACTTTCTAACAAGGAGTAAAAATTATCGCGGTCCTCATCATCGAATTTGCCAAGCGTCCGCACCTTGACCATTTCATGCCCGCCAAACAGGTCGATCTCTTCGCCATAACTGTTGTAGAGAGCAATCATATTTCCATCCTGATTTATCTCCATATACCCGTAACAAGTTGCCTCAGGCACTTCGCCATAAAAGAGAGAAAACTGGATTTTATCCACGCTGTTCATGTCGAGCTCCTTTCTGAATTCCTCATCATTCTGAACAATATTTTACGTGATACTTGATGAGTTGAAAAAAGTGATATTGCCCTGCATATCCGGAAATTCATTACTGTATAGAAAGCATAAGGGGGGCTCACTCGTTATATCGCTCATTCGCACATTATTTCTTGACAGGAAGGGATTTGGTGAGTACTATAGCGTGCCGGTTTTTAGAAGGTCTATCCATAAAAATAAGAACAATCTCACGTCCTGTTTACGGTTATCAACAAACCAGTAGATAGGGCGTTTTTCGTTCGTTAAGTTGAACGTAGCAACAGGCGAGGT
Organism: Paenibacillus sp. FSL R7-0272; assembly: GCF_037969905.1. Classification (NCBI taxonomy): domain Bacteria; kingdom Bacillati; phylum Bacillota; class Bacilli; order Caryophanales; family Paenibacillaceae; genus Paenibacillus; species Paenibacillus sp. FSL R7-0272. The sequence continues at coordinate 6,451,851 of NZ_CP150221.1, read as the reverse complement.
ATAACCCCAAAAAAGCATCTGGCACCCTCACTCTCTCACAGAGCAAAAATCAAGGGTGCTAGTTGTTCGTGATCTGCAAGTTTTTGCGATAGGAGCGCGGGGTTGTACCAGTCTCTCTTTTGAACATGTTGCAGAACTGAGCATCATTCACGAATCCCGCCTCGGCTGAGACATCGGAGATGGACATCTGTGTGCTGGCAAGAAGGTGCTTGGCGTAGTCCAGGCGTTTAATTAGCATATATCGAGAAGGGGAGGCTCCGTATTTCTCTTTGAACAGATGCCGGAAGCGATCATAGCTATATCCGGACATGTTCGCTAACATCTCGATGGAGAGACGTTGTGTGAAATGTTCATTTATATATGAAAGCACATGTTGGAGTCGATCTCCGGAGAACAGAGGGTACATGCTGTTACCTCCACGATGGAGCAAGTGCAGTAACATATGGTGTAGACGGTCGTTCAGGTAGTCCTGAGCACCTTCACCCCGCCGTGTATATTCCGTGTTCAACTGTAGCATGTAGTTATAGATGTTATGCTCCCGGTCATCCTGATGCATGCCTTGCAGCTCGGCAATTTCGGACAGATCCGTCTGAAATCCAACAAAAAGTACCTCAGCGTCCCCGCGATGATCCTCATCATGCTGTTGGTGTGGCGGAATAAGTGCATAGGTTCCAGCTTGAAAATGGTAGTTATGCTCTCCAATCATGGATGTCCCGTTCCCTTTAAAATAATATACCAACTCATAACATTCATGGCGATGAGGGATGATATGTGTGAACCGGGCGTGTTCGGCTCTGACAACATATAGAACTTGATCCATTATTGTTTCCCCCTAATTTCGACAATTAGCCGAATCGTACAAAAAAGCGACCGAAATCATATAAATATAATGGCTTGATTTTGTTATGATCATACTCATAAACGAATGTTAAATGAAAGTAATCGTTTTTACGTTCGGTTATAGCAGAAAAGAAAACGCATTACAATTCAGAATTAGGTTTTAATTTACATGATTTATAAAGCTGGGCTGTAAGCACGACAGATTATCCATGATTTTAACAACAAACAGGGGTGTGAGTAAAGAACATGAAGAAGAATGCGTTGGTAATTTGTATGGTAGCGTTGTTGTTGCTTCTGTCCGCATGTGGAGGTAAGAAGGGTACAACAGGTGAAACGGGTTCAGCAGGAACGGGGAATGGCGGTGAGCAGACCAATCAACTGAAAGTGGTATTGCTGATTCCAGGTACACTGGGAGACAAATCCTTCTTCGACGCTGCTAATCATGGTCTTGAGCTAGTTAAGTCCGAACTGGGCGCTAAGACCAAGGTCATTGAAATGGGTGCAGACAAAACAAAGTGGGAGCCAACGTTTAACGATATTTCTGCTGAGGACTGGGACATCGTCATTTCTGGTGGCTCTGAAATTACAGAAATGTTTAATGCTGCTGCGGAGCAGCATCCGGATAAAACGTTCATTAACTACGATACAGACATCGAGGATGCCCCGGCCAATGTATATAATATGTCCTATTCTACTAATGAAGTATCCTTCCTGGCGGGAGCGGTTGCGGCGCTCACGACCAAGTCGGACATGCCAAATGCAAACAAGGACAACCTGATCGGTTTCCTGGGCGGGATGGACATTCCCGGTATCAATGCTTTTCTCGTCGGTTACATTGAAGGAGCTAAGTACGTAGATCCAAATATTAAGGTCGCTGTATCTTATGCTGGTGATTTCGTCAATCCGGCCAAAGGAAAAGAACTTTCCCTTATTCAATATAACTCGGGAGTTGACGTGATTTTTAACGTAGCGGGCGGTACAGGCCTGGGGATTTTTGATGCAGCCAAGGAAAAAACCAAGTATGCGATCGGCGTGGACTCGGACCAGGCTGCGTTGCTCAAAGAGACAGACCCTGCCAAAGCTAACCTTATCATTACTTCTGCGATCAAAAAGATCGACACTTCGATTTTGGAAGCCGTGACCCAGGCGAAAGAGGGCAAGCTGGAGACAGGAAAGCGCCAGGTGATGGGCTTTGTCGAGAACGGTGTTGGTATTGCGGAGAATGACATCTATACAAGTGTATTCCCTGCTGATCTGCAAGCGAAAGTAGAAGAGATCAAGAAGAAACTTGAAAACAAAGAGATTAAGGTATCCAATGCGATGGGCATGGAAACCTCAGAGATCGAAGCGATCCGTAATAGCGTGAAGCCATAAGATAAGCATAAACATTCGTTTACTGGATAGGATCATCGGAGTGAAATAACCGAGTGTATGTTGTACAGCTGGAGATGTAGTCATGATCATTGATGCATTTTCGGCTGTACATTTTTTGTGCACATTGCTAGTAGAGAGGAGCAACCCGACATGTCCGGCGCACTGTTGGAAATGCGTAATATTTCAAAGGTTTACCCCAATGGGGTGGTCGCTAACAAGAATGTTCAGTTCTCCTTGCAGGAGGGAGAGATTCATGCCATCGCCGGGGAGAACGGGGCGGGCAAGTCTACATTGATGAAGATGATGTTTGGCATGGAAGAGCCGAGCGAAGGCGAGATTTTGTTAAAAGGAAAACAGATCAAGCTTGGCAACCCTCAGGATGCTATTGCACTTGGAATTGGTATGGTGCATCAACACTTCATGCTCGTTCCTTCCTTCACCGTGGCTGAGAATATGGTGCTCGGCATGGAGCCGAGACGCGGTGTGGGCATTCATTATGCAGAAGCTGTCCGCATGACGGAGGAAACGGCGCGCAAGTACAATCTGTCCGTGAATCCAAGGGCCAAGGTTGAGGATTTGAGCGTAGGGATGAAGCAAAAGGTAGAGATTTTGAAAGCTCTGCTACGTGGTGCAGAAATACTCATTCTGGATGAGCCTACAGCCGTACTAACTCCACAGGAGACAGAAGAGTTGTTCCGAGAGTTGAAGCTGCTGAAAGAAAAAGGACATACGATTGTGTTTATCTCGCACAAGCTGAAAGAAGTGAAAGCGATCTGCGATAGAATTACCATTTTGCGTGGCGGACGTACCGAGGGTGTGCTTAACATTGCAGATGTGACAGAACAGGAAATATCACGGCTAATGGTTGGACGGGATGTTGTGCTTAAGTATGACAAGACGCAGAAGAATTATGGTGAGCCTGTACTGTCTGTGCAGAATTTAGGGGCAGTTGATCCCGAAGGCAAGGCACTGTTGTCGGATATCAGCTTTCATGTTCGTGCAGGAGAAATTGTCGGGATTGCTGGTGTAGAAGGCAATGGGCAAAGTCAGCTCGTAGAAGCACTGACTGGAAGCTTGGGGAACCGCTATGCAGGCGGCAAGGTCGAAATGAAGGGAAAGGATATTCATTCACTCGGTATCCGCGAGATTCGTGGGCTCGGCGTCTCCTACATCCCGGAAGACCGGATGCGCCAGGGGTCAGCTGGTGAGGCAAGTATTGCAGACAATCTGATCTCCACCCGGTACCGTTCGAAATTGCTGAATAGAGGGCCGCTCCTTAGTATGTCATCCATTCAAAAGCTGGCAAGTTCTCTGGTGGAGGAATTCAAGGTTCGTTGCTCCGGCCCGTCACAGCCAATCGGTATGTTGTCAGGAGGCAATATGCAAAAGGTAGTCGTTGCCCGTGAGTGCTCAACCGAACCGGATCTGCTCATAGCAGAGCAACCTACGCGGGGGGTGGACATTGGAGCGGCACAGTTTATCCATCAGAAGTTGCTGGAGCTACGGGATGCGGGCTCTGCAATTGTGCTTGTATCGGCTGATCTGAATGAAATTCTGGAAATGAGTGATACACTGCTTGTGTTATATGACGGCAAGATTGCCGCCCGGTTGGATTCGCCGTCAAGCGTCAGCGAAGAGGAGCTGGGTCTCTACATGCTTGGGATTCGTGAGCAGCAGGAGCAGTATGAGGAGGAGGCTTCCCCATGATCCGATTAAAATATTTTGAAGTATACCGCACGGCAGCAGTCATTCTTATTTCTTTAGCTATTGCATTTATTATTATCTCTCTGGTGAGCAGCCAGCCTGTAGAGACTATCCGCATCTTCCTGTTTGAGCCGCTGTCCACCTTAAGCCGCATGGGCAATGTTGTGGAAATGGCAATTCCGCTCATGTTTACAGGGCTGTCGGTGTCACTCCTATTTAAAACGAACATGTTCAATTTGGGCGCTGAAGGTATCTTCTATATCTCAGGCATTGTTGCTGCCATTCTGGCTATTCATCTAAGCATGAACGGAATTATGCACCCGATCGTGGCGATTGGAGCGGGTTCGATTGTGGGTGCACTACTCTCAGCTATTCCCGGTTATCTAAAGGCCAAATGGAATGCCAATGAACTGGTCACATCACTGATGTTTAATAGCATCTTTTTTGGAATTGGCTTGTATCTGTTGAATTATCACCTGCGGGATGCCAAGGCGTTCTCGAATGTATCTTATAAATTTGCCGAGACGGCACAGCTGGACAAAATAATGCCAGGCACACGGCTGCATACCGGACTGATCATTGTGCTGGTGTTGATTGTTCTTGCTCATTATTTCATGTATCGCACGAAGTGGGGATATGAGCTGCGCATGACGGGAGCCAACCGCGAATTTGCTGGATACTCCGGTATGAAAACAGCAAAAGTCATCATTCTGGTGCACCTAATTGCAGGTTTTATTGCCGGTATGGGTGGTTCGGTCGAAGTGCTGGGCATGTATAATCGCTTTCAATGGACGGCATTGCCGGGATATGGACTGGATGGTGCACTTGTGGCCATGCTTGCCAAGAACAATCCTCTTTCCGTCATTGGTGCCGCACTCTTCCTCGCCTATATTCGTATCGGTGCGGACCTGATGGCTCGTTTGTCGGATGTGCCTTCCGAGATGATTTCCATTATTCAAGCAGTCATTATTTTGCTGATCTCTGCGGAGCAGTTCTTGAAATTCTGGAAGAATCGGATGCTGCTGAAGGAGGCCAAACTGCATGAATAGCCTGCTGAACGTCATTTTAACGACGGATTTTGCCTTCTCTGTATTACGGGTTACTACTCCGATTTTGTTCGCGGCTTTAGGTGCATTGATCTCCAATCGAGCTGGGATCATCAACATTGGTATGGAGGGAATCATGCTCGTATCCGCACTGGCGGGGGTTGTTGTCAGCTCATACACGGCCAGTGCCTGGATCGGATTACTTGGCGCAGTGCTGTCGGGTACGGCGATTGCCGGAATGCTTGCTTTCTTCACCCTTAAATTCAAGACGCATATTATTCTCGGCGGCGTTGCCATCAATATGTTTGCATCAGGGGGAACGGTGTTTCTACTGTACTTGCTTAGTGGTGACAAAGGTTCATCTACGTCCTTGCCGAGCAAGGTGTTGCCTAGTATAGATATTCCCCTGTTGCAACAAATTCCGGTGCTCGGACCGATTCTGTCAGGGCACCACATTTTGACATATGCTTCCATTCTAGCCGTTATTGCCGTCTATTATTTATTAAAACGTACGCCACTAGGTCTGCAAATTCGTTCCGTCGGTGAGAATCCGCATGCGGCACAGTCGGTTGGTGTCAGTGTGGTGAAAATTCAGTATATGGCTTTGTTGCTGAGTGGATTCTTTGCCAGTTTGGGTGGTGCCTACATGTCGATGGGATATTTATCTCTATTCACCAGAGATATGATCGCTGGCCGGGGCTGGATTGCCATCGCAGCGGAGTCTATGGGACGCAGTACAACCGTAGGCACAGCCCTGACCTCACTGCTATTCGGTGGAGCGGAGGCACTGGCTAATGCATTGCAGGTGCTCAAGATACCGGCTGAGTTAATCGGTACATTACCTTATGTAGCCACCGTGATCGGACTAATTGTTTATGCGATTGCTGAGACACGTAAGAAGCGGCGTAAACTCGCACAAAAAACGAACTGAGGAGAGAACAATGACAAAACCTATAATTATTGACTGTGATCCAGGACATGACGACGCAATTGCCATTTTGCTAGCGCTGGCTAACCCAGAGCAGCTGGAGATTAAGGGCATCACAACAGTGGGCGGCAACCAGACCTTAGAGAAGATTACGAATAATGCGCTCAAAATTCTCAGTTTTGTCGGAGCGGATATCCCGGTAGCGAAAGGAGCGAAGGGGCCGCTGTTGGGTTCCTTAGTGACGGGAGAGGAAGCCCATGGTGAATCGGGAATGGACGGCCCTGTACTTCCGCCAAGCCGCTTTCGGGCAATTGAAGAAGGGGCTGTAGAGTTTATACGAAATCTGTTGCTGTCTTCGGATGAGCCGATCACCCTTGTGCCCATTGGCCCGTTGACCAATATTGCTACCCTCATTCGTGCGTATCCTGAACTGAAGTCACGGATTGCGGGCATTTCCATGATGGGTGGAGGCATTGCTTATGGAAATGTAACTCGTACAGCAGAGTTTAACATCTATGTTGACCCGGAAGCGGCCCAAATTGTATTTGAATCAGGAATTCCGATCACGATGAGTGGACTGGATGTGACGGATAAAGCGGCTATTTTTGACGAGGAGATTGAGGCTTTGAAAACACGCGGCCCCGTATCAGTTATGGTTGGGGAACTGCTGGACTTCTACTCGATTTACGGCAAAAAGATGGGTTACCATGGCAATGCCCTGCATGATCCGTGTGCCATTGCATGGCTGCTTCAGCCTCAGCTGTTCCAAAGCAAAATGCTGGACGTGACGATCGAAACCCAAGGAACGCACACACGCGGGATGACCGTGGGCGACTTGCGCACCAAGACAGATCGCGAGCCTAATGTGAACGTACTGCTAGATGTTGACCGTGATGCCTTCATTCGTCTCATCTATGATGCACTTGCTATCCTGGACGCTCGTGTAGAGCAATCTCCACAAGGGGATTCTTAATATGGCAGGCTGGACTGACTTGCGAGAGACGGTGCGACTTGAACTGCTTCAACGGGGTGAGGAAGGCTGTGACACTCAGGGATATATGCAAAAGTGGGACGAGGCCGCTGATGATGAGAGCACGCTGTTGCAACTCTACCGAGAACTGATGGAACTTCAGGTATCGGCTGATTTTCCTTTTGCAGAACCTTCGAATTTGGAAGACATCCGTGCTTTGCGTCCAGAGGGCCCTCGCGAGCTTCAAGCGGACTGGAGTGAGCAAGTATGGCGAGATAAATTCTACGGGGCTTGGCTCGGGCGAAGTGTTGGGTGTGCACTAGGGAAGCCATTGGAACACCCCGATTACCTCTACGGTAAGGATGGACGCCCGGGCTGGGAAAATATTGAGCTTTGGTTCAAGGGAGCTGACGCCTGGCCAATTCGAGGGTATACTCCTGAACATTCCCGTGCGGAGCAGGAGTATGGCTTGAGTTTGACAGAACTGGGGCCTTTAAGTGTCCGAGAGAAAATTCGGTTTATGGAGAGCGATGATGATATTCGTTACACGATTCTGGGCTTGCTGTTGCTGGAGGAAAAAGGGCTGGACTGGGATTCGTGGGATATCGGAAAACTGTGGCATCACCGTCTCACATACAGTCAGGTATGTACAGCGGAGACACAAGCATACATGAACTTTGCCCAGGAGACTTCACACCTGAAGTCGGATAAACCTGCGGATTGGGCACTACGCCAGGAACGTGTACGTATGCATCTCAATCCATATCGCGAGTGGATCGGAGCTGCAATCCGCGCTGACGGATTGGCATATGGTGTAGCCGGACAACCTGAACTGGCAGCCGAACTTGGCTGGCGAGATGCCTCCTTTTCTCATGTCAAGAATGGTATTTATGGTGAGATGTTGAATGCAGCGATGATCGCTGCGGCGTTTGTGGAAAATAATAGCGAGCGTATCGTAGAAATTGGACTCAGCGAGATTCCGAAGACAAGCAGACTGGCCGCAGATGTGCTTCAAGGCATGGAGATTGGACTCTCTGCTCGGAACGAGCGGGAATTGGTCAGCAGGATTTGGGATACGTTCAGTCATTATGATGCGGTGCATACCAATAACAATGCTGCACTGGTAGCAGCATCGCTGGTGTATGCTGGCAATGATTTTGAGAAAGCGGTTGTCACGTCTGTTTATGGTGGGCTCGACACCGATTGTAATGGAGCTACGGTGGGCTCGATCATGGGTGCGCGCCTTGGTGCGGCACAGTTGCCCGAATCCTGGACAGCTCCACTAAACGACACGCTTTACGCCGATCTGGTTGGATTCGATCCGGTGTCGATCTCTTCCTGTGCTGAACGCAGCTATCAGGTGTTTTTGAAGCTTCACAATCAAGCGCGTAACTAGGGCGTGTCTTGAAACCTACTGAAGTACATCTTTTACCGCCTTTTCGCCCCTGATGCGTCAGTTTCCTTTGCTTGGAACGATCCTATCAGGAAATAGAACTCGAATTAATTATATTAATAGTGTGTAGCCTTAGGATTTTCCTGAGGCTTTTTTGTTGTTCAGTATTTGTTTAGAGACAGAGGTTATACTGAATCTCGCTAATCATCTTTTATATAGAAAGTAGGTCATAGACAATAATAGATTCAGTAGATTACTTTGTGAATGCACCTTTGTAGATCAGGCACAAGAATTCCCTATAGCAAGTTAACTGGGTTGCATATATGAAAGGGGATTCAGAATTATCTACAGCAAGAAACCAGTTACATTTCAATTTTATATGGAGGCAAAAAGGATATGACCAAAGGCATCAAAAAAATCATTTCTATTGTGCTCACGGTATGTTTAATCCTGGGGGGGAGTGGCCTATCTGCATTATTAGGTTCAGTAGCCTATGCAGATAACGCTCCAACCACAGCAGAGGCAAACTACAAGCAATATCGTGTGAAGTTAACGGCCGATCCGGTCACAGATACAGCACCTGCTGGTTTCGGTACAGCTGCCTCAGATGGACGGATCTGGACAGACAAGAGTGTTACGGCAGAGAGTGATGGTACATTCAATATTCAATTATCTGCGCTAGCACAAGAATATATGACATCCAACTCCACGAATCCAGGCGTTGGCGGTAACAGCAATGCGAACGGATCAGCGGCAGACGTAACTTTTATTTTGGATATGAGTTCTTCAATGGGTACCCGCAGCGGTAAAGAAGTAGCGCTCACAGCTGGAGATGCAGGCGTTTATTATCGCGTAGAAGCTATGGCTAAGGCTGCAAATGACGCCATCCGTACAGTCATGAACGCCAATTCCAACAACCGTGTTGCGGTATATTGGTTCGGCGGATCAGCTGATGCTAACCATCTCGGTACATTTATGGAGATGGGACATTACGAATTTAGTTCGGGTCATGGTACAGAAGACTATCTGAAATACGTAGGTGGCAATACTCAAACGGTTACTTTGAACAGTAATCTAATCAAAGATGGTAGTTCCGTTGGAACACAACCTGCAGTTGGACTAGGGCCCGGCACTCCCACTCAGGACGGAATCATGTACGGTGTCTCGAAGACGATGAGTAAGGTGGGAACGAAGGGAGCAGGTCCAAAGCGACAGCCTTATTTATTCCTTCTATCTGATGGAGCGGCAATTCATGCCAAGAAAGCATGGTCTCTTTCGCCGAAAGGCAGTTCATTTGAGACCAATTTTGCCAATGCATTAGCTGAGGCTACAACAATCCCGAATTATAATCAAAGCGGAACGAATGTTAACAAGTATGTGCCAGCTACAGCGGGCGTCGGTTTGGCAAATACAGGTGATCCGGAAATTGCTGCGTTAACCATTCTTACCGGTGCATATATGAAGGATCTTATGGACCGTAAATACACCGAATACAATGGGGGAGAAGCCACTCAGTCCAAAGTGTATACTGTAGGGTTGGGTTCCACAACGGCGATCAATGGACCGTATAACGGTAACGAACCTGTGTATGCGTGGGCAGGACTTGATCCGAAACGAGTCAACGAGAATAAGGAAGATAGTAATTATAACTATGGTACTGCCAAGAACACATATGACAAACTGAGTGCATATGCATCTCAGGGGCCTAATGGATTTAACTATGCCAATTCATTTGTATACAGTAGTTATTACACATTTGCCCCAACGTATGACATTGTGAAATCAGCTTTCTCCGGTTTAACCAATGATGTTGAGGCTACTACAACGATACTTCCGCTTCTCAACATACCGGAAACCACGGATCTGGGGAACGGTGGGGAAACGGCAGATATCGCGAGTGCTATCGTTGTTGCAGACGATATCAGCAATGATTTTGCTGTGGATCTGTCCACGTTAAAAATCGGGGATGCTGTTGCGACAGTAGACACAAATACGAATATAAACGGTGGTACAGCGTATGCATTCGCGGGGTATGGAAGTAAGGCGGTCATTAAAACCGTCGCAGGCGTTAGCAGTCTTACATGGTATATTGACGCAGATGATATGCAATCGCATATTTACCGTTTCAAAAACCGGACAAGTCCGCAGCCTGGAGACTATAGTGCGCCAGCAGGCGGTTCTTTTAAAATCAGTTATAAAGTAAAACCGACATTTCAGGTAGCACCTGATCAGGTGGGTGACACATCCCGTTACATCAATGCGGGCAATGCGAGTGATGGAGCCAAGACGGCAGCGTACTTCCAACCACCTGCTGACAGTCCCTATTATCAGGCTTTAACAAGTAAACAGACCATTTCCAAAACGGGTGGAATCGGCGCAACGTATGTAACCGAGGAATCGCTGAATAATGGCAAGGCCATTATGAGACTTGGAAACAACGGGAAGCTTGATTTGCAGATGGGAATTATGAAGACAGGCCCGGCAACCGTTCCAATTAACGGGTCTATAGATTACAAAGTGACCATCTATAACTATACAAATACAGCTATTACAGGGCTCAGCGTCATTAGCGATGGCCAAACCCAAACAGGGATTGATGTTCCAGCCAATGACAGCAAGGTGCTTACTTTTACGAAAACTGCACCGGGCACGCCGCAGACGTTAGATAGCGATAATGCTGTCATTTCAGGAATTAACCTTGCGTCCAATACGGTATCTACGGATGTAACCAACGTGACCACAGCTGTAATCAACACGCATGTTATTGGAGCTGTAGGTGGTACATCTGTAGGGGATGCCACCTATAACATTGGTGATTCTGCAACAATTACAGCTACTCCGAATCAGGGTTATACATTCGCAGGGTGGTATGATAACCCGGGAGGAACAGGAACGCCTTCAAGTACGAATACAACATATACGTTCACGGTTCAGACGAATCAGGATTACTATGCAAAGTTCACATCGTTACCCGTAGCCCATGATGATACTTATAGCGTTGTGAGAGGAGAAACTCTCAGTGTTCCAGTGGAAGAGGGCATTTTGCTCAACGATACGGATGGCGAGGGACGTACACTTACTGCTGTAAGTATCAGTTCAATCAGTGATGAAGGCAAGGGGACACTGAATGTATATTCAAATGGATCATTCACCTTTGTGGCGGAAGCAGAAGCATCGGGTAGTGTGACGTTCACCTATAAAGCTAATAATGGTTCTGCCCTATCGAATGAAGCGACGGTAACGATTAACATTACACCACCTGCACATAAGCCAACCGCGAAAAACGACAGCTACAACGTTAGAAGCGGAGACACACTGGATGTTCCAGCGGAGAAGGGCTTGCTCTCTAACGATACCGATGATGAGAATCATCCGCTTACCGTGGACCATGTCAGTTCGCTTAGTGATACGAGCAAAGGTACACTACATGTAAATCCGGACGGATCGTTTACGTTTGTTGCGGAAGCAAATGCATCGGGTAATGTGACATTTACTTATGAGGCCTATGACGGGACAGCCTACTCAAGTTCAGCTACGGTTACCATCACCATCAAAGTGCCGATCACGACTCATGTCATTGGTAATGTTGGTGGCGTAACAGAAGGTGACGGTGTCTATGCACTTGGCGAATCGGCAACGATTACGGCAAATCCAGCTTCAGGTTATGCCTTCGCAGGATGGTATGACAACGAGGAAGGTACAGGTACACCTGTAAGTACGGATAAAGTTTATGCATTGACAGTTTCCTCAGCTGGAGACTATTATGCAAAATTCAGTAAGCTGTCTACAGCTGAGAATGACAGCTATCAGGTAGTGAAGGGCCGTACGCTGAACGTTCCTGCGGCAACCGGTATTCTATCGAATGATACCGTTGTAGGGAACGGTACGCTTACTGCCGTGAGCATCAGCTCCCTGAGTGATACAAGCAAGGGGACACTGAATGTTAAAACCGATGGTTCATTTACGTTTGTGCCTGCTGGAGAAATATCTGGCAGTGTGACGTTCACTTATCAGGCTTATGATGGAGTAGGTAATTCCAACGAAGCTACGGTTACAATCACATTTATCAACCCTAGCATTGATGGAACAATCAGAGATAAAGAGACCCAAAATCCGGTATCTGGTGCTACTGTAATTTTGCGCGACCTTGCGGGTAAAGAGAAGGGGCGTACTACGACCGATACAAATGGGAAGTACAATTTCGAAGACGTCGTCATCAATAATTATATTTTGGAAGTTGTGCGTGATGGATATAGCCCGGCGCATAGAGAAGTCTCTGTGTCTACAGCCAATGTGAATGGAAACGGACATATCACCGAAGATTTTGAACTTGTGGATTACGAGATAACATTAACAGCCAACCCCTCATCCATACTTGGTAATGGTACGGCTACATCCGAATTTAAGACGGTGATAACCGATAAAGAGGGGCGTCCTCAGGCAGGCGTTGAAGTTGTGTTTGAAGTACCGAATACAACGTACGGTCATTTTACCGGAAATACCAATACAATAACGGTTCTGACGGATGCACAAGGCGTTGCTAAGACAACCTTTACTGCAGCGGTTCTTGGGGGTGCGGGATCGGTATCCATACCGCTGACGGCAACCGTAGATGATAGCCAAAAGGGTATCCAGGTTAGTGACACGATCTATATCACGATTACTCCTGGGGTTATTACAGGTGTTGTCACAGACCAGGCAGGACATCCGTTAGCAGGTTCCACGATTAAAGTAAGTAAAGATTTTGACGGAGATGGCATTGCTGATTTTCACGCGGTTGCTATTACAGGAGTTGACGGGGCATACACCATTGCTATACCGCAGGGGAATGTGACATACGATGTATCGATTACAAAGCTGGTTGAGATCAACGGTCAGCAGAAATCGGTCACGTTTAATCAGAACGTCCCCGTAAACGGAAGTGTGGATGGCCATTCCTTTGATGGAAATAAAACCGTATCAGGTATTGTCCTGGTTGGAAAAACGCAAGGGGAATCCGCAACGCTCGATGGGACTGTGGGCGGTGGCTACAATGTATTGATCAATGATGGTAATGGCGATCATACAGGTCCAGTTGACCACAACGGTATATTTAATATCGACAGTGTGCTCAAGGGCAGCTATACGGCAAAAGTCATCTATAACATTCCGCTTCCAGGAGGTGGGACACAACCTATCGTTGTAGGGCACATGAATGCCGAAATTAATGCAGACGGACAGATTAGCATCAGTGAAGTGCTTATTGACCCGTATGGTACAATTACAGATTCCGTAACAGGTCAACCGATAACCGGTGCTGTTGTTACACTTCATTACAGTAACGGAACGGTTGTTAACTTGCCGCCAGTGAATAACTTCCCACCAGCGGATAATGCCAACCCGCAGACAAGTGATGCGACAGGGCAATATGCCTTTATGGTATTTCCGCATACGGACTATTATTTAACTGCGAAGAGAGCTGGATATAAGGATTTTGATAGCAGAGTTGTTGATCCAAGCCAACCGCTGATTCATGTGGGTACGGATATTGTGCTGTATAACTTTAGCATGACACCTATGCCAACATCTGGAGGAACAGGAACAGGAACAGGAACAGGAACAGGAACAGGAGCAGGAGCAGGAACGAGTGCGGGTGCATCAAACTCACCGACAACTTCAACTCCACCAGCAACTGTTCCAACAACTACGACGCCTTCGGGGTCTATCGATCTCGCTACAGCGATTCTGGTTGACAAAATGAAGGGTGGCGAAGGAGATACACTTACCTTCACCGTGATCTATGCCAATAAAACCTCGATCGATGCCGATGGTGTGTACATCAAAGTTAAGATCCCTTCAGGGCTAAGTTTGGTGGATGCGAACGGCGGTGCTTTGACAGGCCAAGAACTCAAGTGGAATGTTGGTAAGCTGACGGGAGGAACGCAAGGCAAGCTGACGTTCAAACTCAAGGTTAACGATATGAACGAAGGTGAAGATTTTGGGATCATAACGGCTAGTATAGGTACGGATCACAAGCTTACACTTACGAATACACAAGATGATGCATCCTTGATCAAGGTGATGTTGTATTCTAACCGTTATGAACATAAGCATGCCCGTTACATTATGGGATATCCAGATGGTAACGTTAAACCCGGACGACTCATTACCCGTGCAGAGATTGCTGCCATCTTTGCCCGTACACTGCAATTGCAAGATGAGGTTCACCACGTTCAGCTGTTCAGTGATGTTGCTACAAGTTACTGGGGAGCCGATTATATCGAAGCAGTTGTAAACAAAGAGATATTTAAAGGTTATGCAGATAACACGTTCAAGCCAGATCAACCGATCACACGGGCAGAGCTGGCAACAGCCATTGCTCGTTATCTCGGAGTTGCAAGAGAGCTGAAGATGAACAATGTATTGAGAATCAGCTCGTTTACCGATATTGAAGGGAGCTGGGCGGAGCAGTCTATCGATGAGGTATACCGTTTTGGATTCCTAGCAGGATACAAAAATGGCTCCTTCCAACCCAACAGTCAGCTTACCAGAGAGGAAGCTGTCAAAATGATCAATGGGATGTTGTACAGAGGCCCATTAACCGGGGTTGAAGCTTCTTATCCAGACAACCGTTTGGGCAGATGGTCATTCGGAGATCTTGAGGAAGCGACAAGAACGCATACGTACAAGATCAATCCAGATGGCTCCGAAACGATGTTAAAATACATTCCGGAAGATCTGTGGTAATTCGCGAAAAATAAAAAAGCCGAAGCGGGGATAAACTCCTGCTTCGGCTTTTCATATATTCATTGCGAGTATCATTCAACATAAATATAAGGCTTCTGTCGATCCCCTATTAACGGCCGCCCGTATTGGAAGCCCAGACAGGAATCCAGCTATTCGGGTAATATTCGTTGGTCAGGGTAGTATTGTAGAGAACTAGGTTACCGTCATTTTGCATGACGAAAGTATCCCCTGTTGTGCTCGTTGGTAATGCGCTTCCATGGTGACCAGGAATCCATGCTGCAGTATTCGCAAACCAGGCATCTACCAGCTTGGTTGTATCTGTTACCAGTACGGTATCCCAGCCCGGGCCATAATAGTATTCATACTTCCCTGTGGCCGGGTTGGTTCCCCAACGATAAGCATATTGATAAATTGTTTGCCACTTCGTTCCATATTTATAGATGACAGGCTTCCCATATTGTTGTTCGAATTTAAACGAAAGTGCTCCGCTTTTACTTGTGCCACTGCTCCATAGAGAAGAGCCGTTCTGGTAGATTACGAAATTCCCGTCATCCTGCCAGATGGCTGAAAACCTGCCGTCTTGGGAGGTCAGATAGTCCCCTTTTTGCATACTCTGACCGATCAACAATTTATCTCCAAGGTAGCCTGCGGAAGCTGTTGTGGGTACAGCAAAGGCCAGGATCAGCAAACATGTGATCAAAATGCGGAATGATTTTGGGAAAAATAGCTTTTTCATTGGACACTCTCCTATATTCCTTAGAATGGTTGATGCAAATTGCGTAGTACAACAAACGCTTACGGGTATTGCCGTAATGCAACATAGCGTTCGGTCAGAAGTGGTGAAAGAGCAATCAACACATCCCCCAGTGGTCATTCATGGGACAGCCATATGTACAGAGCTCTCAGGGTCACCTCCTTTAATGGCAATCAAATGCTAGAATAGATGGTTTATATCGTTGTGAGCTTAAATATGTTTGGTAGAAGTTTCAGAAAGGCATAGTGGTAGTAAAGGAGGATGATTCATTCATTTAACAGAGTTAGAAAGTGATTACAAAGAGAATATATAACATTTTATTCCACTATAGCAAGAGAAAAATATAAAATACAACATTTTCAATATAAAGAGTTCTGTATTCTTTTGTAATTTTTTTTACATAGATTTAATAGAATTGGTCACTTTTATGAATTGAACTATGGTAAAATGTTTCAGGATTTGAAATTGGAGAGGGGTTTGGTTTACTCATGTCTTGGAAAAAAGTTTTGGGGAAAAGCACCATTCGTGTGGCAGCTGCTACATTATTACTCACTCAGCTGTTCGGCGCAGCCGGTTCCGTTTCTGCCGCAGGTAAAGATGTAGAGGTACATTTGATAGGAATCAATGATTTCCACGGCCAATTGGATACAACATCTATGGTTGGTGATAAGAAGGCAGGTTCTGCTCCAATTCTAGCAACGTATCTCAAAGAAGCTAAGGCCAAATATGAGCATTCCTTGCTGTTCCATAACGGCGACTCGGTTGGTGCATCTGCTCCAGTCTCATCTATGGATCGCGATGAGCCTACCATGGAATGGATGAATATGATGGGATTTGATGTAGGTTCCCTGGGCAACCATGAATTCGACCAAGGGATTGCTGCATTGAAGGCTCAAATTTTTGGCGGACTTGATCCAAAAGAAGGTAAAGTAACTCACGCCGGTGCCAAATTTGATTATGTGAATGCAAATGTGATCGAAAACTCCACAGGTAAACCCCTGATTAAACCGTATGTGATCAAAGAAGTAGGTGGCGTCAAAATCGGATTCATCGGACTCGTGACGAAATCAACGCCAAACAAAGTATCTCCAGCGGGTACAGCAGGTGTACGTTTCCTGAGCGCTGAAGAAGAGGTTGAAGCCGTTAATAAATATGCAAAAGAATTGCAAGACCAAGGCGTTGAAACGATCATCGTTCTGGCACATGACCCAGCATCGACCAAAGAAGGGGTAACAACTGGAGAAGCGGCTGATCTGGCAAAAGCGTTGCCTGCAAACTCTCCTGTTGATGTCATCGTTGCGGGTGATAATCACGCTCTGGCCAATGGTGTCGTGAATGGCAAGCTGATCGTGCAAGCGTACTCTTATGGTACGGCGTTTGAAGACATCAAGCTGATGATTGACCCTGTTACGGGAGATGTAACTGAAAAATCGGCTACCGTGACAACCACGTTCCAAGAGGGTGTAAAAGAAGATCCTGAAACACTAGCAATTATTAAGAAGTCTTTGGATAAGCACCCTGAGCTGACCAAGCC
This sequence comes from Paenibacillus sp. FSL R7-0272, assembly GCF_037969905.1. NCBI lineage: Bacteria > Bacillati > Bacillota > Bacilli > Caryophanales > Paenibacillaceae > Paenibacillus > Paenibacillus sp. FSL R7-0272. The sequence goes on along the minus strand of NZ_CP150221.1, from coordinate 6,434,582 downwards.
AGTAGGTACAACAGATGGTACCGTTTTGCGTACGGATGCTTACAATAACGAAGCTCCACTGGGCAACCTGATTGCAGATGCGATGCGTCAAGCAGACTTTGGCGATAAAGCAAGTAAGGCTGACTTTGCATTCATGAATCCAGGTGGTATCCGTGCAGACCTGCCCAAAGGGGATGTGACCTTTGCAGATTTGGCTAAAATCCAGCCTTTCGGCAATACACTCGTGAAGCTGGAGCTGACAGGTGAGCAGGTGAAAACGTTGCTACAACAGCAATGGGGAACCAATGCTGACGGTACACCAAATACAAAAACGTTGCAAATTGCTGGTTTGAAATACACAGCCGACTTCAGCAAGCCGGTTACTGAGCGTGTGACGGCTCTTACGCTTGCAGATGGTACACCGATTGATCCTAAAAAATCATACACTGCTGTCGTGAACAATTTCATGGCTGCAGGTGGAGATAACTACAAAGTACTGCTAGATGCAAAATCCTCCTTGGCTGGCCCAATTGATCTGGATGTGTTCTACAAATACATCACAGATACATTCAAGGGTGGCAATATTCAAGCTAAGAAAGAAGGACGTATCACGAATCTGGCTGTCGCTACAGAGCCAACAGAAACACCAGCACCAGTAAGTAATGAACCTATTTCTCGTGCTGAATTTGTAACTGCACTCGTGGATCTGTTGAAGCTTAACGCCGTATCTACAGCACCTGCATTCAAGGATGTTGCTACGAATGCTGCATATGCCGATGCTATCGCAGAAGCTACAAAAGCAGGATTTATTCAAGGCTACGGGGGTAACTTCTATCCTGAGCGTGATATCACTCGGGAAGAGGCAGCAACCATTTTGGCGAAATTGGTGAATAGCCCGGCATCCGAAGCGAAAGCGGCAACGATCATTGCTGGCTTCGAAGATGGAAAATCGGTGGCTACTTACGCGGTGAAACCACTAGCAAAACTGATTGATAAAGGCATTTTCAGTGCAACAGACAAAAAAATGCTGGAACCTAAGCAAGGTCTTTCAATGAATGATGCCAAAGCGTTGATTCAAAAAGCAGCGGCGGCGAAAGCTTCCTGATTCATCATTGCTACAGCAGTTGCAAACCACTCGCTAACATGGCGGGTGGTTTTTTTTGTAAGGCAAATACACTTTTTCAGCCTTGTCCACGTCTATCCCTCACCAAAATCGCTCTATTGCATCTAATAAACTATCAACAATAAGGAGGTTTTGAGAATGGGAAATCGTAGACCAACAGGTGGGTATGATCCAGTTCAGATTTATAACTCTACTTCGTTTAATGCGTATGGAACGGTCGAGTATGCGTCTATTTTCTGTAGCAATGACCGTTACAGTGTTCAACGTGAAGGGACTTGGCAGTCATCGGGGCGTGGAGTTTGTCTGGTGACTCGAATTACTGCAACTGTGATCACACCGAGTGGAAATATTGAAGCAGAACCTTACACGTCATCAGGAACATCCTACAGCCAGTTCGCGATTATCCAGGTGGGCCCAAACCAGTTCCGGGTCACGCGTGTAGTAAGTTCGGCTAGACGCCGTCGGAAATGTTAACAATATCGGCAATCGGTTGAACAAAGAAACGGATGTTAAGAAGCGACTCTCCAGGTCAACGGGGAGTCGCTTCTTGCGTCGTAACGATTGGAATTAATGCTTCTGATACCACAAGATTCGGCGATACATCGAAGAGTCCTTCAAGTGCCGGAACGGACGAAGGTCAGGGCGGTAATTGCCTTCAATAATCCAGATCCCGCCTTTCTTATCGATTCCAATATCAAAACCGATCTGTCTCAGATCAGGGTAGTGTACCTCCAGGCTCTTAGCGGCCAGCAGAGCAGTGCGCTCTACTTGAAGGAGCAGTTTCCGTCCACCTACACGTGCTAGTTGCAACGCTTTGAGCACAGGAATGGTACGGTTGGTCACATTAGTCACCAGATACCCGCGTGATGCGATCTTGGCGTAGGAACCGGTTACCTTCCAGGCAGATGAAGTTGCTTTTTGACGTTGAACCATGATACGAAGGTCGAACGGTCTTTGCCGAATACGAGCTAAATACAGACGCTGCTGGATGATATACTCACGATCCTTGCCAATTTGATCAAACCAATCCTGTAAATCACTTTTGTTTTGCATGGTAATGATATTATTCTCATTTTGGATTTGATAGGTACCTGTTTTCAGCCGCCGGATGAACACAATATCTCTCCCATAACGTCCGTCGCAGGGTTTCAGTACGACACTTGAATGTTGTAGAAGCATATGGTCTAAGGTTTCTTTCTCAAGCAACTGTGTTTCTGGCAATCGTCTGGCGAGCAAAGGGACATTGCGAAAGGCCCGATACTGTAGCCATTTGTCCCGTTGAAATAACATTGACATCACAGCCTTTAATCAGGGTCAAATCAGGGTCTACGACTCTCATCTTATTTTAGTTCAAACCTGTGTCTGGCATAAGCTGCCATTCGTCTAAATATGAGAATCTTTCCCCTGTCAGGTAACTACAAAAAAATCCTTGATAAAGCTATACATGTTGTCATAGATGGATATAAAAAGCTGTGCTACACTTTATCGCATAAGTTAGTGAATTATTTCACAATACAATCATGAGGGGAAAAGATCTCAGTGGAACTGACAAAAAAGAGATGGATTATTCTGATTGCAAGCTGTTTTATCAACCTATGTATTGGCTCCATTTATGCATGGAGTGTATTTGCTGCCCCAATGGCAGCTTATCTAAGTGGTCTCACAGGACGTACATTGACGCCAGGGGATTTGGCTATTGCGTTTACCATCTGCAATTCAGTCGGACCCATTACGATGATATCGGGTGGATGGATTAATGACAGATTCGGACCCAAGAAGGTCATTCTGGTTGGAGGGATTTTATTCGGGGGTGGTATGATTCTATCGAGCTTTGCCACAACTGTAGGTTTTCTGGTATTTGCTTATGGAATTGTGCTTGGTTTGGGAACAGGAATGGTTTACGGGTGTACGATCAGCAACTCCATCAAATTCTTCCCCGACAAACGCGGATTGGTTGGGGGCGTAACGACGGCTGCTTATGGGTTAAGTTCTGTGATTATTCCTCCGGTCGCCAATGTGTTGATCAGCAACTCGGGGGTAACCTCTGCATTCTTGATCATAGGGATTGCCTTTCTCCTTATTATTTGCGTAGCGTCGTTCTTTATTGAAAAATGCCCGGCTAATTTTGCTCCGTCAGGATGGACACCGAGTGCTGTCCAACTTGCCCGTTCTCCGCGAGAAGAGAAGAATTGGAAAGGCATGCTTGCAAGCCCGATCTTCTACGTGATGATCTTGCTGTTGATCAGTGGAGCTTTTGCCGGACTGATGTGCACTTCTCAGGCTTCACCTATCGCTCAGAAAATGGTTGGTTTATCGGCTGCTGCGGCAACAACAGTGGTATCGATCTTGGCGCTGTTTAACACAGGTGGCCGGATTCTGGCCGGATATATCTCAGACAAGATTGGCCGAATCAATACACTTGCCATTACGTCTCTCTTATCCGTGGCCGGCCTGATCATGCTTTATTTTTCAGGAGAGAACAGTGTAGGTACATTTTATATGGGGATTTCCATGATTGGTTTAAGCTTTGGTTCTTTAATGGGGGTATTTCCCGGATTCACGGCAGATCAGTTTGGGGCCAAAAACAACAGTGTCAATTACGGAATTATGTTTATCGGATTCGCGCTGGCCGGCTATTTCGGACCCTCAATCATGAGAAATGTGTATAGTGCAGATGGAAGTTATCAGAGAGCCTTTGTTATTGCGGCTGTCTGTGGCCTGACCGGATTTATTCTGACCTTCGTATATAAGTGGGCTGTCAGATATCAGAATAAAAATGTGAATAACAACCATAAAGTGACAGTCTGAGCAAAAGTATATCAATAGCATGTGAGTAACCCGAACCTTCCGTTTAATAGACGGGGGTTCTTTATTATTTATAAGGTAGCTGAATGATTAATATATCAGAGTGATATAGTCTGTTACGACTATCATATGTACATGAAAATGTAAAACTTTTTTACCATTAGATTACAAAAGTTCTCGTTTACGCCCCACCTTTTCGATGGTATACTCTCCTATATTCAAGGAAGATATTAACGCTAATATACAACAGATTTTCATGAAAATATGTCGAATTGGGGCTCATTTCGGATGATTATAGCAGAAGAAAAGGACGAAACGATCATCCTCATTCCTTCTCTGGAACCAGATGATAGACTTTTATCCTATGTACGTCAGTTGCGAGACTACGGTTTTACGAATTTGGTCATTATAGATGATGGTTCTGGTGAGAAATACCAGCACATTTTCGAAGAATTAGAAGATAATGGATGCGCTTTGCTGCGACACGCACAGAACCAAGGAAAAGGTGAGGCGCTGAAGACCGGATTTCGTTACATAGCACAGCATTATGGGCAGGCTCATTACGTAGTTACTGCGGATTCAGATGGGCAGCACGCTGCAGAGGATGTGTATCAGATTGCTCAGGAAGCCAAACGTTGTCCGAATGACTTACTACTAGGCGTGCGGGATTTCAGTGAGGGCGATATTCCACCGAAATCGTTGTTTGGTAATCGGATGACGTCATTTATTTTCGCGCTGTTATATGGAAAAAAACTGTCGGATACCCAGACGGGACTTCGTGCCTTCGGTACCGAGTTATTGTCATTTATGCTGGATGTACGCGGCAAGCGTTTTGAATATGAACTGCAGATGCTGATCTCCTGTATTCAGTCAGGTATTGGCATTCATACGGTACCCATTCAAGTGATCTATGAAAATGGCAATGCGGGTACCCATTTCAAAGCGATTCAGGATAGTGCCCGGGTGATGGGGGTGCTGTTCTCGAATTTCTTTCGTTTTATATCATCGTCGGTAGCCAGCTCTGTCGTTGATTTGGGCATTGCCTGGTTTTTGATCGATTTTCTGCGCCCCATGATGGGGGATCAGCATTATTTAAGAATTTTGCTCGCGACGGTTATTGCCCGAGTCATCTCGATCGTCGTGAATTATGTTCTGAATCGATATTTTGTGTTCCGCAAGGAAGACAGCCGGGGCAGTCTATGGCGTTACTTAACGTTGTGCGGCCTGGTTATATTGTTGTCGAGTACAGGCGTGTATTTATTCCATACCCTATTCCTCGTGGATGAGAAGGCAGCGAAATTCGTCTGTGATGCCATCCTGTTCCTGCTAAGTTTCCAACTGCAGCGGAGGTGGGTATTTGCAGCAAGGAGGAAGCAGCAGTAGTGCAAAACGAGAAAAGGCAAAATGTATTTTTCATCATCACGATGATCCTTATGACCATCTATCTGATCTGGCGTATGTTCTTTACGCTGCCATGGGGCGAAGGGGTGCTGAATGTCATCTTTGGCATACTGCTCATTATGGCGGAGGCGGTTACGGTCGGCACGACCTTCGAGTTATTTTTTCAAAAGATGCAAAAGAAACGGGCGCAGCTCGATTTTCCGGTGATCCCGAATGAATATTACCCGCACGTCGATGTGTTTATCGCCACACATAACGAACCCGTTGACCTTCTGTATAAAACGGTGAATGCCTGTACGTTTATGGATTACCCGGACAAATCGAAGGTACATATCTACCTGTGCGATGATGGTGCCAGACCTGCGGTAGAAGAGTTGGCGAAGCAGTTCGGCATCGGCTATCTGGGGTTTCCTGGTAATAAGGATGCGAAATCCGGCAACCTGAACAATGCACTGAGCAAGACATCGTCTCCACTTATTGCAACCTTTGATGCAGATATGATTCCGCAGCATACGTTTCTGATGAAAACCGTACCCTATTTCATGCTCTCCACGTTTATCGAAGAAAATGGGGAATGGCGCCTTCGCCGTGAGGAGGAGATCGATCCAACCTTTAAGCTGGGGCTGGTACAGACCCCGCAAAGCTTTTACAACCCGGATCTATTCCAGTTCAATCTGTATGCGGAGCAGGGTATTCCGAACGAGCAGGACTTTTTCTCGCGCGAGGTTAACATTCTGCGCAATGCGTCCAATGCCGTTGCCTATACGGGCAGTAATACAGTGATTGCCCGGCAAGGGATGGTAGACATCGGTGGGTTTCCGCTGAACACCATCACGGAGGATTTTGAGACAAGTATCCGTTTGCAGCAAGAGGGGTATATCACGTATGCCACGCAGGAGGTTCAAGCTGCAGGACAGACGACGACCACGATTCCGAGCATGATCAAACAGCGGATACGATGGGCGAGGGGCATCATTCAGAGCTTGCAAAATACGCGTGCACCGATCTCCAGAAAGTTGCCTTTCTGGACGAGAGTGACCTATGTGAGCAGTTTTTTATACTGGTGGTCTTTTTTCAATCGACTGATCTTTATCTTGTCTCCCATTCTGTTCGCTTTATTTGATTTCCAGATCGTAAATACGACCTTCTGGCAGATTCTGATCTTCTGGTTGCCATCGTATTTCTTCTATAGTCTGTCGATGCGTTATCTGTCCAGTAATATACGGAATCAGCGCTGGAGTCAGGTCATCGATACCATCTTCATGCCGTATCTGATCTGGCCGGTTATCCTGGAGACGGTGGGCATCCGTGAGCGTAAGTTCAAGGTGACGAATAAAAATCGTTCAACCGGACGCGAGTGGATTGCCTCGATGAAATATGCACTGCCGCATATTTTTCTGGTGATCCTCTCCATCGCTGCGATTATCCGGTACGTGAATGGCAAGTACGGCATTGCTTTATTTTTCAGCAGTATTATCATCTTCTGGCTCGTTCACAATATGATTGCCTTGTTCTATGCGCTCTTCTTCATGATCGGGCGGCGAGCATACCGGGAGAATGAACGGATACGGGCGCAAGAAGATGTGATCATCCGTTATCCGGACAGCACGCTACGTTACGAGGCCAAGACAGTGGATCTTTCGGAAAATGGCATTGCATTTTATGTGCCGTACCCGATTTATCTACCAGAGCAGAAGACCATCTCTCTGGTCGTCAAATCGAGTCGATATGAGGCCAATCTTGATGCGGTTATCGTATATGTCAAAGCAGATGGCGAAGGATGGCGTTATTCCGCAACGGTGAAACCGCTCAGTGAGGCGGATAACCGGCAGTACATGCAGCTCATCTATGACCGGAAGCATTCGCTACCGGAGCAAATGAACCTATGGGACACTGCATATGACGACATGTTGCGTAATGTGAAAAAACGGATTGTGCAGCCCAAATCGGATCAGCGGAAGATGCCAAGGCTTTCTCTTCATCTTCCCGTAACGTTTACGAATCATGCGAGCTGTACACTGCTCAGCTTTAATTATCGTTTCTTCTCTGCCACAAATCTGCAAGGTAAGATAGCAGAAGGGTCAGAGGTTACCTTTTACACCGAAAGCAACATTGAAGTGGTCTTAAAACATACGGGAAAAACAACGGCAAACAAACGTGAAGTGCTTCTCTCCGTAGAGAATATCGATGAGATCTTGGGGCGTGGTTTGATTGATCAGTTACTGAGTGATTTGATTCGTCCACAAGCTGAGCGGTTCACCAAAGAGGGTTAGGAGAGATAGACATGCTGTTTTTGCTTCAACTTGTGATGGGCATTTTACTCATAATATCGATGATCGGTTATATGCAGTTTGTCCGTAAGGTGATGTCCATCCGGTGGGAGTTCATTCCGATATTTGTGTTCTCGGCTATCGCCTGTATCGTCTATTTTGCCGGACTAGCAGGGCAGCTCTTCACGGGCAGCATTGTTGTGCTGGTCACAGGCTTATTGTTGTTTAGAGGCAGAGTGATACAAGCTTTGTACCAGAGTAAACGGGGCTCATGGTCATTATCATTTTCGTTATTTCAATTAAGTTTTCTGAGTGGGGTTTTCATATTTTTGCTCATTTTGTTCCACACGGAGCTTACTCACTACGATAATTTCTCACATTGGGCGATTGTGGTGAAGGAGATGCTCAGTACCAATGCGTTTCCAACACCGAATTCGGACCTGATTGAGTTTAAAAATTACCCGCTGGGCACGTCGTCGTTTATCTACTACATCTGCCGATTTATGGGACATGCCCAGCCGATTATGTTACTGGCGCAGGGGTTGTTGATCTTTTCCTGTTTCTACGCCATGTTTGGCATCGTGTCAGAGAAAAAACGTTTCCTATTATATGCTTTTCTCGGGTTAGGTTTATCGACCTTATCCTTCTTCAACCTGACGATTCGTATCACCAACCTGCTAGTAGACTTCCTGCTTCCAATCTTTGCACTTGCGATTGTGGCGGTGATATACCAGTATCGTCATGATCTTAAGCGAGCTTGCATCATTATTCTGCCTCTGGCGGGTCTGCTGACGGTGATCAAAAGTACAGGAATCATCTTTGCTGCCGTGGGTCTGATCTTTCTCGTATATGTCTGGCTTACGAATAAGCAACGTGCGAACTGGAAGATTGGGCTCGCTGTACTCGGTACGATTGCAGGGGCATTATTGCCGTATTTCAGTTGGAGCTTGCGTATGGCAACGGTATTCCACGGTGTGAATAACAAGTTCGAGGGAGCAGCTGCGGCTCTAAAGCCGGGTAAAACAGCTGAGCAAAAGTGGGACATACTGGTGCTCTTCTTGAAGTCTAGCGTGGATATTACATCCAGACCTGTGCTGGGCATTGTTATTTTTGAAGTTGTTGCGATCGCGGCTTCAATTGTAGCCTATGTGGTGCTCAAGAAGAAGTGGAACCTGTGGAAAGTGCTGATTGCACTGAATGTGGTCGTGGTACTGTACTATGCCGGGATTCTGGCACTATATCTGTTCTCCATGCCTGTGGATGAGGCTGTTCGACTGGCTGGGTTCGAGCGTTATGCATCAAGTATCGTGGTGTTGTTCGCTGGTGGACTGGTGCTTTGTGCAGCTGTTGATATTGAGCGTACGTTCCATTACCGCATTGGTGAGGTTCCTGATTATCAATCATTCAAGACGGTACAGACGAAGAGGCATTATCAACAGGGAATCATCGCGTGTATGGCACTCGCGGCAACAACTCTCTTGTCCGAATATAACGGGATGATCTCGATCAACAAAACGTACGACAAAACCCTTCCCTACGAAGTTCATGCGGTGACAGGGGATCGGTGGTATACGGGCGGCAAAGAGGATCGAAGCAAGTATCTGTTTTACGGCTCTGACCGAGATCAACAGGTCACCAGTTATTACATGCAATACGTGGGTAGATACTTCTTATATGCTCCCAATGTGGACGGTATCGTGCTGTTCTACGAAGATAATATGGACAATCTGCTAAGTAACTACGACTACCTTGTGGTGATTGAGACAGATCTTAACGCGAAAATGTTACTGAAAAAACACTACGGCATTGATATGCAAAAAGGGGTATACAAGATCACTCGATCCGGTGATAAAATTATGCTGACGTTGCAGTAGCAACAAGAACGAATTAAACAAAAGCTCCACTCCCATGAAACCGGGGAGTGGAGCTTTTTAATATGCAGTGAGCGGAACGACTAGTTAGGTAGCCTTACCCTCGGGTTGAAGCTTTCGCATAAAAGCTTCGATATTATCGATTAGCAGTTTGTTGTTTGGCGAATCGGTCCGGGTAATGATCTCTTTCACCGCATGGACAAATGAGCTTAGGTTGGTCGTGTCAGCATTTTCAAATCGGTTCGGGAGGGGCATGTTATCAGCAGAACGGGCCGCATCCTCACGGTATTCTTTGATCCATGCCTGATTCGTGGAGGCCTGTTTCGCAAAGTTCTGTAGAATGCTGCTCCAGTCTTTGTTGTTTACGATGGCGTCTTGCAACTTATCATAGGTCTGAGGCTGGAATTTACGCATCATGTAATTGAGATCCACGTAATCCTCTGGTGCACCAACCGGCCGTTGTGGTGGTGTATCATACTGAACTTGCTTCGTTTCAGGGTTGATCGTTCTGGTTATGGAGATTGCTGCAATCTGACGGAACGTATTCATGAACTCGGTGGCCTGATCGCCTTTCATGTAGTTGTCCGCTATGTATTGTGCTTGAGTTAGACCCAGTTCGAGTAAAGCGGATCGATCGTCCTTATCTGTTACATCCGTAATCAGGTTAGATTGAATAATGCCATAGACCGTTTCTTTAACCTCAGAAGATTGGCCCTTGAGCAGGCGTTCCAGTGACTCGTTGATCTGAACGGTGCCGAAGTAAACGGCTGAATGGTTCACGACATCCGAGGAGGCAAGCTGTCTGGAAGCGTTACTGATCTCCACGGTATCTATGTCATGAGACAAATCGAACTTCCCCGTAATCATCGTTGGTTGATTTGATGGATTCGCTTGTCCTGTGCGTTGTTGTGAATGAGTGTAGGCATTGAGGTCAAACGGCGTTGTGCTTGAAACCTTCATTCGTAAACACCCCTATTCGTCAAAAAAATAAATGCTCTAGTTTCCATCTCAGACATGTCTCTTTATGTTATCGGAATAATATTCCATATTTTTAATATAAATGGACAAAAAAAGAGCAACGAACGGTTATCTTTCACCACTCGTTGCTCTCCTTGATTCAATAAACCGCCATAAATACTGTAGGCGAAGTGATACACAATATCGGTCGTATTCACACTTGGGCGACTTGTCACTCTAGCCACCACAGCACAAAGATCATAATAATGTGTGAAGCTTATGGCTCCTGGCAAGTACTGACTGAGGCTACCGGCGGAAGGAGGCAGGGACAACGTTGCTGTGAACTGCCCACTGCTGTTGGTCATAACTTTGGCACTGCGATAACGATTGTTGCTGCTTTCAGACCAGGCATCATTCGCCCAGATGACCTCGACTTCCGTATTAGCAACGGCATAGTTATCGGAAGTAGCCGCAACCCCTGTCACCGTGAAGCTTGATCCTGTGATTCGGTAGTAGCGTCCATAGGCGTAAGAAGGATAATCATTGGGGCCGCCGTTTGAGTTGTAGCCCGTAATGACAATTTTGTCTGCACGTAATACAGGCTGCAAATGCAGTGAATAGTTGGTGTCCGAATAAGTGTTGGTGGTATACACCTTCAAATAATAAGTGCCTGTACCTAACGATACATTACCGTTCGTGGTCGGCATCAAGGCCATTCGATTGTTACTTAAAGCCCCGTACAATTCAGCTTTGTAACCATTCGCCGTTGAAGCCTGGTCCAGCGTGATACGCATCGCATCATAGTTTCTGCTCTCAGGAACGGTGATTTTGTACCAATCCTGATCAATCTCCGAATTCAATGAACGAGTAGCGAGTGTAGAGCCGCCAACAGCAACGGTAAGCGGATAGGCACGTAGTGCGTTCTCGTCCGTCTCGAAGGCATCATATGTCGAGCTTGTGGAGACCGTCAGGGTAAACGGCTCATTAATGCTGGCACCAACCTTGCCGTAGGCTTCAATTAAGTAGGCTTTGGCGCCGGAAGTGATATTTTTCGTGCCTACATTTTCAGATAAGGTTCTGGACCCGTTCCCGTAATTGTTCAAATATGTCCCGTAGATGGAGTAATCAATAGGATTCGGATTCACTTCCCCGGTGGACATATCGAATTCATAGAGATATAGATCGTAATCAAGCTGCGCAGATGCGGGGGTATCCATCTGTACTTGCAGAATGTGCCCCGGCTGTACATAGATCGGGTATAAATAGCTGGAGGTGCCTTGCTCCTGGATGTAGCCAGTGTATGTAGTGGTCTCAGCTGAGGCTGTTGTGTTATCTGTATCCTCCGATTGCGGAGTAGCCAGTAGACTTTGTTGCTTACGTGTTTTGGAAGTGGAAGAAGTTTCATTCAGGTTAACCGTTTCCTTGAGCTGGTGTTCCTTCAATGGAGTAGAATCCAACTCGGTGGGAGCCTCGGTCAGCTCAGTGATGATCTCAGTGTCTGGCTGTATGAACTGTTCCGTAATGCGTGCATCCGGCAGTTCCTTTCCCTCAATATCATTGTTAGCAGAAGCGCTGAAACTAAAGGCAAGGGTAAGAACTAAATTCATGACGATAAGCATGGAGAGTGTCTTTTTCAAAGTGTAAACTCCTCTCTTCTTATAATTTTTTGCTACAATTCTATAATATACCAAATGTATGTATTTGTTAAGTGATGAATATCATGGTACAGTTGGTCGGTTCATCGACAAACATGGGTTTCTATGATAGGCTGGAAGCATCCCAAGGGCATTCTACTTTTCCAAGTAGAGTGCCTTGCTGTATATTATGGGAGTTTACATTTAATGGTTATAAAATGAGGCCGTGTGGAGGTGGTGATGCTATGTTTCTCTCTTTAGCCCCCGTAGGGGAATGTTGGATGATGGTAAGTGAACGTGTACAGAAAATCATAGAATACAGAGGAGCGAACATAGCATGACTACTCTTATACAAGCGGAAACTCGTATCAAATTAAAGCCGTCCGGACTTCAGAATTTGCGCCAATCTGGCCGCCTGCCAGGTATTGTTTTTGGCAAAAACACAGAAAATGAAATGATTCATATCCCGTCGGTACCCTTTCAAAAATGGTTGAACCAAGGTGCGTCCGGATTCATCGAACTGCAATTCGAAGAAAAACCTTCACTTACCGTATTGTTGGAAGATCTGCAGCGTGATCCGGTTACACGAGATTTGATTCACGTCGATTTTCAGCAGGTACAGAACGATGAGGTGCTACGTACCAAAATCCCGGTCAAGTTCAACGGAACCCCAGAGGATGCGAAGTACGGCGGGGTTGTGCAGATTCAGTTAGCTACTATTGAAGTGGAGGCTCTACCTCGTCATTTGCCAACCGTGGTCGAGTTTGATATTAGTGCAATGAAAATTGGTCAAACCCTACATGTTGAGGATGCCGAGTTCGCGCCGGAAGTAACGGTGATCTCAGAGGGCAACGAATCACTTCTCTCTGTGATTAAACCTTAATAGGTAAATACTTGCGTAATCGGGGTTATTCTTTAATTACGAGTACATTTTTAAATAGAATGTGCTGTAAATATACAGTTGCATTAATCGAAATAAGCTGTATGGGCTAAATGTCCATGCAGCTTATTTTGGTATGACTAAAATAAAATATTTCTCATCCATGGAAGGTGATACAGGAAATAAGCTACAATACTATATATAGAAATTCACGAACAAGGTGGTGAATAGATGAAGGAATTGCATAGTCCAATGAACCGGAAGACCTATTATATATCGATGTTTCTAATGATCCTTCTAATGGTAGCCGGATTAGCCGTATCTACCGCAGAGCTTCAGGGTATGACCATCGGATATGTCATTCATTTGTTATGTGTTGTGACGATACCTGTATGTCTGCTCATTTACCCCAGATATGAGACATTTGCATTTCGATTGAGCATTATTTTACTTGGGTTTGTCTATTTCTACACGCTAGCTTTGATCTATCCCCAGACGTGGACAACTTACATTATGATCTGTTTGCTTCCAGCACTCGCGATCTTGTTCTATGATTTCAAGTTGTTTTATATTTCGCTCAGCTTGAATACAGTCATGCTGGTGATTGTAACGACGTATATTCACAAGCAAGATAATTTGTATAAATATATACATATAGATCTGGCCGGAAATCTGATTAATATCATTGCGAGTCAACTGCTCCTGTTTCTCATTTTCTATTTAACTTTTGATCGGATCCGCAAACAGGAACTATATTTGGAACAGGTACAACAATCCGAACGTCTCCAAATGGTTGCACATCTAACGGCAGCGGTTGCGCACGAAATTCGTAATCCGGTAACGGTGGTACGGGGATTCCTGCAGTTGTATCAACAAAATCCGGCCTTCGACCCTGCAGATCGATCCAAGTTTGCGCTTATGATCGATGAGCTGAATACGGTGGAACAGGTGACCTCCCAATTTTTGTCCATTGCCAAACCAAACCGAGAGATATTGGTTGATGAGAAAGTACATGTGCAAGAGGTGCTTGAGGGGGTAGCTAGCCTACTGAGCTCCTATGCCATGTTGTCCAATAAACATATCGATATCGAGATTGAAGAGGGCTGCACGATCTTCATGAATGCCGTTGAGTTTAAGCAGGTGATCATTAATCTGATCAAGAACGCTCTGGAAGCCTCGGATACGGGAGCCATGGTTCATGTAACAGCAAGACTTGTGAAGCAGAAGGTGGAGATCAAAATTGTGGATCAGGGGTGTGGGATGACAGAGGAGGAGGTTAAAGCTTTGGGTACCCCGTTTTACTCGCTGAAAACGAATGGTACGGGACTCGGGCTGATGATCTGCTTCAACATCGTGGAGAAGGTTAACGGAACGATCAAGTATGTGAGTGAGAAGGGAGTGGGTACGACGGTGATTCTGACGTTTCCGGCAACAGACCGCGGCTGAAGGGCACGGAGATTGGCAGATTCCTTGTTAAGAGAGATGCATAAAAGAAGAGTATAAGAATAAGTATAAAATAGCTCTAAAAAGTGAGTTAAGAAAGGCTGCCGAACGGCAGCCTTTTTCCTGTTCTTACTCTTATTCAACTCTGACCTCAGGAAAACGAAGGATAGCGCTCACCTGCTGCGAACCCTTTGGGCGAGATGTGTTCGATCTCGGCCAGTTCTTCCGGTGTGATCGTGACCTGCAATGCACCAAGGTTCTCCTGCAACCGATCCAGACGTTTCGTACCGGGTATAGGTACAATTTGCTCCCCCTGCGCCAGCAGCCAGGCTAGAGCCAGTTCAGGCGTAGTACAGCCTTTTCGTGCGGCAAGCTGCTCAATCAGCCGAACGACCTCCAGATTTTTATTGAAATTATCTCCTTGGAAACGAGGGAAGAAGCGGCGGTAATCATCCGCAGGCAGATCATCAAACGTCCGAATCTGTCCAGTCAGGAATCCGCGTCCCAAGGGACTATAGGGTACAAAACCGATACCCAGTTCATCCAGCACAGGCAGCACCCCATCCTCTACTTCGCGGCTCCAGAGCGAGTATTCTGTTTCTACCGCCGTGATGGGGTGAATGGCATGTGCCCGCCGGATCTGATCCGCCGTTGCTTCCGAGAGACCGAGAAAGCGGACTTTACCTTCCTGCACAAGTTGAGCCATAGCGCCGACAGTCTCTTCAATGGGGACGTCCGGGTCAACGCGATGCTGATAGTACAGGTCGATGTAATCGGTGCCCAGTTGAAGCAGGCTGGAATCGATTGATTTTTTGACATACGCCGGGTGTCCGAGTACCTTCATGTTTGGAGATACAATGCCGAATTTGGTCGCCAGAATGGCTTGATCACGACGGCCTTTCAGAGCTCGACCAACCAGCTGCTCGTTACCTCCGAACAGTCCTTGTTGCATGAAATGTTCCCCATATATATCAGCTGTGTCGAACAAGGTAACTCCGTGATCCAGTGCACCATGAATCGTACGTATAGAATCCTCGTTGTCAGGCATCATCATGGTACCAAGTCCCAGTGCGGATACCTCAAGTCCAAGTGAACCTAACTTTCTTTTCACCACTCCATTATTATTAAACTCCATCCGATCATCCCTCTTTTCCGCAAATTAAAGAATATAGTACCTTCATCGTTATGCTTAAGGCATGATTCCATTCTAATTCGCAGTTACTACCCCAACCACAGCATGCTAATGCTAGTAACGGCAGTACCAGGATGGCATGAATCTGGTTGTCTTGTATAGGACTACGGTGGTAAATGAAGTGTAGATCATACGATTTGTGAAAGAAGAGGGGCAAGCGCTGTTTAAGATTCCTGTTCCTTGACTGGAGAATAGATGCACAGATGCAGATCCGGGTGATCCAGCGTGAAGGATAACGAATTAATGTCATATGCGATAGCTTGTTCTTGGTCGGGCAGTTGGTAGTAAACGCGCGTAACCCTCTTTGCCTCTACGTGGTGCAGCTCCCATAACGATGCAAATTCAGAACTTTCTTTGGAAAGATCATCTACAAACTTGGGAAACCACGGATCATGTGTATATCTATCATAAGAGGTACGGAATATGGCAACGGAATGTGCCGCCATCTCCTCCCAATTGATAAGGCGAGCGCGCATTTCCGGATCTGTAAATAGGCTAAACATCATGTTCCGTTGTTCTGGAGCACGTGAAGTGTAGTCCAATACGTATTTGTCGACAGATGTGTTCCAGGCAAGCAACTCAGCACGATCATTCGTGATGAACGCAGGAAACGCCATCTGATTCACAATATCCCGCCAAGGTTGAGTGATCTCCGAGGTAATTGGCGGGGCCATTTCAGGTTCATTGCCATTCCATAGGCCGAGCAGATGGGTGTGCTCATCGGGAGACAATTGAAGTGCCCGGCCGATACTCTCGATAACTTCTCGGGAGACGGCGACCTCTCGCCCCTGTTCCAGAAACGTATAATAGGTTGCGCTAACCCCTGCCAGTATGGCAACCTCTTCTCGGCGTAACCCAGGTGTCCGGCGTTGACCATGAGTCTTGGCGAGCCCTGCTTGCTCCGGTTGAAGCCGTGCGCGCCGTGATTTCAGATAATCTCCCAACGTTTTGGCACGCATGCTGTTCAAGTCCACAGGTGACAGATGTGCTGGTTGCGATAGGCCGTTCGTTTCAACCATGACGAGATCACCTCCTGAACTCTTTTTATCCCAAATTGTATTGCTCATGTAAACTTAAAAAAACGTAAATCGTATGGAACTCTACGCCATCCGTACGATATATATTACTCCGTGCCCCATCTAGTATATCACTTGCTACTGGCTCGCGTTGCAAGCATGAGAATACTTACTCAATCTCCATCTCTTTCACTGTTTCTCCCTCCACCAGTTCAGGCTGATAGTAGGTTTGAGTAGGGAGGTCTTTCTTCCCCTGAAGCTTGCGGATAACCCAATCGGCAGCATCAAGACCCATCTGCTCTTGGGGATGCGTGAGTGTGGTGAGCCTGATGTTTGCATTTTTGGCGATGTACGAATTGTCCTGACCAATAATGGACAGCTCATCCGGGATCGAAATACCGAGCTGGCGGCAAGCGTGTACCACTTCCAGCCCAACTTCATCGTTGTAACAAACAATTGCGGTGAGTGCTTCCCGATTTTCTTGCAGATATGCTGTCACGTTTGCGGACAGATCTGTTTTTGATGCGGTATCAAACGAGAGCACATGCTCGGGGTGGAACCTCAGTTTTGCTTCCCCTAGTGCCTTGATGTATCCCTTCATCCGGTACTTGCCCTGCAGATCATCCATTTTGGCAATAATCCCGATCTGGGTGTGGCCTTTGGAGATTAGCTCCTTAGTGGCGAGATAACTGGACTGTACATCATCCAGACAGAAAAAGGGCACCTCTAACTCCTCATAAAATGCATTGATCATCGCAAACGGCACATCCTGCTCCTTAAAAGACAGATAGTACGCAATATTCGGGTTGTACAGATTGCTTTTCGTCGGTTCAACAATCAGACCATCTACGCCGTAAGATAACATCATCTCAAGTGCCTTTTTCTCTTGTGCTACATCATTATTCGTACTGGCGAGCAGAAGCGAGTAGTTGTCCTCATTCAGACGACGCTCGATACCGCGAATAATGGAAGGGAAAATATAGTCCGAGATATAGGTGGTAATGACCCCGATCGTCTTCTTGGAAGTGTTGCCACCTGCTCGCGATCGGTACTGATTGCTGACATAGGTGCCCGAACCCTTTTCGCTGCGTAAAAAACCTTCGTTAGACAACTCCAAAATGGCCTTGCGAACGGTCTGACGGCTCACGTTATAACTTTCCTGCAAGGCTGATTCAGTAGGAATCTGCTCGCCGATGCTGTAAGTCCCGGACAGGATATGGCTCTTTATATCATCAATAATCACTTGGTATTTAGGTTTCAATTCGTCCACTTCTTTCGTTGTAACGTCTATATTATATCAATATGGCTCAAGTTGTACGTACATATTCTAGCATGATTCACTTTACTTGCAAGAGAAACCGTACATTTTATTAAATGTTACGTACAACTGACTGCGATTTTGTCGAATTAAACCTTAGATTTATAGGGGAAATAAATTAAAATGCGTTGATGTAATTGAATATTTTACAAAAATAGTCCTTTGTGAGTATAACTTCGTTATCTCATTGACAAATGTACGTACAAAAAATATACTAAGGCTGTCAGTACAGGAAAGCGCATTCTTGGAATGCTGAAATAGATTATAGCCACGAACGTAGGTGGTGGATTGCACCTTACGAGGGTGCAGTTGGAATAGATGCCGTTCCACGGACGTAGATGGCGAGCAGAGAGGGGATATGCGGAAGTGACGAGTCATGTGGATGAGAAAGAAGCTATTGCCAAGGGAGCAACCTCACTTGGGATTGAGCTTGGATCAACGCGGATTAAAGCGGTATTGATTGATGAGCATTTTGAGACGATTGCCTCCGGCAGTTATGAATGGGAGAACCTGCTGAAAGACGGCTATTGGACGTACAATCAGGAGGATATCATCACGGGTTTGCAGACAGCGTACCGTGAGTTGAAGCAGGATGTAGAGCAGAAGTATGGTGTACCGCTGACGACTGTAGGTTCAATCGGCTTCTCTGCCATGATGCACGGATATATCGCGCTGGATCAGGCGGGGGAAATGCTCGTACCGTTCCGTACGTGGCGTAACTCAACGACAGGTGCGGCTGCACGCGAACTGACAGAATTGTTGCAATTCAACATCCCTGAACGCTGGAGCATTGCCCATCTGTATCAGGCGATTTTGAACGGAGAGCAACATGTGCCTCAGATTGATTACCTGACCACACTGGCAGGATATATCCACTGGTTGCTGACGGGCAATAAGGCGATTGGGATCGGCGATGCATCGGGTATGTTCCCGATTGACGAGACAACGCATAATTACCACCCGGCAATGATCAATCAGTTTAATGAGCATATTGCTGGCAAAGGTTATCCGTGGAAGGTTGAGGATTTGCTACCTAAAGTGTACCTCGCAGGTGAACATGCAGGTGCATTGACGGAAGCTGGAGCGAAGCTGCTTGATCCGTCAGGAGAACTGGCATCAGGAATTCCACTCTGTGCACCAGAAGGTGATGCGGGAACAGGTATGGTCGCGACAAACAGTGTGCGCAAACGGACAGGGAACATCTCCGTGGGCACGTCAGTCTTTGCGATGATCGTTCTGGAGAAGGAATTGTCCAGCGTGTATCCCGAGATTGACATGGTGACCACGCCAGACGGCAGCCCGGTTGGCATGGTGCATGCTAACAACTGCTCCAGTGATCTGAACGCATGGGTCGGATTGTTCCGCGAGTTCGCTCAGGCGATGGGCATCGAGGCCGATTCAGGCAAGCTGTTCAGCGTATTGTTTAACAAGGCGCTTGAAGCCGACCCGGATGGGGGCGGATTGCTTAGCTACGGGTACTACTCCGGTGAAAATATTACAGGACTGGAGCATGGACGCCCATTGTTCGTGCGCTCTCCGGAAAGCAAGTTTAACCTGGCGAATTTCATGCGCACCCATCTGTTCAGCGCCTTTGGCGCGCTTAAGCTGGGTATGGACATCCTGACCGAGAAGGAACAGGTGGCCATTGATAGTATTTTGGCGCACGGCGGTCTGTTTAAGACACCTGTGGTGGGACAGCGAATCGTAGCAGCGGCCATGAACGTTCCGGTATCGGTAATGTCTACCGCTGGTGAAGGCGGCGCGTGGGGTATGGCTTTGCTGGCTTCGTACCTGAAGGACAAAGGCGAGCAAGAAACGCTGGATGTTTTCCTGGAGCAAAAAGTGTTCAAGGATGTCGAAGGGGTCGAAGTGGCTCCGGAAGCTGCCGATGTGAAGGGATTTGAAGCATTTATTGAACGCTATCGGAGTGGACTTGCCATTGAGCACGCCGCTGTAGAGCATCTGGTAGAGAACGGAGGAAACTAAACATGTTAGAGCAACTGAAACAAGAGGTATTTGAGGCCAACCTGGAGCTTCCGAAGCACGGACTGGTGAAGTTCACTTGGGGCAATGTGAGCGCAATTGATCGGGAAAGCGGTCTGTTCGTCATTAAACCAAGCGGAGTTGATTATGAAAAAATGAAAGCCAGCGACATGGTTGTCGTCGATCTCGACGGTAACGTGGTGGAAGGGGAGATGAGACCTTCCTCGGATACTGCAACCCATGCCGTTTTATACAAACACTACAAGGAAATTGGTGGCATCGTGCATACGCATTCCACATGGGCAACGATCTGGGCGCAAGCTGGTCTGGATGTGCCTGTCATGGGAACGACTCACGCGGATACGTTCTACGGAGCTGTGCCATGTGCACGTTTCCTGAACCAGGATGAGATTGATCGCGGATACGAAGCAGAGACGGGCCGTGTAATCATTGAAACGTTCGAACAACGCGGATTGGATGTAATGGCGATCCCGGCAGTGCTCCTGCATGGTCACGCACCGTTTACTTGGGGCAAAGACGCCAAGTCAGCCGTGGTGAACAGCGTTGTGCTGGAGGAAGTGTGCAAAATGAACCTGTACGCCCGCCAGCTGAACAACTTTGCCAAAGAACTGCCACAAGGCATCTTGGATAAACACTACCTGCGCAAACACGGCAAGGACGCATACTACGGCCAGAAATAATCTGGATATGTAAGACCCGGAGATACTGCAATCGCCGTGTCCCGGTGTAACTACCCTGCCTAACCCGCAGTTGAATAACCTTTTTACACCACTAACGGAGCAGACAGAAGAAAGCTGTAGAAGCGGAGCGTTCACCTTTATCACCGGATTTCCCCTTATACATAAGGGGTTCGAAGAAATCTGGGGATAACAGTGATCGAAAGATTATTCTGTCTGCGCAGTGTCCCGGTATAACTACCCTACCCAACCCGCAGTTGAATAACCTTTTTACACCATTAACGGAGAGTGCAGAACCAATCTGAAGAAGCGAAGCGCTCGCGTTTATCATCGGATTTCCCCCTTGAGAAGGGAAAGAAAAGAAATCCGATGTTAACCAGCGATCGAAAGATGGTACTGCAATCGCAGTGTCCCGGTGTAACCAACCTATCCAACTATAATCTAATGAAATGAGGATGATTCCATGTCAGCAACAGCAGCAAAAGAGTTTTGGTTCGTTGTCGGTTCACAACATTTGTACGGTGAAGAAGCACTCGGTGAAGTTAAAGCAAATGCACAGAAAATTACAGATGCCCTTAACGCTAGCGGCGTACTCCCTTACCCACTCGTATTGCAAGATCTGGCTGTAACCGCAGACAAAATCACCAGCATCATGAAAGAAGTGAACTACCGCGACGAAGTAGCGGGTGTAATCACTTGGATGCATACTTTCTCTCCAGCGAAAATGTGGATTCGCGGTACGAAATTGCTGCAAAAGCCATTGCTTCACCTCGCAACGCAATATAACGAGAGCATTCCATGGGCAACCATCGACATGGACTTCATGAACCTGAACCAAGCGGCACACGGCGACCGTGAATATGGCTTCATTAATGCCCGTCTGAGAAAACAAAATAAAATTGTTGTGGGTTACTGGGAGCGTCCGGAAGTGCAACAGCAGGTTGCAGACTGGATGGACGTAGCGGTGGCATACAACGAAAGCTTTAACATCAAAGTTGCTCGTTTCGGCGATAACATGCGTAACGTAGGGGTAACAGAAGGGGATAAAGTCGAAGCTCAAATCCAGTTTGGCTGGACTGTAGACTACTACGGCATCGGCGACCTTGTTGAGTACGTGAACGCTGTAACTGAGCAAGAGATTGATGAATTGATCACACAATATGCGGACCTGTATGAATTCGATTATGGCACTAACAGCAAAGAAGCATGGGAAGCTAGTGTACGTGTGCAAGCAAGCTATGAAATTGCGATCAAAAAGTTCCTGGATAACGGCGGTTACACGGCCTTCACAACGAACTTCGAAGACCTGCACGGCATGAAGCAACTTCCGGGTCTGGCAGTACAACGCCTGATGGCTCAAGGCTACGGATTTGCGGGTGAAGGGGATTGGAAAACAGCGGCGCTGGATCGTTTGCTGAAAATCATGGCGCATAACGAAAACACAGGCTTCATGGAAGACTACACGTATGAAATGGCATCGGGCCAAGAAGCCATTCTGCAATCTCACATGCTTGAGGTTGATCCTACACTTGCGAGCACTAAACCAAGAATCATCGTATCTCCACTGGGAATTGGCGATCGTGAAGATCCGGCTCGTCTCGTCTTTGACGGCAAAGCTGGCGAAGGTGTCGTCGTATCCATGGCAGACTTCGGTACACACTACAAATTGCTGATCAATGAAGTATCTGCCTTCGAACCAACGGTTCCTGCACCAAATTTGCCAGTCGCTCGTGTATTGTGGACAGTAAAACCGAACTTCCAAGACGGCGTTAAAGCTTGGATTGAGAACGGTGGCGGACACCACACGGTGGTATCCTTGAACCTGACGACAGATCAGATCGTAACGTATGCGAAGCTGGTGAATCTGGAGTACGTGATTATTAAATAATCATACTGACAAACATGGAATTATAGATGGTATATATCGTTCTAGATTCATCACTAAGGTCTTTAATCCACGCCTTGATTCCAATTCCAAAGGATAAATCTCGGTTGTACTCTGCTCATGTCTGAAGTATGATCAGAGTATCAGAGATCAAATTCATAAGCGTATTCAACGTTAAAGCGAGCATCTGCTTGCCGTATAAAAGTGTAATTACAGAGGCCGAGAACCTATCTCGGCTCTTTGTTTTATTTTTCGATACATCACATCGATTCCTAAGGAGGTTATTCCAAGATGACACATACATACGAAAGTCTTATCGCACAGCTAGAGGAATTAGGCATAGATCGTCACGGCACCTTGCTGATGCATTCTTCCATGAAGAGTATGGGGGAGGTGGAAGGTGGAGCAGATACCGTGCTGGATGCGCTGAGTGAGTATATGAAGGATGGGTTGCTCGTTTTGCCTACGCATACGTGGTCTACCATTAACAAAAGTAATCCATTGTTCCACGTGGAAACGTCTTCCTGTTGTGTAGGCATTCTGCCGGAGTTGTTTCGTAAACGTCCTAACGTTGTCCGTTCCTGGCATCCTACACACTCTGTAGCGGCATTAGGGAAGGACGCACAGGCGTTCACACAGGACGATCATCTCTTCGATACGCCATGTGCACGAGGTTCTGCATGGGGCAAGTTACTCGATCGCAAAGCGACAATACTGCTGGTGGGGGTGGACTTGAAGCGGAACACGTTTATTCATGGGATCGAGGAATGGGTGGACATTCCAGGCAGAATGACCGATGAACATGAGATGCTGTATACTGTTTTGCCAGATGGAACTAAAATTTCCGTACCTTCACGCAGACATTGCGGACTATCTTGGTCAGAGCACTTCTGGAAGGTGGATGAGGTGCTGGTTCAAGCAGGCGCGATGCACAAAGGAAGTTTTGGAGATGCCGTCGCAAGTGTCTGTGATGCTGAGAGAACAACCGAGGTGCTTACGGAGATGTTGAAGGAAAACCCGGATCTGTTCTCGGACAATGAGCCTTTGGCAGATGTGAAGTAAGTGGAATTGAAGCGTTGATATCAGGTATGAAAAGGGAGTCTGATTTTTATGGGAAGCAAACGGTCCTCTAATGAATTGGATGGAAACAACGGACTAACTGAGGCAAGACACGAGCTTCAACTTCGTTTAATCGTTGCGGAGAAGCAGATTGCTGCTAAAGAACCTTTGATGGATCATGAGCTAGTCATGAATAGATTGAAAAGAAAAATAGAAATAGTACGGACGTAGGAGAGTTACCGGTAGTGAAGCTTTCTTTTCAATAAAATAGATTACGTATCCCGCTACCGGCTGGAAGACGCTCAGTTGAAAGCTGGGCGTTTTTTTGCATACAACCTTCATAAACGTTCACAAAAGTGCAAAAAATGAATGCGATTTCAATCAGAGGTTGGGCTGACTTCCAGTGAATGGGCTACTCAGCGTATCAGGGGTGTGGTACGATATGGGTAATTTAACCAGAACAAAATCAAATCGTTGCAGAAGTATCTCGTCATAGTTATTTCTAGAACGATCAGAAGAAAAATCAAAGTTCAACGTTTGGCAACGTATCAGAGTTATCCTTGATAACCATGGAATCAGTGTCACATCCAAGAAGGAGAAGATTTGTGAACCCATTAGTGTGGTATGATCTTTCGTTATTCGTGCTATTGTTTGGTGTGGGCGTGTATGTGTTTGCTACCGTTAGAATTACGAATTTACATAAGGTGTATTTTTTGTTTCACGGTTTGATGATGATGTGGCCTTTCTGTCAATTTGCGAGTACGCTCACCGATGATCCGGGCCTGCAATTATTCTATGTTTTGCTGTCCTTTGTAGCGGTCTCGCTGCTGGGGAGCGGGTGGCTGCTGCTGACGTTATTTATTACCGGTTATGCGGAACGACTGAGCCAAAGGCGGTTGGTATTGCTGTTTGTACCCGCTGTGATCGGAGCGATTGGGGTTGTTGCGAACCCTTGGCATGATTTTGTCATGCCTCTGGAGGGTGGTTATATCGAGCGTGCTTACGGCCCATGGTTCTGGGTGGTCATGTTCATTTTGGTGAGCTATTTCGTGACTTCCCTTGTTATTATGTTTCATGCGGTATTTTCCTCCAAGACACCAGCCATGATTCAAAAGCAGGTCAAAATCACCCTTTGGGGAATTTTTGTACTGGGTGCGTTTGCCACGTTGGATGCCATCCTTAATGTATTGCTGAGCCGCTGGTTGCCGATTATTCCGGGTCTGACCTCACTGGGTATTTTCCTGTCCGACCTGTTCTTCGTGTATGTAATCAAAAGGTACAACGTGTTCAATCTGGTCTCCATCGCCCATGAGGACGTCATTAATACGATTCCGTATGGCATCCTGGTGCTGGATGAGAACGAAGTGATTGTGGAGGTGAACAAAGCCTCTCGTTTTTTCATAGAACAACATGTAGGGGATGCCTGGGACATGGAGGCATTTCTCGCTGGGGTGTCTGTGGAGGGGAATAGTCGGAAGTTCCTGAACAAGTATCGCTTGAAAAAAATGGAGCTTTGCCAGATCGAAGTGATCGTGGAGAAAGACGGCCAGCTCTGCCACTATATTCTGCAGTCTTCTCCGATTGTGGACTCGGCTCTTGCACCGCTAGGGCACCTGCTGACGTTCCAGGATGTCTCTCAAGAGCGCTTCTATGCTAAAACGATGAACCAGCAGTACAAGACGCTACAAGAGCGCAATGAGGCGCTCGATCTGATTGGTCAGGAGTTATCCGATGCCAACCGCAAGCTGGAAGAGCTGGTGCTGACGGACAGTCTGACGCAGTGTTTTAACCGCCGTTACCTGACGCAACATCTGAATCATGAAGTACTCACGAACCTTCAATATAAAATGCCGTTTTCCCTCATGCTGCTCGATATCGACCACTTCAAAGCCATTAATGACCACTATGGTCATGTGGTTGGAGACGAAGTGCTAGTGCGCACGGCAGAGGCGCTTCGGCAATCTGTGCGCAGTACGGATATTCTGACTCGCTATGGCGGAGAGGAATTCATGATCTACCTGCCGCATACGGAGCATGATCTAGCGATTGATATTGCAGAGCGTGTAAGACAGGCCGTGGAGTCCAACCGTATTTCATTGAATTATGGGTTGGGGGAAATAGCAATTACCATTAGCGTCGGGATTCTATCAATTGATGATTTTGCATATGAGGACGAAGACGTGCCGGAGGATGGCGAACGCTATTTAATTCAGCTATTTGATGCAGTAGACAAGGCGCTGTATCAGGCGAAGCAAAAGGGCCGGAACCGGGTGGAGTATGGGGTGTTGGCGCGGAGCGTGGTGTGAGAAGGGTAATGTGGAAAAAGAGTGGAGCAAAAGGCTCCACTTTTGGAAAGAATATGTATGATATACCTGTCCGAATTAACGTTTATCTGAAAGCTTTTTTGCATTTTCAATGGAGATCAAAATTTCCTTGTTAATTCTGGTTAAAGAATCGATTTGATCTGCATCTTGACCGCTAACTAAAGTCATATGCTCGTCCAAGGCTCTTCTGTACGAAGAGTCTTCTTTGAATTTAAAAAGTTGCTCGGCTGGAACCTGTAAGCCGTTCATGATTTTCTCAAGCGTTTCCAAAGAAATATTGCGGTCTCCTCGTTCAACTCCACCGATATAACTGTAATGAAGGCCAGCAGATTCAGCCAGTTGTTCCTGAGTCCAGCCTTTGGCCTTTCTTAATTCACGAATTCGATTACCAACAGCTTCTGGTAAACTCATTTGATCACCTCCACTTAAGGTTAGAAGAGGATATAAATCCATGACAGACTAATGAATATAAAATAAAAATTGTAAAAGTAGTACTTATTAGTACAATTTATATTGATCTTCTTTTTATTTATCTATACAATAATTTCAAAAGAGCTCAATAAAGGAGGATTCCTTTTTTGCGAAAATCTATCCTAAAATCCCTCAAACCGGATATTATCGTTGATATGCTGGATATGGCTGTGGCTTTTGAAAATTGGAACAAAGTGCTGGAGACAGCGGGTGTGTTGTACCAGTGCGCACAGTCTATATATGAAGAACGGGTGGAGTGTAAGGAGAAAGGTGGGTATAAACTTCATATTCATACGGAACGTCCATTGGTTTATTACATGGGATGGAGTCATATGATGCGAGGTATGGCTTATCAGAAGCTGGGGCAGATCGATAAAGCACGAGCTTGTATCCAGCAGTATGCAGCATTGGGGTGTATGGAAGGAACGGATGAGGCAGAGCTACAAGTTGTGCAGGAGTTCAAACGGAAGGCTGAAATCCATCGCTATGCACTTGAGATTGAAGCAGGACAGGTTAAGTTGCTGGAAGGGTACGTGAACCTTTTGCTGGAGTATCCGGAGGAACGTTTGTCAGGGTTGAAGGTGATCACAGAGGCCGCGGTGCGGCATGGGTGGCGGATTGATTTTGTCATACAGATGATTGAGGAGAAGATTGTTGGGTCGGGAGTGGGGATAGATTCGTTAAACAACGATGATATGTACCACTATTGTTACCAAAGGGCTTTATATGAACAGTGGATGGGAAGGCCGCAGGAGGCGGTGGAATTTATTTTGAAGGCGATGTGTATAGCGGACAGATTGGGGATAGAACGGCAAATTATCAAGTGCACAGCGGTATTGGAGTCGTTGCGAAAAATGGCGACGGAGGAGCAGATTGAGCGGTATCGGGTGTTTTTGGCGGGGATAAAGTAGGGGGTTGCTATTAGGTTTACTGAAAAGGGTAGGATATGCTTGGATGTGGGTATATGCATATAGGACTATAGCACCGATGAGTGGTGTGTCAGATGTCGGGTTATAGGCAAATTCAGGATGTTAGCCGGATGGTTTTACATATTATACTTCTGCTAACATAGGAGAATCCTATTTCAAATGAGCGGAGAAAGCGTATGAGTACAATCAAAGTGACCCCTGAACAATTACATCATGTATCCAATCAGGTAAATCAGGCAAGACAACAGTTGGAGCATATCCAGGATAACCTCTCAAGGCAGATCATGTTTCTTCAGGCCGTATGGCTGGGTGTGACGCAGGAGCGTTTTTATGGTGATTTTGCAAGATCACGTACCGTGTTACAGAAAGCACTGGAGAGCATGTTGTATACTTCAAAAGAGTTAACGGATATTGCTACGCGGTTTGAGCAGGCAGATGCCGAGAAGGGCAGTCTGGGTGGCGTTATTGGCGCTGTGGGTGCGGCAGCGATGATGAAGAGTTCGGGGAATGATGCGGGTTCGGAGGATAAAGGCTACCGGATGGCACAAGTGAATGTGTACGGCAGGCTGATGTGGATGCCAGTGAACGAGAATGGTGTTCCAGATCAAGCTTCTTTGCAGGCGTATCAGAAGGATCAAGGGCATGTGGATATCAATCGGATGCAAGCAGGTCATGCAGAAGATCCGGGGGAAGATCTTAATGCCTTGCAGATTGAAGCCTTTGAAAATGGAGTTCATCCCTTCACAGGCGAGCCAGTGAATGATCGATATGCACAGATGATGGTGACTTCTCTGAAGTTCAGCCAGATTTTTATGGCTTTTCAGATGGTTCGCGGAAGTATGCCGGGGCGCAAAGGCCCGTTTCGCTTGCCTTCCTCTCATCCGGCGGTGGTTAAGATGAAGAAGAACTTAGAGGATCATAAGGCGAGGAAAGAGGGGGGACAAAAAGATAATTCAAGAAAAGGAGTTAATCCTGAACACATTGAGGTGCCTTCTTCGACTCAACCCTCTGGAAAAAAAGGAGGCTTACCAGAAGGTAATTATGCTACAGGTAAAGATAGAGGATGGATCAAACAAAATGAATCAGCAGACACCTTCGCAAAAGAGGGCTATCATGTCAAAATGTTGGATGAAATTGAGGGTGGAAATGGACACGGTATTAAAGAGGGAAGCAATCCTGATTTCCTGATTGAAGGAAAAGTGTTTGACCATTACGCACCTATAAGTACTAAAAGTGCCAATGGAATAGCAGAAGAGATTAAGCGTAAGACAAAGGACCAGGCAGATAGAATTATTTTAAATTTAGATGGTTTTACTGAGGCTAGAGTGGCAGAAGTTAGTCAGAAAATTATCGGTAAAACTAATCCAAACGGTGATTTAAGACGCTTGAAGGAATTGTTCATTATTCGAGAAGGGAAAATAGAGCATCTTTTTTGGAGGGAATAATTATGGAATTAGCATTGTATGTTTTCAATAAACAAGATACGAAACACCTAGCGACATTATTAATGAGTGCTATACAGTCATTTTCGCCAGAGACTCGCATGTCATGCAAGGATGATTACTACACATTAATGAATTCCAACTTTTCTTGTATTGTGCAAGATGATGATGAATTAGTGAGTTTTACAAGGGAAGAGTTAAGTCTGAATATTAACTATTGCGTCTCTGTTACGATTTTCTCATATTCGCCAGAAGAAGCACTACGGGCTATCTTTCAAGCGGTGAATAAACTAATTGCACAACTGGATAAAGATGTAGCACTGACAGATAGTTCATCTGGAGTGATTTTTTTGAGGTCTAACGGTCAGCTCATTATTAACTCACATTGCCGAGAGAATCCTGACATTTATGACTGGCCTTTTGATGTGCTGGAAGGCAACTTTATTGAGAAGGACATGGCGGGATTGCTTTGAGAAGGATCTTGAGGCGAGGTGTAACAATATGGGGGCTACATTAGCTAAAGGGATCGAGCGTTTGTCGGCGATTTCATTTCAAATGAATAACTCCTCTCCCCAAAACTCACATCACATATTAATCAGTGAGTATCTAAGACGTGTGAATGTATAGACAAGCTGAGCCTATTCCCAGATGGTTATCCCCTATTTAGCTTTGCCAAGATGATTGGAAGAGAGATAGATGCTCATGTGTACCGTGCTTGTCCCCAGTTGGATACACTTCATAATGTCTATATGAAGGCCGTTTGTTATAGCTATCTGGAAGTGTGCGAATTAATCGATCTAGGAGTAGATGATGCGATTCAAAATGCTGATCTGCACGAGCCAATGTTGAAATTCTTCGAACGAGACGGGACTTTTAATATACGAAAGGGTGAACTGGAAGTAGGTGATGCAGCATATCCACTAATGTATTGGAGAAATCTGGCGATCCCTGTACAAGATATTAGCGATAATTCCTTGGATCTCATAGATCGTAATGGGCTGGAGGGATAATGATGTCGGTGGGGCTGTATAGATACAGCGGAGAACTAGATGACCGGGAATCGGAACTAACGCTTAGTGAGAATATCTCCACTCAGGACTTTTATGATGAGCACTGGGAGAGAGCTATTCATGAACTGGGCATCTCGATTATACAGGATAGCTCCCAGATTGCCTTCCATCAGCTTGAGGATGCACTGGATGAATTGGAACGTTTGAGAGAATGGGCTATCCAGCGGTTGGACGGAGCCAATCTGGAGTATATGAAAGGTAGAGTAGAGCATTTACAGCGGATTTTACCGAATGCTTTTGACAGTGAAGAAGTTATTTTGTACATATTCTAAGAGCATGGAGATTTGGTGGGATAATAACAGGAACGGATAGTCAGTTAAGGAAGAAGAGGTGGGGGTATTCATGAATTTGCTCGTGATAGGGATAGAGAGAATAGAGCGTATAAACTGGAATGTTTCTGCACGAGTAGATGATCCCTCAAATATGGCATTGGTGCAGGAGTATATCCGAAGAGCAGCATTACTGATTACGACATACCATTTAGAAACATCCTATCCATTCTTCAATGCTGCTCGCGCACTTGGACATCATTCCACTTTAGATGTAATGGATCAATGCCCTCGGTTAGGCGAGTTAACGAACAGTTTTATGAAAGGAACTTGTGTAGCGTATCTAGAATGGCTGAGCTTAGTTGAGTCTGGAATTGAAGAAGCAATAAAGTTTCATGATCTGTACGATCCCCTCATACTTCTGATTGAACGAGGCGGAAGGGTTAGCATGCGGCATGGTGAGATTAGAACAGGTAGATATGTCTTCCCTTTGGCAAATGCCGAATATATGTCTAAGCAGGCTCCGATAGATTTAAGTGACGCGGGACTGAGAGCATGGTCACAACAATAAACGTCAATATGATATGTTCTGAAGTCTGTTGAATGGAAATCGAATGTAGCCTCTGCCTGTGCAAGGGCTATTCTTTTTATTGGAGATTAATAAACTATTGTACGGTGTTAGTTGATTAATTAGACAGTAAATGAGGAAGTATTGTTTGAGGTTTACTGAAAATGGTAGGATGTGCTTGGAAATATGGGTATATGAATTTAGGACTATAGCACCGATGAGTGGTATGTAGGATGTTGGGTTATAGGTAAATTCAGGATGTTAGCTGGATGGTTTTGTATCTCATACTTCTGCTAACATAGGATAATCCTATTTCGAATGAGCGGAGAAAGCGTATGAGTATAATCAAAGTGACCCTTGAGCAATTACATCACGTATCGAATCAAGTGGATCAGGCGAGACAACAGTTGGAGCATATCCAGAATAACCTCTCAAGGCAAATTATGTTTCTTCCAGGAGAAAAATAAACAATGAAGTATATGATTGCCTGCCAAAACTGTATGTTTTTCTAGGTGTTTCAAAGACTTAAGTCGATCTTGAGAATTACCAGTGCCGTTTGACGAAGAAGCATTTCATAGTCCAGAGGAAAGTGTAAATCTTAAAGCGCAGGAAGAACCGTAAAACAATGAAGAACGTTTCTCAAAAAAACGGCGGCCTTCTCCGATTGAGTTCCGGGAGAAAGTCGCCGTGTAATTAAAATCCCTCTTTTTTATTGTCTACTTGATAGAGCTATTACTCTATTAGGGCAGGAAAGTTAACCTGTTATTATGATTAGTAGTTTCTATTTCCAAGTTATATCTTGATTTGCTGTGTTTACACTACCACTTGTAGGTGTGTAGGTAACCTCAAGAGCTTTCCATGCTAGAGACACACCAAATTGACCAAGAGGATTAGACTTTGCTTCCATATATGAGACAATTGCTCTGTTCACGGCCGAGGAGTTGACTTTTCTCATAGTAAACCAAGTGGTCCCTTTATACCTGTAATTGATATTGGCAGGAGTCAATTCCCAAGATGCACCATATAGGCTATACCCATCTGAGGCTGGTTTTCCACCATTAGCAAAACCGTTTGTACCATCGTTCACCCATCCCAACCAAGTGGCATTACTAATATTGAAAAAGCTTTTGTACATATCGGCACCATAGCTCCCAGACTGAATTTCCCATCCAGCAGGAATTGCAATTGAAAATCGATCATCTTTTATACCTGATGGACCCTGAGATGGTCCTTTACCAGTAGTTAACCATTCGAAGTTCCCATATATCTGCTTCTGTGAAGATGTAGCACCGTTAAAAACGGTAATTCTAAAAATAAGATCACTTCTCGGAATCGCAGCTAGTGGAGTTATTATATTTGAGGTGTTTATTAGTTCCCCGGTCTCTTCATTACGGATGAATGATTGAGTTGAAGAAGTGACATACTCTAAATTCTCACCAGAATTTTTAACAATAGTCTCCTTTAAATCGAAATCATAAGTATTGACCTCGTATTCTGGCATACCTGAATCGATAAGGATTTCATTAAGTTCTTGTTCTGAATATTTTACATCTGAGGCGTATACATCAATTGATAATATGGAAAAAGTTAATAGTAAAGTTAGAAAAGAAAAAGCTAGCTTTCTCATAGTGAAGGTACCTCCTAAAATAGTATTTTTTATAAACGATTTAAATCCCTTTTCTTCACCTCCTCTAAGTAGTAAGATATTATTTAAGGAGGGATATAAATGTATAAAAAGTTAAATTTAATTATTTTTATAATTTTAATTGTAATATTAAGTTCATGTAGTGTTTCAAAAACAACAACTGATGCTTTGGTTTCTGTCATTTCTAAGTCTTCTTCTAATTCAACTTACTG
This sequence comes from Paenibacillus sp. FSL R7-0272, assembly GCF_037969905.1. Classification (NCBI taxonomy): domain Bacteria; kingdom Bacillati; phylum Bacillota; class Bacilli; order Caryophanales; family Paenibacillaceae; genus Paenibacillus; species Paenibacillus sp. FSL R7-0272. The sequence goes on along the minus strand of NZ_CP150221.1, from coordinate 6,402,138 downwards.
GATTGAAGTTAAAAATATCGAGAGTGAAGACTCTGAGAATTTCAAGTTATATTTAGATGATGAAAATCTGTGGAATGTCATAGAAGAAGGTAAAAATTATGTTGTTACTTATACTCATAAATCAGATAAAAATGAAGGTGATATATCTGTAATAAGAAATCCGAAATAGTAACTATATGTTATTAAATACTTTAAAAAGGAACAAGACCCAAAAGAATCAATTTATTACAAGAGAATTTGTATAAAATTGTCGAAAATTAGCTAAATTTAAGAGGGAAAATAAAAAAATGGCTTTAAGCAATAGGAAAGTCATTAAGGAAAGCCAATACGCATCTCATGTACAAAAAAACATCCCAAATCCGCTCTCATTGGAGAGACGGATTTTTTTACGTGCAACGAACCAAAAATATCTTGTCAAAACGTAATCATTACGATAAGATAATACTCATTGTTCAGATGATAATGATTACGATTAACGACCACATGAATAAGAATGAGAGAGGGGCATGACCTTGTTTACGAAAAAGAAGCCTTTGCTGGCGCTAATCTCCTTGGCCCTAAGTGCGGCAGTCTTACTTACTGCTTGCGGAGCATCCACATCTAGCCCGGCGGCGCAAGGCGATACCAATACCCAAGGGAATAAGAACGTTCACTTCCTATATAACTTCTCCACCAGTTCACTTGATCCACATGTGGATTCAAGTTATGTGCCGCTGCGTGCGGGCATTACGGAAACGCTCTTGCGTCTGGATGAGGACAATCTGACCGTTGCGCCGTGGCTTGCCGAGAGCTGGGAGAGTAAAGATGGTCAGCACTGGACGATTCATCTGCGCGACAATGTGACTTTCCAGAACGGCAAACCGATGACAGGGGAAGCGGTTAAAGCATCTCTGGAGCGGGCGTTGAAGGAGAACGTAGCCATCCAAAATACATTGATGGTGGATACGATCACAGCCGAGGGGAACAAACTGGAGATTACAACAACCCAGCCGTTCCCGGAATTTGCATCCGAGTTGGTAAATCCGAACACGGCGATTATTGACGTTAGTGAGCCGGATATTGTGAACAAACCTGTCGGTACAGGCCCGTTCAAGCTGACTTCTTTCACGGCAGGCAGCAAGCTGGAGCTGAGCCGATATGACGGATATTGGGACGGGGCCTCGCCGCTGGATTCCGTAACATTTTCGTTTAATGAAGATGCTAACGCACGTTCACTTGCACTGAAGTCCGGTCAAGTAGACGTCGTCTACCGTCCGGAAGTAGAAAGTCTGGAATCTCTCAAAGCCATCGACGGGTTGAAAGTTGAATCCACATCCACATTTCGCGTGCACCAGTTAACGATGAATATGCAGCGAGAGAGCATCAAGGATGTGAATGTCCGCCGAGCGCTGGATGCGCTAATTGACCGTAAAGGCATTGTCGATACAATCCTGCTTGGATACGGCGAACCTGCCATTGGCCCGTTCCTGCCATCACTGCCTTTTGCACCTAAATATACACATGCAACAACGGATACCGGTTCAGATGTGGCCGTAAAATATCTTGGCGAAGCTGGATACACCCAGCAAAACGGCGTAATGACCAAAGACGGCAAACCATTGAAGCTGACATTACTCACCTATTCGTCACGCGCTGATCTGCCGCTCATTGCACAAGTGTTCCAGTCGGATGCGAAAAAGATCGGAATTGATGTGCAGATTCGTCAGATTGATGCACCGGAAGAATACATGGCTTCCAACCGGGACTGGGATATCGCTACATACAGTAATCTGACCGCTCCACGCGGGGATGCGGGTTATTATCTGAATGCGACATATCATCCGAAGGGTGCGCTGAACTTCAGCGGATCAGAGGACCCGGCACTGACCAAGATCATCGACGAACTGAACCTTACCGTAGAACCGCAGAAACGCGCGGAGCTGGCAGAGAAAGCAGCCAATTATGTACATGATAACGTGCTGAACTCCTTTGTACTGCATCCGGCAACGATTGTGGCCTACAATGGCAAGAAGGTGAAAAACTGGGTCACCACGCGCAGTGAATATTACATGATCACAAACAAGCTGGATGTGATGTAATGTTTCGCATTTTGCTTCGCAAGTTTCTGGAGGTATTTGTATTTCTACTCTTCATTATGTTCGTGAGTTTCCTGTTCATTCGACTTGCTCCCGGCGATCCGGTGCTGACTATCCTGAATGTTGAGGAATTATCGGTGAGCAAGGAGCAAGTCGAAGCATTGCGCGAGGAGATGGGCTTTAATGACTCGCTTCCCGTGCAATTTGGCCGCTGGCTGCTTGATTTTGTACGGATGGACTTTGGTGTGTCCTATTCAACAGGCCAGCCGGTAATGCAGACACTGATGCGCGCACTTCCGGCAACAGCCGAGCTGACAATCGGTTCACTGCTGGTCATGCTATTCGTGGCTATCCCGCTGGGCTCCCTGTCCGCATTATATCGGGGCAGCTGGATTGATCAAGGTAGCCGCATCTTGTCGATCCTGGGTGCCGCTGTGCCCAGCTTCTGGCTGGGACTGATCCTAATTGACCTGTTCGGCGTACGATTCGGCAGTCTGCCCACGATGGGACGGAACGGATTCACCTCACTTATTCTGCCATCACTGACGCTGGGACTTGCTATCTCCAGCGTTTATGTGCGTCTTTTACGTTCCAGCTTGCTGGACTCTCTGAGCCAGGAGTTTGTGCGCTCTGCTCGGGCCAGAGGGCTTTCGGAGGGGCGTATCTTCTTCCTACATGCGTTCAGACACAGTCTGCCCCCGGTGATCACCGTATTTGGCGTTAGTCTGGGCAGTCTGATTGGCGGTGTTGTGGTGATTGAAGTGTTATTTGCTTATCCGGGGATCGGCAAGCTGGTTGTGGATGCCATTCGCCAGCGCGATTATCCATTGATTCAGGGATACATCCTGATCATGGCGGTTGTCGTGTTCCTGGTGAATACGGCGGTAGATCTGTCTTACCGTTATTTAAATCCAGAGATGAAATTGAAGGAAAGGGAGGCCCACCGATGAAAACGATGCCCCTGCGCATGCCGTCAACCAAAACAAAAAAGCACAGCTGGCAGGCCATCATCGGCATGCTGTTTGCACTGCTCGTTATCGCGGCCTCACTCTATGCCTTTCTATATTTGAAACATGATCATACCCTCACCGACCTGCGCAGCAGGTTGCAAGGGATGAGTGCGCTTCATCCGCTGGGCACCGACCACTTGGGCCGTGATGTACTGACACGTCTGCTTCTCGGCGGCGGTCAGACGCTCGGTTACAGCCTGCTTGCACTGGGTGCGGCACTGCTTATCGGCATTCCGTTTGGTCTAATCGCAGGGTACAAACGCGGCTGGATCGACAAGCTGTTCATGCGTATTGCAGATGCTTTTCTGGCTTTTCCGGACACCATCGTGGCGATTGTACTGAGCGGTCTGCTTGGTGCAGGCATCGGCAATCTGGTGCTGGCGATTGTTATCGTGAAATGGGTGAGTTACGCGCGTCTGGTTCGAAGCACTGTCCTATCCGAGTCGCAAAAGGATTACATCCGTGTAGCCCGAACGAACGGTCTGTCCGATGCACGAATCATGACCAAACATCTGCTACCGCATATTGCAGGTCATGTGCTGGTACTGGCGAGTCTCGATCTCGGCAAAATCATCCTGCTGATCTCATCCTTATCCTACATTGGACTAGGCGCACAGCCACCGACACCTGAATGGGGAGCGATGCTGAATGACTCGCGTCCTTATTTCCAGTCCAGACCCGAGCTAATGGTCTTTCCGGGTCTCGCGATTGTCTCTGTTGTGCTACTGGCGAATATGCTGGGAGACTACTTGCGAGATCGGTTTGATGTGAGAAAGGAGGTGCAGTCATGATCCTCTCTATCGAGGAACTGAGCATCTTCAGCCAAGAGCGGACGATTGTGGACCAGGTGTCCCTTGCCGTCCGCGAAGAGGAATTCATGGCGCTCGTGGGACAGAGCGGCAGTGGAAAAAGCCTGCTCTCGCAGGCCATTGGACAGCTGCTGCCTCCCAACCTGCGCGCATCTGGCCGTGTCATGTTCGAAGGCAGCAATCTGCTCGAACGGAAACCGAAGGAGATGCGTGCACTGCGTGGACGCGATATCTCGTATATTTTTCAGGACTATCAGGGAGCATTTACCCCTTTTCGCAGCATTGGCGGACACTTTGATGAATATCAGAAGGTGCACGGCGAGAAGTCTGCTACGATCCGTAAAAAGCGTGCCGCAGAAGCGCTGGAGTCTGTCGGACTCAGCCCGGAGCTGCTTCGCCGCTACCCGTTTCAGCTGAGTGGGGGTCAGTTGCAGCGAGCATCCATCGCGACATCCCTGATGCTCTCCCCACGTCTGCTCATTGCCGACGAAGCAACGACAGCGCTGGATAGCATGTCCGCGCATCGCGTAATGGAACTACTCGCACGCAAGCAAGCCGAGACGGGCTGTGCGATCCTGTTCATTACGCATGATTGGCGGCATGTGCGCCGATATGCGAACCGCTTGTCTGTCATGAAAGAAGGGCAGATCGTGGAATCAGGCGGCAAACACCGGATTCTGGATCATCCCCAGCATGAGTATACACGTCAATTAATTGAAGCAGCGCCTGTATTGAGTAATGAATTGAAGTCTGGTTTGAAGGAGGTGGGCGCGGAGTGAGAAGCCAAGCCAGCCAAGTCGTGTTACACGTGGAACAGCTCACCCGCACCTATGCTGGTGCGGAACATCCTGCCGTCAACGATATCTCGTTCACCCTGAATCGCGGCGAATGCCTGGGTCTTGTCGGAGAGAGCGGCTGCGGCAAAAGCACACTGGCCCGCTGCCTGCTACGCATCGAGGACGTGGATCATGGTTCGATTCAACTTGGCGGGCAGGATATTGCCCGGCTGGATGGGCGCCGCTTGCGCCCGCACCGTCGCAAGATTCAGATTGTTTTCCAGAATCCTTCGGCTGCACTTAATCCGAAACTTACCATTGGAGCATCTTTGATCGATCCCTATGAGCAACTAGGTCGGGATGCGAAGCTCACACACTTCACCTATACATCGAAAGAAGCTTACATCCGTCAGCTACTGGAGGCCGTAGAACTGCCGAGTGAACTGGCGAACCGCTACCCGCACGAGCTGAGTGGTGGTCAGCGGCAACGTGTTACGATTGCGCGAGCCATCGGCATTGAGCCGGATGTGGTTGTGCTGGATGAACCGACGGCCAGTCTGGATGTCATTTCGCAGGGAGCGATTTTGCAATTGCTCACCGATTTGCGTATATCTCTCGGCCTGTCCTATGTGTTCATCTCACATGATCTGGCGGCGGTGCACCGGATGAGCCAGCGAATCATCGTGATGCAATCCGGGCAGATCGTAGACCAATTTGGCGCGGATGCGTTGTTCGCCGAGGAACGCCACCCGTATACGAAGGAACTGATTTCGATATTCTGAGGGCGCAGCGCGTATGAGCGTGTGGACTGACTTCTTTCTATAATAAGAGCCGTTATGCGAAGGTTATCATGCATGCGGCTCTTTATGCACTCTTTTTCACAGCGAATCATATGTTTTAAAAAAAGGCCGTTTGCCTAGCGAATGAAAAGTTCCTTCTTTGCTTTGAACAAATAAATCTTTCAGGCCTATAACCGGGCTAACGAACCGCGGCAAACTAGCGTATACTGAGGGAATAGCAAATATCTTGAAATTGCATATTTAAATTGCTCCATATTATTGATACACTAGTTCAAGGTTATATTCATTCAGACAAGGCGTGAACCCTCGAAGAGTGGGCTTGCAGCCAATGCCAAATCGATAACGCTTACATCCTTTTGGCAAATATAGGATATAAGGACGGTAGACATGAGCCAGGGACAAACGAGTACAGATGTAATCTTGATCGGTGCTGGAATTATGAGTGCAACTTTGGGAACTTTGCTTAAAGAATTGGCACCAGACTGGAATATTAAGGTTTTTGAGAAGCTTGCCACGGCAGGAGAAGAAAGCTCGAATGAGTGGAATAATGCCGGAACCGGGCATGCTGCGCTGTGCGAACTTAACTATACTGTTGAACGACCAGACAAAACCGTAGATATTAGCAAAGCCATTAAGGTGAACGAGCAATTCCAGGTTTCCAAGCAATTTTGGTCCTATCTGGTGAACAGTCGTCTGATTCGGAATCCGAGGGACTTCATTATGCCGATTCCTCACCTCAGTTACGTGCATGGCGAGAGTAATGTGCAGTTTCTGAAAAGACGGTACGACACATTGTCAAACCATCCGCTGTTCGCAGGCATGGATTTCTCGGACAACCGGGAAGAGCTGGCGAAGTGGATGCCGCTAATGATGAAAGACCGCACAAGTAGCGAGCCGGTAGCGGCGACCAAGATTGACTCCGGTACGGACGTTAACTTTGGTGCTTTAACGCGTATGCTACTGAAACATCTACAGGAACAAAAGGTGGAAGTCCACTATAAACATAGCGTGAAGAGCATTAAACGCAAAAGTGATAAGTCATGGGAATTGACCGTGAAAAATCTGACGAGTGGAGCTGTTGAACGTCATCGGGCGAAATTTGTCTTCATCGGCGCGGGCGGCGGAAGTCTGCACCTGCTCCAGAAGTCCGGTATTCCGGAAGGTAAACATATCGGTGGCTTCCCGGTAAGCGGGATCTTCATGGTCTGCAAAAATCCGGAAGTCGTGGAACAGCATCATGCCAAAGTATATGGCAAAGCTTCCGTAGGTGCTCCACCGATGTCCGTACCGCATCTGGATACACGTTACATCGACAACCAGAAGTCACTGCTGTTTGGTCCATTCGCCGGTTTCTCACCGAAGTTCTTGAAGACCGGATCGAATGCAGACCTCATTGCTTCGGTGAAGTTGCATAACCTCTTAACAATGCTTGCGGCAGGTGTGAAGGAACTCTCACTCACCAAATACCTTATTCAACAACTCATGTTAACGAAGGAACAGCGCATGAAGGAACTGCGTGATTTCGTGCCGAGTGCGAAGAGTGAGGACTGGGATATGGTGCTGGCAGGTCAGCGTGTGCAGGTGATCAAGGACACCGTTCAGGGCGGTAAAGGCACACTGCAATTTGGAACCGAAGTTGTAACTGCGGCAGATGGCTCCATTGCGGCATTACTAGGCGCATCGCCGGGTGCTTCGACGGCGGTTCAAGTCATGCTGGAGATTCTGGAACGTTGTTTCCCGCAGAATATCAAGGCATGGGAACCAAAGATCAAAGAGATGATCCCGTCTTACGGCATCTCGCTTGCAGAGAACCTCGATCTATTACGTGAGGTGAATCTGTCTACGGCGAAATCGCTGGGATTGTCGGATGAGAAGCAAGCATTGCATGTGTAATGGATAAAGTGCTTCATGAAGCCAGGAAATGAATCAAAAAAGCTGAGTCCGGATCAAGTCCAGGCTCAGCTTTTTGTGGTTTGGTTTTCCCGAAAATGAACTTATAACGAATCCATATCGGTCTGGTCAGGGATAAAAAAGGAAACCTTCGTCCCTTGCCCAGGAGAGCTGACAATCGTCAAACCCTGTCCATAGAGCTGATTCAAGCGCCGATGGGTATTGGTTAAACCGATGCCTCCAGGCTTTAACGGATTCGGTTTAGGCCATGCGAGCGCTCGTTCAATCTGCTCCGGCTGCATGCCTGAGCCGTTATCTTCGATCTCGATCAGCGTACCAGCGGTTTGGGTAACGATGCGAATCCATACCGTCCCGCCGTCCACTTGACTGAGGACACCATGGCGAACGGCATTTTCAATCAGCGGCTGGATGGTGAGCGGAGGAAGAATCACATCGATGTCTTCTGGAATGTCCCAGACTACGTTTAATCGTTCCGCGAATCGTTCCTTCTCAATGTAGAGATAGGCTTTCGAAAGGTCTATCTCATGGGTGATCTCCACCATTTTCTCCGAATTCACAAAGTGGAAGCTGGTCTGCAAATATTCGATAAAAGCATCTCCCAATCGCTGCATTCGATCTGTATCGATCTCACTGAGCATCATAATGGAATTGAGTGTGTTAAACAGGAAGTGAGGCTGGATCTGTGCCTGCAAATAAGCGGCTTCCATCCGCAATCTCTCATCAATCGATTGTTTCAACACAATCAATGAACCAATGCGATGTCTCAACTCTACAGCGTCAACAGGCTTGGTCACATAATCAGTAGCACCGGACATGAATCCGGCATAAATATCAGCAGGTTCGTTGCGGGCCGTTAACAACAGAATAGGAAGCTCCGATACGGGATAACGTTTACGCACGCTCTCTGTCAGTTCATAACCGGACATATGAGGCATCATCACATCGGCAATTAATAAATCCCATGACTGCGTATTTAGTAATTCCAGGGCTTCTAACGCTGAAGTGGCAGGTTGTATATCATAGGGTTCATTCGACAGCATCGAGATGAGTACACGTAAGTTGACCGGATCATCATCGACAGCGAGAATGCGAGCAGTAGTTTTCCCAGGTATGACGGGGTTCACAGGAGGTTGCTCTTCATCTAGGCTCACAGCAACCTCACTCAGATGCTGGACACCCCATCGCGAATGCTCCGTCTGATCGGTCTGTTCGGTTAAGGCAGTTGTATCTTTTCGTGGCAACGAAACTTGAAAAGTAGATCCTTGTCCCAGCACGGACTGCACGGTAAGTTCACCACCATGAAGCTCTGTGAGCTGTTTGCTGATACTTAACCCGAGCCCAATCCCACCACTCAAACGTGCTTGAGCAGTACCTTGCTCGTAAGCTTCAAATATTCGTTCTTGTAACTCCTCGCTAATTCCCGTGCCTGTATCCGAAACTTGCATAATGACGCTATCTTTATCTGCCCTGACCGATACGGTAATGGTACCCTCATCCGTGAATTTGAGCGCGTTATGCAGCAGATTGTACAAGATCTGAACAAGTCGTCTCTCATCTGCCTGAACAAGCGGTAATCCCTCGGGTGTATCTACGATGATCTGGACTCGCTTGCCCTCCGCCATAAATCGGAACATACCAATGACGCCGGATATGACAGAGGCGAGGGATAACGGTTTTTTCTGCAATATGATGCGTTTTTCTCTCAGACGAATGACATCCAGAAGATCATCAATCAATTGCGACATCTGTCTCCCGATATTGACGAGCAGTTTCATGTCTTCCGTATGTTGTCCTCCGGATTGACGCTGTTCGCGCACCGCAATACTTTCGGCAATGTTAATAATCCCATGCAGGGGAGTGCGCAGTTCATGCGCGGTGTTCACCAGGAATTGATCTTTTTGCTGGTCTTCCACTTTGAGCTGTTCATACAGTTTTTCAATTTCAGTGGCATTGCGGAAATATTTTCTGAACCAGTAGGCCGCAAAGCCAAATATGGCAGCAATAACATCGATCGGATAATACACATTGGTGATTTCGTTGTGTGAGTTTACAATTCCCCACAGCACACTGGACATACTGCTCATTGCTGCAAAGAGCAGAAAGCTTGCGTCGCTTTGTTTGGCTGCGGCCATTTTGAAGAACAGGAGCACAGACCAACCAATGGCGAACAAATACAGGAAATCAGGAATTTGAGTATGAAGTGCTTGGTACACAAGCGTTACGGGAGCAAGGAGCAAAAATAATAGATATCCTCCTACAATACCGGCATATGCAAGAAAGAGCTTTCGCCCATGATTCGGATTCGCAAAGCTTCTGGCCAGCATAAGAAGGAAAAGCGCAAATGAAGCATATGAAATCGCCTTGGCTTTAACCATCCAAGTGAAGTTCAGTGGCAGCCAGTTTAATAACAGCCCGTCATGGTCAGAGACCACCGTTAAGGCCGTGGCCAGTATTAACAACGAGAACGTGAGCAGTGCCCGCTGCTTCCGGATAAATAGAAACATGACAAAGGCATACAGGCTGTGCAGAAGCAGTATAGCGAACGTAATTTTCTGCAAATCAATCGATAAACCTCGCTCACTTCCGATGGCTTCAGGAGAACCCAAGTATAGAGAACGCGTAATGCCTCCACTGAATGGATCGTCGAAATTGGCTGTCTGCACAAGTAGAGTGAGTTCACTCGTCTTGTCTAGTGCATAGGAAGTTACAAATGCAGTCCTTTCTGGTTGATAGCTTTCGGCATCGCTGGCAGGTTGACCGAACTGGGCAACAACCGTTCCGTTGATCTCAATGATGGATGAGGTCTGAATTTTCTGAGCCCAGAGGGATATTTCCTTCACCGAAGGGTCGAGCAGTATACGAAGCTGGTACGTTCCATATCCGAATGACGAAGCAGAAGGTGGTTGTAACGCTTTGCGCCAATCACCCGGCACTTGGACCCAGGTGGAAGGCTTGTCCGACCCCATATCTGAATTCGTATGTTTATCTTCTCCGCCAGAAATCAATGCATGGGGTGTGAACCCCCATTCTCCATCCAGAGAGATCGGGGAAGTGTCAGCAAAATCCCAACCGCGAAGATCCAACACGCCTCGAACGGGTTCTGGATGATCCGGTATAACAAAAGAGGCGGACCATATCCAGCGAAAGCTAAGTAAAATGGTTAAAAAGACAAGGGACAACACGACATATCTAGGTATTTTTATATTCGTTATTGGTTTCATGGCAGATTTTAATTTCGACAAGTTTCGTCTAACTCCTGCACCGTCGTGTTCGATGAGCGCCCTTTTTTTATTTCGAATTTTAGACGTATTACCAAATTGATAGCGTTCGCAATCCAAAGTTTATGGTAAAATTATAGATTAAAGGATCATCAAGTGAGTCGGAGGGCTGTGCATATGAGAGTGATTTTGGTAGATGATGAAAATCTCGCTCTGAGCAGGTTAAATAAATTGTTAGTTGAGAGAGAGGATTGCGAGGTCATCGGTTCTTTTTTGAAGGCAGAAGAAGCGATAGAGCAAATTAAGCAACATTTGCCTGACCTCGTTTTCATGGATATTGAGATGCCGGGGATGAATGGAATTGAAGCAACTGAACGAATTCATGAGGTATCTCCAAGAACAGAAGTTATTTTCACAACAGCATATAACGAACATGCACTAACGGCTTATGGTCTTGAAGTGCTGGACTATATTATGAAACCCGTCACACGGAATCGTTTGGATAAAACGATGAAGATGTATCAGCGCAGGGCTGTACCGGCACCGATGGACGTGATCGAAGACACAGCAGAGCGAGGAACGTTAATCCGTTGCTTGGGAATGCTTCAGGTGCAGTTGCATCCGAATGAGGCGCCCAAACATCTGAAGTTTAGAACGACCAAAATCAGAGAACTATTCGCGTATTTGCTCCATCATCGCAATAAACCGATCAAGCGTGACACCCTGCTTGAGCTGTTATGGCCGGAGCTCGATGAGAGGAGAGGTATAACGAACCTGCACAGTGGCATTCATCGCTTACGTGGTATGCTGAACGAATTCATGGGTGAGGACCGGATTTCGGTACGCTATCAACAATTTGGTTATATATTGGAAACTGGCGAACTCCGGATTGATGCGGAAGAGTGGGAGAGCCGTCTTAACCGATTGCCTTCATTATCGCCGTCTACACTTGCCGAGCATCGGTATGTTTCGGATCAGTATGAAGGCAAGTATTTCGGTGAGGGTGATTACGCGTGGGCGGAACTGGAACGTCAGCGATTGCATGCGCTCTGGCAGAATCATGCGCTGAAGCTTGCGCAATACTACATTGAATCGGGACACCCTAATGAAGCCCTGATGTTGTACCACCAGATGCAGCAATTTGATCCGATGATGGAGGAGGTCAGCCTTTCTTTAATGAAGTTGTATGATCGGTTAGGCAATAAAGAGCCGGTGGTTGCTCAGTATCATCAATTGGCAGCAGCATTACAACAAGAGGCAGGAGTAGACCCTGGCCCCGAAGTGGAATCATGGTATCAGGAATGGAAAACCAGGAATATATGAGCATCTGCTCACTGGGATATTTGGCGTATGGAAAAAATCAATGTGTTGTACCTTGTAACAGCCTCATGAATGAGGCTGTTTTTTATCCCAACGACACTGCCAAGAGTACTTGTTACTCATTGTTACTCGTTGCAGGGGTACTACAGAAACCACTCCGTAGCCTGTTCATTAAAAAATCGGGTCACCTCGGGATACTCGTTCAGATCAATCTCTTGCTGGCGTATGATTTTATTGAGAAAAATGGTGTCTGTTAACATTTTGCTGATGATGAAACGGCATTCCATGGGGGTATCCTGGAAAGCATCTATAAGTACTTGAATTTCGTTAAAATCAAAGAACAGGATATATGAAGCGTAATTTTGAAGCAACACGGTAAAACAGTAATCACGATATGATCTGGAGTTCACCGAAGCACCCTCAGCGGCAACTTCCAGTGTATCTATATTGGCAGTGGTATCGGAATCCGAATCAGCACTAGCGTTTGTCTCACACGTCACATCCATCATGACATCAGCGAGCAAATCTCTAATGATCTGGCAAAATGCCGAAGGATCATCCTTGTATAGCTTGAGCATTCCATCGACATCGTTAATGAGTTGAATGGCGGGCTCCAAACTTTTAATAGAAGGTATGATTAACTTGGGGGAACGTCCCTCAATGACCTGTAACAGCTCCAGAGTTAACGCTTTGCAGGCTTGAATCTCGTCTGCTGAGATCACGATATGTTCCGCGTGCTCGTCGCGATGTGTGGTGTAGTGATTATAATAAGCAACGAAATAATCCTTGAGTGGAATGCCCGTATTGGTATGAATCAAACGTTGTTGGTCAAATGTACAGGCGTATAAAGTCTCATCATTCACCGGATGGGCGTAGAGATAGATAAAGAAGAAAAAGTCGCGCAGCGACTGCTTCTGTGAAGCATTTAAACAAGTTATGTCATGCAGATGGGACAGCTGGAGGAAGCTATATTTTTTCATCACATCATTCATATCGCTGTAGGTGTTGTGTGTGTTGATGGATAGGGTGCTATTAATTGTGAACAGCAGGTAGTACAGAATCATCTCATCGTAAACATTCAGTTGCTCAAACGTCTCAGCTAATACGGGCTTCCAGTCTGGCTTTGATCCATAGTAGGGGTCTTTCGGACGTAATCGGACGATCCAGCCTGAGAAGGTTTCCTCGGGGTGATCAATACAGAATAACGCTGCACTGTCATCCTCATATTGACCAAATGCCATTATCATATCTCCGTGTGTGGGTTCCGGGGGGAGATGGAATTTAAGACGAATATAATCATTATATAAAGTGTGGAGTCTCATTTTCGGATAACCTCGTTTCATAAATACATTGGATTCCTGTACTTCTGCCTCGCTCTTCATTGTACTCTCTGGTTTCTATTCTTTGCATCCTATTCGACACCTGTTCGAGCACTCCTTCCATATAAATCATGTCGTAATACTTTTGCCCTGCTCATGGATGCCAAAATCTGAGATGATGAGTTCACCAAAGGTTCGGGTGACGAACTTCGGAACCTCGAACTCTTGGCCTTCAGGCTATGGCGGTCCTTCCTTCTACATCATTGGAGATTACTAGGGTCGCCGCTCTCCTGAAGACTTCAAATCAGAGAGGAGGCGTCCAGGCTATCATATTCCTTCCTTCTCAAGCTAACCACCAAATGTTAATTAGGGATATGGCTTTCCTGGACTCTTTGATCATGAACAATAAAGATGTAAATTACAGCAATATAAAAATGAACAGTATCTATGTGCGCAGAGCCGGCAAATTAATGATCGAGCCTGACCAACAGAGGGTGCATCGATTGCCCAAAAATCTTCTGGCAACAGCGCTCAAAAATATAGAGTCACTTGGGTTTACCTTCTCCAATGAGCTGATGCAGGCATTGCGAACGCTGTCCGAAGAACAATTTGCAGCATTGATTGGGCAGCTGGTCCAAGACCTTAAAGTGATGGTCGGTGCCCATGTGAAGTACAAACCGATGTATGCGGGATTCCCGGAGCAGGTGATGGAAGCAGACGAAGCGGAGCTTTACTTGAATGCTGTTTTTTATTACCTGACACATCATACACTGGGTGATTTTGAGCCTTCAGATATGGCTGCTGGCGCGCGGTCTCCTTTCCTGGAGCAAACGAAGCTGAGAATCATTGATCTGGGGAGCAAGCAAGCGTTCCAGAAGCTGATCCGTCAGGTAATCGAAGCGAATGGCTCCATCTCGGATACGGACAAAAAAGATATCAAACAAGCGTTGAAACATGCCGATCCGAGTGATGTTGAGACCATGCTGCCTGAGGAGATTCCGTTTAAGGAGAATGTAGGATTTGTCGTTGCGGTGTTACTGAAATATGAACTGGCAAGCATGGAACGTATCGGGACTTATTTTAAAACGGCAAGCGATGTACTCCGACTGGCAGTATCCTGGTCGGAGGGGGACGTCAGTCTGGCAACCGCCACGCCTTTCCGTAAATTCAAACGCCGTGAGCGCCGCTTGCTCCTCAGTTTACTGGAGCAATGCGGCTCCATCACGGAAGATATGCTGCGCTACAAGGATCGCTGGATTCGTCTGGGGGAGATTTTGCACCCATCCGAATACAAGCTACGGTATCCGCGGAGCCAGAAAGCCTTCGATATCCTGCGAAATAACAAGTCGTTTACAACCTTTAACGGTAGCGTTGAACTGGCATTCCAGTATCGGAATATTTGGAGCCTGATTGACCTGTTGTCCCAGCGTCCGGGTGAATTTGCACGGAAGCTGGATCATATGTTACGCATAACAGAACATGAAGAATATGTGCTGCTCGCTTTTGGCGAGGTAGCGGGGCAGGTGTCCACGCCGGTGTTATTGCAGGTGAGACAGCATTTCGCACAGCGGAATGAAGCGTCAAAAATGCGAGTGTTTTTTCCGAAAGGCAATGTCGCCAAAGCGGTTGGTATCCCGAATGAGTTACCGGAGCTTGACGAAGCTGTGTGTCAGGAAGTGGTGCAATTATGCGAGCAGGCCCTGATCACACGATTCGCTGAATTCCCTTCGCTCGGGAAGACGTATGTCGATGAGCGGCTGCAGCATTATCTGGTGCCTTTTTCACAACGATCTGCGAGCAAAGCCTTACGAACGATTGTGAGAGGAAGCCGTATCCCGATGGGGGAGGGCGACACAATTCGTTTCTTCAGCTGGTGGAAAGAAGGCGAGGTCGATGGTACACCTACAGGGCGTGTGGATATTGACCTATCTGCGATCATGTATGACAAGAACTGGAACTATGTTGAACATATTTCATATACGAATCTGAAGTCTGTTAAATATAAGGCTGTCCACAGCGGCGATATTGTGACTGCACCTTATGGGGCGAGTGAGTTTATTGATCTGCATATCCCTTCGATTGTGAATTATGGCGGAAGGTATGTGGTGACCACACTTCACTCCTTCACCAGTCATCCGTACTGCAACTTGCCGGAATGTTTTGCAGGCTGGATGATGCGTAAGAAACCCGGCTCGGGCGAAATCTATGAACCATCCACGGTGGAGAACAAGATTGATATTACGGCTGATACGCAGATCGCAATTCCCGTCATTCTGGATCTGGTTGATCGTATGATCATCTGGACGGATCTGGCGCTGACAAGGTACCCGGACTATTACAACAATGTGGAAGGCAATCGGGGAGGCATCGTGCTGATGGGGAAAGCAATGACTTCATTACGCAAACCTCACCTGTATGACTTGTTCATGATGCATGCCAAGGCGAGAGGTGAACTGGTGGATACGAAGGAGCAGGCCGATACCATCTATGCGGTCGATGAAGGTGTGACACCGTATGATATCGAGCAGATTATGGCGGAATATCTGGCTTGATCTGTACAAGGACGGCATGATTTGGAGTGGATTGGGTAATGTGAGGTACTGTGTTGTGTTGGAAGTCCATGAGTATGTATGTGCAA
Source organism: Paenibacillus sp. FSL R7-0272 (assembly GCF_037969905.1). Classification (NCBI taxonomy): domain Bacteria; kingdom Bacillati; phylum Bacillota; class Bacilli; order Caryophanales; family Paenibacillaceae; genus Paenibacillus; species Paenibacillus sp. FSL R7-0272. Next base: position 6,386,262 of record NZ_CP150221.1, on the reverse strand, counting down.
GCACAATTAGCACAACTGGTGAAGAAGGAGCAGTCATAAGGCTGCTCTTTTTTAGGCTGGTTCAGAAGCTATGCAGGAACATATCAATGGGAGAGTCATGTTAACATGACTTCATTTGACGATGAGTTCCATTTTATAGTAACCTTGGCGTGACTATAAGGGGTTGTTGCTTTCTTTTTCAAAGAAATGCTCAAAGGAGTGATCTAGTCTACATGAATAATAATACAAGTCACAATAAAAGCCTGGATGCCATTCTCGACCAGTATGCATTTAACGAGCAGTCATCTTCCACTGAGTTGATCGAGTTCACATTAAAATCATTGCAGAGCTTGTTGCCACTCGCTGGCTTCAAGATTGTCAAATCCCGCAAAGCCCTGGAGATGAGAACGAAGGAATTGTTGATATCCATCTATTTGCAGGCCAATAGACATAATACAGCAGGAACGAGCATAGAAGTTATGCTGCACTGTAAAGTTACGCATATCAAGCATAAGTCCTACACAGGACTGCCGGAAAGTTACTATGAGCATTCGGAGATAAAGTGGTATGAATTATTGGGGAAAGAGGCATTCGAGGGCAGCCTCTTATCGATGATGGAGTACATTACACAACACGAGATTCCATTAATCGAGCAGCTTATATCTGATCCTCAAGGTGTGATAGGGGCAAAATATAAGGAACATAAAGAACATGAGGAATATAAGAACGATGCAAAGTTAAAAGACAAGATATTCAGCCCTTATTTTTACTATCGCTATGGGACAGATGCGCAATTTGAACAGGCGAGGCAGCGATACGTTGCGAGTCTAAGTGAAGTGCAGAAACAGCATTATGAAGAGGCCTTCATCAAGTTTCAAGAAGATGTAAACTGTCCGATTAAGCGTGGAGAAGATTGGGCATATTTGACGGTGGCCAAGAAGGAGGGGCGTGAAGTATGACTATTACCCCTGTCATTTTGGTGTTGTTTGCGTTGGTTAGCTATTTCTTTATTTACTTTATGTGTAAAGTGATTAATCCTCAGGCACCCAAAGGATATGTTATGTGGGCTGGAGTTTGTTTTGCAATTCTGACGGTGATGTTGTGTATTCTATTGCTTCTTCTCCATCAGCTGATCTAGAGATGCATAAGTTAGCTAAGATCCAGTCCCCGAAGCTTTGGACAGCGGCTAACGATCACAGATAACGTTATTTGGAGCATTTGAGCCTGTTTGAAAATCTAATGGAGCTAGAATAAAAAGTGGACACCCGTTAACGGACGGAAGGATAATAAGGCTAACGGAGGTGTGTTCACATGGGAGAACAGCGGCAACGATACAATGAAGAGTTTAAAAAACAAACGGTAAAATTTATTCAAGAACAGACCAAGACACTCGGAGACTTGGCAGAAGAACTCAACATTCCAAAAAGTACACTACACCAGTGGATGGGCAAGTATCGCGAACTTAAACATGAGCCTGTAGCTAGCGTAGATCGAGTGAAAGAACTGGAAGCAGAGCTTAAAGAAATGCGCCGGTTACTTCAAGAGAAAGAGCATACGCTTGCGGACACGCAAGAGGAACTGGCTATTGTAAAAAAAGCAGTGCACATCTTCAGCAAACCAAAGCGCTAAGGTTTCAGTTTGTGGAAGACCATCGCTCCCAGTTTTCTTTGGAGAAGATGTGCACTCTGTTACACGTGTCACGGAGCGGATATTACAAGTGGCGGATGGATCTAACCAGTAAGCAACAGCATCGGAGAACTGAAATCATGAAGCGTATTCGGTTTCATTTCTACGACCACCAGAAGCGGTGTGGAAGTCCGAAAATTACGTATGCGCTCCATCTGGAAGGATACAAAATCTCTTCCCGTACCGTCAGTATATACATGCGTCAAATGAATCTTCGTTCCGTGCACAGTCCTCGGTATCGTGTCCAGACGACGGATTCTAACCATCATCATCCCATTGCACCAAATACGCTGAACCAGCAATTTCAAACGTCCAAACCGAATACCGCATGGGTCACCGATATCACCTACATTCCCTGCCGTGGAGGCCGGTTATATCTCGCCAGTGTTCTGGATTTGTGTACGCGTGAGATTGTGGGCTGGCGCCTGTACAACCATATGGAAACGAGCTTGGTGTTAGATGCATTGAAAGATGCTTACCAGGCCAAACGCCCCGCTTCAGGATTGCTCCATCACTCGGATCGTGGCTCACAGTACACGTCAAAAGAATACGTGGAGCAACTGAAATCGTATGGTATGGAGCTCAGTATGAGCCGCCGAGGAAACTGTTACGATAACGCATGTATCGAGTCTTGGCACAGTATTTTGAAGAAGGAACTCATTTACTGTAACCCTCGTTTTAAGAATCCAGAAGAGGCGTATAACGCCATTTACCAGTACATTGAGTTCTATTACAACCGCAAGCGAATGCATGGTGCGCTAGGTTATCTTTCCCCTACTCGTTTTGCGAAGAAGTTTACGGACAAATCCGTCGCGTAAGTGTCTACTTTCTTGACATAGGTCCACAGATGACGCTATTTGCGTTTTTTCAGTGGAAAATCATCGTCTTTAATACATTTTGGCCGAAATAGCGTCACTGGAGATCGTTAGATTTCTAAATGTGTGAAAATCAGCCTAATAAGGTCACTGGTGATCGTTAGAGTTGAGCGTGTTGCCTAGGTCGTGTCTTAAACCTCACTGAAATGGATTTTTTCACCTTTCAATCCTGCTGCGACACTTTCCCTTCCCAAGCTGCCCCGGCACGCCTGCGAGAAACTTCCTCCAATCCTCATTCCCCTACTGCTTCCACGCATTCGCTTCTTTCACCACTTCTGCACCGCCTGCAGACATGAACTCCTGTACAAACTCATCGAATTCACGGAGTGGTCGCTCACCTGTAATAAATGAGATATAGGCTTTGTTCTTCAACCGGATTAACGAATCGCTATATTTAGCCAGAGCGGGTGTAGCGACCTCCAGCGCGTTATAAATGCCGTCCTGATCGAGGTGTAGCGTTGAAGCCCATTGCTCCCGTTCTCCCGTCTCTTTCAGCGGAACCGTCATGCCGATATTGGCACCAATCGTATTCTGATACCCGAACATGGTGTCATATGGCGGCATGATGACGACATTCCGGGGCTCGGCTGGTGTCCAGACCCAGTGTTTATTTTGCAAGCCATAGGTCATGCTTGTTGCTTTATCTGGATCAGGGCTTGCACTAACCTCATCCAAAATACGCAGAATCATCTCCAGCTTGCCCGGCTCCTTGACCGCATCCGCTCCGATGGCAGTGAAGCTCATTAACATGTCATTTCCTTTGGAGCCACGTTGTCCGTGAGGTCCCATGAAGGGTTGGCCTAATGTGACCCCAGCTTCAGGGAACTTGGCCGTTAATTCTTTTACATTAAAAGTTGTTTGGACTGGACTTTTCACAACTTTACCGTCACGTTCAACATGCCAATCCTCATAATCGCCATCCTGAATCCAGTGGTAGTAGTTACCCATCGAGGTCATCCCGATTTTACCGTTAATAAACGCATGGGACAGATGTTTGTAACCGCCTTTATTCTCGCCAGTGACAAACTCGGGATCGATTACACCGTCCTTGTACCATTTCCGCAGGTAGGTCAGTGCTTCCTTCATTTCGGGCTGCAACGCACCAATAACTTTCTTCCCATCCTTCGTGCCGAAATACAGCTGGTCTGCAAAAACAATCTGACCGAAGGCTCCGAATACCACATTCATGCCTTCACTAGATAAACCATACGTGTCCTGGATGCCGTTGCCGTCGGGATCATCAAAGGTAAATGCATAGATAACCTTCTCGAATTCCGCCAGCGTCTGCGGAACGGACAAACCCAGCTTGTTCAGCCAATCCTGCCGATATACCACCGGTGTACGGTAGATGTTCGTTGGATTGATGACAGGAATGCCATAATACTTCCCGTCTATAACTCCTGCATGTTCATAGGCCGGGGCTTGTTCATGGATGATACGCATGAGATTTGGGGCATACTGCTTCAACGTCTCTACCGGAATCTCGGCAAGCACCCCTTGCTGCTGATATTTCAACAAATCCTGCGGCTGACGGATACGGAATAGGTCGGGAATGTTACCTTGAGCCAGCTTCATATCGAGAAGCGACTCATATTTGTTGTTTTCCATATTCCAGATGTCCAGATCTACATCAAATTGCTCTTCCACCTGTTTCAACATCTCGGCATCTTGCGGAACGGGCAGATTTTGATGCAACGTCCACGAAATATGATATTTGGCTTTGCCCGAAGGAGAGGATGGCGTACCGTTCAGCTCTGATTCGACTACAGCATTGGGTCCGGTCAGCAGATTACAGCCGCCAAGAATAACGCCCGCCAGCGTCAGTAGTGCCGTAGTCAGAAACACTCGATAGCGATAAGGAACTTTCGCTCCTGCCTGCTGTTCCTTCACCTTCATCCGATCCATCCTCCTCATCCTTATGATCCGGCTTCGGATATTGCTGCCGAAGAGAGATTGCGTACATAGTTGCCCGGTGTACAGCCGTACATTTCTTTGAAACGTTTAATGAAATAGGCGGTTGTGCCGTAACCAACCGAGCTTGCAACCCGGTCAATGGTCATGTTGTTGTTTTCAATCAACAGCTTGGCCTGCTCCATCCGCCTTGATGTTACATAGTCGGTGTAGGTGACACCCATTTCTTCCTTAAAGAGCTTGCTCAGATACTTGGGACTAAGGAATACTTTGCTTCCAACAGCCTCAAGTGAGAGGTCTTCCGAAAGGTTGGCTTCAATATATTGCTTGGCCAGTTCGATGGTGGAGACGGCTCGATCACTGTTACGATTCTCGGTTTCTTCTATAAATGTAGTGATTGATGCTGTCAGCCAGTTGCGGTATGCCAATATATCATGCAGATTTGTATATTCGTGATACAGATCAGGGTGTCCGAACTGCAACGGGTGCTTATAACGAACGTTTTTGGCTGCATCTGAGTAGATAAATACCATATTTGACAGGATAAAATGGCAATAATCCGCGGGGAATTCCCCTTCCCGCATAAGTTCAACCACTTGTTCGATGGTGCCTACAGCCTCATCAAGTTGCCTGCTCTGAAGTTTGTCTCTGAACTTGGCAAGCAAAGTCTGCGGAATTTCATCCAGGCTGTGCTCACGCTGAAGCAGGGAGTGATCTTTCAGAATGTGCAGCTCTGGCAAAAGATAAGCATATTTCATTAAGACTTGTGCTTCGTTGAAGCTCTGATGAATATCACGTAGATCCTGGACCCAACAGCCCGTAGACAGTTGAATGTCTGGTTGTAACTGCTGACGTGTCTCTGCGAGCAGCAGCTCGGCGAACTTGTCCAATAACGCTTCTGAAGCCACATCCGTACATAGAATGACGGCAAATCGCTTATCTGGCAGTTCTTCTGCAATGAGACGGCTATCTTGCAAGGACAAACATTCCAGCCCATGCATCAGTTTGGCAATGGTCTCAGGCTGTTTCGATGAGCCACTTTCAGCAATCGCTGAACCGGTATTCATCAGCATGCAGCAGTATTCCTTGTATTGTCTTGCGATACCGAGAGCAGCACGTTCCTCTTTCCATGGCCTGTGTTCCGGATTACCTTGCAAAAGGTTAAGCACAGCTTTGTGCCTTACAGCCGCACTGTTCGCATGTACAGTCTCTTCGAGATGATTCACCTGTTCTTTGAGATGAAGAAAGGCATTATCGATCAGGCGAAATTCATTGGTAACCTGATGAGATGTAGTCCCAGAAAGATCCTTAATGCGGCTCACCAGTCGTTTGATCGGACTATAATTCGCGTGTACAAGCACAGCGGATAAAATCAGCCCGATCAACAGCGCAATGAGACAGATCCCAAGAATAAGTTTCTGGATCATGATGGACTGTTCATAGTAGTAGCTGGATGGTGTAGCACTGTAGATCATCCACTGAGTCGATGGTAACGTTTGATAGGAAACCACATATGGTGCATCGCCAATCTTCTCGTCGAAGCTACCTTTGGCGTGGCCTAGCTCAAGCGTCTTCTTCAGACTTGCGGTGTACATATCAGACTGTCCGGCACTTTGTTCTTGCAATCGACTCACTGCATTCCCGGCAGCGTTGACGATCACGGTATGTTGATACTGGGAAGGCATCATATTCTCAATGATTGCATTCACGGCCTCTTCTTTGACATCTATGGCGATAATGACATCACTGGTTTCTCCTGTTGAGCGAAAAGGATAGCTGTGCGCATACGTAAACAAACCATTGGTATTCTCGCTTGTCTGACTGGAGAAAATGTCCTTTGGAATATGACGTACTGGCGTCCACAGGCTGTTATGTTTACTGGTGCGCATCTCCTGAAGCCAGTCCGCATAATACACAGACCCTTCGCTCTGATCCGCATTATAGCGCAGTCCATAGAGCGAGGAGAGCATAATATTACGTGCAGGATAATAGAGATGAATGCCTTGAACAATATCGGTATTGGCGGCAACCTTGGCTTTGAGCAGTTCTTGCAGGTCTACCACCTGATTTAATTCATTTCGATCCTCCTGATCGGTAAAGAGACGAATATTGGCTGATTTATTAAGAGAGAGGTCAACATACATCTGTTGCACCCGCTTGAGTACGGTTCCTTCAATAGTACGTGCTGTATTTTCAAGAATCAGCTGATTCTTATTTCTTAATTCTTCATTGTAACTGCGTGAGAAATAGATATAGAAAAATGAGCAGATCAGCAGCACAATAACGATGACAATTGAACCATAAGAAAGGGCTAGTCCCGCCCATGCAGAGCTCCACTTTTTCATCAAACATTCCTCCCGGCCCAAATTATACACTACCCGAATTCAGTAAGGTTCACGATTTATATTAACTTGATGTAAAATGTTGAGGATTTATGATATTGCGTCGAAATTGATACAATGACGAAATTGTTTTATTGCTGGTTTTGCGGCCCCAATGCTACATTGAGACCGTACCGAGACCAACTATTAAACGATGGGAGTCGACAAATTTGAAAACGAAAGTGATCAAACGCAACAAGAAGAGATTGTTCGCCGCAGCGATGGGAGTCGTTCTTTTATCCAATACCTTTGCCGCAAGCAACGTGCTCGCTGCATCAGATGAGACAACCATTCCATTGCCACCTCAACCAGAGTGGGGATATTTTGTAGACACGTACAAAAATAACACGGGTGCAGGCATGACGATTAATGGCAACCCAGCCATAGGTACTCTCTCGGAGTTTCTTAAACTATGGACACCGGGAACGTCTTGGGACAATGGCATAGAGCAAAACAAATTGGTATTGGACCACAATATTGATTATGTTGTACATCGTGCTGAAACCCGCACCGCAAAAGATGAAGAAGATGCTTATTATACAGATCGAAGAAACCAGACGTATGGAGCAGTAGAAGGGCTGGGTGCTTTAACGGATGTGTATCGTGAGATGTCAGGAACGGTAACTTCTATCACGTATATTCCACAAGAGGCATTAGCGAAGAAGTTTACAGATACGAATGATTCCAACAAAGGAGGAGACTCCGACTCTGAGCTTGGTAGTATGGTAGATTTGATTGGTAAAGTGCGGGGGAACTATGCCTCAACACAACAAGCAAAGATGTTTTACCAATATAAGCGACCTTTCCGTTGGAAAGATGAGTCTGTGATCGTGCCTACATTGGTTAAAGTACAAAGTGACACTCCAGCTAAAGATGGCGGATTCCCGAGTGGTCACACCAATGCCTCCTACCTTGCAGCAATCGCACTGGCATATTCTGTTCCTGAGCGCTTTCAGGAATTAATGACACGTGCATCTGAAATGGGAGATGACCGGATTGTAGCCGGCATGCACTCACCGCTTGATGTTATGGGAGGTCGTGTACTGGCGACGGCATTCGCAGCTTCGGCTTTGAATGATCCAGACAATCAACAGTTGAAACAAGATGCGTACAAGCAGGCACATGATATCCTGTTGAAACAAAATGGAACAGCAGAAGATCGGTTCACAGATTATCAGAAGAATAAAGAAGAATACACTCAACGTTTAACATATGGATTCCCGCAGATCGATTCAACGAACGAACCTGTTGCTGTACCTAAAGGTGCAGAAGTGTTGCTTGAAACTAGACAACCTTACTTGTCCGACCAGCAACGTCGTGCAGTACTGGCGACAACAGCTATTGCTTCCGGTTATCCGGTATTGGATGATCCAGAAGGCTGGGGACGTCTTAACTTGTTTGCTGCGGCAGATGGATACGGCGCGTTCAATCATGACGTGAAAGTAACAATGGATGCGGCTAAAGGCGGATTCAATGCACAGGATGTGTGGAGAAACGATATTTCCGGTACAGGTAAATTGACGAAAGAAGGCAGCGGTACCCTGAAATTAAGAGGTAACAACACGTATTCCGGTGGTACAGAGATCAACGGAGGTACATTGGAAGGCGACACGCCTTCGGCATTTGGTACAGGTAACGTTACAAACAACAGCGGTACAGTGACCGAAAGTGTATACGGAAAATGGAACATTGAAGGGAACTTCACTCAAGGATCAACAGGGGTGTTGGAACTGAATGTAGCGACAGCTTCAGATGTACTTGATGTGAAAGGTACGATTCAAGCAGCTGGGGAGCTGGATGTGAATTTTGGTAACGGTTATGTACCGGGTGCAGGTACGTTCACACTAGTTACTCATGGTACAAACCAAAGAACGGGTCAATTCACCTCCGTTAACGTCCAAGGACTACCGTCAAAATACAGCACACAAGTTGTATATGAAAACAATCGTATTGCTTTAGTGATCACAGATACAACCAACACAGGAACTACACCAGGAAATGGTGGCGGCGGTTCTTCGACTGCACCTTCAACAGGCACACAGCCTAGCCCAGGTACAACGACACCATCGACAGGAACACAACCTGTACCAGGCACAACGACGCCATCGACGGGAACACAGCCTAATCCAGGTACAACGACAAGTCCGTTCAAGTCTGGAGTTGTTAACCCGGATAGTTTGCTGAAAACAGTAAGCGATGCTATTGCGGCAACCCAGAATCAACAATTCGTCGTTCGTGATATCGCGAGTCACTGGGCTAACGAAAATATTAACATTGCCCTGAAACTGCGTGTCGTTAACGGTTATGAGAACGGATCGTTTAAGCCGAATGCTCCTGTAACACGAGCTGAATTTACAGCAATGATTGCACGTGCTTTTGGACTTAGTGAGAATAAAGCAGCAAATAGCTTCAAAGATGCAGGTTCTAACTGGGCTGCTGGATATATCGGGGCTCTCGCAGATAAGGGTGTAATCGGTGGATACACAGATGGCTCCTTCAAGCCGAATGCAACGATCACTCGTGCCGAGATGATTGCTATCATTGCCCGTGTTCTCGATCTGAATGCGCTGGCTACGGATGCTCCGACTAAATTCAGTGATGTAAAAGCCGGAAACTGGGCTGCTGAAGCGATTGAACTTGCTTCATCCGCGAAGCTGGTTAATGGATTGGCAGCTTCCGAGTTTGCGCCAAACGGCAAATCAACTCGCGCTGAAGCGGTAACGATCATCATCCGTGCGCTGGAAAGCGACAGCACAATCAAATCACTGATTGCAGGTCTGTAATTCAAATCTCATCCCATCTCATCCTACTATGATCGATCAAGATTGCCGGGGCGGTTCGCATATGCGAGCCGTTTCGGTTTTTTTGTTGTGAATGATGCTGTAGACATCTATGTCATCCGAGTTTGTAGTAAAATATGGATTAGACGGATTTTTGCTCAATACGAACTTGTAATGGATACCAATAAGAAAAAGAAGTATTCATAGGGACGGGAAGCTTATCATTGTATGGATATGTAATATAATGGTATTATGGTAATGTAACTGTAAGAAAATCGTATCAAAAGGTGTTTTGGGAAAGGAGGTTAATACGGAAGTATTGCAACTATGAGGTACACATCAAACGATGTGGCACATCACAATCCACCGTAGAGGTTGAGCATACATCAAAATGTAAGCGCTTCATAATGTGATGATAAACAGGAGGGATATTGACGTGACTCAACGTTTCATTAAAAAGGGAATGAGTATGCTACTGTTCATCGCCATGGTTGCTTCCGTTTTTGCTTTTCCTGCTTCAAAGAGCCATGCAGCCACCATCCAGGTGACAGACAATGGTTCCCGAATTGAGGTGAATACCGGGTCCGGGCTTGTGTATGTGGTCAACAAAACAAATGGAGATATCATCTCGGCCAAGATGAACGGAACGGAGCTGAATAGCAATAGAGGCTCACACATTGGTTCAGGTTTGGGGTCTTCCGCTAATGTAACGTGGAATAAATCACCCTCGGGTTCAACGGTGTTGATCACCGTTTCAACCAACACGCTGACTCATTATTATGCTTCGCGCGGTGGTGAGAATATTATCTATATGGCTACCCATATTACGGCACAGCCGTCTATTGGAGAGCTTCGTTATATTTTCCGCGGCAATGGGAGTGTACTGTCCGGTGTGCCGGTGAACTCGAACAACCGGGGTAATACGGGGGCGATTGAAAGTCAGGATGTATTCGGATTCGCGAATGGACAGTCAGCTTCTAAATATTATGGTAATGATCAGGCGAAAGACCTGTCTGTTCGAGGGGTAACGGGCAACGGAGTTGGTGTATTCATGGCTTACGGCAACCGAGAGAAAAGCTCAGGCGGGCCTTTCTTCCGTGATATTCAGTTCCAGAGCGGTTCTGAGACGGAAGTCTATAATTATATGAACTCGGGACATGCCCAGACGGAGAACTGGCGTCTTGGTCTGCATGGGCCGTATGCCCTTATTTTTACAACTGGTGGCACTCCTGCGGCACCTGATTTTAGCTGGATGTCAGGATTAAATCTGCAAGGATGGGTGACCAGCCGAGGGAATGTGGTGTTGAATGGACTTTCTGGCATGGATGCAGGTTATGCTTATACAATTGGATTTGCGAACAGCAACGCTCAGTATTGGGCAAATGCATCATCGAGTGGGTCTGCAACCAAGTACGGCATGATTCCGGGAACATATGCCATGACGGTGTATAAAGGTGAGCTTGCCGTATACACGGAAAATGTGAACGTGAATGCGGGACAAACGACAACGGTGAACACCCGCACCATCAACAATGATCCGAGCAAAGCCTCCAGCATCTGGCGGATTGGGAACTGGGACGGGACACCGCGGGAATTCCTGAACGGACAGACGATTCCGATTCGTCATCCTTCGGACAGTCGCAACCCAAGCTGGGGGCCGGTAACGTATACTCCGGGCAGTGCAACGAATCGTTTTCCGGCTATTCAATTCCGGGGTCAGAACTCGCCTACAACGGTGAATTTTAACTTAAATGCAGCGCAGGCATCCTCCTCACATGTGCTGAATATCGGTATCACAGCTGCTTACAATAATGGCCGACCAAGTGTAACTATTAATGGACGCACATTAAGTAATCCAGCGCCTTCTGCTCAGCCGAACTCTCGTAGTTTCACCATCGGCACGTACCGGGGCAACAATACCACCTTTAGCTGGAATATTCCCGCATCACACTTTGTTAACGGTGCCAATACAATCACCATTACACCGATCAGCGGCTCCAGCGACCTAGGTAACTGGTTAAGTGCTGGTTGGGTTTACGATTGTGTGGAACTGCTGAATTAACGAAGGAAGCAATAGCTTGAGTAGCCTGACTGAATGGATAACATGGGGTCGGGCTACTTTTTTAGGCTTTTCAATGTTAAATGCCATTGCGATGTAGACCGTTTCCCTCTTCGCTGGAGAAGCGGTTCCGTATAGTGGTATAATTTTCAATACATAATGATGAGAAGAAGGAACGGAGGCACGATGATGAACGAAGAGTTATTGGAGCAACTGGAAACTTGGCATGAGCAAGATGAGTACGAGAAAATTGTAGAAGCAGTGCAGGAGATTCCTGCAGAAGAGAGAGACTACGAGCTGGTGAATCACTTGGGCCGGGCCCTAAACAATCTGGAACGATATGAAGAAGCTGTGGAGCAATTCCTGACCGTGGCCGAAGAGGGAGCAGATGACCCGCTCTGGCAATACCGGATTGGACTGGCTTATTACTATCTGGAACAATACGACAAGGCAGAGCAAGCTTTTGAACGATCCGACGAACTGGAACCGGGGGATGAAGATACGCTGGAGTTTCTGGAATGGATTCGAAACCGGGACGATGAGGAAGAAGAGGATGAGGACGCGGACGAGGGCGAGGGCGAGGGCGTAACGGGTGAAGATGACGAAGACGGTGAGTTGGAAAAAATAACAGCCAAAGAGCAACCGGTGGTGATCTCTTCTATACCTTTAGTCCATGATGATCCAGTACCCGTATCCGGTGAATTCTGGAATGACAGTGAATTGGCTCTGGAGCAGTATGTGTCTGATCTGCCAAGCGATGGCTTGATTGAATCGGTGGAAGAACAACTTGTATTCCGCTTGCCTGCCTCTTACATTGAGATGATGAAGGAACATAACGGTGGCATTCCGTATAACCGCTTTTTCCCCGTGACAAACGAAGAGTCTGGAGAAACCGGACATGTCGAGATTGAGGGGATATTAGGTATTGGCCGTGAGAAACGCCATTCGCTGTGTGGTGAAGAAGGAAGCTGGGCTGTGATTGAACGTGATGGTTATCCCGAGATTGGGGTGGTCATTGCCAAATCACCTTCTGAAGCAGGAGTTGTCATGCTGGACTACCGTTCTTTCGGCAATGATGGTGAGCCGGAGGTCGTGTACGTTGATAAAGAACAGCGTAAAATCATTCCCCTCGCACCGAACTTTGAGACGTTTATTCAAGGCTTAATGCGACCGGAGGTTTAATGCCTTTTATGCAATAATGTTATATAGAAGAGAAGCCGCAAGGGCTTGACCCTTGCGGCTTCTCTTTTGTAATGAAGAATAGCTCCACATAAATCTGCGCTGCACTTTTAAACTACTACGCCGGGAATCCGCCGCCTGGAGGCGGCCATGCGCCATAGAAACGGCGAAGCAGCACAATCTCGCCGAGATGATAAGAGTTATGTGAGGCGATATTGCGCAGTAATCCACCTTTGGTTTCGTCTGGGAAAAAGAGAAGCGGATCATTCAGTTGTGCGGTTTCTGCGATGGATACGGCTTGATCAATTCCGCCCAGGAATGCCTGAATATCCTCTTGCCAAGTTGCTTCATCCTGTGGGCCTGTCTCTACCGGCCAGCTCTCGCTTACGTTGGCTGGCATCTGCGGCTTGCGCCCCTCAACATGCTCCAGCATGAAATTCTGCCAGTAGTGCATATGTTTAACCAATTGATAAATGGTATAGGGCATAGCCTCATGCGTACGTCCCGCCAGCTCCACATCAATATCGGGCAGTGCTTTGGTTATGCGAATATGTCCGCGCTCCCCTACGAGGGATTTAACAAGGGCTTGTCCAAAACTCTGATTTACATCTGACATGTGTGATCTTCCTCTCTATAAGAACAGGCTCTGGCCTGTCATTATGTCCATTATACAATTAAATTGCAGAAAATTAAAAAGTGGAAACAGGGACCTGATTTGGAAAACACGTATGATATAATAGTATAAATAAAAATTAAGACCTCTGGGTCGAGGAGGAAGCTCCTGTGAAGGTCATTCTGGTTGATGATGAACGTCTTGCGTTGATCGGACTGCAAAAGTTATTAGAGAAAGAAGTAAGCGGCATTCAGATTGCTGCCAGCTATATGAATCCGGCTGAGGTGATGGCAGGTGTTGTGCTGCATCGGCCGGATGTGGTATTTCTGGATATCCATATGCCAGAAATAGATGGAATGGACTTGGGGCGGCGAATTCAGGTCGCGGTGCCCGGTACTGAGATTATTTTTGTCACCAGCTATGATCAATATGCAGTTCATGCCTTTGAACTTCAGGCATTGGATTATGTGATGAAGCCCGTGCAGACGGAACGTCTCAAGCGGACGTTGCAACGTGTGCGGGAGAAGCTTGCCGTCAGATGTGAACAGCGAGTGATGGATACAGAAGTTCCCTTGATCTGCTGCTTCAATCAAATAAGCTTTAAACTGCCAGGCAAAGAGCCGCAGATCGCCAAGTGGCGTACCAGCAAAGCTCAGGAGTTGTTTGCCTACCTTCTACATCATCGGAACCGGGTTATTTATCGCAGTGTGCTGCTGGACCTGATGTGGCCGGGAATGGAAGAAGAGAAGACAGCGCATCAACTCTATACTACGATGTATCATGTTCGTCAGACATTGAAGGCTTGTGGTATGGATATGATTACAATTCAAAGTGCGCATCTGGAAGCGGGCTACAAGCTTGAAGTGGGGGATGCTCAGCTGGACAGTGAGCAGTGGGAGCAGGAGATGAAAGCATGGAGGGAAGTGCAGCCCGGAACGGTTCAAGCTTATGAACAGGCATTATATCGGTACAAGGGCACCTATTTTGGACAATACGACTTTATTTGGGCTGAACCTGAGCGGGAGAGATTACGTTACCTGTGGTTGTACCATATGAGACAACTCAATCTCTATTATCTCAAGCAGGATGAGAACGAACGTGTAGTCGAGAACATGCAGCAGATTCAGCAGATGTTACCTGACGAAGAAGAAAGCTACTTCATGCTCATGAAACTATATGATGAGATAAATCATGACCTTGGTGTAGAAGAGCAATACCGGCTCTTAATGAGCAGAATGGAGCAGGACTTGGGCATTCCAATTAGTGAAGAGATTCGTCATTGGTATCGTGACTGGAAGCTGGGCTTAACTGAGCCGGGGCAAACGATGGGATGAAGGCACAGGATAAAGGATGGGTAAAGCGTTATCACTACATATGGATAATGTTGGTTATTTTTGCTGTATTGCTAGGTACGCGTTGGGTGTGGTTTCAGTTATTTCCGATTACGGATGAACATCGCGCCGTGAATGGCGTCATTGACTTGCGAGGGGGCGATCTGGAACAGTCTCCTGTGATGTATCTGAACGGAGAGTGGGAGCTGTACTCGCATGAACTATTAACGGGTCAGCAGCTTATGAACAAAGGGGAGAATGCCAAAGGAAAGCTTGTTCGGGTTCCAGGGGACTGGAGGGAAGAGCTTAAACCGGATGGGGGAAATTCACTTGGATATGCGACATATCGATTGCGTATTTTGACTGATCCACTTCAGACATCCGTGACCTTCTGGTTCAAAGATATCCGCAGTGCATCCGATGTCGAGATTAACGGAGAGAACGCTTATCGTATGGGACGAGTGACGGACAATGAAGTGAGCTATGTACCCAGGGGCACGGCTTTTACAGCCACCTATGATCAGGAAGGTACGACATCCATTGAACTGCTTGTTCGTGTAGCCAATTATGACAGCCCTTATAAGGGTGGGATTAGCAAACCTGTCCGTTTCGGCTCGGAAGCTGCTGTAGAATATGCGCGCTGGTGTTCCATTGGTTTTCAACTGGCGATCTTTCTTGTGCTGATGCTGCATGGAATGTACGCCTGTATTTTGTATGCTTTCAATCCGCAAGAGCGGGCCTTGCTGGTTTCAGCTATTCTTACATCTTCGGTTGGTTTCATTATTATGGCTGGTCATGATAACCTCTTGATGCTGTGGCTACCGATAAACTATACATGGGGAGTCAAGCTGCGGGTCATCTGTGTAATGTTGCAAAATTCTTGTATCCTGCTGTTATTCCAGAGACTGGCTCTCGTTCATATCCGAAAAAAATGGCTTCAAATTTATGCAGCTGTCACTTTAGCTTATATTGCTGTCATTCTGGTCGTGCCTATCAGCGTTGTTTATGCGATGAGTCATTACTATGTGATTAACCTGTTCACTATGATCTCAGCGTTCTGGTTCTTTTCAATTGTAGCAACGATGATCTTTAGAGTATCACTGGATCGGGATACGGTCTTCCTGCTTCTAACTGCTGGAGGTATTATATCGAACCTGTTATGGAGTGCAGCGGGGAGGTTCGGGGGCGACATGACCGTTTATTATCCGCTGGATATCGTTTTTGCGATTACGGGATTTTCGGCCTATTGGTTCAAAAAGTATTTTAGAAATGCCCACGAAATTATAGAGCTGAATAAGGAGCTGCAAAAAGGTGACAAGATCAAAGACCAGTTCCTCGCGAACACATCGCATGAGCTGCGAACACCGCTGCACGGAATCATTAACATTGCTCATAATGTCGTTATTCGGGAAAAAAGCAAGCTTGAAGCGCGCAGTGTAGAGGATATGGAGCTGCTTATTACGATCGGGCGCCGAATGTCTCATCTGCTTGGCGACCTGCTGGATGTTGTACGACTTAAAGAGCACCGTATTACACTGCAGTGTTCTCCGGTATCCGTGCAATCTGTTGTGCCTGGCATCATGACGATGCTGGGATACATGGTTGAACGAAAGCCGGTTCAGCTGCAAATGGACATTAAAGAAGGTTTCCCTCAGGTCATGGCCGATGAGAAGCGACTTGTGCAGATTATGTATAACCTGTTGCATAATGCCCTTAAACATACAGAGGGAGGTACGATTACGGTAAGTGCCGAGCTTATTGAGAGCCATGCTCTAATTCATGTTGCCGATACAGGTACAGGTATGGACGAGGAAACGCAAGCGCGAATTTTTCTTCCGTATGAGCAGGGTCCCTATGATGAACGGGACGGACAGGGCATCGGGCTTGGATTAAATATCTGCAAACAGCTTGTTGAGCTGCATGGCGGATCACTGTCCGTGAGTTCCATGCCAGGGGCGGGCTCAATTTTCAGCTTTGATCTGCGGCTGGCTCAGCCAGCCGAGCAGGAAGATCCGCAACCGCAGCTGGCTGAGCCACTGCCTGCCGTGTGGGAGCAAAGCTCCAAGATGATGGAGGAAGCATTAAACGGCTTTGTGTTACAGCATACTGCTTCAGAACATGCCGAATCCGCAGCGGCAGAAGAAATGCCCCCTCTTTTGCCAGAAGGAAAGTCATTCATTCTGGCTGTTGATGATGACCCGGTTAACCTTGAGGTGCTGGTCAGTATTCTTTCTAATGAGCCTTGTCTGATTACAACCGCTCGTTCAGGGCAGGAAGCGCTGGAATTATTAAATACACGCCAGTGGGATTTATTGATTACGGATGTAATGATGCCTTACATGTCGGGATATGAGCTGACCCGGAAGGTGCGTGAGCAGTTTTCCATGTCAGAGCTTCCCGTGCTGCTGCTCACGGCTCGAAGTCAGCCGCCAGACATTTATACCGGATTTGCGTCTGGAGCCAATGATTATATTACCAAACCGGTGGATGCCGTGGAGCTTAAATACCGGATACGAGCACTGACGATGCTGAATAAGTCTATCAAGGAGCGGCTGCGGATGGAAGCGGCCTATCTGCAGGCACAGATTCAGCCTCATTTCTTGTTTAATACGCTGAATTCACTGATGGTGCTGAGCGAGATAGATACGGATCATATGCGCAGGCTGGGAGAAGCTTTTTCATCTTACCTTCGCATCAGTTTTAACTACCTCAATACTGGAGAATTAGTGAGGTTGTCCCATGAGTTGGAGCTCGTCGAAGCGTATCTGTTTATCGAAAAAACACGATTTGAGGACCGGCTGTCTGTTGTCTTGGACATGGAGTCTAATCTCACGCTGCGTCTGCCTCCTCTATCCATTCAGCCTCTGGTGGAGAATGCGGTTAAACATGGTTTATTAAGCCGTACTGCCGGAGGAACGATATGGTTGAGCATTAACCGGTGTGAGGGTTACACCCGAATTGAGGTCAAGGATAATGGCAAAGGCATGCAACCTGAGCAAGTCGCCGCATTACAGGAAGCTTCCTGGAGCAGTAAAGGCGGGATTGGGATCGCGAACACAAACCGTAGATTGCTCCAGCGTTATGGCCGCGGACTAACCATTGTAAGTGAGCCGGGCGAGGGGACCACGGTATCTTTCGAGATTCCTGACAGTGAAACGGAATAACCCGTAGCTACGGAGTTTCGTTTCGGATCGAATAGCTAAACTCCTAACCTCCAAGGAATACTCACGTATGACCAGAATCGTTGAGCGGAAAACCTGCAGGTAGGAGACAAGGATAAAAAAGGCTGTTGAAGTCATAAAATGTACCCTATAAGATGGACACTTAAAAAAGGTCATCTTGTAGGGTCTTTTTTGTGTACAATGAATAAAAAACGAGCGGTGGTCAAGCAAATGTCAAAAAAACACTTTACAATGCAAGAGCAAGATCAGTTGAGAAGAAATCCCTATGTAAGAAATGTTAGTGCTAAAGCGATTACATACACGGATGCATTCAAAGAACGATTTATTCAACAACATAGTCAAGGTACGCTTCCCAGTGAAATCTTTCAGGAAGCTGGCTTCCCCATTGACGTTTTGGGTGCAACCCGGATTCAAAAGGCTTCCAATCGGTGGCGTACGGCATTTCAGGAACAAGGATCTGCTGGATTAACGGATGGTAGAAAACACGCTTCAGGCCGTCCTCTAAACCGTGAATTAAGTCTTGAAGAAAAATATGCCCGTTTGGAAGCAAAAATGAAATGGCTTGAAGCGGAGAATGAATTCTTAAAAAAGCTCGATCACCTCGAAAGGCAGATGAGAAGAAAAAAATCCAACTCCGTACACGACAAAAATTCGAACTGATTCAACAGATGATGCATACCTGCTCTTTCCAAGGCAAGGTGCATGTTCTTTGTGCTATTGCTGGTGTTTCACGCTCAGGCTACTACCGCTATTGTAGTGAAAGCGCCAGGCTACATCGTCAAAAGCAGGAACAGGACGACCATAAGGTGAAAGCGATCATCCTGAAAGCCTACCATTACCGTAGGAGGAACAAAGGCGCACGTCAAATTAAAATGACGCTCGCACTTGAGTATAACGTCATATACAATCTTAAGCGCATTCGTCGGATCATGCAGAAGTACAACATCGTTTGTCCCATTCGAAAAGCAAATCCAGCACGTCGTATGGCTAAAGCGACGCAAGAGCATCGAACCTGTCCCAACCTGTTAAAGCGAGCCTTTAAGCCAGGAATTGCAGGCAAGGTTCTCTTAACCGACATTACGTACTTAACTTATGGGATAAGCAAACGAGCCTATCTATCAACGATTAAAGATGCCGAGACGAATGAAATATTAGCCTATGAAGTCTCCGCTTCCCTTGGATTGGACATTGCAATGGAGTCGTTGAAACAACTCAAAAAGCATAGGCATCTGACTTCGGATGCCTTGATTCATTCGGATCAAGGATTTCACTATACAAGCCCCAAGTTCCAAAAGCTTGTGAAACAAATGGGGTTCAATCAATCCATGTCACGGCGAGGAAACTGTTGGGACAACGCTCCACAAGAATCCTTCTTTGGGCATTTTAAAGATGAAACCAATTTTAAAACATGCATGACTCTGGAGGAGGTTAAGCAAGAAGTAAAGAGCTACATGATCTACTACAATCATTATCGAGGCCAATGGAACTTAAACAAGCTGCCGCCTGCAAGATACAGACGACAGCTTGAAGCTGCCTAACCTTTTTTAATTTGTCCTTTACAAGGGGTACATTTTATCAAACTTCCAGCCTTTTTATGTTGTTTAACAGTGGAATGACACAATCCCCAAATTTTAAATATTTCTAATGTTTCTCTCGTATGTTAGTATATTTAACATCAGAAGCATGAGCCGTAGCAGTGTGGGCTTGTGAACGTTGCGATAGTAGGTGGATTAAGGGATGCGCAATTGGGTCAAAAACGAGAATGTGCAGATGGTTGCCGTTGCCTTGGCTACGTCCGTAGGTGCACAGTTCAAAATTAATCCCTTTCGGGAAGATTATTTCCGGATCGGCCTCGGGGTCAGCATTCTTTTGTTTTTGCTGATGATTATGCCCCATTTATCTTATATAAAAACAGGAATCCTGACGGGGCTAGCGAGCATAGCTTTCCAATCGGCTGATTTGATTCACCATATACACACCATCTCCGTACTAGAGAGCATGCAAGATAACCTTGGAGCAGGTTTATACTATGTGGTCTTTGCCTATGGGCTAAGCAAGCTCAAACACCGTTTTCATGAAATTCCCCCGCTATTGCTTGGTGGTATCATCACCGGTATAGATTTTTCCTCCAACCTGGTGGAGTTATTCGTGCGAGGTGTGCTGGGCGGGACGAATATTTTTTATATGCGTGAATGGCTCTATCTGCTGATTGTAGGTGGTTTGCGAAGTTACTTTGTCATCGGGCTGTATAACAGTTTTGCGGTCAGACAGATTAGGCTCCTGCATGCAGAACAGGAAAAGCGGATCGAACAGATGTTAAGTGTGAATTCGGGACTGTACGGCGAAGTTTTTTACCTGAAAAAAGCGATGAATACTATTGAAGGTATTACGGCTAACAGTTATGAGCTATATCGTGATCTGCGTGAGCAGGACATGAACGAATACAGCCAGCGAACCCTGGGCATTGCTCAACAGATTCATGAAGTTAAAAAGGATTCGCAGCGGATTCTGGCCGGATTGTTGAAGCTTTATGATAACGAGAAGACGGTCAATATGAGTCTGTCGGAAGTGGTACATTTTGCAGGCAGGGCCAATCGGAAATACAGTGAGATGTTGCACAAACAGGTGAAGATCGAGATTGAACAACAATATGAAGGGGAGTCTCCATACTACATCCCACTGCTTACGGTCATGAATAACTTGCTGGCTAATGCGGTTGAAGCAATTGAGCAGGAGGGCATGATCCAAGTACGGGTGTTTGAACAGGATGCCGATGTGCATTTTGTGGTGACCGATTCGGGAAAAGGTGTACCTGACGCGAAGCGCGGGGTTATTTTTGAACCCGGTTATACGACCAAGTTTAATGAAGTGGGCATTGCTGCCACAGGTATTGGTCTCTCCCATGTACGTGATATCGTTCAGTCGCTGGAAGGACAGATTCAAGTAGAAGCCGCTCCATTCGGGCGGGGTACCGTGTTCACAGTCATGATCCCCAGGGTCAATCTAATGAAGGAGGCCGATGCCCATGACACTTTCGATCCTGATCGTGGATGATGATGTGGTGAGCCGCAGCATGCTACAGGATATCATCGAGAATTGTGGAACCGGGGAGCTTGCAGGCATGGCCGAGGGCGGTCTGGAAGGACAGCGTATGATTCTGGATCTCAAACCCGATGTCGTATTGATTGACCTGTTGATGCCAGATCAAGACGGGATTGAAACCGTGGCTAACCTGAAGCAGAGCGGCTATAACGGCAAATTTATTATGATCTCACAGGTGGTCAACAAAGAGATGGTGGGAGCGGCCTACCAGAAGGGGATTGAGTTCTTCATTCACAAACCGATCAACCGGGTGGAAGTAGAGCATGTGCTCAATAAAGTGAATGAGCAATGGAAGTATGAGCGTTACGTACAGGAGATCAAACAGTCCATGGCTCGCCTGAATCTGGTAGAAGCTCCGGCCCTGGCTCCTGCTCAGACCCGAACGGTGCGAGATTCGGCGCGAAGCATATTAATGGATCTGGGCATCATCGGTGAGAGTGGGAGCAAAGATATCGTAGCTCTGATGGAGTACGCTATTGAGCAAAAGCAAGCCTCCGAGCTGCCGCCGCTGAAGGAATCCTATGAAGCTGTGGCTCAGAAGTACAAGCTAACGGCCAAGGAAGTGGAGAAGGAGTGCAAGGCTATGGAGCAGCGCATCCGCAGAACGGTTCTGACGGCACTGACAAATCTCGCCTCCATTGGGCTTACGGATTACAGCAATCATAAATTTGAGCATTATGCGCCGCTTTATTTTGATTTTCAGGACGTGCGTATGAAGATGAGGGCGATGGAAGAAGAGCAGGCGAGCGACAACAAGAGCAAGGTAAACATCAAGAAATTCCTGCAAGTATTCTACATGGAGACAGTAGAGAAAATAAATAGCTAGAATAGTAAGTGAATAAAATCCATATCACAGCGCAGGCATGTGTAAGTCAAAATTCTAGAGACCCTTTCCAAGGGTCTTTTTTTATTTATGTGTTATATAAAGTTACATAAAACGAGGGTTTTTCATATAATTATTTAGATTTTTGTACAAAAAAGTAGTCAAAAACAACATTGTGTTAATTTATTTTTCATATGTTGTTAATAAAATGTGTAGGATTGCGTAAGTTCTCGTAGGTGTAGAAATACAATACGTACATAAATACAAATGATCGATTCGGTCGATTCCAATCTAATCAGGAAAAGGGGTTTTTCCATGAAAAAGGTAGCATCCATCGTTATGGCTTCAGTTCTTGCTCTGGCACTTAGTGCCTGCGGCACAGCAAAATCAGGAGAAGACAGCAGTGCCCAGTCTGCAAGTGGATCGGCAGTAACCAAATATACATTTGGTACGGATGCAACATATCCTCCGTTTGAGTTTCAGAAGGATGGAAAATACGTTGGGATCGACATTGACCTGATGAATGCGATTGCGGCAGAAGAAGGCTTTGAGGTAGAGATCAAGCCGATGGATTTCAAAGGTATCATTCCAGCCATTACAGCAAATCAGTTGGATGGCGCAATTGCAGGCATCAGTATTACGGATGAGCGCAAAAAGGTTGTAGATTTTTCCGAACCGTACTATCAAGCTGGACTGTCCTTAATCGTGAATGAGGATAACAACGATATTAAGAGTCCGCAGGATTTGAAAGGTAAAACAATTGCGATCAAAAAAGGAACGTCAGGTGCGAATCTCGCTGATGAATATGCGAAGACCTATGGCGCAACCGTGAAATATTTTGATGATAGCCCATCCATGTATCAGGAAGTAGCGAATAAAAACGCGGATGCGACACTCGAAGACTTCCCGGTGGTTTCTTATAAAATCGCTGTGGACCCTAACTCTAAACTTAAGATTGTTGGTGACCGCTTGAACGGTGACTTCTACGGAATTGCTGTAGCTAAAGGCGATGCTGAATTGCAGAAGAAGATCAATGACGGACTGAAAAAATTGCAGGCAAACGGCGAATACGACAAGATCGTTGAAAAATACCTAGGAACAGCAGCGAAGTAGAAAGGAACGGTGGTACGGATGGATTCCTCCTGGCAAGTCATACTGGACGCATTGCCTCTTCTGTTAGAGGGAACGGTCGTTACGTTAAAAATTGTTGTGATCTCGCTCATCTTTGCAATGGTGATTGGTCTGATCTCTGGCTTGATGAGCACTTCCCTGAATCGGTTGTTGCGACTGGTGGCTTCGCTTTATGTGGATATCATCCGTGGCACACCGCTTCTCGTGCAGGTATACTTCATTTACTTCGGTCTGCCGGTGTTTCTGGATATGCGCATTCCGGCCATGACGGCAGGCATTATCGCGGTTAGCTTAAATGCTGGTGCATACATCTCGGAGATTTTCCGGGCAGGGATTGAATCTATTGGCAAAGGGCAGCATGAGGCAGCAAGGTCATTAGGCCTGAGTCGTTTCAAAACCATGTGGCTCGTGGTACTGCCGCAGGCAACCCGGCGTATGATTCCTACTTTTGTAAACCAGTTTATTATTACGATTAAGGATACTTCATTATTATCAGCGATAGGGATTGCGGAGCTTACACAGAGCGGGGAGATTATCGTTTCCGCGAACTTCCGGGCATTTGAAATCTGGGGTACAGTCGGTGTGTTCTATCTGATCATTATTGTGCTGTTATCCCGGGCATCCCGATTCATTGAAAGGAGGTATGCAATCCGATGATTATTGTAGAGAACTTAAGAAAGCAGTTTGGTGCGAACGAGGTGCTGAAGGATATCTCCACAACGATTCGGGAGCAGGAAGTGGTATGTGTCATTGGTCCTTCGGGGTCTGGCAAAAGTACTTTCTTGCGCTGCCTCAATCTACTGGAGGAGGTCACGTCAGGCAAGGTCATGATTGGCGAGGTGGAGGTTACCTCCCCGAAGACCAATATCGACGAGCTGCGCACGAATGTGGGCATGGTATTCCAGCAGTTCAATCTGTTTCCACATCTGACCGTTCTGGAGAACATCATGCTGGCGCCCAAACATATCCGGAAGCTGAGCAAAGCCGAAAATGAGAAAAAAGCAATGGAACTGCTTGGTAAGGTAGGGCTGTCTCAGAAAAAAGATGCCTATCCCGATCAGCTGTCCGGTGGACAGCAACAACGTGTAGCCATTGCGCGCGCACTCGCCATGAATCCGAGTGTGATGTTGTTTGATGAGCCTACCTCGGCTCTTGATCCCGAGATGGTCGGGGAAGTGCTACAAGTCATGAAAAACCTTGCGCATGAAGGAATCACGATGATTGTTGTGACACATGAGATGGGCTTTGCCCGTGAGGTCGCGGATCGGGTGATCTTCATGGACGGCGGTTATATTGTCGAAGAAGGCACGCCAGAGGAACTTTTTCAGAATACGCGTCATGAACGAACCAAGGCATTCCTGGGTAAGGTGCTGTAACGCGCAGAAGAGAAGCCGGAAAGGCTACCTTTTTCCTCCGACAATCAAAAATAAATGAACATATCCCTTACGGACAAACCATGGACTTGAGCACATCTGATATGATGAACTTGAACAGGGTTGCTTGCAGGGGATTTTTGCTGTTGTGCATAATAATTATAAAAGGTATATATAAGTTGGAGTGTCCGTGTAAACATATTGATAGATTCATCAATTGTGTCAGTACATATCACGACCAGGGAGGGCATGGGTTTATGGAGCGAATAACTCAGATGGATAAAGTAATCTTCCGAGCACATCTGATACAGGCCATCGAAGAGATTAGGGAGCGGGACCAACTGGAGTATGAAGAGATTGGCTTGCTCATTGAACCTGCTCCCGAACTGGACAAATCGCTGAACGGTGCAGACGAGATGATGCGGCTGGTTGTGCTTGCTCCGCAGAATGTAGAGCATCGGCAATTTACAGTGGATGAGGCCGTGGATCTCCTATGCTGGCATGCCCCGTTGGTTCCTCTATGGATTGATGTTTCATTGGTGGAAGTTGAACAGAAGCAGGCAGTGTTTAGACTGGTTTGCAGTCCGCGTCTACGCAAACCCACACAGCTTCTTCATGCGGAAACAGGGCATGCTCCATTCCGGGTGGTAGTATCCGATAAGTGAGAATATAACCATGAATTGAACAGGAGGTTTCCTATGAGTAACAGCTCCAATGGAGAATTAGAGGTTATCGCTATTTCAGATGTACAGCATGTAAAAATACATGGTAGAACTGCGGTAGGGCGGTCACCATTGACCTTGTTTTGGACAGGTAGTGCAGTTGAATTGAACGTACAGGGTGCGGAATTTTGGGTTGAAATAGAATCCTCCTATGATCTGCTTGAGCTCTGGATCAGCATTGTTATCAATGGTGTTCCGGTAAGCCGTCAGATGTTAACCAGGGGTAGAGCCTGGATCTGTGTATTTCGTGGCATGAATCCTAATGCGGTCAAAAATGTGCGTATCATCAAGGATGTACAGGCGATGAGTGGTGACCTGAACAACAGTCTGCAGTTTCATGCGGTGAAGGCGGAGGGCACGTTCCTACCTGTAGAAGAGAAACCTCTTAAAATCGAGTTTATCGGAGATAGCATCACCTCGGGAGAAGGAGCAATTGGGGCGAAGACAGAAGAGGACTGGGTACCCATGTGGTTCAGTGCACTACACAATTATACGTTCATGACGGCTGAGGCCTTAGATGCAGAGTATCGTGTCATCTCTCAGAGCGGATGGGGCGTGCTGAGTAGTTGGGACAACAATCCCGCTGGCAACATTCCGGAGTATTATGAGCAGGTATGCGGTCTGCTAAAAGGGGAGCACAATGAGCGGCTTGGTGCGTTGGAGCCACATGATTTTAGCTCCTGGCAGCCTGATGTGGTTGTGGTCAATCTGGGTAGCAATGACGATGGTGCATTCCAGTCTCCAGCCTGGACAGATCCACTGACCGGACAAGTGTACAAGCAGCGCTTGAACGAAGACGGGACGTATCATGAGGCGGACTTGGCCAAGTTCGAGAATGCAGTGGAGCGCTTTCTGATCAAGCTGCGAAAAAATAACCCGCAAGCGCATATCATCTGGGCGTATGGCATGCTTGGATCTTCTCTGCTTCCCGCCATCTACCGTGCGGTGGATGCCTATCACGGGCAAACAAGAGATCATGCTGTGTCGATCCTTCAGTTGCCAAATACGACCGAGGAAACGATGGGCGCAAGGTCACACCCTGGCGATCAATCACATCGCCGGTCGGCTGATGTTTTAACAGAGTACATTCGGAGAATTCTATAATATACAAGTTGTGTAAATAAACTCTCCGGCTTATATCGATTCTCGCAATGGTTGTTATATACCCAAGGGTAACGAAAGACCGCGCAGCAGGACGCTGTGCGGTCTTCTTCGAGTTGTTTTTATCGAGTCTGGTCGTTTAATTCTAATGAACCCTCTGTTGCAAGATGGCATTGCACCTCATAACGGATGGATATAATCTGTCCAAGCGTCTGGGTACGAATCGTTTTCAGCAGGGTCGGTACGGTGCCCATTGGAAATAAGGGAATACCTTCACCCAGTACTTTCGGGATAATAGCGACCTCAATTTCATCCAGTAACTGCTGCTCCATCACAGAATGAACAAGCTGGCCTCCGCCTAAAATCCAAACATCTCCCTCGAAAGACTGTTTCAGCTGGGGAATGAGTGTTTTTACGCTCTCGGTTGTGAATTGTACATGCGGTGCAGGTGGTTGTTCTGAGCGAGAAAGCACATAAGTCGGACGATCTGCATAAGGGAAGTCTCCCGGCATGGTAAGCACTGCCTCGTACGAGGAACGTCCCATAACCACACTGCCAATCGTTTCATAGAATGTGGCATAGCCGTTATCGCCGCCATCACCTTCCACATCAAGCAACCAATCGAACGTACCATCCAATCGGGCAATATATCCATCCAGGCTCATGGCAATGTAAAGAATCGTTTTTGAATTAGAAGTATTCATCGTTCATCGCTCCCTTCCTGTGATACCTGTAAGATACACCATAACTATGACAATACTTGACGCAGTTTAAATGCTTATTTACTTAAAGTACAGCCAAGGAGGGAGCTTGGAAGCATGGATAAGCAATGAACTACCGCACCGTTTATCCCTGTAGCGGGCTATGTTTCATTTCATAGATTTTCTGGAGTATATGCAGGTTCTCTTCCTTCGCCGCATCGGACTCGGCATGTACATAACCCTCGACAAGTCTGTATCCAAACACGAACAGAATCATCTCGTGTACACAGTGGTCGGCGAGTGGAGGAGCATCGGCATATTCCGCAAAGCCCTTATAATACGCAGGAACACAGCGCTGATAATATTCCACCATATGCTCAATATCGCACTCATCGGCAACCAGGCTTGCGATATCCTCTCCAAAGTATCCCCACCCCGATGTATCCCAATCGATGAGCGCGATGTTCCCATCGGCATAGATCAGATTGGTCACCCAGAAATCCCGATGGTTTAACACAAGTGGCAACTGTTCGATACGAGCGAACATTTCGTCCGAGTGTTCATCCATATCGATCAACATTTGCCGGATATGGAGTGGGAATTCGCAGTCTTCAGAACGGATGTAATTATAAACGACAGGCCATGAGCGATAGTGCAGATACGTATTTTTCATGAGATCGGCATGGCTCAGGTTGGTCAGACTCTTCAGCACTGCGGGCTGTTCCGCATACAGCTTGCCTTGATAACGCCCTAATTCCAGCGCAGCCTGTTCAACCATGTCAACAGATAGATCAAGACCAGATACGCCATCGATATATTCCAGCCACAGCTGAAATTCATTTTCCTCGGCATTCATCTCCGCGTAATAACATGTGGGCCAGCGGAAGGTTTCCGAGAATGTTGTTTCGAGGTCAGACATGTACAGATCATATTCCCGGCGCCAGGAACCGGGATCATTATAACGTTCCCATTGTTTCTGAACCTTCAGTACGAGTTGGTAAGGCAACCTTTGACCATCTTCGGTTTCGGCTGTTCCTGTTACCAGATTGACGTTACCCACAGTTCCGCCATGTAGAGTGGTTGTATGATAGTCCGCTACAATAATGTTCTTCTTAAAATATTGGTTTAAAACATGAGTTAACGTTTGCATCTTTATTTTCGTCATCTTCGTCTTATTCATTTCTTCCGACCTCCGCTTTTGTTGGTTTGTTTACTCTGAATCCTGTTGATTTTGTTTTTTGCTCTTTTTTCGATGAGGTAGTTCGTTTTGTGTTGTACATACTTGTTCTCTGACTGCTGGGAAATATAATTCTCCCACCGTTCATGTTGTAATGAACCGTCCGCGAGTGCTGAGAGAACTGCACATCCAGGCTCGGTCTGATGGCGGCAATCAGTAAAGCGGCACTGAGCGAATAATGCTTCGACATCGGCAAAGCTTGCATGAATACCTTCGTCAGCATCGAAAAGCCCAAGCTCACGCATGCCAGGCGTATCAATAACCATTGCGCCCGAAGGCAACATAAAGAGTTGACGATGTGTTGTGGTATGGCGTCCACGGCTGTCGTCCTCCCGTATGGCCTGCACTCTCATGACGTCATTTTCAATTAATGCATTGAGCAGAGAGGATTTACCCACGCCAGACATGCCGAGAAATACAACGGTTTGACCTGGTGCTAGATAAGTGTCCAGTTCGTTCAGCCCCAAGCGAGTATGACTGCTGATCACGTGAACAGGTACATCGGAGATCCTTTGTTTAACTTCCGTGAGCATGGCATGATCTTCTGTAACGAGGTCTGCCTTGGTCAAAATGATGACCGGTTTACCACCGCTTTGTCTGGCTTGTGTCAGGTAACGCAGAATGCGATTCACATTGAAATCTTGGTTCAACGAAGTCAGGATAAATACGACATCGAAATTGGTGGCGACAACCTGCTCCAATATCGTTTTGGCATAGCCTGCAGCATGGCCTGCATAGTCTGCACGCGAGAATTTGGACCTTCGGGGCAGCACCTTAACAATCAGGGAATCACCGATATCGTTGTGGCGCAGCAGGACAAAATCCCCCACACAAGGGAAGTCGGTTGGCATATCCGCCTGATAATAAAATGAACCTTTCAATACTGCGGTGACTTCACCGAGCTCTGTCATGACCGTGAATTGCTCCCGCCGAAGTTCTGTGATTCTTCCAGGTATTAATCCATCGGGGACCTCTTCTGTTTCGATATATCCGTAGGTTTTTAAATTCATCATGGGTATAAGGTTAGCTCCTTTAAATGTTGTTTTTGGACGCAAAAATGCCGCAAACAAGCAGCCTCTTAAGAAGCTACTGTTCTGCGGCATCAGGACGCAAAAAAGATACGACCTTCATCGTATCTGCAAACAGCAATATTCACGAAAGGTTACTTTGGATGGCATAACAAAGAATACGGGAGTCATCCCGCTTTTTTCAGATATGCCAGCTATTCGGTTTTAATACTGAACCACCATATTCGTATAAGTAGCAGCCATTTAAAACCTCTCCCTTCGTGTAAGGAACTTGCTTATCGCTAAGCTTCTTAACCATACCCTGTAATGGAAAATAATTCAATGTTTATTTTATGCAAATTTCAAAATTTTATAAACTACACTATGTTTCTGACTCCGTGATAAGCGTGTGAATTTTGCTTAAATTCGATTTGAAGTAGGTTGTAAACAACCATTCCTTATAGTTGTGCGGTACTTCAATATCATCTATAGATTGTTTGGCCTTCACGGCTTCTGTCACCAGAGCCAGCATATCCTGAATATATCCTTTTACATCATGAAGCTCTTGCAGAGAGCATACCTCTCCATGCCCGGGAATGATTGTCTCCACCCCAAGCTGCTCGATCTGTTCCAATATACGCCGCCACTCCTGCGGGTTGGCATTAGCCAAAACCGGATGATGTTTGGACAGGACCAGATCTCCTGTAATAACGATTTTCTCTTCAGGAATATACAGGATCGTGTCACTCTGGGTATGTCCCCCACCAAATGTAAGGAGTTGGATGGTACATTGGCTACCGTGAATGACCATCTGTTGATTAAAGGTTATCGTGGGAACGGTATGTACCAGATCGGGGAGCATCTGCATAAACTCATTGTCACTAGCATTATCCCAGGCCATCTCTCGTTTTAACTTTTCATCGGTCTCTTGCTGCAGTTGTATTTCTTGTTGATGAATCGCCTGATTCATCTGCTCCGTATTCTCCCGATATTGAGCTATTCTTTGTCTTGAAAAGGTATCCATAATCTCGCGGGTAGCCGTTGTCGAGATGATGAGAGCTTCTGGTACAAACACTTGATTTCCAGAGGTATGATCACTGTGCCAATGTGTATTCACAACGTAGGTTACCGGTCTCCCTGTAATAGAAGTGGCTGCTTCTTTCAGGTCTGATGCGGCCTGCGGGGTTAGGAAAGTATCCACGACCATTGTTGCATCGCCCAGATCAATGATGGTTGCATTCCCTAAAGATCCTGTACCAGGAACTGCAATGGCCGCAATGACGTGATCCGTAACATGTTTTAATTCAAAATGCTTGGAGCCTCGAAAGGCTGCAATCCGGTCTCTCAACATCATCTCTCCTGTCTCGGACGACTGTAAATGACGAAGTGCCCTTCACTGGCAGATTCGCCACCTACCCAGCCTACAGGCAGTCCTTGATTTTTGTAGACATTAAACATGGTTTCAAAATACGGATGTGGCTCCTTGCATAACAATCGGGCTCTCGCAATCTGAAATAGATCACCGCTGATGATATCAGCGAGATGGTTGATTTGATCAGGCTTCAGTACCAATTCCGGGGCCTGTCCCTCTAATTTTTTCTTCATTATGCCGTAGAAGTCTTGCTCTTCTTCATACATAATGAACGCTCGGGCAAGTGACTTCTCCTGATCACCAGAGGCGGGCGGAATATCTCCTGAGGCATCTGCGGTGATGTCTAATAGAAAATAATAAGGTGGTTCTACATCTTGATCTTGGTAAAATAGCAAGGCTTCCTCTAGATTCGTAAACGGATTTGGTACCTCAGAAGCGTCTTCATCTGTTGTAACGCCATCGGTAACGGGGAAATATGCCCTTTTCAATACATCGCCATGTTCTATGTAATCAATAATCTCACGTACATTTTCAGGAAAGATTTCTTTACTGGTCATTGTTGGTCTCAACTCCCGACATTTAATGGTAGATGCCTTAATATTCTACATCTATGTGCGGAGAGCCTGCCTGCAAAGCAAAATCATTCAAGGATGCTATAACGTCTTCGCGTTCGTGGAATAGCTCGGATATGTTACAATTTTTCTATGACAAAAAGTGACGTAGTTAAGGTGGGGATAGGATGAATCAACGCAGGCTGGCGATGATGCGCCTCATGGATTCCAGACATAAGTTCACGGCTCGGGAGCTGGCAGAACGATTCGAAGTATCGGTTCGAACCATCCAGCGTGATCTGGATGCATTACAGGCGATGGGCTTTCCCTTATACACGGAGGTAGGTGTTAACGGTGGATACCGTGTGCTGCCCAATCGCATTTTGCCACCTCTGCAGCTGACGCAGCAGGAAGCATTAGGTTTGTTTATGATGCTTGAATATTTGGAGATGGTTCCTGATTTTCCGTATGGTTCGATTCGTGGACATCTGGCAGAACAGTATTTCTCTACACTGCCTTCGGATGTACAGGAACGGATTGTAGGAATGAGAGAGCATATTGCATTTATGCAGCATCCGGGTGAGCATCACGATTCCCTCACATCCGATCTGCTAACAGCCGCAGTCGAGAAGAAAGTGATTTCATTTTTGTACAACGCTCGCAGTGGCTGGAAAAAGGTGGCCGTCAATCCCATAGGCATCTATTATGAGCAGGGGTATTGGTACATGCCTGCACGTCATAACGATCGCGTATTGTTATATCGTGTGGATCGAATAAAGCAGCTTACAGTGCTGGATCAGATGGATGAATCTGTACCCACACTAAAAGCATGGATGAAACAGGCAGCGCACACGGATGGCGAAGAGGTTGTACTGCAATTTACAGCATTCGGGGCGAGAATAGCCGCGTCGGATACATTATTCAAGACCGTATCAGATCAAGAGTGGCGCGGCGTTGTGCCACATTCGGAGTTTGCTTTTACAGCGCGTAGGCTACTCTCCTATGGACCCGAGGTCAAGGTGATATCCCCACCAGAATTGCAGGAGCAGGTGCGTGTGATGCTGGAGCAAAGTGTAGCGCAGTATAAGGAGGATTAGAGGATATCAGTTTCCTATATGGAAGATATAGGAGTGCAATTTGAAATGCCGGGGCATGATTTTACGTAATTTTATATCGATTCAGCGAAAGGGGGGCTACCATGATTCGATTCATAATAGGTTTCACGACACGCTCTATGCAGAGTCCATGCGAGGAACAACGGCGGTTGTTTGCATAGAGCCTAATATCCATTCCCGCCATCATTGACACGATGAAGTCAAAAGTTTCTTCGTAAGACTCTGCTGCCTTAAAGATTAACTTTTTAAGGAGTGGAGTACGATGAAATATGTGAATGCGGATGCCGTCCTTCCGAAGGCATTGCTCGAGGAGATACAACGTCATCTTCCTGGTGGATTAATCTATATTCCGAGGCCTAAGGATACCCATAAGAAATGGGGGGAGAATTCAGGCGGTCGACAACTGATTCGGGAGCGGAACAACGAGATTCGCCAGAAGTTTGCTACGGAAGCAACGATCGATGAGCTTGCAGAGCAATATTGTTTATCCATCGAGAGTATTAAGAAAATTGTATATTCTAAAAAGCGAAGCGAAATAGAAATAGAAATGAAATGAGATTGGATGAAAAGGAAGCCACATTCGAGCCATCGGATGTGGCTTTTTACTATGTTCTTTCAATGAGTAGACATGTGGATGTACAGAATGATTAGAAAACGAATATTACATATCTGTCCAACACCAGCATTCGTACAATAGAGTCCAGAGGGCACGTTTACTTATTTAGAGTAAGGAAGCGGCCGTAACCAGTGGAAGGAACGGTGATTTAGATAAACATGAATATCCAAGTGGAACTGACAAATCAGGATAAGGCATATATCATCAAAAACATGTATCCGTTATACCTGCATGACCTGTCTGGACATTATGGGTTGCAGGAGGCACATCGACCGAATGTACATGGTATTTACGAAGCGAGTTCTGATTACCGAACATTACACGACCAATACGATGTACAAAATATATGGTGGGAAAAGCCGGACTGTCTCTATCCCTTCCTGATCATGGCTGAGGACAGACCTGCTGGATTTGCAATGGTGGCAACACCGCCTCACTGTGCGCCAGGCATCGATTTTTTCATGCATGAATTTTTCCTGTTGCAGCCGTATCGGGGAATGGGTATCGCGGAGAAGGCGGCTGTAATGATCTTCGCTATGTTTAAGGGCAACTGGGAGATATTCACCAATCCAGGGGAGAAAAACAAAACGGGTCAGCATTTCTGGCGCAAGACGGTAGCGAATTATACGCAAGGTTTGTACGAGGAAGAAGTAGCCATGACCGCAGACGAGGATGGGCTCAAATTAATCTTTCGTTTCTCGAATCATAGGTTCAATTGATGGGTAGACAGACTATTTCTTGTGAAGGAAATAGTCTGCTGAGCATGGAAAAAGGTGAATTTGAACATCATTGTTGCTTAGAAATTCAATCGCCCAAACGTAGCATCTGCTTTTGTAGTCGTATTGCTGGCGGCATTCACGGCATCCAGTTGCAACACATAATCATAATGTCGGATGTAATATCCCGGTTGGCTGTATGATTGCAAAGATACTTTGGTGCCGTCTGCCCAGCCGGGGCTGATCAGGAACGTGGCATCGCCTTTATATGCAGTGGTGTTTGTGAAGGCTTCAAGTACAATTTTATTACTCGCATTACGCTTCAGGAAATAACCAGGGTAGTTGATTGCCTCCAGCGAAACACCTGTAGAGCTGGCAAGACCCGGTACAACGCGGAACTGGGCATCCAGAGCGGGGGTGACATTCGCATCAATGCGAGCAACATAGTTGGCATGACGGATCATGCGATCCGATACATTGTGTGAAGTGAACTGGCTGTAGCCTGTAGCTTCAGGCGTGGATGGGCCCAGCATTTTGACTTCATGCAGTGTTGGGGTGTACCAATTGCCCGGATTGTTCCACAATACGGCGTTGACCATATTGATTCGCACATAGCGTGCCGTGAAATGTACAGCATCCGTGGTGAAACCATATGTCAGATTGTTGGTGCGATCCAGCGTGGAGTAGTTTACACCATCGTTGCTAATCTCGATTTTGTATTTGTAATACCCCTCGGAACCTTTATACATAAACCACGAAGTGTTAATCTCCGTAATGGTCTTTGGTGCTCCAAAATCGACCTGCCACCATGCAGGCCAACTGTTGGAGGAAGCCACCCATGAGGTCTGATAGTTACCGTCATTGACAAGGGAAGGGGACGAGCCAGAGGCCGTCGAGCTGGCGGAGGCTGTCTTGCCTTGGGCATGATTGACGAGAGCAGGTAACGTGATCTGACCTGTTGCCGCATCAATATTCCATGTGGTATACCATTCCAGCGATGCCGTTCCATTGCCGTCATTCAGCGTGAGGGGCAACCAGATATGTTTATGCTCGCCCAGATTCATCGGATTCCAGCGATCCGCCATATAGATATACGAAGTGGTGCTGCTGCCCTGAATCGTGGCAATATCATGGATCTGGGAGCCGAAGGCAGACGGGTTGCCATAAGGCGTTAGTGCAGACCATGGTCCGGTCATTGAAGTAGCTGTAGCGTATGCACCCTGATTCGGATACCAGCCGGCCGCTTGGGAGGTGAAGAGGTAGTAGCGGTTTCCTTTTTTCACAACAGCCGGGGCCTCGCGGTATGCATTCTCGAACAACCATCCTTCGAACGATTGTATCCCTGTATAACTTGCATTCATTTTAAAAATAGCCATCGTATCATTCGCACCGCCGTTTTTACGGGAGGCCGTTACGAGATAACCTGTGCCGTCCGTGTCCACAAAAACAGTCATGTCACGAGATTCATAGTCAAGCGGGCGGAAGCTGCCTTCATACGTAAATTTGCCGTTGGGTGTACTGCTTGTGGCTACCGCAACGCGGCCGAGGTTGTAGTCTGTTCCGTTCTCATAGTGAGCCCAGAGTACATATTGCTTGGTGGAGGCATTGTAGATCACTTTGGGACGTTCAATCTTGCTGGAGGCGAGTTCCGTCGCGGAGTCTTTGGTCAAGATGGCATTGCTGAAGGTCCAATTTTTCAAATCCGTTGAGGTGTAGACGTTCACGCTGTCAAACTTACCGCCCACAGCGTGTTCACCATACAGATAATACGTTGAGCCTACCTGCAGGATATTACCGCTATTGGCGTGAATGGGATTGCCAGCCGTATCAAGCCAATCGGTACCATTGGTAATTGCTACACTTGCCGCGTTGCTTCGTTCAGGATGTAGACCAAACATCGTTAATGCGAGTGTGAAAACCAGAAGCCAGACCGTCTTACGTTTCCCCATTACGTACACCTCCATATAGATTAGAGAATAATTAAAGCGCTTTCAAATCTATTGTAGTTGATTTACAATATTTAGCAAGTGAACAATTCAGAGATTGCTGAACAGAGCAACATCTGATGGAGAATAGGCGGCAAGAGCATGAATTCCCTCCCCAATGGTTTGATGATATGAAGCCAAAGATCAGATGAAGTCGTATGTAAATGGTAGTATGTTTGTAGGAAGATGAAGGATAAACACATATAGGTGCTGGAGGTGCTAGATTGCTATGAATGATGCCGTATGCTATGAGGTGAAATCGATAGAAGACTACATAGCGATGATTGAAGAGTTACCGAATGGTCAGGAGGGGTATTATTATCGCGGAGAAAACAGGCGATATGCCACTCGATCCTCGTCTTTACTTCGATCAGGAATAGCGCGATTGCTTCGAGATAACCCGGAATATTATGTGGATGCAGTAAACGATTATGTTCGAGATATGGCAGATCAAGCGGGAGAGTGGGAGCGCGAGCATGTGTTAGCCTGGTGTCACCATGAGGGTCTGCCTACGAACTTGCTGGAACTTACAGCGTCTCCGCTACGTGCGTTGTACTTTGCCTGTTTGAGCCGCACCGATCATAGCGAGGAGCCGAGTCAGGCGGGGTACGTATACGGTTTTGCGAGAGAGAATACAGCCGACGTGACTGAACTGATATTGGAGAATGTGGAAATGAAGACATCTCGTTATAACTTGATTGAGGATATGGGCGATGACCCGCGATGGATAAATCTGCTGTCGGATCACGATAAAAAGGGATTTCACAAGCCTGATCTGGCCCAAATGCCTTACCTGATTTATCAGGCACCGTATAAGTATAGAGGCTCAGACGAACCGAATGGCCTATATTTCTATCAGTTGTTTCAGACGGTTCCCTCATCGTGCAGTCCGGAGTTTTCTTTTGAAATCATGCAACAGCAGTACACACCTGTGCTGATCGTTAAAGTACTCAATCAAACAGAGATTCGAGAGCAGCTTCATCACCGTTTGGGACTGTACAAGTGATTGAGGTATCGCCCGAATATAAGAGCAAGATTGTGATTGTCGTCTCGTGATATAACTGTCCTGAGCCTTTGAGAAGGTCAGATTATTCATTGAAGGGGATGACGTTATGAACGAGACATGCAGAAGACTGGAAGGACAAGTAGCCGTAGTAACAGGTGCGAGCAGAGGTATTGGCCGGAGTATTGCGATCCGTCTGGCACAGGAGGGGGCATACGTTCTTGTGCATTTTGCAACAAGGCAGGCGGAAGCGGAGAGTGTGGTGCGGCACATCATAGACCGTGGTGGACAGGGGCAGGCCATCGGAGCTGATTTAAGTACGCTGGATGGCGTTCATGCATTGTTTTCCAAGATCGATGCTGCTGTTCAGAAGCATGGGCAAGAAGGCAAGTTGGATATTTTGGTGAATAACGCTGGCATAGGACAGATCCTTAGCCTGGAGGAAACGACGGAAGAATCTTTTGAGGATGTCATGAGAATTAATGTAAAAGCACCTCTATTTGTGACACAGCAGGCTGTCTCTCGGCTTCGGGATGGAGGGTGTATCATCAACATTTCCTCTTTTGTTACACGTGTAGCTTCCCCAGGAGTGTTTGCTTATAGTATGACCAAAGGGGCCATGGATACGTTCACTAAGCTGCTTGCTAAAGAACTGGGGAGCCGCCAGATCAGGGTTAACGCCATACAACCGGGTATCATTAACACCGAGATGAATGCAGGAACACTTGCGAACCCACAGGGACAGGCGTACGCAGCCGGGCTCTCTGTAATGAATCGCTGGGGAGAGCCCGAGGACGTGGCTGATATCGCTGCATTTCTTGCCTCGGCGGATAGTCGCTGGATGACAGGACAATGTCTGGATGCCAGTGGTGGCTCTCATTTATAATTTCTGACGATATAGCCATGGATTGAAGGAGGGACGGTTATGGATCGCTTTGTGATCAATGCGAATGCTCTAGTGGTCTTGCAGAAAGAGAACGGAGAGGCGGTTCTGGTCAAAGGCGGGATCACTGCTGATGGTTTCGAAGTCTTATCGACCTATCCCAACGGCTGGCTGACATTTGCCTATCTAAAAGATTATCAGGGTATATGGTGGTTCAATGCACGTACGAACAAGGCCAGTTTGTTCAGTCAAGATACGGAAGCGTTCCGCGTCGTGCACGAGGATTACAGCTTTGATTCGCAGCATGTCTATCTGGAGGACAAGCCCGTCTCTCCCTCCGATCCAGGCAGTTTTGGGCTGTTGCCAGGGACGCCTTATTTTGCAAAGGATAAACATCAACTATACGTCAAAGACAGCCAGCATTTTCATGTGTTCGATGAAATTGATACAAGTTCAGCCATTGCGCGGCATGATTACTGTACGGATCTGGATCATTTGTTTCACTTGTCGAGCGGCCTTCGTTACGCCAATGAATATAAACATGAGATCGTAGATTGGCTCCGGGAGCATTACCCAGATATACCGGGCTGGTGGCGGACTGACTACGCTCATCATGCAGATGATGCGATGCAGCTTACGGGGGATTGGTACGCCACGGCTACCTCCGTATTCTATCGGACAGAGTCCGGCGGTGGGTACAGGCGAGATGCTAAAGAAACTTTTAATTTGATTCGCGGCGCGGATCGAAGTTCATTTGAACCGCTAGACGAACAGTTTGCGTGTGATCGGAATTGGGTTTATTTTCAGTGGCGTGCCATAGGTGGAGCAGATCCGGACAGCTTCGAGTCACTTGGAGGACGATTTGGTCGGGACAAGCAGCATGTTTATTATAACGGGTATCGTGTTGAGGGAGCGGACGTATTCACATTTGAATTGTTAGGCGGTACGGAGCATCTGGGTTTATCCAGAGATCAGAACGACGTATATCATGCGCAGTATGCGCGTACGAGTCAGCCTTTCGGTCATCCTGATGATGTACTTCAACGGATCAAGGGAGCGGATGCGGCAAGTTTTGAAGTGCTCACACCATCCGGTAGTTGGGCTGTAGATGCGAATCAGGTATATCTGTGGGGCATAGTCAATAAAAAGATAGATCGTGCTAGCTTTACTCATCTGTTCGAAGCTGATCCCCAGAGCTGGTCCAAGGACCGGAATGGGCTCTATAATGCGAACGGCAAACGTACCGTAAAAGGCATCAATGGAGCATCTTTTGTCATGTTAAACAGGTATTGGGGCAAGGATAATCAGGCCGTATTCAGTTTTGTGACAGGAGGGGTATACAAAACGGCGGATGCTGAGACTTTTCAGGTGACGGATGATCAAGGTAGTGCGGAGGATAAGCTGTTCTTTTATACGGTAGCAGGAAGTGTAGTACGGAAAAAGAAGAAGTGAAAATAGAGATAGAAATGAAACAGAACATTCGAAATCAAAAAAACGGTATTCAAAAAATCCCCTCCTGTTCCCTGTGTTGGAAGGAGGGGGGGATGCCTGAGCTATCAGCTTGTTTGTCGTCAGAGAAGTTACTTTACTCAGATTTGTTCAAAAAGCTATCTACAATAAATTGTAGCTGTGCTTCCAGAGAAATCGGGTCATTATAGAATGAGCCCTCTGTGTTGATGAAATAAACCTGTTTGTTTTTCACAGCAGGAAGTCCCTTCCAAATGTTGCTTTCGTACACCACATCAGGGTTGCCGTCGTCCCACCCCCAATTGCTTGTGAAAATATAATCGCCTGCATATTCGGGCAGTTTCTCCAAGGACAGGCTTGCACCTGTGCCTTCCCCATCAATGAGATCCTTCTGAATTAGAGAAGGGGCTTTCAGACCAAAGTCCCGGTACAAAATCTCTCCCCCACGTGCACCCTTATTTCCCCACGCGTAGATGCCTTTGGCATAGGGCTGAAGGATAGAAACCGTATGATTGCCCACGACTGCTTGAATCTTTGGTTTAACGTTGGCGATTTTGGCATTCCAATGGTCTACCCAAGTCTGAGCTTCTTTCTCTTTGCCCGTTAATTTTCCGAATTCAAGCAAGAGCTCTTGTGGAGTTGCACCGCCATATTTCAAGCTCACTACAGGGGCAATTTGGGACAAGGCTTCATATTGATTGTCCACCAGATAGTCATATGTGATGATCAGATCGGGTTCCAGGTTCAGTATGGCTTCTGCGTTGCTTCCTTCCTCCAGATTGATGATCCCTTCCAGCATGCCTTGATGGTAAGGGTTTCGCATCGCATCATGAGTCGATGCTACCGGCTTGACACCAAGCACCAGTAAATTCCCGATGGCACTGCCTGTCAGATCGACAATTCGCTGAGGGTGGGCGGGAATGGTGATAGTTCCTCTACTATCGGTGTAGGTCCGGGTTGCTGGCGTTGATGTCTCGGATGTGGCGGCTGATTTTTGTTGAGATACATTCGATTCTCCTGCTGTACCTGATGCTAAGTTGTTCGGTGCTGTTGCTCCACCAGCACATGCTGAGAGAATTAAGGTGAAACACAAGAGCAATGCCGCTGTGGCAATGGATGATGATCTGCTTGTCTTAAACATGGTTAAACCTCCGCTTAAATGTAAATGAGAATCGTAATCATTGAAACTATAGCATTGAGGTTCAGTCACAACAAGGGCAGATCGGGTACGCAGCTTGGGCATATCTGGTATCACATTACTCGTCTGAGAAATGGCTGCCCGGTATTGAGCAGGAGTCATGCCATAAGCTTTTTTGAAACTGCGGCTTAAGGTGTGCGCATCCGGATAACCAACAAGTTCGGCAATTTCTTGAAGGGAGGTTCCTCTGCGTGCCAGTATCTTGGCAGCCGCCTGTACACGAACTTTGGCTAACAGCCGTATGGGGCTGTCATTCAGACGAGACTTGAACAGTTTGGTCAGATAGCTAACACTGCAATCGAACAGCTCTGCCAGAGATTTAAGTGTGATGGGTTCCATATAATGTTCCTGTATGTAATGCAACACCTGTGAGAGCAAATCCGGGGCCACGGGTTCAATTCCCTGCTGTTTCATCTGTAAAAGAAGTGCATGAACAAACTGGTAGAACAGTGTTCGAGCCTGAAATTGATGGAGTATATCAGGAGTCATCCAATTTTCATACATATCATCCAGTTTCAACAACAAAGAGGCTGGATGACCCGGGATGAAAGCATATTGATATCTAAAGGAAGAATCGACTCCATGGTGCTTAAGCAGTGGATGAGAAGAGGGTAACATCATTACGGCTTTGTACAGAATTAAATAATATTCCAATCGATCCTCTGCGACAATGTCGATGAACGCGCCGCGCCCTCCATGTAGGATATGAAATCGACTCATGTTATATTGCAATTGATCCAGGCGTACTTGAGCATGTCCGTCCAGCACGTATATGAATGAATGTGCGGGGAGCTGGTAACGCTGTACGCTTTCTCCGGGTTCCAGCACGGCAAGGCGAATATCCATGACTTTGACCGAAGAATGATTCCATACTTGGATATGATCATCTAGTGTTATTGTCATTCGTACGAACCTCCTGCCGTGCGTGGGCATTTCTTTTTATTATATTGATAATGATTCTCAACGTAAAGGGATAAAAAAGGATAACGGATCGTAAAAATTCTCCGTTATCCCTCGCTATATATGATCCTATGATCCGTCTATTTACGCCCTTTACGTACCTTAAGTTGCATACGTTTAATCGTAGTATGTTGCATGACTTCCAGCACGAGCGGTCCCTTACCATTCAGGATTTCCACATCGGTCACGTTATCCAGAATCGTGATAATCCCGATATCGTCTGCACTTACGCCTTCGATCTTCGCAATGGTTCCTACAAAATCAACTGCACGAAGTTTCTTCTTCTTACCTCCGTTGAAGTTCAGCTTCATGATCTGCTGGTTCAACTGCTCACGCTTGTCCTTTTTGCGTTCAGGTGCGATCTTGAGGCGTTTTTCGAATGCTTCCAGGCAGCGATCCACCTCATCTTCTGAAGGTGCTTTGACCACAGGAATCTCAAACCCAATGTAGGATTCAATCTCCGCAAGACGTCTGCCGTCCTTCGGGGTTACCAAAGTGAAGGCTCTGCCTGTCTTACCTGCACGACCCGTACGACCTGTGCGGTGCACATAGCTTTCTTTTTCAAGCGGGATATCATAATTGATGACGTGTGTAATGTTCGTGATATCAATCCCACGCGCGGCAACGTCGGTGGCGATCAGATAACGGAATTGTCCACGTCTGAAGGCATTCATCACTTCGATTCGCTCATCTTGCTCCATACCGCCATGGATACGATCTGCCGGATAGTCCAAATCAGCCAACACGCGGAACAGCTTATCGACATTCTCTTGTGTGCGGCAAAATACAATGCAACTGTCCGGGTTTTCAGTAATCAACAAGTCCTGAAGCAGTGCAGTTTTGTTCACTTCCGAAGTGCGAATCACGGCATGTTCAATCGTTGCTGTAGTCAGTCCGCTAGCCTTAATCTCGATTTCTACAGGA
Source organism: Paenibacillus sp. FSL R7-0272 (assembly GCF_037969905.1). Lineage (NCBI taxonomy): Bacteria > Bacillati > Bacillota > Bacilli > Caryophanales > Paenibacillaceae > Paenibacillus > Paenibacillus sp. FSL R7-0272. The sequence continues at coordinate 6,344,299 of NZ_CP150221.1, read as the reverse complement.
GTGTTCATGTATTGACGTGACAGCTTCGCCACATCCTCCGGGAACGTTGCGGAGAACAGCATCGTTGTCCGTTCCTGCGGCAATGACTGAATAATCGCTTGTACCGTCTCAATAAAGCCCATGTTCAGCATCTCATCTGCTTCATCGATGACCAGGTATGCGATACGATCCAGCGGCAGCGTGCCCCGTTCAATATGATCCAGAACCCGGCCTGGTGTGCCGACAGCCACGTGGGTTCGTTGTTTCAGCTCGGCTTTTTGGATGTGAAAAGGGGACTGCCCATACAGCGCGGTTGCTTTAATACGTTTAAAGCGGCCAATGTTGGTAATATCTTCGTTGACCTGCAACGCCAGCTCTCGTGTTGGAGTCAGAATCAGAGCCTGCGGTTTATTTTCGTTCCAGTCTACCAGTTCGCAGAGCGGTATACCGTATGCGGCTGTTTTGCCGCTACCTGTCTGTGATTTCACAACAAGATCTTGATTCTCCAGAGCAACGGGAATAACCCGGGTCTGAACTTCGGTGGGATTCTCGTAACCCAGGCTGTCCAGTGCTTTGACGATCTCTTCCCCCAAGCCATAATCTTTAAAATACTGCTTACTCATCGTTTACCTCTTTTGCGTTTAGTTTTGAAATGCAGTCTGCTCACGTTATTTTGGTCTCGGTAACCATGTGAATGATCTTACTTACCAGCATTGCACCGTACATGTAACATATACCTGCTTATTATACTCTATGTGCACGGGAAGCGCGTGGGAAATAAAGAGACCCTCCTACTGGATAGCGGTTCGCCCCTCCATGCAGGTGAAGGTGGTTACGGTCATTACCCGCACCCGCATTATTCTAACAATCTCAGATGAGCTTATTTGAAAGATATAGAGCGTGTTGGAATTGTAACGATCACCAGGGAGCTTATCTTGCTGAAAACATGATAAAAATGACTGATCTCACTTCATTTTGCCCAAATAAGGTCTCCTCAGTTCGTTAGAAAACAAAAACGCGTAAAATCACCTAAATAGCGTTTCTGGGGATCGTTAGATGTGCGACGTTCCACGTGAAACGATTTGTATCATTCTACTGAGGGCTTCCTCGAAAGTGAACTCATATTAATAAAAAGACGATACCTCCATCATTACATGGGTGTACCGCCTTGATACATACAGTGTTATTTTGAAATGCTTACATATTTGCCATAAACGTATGCCATCTGTCCATTCAGCTTCACTTTAACCCAGCCATAGTCATGGCCTGTGCTGACTACCTTAAGCATCGTACCTTGGGGCACAGAAGTAATCACTCTTGATTTGGAGGATGCGCCCGCACGTACATTCAGATGAGAGGCTGTAACCCTCGCTTGTTTGCCTGGAACTGTGACACTTGGCTTACCATTGTCCGAAGAAACAGGTGGTTTACCTGGTTTCGGAGTACCTGATTTTGGCGCTCCAGGTGTAGGAACCGGAGTTGGTTTTGGTTTCACTGGATTACCTGGTTTTTCCGGAGCAGGAGCTACCGGTGTCTCAGATGAAGGGGGTGTTGAAGTCCCGTCATTGTCTTTACCTTCTACTGCTTTGCGAGCCTTGTTCAACTGTTGATAGAACGCACCTTTTGTTTTTACGCCTTTGAATTGTGCTGCATCAACCCCTGCTTTGGAAGAGAGAGCTTCAATCTCGTCCGAAGTTACAGCATCCAAAATGTTAATGGAGGCAATATTGGTGTACTTGCCATCTTTTGTTGTCGGTACCGTCATAACGCCAGCATTAATAAGTTCCACGACATCTGTACGCTCCGGTGCAGTCAGGTCTACGCCAGTGATTTTCCAATGTTGCTGAATTTTCGGTTCGTAGACACCTTTCATCACGTCTTTCAGATATGCGATAGACAGATTACGGATCGTGCCTTGAATCTCACCAAAGGCCGAAGCATCCTTAGAAGACCAGAGTTGTTTAAGCTTACGTCCTTCAAGTGCTCCGCCTTTGGCAACCAGTGCTTCCATTCGATAAGCATTCATACCGAGCTTGAGTGTATCATCTGCCTGAACCGTTTTTCCGTTACTGTACTTCAAATGGGTAATGCGGCTACCATATGGCTTGGTCAGGTCGATCTCATAGGTCACACCGCCGAAGAAATCATCGGTGCTGTACTTGGAAGCACGTCGCTTCGGATCAAAGCTGATGGTCACATCCCCGGGACGAGTAGAGTTGAAGTATCCTGCGGACCATTCCATGTAATCCTTAAGATCACGTCCGGTCACTTCATATACCGTCACTTCACCAAATGTGTACTGGTAGTTAAACGCAATATCTTTTTTCTTGATCGGGCCAACGTCCAGCTTGGCTTTGTCATTATCAATCTGATGGGCAACAACGTCAGCATCACTGTAATGGAGCATGACCTCGGTGAAAAAATCAGACAGCGGCGTTTCCTGAATCTGCACGGCAGGGATGCCTTTGATCTCATCCGCCGGAACCAGATTCATTCCTTTCAGTTCCGCGACCACGATATTAGCATCGGCACGAGCGAACTCGTGGAACGGATGCAGTGTTTTTTCCAGAGAAGGATCGGAAACTTCATAAGTGCCGTCTGCTTTTTTGACAGCGAGTGCCTTGGCTTCCTTGCTCTTCAACACAACCTTGCCGTCCTCTTTGGCAAATGTCAGGTCAATACGTGACATGTGTGTACCATATTTGTTGGGTTCAGAGATCAGCACGCCGTTTACCGTCTGTGATTCAATCAGCTGATGCATGTGTCCGGCAAAAATAGCAGCCAGCTCTGGGTTGGCATTCGCAATATCCGTGACGCCGGTTCCCGGTTTGCCGTTCTCGTTATCCAGTCCCATATGCATGAGACCAACCATCACATCCACTTTGCCTTTCAGCTCAGCAATGGCTTTGCGTGTCTCTTCTACAGGGTCTTTAACAATAACACCATCAAGGTGATCGGTTCCTTTTTCGAATTCGGTGATCATCGGGGTGTTCATACCAATTACGCCTACTTTGATACCATCGCGCTCAATAATCGTATATGCAGGCATGTAACGGTCGCCGTTTTCTTTGAAAATGTTACCGACAAGCGCCTGACCTTTGAACTGAGAAGAGATTTTCTCCAGCACATCCAGGCCAAAGTTGAATTCGTGATTCCCCATAACCCAGGCATCATAGTTCATCTCGTTCATGGCCACCATCATCGGTGACTGGGGTTGATCATTGAACAATTCGGCAGAATTGTCCTGAATCATATCTCCTGCATCGAGCAGGATAGTGTTGGGATTCTCAGCACGAACTTTTTTTATCATCGTATAGAGCTGTGTCATGCTTCCGGCAGGGTTGGGGCCATCCAGTGCGTAGTCCCATGGCATAAAGCGACCATGAATATCAGATGTGCCAAGTAAAGTAATCTTAGTCTCTGGATCTGCTTCAGCTGCGTGAGCATCTTCCGAAGCGAGCGGCGCGAGTAGCACGGAAGTGCCTAATAGAATGGATAATGACCAACTAGCGAAACGTTTTAAACCATGTGTACGCATGTGTAATCTCCCTTGTGTTCTAATGTGTGTAATGATATCTATCAATCCATACTAGAGAAACATCAAGGTAATGTAAACGCTGATGTAACATATATGTTCGATACAGTTGCGTAAAGCAGGGAAAAAAGATAAAGCAATAGGAAGTATACTTTTCAAAGTAAATAGTATGTTTTATGTGTGTATAAAACCAAAATTATCCATTATGATGTCCTTGTAAGCGCTTTATAAAATAAACCAAACCAAGGAGGAATATTATGTTGAAGTCCAAATGGTTTAAGACGGTAGGTACGCTTGCTCTGGCAGGTGTGCTGGCCGCGTCAGTCGCGGTGGGCAGTGTCAGTGCCGGATTGGCTAAAGGCAGTAAATTCTTGGGGAATATTATAGCTAACCAGGTACCAAACAATTTCAGTCCGTACTGGAATCAGGTGACGCCGGAGAACTCCACGAAGTGGGGTGCGGTAGAAGGTACGCGTAATGTGATGAATTGGGGCCAGGCAGATATGGCTTACAACTATGCGAAAAACAATAAAATGCCTTTCAAATTCCACACCCTTGTTTGGGGAAATCAGGCACCTAACTGGATGAATGGCCTTTCTGCAACAGATCAGAGAAACGAAGTAATTCAATGGATCAGAGCTGCAGGACAACGCTACTCTCAGTCGGAGTTTGTTGACGTAGTCAATGAGCCGTTGCATGCAAAGCCAGCCTTCCACAATGCGATTGGTGGAGATGGACAGACGGGCTGGGATTGGGTCATCTGGTCATTCCAACAAGCAAGACAAGCCTTCCCGAATTCCAAGTTGCTGATCAATGAATACGGCATTATCGGTGACCCTGCGAAGGCAGATCGATATATCCAAATCATCAACCTTTTGAAAAACAGAGGTCTCGTTGATGGCATCGGTATTCAAGCGCACTACTTCAATATGGACAATGTATCTGTGAACACGATGAACACTGTTCTGAACAAACTGCAAGCAACAGGCCTTCCAGTGTATGTATCTGAGCTGGACATGACTGGCGATGACAATACCCAATTGCAACGTTACCAACAGAAGTTCCCTGTACTGTGGAAACACCCGGCTGTTAAAGGTGTTACGCTGTGGGGTTACAACGAAAATCAAACTTGGACTAGTGGTTCCCACCTGATAAGAAGCAATGGCACAGAGCGTCCTGCAATGCAGTGGCTGAAAACCTACATGGCGAACAATCCATAAGCCTAGGTACAGAACCTTGGAGTTGGCATTTGTATAAACTTTAGTAAAAGTACAATCACAGGCAGAATGGATTCACTCTACCCGTTTAAATCAGTTAACATGCATTATCCCCTCAAAAAAGATCCTGTCCCACTACGATGTGGGACAGGGTCTTTTAGCTTGCATCAGTGTCATGCCATGTTTGCGTTTCTTGCCGTCTATACGGTGTTTTAATTCGCTGTAATTACCATACTGTTAAAGGAATCGGCTTCTAACTGCACATGAATCGTTTGTCCTTCGGCGAACGTCAAGTGAAGGTCATGGCGATCCGGGAACGGATTGTTAACAACGATAACGAGGCTGTTATCCGGGTTGCGGAAAGCAACGGCTTTGCCGCTCCATGCTCCAGACAGACCCAGCCGGCGAGCGCCGTTAACGATATGATGAGCAAAATGTTTCATGACATAATACTCTGGATTACAAGTGACGTCCTTACTTGCAGGATCAACAGTGATCATTGAGTTCTGCTCCCAACCCCATGTGCTACGTCCTTTAGGCTCAAGCACCATGTTCCAATAGATATAGGCGTTGACGCCATTACTGAAATAGTGCTGGTAGAGGTTATACACGTGCTTGGCGTAGTTCCAAGAGTTGTTCCCATCCCCGCACTCATTCTCGGTCTGCATGTAACGAAGCTCCGGGTAACTTGCTACGGTACGTTGAATGGCATGTTTGCCTGCCCATTGGTATCCAACCCCTTTTATATAGGAGTACGCTTTGGGATCGCTGAGCACCAGTCCTGCATATTCATCGAATCCGGTTGTTTTCTTTTTCATCAGTTCTTCCCACGGATCAGGCGCATTAATCGTACCCAGCCAAATTTCGGTGTCCAGCCCATGTTTGTCAAAAGCCGGCCCTAGATAATCAGCGATAAATTCACGCAGTTGTTCGCCTGTCCACATACAAGACGGGAATTTCTGGTCGGCGATCACTTCGTTCTGCACATGCACCTGATGAATCGTAATGCCCGCTTCACGGTAGGCTTCAACAAACTTCACAAAATATAAAGCGTAGGCTTCGAGAATGTCCTTTTCCCAGCGCAGTGTTCCGTAGTTGTAAGCTTTGGGGAACTTCATCCAGGTTGGTGGACTCCATGGCGATGCGAATAATTGCAAATCCGGGTTATAACTCAAAGCTTCCTTGATATAAGGGATCAGATATTTGAAATCTCGTTCGATGGAAAAATGGTTCATGGCCACATCTCCGTCTACTTCGTTGTGGCTATACCACTGCTCTGCATAGTCACTCGCGCCAATCGGCAGGCGACAGATCGTGAACCGATGTTCCCCTTCCGGGTGGAACAGGGAATGCATGACTTCGTGTCGCTGCTCGTCACTTAAATGGGCCAAAGCCAAATAACCAAGCTCATTGAAGCAACCACCGAACCCTTCAACAAGCTGATGCTGTTCACCGGTTAATTTTAAGTTAACGCTTTCATTGGTGACTGAAAAAGATAACTGGTTCCACGGCTCTGTAGGTGTAGTCGAAAATCCGTTAAACGTAAATGTCATATGATGATCCTCCTCGTAGGCTGGTGAGTAATCCTTTTGATTACGTTTAGTATACCAACTTCCACTGCAAAAGCAGATGTGCTAATCCGTGCAATATTTACCCTAATCCAAGGTGGTTCGTTTGGAAATGAATCATTATGGAGTGGAGGGAGTGGCTCACTACACCCATAACACTTATGTTGGCCACAATTAAGGGCTCATCATATAGTTAGCGCGATATACCCTATTCCTCAGAATACAGAAAAAATCCCCGCTAACAATGCAGCGGGGATATGGTTATTTGTTTTCAAAGATCAGAATCGTTTTACTCTTGGCGATATATCCAACGGTTGTATGAAGCTTCTCTGAAATAAATCGAATGGGAACATAGGCATTGCCATCCTTCATTAACAGCGGAGCATCATTCATGATGAGTTCATCGTTAATGGTAACCTGCTTGTTGCTTACGCCCCAGCGAATGATTTGATCCTCTTGTGTAATGACTGCTTCGCGTGTACCGTTATTCCAGTTCACACGAGCATTTAAATGCTCGGATACAAATCGAAGAGGCACATACGTCCGGCCTTCATTAATAAAAGGAGCCGCCCCCAGTTCGTACGCACGGTCGCCCACATATGCCGTGGCAGATCCTTCGATCAGGCGTTGAAAACGCCCCTGTGGCGTACGTTTCTGCTCTCTGACATTCATCTGGTTGAGTAGCTGCATCGTGTGGCTACCACTTGTCACATCCAGATAATTGTTATGTACAGTAAGCCCGGCATCAGTTGCCTCTGTCATCACATTTGGTGTGTTTAAGGACATAGAAGTGGAAGCAGAGATGTTGTCTACGCTTTGTACATCTGAGTTATCCGGTGTGAAGGATAATTCCGAGATTGGTGTCAGATCCCATATCCGGTTGCCCGATAGCTTCAAGACGTTTAGTTTGGTTAACTTGCGTAGCGGCTCCAGATTATAGATCTGATTGGACTCCGCATTCAGCTCCGTTAAGTTTGTTAATGTTGCGATGTCGCTCAGTTGTTGGATCTGGTTACCCGAGATATCCAGTTTCCGCAGTTCTGTCATGTGGCTCAGGGGTGCCAGGCGAGATATATGGTTACCTGCCACATTCAGCTCACGCATGGTATCTGGCAACTCTGCGAGAGCATCAAGTGCCGAAATATGATTGTTCGCCACATTCAATTGCTTCAACTGAGCCTGTTCCGCAAGTGGTGTAAGATCGGTTATATCATTATTTGAGATTTCGAGCCATTTCAGCGAATGCAGCTCTGTTAGAGCATTCAGGCTTAAAATCTGATTGCCGCTGGCATGCAGTGTATGTAGTCTGGGAAATTCTCGCACAACGTCAATGGAGGATATCGAATTGTTACTGACATATAGACGTCCCAGTTGCTGTAATGCAGCAAGAGGCTGAATGGACGTAATGTAATTGTTTCGGACGTCAATCTCGCGAAGCTCCGTCAGGTGTTCCAGTGGTGTGAGATCCGTAATTTCATTACCGTACAGACGCAGATGGGTCAAATTCACGGCATGTTCCAGCCCGGAAAGACTCTGAATGCCTGCATTGCTCAGATCCACCACACGAAGCTGCTTCAGATCTTTAGATGTCAGGGGTTCACCTACAGGAATATTTAAAATTAGCTTGAGTCCTTCCTCTAGCGCAGAATCTTTAATGAGGGAATGATCCGAATCCGTGGTGGTGTATGCCATTGCTTGCCCCGCCGTACCTATACTTAGAATACATATCAACAATACAAGTGTGATTCTCTTCATTACATGCCTTCCCTCCAAATCATAACGTCTCTAGCTTATTAACCCATCTTGGGATTATAGGAACAGTAATTTTATAACGTTTATCTATCTATAATTTTATTCTATATGACAAGGGCTATGCCCTGCACTTTTTCAGCATAACTTTGTGTAAATTATAAAAATTTGCATGGTGATCAACATATTTGCATCACACTGTATTCAACCTCTTGGTGAAAAGGGTAAGGATGTACATAGGTTATATGCGGAGAGGGAGATGTATCGATGAGGAAAGCAATGATCATTAGCAATCCGTCGTCAGGCAAGGAAAAAGCAGAGCATTATGTATCCCAGGTTCGGGCTATTCTGGAAGCCAGTCAATATGCAGTAGTGGTGAACGAAACAGCCGGGGAAGGCGATGCTACCCATTACGGTCTACATGCCTGCAAAGATGGGTGTGATCTGGTCATCTCGATCGGGGGAGATGGCACATTACATGAGACGATCAATGGTATGCTGGATCAGGAACATCGTCCTCTTCTAGGTATTGTTCCACTGGGAACAGTGAATGATTTTGCAAGGGCGTTACATATCTCTCTTGACCCGGAGGAAGCGATTGAGCAGTTACGTTCGGAACAGACCCGGTTGGTCGATCTCGGCATGGTGAATGGGCGACTGTTTGCCAATGTGGTGGCTGCCGGCTCCTTGGCGGAGGCATTATTCTCTGTTTCGTCTGAGGAAAAATCAAAGCTGGGATCATTCGCTTATCTGAAAGAAGGATTGAAGGATCTGGTAAACACACCGGCAAACGTTCTGAAGATCGAATATGACGGGCAATTCTGGGAAGGAGAGTCACCGCTTTTTGTGGCGGCCCTTACTAACTCGGTCGGAGGATTCGAAAAATTGTCACCGGATGCAGAGGTAGACGACGGACTGATCCACTGCTTTGTGATTCAAAATATCGGTGTATTCAACAGCGTGACCTTAGGCACTTCTTTGTTCTTCGGCAATCTGAAGGAGCATAAGGACGTGCACTATTTTACAGCCAAAGAAGTGCATGTTCGCTCCGACGAAACCATTCGTACGAATGTGGATGGAGAGGAAGGCCCTGCTTTACCGATTGATATCCGTGTATTGCCTGGTTATATGAAGGTGATCGTGCCGGAAAAAGATTAACGATTACTGCCCAAGGCTGGGCGGTATTACTTATAACAAATCATTTCTCCATATAAATGTGGGGAAAGTCTATTGAAACCGATTGCAGATATATGTCACAATCATAGACGGAAGACAGGCATGGACATACATATATGGATATGTATCAGGGTCTCATGCGCACAAACTATTTTTGAATATGGAGGGGAAACATCTTGAGAACCATTAAACTGGGCAGCAGTGCACTCGATGTGCCTGTAGTTGCTGTAGGCTGTATGCGAATCAATTCATTAGACAGTAAGGACGCGGAGCATTTTGTACGTTCTGCTATGGAAGTAGGCGCGAATTTCTTCGATCACGCTGATATTTACGGCACAGGAACATGTGAGGAGATTTTCGCCGATGCTGTGCAGATGAATCCCCAGGTTCGTGAAAATTTGATTCTTCAATCCAAATGCGGCATTCGCAAGGGTATGTTTGATTTCTCCAAAGAGCATATCCTGAATTCGGTGGATGGCATTCTGCAACGTCTGAGAACGGAATATCTGGATGTGTTGCTCTTGCACCGCCCGGATGCACTTGTTGAACCGGAGGAAGTGGCTGAAGCATTCGATCAGTTGGAGCGTGAGGGAAAAGTGCGCCACTTCGGTGTATCCAACCAGAATCCGAACCAGATCGCATTGCTCAAAAAATATGTCAAACAACCTCTGGTAGCCAACCAGCTGCAGATGAGTATTACCAACACGACGATGATCGATAGCGGCATCAACGTGAATATGGAGAATGACGCTGCGGTGAACAGAGATGGCAGCATTCTGGATTACTGCCGTCTGCATGATATTACCATTCAACCGTGGTCTCCGTTCCAATACGGATTCTTCGAGGGTGTCTTCCTTGGCAATGAGAAATTCCCAGAATTGAATGCAAAGATCGATGAGATCGCTGCGAAGTATGACGTGAGCAATACGACCATTGCGATTGCGTGGTTGCTTCGTCACCCTGCCAAGATGCAACCTGTGACAGGCACAATGAATATTGGACGTCTGCAAGATTGTGTGAAAGCAGGTGAGGTTCACCTCACTCGTCCAGAGTGGTATGAAATCTATCGTGCTGCAGGGAATGTACTGCCTTAGGTCACATTAGATTGAGTATGGAATAACACCGTGAAATACGCTGAATGCGTAATGATATTCGGACAAATGACACGAGCCTGTCTGGCTCGTGTTTTTTTGTGCAGTTGGGTCTTGGAAGAACAGACCATTTCGATATAAAATATAGATACATATTTTATCGCTCTAAAAGGATTAAAATGTAATTAATACAAATTAGTTGAAATTATTTTATTGTAATGCAAGTATATATTACATATAATTACTTTTGCATGTACCTGTAATCTCGCTTTTTGTGTTTTTATTTTGGAGGGTGGTGTTCCCTTGAAGCCGACAACAACCACGATACGCGATCATTTAGCAAGCTATCTGAAGCGTGAACAGATGTCGATCAGTTTATTTTCAGAGCTGTCCGGAATTAATTCTGGCACACTCAGCAACATTTTGAATAAGAATCGACCTATCTCCATGCAGCAGCTGGACCGTATTACGGTAGCTATGAAGCTTGCAGCGGGCCATTTCTATGAGTTGTATATTGATGAGTGCTTTGTGCACGCAACGCCGGATTGGCGGAGGTTAGGCCCTTTTCTGCATCGATGTGCTGAACTGGATAAGCTGGACTGTATCGAAGAGGTCGTTCGTCTGATGATGGATAATCTTTCGTATATCCCGATGTTATTTGATGTGGCGGAGGAGTTCTATCATGCTGGTAAATGGAAACCGGCAACTCTCTTATATGAAACAATCGCTGAAAGTGAGAAGATGCAACATTCCGAGCGGCTTGCGCTCTGTCAGTATCGTCTGTTCAAGCTCGGACTGTCGAATGATCAGCAGCGGAATGTTATTATTGCGGCTCAATTTGAATATTATGTGGATCGACTGGATGAACGCTATCAACTGGATGCATTAAATGAATTGATTAATGCGTTCGCCTCACTTCATCGGTGGAGTAAGGTGCAGGAGTTATCAGAGAAACTGCGGGTGAAGGCAACCATTCACTATGAATTGAATGGGAGAAAGAAAGCGGAAGAAACGAAACGGCCTATCATTTTTTATGTTATGTATGCTTATTTGGCATCGGGAAGTGCGTATTTCCATTTAGACAACTATGAGATGGCCCTCAAATATGTTTCGTTATACACCGATTCCTCTTGGGTCAAAGGTCCGGATCATGAAGAAATGGTTGTTATTCAACAATTTCAGGAATGGGCTGAAGGGAATCGTTATATATATCAATTAATGGCTGGACAGTTCGAAATTCTTCCTCAGTATCTGGCCTACATTTCAACAAAAGAGAACGAGATCTTTCCTGCGCTATGTGATATTGTTACTGCGGCAAATCGATACGATATGGATATCGATGATGTGTTAGAAGAGTATGCACCGCATTTTACTTATCAGGAGCAACGGAACCGAATTGGAAAAGTCAGCAAGCAGGTTACGGATGATCGTTACGTCCGATTATTGGCTGGATTGGGCAAGTATTATCTGAAGAGGGATCACTTTGCACAAGGTTTAAATTTTGTTCTGGATAGCTTAAGATTTGCTATTGAAATTAGTGATGGACGAGGTATGCTTAGAAGTGTCGGACTATTCGAACAATACAGGGATTACGCGTCCGATACTGCTATACAGCAATACAAAATCTTGATTGGTGAGGTGCAAAAAATCAATGAAGAAAAAACTGGCTTTGCTGATAGTTACTTGTAGTATCGCGGTGAACATCCTGCCGACCGTTACCGGGCCATCTCCAGTCAAGGAAGATACCCCTCCTCCAATCTACCGAACGAATGATCACGGTTTAGGGACATAAGCCTGAGCCACAGAACGCTTCTGAATAACTCAGAGGCGTTCTTTTTTGTATGTATAAACGGTCCAGTAACGCATAGAAGAGCATATCTGTCATACCCTCATTAAACTGCCGATTGGCATAATAAGCTAAAATATGACAAAAGGAGGGGGTGCTATGGATCGTATGGAATTAAAATCGCAGATCGAAGACGCGAGACAACAGCTACATCAGATACAACTGCAATATGGCAGTCTGCTTCATCCTGAAGTGATCAGACAATCCGTAGTCCTTGACGCTCTCCTGAACCAATATAACCGAATCCGTGTGGAGAAGTTGATCAATTAACAAGGGTCTATTTACATTTATGTTCTTGTATACTATAGTTAGTTACATGAGTAACTAACCGACTAACTAATTAAGAAAAGAAAAAATTGACCCCCATATAAGACACACGCAAATCATTATTATGTATGAAAGTTGGAAACAGATGAAATCGACCTTGGATGAATCCCAGCCTATTTTTCATCAGATCGCCATGATGATCATGGATGATATTGTGGAAGGCAGATTGAGAGTGGAGGAGCAGGTTCCCTCGACGAATGAACTATCACGCTTTTACAATATTAATCCGGCTACGGCGCGAAAGGGGCTACAGGAGTTGGTAGACAAAGGCATCATATACAAACAGCGAGGTGTGGGAATGTTTGTGGCCAAGGGAGCCAGAGAAGCCTTGCTTGTTGAACGAAAGCGACATTTTTACGAAGAATACATCAAACCTTTACTTGAAGAAGGCAGACGTATTCGGATGGACGAGGACATGATTATTGATCTGATTCGCGGTAAGAAAGATAAGGAGAGTGAAGTATGATTCATATGGAGCAGGTATGTTACAGCTATCAAAAGAGTAAACCCTCTATTCTGAACAGTGTCACCCTGCATGAGAATGAACCTGTAATTGGTGCAATTTGGGGAAGGAACGGTGCTGGTAAAACAACGCTAATGAGTTTGCTTGCCGGGCACAACCGTCCTGACAGTGGCAGCATTCAAATTATGGGTCAGGACCCGTATAATAATCTGTCTGCTCAAGGGCATCTATGTTATATCCAGGAGAATCATCCGCTCGGTAAAAACTGGACAATGAATGATCTGGTCAGCATCGGATCACATTTCCATTCACAGTGGGATCAACAACTTGCCAAGCGGCTCATCGATGTTTTTGAACTGCCGTCCAAACAGAAAATGAGTAAATTTTCGAAGGGCATGAAGACAGCTGCTCAAATAATTCTGGGGCTGTGCAGTAACGCCAGTGTGACGATTATGGATGAGCCTACGAATGGACTAGATGCCGAGAAACGAAAACTTTTCTATGAAGCATTATTGGAAACGTATGAAGATAACCCTCGTCTGGTTCTGATATCAACACATCATATCGAAGAGGTACAGCCTTTGTGTGAAACCCTGATTGTGGTACATGAAGGTAAAGTGTTATATCATCACCCCATGGAGGAGATGCGCGAACGCGGGGTTCTCCTAACAGGGTTAATTCAAGATGTGAAGATGGCCTCTGCGGGTGCTAATATTATTGATTCTGCTCGCATGGGTACAACCGGCAAAGTGATGATTGATGATGTGTACTCGAAGGAGTGGGTAGCCAAGGCTCAACATCATGGGCTTTCCATTGAAAAAGCAATGCTCCAGGATTATCTGGTGAATGTAACACGGAAGCAGGAGGAGGTGAGAGCATGAATGCAGTAAAAGGAACGAATCGGCTAATTTTAGATGACATGCGTTTATATATGCTGATCTTTACATCCATTGCGCTTGGGTTGACAGCAGTCTATGTCGCGATTGGTTTTCTGTTTCATGTCAGTTATGCCTCGCAGTTGTTCGGGCCGATGTATGGAGGAATCTGTACTTTTGCCATTGCAGGTCTGATCACGCTCTACCCGGTAGCCATTGGTATGGGTAGTACACGGATTCAATTCATGAAATCTTTCTATATGATGGGAGCCTGTATGGTTGTGGGCACAATGATCATTCTGCATGTGATCTATGGGGTTGTTCATCTGCTGAATGTCGGGGGATGGCTACAGGTCACGTTGTACCAACCGGGAATGCTTTATTCTTCAAGTTATCTTGTGTTTCCTTATCTGTGGATTGACGTGATGCTGGGGCTCTTGGTACTCGGTCTATCTGTTTTCTTGACGGTTTGCTGGATTCGGCTGGGCCTGCGTAATTTCCTGATTCTGTTGTTTGGCTTTGGTCTGGTGCTGTCGCTGGTGATTGCATTTGGAGATATGAGACAATTCACGCTCTGGATTGCCTATCAAAATCGAATGCTCGTATTCACTGTGCTGGGTGTAATCGGTGGCGCGCTGCTTCTGTCCACCTATCCCATGATGAAGCATGCTCCGTTGGTACGCAAAGGCAGCAAAGACTAACTGTGATGAATTACAGAGTTTAAGCCGTTAGGGGAACGCAAATGAGGATGTTCAGTAATAATCACACCAGTAATTAGACACGAGGGATAAGAAAAACACGAGGACGTATGCTCGCCTCGTGTTTTTCTTTGTCGTCTCTTATGGGTTGTACTTTAATCTACGCTTGAGCTTGCGGTTTGAATCCTTCCTCTTCAAGATACTCGCCAGCTTCGCCACGTGATTCAAAAGCCATCTCCAGCTCCGAACCAGCATATACACACCACATGTCATTGTCATATTTTAAAGTAAGTGTGTGTCCATCTTCATTGATCCAGATACCACCGCCTGATGACAGGATAACCGGGGCAGATTCTTTAGGGGAGGGTACGTTCTCAGTCACTTCAACTGCGTCTGGATTATGAGACATCGCTTTGAGTGTTGCATCCAGCAATGTGCGCAGATCTGCTTCGGAGTAATCACGGACATTGACGAACCCTTTGGCATCCGTCTCGTAGTTTGGCAATAACCCTGCATAGATATAGCCGTTACCGTTCGGGTGAATATGGAGTGCTACAATTTTTTTCTCGTAGGCACTGTCCTCGTAGTGGAAATTCACACGACCCAGGGAAACATTTTTGCGCTGCAGCTGTGGGTACGACTCCAGAATTTCAAGCTTTTGTTCAACGTTAAGCATATGTGCCTCCTGTTACTGTTAGGTAGTGGGATTATACCACAGGTGAAGGCTGGAAACATCCTATCTTCTGTCCGTGCGGGACGGCGTGGTATGAACACACCTCATCAGTATAATCCTTATGCTCCTGTTAAAATACGTTGCCCAAGTGCTTTCAGGTTCTCCATAACTTGCAGATAAGGATAAGGCCCGTAGCTGATTCGTGCTACCCCTAGTGTTGCCAAATGTCTCGGTGAAGGTTCGTTGGAGGTTACCATCACGTTGACGGGGATTGGCGAACGGTCACATAGTTCCTGAATCCAATGCTGATCCTGTAAACCTGGAATGAATATACCGTTTGCCCCCGCTTCCGCATATGCCTCGGACCGTGCAATTGCTTCGTTAACTAACGCTTCATTATGTTTCTCAGGAACTTGTTGTAGAAATAAATCGGTGCGTGCATTGATAAAAAGAGAAATGCCTGCCTCACTTGCAGCTTCGCGAGCAGCGGATAATCTCAGACATTGTTCTGTGACGCTGTATAGGCCTTCACCATGTGGTAACTGGTCCTCGATATTAATGCCTACTGCCCCATGTTCAATAATTTGCAACACGTTTTGCTTCACTTCTGACACGGACCTGCCATACCCTCCCTCTATATCGATGGTTACAGGCAGATCTACGCTCTTTGTAATACGTGAAAGATTAGCAAGCACCAATTGGAACGGAAGGGCTTCACCATCCTGTTCCCCATGAGCGGCGGCAACAGACCAGCTTCCCGTAGCAATAGCTTTGGCACCTGTAGATTGAATGGTCTGCGCGCTCCCGGCATCCCACACGTTCACCAGTACGAGTGGTTGTCCCTTCACATGATATTGATGAAATTGTTCAGCTTTTTCTTTCTGTGTGCAATGGTTGTTTTTCATTTTGGCTCACTTCCTTTATAGAAATAGATAAGGTGCTGTTACTGAAAATTCCTACTGTAATGACATCTGTCTCTCGTGCTGAAGCAGCCAATTTTTCCGTGTCAGTCCACCTCCATATCCGCCCAATTCACCACTTGCGTTAATCACACGGTGACACGGAATAACAATAGCTAGCTGATTTGCCCCGTTCGCTTGGGCTACGGCCCGGCATGCAGAAGGCTTTCCAAGGGCTTTTGCGATCTCCTGATAAGACCTCGTTTCCCCGGCCGGAATGGTTAATAACACCTCCCATACCTGTTTCTGAAATGGTGTTCCTAAACAGAACAACGCCGTGTCGAACGCTGTCCTTTTGCCGTCGAAATATTCATTTAATTCCCGTTCAATGGATTGAATAGGTGCTGTTGTGCCTGGCACAATGGCAGATTTGGTGCGCTTGCGCAGGCGTTCCACCTCGCGTTCCAGCCCTCGGCGATCAATGAATTCGATTAAATATAAAGCCTGCTCATCCGCTATAGCCATCATGGGGCCAAGTCTGGTATCGATCCAGGCTGCCCTTAGTACCCGTTCGTCATCTACATGTGTAGGTGCGGCTCCCATAATTCTTGAAAAGGCATCCCGGAATCCACTGCTGGATTCATATCCGGTGGAGAGTTGGCTTTCAATGACAGTGCGCCCTGAACGAATATGTTTCAGTGCTAGTCCCATACGCCGTGCGCGAGCGTATTCGATAAAGGTCATCCCGAATCTTTTTTTGAACTGACGGCGAGCAGTAGATTCATCAATGGATAGTGCCTTGAAATCTTGCCCTTTCCAGCGTTTTTCCGGCTCTTTCTCAACCGCCTCCACCAGCATGCGAACCACATCCGAAACATGATTGGGGTGAGATAAAGGCCGGCATCGCTGGCATGGTCGAAAGGACGCAAGCAGGGCTTGCTGAGCGGTTTCATAAAATTCGCAGTTCTCAAATTTAGGTTTCCGAGCCGGGCAGGTGGGACGACAGAACACCCCTGTTGTTTTAACACCGACATAGAATAAACCTTCATATTCTGAATCCTTAGCGATCAGTGCCTGGTAATACTGTTCCTTCAGATCTGCAGAGATCATAAACCGCACGTCCTTACTCCAGTAGAATCACAATCTTTCCCTTATTATAGGGCAGAATTACACGTCCCATCGCCGAAAATCAGGCATCTATTTTCGAATTGAAACTTTTGTTCAGTCGGCCCGAGCATTGTTCAGAATTTGTTTAGAATGAAGTGATAACATAGACCTATGTATACGATTAAAAGCTAGTAATATGTGCCTATTTGGCTTTAAAGATAGATGGAAATTATGTTGTTAAGTGAAGTCATATAGGCAAGCAAGTTGAAGATTGACGAAAAAGGAAGATAACATCGGGGGTCAGATGGAAATGAAGTATTCCACGTACAAAAGCATTCATGAACCTGAGCAGGTTCTAAGAACCAAGCCGGAATTCTCATATGAAAAACAAGCTTCAAAGCTCTTTCTACGAGATCAGATCACACGCCCGGCGATGATTAAGCTACTCATTACGATGAGCGTATTTATTGCTGGTTGCAGTGTAGTATTCAAGGCATCGGCGGGAGATCAGCCTGTGCTGCTGAATGAACAGGTTGTTGTATCTTCGGGGGATACACTATGGAGTATATCTCTTGCGAACAAACCGGATCAGATGGATACTCGGATTTATGTCGAAGCGCTCAAAGATACAAACCAGTTGTCACACGGTACCATTCAGACAGGACAGGTGCTGGAGTTGCCGCAATTCCAACATTAATGATAAGAATTGATACACGTCTGATTCCCATCTTTTTTGCATGAAAACTCATACACTCATCACTACAAAAGAACAAGTGCAGTCTGGAATTTTAAAATCATTTACATATTATGGAGCTTCATGAGGGACGATATGGTGTAGTGATGAATAAGGTTCTAATTGTGTGTGAGAAGGATGCAAGAAGAACGAAGGGAGAAGATGGAGTATGAGACAGGTGATCAAGAGATCCGCACTGTATACTGCTGTGTTATGTATGGTCATTGTTATTAGCGCTTGTGGCGCCAAAAATAATGAAGAGTCTGTACAGGAGCACGCGTACCCGCAATCCAAGCAACCGATCGAGGAGGCTGGACAGGGATCTATACCTAATGCAGAGGCCAAAAACAAAAATGATCAGAATAGCGCAAAAGGTGAAGAGGGCAAGATGCAGACGCAGTCTAACGCTGCGGCAATGTCAGAGGATATTGATATTGTCATTGATCAATCGGATAAACCGAGTGAAGGCAACAGTTTTGATTTTGCGATCAAACAAGTGCCCAAAGGTTACAGCCTAACGGAAATGCGCTGGACATCCAACACGGTAACGATTGTGAATACGATGCAGGAAGCGATCGAGCATGGCGGGAACGGAGAGGACGGCTTTTATTTTAGCGGCAATGGACAGTTTTCAGGCTTTATCTATTCAGACGAGATGAAGGGTGAACGCGGAAAAGCCACATTTGTCTTCACCAATGATGAGGGTAATATGCTGATGTCCGAGAAGGAGATTCAGTTGAAGTAGACGTAGTTAAGTATAGAAGTGGATGGATTCAACTCCTTCGTTCGTAAAGAACGGAGGAGTTTTATTTTACAGCTGGGATTTGCTCATGTGGTATAAAATTTCAAATGCAAGCTATACTAGAGTATTGAATATTGTTTAATTTGATTTAATATGATTTAACTTGGTTATTGAATTTTAGAGAAGAATGACATAATATAGGAGTGTGAGGTGAATTGATCATGTCTATTACATATAGTGAGAAGAGTCTATTTAACAAAAATTCAAATCAAATTGCTAAGGAACTTGCATTTAGGTTAGGTGATTATGAAAACAGCGTTCTGCTGTTTAAAGTTCTTGCACATTCATTGCGTAATAATGAGACTCTTATGCAAGAGTTAAATGAGGAAATCTTCGAAAACCATGAAGCTTTCCAAAAAGGATTTGAGCAATTGCTACAGCACGCTTTAATTGTCGCGACAGAAAAGGATACAAAGCTTGTATCCCCCTCAGGGAAAAAAGAAATCGCTGAAGAATATACTCCCAGCCAATTAGCCCAGTTTTTCGGTGTTAGTGTCATGACGATTCACAATTGGCTTAAACAAGGCAGATTCATTGGTGTTCAAAAGGCCGCTGCTAATAAACATAATAAAATAGCAGATGATACAGCCTTTAGGATGACATCAGGGAATGTCGTTACTATTCGTGATGTTGTAGATATGTGGAGAAAACAGGAGAATGAATCTATAACCAAAGAAGAGAACAACTTGGAATATTACACTCGTCAAATCTCGTTTTATGAAGAAAAATACAGTGGTGAATTTGAACAAACGCTCGGGACTAAAAGTGAACTGACATCTGAGGAAGAAACCGATGCTCAAGTTTGGCAACACTTGCTTGGGAGGCAGAGACTTGAGTTTGAAGATAGCGAAAAGTAACTTTAAATTCATAGAGAAAAACTTTTCGGATATCATCTCCGAAATTCGAGAAAATGCAAATGGAATTCGAAGTATTTCATGATTTCTCCAAATTAATTTGTATTGAGGAATTGGATATGGATCGATGTTTCATCGAGTTATATTGGTATGATTGGTACGATAGCAACAAACAATTGATCATGAAATTCCACGCTCATAAACACCCGGAAGGTACGCCTTCTTCTGTAACAAAATATGATCCATTCCATATTCACTCTGCTGATGATGAAAGACATCATAATGAGAAGTTTCATGAATTAAATGATATTCTTGAATTTATTCGATTAAGACAACTGAGTTTGAAACGCTAAATTGTAGCAAGGCCTCCTCCATATCCTTTTTTAAGGGTGATGAGGGAGGCCTTTTGACATATCTGATAACTACATAAATTCAAAGAAATAACGAACAACGTGGAACATGACCGGCGAGGTATAGGTGAGACTGTCGACCCGGCTGAGATAACTTTTTTTGAGTGCATCCGACTTGTTGTCATCCCCGATGAGCAGATCTCGTTTTAGCACAGATACGGTGAGGCTGCCGAAGAATCCGGCAAGGCCAATCAATGCCCCGATAAACAACGAAAATGGCCAGTCGAATGGCGTGAGGTAGGGATGGATGAAATAGGAGGCTGCCGTCGTGACCAGGAATGCACACCCAAATCCTTCCCATGTAATAAAAGGATTCGCTGTAGGCACCACTTTTCGTTTGCCCAGATAAAGAGATACGAGATAGTGCACCACATCATTAAGCTGTGTTAGCACAACGAGGAACAACACCAGTTTCGATCCGTACTCGGGTGAGGCAAACGGAAAATAAGCGAGATGACTTAATCCAAACACCATGAGCATGAGTCCCCACTGGGTGGAGCTGACACTGCGCAGGAATCCGATCGTTCCCTTGTTGATCAGACGTGGCATGGGCAAGACGAGAAATACATAGAGCGGAATAAAGATGATGAACATGCCATACCACCCAATGTATATCCAGTAAAATTGCACCGGGATTGCGAGATACGCCCATAGAAATAGACGGCGGTCGGCTTTCCGGGTGTTGCGGATCATAGAGAAGTACTCTTTGAGCGAGAAAAATGCCAGCACCATGAGCGAGATCAGCGAAACGATAGGATTAAATAGGGTAGCGAGGCAAAAGATGGCCAGCATGCCCCACCAGGTTTTGATTTTTGTCCCAATGCCCGAATAATCCTTGTCTGGCTGCAGTTTGGCAATCACTTTGTACACAATATGTATAACGAGTAGAGCTGCGAAAATCAGAGTTAATGTTAGTAGAGAGCTGTTCATGTACGAAGATCACCTGCTTATTCAATGTAAGATTCCATTATAGGGTACCTATGTTATTATGAAGGAATAGTGCCAACTTGATAAGGGGAAATATGAGGATGACCGACGAACGTTCGATTTATATTTTGCTGACGAATACAGGTACGTTATTTACAAGAGTCATTCAGACTTACACCAAAGCACCGTATAATCACGCTTCCATCTCGTTCGACCGGGAATTAACGGAATTGTACAGCTTCGGTCGCAAACATCCGAGCAATCCGCTGAATGGTGGGTTTGTGAAGGAAGATATCCAGACAGGGACGTATAGTAAATATCCGAATACGACATGTGTCATCTACGAGCTTCAGGTTACGGAGCGTGAAGTGGAAAAAATGAAACGAGTGCTGCACATTTTCATTCGCAGCCGCCAGAAATATATGTACAACCTGCTGGGCGTTCTTGGTATTACACTCAAGGAACCAGTAGAGTTCAGCAACTCCTATTTTTGTTCACAGTTTGTAGCTGAAATCCTGCAACGCTCAGGGATCAAGCTGTGGAACAAGCTACCTGCACTTGTAACCCCGGATGATTTTCGCCAGTGCGAGCAACTGAAGCTGGTGTATGAGGGGAGACTGCGTGAATATCAGGTAAATCCGGACCGTTAACAAGAAGTTTCGCTTAAATTTTTTTGAAATGATGAATTTTGACGAAAAATATGAATAAATCCACTCTGTTTTCAACTATGGAGTGGATTTTTTTCCTTTTATTATCATTTCTTGTTTAGAATCTGTTTATTGTTGTGTTCTAAACTAGGTCTAAAGATACAAGCATAAGGATCAAACATGAAATGAGAGGAGAGCGAAGCCTTGTTCAGAAAGATAGTAAGTTTTATGTTGGTGGCTATGATGTTGCTTCAGATTGTAAGTCCTGGAGGTGTGGTAAGTGCTCGATCTTACCCATACGAACTTTTAAACATGGAGAGACAAGGGTATGATGATTCCAACCCTGGCGAAAAAATAGCTAATGTTCGTCATTTGCTTGAGGAAGGAGAATTGTTACAGCTGCCTCAAGGTTACGCAGCATTAAGCGAGGATCAAAAGAATGAGATTGCCAGAGGTATGATTATGCTGATTCCACTAGATGTGCAATATGATAGTGACAATCATGCTGTATATGCATTTAATCTGATTTATAACGTCAGTGTAATGCCCGGACAGTTCGAGATTGAGACCTTAGGCCAAAAAATGGAATATGTATACAATTTGCTAGGGAAGTGGAACTCCTATTTCCCCGGTGTCGACAAGGCAGAATGGACACAAGCTGCATCTCGTTATATGCATCTGAATGGTGCGGATTGGACGATGTTTATTGATAATATATTGCTATTCAATATTGTTTTCAAAAACAGTTCTGTTACGATCTACCATAATAGCCAGCTCGCAATGTTATATGAGAAACTTAATGATTACAAAGAGATAAATAAAGCAACGGATATCAACAGTATGAACGAGGCGATTGACTCACTTTTTAAAATATATACATTTATCAAAAACTACGCAATTTTTAGGCCAGATCTGAACTTACCACCATTTGTTTTTAACATGGGGAAGATGTCTACAATTCAGAATGACGACGAAAAAAATGAACTGGCTCAGTGGATGCTTGATCACAAGCAGGATGGCTATGAAACGGTATCTGATGTGCAAAAAGCATTTGATGCGTTTTTTGAACCAGGACTGAGAAAGTACAACGAATTAATAAAAGTAGCAAAAGGCAACGCAAACAACTTTTTAGCTGATGCTGTTGAACTATTGAGTGATGAAAGTTTCATAGATGCGCCTGGTTTCAAGCAACTATCCTCAGAGGATCAGAATGATATCGCAGTTTATATGCTTAATTTAGATCCACCAACCAGTGAAGGGTACGCCAATAAAGAGCAAGTTGAATACCTCGTGCAGCTAGCTTTAAAGGCGGTTGAATTCATTCATGACATTGGTGGACCGGATGAAATGAATTCACTTGATGAACTATATGCGAAGCAAATGCAACAAGTTAACTATCTGGATCAACCTGCCCCTGACAGTATGTTTTATCAATTTGTTGGTAAATATTCTGAATTCTCAGGCATTGAAAAACGTATCACAGCGGCTATGCTTGAGCTACAACTTAAAAAGGGTCCGTCGTCTGTATTCAAATTATTAACTTCTCTCGATGATGAAGCAAGGTTCACCCCCTTAATTAACAAGGCGCTGACCACTAATGAAATGCTGGCTACTCTGTTCGAATTGCAACATATTCAGTCTGAAATTACGAAATACAACAATAAAAACCTAGAACATCCTATAAATAGCTTTCCTATAGATGTGAGTAAGATGGATGGTATAAAGACAGATGCACAGAAGTTAAATGCACTGGCAGATCATATGATTGCGGAGCGGACAGCTGGCGGGTACGAATCCTTTGTTCAAATCCAGACCGCATTTGACAAATTTTTCTCCAGCGATAATAACACGGATGTATTGTCTGTCTTGAACGCTGCGAGGAACAGTGGAAATAAAACAGCCATGCGTGAAGCTATGGAAGATCCGGCTTTGGGAATTAAATTTCCTGACGGCTACGAAAATTTAAACCCACAGGTTAGAGATTTCATTGCAGGATTTTTGATCCAATACGTCAGTGAGGATTACGAGAATAAAAATCAGGTTCAACTCATGATTGAACTTGGCATGTTGGCACAATCTGTTTGGGAACAAACGGAGCTTACTGCTTTGAGCAATAAACTGGATCTACTTGCACAAAAGTTGGTAGATATATCAGAGTACTTTAATGACCAAGATGCAGAAGAGTATGGAAGCATTGGTCAAAACTATTTGAAACTTACCAATAAAGTAGACAAAAAAGTTTTTGCTTATAAATACCTGTATTCGATGGCCTATGAAAAGTTGGAAGGACTCTATCAAGGAGATATCGTGGAACCAATGGTTGTGTTAGGGCTTTTGACTGCCCCATATCAATCTATTGAGAAGGCCACCAAAATTGATCCAATGAGTCAGTGGCTCCAAAGTGCTATGGAAGTTCAAATGGAGGGTGAGGCTTTCTTCGAGAAATATGCTTTTGATCGTACGGGTGCCCTCGACCTGTCCAAAAGAGCAGAACTTAGCACAGAAGATCAAAAGGAACTGGCACAATGGGTACTTGATGAGCAAGAGAGCTATGAGGATATTGGGAATTTACAATATGTAATTAATCGTTTCTTCACTGCTCCTAATGTAAAAGGGGACGATATCAATAACAAAATAACAGGTCTAAATGATACGATGGAAATTTCCTTCGATGGCAAACTGAACTGGATTGATCTGGCTTCCATTCAGAAGTTAGATTTTAGCGGTAACAAAACAGTATGGGTTCGTCATAAAGCGTTTAGTGATGAGTTGCCAGGCCGTGCTGTGAAAATTGTCTTTACAGCCAATGGTGACAGTGGTAATGGTAATGGTAATGGTAATGGGTCGACACCTAACCCGGGTAACAACACAGGTGGTAACGGTGGCGGTGGATCATCTGCGCCAGTAACGTCTACACCTGCACCAACGACCAAGCAAGAGCAGATTGTCGTAGATGTGAACGGCGTTAACGGTGTAAACCTGACCAAGACCCCAATCACACGTACAACCGAAACCAACGGCACGGTTAAAGATTTGGTCAAAATGACAGATGCAATTGCTAAGGAATCGGTTGAAAAAGCAAAACAATTGGGTAGCAATACGGCGCGCATTGTGATTCCAGATACCAAAGACGCCGTGTCCGAGACACGTGTGGAAGTTCCGAAAACAGCTGTCAAAGATCTAAGTGACGGTTCAATGAAACTGGAAATCTCAACAGAAAATGCGGTCATTTCGATTCCGACCCAATCTATCGCCGGATTTAATCAAGACCTATACTTCCGCGTGGTTCCACTCAAAAAGGAATCCGAGCGCAAAGACTTGGAAGAGCGGGCGAAGAAAGAGCAAGTGATTCAGCAAGTTGCTCCAAATACGAATGTCCGTGTACTGGCTCGTCCAGTTGAGATCGAAACGAATATGCAGAGCCGTGAAGTGACACTGACTTTGCCACTAGGCAACAGCCTGCCAACCGATGCGGCAGCTCGTCAACAGATCTTGGATAACCTGGCTGTGTACATTGAACACAGTGACGGTACCAAGGAACTGATACAAGGCAAACTCGTGAAGTTGGCTAATAACAGCGAAGGCATTGAGTTTACGGTAACCAAGTTCAGTACGTTTACACTGGTTGTCGTCGATGGGCTGAAAGCTTCTCAAAAGACAAATCAGCCGTATATCCAAGGTTTCGGTGCCGACTTCCGTCCAGATGCGTTCGTTACACGTGCACAGATGGCCGCGATGCTGGCTCGTAATCTGCCGGGTGAAACGGCAACAGCTACGGCGGCAGGTACAACCTTTGCCGATGTAGCCGCAACACATTGGGCAACGAGTGAGATTCAAAAGGCGCAGGCCGCAGGTATCATGAACGGCCTCAGTGACACAGCGTTTGCGCCGGAAGGTTCGATTACGCGTGCACAGATGGCAACAATCGCGTACCGCTGGTTGCAGAAGCAACAAACGAACGCTGTAGCAACAACGGATACCACAGGAACAGCACCAGAAGCGGCGTCCTTTACGGATGTAGCCGCGGATCTGTGGGCAGCCGATGCGATTGCCTATGTGCAGTCCACTGGTCTGATGACGGGTTACAGTGATGGTACATTCAAACCAGACAGCAAGCTGACTCGTGCAGAAGCGGTAAAAGTGCTGAACGTATTGTTCAAACGTACACCGCTGACGGGAGTGGCAACGCCATCCTTTAGCGACGTGCCTGCAACCCACTGGGCATATGCAGATATTGAAGCTGCGGCACAGAATTAGCTTCAAATTAATGAAATAGTGATATAAAGAGTGCTTCTCGAGATACACAGAGAAGTACTCTTTTGCTTTTTTATACCATATAATGTTATTTATTATATATTTTATATAGTATAAAAGTATTAATCCAATCTCATATAATCGAGTTTTTGTATATCTTATGTGTAGTTCTATCTAAATATCATCATGTCTATATCTAGTAAGAGATATGTTCTGATTAAATAAATATAAGTAATATGAAATTTATTAATTAAATGTGATTATGGGAGTGGTTCTATTGTTTAATTCTGACTTCGTTAAAGAGAATAGCGAACTATGTCTCGACAATGTAGCAATTTACGAATTTAAAGCAAAGGTAGAAGAATTAAATCCTGAAATATCTAAATTTATAAACGGAATTACAACATCGGGATGTGAAATAGTTGGGCCATTAGTAACTGCGAATATGGGTGTGCAGGAGATCGACAGTGAAGAATTTATAGTAATGAGTATACTACTTCCAGTTAAGAATGTTTCACTCATCCCTTATCCGTACGGAGTTGTACCCCAATTCAAAGTAAGTGACAATTTATATTATAGGTATGAGGGAAGCCCCTCTGAGATTCAAGATATATACAGAGGGCTAGTGATGTATGCACAAGAAAAGAAACTAGATCAAGGTGTAGTATACAATTGTTATGACTATAAAGACATGTTTGGATTTACCTCAGAGATTAAGGTAGATATATATATGAATATTACTGGTACTGAAGGGAGGTGAAACCATGAACAACCAAATTACGTTTGATGGGCAATTTTTGAGTGATGAAGAATTAATGACTGTCAACGGCGGAGGCTGGGGAAAAATTATTACAGTTATTGCTGCCGGAATCGTTGCAGTTTATGAGGTAGGCAAAGCTGTCGGAGAAACAGCGTACCATTTAACACATTAATTATAAGAGGAGATACGTATGAACATAAGCATGGGTGCAATGCAGGAAATGACTCTCCAAGAAAAGTTGGAAACGAACGGCGGAGGCATTGGAGCAGTAGTAGTGGTAGTTGTGGTGGTAGTTATTTTCGTTGCGGGAGTAATTAGCGGATACAAGGGCGCCGCAAACTAAACATCTCTATTCTCTAGAAATAAGTATCAAAGTATTTAAGGGGTTGTATTTATTGTGAATACAATAAAAATGTTTTTTTTAAATTTAAGTGAATATGTTGATAAGAATCCCTTTGTAGGTCTTGTACTTCTCATTTTTTTTGTTGCCAGCGGAGCATTACTTATTTATAACTTTGGCAAAGACGTTGGGGAGTTTATTTACTTAAAGCAATCTAATTGATAATAACTTAAGGATGGTTCCCTAAGTATTCTTTATTACGTAAGTAAATTAAGAATACTTAGGATCGATCCTCATTTTTAGTGATTCATATAATGTATAGTGAAGTTGCATCAGGAGGTCAGTATGTCTCTATTCAAACGATATGCCGTACAAAAACAATATGATATAAAAGATTGTGGTGCTGCTTGCCTAGCCACCATTTCACAGCATTACGGGTTAAAAATGCCCTTAGCACAAATACGAGAGATTGCAGGCACTGATAAGCAAGGAACTAATGCACTAGGACTTATCAAAGCAGCAGAAAAAATGGGGTTTTCATCAAAAGGAGTTAAAGGAAACCAAGAAGCATTTTTTAGTGGATTTCCTCTTCCTTGTATCGCACATGTTGTCATAGATCAGGCGCTTTTACATTACGTTGTCATATATAAAATCACGAAAAAGAAAGTGGTTGTTGCTGATCCATCCAAAGGAATTGTAACATATAGCCCCGAAGAATTTTTCAAACTATGGTCTGGAGTTCTCATTCTAATGGTACCTACATCCCAGTTCCAGAGGAAAGATGAAACTCAAGGAACGCTTTCGCGTTTTTTCTCCCTTCTTGTTCCCCAAAAGCGAATGTTATTAGGGATTTTCTTTGCATCCCTTTTATATACTATTTTAGGCATATTAGGTGCTTTTTATTTCAAGTTTCTCTTGGATTCTATTATCCCTTACAGATTGGAAGATACTTTAACATGGATCTCTATCGGGGTAATTACGATAACCGTACTACAGACAATTTTGAATGCCTTTAGGAGTCATTTATTATTGTATTTAAGTCAAAAATTGGATATATCACTAATTATGGGGTACTATTATCATATTTTAAAGCTCCCTCTCTCCTTTTTCGAAACACGTAAGACGGGAGAAATAATTTCGAGACTCCTAGATGCTTCAAAAGTAAGAGAAGCTATCTCAAGCGCAGCTTTGACTATTATGATTGATACACTCATGGTTGTAGCAGGTGGAATTATTCTGTACAATCAGAACCCTTTTCTTTTTGCCATAACGGTTACTATGGTTCCGTTATATGCTTTAATTGTTTGGGGTTTCCATCGAACTTTCGATAAGCAAAACCGAAAGCAGATGGAGGAGAATGCAGCTCTTACTTCATATATTGTTGAATCCGTTAATGGGATCGAAACAGTTAAAGCCTATCAGGGAGAAAGACAAGCCAACTTAGAAACAGAGAAGAAGTTCATCAGGCTTTTACGAACAATCTTCAAGTTTGGGTTCTCTAATAACATACAATCTTCATTAAAGGGTGCTGTACAAGGTGTGGGAGGAATAGTAATTCTATGGATAGGAGCAAATGAAGTACTGAAAGGGAGCATGACTGCAGGACAACTAATTACATTTAATGCTCTATTAGTATACTTCATCAATCCAATTCTGAATCTGATCAATTTGCAACCTTCCTTACAAACAGCAGTTGTGGCAGCTGATCGTTTAGCAGAGATTATGGACTTGAAGCCGGAAAAAAATGAAGAAGAAGACCGAAATATAAAACCGAATTCTTTAAAAGAATCTATCACCTTTCAAGATATTCGATTTCGTTATGGTACGCGTGAATCGGTACTCAACGGTGTATCCTTAAGGATTGAAAAAGGAGAAAAGGTTGCTTTAGTAGGGGAGAGCGGGTCTGGTAAGACTACTTTGTCCAAGCTGCTTCTTAAATTTTACGAAGCCCAAAGTGGCGAGATATTAATCGGGGATAACAATATTAAAGATATCGCCATTGATTCATTAAGGAAAAAGATAAGCTATATTCCTCAAGAGACATTTTTCTTTAGTGGTACCATTCGAGAAAACCTATCACTAGGTTCCACGTCAGATATTGAAATGGATAATATTGTTGAGGCTGCAAAACAAGCTAGTGCTCACGAGTTTATTAATAACTTACCCTTGAGGTACCAAACAATGCTGGAGGAGAATGCATCAAACCTATCAGGTGGACAGCGACAAAGGTTGGCTTTGGCGCGTGCCTTACTTGGGAAACCTGATATTTTAATTATGGATGAAGCAACAAGTAATTTAGATACAACTACTGAAAAAGCAGTTTCTGAAACGATTCATGGATTAACAGAGATGACTATGATTATTATAGCTCACCGCTTAAGTACCGTCCTGCGATGTGATCGTATTTTTGTAATGGATCAGGGGGCAGTCGTAGAAACTGGCACACATGATGAATTATTAAAACGAGGGGGGCGTTATTATGAACTATGGAAGGATCAACTTCCTGGTATTGATGCATTACAGAGGAACGAAGAAGATAACAACATAGATGAGTATGAATTAGCAGGAGCAACTCTATGAGCACTAAACTTAACAATTTTGAAGAAATGATAGACACTAGAGAGATTCTTGAAAGAAAATCTCCTAAATTTATTAGTTGGTTTTTAGTTTTGTTGGCATTTACTTTAATGATCGCTCTGTTGTGGAGCTGGAAAGCCCAAATTGATATTGTTATAAAGTCATCTGGAACCGTGAGACCAAATGAAAAAATTTCAAAAGTTGTTAATAAAGCAACTGGAAGCGTATCAAAAGTTTATGTAAGGCAGGGTCAACAGGTTGAAGAGGGAGAAAAACTATTTTCTATACAGACTGGTACACTAGAAAAAGATAAAGCAAAGATAACAGAGGAATACGAGAAAATAGAGAAAAACTTGACTGGACTGAAGCAGCTATATGCTATAGTTCAATCTGGGGATCAGACAAAGATACAAACGTATACTAGCAATACTGTGTTGGGAAAAAGTAACTCAGTGGAAAATAAATTAAAACTGGAAATCTCACAAACAATTAAAAATCAAGCAAAAACGGATGTCACAATTTCAAATAAACGCCTGTTACTTAAAAGTCTTAATTATGGTGAAAATTATTTGGTTGCCAAGGATGCCGAATACGAGAGATATGAGAATTTTATGCTTAAGATCAAACAAAATCTCTTAGCAGAGGAGCAGTTACAGGAAGACTATAAACGTGCAATTTTTAGTAATGACGAAACTGCAGCTGGCACTGTAATGGATAAAATTAAAACATTGAAATTACAATTAGAGACAAGTCGAAGTGAATTCAGATACACAGTTCAAACAGAGCTACAAACTGCTCTTGAACAGAAGGAGAACATAGATAAACAAAAATCTGATTTATATGTTCAGTTACAAGTAAGCATTGAAGAGTTGAACAAACAAATATCAGACCTCAATAGTCAGTCAAATGTTATTAACACGACATTGGATAAGTATACAAATATAGCTCCTATCTCAGGTGTTATCAATATGTTAAGTGATATTGGGGAAGGACAACTAATTCAAGAAGGTTTACAAGTTATGGATATTGTACCGACCAATAATACGATTTATTCTGTCCAAATCGTAATGAATCATCAAGATATCGGCCGAATTCATGAAGGGGATGGCGTACGATTTCATTTCGCAGCATATCCTCGTGAGGAGTATGGGTCTGTAATGGGGAAAATACAATCTATAAGCAGTGATGCTCTGATTAATCCGAAGGACGGTTCATCCTATTATATTGTTGAGGCTTCTCTAGAAAAAAACTCCCTTATAAATACTCTTGGTCAAGAAGTTACTATTAAATCAGGAATGCAGACAGAAGCCTATGTCATCACAGAGCAAAAATCGGCGCTTCAATGGATTCTGGAAAAAATTGATTTCTGGAGCAAGTAATTAAATAAACTATGATGGATACTTTTAACGAAGACCAGCACAGTTGGCACTCTGTAATGCCAACCGTACTGGTCTTCATTAAATAATGTAGTGACTCTTATGGGTTATTTGAGTCTTCTTCTATGTAAGGTAAATTATTTTTGGTTCTAATCAATCTTAATTATGAAACTTTTGTATAAAGCTTACGCGATCTCGTACATTACATTTTGAATAGATCTTTTTGACAAAATTTCGTACTGTTCCTTCTGTAATACCAAGTTCTGCGCTAATGTAGAGCGCCCCCTTGTTATGTAACCAAAATATTGCAACTGATTTTTCTCTTTCTGTAAGTTGATATGTATTAAACACTTTATGCAAATGGATTTCATCAATTCGTTCGTTCTCGAGTTCCCTTTCTATATGTTTAACAAGGAATGTCATCAATGCAAACGAGGTGCTAAGTACATGAGGTGAGAAAAAGTTAAAATTGATATATGCAATTACTACATCTTTAACATAGACAGGTGAGGATAAGCAATTCCAATTGTGAAGTACATTCGGCTGGTGTTCACTACCTGTAAGAAAAATACGTTTTCCCGTCTGTATTGAAAGGGATAAAGCATTAATGCCAGTAGACTGAAGGCTAATTAAATTTCCCTTTTTAATCTTCAAAGGCTTCATATTCCAATGTAGGGAGTCTTCACCCCATAGATCCAATACGATACCGTTCGAATCAGTTAAAATAAATAAATGGGGGAATGCCAATTGCTCTTTTATAATCATTACTTCAAATTCAGTTTTTTTGATAAGCTTAGTTTCAAATTGTGAGTGCTCAATACAAAATTCTTCAGGAACCATCTTGTCTCTATTGAGGTACGAATATTCACCGGATTCCCAGTCTGTCCATAAAGCTATTGGAAAATCATCTTTAGTGTTCCAACTTTCTGGAACATGATTCTTTAATATATTAGGCAGAAGCAATACAATTCTCCTCTCATAATTTTCTGTATGAGTGTTCAAGAATAATTATATAGTATAGCCTAATATAAGGCAAAATTATAAACTTAAATACTTATTGGAAAATTTGTAAGTGACCCCAAACCCAAACCTGGGTGCCCCTCTACAGGGGAAGAATAACATGTTCATCGTGTTTTATGAGTTAATCACATGCCATTTTCATACAGCTTACCCTCTCGTAGCCGATCCACGAATCCTTGAAGCCAGACATAGTATTGCTCTGCATGCTGGAGCTTGTGCAAATCTCGCAATGCCTCTTCCCGTTCTTGTGCAGTTGTGTGTTCCGATAGAATCATGGTTGTCAGGTCGGGAATGACCTCGCGGATGCCTTCCAACATCACATCCACTTCCCGCTGCAATTTTAATCCAAAGAAGTTTTGAAACGTGCGAAAGAAATCTGTCTCCGCCACATATTGATCCTGCCGCTCCTTTTTCTCCTCTAATTTATAGATCATTTGAGACTCGGTTAACGAACGAACGGCATAACTCATGTTGCTTTTACTCATATTCATAGAGGTCTTCATCTCTTCCAGCGTCATCGGACGGTCTTCGAAATACATCACACCATACAATTTACCAAACGTATGATTAACCCCATAGAGATCCATCGTATTGGCAATCGCCTCGATGACTCTCTCCCTCAGTGCAGACCGATCAGGTAACGATAAATGATTCGGGTTCCCAACAATTTCTTTTCCCACAATGTCACCTCGGCAATAGAATAAACGTTTCCACGAACATATTCATATTTTACATGACTCCTTCGAATTTTAACACAACCCCGAAATAGATTTTTCAATTCGAATGTACAATCATTTTTGTACAGAAGATTAAACAAGCCAATATACATCTATAAATTGCCAATTGTTAAAGAAAATTTGGACAATAAGGAGTGGGAGAATTGCGTTTGAAATGTTGGAGGGAGTCGGAGGCGGTTCTATTCACGTTGCCTGCTCTAATCCCGCTGTTGATTTTCTGGCTGGGGCCTCTGGGATACATCGTATATCTCAGTTTTACGGACTGGGACTTCATGAGCCCGGACAAGCTGTTCGTCGGGTTGGATAACTACACGTACCTGCTAACGAACTCTGAATTCTATCGATCTTTGAAAGTGACGCTGTTGTTCGGACTCGGGAGTGTGATCCCTACGATTGTGGGAGGACTTGCACTAGCGATGCTGATGAATAGCAAAATGAAATCATCCGGTATTTTTCGCACATTACTCTTCTCACCATGGGTGACACCAACGGTTGCCGTATCCATCGCTTGGTCATGGATTTTTGAACCGCAAGTGGGACTAGCCAATCTGATGCTGGGCTGGGTAGGAGTATCACCGATTGGATGGCTCCGCGATATGGATTGGGCACTTGTTGCAGTATTGATTGTAACCTTGTGGAAGTCCATTGGTTGGGCAATGGTGTTCTATCTGGTAGCTCTAAGGAATCTGCCTTCCGATCTGCTTGAAGCAGCTTCCATTGATGGGGCGGGAGCTTGGGACAAGTTCAGAAGCATTACGTTGCCGCTGATCTCACCAACGACCTTTTTCCTTTCGATCATTCTGACTATTCAATCGCTACAGGCTTACGACCAGATTAACGTCATGACTCAAGGTGGACCTGCTGGATCAACTCGAACCTTGCTGTATATGTATTATCAGTCTGCTTTTGAATCGTTTAACGTCGGAGAAGCTTCATCGATCGCTGTAGTTATTATTCTGATCTGCGTGCTGTTATCGGGAGTTTCCTTCCTGCTTGGCAGACGCCTGGTGCACTACTAATGACAATGACCATGCCCAAAAGTAAAACGAGCCAAATGAAGCCCAGAGAGATGCATAAGGCATCCCGTAAAAAAGTAAAAATCAGTGCCATCCTTCGCTATCTGGCGCTTGCTATTATTGCACTTGCCACTGCTTTTCCGTTCTATTGGATGGTGATCAGCGGATTCAAAACGAATGATGAAATCTGGCAGTTCCCGCCGACCTTCTGGCCAAAGACATTTCTGTGGCAGAACTACGTGGATGCCTGGAACGCCGCACCGTTTGCACGGTACATGCTGAACAGCACCGGGGTCGCCATAGCGATCTGTCTGCTCCAGATTGTGAACTCCAGCATGATGGCATACGCCTTGACTCATATGAAATTCCGCCTTAAGGGCACGTTAACCGGCATCATTCTGGTGGGGTACATGATTCCCAGCACGGCAGTGTATCTGCCTGGTTATCTGGTGTTAAGCGAGCTGAATCTGCTGGATTCCTACACAGGTCTGATCGTATCCAACTGTGTCAGTGTGTTCTCCATTTTCCTGATTCGTCAGGCCTTTATGCAGGTGTCTCATGAACTCGTGGAAGCCGGACAGCTGGATGGAGCATCACATTTCCGCATTCTCTGGACGATTATTGCGCCGCTCGTTCGCTCCAGCTTCGCCGTGATGGTGCTGATTACATTCATCGAACAGTACAACAACTATTTCTGGCCAATGCTTATCACCAAAAACCCTGACCTACAGCTGGTATCTGCCGGGCTGCGAAGTTTCTTCGTGGAAGGCGGTGCCTATGGACTGGCTTGGCCGCAGATTATGGCTGCAAGTGCGTTTACCATCGCACCTTTACTTATTCTTTTCGTGTTCACCCAGAAAACGATCATGCAGAGTGTGAACATGACGGCTGGCGTAAACAAGAATTGATATGCTTCGCACTTTTGCTTAAAAAGTCACCTAAAAACGGGAGGAACAACAATGAATTGGAGCAAGTCAGGCATGACTTTGAAAAAGAAACTGAAGCTGAGCTGGAAAGGTGGCATGTCGCTGGTACTCGCCGCAAGCTTCGCTTTAATAACCGCTTGTGGAACACAAGCCCCGGCAGAATCGAATTCAACAGCGGCTGCTAGCGGCGGCACGGACACTCAGGCCAAAGCGCCGGTGGAGATTGAGTTTTGGTATGGTCTGGGCGGTAACCTGGGCGACAATATGAAAAAGAAAATTGATGCTTTCAACGCTTCGCAGAATGAAGTGGTTGTAAAAGGGATTGTACAAGCGGATTACACGGAGACGGAGCAGAAACTTCAAGCAGCCATTGCGTCCAAGAAAGTGCCTGCTGCCGTTCTGAGTGCCAATATTGACTGGGCCCGCAAAGGTTATTATGCACCTATGGATGAGATGATCGCGGCTGACCCGAACTTCAAAAAAGACGATTTCATTCAAACGTTCCTGGAACAAGGGAATGTAGATGGCAAGCAGTTCTTTTTACCGATGTATGGCACGACGCAAATTATGTACTACCGTATGGATACCTTCAAAGAGAACGGAATTGACCCGGCAAGCCTGACGACATGGGAGAAATTTGCCGAGGCTGCCGCGAAGATGTCCAAGAAAGAAAATGGCAAAACCACTTTCTACGGCTGGGAGCCGATGTGGGGTAGAGACAACATGATCGATGCTGTTATGGGCAAAGGCGGAAAAATTCTGAGTGATGACGGTAAAACGGTGATGATCGACTCCCCTGAATGGATCGAGACATGGGAACTGTTCCGTAAATGGATCAACGAAGACAAAATCATGGGCATTCAATATGGCGGTCAAGGCTGGGAGTATTGGTACAAGACCATTGACGATGTGATGAAAAATAAAGCGGCTGGATACACCGGTTCAAGTGGTGACCAAGGCGATCTGGATTTTAAAATCGTTGCGGCCATGCAACAGCCAGGCTGGGAAGGCATTGGCGAAGGTAAACCTGTAGCGAGTGCAATTCTTGCAGGTATTCCGGCAGCAGCTAGTCCAGAGCAACAACAGGCAGCGTATAAATGGCTGACGTATTTCTCCAAAACCGAGAACACCGCTTCATGGTCGATGGACACAGGTTACATTGCGGTACGCCAATCTGCACAGCAAGATCCAGACTTCAAGAAGTTTAGTGAAGAGCATCCACAGATTACGGTACCATTGCAACAGGCAGCACATGCTTCAGCTCCATTCCGTGATCCAACGGGCGGCAAAATTAACGATGCCCTGAAAGAAGCAGCGGATAAAGTGCAGATCAACAATGTTCCTGCAGAGCAGGCGCTGAAGGAAGCCAAAGAGAAAGCACAGAAAGAACTGGATCGCATTGCAAAATAATTCATTGTAATACATGAAGTTTGCATCCCCTCTCATGTATAAGCTTTAGTGCCTAAGCAAAAAGGGCGGTACACCACGTACCGCCCTTTCCATTCATTACGATCACAGACAAGGAGTTTAGTCCATGCAAGAGAATAGAGTAGACGATAGAACACAGATGCAGGTTGAAGCCATTCTGTTTGATAAGGATGGGACGTTGCTTGATTTTACAGGCATGTGGGGGTTCTGGACAGATTGTGTGTTGAATGATTTCAGAGAACAACTGCTTATTCGTGGTCTAGAGATGGATGAAGCCGATCTTCCAAAGATCTGGGGCACGTTTCACGATGAACAGGGACGGATGAACGGTTATGATGTCCGGGGCCCGCTCGCCATGGGTACGATGGATGAAGTATATGCCGTGCTGACGTGGCATGGATATCGTGCAGGACTCAGCTGGGCAGAAGCCAAAATGATCGTAAGAGCATGCCTCGCACAGGCCGAGGAAGCGATGGAGGTACATCGTCCGGCGCATCCGCTACCCGGTGTGAGAGAGTTTTTGGAGCAGTCTCGCGAGCAGGGGTTGAAAATGGGCGTAGTGACAGCCGATGAAACGGCAAGTGCAGTCAAACATCTGCAATGGATGGGGCTGGACGCATACTTCGATGTCATCATTGGAACGGATCTGGTAGACCGCGGAAAACCGTTTCCCGATATGTTGCTACTTGCTTGTGAGCGACTCGGTGTACAGGCGCAGCAGGTCATGGTGATTGGGGACACGGACGGGGATATGGAGATGGCGAGAGCTGCTGGAGCAGGCTACAAGATTGGCATTGGTGAGTCTGGGAAAATACAACTGGCGGATCGCACAATCCAGACGTTCCATGAATTGTTCTCCGGTGGGTTAGGCCGATGACGAGTAGTCAGACTTATCTGGGCTGGGTGTTGCTGGCACTTGCCATTGGTCTGGAACTGAGTGCCACGATCTTACTTAAAGTGTCGGATGGTTTCTCCAGATTGTGGCCTTCCGTGATGATGTTTGTTTGTTACGCCGCAAGCTTCACCTTTCTGAATTATGCCGTTAAGTATATGCCGCTGGCTGTGGCCTATGCGATCTGGTCAGGCGTGGGGATCACGATGATTGGCGTGGTGGGGCATTATTTCTTTGGTGAACGACTGCGGCTGACGTCGATGGTATGGATCGGTTTTATTTTGATAGGCATTATTGGACTGAAATGGAGTGATTCGTAATGAGTACTACTGAGCAGCCACTGGCTACCTTCCAGGTGATCACAGACACACATGTACGGGACAAGGCAGATCATATTCATAACCGGCATCTGGAGCAGGCGCTTGCGGATATTGCCTCTTACAGCCATGGAAGCAGTGGCATTATGCATGTGGGTGATGTAACCGACCGCGGGTTGCCGAGCGAGTATCGGGAATGGCAGCGAATCTGGGAGCAATATGCGGAGAAGTTGCCGGAGATACGTTTCACGGTGGGTAATCATGATATTGGTGCAGTCATCTGGCAGAAGCCGCCCCTGGTTCTGCTTGAGATGAATGAAGGCCAGGTAGCGGGGATCTTGGAGCAAGATGCGGAGTTAGAGCATCCGGTGAAACAGACTGCGGAGGAGTCAGCGGCGCTGATTCAGCAACTGGCTGGCAACCAATTCGTGCTACCAGGGCAGACCGCACATGAAGGGGAAATTCACGCAGACATATCCGCTAGAGCTGAAACCATTACCGTTGCGGGATTATGGCATCGGCGTTTGATTGATTTTGAAGTGGCGACAGGAATGAAGGGAACGTACCACGATCATTGGATCGATGGATATCATTATATCTTCCTTGGTACGGAGCAGCCGCATCCGAAGGACTGTGAGATGTCGTCTAAACAACTGGAATGGCTGGATGCGAAGCTGGCTGAACAGGCTACGCCAGATCATCCCATTTTTATCTTTATCCATCAGCCGTTAATGGACACCGTTGCGGGATCGCTTCAGGCACAAGGCTGGTATGGCGTGAATCAGGATGCAGAACTGAAGGCCGTGCTGGCCAAGTACCCACAAGCAATTCTGTTCTCTGGACATACGCATTGGCAACTGCAAGCACCGCATACGATGTACGATGGTGCAGGCCAAATGCCAACCATGTTCAACGCCTCCTCTGTTGCCTATCTATGGACGGATGAGGATGATCATTTGGAGGGTAGCGAAGGGTTGCATGTAGAGATTTACAAGGATCGAGTCGTTGTGAAAGGGCGGGACTTCACTGCCGGGAAATGGGTTGAAGGTGCTGAGTATACAGTGCGATATCCAGTAGTGGAGAGTTGAATAATAGCGATATAAGCAGAGTTGTGTATAAGCATGACTCTTTTTTTTCCATGTTTACTGTAATCTCATTACTAATAAATATTGTATTTTTTGGAATATACGTCTTATTATAAATGTATTCCGTTGGGAGATTGGATAATCGTTTTGGTAAATGAATTTATTTTTAATACTTTTAATTTTCTACTCAAAAGCATAGTTGCTCTTGCTGAAAAATTTTATAGTACGGGATATACATTCGGAGAATTTTTAGATCGAATTTTTTAATCCAACTCAAAAGAGGGCATGACCCAATGTATCCATTTGGGCAAAGTTGTAAATGGGTATGCCGAAGATTTATACTCAAATATATACACATGGTTAGCCCTCATAAAGCTCTAATCATGGTTACCAATGAATGTATTTAATCACGGAGAGGATGTAGAAGCGGAATGCGAGAACTTCAGGTTCAAACGAAATATGGTACGGTTCAAGGCGAGCTTTTACACGGTGCAAGTGTATGGAAGGGTATTCCATATGCGAAGCCGCCAGTAGGAGAGCTGCGTTTCCGAGCTCCGGTACAGCCCGAGTCATGGGAAGGAATCAGACAGGCGACCGAATTCGGGCCTGAGAATATACAACCGCGTCGGGATTCAGAGTGGATGGGCGGGCAGAAGCCGCCAGAGTCAGAAGATAGTCTGTATCTAAACATCTGGGCACCCGAAAAAGAAAGCAGTCACCCCCTTCCCGTTATGGTCTGGATTCACGGGGGATCGTTTGTTACCGGATCAGGCAGTCTGCCTGTATACGATGGCACACAACTAGCCGTTCGTGGCGATGTTATCGTGGTGACGATTAACTATCGTCTGGGGCCGCTAGGATTCCTGCATATGGCTCCGCTGGGTGATTCCTATGTATCCAATGCAGGCCTGCTGGATCAGGTAGCTGCGCTGCAATGGGTGAAAGATAACATTACTGCCTTCGGCGGTGATCCGGGTCAGGTTACGGTGTTCGGCGAATCAGCAGGTAGTATGAGTATTGCCGCATTAATGGCGATGCCAGCAGCCAAAGGGCTGTTCCAACGTGCCATCATGGAGAGTGGTGCTTCGCAGCTCATGCCGTCTGAGCAAGCTTCGGCTTTGCGTGAGGGCATGTTGAAGGTTCTTGGTGTGGACCGAGACAACCTAGCTAAGCTGAACAGCATTCCGGTAGAGCAGATTATGGCGGCAGCAGAAACGGTGAAGCAGCAGAGCGGAGCAGGCATGGCCTTGTTGTTCCAACCTGTGCTCGATGGTGAGACTTTGCCTCAAATACCACTTCAGGCTGTTAGTGAGGGTTTCGCACAGGATGTCTCTGTACTTATCGGCACAACACTGCATGAGGGATCGTTATTTATTCAGCCGGATGTACCATTCTCGAACGAAATTGATATGGTGCAGGGTGTCGACTTCATGACGCCGGATCTGGAGAATCGCGCTGCTATCGCGGATAGTTATCCGAAGACAGCGGATGGACAAGCTCAAGTCATGACGGATATGTTCTTCTGGCGGTCAGCACTACAGTATGCATCTGCACAGCAGAAGCATGCCCCGGTGTGGATGTACCGTTTTGACTGGGTGATGCCGGAGCATCCCCTTCTGAAAAGAGCGATCCACAGCATTGAGATGTTCTTTGTATTTAACACGCTGGATACGCTGAAATTCATGAAGGCTGTGCCGGATGAAGCGGCTAAAGCGCTTGCTCTCAAGGTACAGGATGCCTGGATTTCCTTCGCGAAAAACGGCAAGCCGGAGACAGCAGGAATCGAATGGCCTGAATATCGTGAGAATCGGGCGACACTCATTTTCAACCATGAGATCGAGGTTGTGCATGACCCGGAGGCGTCCAAACGCGAACTGCTGGGGGTTAAGTAAGACATCCTTCATTTCACAAGTCTGATGTTATGCAGAGAGTTCAACAACTTTACAGATTTCAGTATTAATTTCGATATCAGATTCGGTATCCGAAAATTCAAAGGCGGCCTCATGGATTCACCATGAAAGGCCGCTTTTTTGCCTATGTGATCGTCCCTGTAAGAGAGAGTACACTTGATTTATTATTTACGCGAGGCTCGCGTACGGGAGACTTCGTCGAAGTAGAAGGAACGTTTTCCACCCGAGAATATCACGACCAACACATGGATAAACAGGATGATATACACGAGAAAGTACACCATGTTGATACCGAGCGAAATCCAGACGAGATAAGGCTGAATGACATCATCTCGATAGTTAGGGTATGCATATTTACTTACCAGTTGAATAACCGTTAACAGAAGCCACGGAGCATAGATAGCAATCAATCGTTTCAATAGTGTTGAAAGCGTCGGAGTACCCGTTTGACGATCGACATATCGGAACCGGAGAACGGCAGAGCCTGGTGTAACTCCGCTTTGAACCCATGGGATAAAGAACAGAACAATAACCATCGCCGTGGACGTATTTAGTACATCCTGGATATCGTTGGACAAGGTGAAGATTGACATGAGATTGGCGATAATCACCACCACAATACCATCGATCAGCAGTGCAAGTAACTGTGGCACAGGATAGACGCGGTTTTGCTCCACGATTTGCTCACTCTTGGCTTGAATACTCTCACGTGACGGGAACAAGGCCAACACTAGCGGGGCTGCGAAAAATCCAATCACTGCACCGGAGGTGTTCAACATCAGATCATCCACATCAAACAGTCGGTAAGGACAACTGAAATATCCGTATAACCCGGTGAGTTGGGTGACTTCGAAAAATAAGGAAAGCCCGAAACCAGCGACGAAGGCATGTTTCCAGAACGCCCTCTTTTGCCAGAAATACCGGATATATACCCCCAGTGGCATGAGCAGTAATACATTGAACAGCACTTGCAGGAAAGCTCGGCCCTTAATCATGTTGATCCACGTAGAGGGTTGAGACCAGATGATCGGTGTTTCCCTCATAATGTCTTTCACGAACATAAAGGGTTGAAGGTTGTAATACACCGCATTCGCTGCGTGGCCAGCACAGTTATTTCGAGTCGCGGGAAGCGGCAGGATCACCAGGCAGTAAGCAGCCATGAGGAAGAAAATAAAAGAAAAGCTGACGGCAAACCGGGACCAGCTAAAGAAGCCGTCTTTGCGATAACCATAGATTAACCACGGCACCAGCAAAAACATGGAAGCAATGACAAAGATGATAAACGCGGTCTGAATGGGGAAAACATAGGATGACATAAGCAGAAACTCCTTTGGCATGGAAATATAAGCAGAGGACAATGTCCGTAAGGTTTATAAAATGATTTCGTCTGTTTGGATACTTATATATTAAGCGGATTTCCTTAAAGCAAGGGTAGAATCAAGTTTAAATTTGGTTTAAATTCGGTGTAGGTGGAACCTTCCATATAAGTTAAACCGTGTTGCAGTGATCCATCGTATGGAACAAACGGCCCAAATCCCGTATACTTGCATGTAAGCCAATTTTAGAATGGAGAGTTTAATACATATGTCTACTTTGCCTAATTGTCCGAAATGTAATTCGGAATATACGTACGAGGACGGAAATTTGCTCGTTTGCCCGGAATGTGCGCATGAATGGTCTTTGGAAGCAGATCAAGGGGACGCTGAGGAATCCAAAGTTGTGCGTGATGCCAATGGAAATGTACTGAATGATGGGGATACTGTTACGGTCATTAAAGACCTCAAGGTGAAAGGCAGCTCACTCGTCGTGAAACAAGGAACCAAGGTGAAGAATATTCGTCTGATCGATGGAGATCACGATATTGATTGCAAGATCGATAGCTTGGGCGCGATGAAGTTGAAGTCCGAATTTGTGAAAAAGATCTAGGCTGCTGTCGTTCAGGGACTGCACTGTACGTGAGTTCAAATATACTTGTCTTCATCCATGAAGAACGTTCATTTCTGCATTGCTGTGGAAGTGAACGTTCTTTTTTGGCTGTGCTGAAAGAAGAAGAATGAACCTTTGAAGGATCGGCTTTGTCTATAGATTTGAAAAGGCTGATGCAGAGAAAGGAGGAGAGTTGTTTGACTGAAAAAGAACTGTTCGAAATGTACAACAAAGATGTGTACCGGACGTGTTACTACATGCTCCATCATGCGCAGAATGCGGAAGATGTATGCCACGACGTTTTTGTTACCGTCTTCCGTCAGGATTGGAGGAAGGTAGATTACATGAAAACATGGCTGATGAAAATCACAGTGAATCACTGCCTTAATTTTATGAAAAGAGAGCATGCATCCAAGCAACGGGAAAAAAGGCTTTTTATGCTCACGCCGCAACGAACGGTTGATCCGGTTGACGAGGTGGCTCAGCATGCGGAGGATTCGGATCTCTGGGAACAATGGGTTCAGGAGTTGCCTGAGAAAATACGTTCAGCCATTCTGCTACGCTATATGAACGAATTCAGTTTATCGGAAACGGCCGAAACGCTGGAAGTTCCGCTGGGTACGGTGAAGTCAAGAATATATAAGGGAATTCGTCTGCTGAGGAAAAAATGGGAGAAGGCCAGCAAACAATATCAGAAAGGGGAAGTGTACAGTGAAACAAACAGAAAAAAGATTGTCTCATCATCTGAAAAATGATGCGGATATCCATTATCCCGATTTTAATGCCATGTGGGATCAGATCCAAAAGGATCAAGAACGTTGCCCTGAGCTTCATGCTTCAGCGAGGAAAGAAAATGTACGTCGGAACCCGAGATGGAAAAAAACCACACTGATCGGAACAGCAGCCGTTGTTCTTATGGCGACACCTGTATATGCAGCAGTCCACTATGACTGGTTTGACCTGTTGGATCACCGGAGTGGTATCCAGAATGCGCTGCAAAATGGACTTGGACAGAAACTGAATCAATCGGTGACAGTCGGCGGGGTAACATTAACACTCGATACTGCCTTTACTGATGATAATCGTACCGTTATTTTGTATACCTTGAACCCCGGTAAGTACAAAGGGGATACGGTAAGATTCCCTTCGATCGGCCT
The DNA here is from genome assembly GCF_037969905.1 of Paenibacillus sp. FSL R7-0272. Classification (NCBI taxonomy): domain Bacteria; kingdom Bacillati; phylum Bacillota; class Bacilli; order Caryophanales; family Paenibacillaceae; genus Paenibacillus; species Paenibacillus sp. FSL R7-0272. The sequence continues at coordinate 6,301,002 of NZ_CP150221.1, read as the reverse complement.
GCGGGATGAGACGGGGAAGCAAATCGAAGGCAGGTATTATCATGATTTTGATCAGGCGAACGGAGTATACAAAGGTTATTTTGAAACGGAGTGGACACCGTCAGCAAAAGAGGCCAATGTTGATTTCACAGTAAATGGAGTCCAGGTGTTGGCTCCCGAGGAACAGGCAATTAACCTGGATCTTTCCCAGCGGCAGTCACAAGGGTTTGATATTCATAAAGACGGCTTGGGTAAACTTGCAGTGAGTGTGTTCAACGAGAAAGATAATCAAGTGATGCTGTCTACATCGTTAACGTTTGACCAGTCTGATGTCCGTGAGTATGCTTATCCTTTTTTGAAGATTTATGATCAGAAAGGACAGACATTAGATTCGGTTGCACCGAGTATAAGCGGTAAGCCAGGAGCGCATGGTGAATATATATCAGAACAGTTCTATAACCTGGATACGTTAAATCAACAAGCCTCATCTTATGTACTCGCGTATCATAAAGAAGAAGGTAGAATGGATCAGCCCCTGAATATCGGTATACGATTAGATAAAACGGAGATGCTTAGCGGCACGAGCAAAAGAGTGTTGAATCTCCCTCTGGGCCAGCAATCGGATGGAGTACTCGTGAAGGAGGCCATCATTACGCCGACACAAATCCGGGTGATTCTTGCTCAGGATCGAGCCATCTTGCAACTGCCCTATTTGAAATATGATCTGGATGTGAATGGTACCCGGTTGCAAGGTGCCGTATGGCCGTCAGATCATTCAAATCAAATGGAATTGCGCTTTGAAGTAAACCCAGGTCTGAAGATTAATCCGGATACCCCAATGACTCTGTATGCCCATCATCAAGTTCAATATATTGAGGGTGAGTTCGAGCCGGTTACTTTACCTTCAATTGGTGAGAAGCCACAAGTTGTGGATTCAAAACTTGGCGGTTATACAATCCATTGGACATATTACCTTAAGGACGGGGATTTGTACGTGGAGAGGTATAGTGATGATCCGCATTTCGGGGGGATGAATCAGACATTTATGCTCTTAAAGGGTGAACGAAGCTATGGTATGCCCACCAAGACCCAGTTTGCAGGCGACGGAGACAATCAGGGCATTGATCGGTATGAGAAGTATACATCGGATACGGCCGTTGTATATCCATGGATGTACAGTATAGAAGAACCGGAAGCTAAAATAGCTGTACCATTAGTGGAAGAGATGCAAAAATAAGAAGGGTTGATGTAATACGGTTTGTATTTTATAAATGAGTGAACTATTCTGGTTTATTGTGAATTTAGAGTTGACAGTAAATATTTAGGAGAACTATACTTGGTAAAATTAAAATAACAAACGCAATGATCAGGAGTATTAAGGTATATGGCGTGGTTCAGAGAACTGTCAATTCGGTGAGAGACAGTCCAGCCTGTCCCCAACTCACCTGTGAGCGGCAGGATCGAAGAACAGTTGTAGAAGTGTCTTCATTGGTTCAGCGAACGAAGGACTGAATGAAATGGTGGATATGATGAACTGAATTCACGTAGATTCTGACGAGTAACCTCCGTCATCAGGTCATGAGATGTTATGGAAGGATAGGTTGGTGTAATCCTGTCTATGAACAAAAAGAGTGGTACCGCGAAGGTCAGACCTGTCGCCTCTTAGCTGAGGTGGCAGGTCTTTTTGATGTTCTGTCAAGCTTAATTCCAGAGAAAAGGGCAGGTGCACAAGAGATGGATAGAGATCGAGAGCGCATTATTCAATATTATTCCGGTTTTGATGAGTGGGGCAGGCTGGAGCGTGAACCCATTGAATTCATCATTAACATGCATTATATTCGCGAACATCTTCCGCCAAGCGGTCTGATTCTGGATAACGGTGCAGGGCCGGGGAAATATGCGATGGAACTCGCCAAACGGGGATACCAGGTTACCTTATCGGATCTTACACCTTCATCCGTAGAACAAGCACGAGAAAAGGCCGAAGCGTTTGGGCTGACGCAGCAGTTTGAGGGATTTCATGTATTGGATGCGACTCATCTGAACGGGATTGCCGTTGAAACCTATGATGCGGCGCTTATGCTGGGGCCACTCTATCATCTGCAACAGGAAGAAGCGCGGGAGGCGGCAGTGCGTGAACTTTATCGGGTAACAAAGCCGGGAGGCGTTGTATTTGTGGCGGTACAGACCCGGATGCGGATGAGCATCAACTCACTGCAATCGCCGCATCATTGGAGGCCCAATGACAGCATGGATGCGATCCGGTCTTTTGTAGAAAGAGGCACATTTGATCATCAGGATCAGGGCCGCTTTACGGGAGCATACTATTTTCATGTGCAGGATGTTGTACCGTTCATGGAACAGCACGGCTTCGAGACTGTTCAGCTGATTGGTTCCTCCAGCCTTAAAGCAATGATCACGGATGAACAGGAGTACTATTGGAAGGAACGGGGCGAGGAGCAAGAACTGCTTCAATACTTGATTGAGGCGGCCAAAGACCCTTCCATTCTGGGAATCTCGTCTCATCTGCTGTATGTCGGAAGGAAGTTGTAGAAGAAAAGTACCCTCTGGAAACAGAGGGTACTTGTATTTCTGCTCAAAATAGTCCAATATAGAGGTAAATAACAAAAGGTGATCTACTTACAATAGGTTAGATGAACGACGGATCGCTTCATACACAGGGAGGAACATATCATGGAAATCGGAATTAGTACATTCGTGGAAACAAACCCGGATGTTAATACAGGAGAAGTAATTAGCCATGCGCAGCGTATTCGTGATGTTGTGGAAGAAATCGTTTTGGCAGATCAAGTGGGTCTGGATGTGTACGGTGTAGGGGAGCATCATCGTTCGGACTATGCGGCTTCATCCCCGGCAGTCATTCTTGCGGCGGCAGCTTCGCAGACGAAAAACATTCGCTTGACCAGTGCAGTGACCGTGTTGTCGTCGGATGATCCAGTACGTGTGTTCCAGGACTTTGCGACATTGGACGGTATTTCAAATGGACGTGCGGAGATTATGGCAGGGCGTGGTTCATTCATCGAGTCCTTCCCATTGTTCGGCTATGATCTGGGCGACTATGATGAATTGTTCGACGAGAAATTGGACCTGCTTCTGAAACTGACGGAGTCGGAAAAAGTAACCTGGTCAGGCAAACATCGCCCTTCCTTCAACAACCTGGGCATCTATCCGCGTCCAGTGCAGGAGAAGCTTCCGGTCTGGATTGGCAGCGGCGGTAATCAGGAATCGGTTGTCCGTGCAGGTCTGCTCGGATTGCCGCTGGTGCTTGCCATTATCGGTGGTCGTCCAAAACAATTCGCACCTCTGGTGGAGCTGTACAAAAAAGCAGCCACACATGCCGGACACGACGCTTCCAAGTTAACCGTTGCTTCCCACTCTCATGGCTTTGTTGCCGATACAACCGATGATGCGGTAGAGAAGTTTTTCCGCCCTGCACAAGCGGTAATGAACCAGCTGGGACGCGAACGCGGATGGGGACATTATGGCAGAGAGACATTTGATGCGGCACGTAGCCTGGAAGGTGCGCTGTACGTAGGGGATGTGGACACCGTCGCTGAGAAAATCATCTATCTGCGCAAAGAAGTGGGCATCACCCGTTTCATGTTGCATACACCACTGGGTACACAACCGCATGATGAGGTTATGCACGCGATCGAACTACTGGGCAAAGAAGTAGCGCCGAAAGTTCGTGAGGAAATTGCACGTTGGGAAGCGGAGAATCAGGAAGCACGCTAAGCCGGCTATAGATGATAAAAATGATCTAAATTGATCTATTCAGTACACCGAAATAGAGTAGCAAAAGAAAAAGGAGCCTGTCCTAAGCGTATTACATACGCGAGCGGACAGGCTCCTTTTACGTTTAATTTTAACCGTTTCTACATGCAACAATCTTGTATTTATCCATTCGCAGATTTGTTCACAAGAGAGCCTATAACCATCGATAACGTATGATCATAGAGGGTTTTGGCGGCTTCTTCGTTTTCAATATGTCCTCCCAGGTACAGATGTATCACACCATGTAAGGGAGCCCAGATCATACGCACCGCAAGCAGGGGATCTTGCACCTGAATCATTCCTTGTTCAATGGCTAATTCAACTAACCCAGACACTTGTTTCAGTGCAGTGGCTGTTCCCTGTAACGTCTCTCCGTCCGGTTTGAATTCGGAAAAAGAACCTCCAAACATCAGCTGATAGAAGCTGGATTGAGAAATGCCGAAGTCCCAGTAGACGTAGGCCAGATCACGGAAATATTGTTCGAACGATGCTTGCCGGGGAACAGCTTCAAAATGCTGAGCCATAACAGAGCATCCCTCTAAATATAGATGTTTGGCTAACCCTTCTTTTTTGCCAAAAAGGTTATATATGATCTTGGTGGAGCATTCCATGCGTTCAGCTACGCGGCGTACCGTGACGGCTTCCGGTCCATGCTCTTGTAATAAAGCCGCAGCGGCATGCACAATATTTTGCCGAAGATTATCCGAGTGCTGCAGCCTTGCTTCCTGAAAGGTTGTTACAGTATGTGCAGATTCCGCGGAACCCGAATGTGTATCCTTCATTGATTTCATCCTCATAACCGTATTGTTGTTAAACAGAAACTGCGACGCTTCCTTTGCTTATGGTCATTCTACTGTTTTACGCCAGATCACGTCAATTGAATTGGATTCTTGAAAGTAAGCACTACATTCTGAAGTCGAGTTAAACAGATTGCAGTTGACAGGATCATGAATAGTGGTTACGATGGTTCCATATAGAAACGTTGTTTCCGATAGAAAACATGTGTTTATATTCATGCAAAGGGTGGATGAGAAATGATAAAACAACATCAATGGGCACTTATTACAGGAGCTTCTTCAGGAATAGGTGAAGTTTTTGCACTCGAAATGGCTTCGAAGGGTAACCATGTTGTGCTGGTAGCAAGATCGGAGTCTAAGCTGGAACAATTGGCAGAACGAATCAAACGTACATATCAAGTAAGGGCAGAAGTGATCGTATCGGATCTCTCCGAATTAGACGCGCCACAGAAGGTATATGAGGAATGCCAGAAACGGGGAATACAGATTGATATCCTGATCAATAACGCTGGATTCGCTACTCATGGATACTTTGAACAATTGCCTGGTTCCCGGCAACAGGATGAGATTATGTTGAACGTATTAGCTTTGACAAACATGACGCATCTTTTCTTGCCAGGCATGTTAGAGAAGGAGAATGGCACGGTTATTAACGTGGCTTCGACGGCAGCTTTCCAACCTGATCCGTTTATGGCGGTGTACGGGGCCACAAAGGCATTTGTACTTTCTTTTACAGAGGCGTTATATGAAGAAAATTGGAAGCGTGGGGTTCAATTTTTGGCACTATGTCCGGGTTCAACCGAGACGCCGTTCTTTGATGTGGTAGGTGCTAGTGAAGCTTCTGTAGGCAAACGGGATACACCTGAGCATGTCGTGGCCGTGGCCATGAGGGCGCTGGAGAAAGGCAAGCCATATGCAGTACCAGGAGCCCGAAATTACTGGACAGCACAGTTCTCCCGCCTCATGCCACGCAAGTCCATGCTGCGAATTGTAGGCAGCATGTTAAGACCACGATTCTAAGATTGCAAGTTAAAGCTACAAGCCTGAATTAAGCATAGAAGATGAACATTTTAGGCCAGAATGCCTTTGGCCCGAGCTTCCTTGATCCAACTTGGAAATTCATTGAGCAGACGATCGTACAATTCTTCATCGCTGATTTTCGAGATGTCGTCCAGTGCGAAGAAGTTAGCGTTATCAATGAAACGCCCTTCCATCTCATCGAGATTTTCCAAAACACCGTAATTGGCTCTACCTAAACCAACGAATTGCCAGAACAGATTTTTGGTTGAGCTTTCGGTAATCAATCGCTTGATTTTTCCTTTTTGACTAACCCCGCCATCGCTAAAAAAGATAATATACGTTGGAATCTTTACATTGGGTTCCTCGATGGTGTACTTATGAATGACATCTTGCATTACAGGAGGTTCGTTATTAGTACCTCCTTTGCTACCCAGCTTATATGTACGTTCAATATAATTCTCGAAATCTTTGGCGGTAACGCTAGGGGCACGTAAGAAGTCTTTGGCGAAGAACCATACGTCTAATTCTCCGTTATCATCAAATGCGGATGCAATCGCCAGTATTCGCTCAAAGGCTTCTTGCACGATGCCTTTACGATACAGATGGTACATGGAGCCTGATGCATCGAATACAACGGCAACACGTGCCTGAATAGGTTCAACCTTTTTCTTTTGGAGAGACAGGGTTACTTTATGCTTGAGAAGATCGATTTTGGTCAAGTTCAGTGGTGGAGGGCTCAGGACTGATTCAGCAACAGGTGCTGTGGTTTGGGAAGAGGTTGCTGCTACTTCAGCTTGTGCTGTGAGCAGAGCTTGTTCTGCTTCCGAGGCTTGGTTACTTTCAATCTCTACCCCGAAGGATTCTGCCAGGGGCTGTAATCCACCAAAGAAACCACGTCCGATGGCCCGAACTTTGAATCCGTCACGATACTTGTAAATTTCAATGAAAATAAGCGCTGTTTCTGCTGTGGCCTGCGTAATCTCATACGTAATCTGCTGGGAACCCGCTTGAACAACCGCCTGGCATGTACGAACATCGGCGAATGTATGTCCCGCATCAAGTGTAGCCGTGAACACACATTTTTCTACAGAGGTTTGCCGCAATATATGCGTATCCAGTACAAAAGTAGACTGCCATTCCTCTATCTGTTGCAAACGAACGCTGTTATGCGGGTCAGCCTCCTGATTGTAAAATACAAAATAGTCGTCAGAGGGAACTTTTCCTGCTTCGTTTACCATGAAACAGCTAACATCCAAGGCAGAGGGGGCGGATGTGCACTTGATCGTCACCTGAAGCTGAGCGCATTCGTTGATGTTGGTATTCTGGCCTGTGTTTAATTGTATGAACGAATCTGTCATAGTCGGCTGCGCCTCTTTTCTCCAAAATAGTGGTGGAAAACAAACAGTAACAAGATAGATTCTGAACCATATGTTTCCACAAGTCAATGATTTCAGATATGCGCCTAGCCCTCCTCTGACTCGTACTTTTCCCGATGATTCTTCATCATTTTCACGTAGTCGGGATCTTTCTTCGCTACCTCCCATTGTGCTTTGAAAATGGCTGCTGCTTCCGCCTTCACGGGGTCATTCTGATAAGGCAGAATGGAGCCATCATCCTTGGAATACTTACGCCCGCCTTTATGATTGGTATAACGTCTCGCCCGAGTGTATCCCATCTGTAAAAACTTGCGAGCCATATCCATGCCAATGAAATCCCCCTTTTTCTTATACTGCAAAAATAGTTCATAGATCTTCTCCGATGACTCTGTCGCAATCTCAGGTGTTTTGAATCGCCAGTGCGGCAGAATCTCGCTTTTGTAGGGTTCCACCATGAGTACCCCTTGCTCGCCCCGGCCAACGGTATATAATTCAGGCTGCTTGCGCAGATCGAGTTCCTCGTAATTAAGACTGTAGTCAAATTTTTTCATCGGGATATCCTCCTTAGGAAATGGTTCGTTTACGCTCCTCACATGAGCATCGTATGGTGACGTTATTGTGCCCTTTTTCCTTTTTTACCCCGATTCTGATGTAACATGCACGGTTAATGGGGAATAATAGAAGGAAATGTCAGGAGGGATAACGCGATGGGCATGTCGGGTAGATATGTGGTAGTAACCGATGAGTTGTTGAATTCCATTCAATCGGGAGAGGTTAGTGTGCATGATTGTCAGGTTGATCTGGATATTGATAAAACGTGGCAGATGCTACAGTTTACGTTGAATGGTAACCTCGTAGATGGAGAACCTCCACTAAGTTATGTTGTGCCGCTCGCTAGTCAACAGTATTTGGGGAACTATTCGGATATGGATCTATTCTTGATTAATAACAAGCAGGTTCTAGAGGCTTATATGGCATTGGAGCAACTTACCCCTGAGGATGTGAGGACGCGTTTCAGCTTGGACAAGATGCTTGCTGAAGGGGTATATCCCGTAATGGAAGGTTGGGACGAAGAGGAGACTTTTCAGGAGATCGTGCAAACGATTGATCAGATACAGGCTTTGTTTCAAGTGACCGTAGAGAACGGCAACGGGATTATCTTTTACGTCTTCTGAAAGGGCTCTTTCTAAAGGGATGAATTCCGATCTGTGTGCAATCATGGTTTGGAACAATGTTTGATTCATATGCCATCCGGTTATTGATACAAACAAGGCAGTGCCTTGATGATATTCCGCTGAAGAGAGGGAGAGCGATTATGACACAAAATCAGAACGAAGAGAACAAAGCGATTCAAGACGATGAACCGGATCAATTCGAGACCCCTGTAACACCGGCAGATGAAGTGGAAGAGGAAGGGTCTGCGGAGGATCAGGAGCAGGAATAGTCTGAAAATAATACATGAAACAGCATGTTTCCACGCGCATGTTATGACATATGAGTGATAGAAGAACCAGAAGGCCGGACGTGTTCCGGCCTATTTGGCCTATTTTTATGCGTATCCGTTTACATTGCTTCCAAGTGCCCTCATAATAAGGAATGAACCATATTTTGCTAAGGGGGAGATCCCAATTATGAGCCGAAAGTTAAGACAATGGATGGCAGTACCGCTTGTCCTGTTACTGGTTATTCTTACAGGTTGTCAGGCCGTGGGCGGAGTAGATGTTGGCCAAGCCATGGTCAATAACACCAATGTAAAATCCGGTGAAACCAAACAATCCATGCATATTAACATAGAACCGGACAAACAATTCGCAACCGACGAAGACCTCGAAATGATTAAACGAATCAATTCCATTTCACTCAACATTGATCATGCCAAGATGAAGGATACGAACACGGCATCGATCAAAGGATCAGTGAGCATCGAAGGAACGAAATTGCCTTTCCATCTGTCTATGGACAAGTCGGGCATGACCATCGATGTCGATGGTGCACAGAAACCGGTTTACATATCTCTGGATACACTTGGGGGAGCAGAGACGATGCTGCTTCCTATAGATACAAAAGAGTTGGAGAAACAGATGCAAGAGCTTTCTCCAAAGGTATTAACTTTTGTCATGAAACATCTGTCCAATCCGAAAAACATATCCGTTACCCCTGTTCAGGAAGCCGTTAATGGTGAAACATTGTCTCTGAACAAGCTGCATATTGAGATTAACGGTGAAGAGCTGCTTGCGATGGTTAAGCCGTTCCTGACAAGTATTTCTAAGGATGAGCAAGGTCTCAAACAGTTGATTGGAGACTTGTATGATGTACTGTACCCTGTATTTGAAAGTTATATGGGCTTGGAAGGTATAGAAGGAGAAGGTATGGAAGACGATGAGATGACTTCTATCTTGCCAAAATCGAAGGAGGAAGCAGTTACATCCATCTATGCCATGATCAAAGAAGGCTTGGACAGCATTCTGGTGAACTATGATCAGGAACTGAACAATCTGCTGAAAGATACACCGGAGCTGAAAACAGTATTTGGCCCTGAAACCAAATTGAATATGGACTTTTTCCTGGATAGTAAACTCGATATTCGCAAACAAAAGATGTCTTTGAAGGTGGCTGTGCCTGCATCAGAAGACTTGCCAGTGCGTGCTGTAACGGTTAGCGCAGACAGTGAGCTATGGAACATCGGCGGCGCGGTCACTGTGGATGAAGTGGATGCTTCCCGTGGTGTGATGGAACTAACCGAAGGGGAAGTTACACCAGGTCAGGTGCTTCGAAATTTTGATTCGAATTCATTCGTTTATCAACTCCTGAAAAATGAGATGAAGATTACATCCAAAAGTATCTTCCTCTATCCGGAAGACGAAGAAGTTGGAGCAATAACGGTCAAAAATACAACCTTTGTGCCGCTTCGGTATCTGTCCAAGCAATTGGATGCAGAAGTGAAATGGACGAAAGGCTCGAAACAGATCGTTGTCATTGACGACATCACTGGAGACGAGATCGTACTGACGGTAGATTCTCCGAAAGCAACCGTTGCGGGGCAAGAAGTCACGATGGTGGAATCCGCCTTTGTTGGCAAAAACGGCAAGACTTATGTGCCGCTTCGTTTCATGGCAGAATCACTTGGAGCCACGATTGAAAAAGAACAAGATACAGGCTGGATTTTCATTGATCGTCCATAATACAATGTGGATCGTTATAAACGATGCGTGAATTGAAAGGGGATTTCAGAGAATGCCAGATTTCTCGTAATGATGTAGAAAAGAACAAGGCGCAAAAATTCCGTTAGACCAACACGGGATACGTCTGTCCTTTTTTGACCCATTACGAGGAGCTTCGGCGTTTGATCTGAAAGGATGAAACGACAAGGGAGTACCTCTATTGGAGGTGCTCCTTTTTGTCGTGTCATCACAAAATAATCCCTAAGAGGTGTTCTATATGAATCATCGTTTCACGATTGTTGCTAATTCGGTAATGTTACGTCCCTTTACCTTGCAAGACCAATCCGCGCTGGCAACCTTGACACATCAGCCTGAAATTACCGACCTGTTACCCGATTGGAAGATGACAGAAGAGCAATTAAGTGAATTTTTGCAGTTTGTTGTAGGGAGTTATGAACAGTTTGATCCGCAGGATGTACGGATTATGCTTGCGGTCATTCATCAGGAGAGTCAGCGGTTGATCGGTTGGTGCGGTGTGTTTCCTAACGATATGCTTGATCCGTCTGATCGTGAGGTAGCTTATGCCATTTCACGCGATCACCGCAACAAAGGTTATATCACGGAGGCGGTACGAGCGTTGACAGCATATCTATTCGAACATACGTCGTTAAACCGGATTGTGGGCATCGTGAAGACGTACAACCCAGCTTCTCGTAAAGTGCTGGAGCATACAGGCTTCCAGTATGTGAATCGGAGACGCCTGTCTGACGGGGAGGTCTATGATTATTTTGAACTTCACAGCATGGATTCCAATGGGAAAGCCACTGGGCGGATTAAACCCAAACCATTATCGATAAACCTGCGCCGAGCAGAACACGAAGATGCAGTTGTGCTGACAGAAATCTGCACACGTGCTTTTGATCATGCCATGCACATCTGGGCGAACGGAGAGCAGGACTTGGATAGCAATCTTTGTCCTCCGGGTTATAATGCTGTTCGCTTACATGAGTATGTCATTCGTGAGTGGGACTACTATGTAGTGGAAGCAGATGGTTGTGTAATCGGTGGACTCAGCATCAATCTGTTGGGATATGAAGTCGCAAGGCTGGATAAAATCTATATCGACCCTGTCTGCCAAGGGCGAGGTGTTGGATCCCAAGTGATTCGTCGGATGGAGGCCGCTTATCCTCAGATTCGGCATTGGAGGCTGGAGACTTCTGGTCGGCAACGGGGAAATCACCAATTTTACGAAAAGCTCGGTTATGTTCGTATGTATGCCTCTGACAAGGAGTACGGTTATGAGAAGAAGATCGATGGCGGGAGCGGCCAGCGTGATCCAGTGAAGGAGCGAGAACACGTTCAGGCGGACCTGGATTCGATGTGGTACAGCGCCAGTACAATGAAGAACAGCCGCATTACCGATTGTAATCTGAGTGGAAGCAAACTAACGAACCTGAATATGACGGAAATGTTGCTGGCAGATTTACGTTTAACAAACACCAAGTTGGAATTCTGTGCGCTGGGCGGGGTTCAGTTTCAGGATACACATCTTGGTGCAGACCGTGTGCCAATGCAGTGGAAGCATTGTGACCTGAGTGGAAGTCATTTTGTCGACTGTGATTTTTCAGGTGTTGAGCTTGAAGCTTGCCAAGTGGCAGGAATGAAAATTAATGGGATTCCCATCGAGAAATTAATGGAGGCATATGAGTTGTCGAAGCCATGTTAGAGTCCAATTTGAAAAGGGTATTGAAGTATGGATGATCTAAAAAATCATTAGGAGGTCTATACCATGACAGAACGGTTCACCAATAAAGTGGTCTTGATTACAGGAGGTGGCTCGGGGCTTGGCCGGGCGGCTGCAGTAGAGGTCGCGCGAGAAGGGGCAAAGCTATCCCTGGTGGATGTTAACATGAAGGCACTGGAGGAGACCAAGCGGGTAATTTCGGAAGAAGTGAACGGAGCTGAGTTTCTGTTGATCGAGGGAGACGTAGCCGATGAGGAAGCGGTTAAGAACTATGTTCGGGATACCGTGGACAAGTTCGGGCGCATCGATGCCTTTTTTAACAACGCGGGTATTGAGGGCAAGCAGAACCTGATCGAAAACTATGAAACCGAGATGTTCGACAAGGTAATCGACATTAATCTGAAAGGTGTATTTTATGGCCTAAAACATGTGCTGCCTGTGATGAAAAAGCAAGGCGAGGGCTTTATCGTCAACACCTCCTCCGTGGGTGGTATTCGCGCTGTGCCTAATCAGATCGCTTATGGGGCAAGTAAACATGCCGTTGCAGGAATGACCAAGGATGCTGCGATTGAATATGCAGAGCATGGTATTAGCATCAATGCAGTAGCTCCGGGAGCCATTTTGACAGACATGGTTATCGGTTCATTCAAACAGATTAACCCAAATGACTGGGAGTCGGCGTCCAAAGAGTTTGTAAAGGACAACCCGGCCAAACGTCTGGGTGATCCCAAGGAAGTCGGACGTCTGGTCGCATTCCTGTTGTCCGGTGAATCGCCATTTATCAACGGAGCCATCATTCCGATTGACGGTGCACAATCTGCCAAGTACTAAATCAGTCAGGATAAGATCATGAAACATAAATATGCCCTTCCGAGCCACATTAGCGCTTGGAAGGGCATGTTTTGTTGTTTAGATTTTCATTGAATGACATTTTTACTGAATCCGGTGCTGCCAGCCGTATAACCCATCCTCTGATAAAATGCATGCGCGGCTTCACGATCCGCACGATTGCCGCTGTTTAGCGATAGAGAGTCCACCTGCTGTTCGGCTGCCGACTGCTCAGCTGCGAGTAGAAGCTGACGGCCGATACCGGAGCCGCGGTAATGCTCATGAACAACCAGTGCCATGATGCGGCAATGTCTGCCGTTCTTTTCATATGAATAGGATGTCTGCATGCCAATCAGTCCCACTACACGTCCGCGCACTTCGGCTACCAACGTTGTAAAATTGGCATCAGCAGCGATATGAGCGTATCTTTCCTGCATCTCGGCGTAGGTTGTGGGGTATCCCAGTTGATCCATGAGAATAACCATGTCCTGTACATCCTGTATGGTGCTATGCCGAATATTTACATCTAGACTCATACACGTGACAACTCCCCGGAACGTTCTTTAAGAGACAGATCAATGATGGTGTCGAGCAACTTGGCAAAAGAAATCCCGGCAGCGGCTGCACTTTTGGGTAGCAGGCTGTTTCGGGTAAGCCCCGGTAAGGTGTTTACCTCCAGCACGTAAGGCACTCCATCCCGAATGAGCATATCCACCCTGGCGTAGACACTGCATTTGAGTACGTTGTAACAGGTTAGCGCAGCGGCTTCTACACGCTGATGCAGTTCTGAAGGAAGCTGCACGATCTGCTCATCCGCACCGTTATCATCATATTTAGCTGCATAATCAAAAAAGGCAGCATTGGCACGAATCGAGATCACGGGTAGCATTTTACCGTCTACAATAGCGCAGGTAATCTCTTCACCCTCAATATATTGCTCAATCATTACACTGTCATCCCAGGCAAGAGCAGCTTCTACTGCTGCAGGCAGGGCTGATGGCTCATGAACGATCTGTGTTCCAATGCTGGAGCCGCCTGAGTTGGGTTTAACTACGACAGGGTACGTTAAGTGCTGGACAGCCACAGAGGACAGATCTTGCATTCGATTCACTTGAAGCCAGTCTCCGGTGAGTACCCCTGCTTGCCGCATGAGCTGTTTGGACATGTCCTTATCCATGCATACGCTACTTGCAAGTACGCCGCAACCTGTATAGGGAATGCCTAGGGATTCAAGCGTGCCTTGCACCGTGCCGTCTTCTCCGTATTTTCCGTGCAGGGCAAGCAAGGCTACATCAATTCCATCCGATTTATCTATTAAATCGCGTTTGGAATTCAGCTCAATCGGTATGACCTCGTATTTACTTCTGTCCAGATTCGCAATCATCTCCTGTCCGGTGAGCAGGGATATATCCCGCTCTGAAGATGTACCGCCCATAATAACGCCGACTTTCATGTGAAAATCCTCCCCTAATGTTATTAAATCAATTCATCATGCTCGCAACGGTTTCCCCAATGATACGGATGCCTTTGCGGATGTTCTCGTCACTGACTCTGGAGAATCCAAGCCGCATGGTGTGAAGTCCTTGACCAAGCTCCAGATAAAAGGTATCTCCGGGAGTGAAGGTTACCCCTTTTACTTTACAGGCAGCTAGCAACTCTCTTGTTCGCACCTTTGGTGGAAACTGCACAAACAGATGCAAACCGCCTGCTCCGGATATTTGACACATCGGCAGATGCCGTTTCAGACAATGCACAGCGAGTTCATATTTTCGCTTGTACTCTGTACGAGCCCGTTTTAGGTATTTTTCAAAATTGCCGTTGCTCAAATATTGATATAACAGGGACTGATCCAGAGTAGACGTATGAATACTGCGTGCCCGCTTCATGCTTTCCAGATAATCGATCAATGTAGCATCCGCGATAATCCAGCCCACACGCAGTCCGGGAAACAATACTTTGGAGAAGCTGCCGAGATAGACAAGGCCGTTACCCTTACCCATACTGGCGATCAAGGGTGAGACATGGGAGCCGGAATAACGAAGCTCTTCGTTAAATCCATCCTCAACAATCGGAACTTGATATTCGTTCATTAAACGTATAATTTCAGTTCGTTTTGCAGGCGAAGTCACGATTCCGGTCGGATTGTGATACGAGGGCACAAGATATGCCAGATCATATGCACTTCCAGATAGTTCTTGCTCTAGCTGCTTCAGATCCAGGCCATCCGGTTCCATATCGATACCGGTTAGCTGAAACTGGTGCAACTTCAGGTTTTTGATCGCCGTGTGATGTGTAGGATTCTCACAGAGTGCTTTACCGCTCTTCTTGCGCAATGCCCCAAGGACCAGGTCAAATCCCTCCGTAAACCCGTTCGTAATCAAAATATCCTTACCCGTAAGGTCGACGCCTTTGTTTTCCATGTAGTTCATCAAATAATTCATGAGCGGTTTATATCCTTGCGCGTAGCCGTAATTAAGTAAAACTTCTCCTTCAAGTGACATGCGATCCAGGAAGGCCCGTTTCACATTTTGAAGATCAAACAGTTTTTCATCCGGCGCGATGCTGGTAAAGGAAATTTCGCCGCGCTCGGCTCCTGAGCCATGTTTCATCAGATCATATTGCTCTGCCTGGATTGCATAATCGCTTACCTCTGCCGTCCAGTCTAGTTGCCAATGGATTGCATTGGTCTGCTGCGTTTCAATAAGTGTGCTGACGTAATTACCCTTACCTTTGAGCGCATAGATCAACCCTTCTTCTTCAAGCTCTGCGTAGGCGAGCAGAATGGTGCTTCGGCTTACCTTCATCAACGTGCTCAGCTCACGGGTTGAAGGCAGTTTCTGATTGGGTTGCAAACCGCCTTTTAACATTAATCGTTTCAAATAATCTTTGACTTGTATATATACAGGGCGGTCCTCCGTCAATTGCAGATCGGAATACATCCCATCACTCCCTCTACTGGTATCTTGCCATATTATAAACCCAGCAGAAAGAACCACGATACCTCTGTTTCGTAGCTAAGGTGGCCTGAGTTGTACGCACAACGGGAAAAAGCCCTGGCTCATATGCCGGGCTGGAGGTGAAGCCTGTTCAATTCTAAGGGTGTAATACTATTCTGTTCTAGCTACAGTTGAATGTTCTGACTAGTCTCTAGAAATACCTGTCTGTATAATTCTAAGTGGATCTACTTCCTATGCGATATGCTTTGTCTATATTATTCTAATTCTAGATGATAAACTTGATGCTGTAATAAAAAGAAATCTTAAAAGGCTAATTATTGCCACTCAATGCTTGCTGCAATAGGTTTTCGTAAAGATGGTGATTCTACAATCTACTTCAAAGCTACGGTTCTTACTAACTGTACTCTTCTCGTGTGCACGTCACCGAATTCAGTATGAAAAAGATGAAAAATGGTAGGCTCTATAAAACGAGCGTGGATACAAAGACATATGTCTTAGTGCCCAAATTCTTCCTCATACCCCTATAGTACCACTTTGAATCAGGGAAGTTAACCTTTTTTTTGAAATATTTGTCGCAAAAGCGAAAATTCCGTGAATTGTACTTCTTTTAACTCGAAATGGTGTCGGATTATGATATGTGTTAGGATGTATTTCTATAGAATATAAGGAAGTGAAATGGATGATTCAGATTACGGTTCCTACACCAGATGTGACCATTACCAAGCAGGAAAATCCGCAGTTAAGCCACATTTATGGATTTACTGATTTTCACCTGATTACGCGCGAGCAAGGCGGAATTTACATGTTTTATAATGCCGCAGGTGAGTTGTTATTTGTCGGGAAAGCGCGAAAATTAAGACCGCGAATCAAAAAGCATTTTGAAGATACGGTATCTCCAATGAAGAATCACCGCGACGAAGTCACAAAGATTGAAGTTTGTTTGGTAGAAGATCCAATGGATCGTGAAATTTATGAGACCTATATCATTAACACGATGCGGGCGAAGTATAATGTAGACAAAGTTCTATATAAGTAAGTAAAAAAGTTTATTTAAGGTGCATAAGCAAGAAAGTAAGCTTGAAATGCATTTAGGACATATGTCCTAGGTTCGTGTGCAGGTGGACAGGATGTGATCCATGGATTGCATCCAACTCCATTCCCTTTGCAAATATAGTTCTACGTAACAAATATAGAAGCTAAAAAGTTTACTTTTCAAGGAATTAGCACTAGAAAATGGGTTTCACAGATTTACCCAATACATAAGAAGAGGTGATTGTGTTGATCGGTCGTAGCGGTAATCCTACACTTAAGGACAGCACGTTTGAGAACAGAGGTTATGGAGAGGATCGGTACCAGAACTACATGACGATTAACGGCACGGTGAACAAAGCGTTCATCACGTTGATCATTTTGCTGGGCAGTGCATTTGCAACATGGATGATGTTTTTCAAAGGACAGGAAGTGATGCCGCTTGCATATGGCGGGTTAATTGTCGGTTTTATTTTGGCGCTAATTATTTCGTTTAAACCGGTGGTATCTCCATATCTTGTACCGATCTATGCGGTAGCAGAGGGGATGTTCCTGGGTGCACTTTCGGCAAGTTATGAGTCTTTGTACAACGGAATTACGTTACAAGCAGCTTTGCTAACCATGGCGGTGTTTGTTGCCCTGTTAACAGCCTATAAAACGCGGTTAATCAAAGCAACAGAGAACTTCAAGTTAGGCGTAGTGGCTGCAACGGGCGGTATCATGATTATGTATTTGCTTAGCTTTGTGCTCGGTCTGTTCGGCATCACCGTTCCATATCTTCATGAGAACAGCCTGATTGGTATTGGCATCTCGGTTGTGATTGTCATTGTTGCCGCGCTTAATCTGGTACTGGATTTCGATTTTATTGAAGGTGGTGCAGAACAAGGGGCACCCAAGTATATGGAGTGGTACGGTGCCTTCGGGTTGATGGTCACGCTAGTTTGGCTTTACATCGAGATTCTTCGTCTGCTCAGCAAACTGCGGAGCCGCGACTAATCTTACCGATAAGTAATATGTGTTTACAGATAAAAGGAGCGAACCGCCGGGGATTTATACCACCGGATGGATTCGCTCCTTTTTTAAGCTTTACAGGTCTTTCTCTGAAAATTAAACCAATACAGCGTATAGGCTCTCCAGCGTCACGATCTCGGGCTGGCTTGGCAAATCGCCTTCTGTAGCACAGGCAGCGAACATATGCTGTTCATCCAATGGGTGACTGTAGAAGCGATGCCTAACGATCTGCCCGTCTTGGTTGCATCTCCAATCAGGCTCTCCATGTTGCTGAACATGGGGCAGAATAGCGAAGGAACTCAGCGGCATGGACAAGCCCATGCCTACAGCTTTAATGTAGCTCTCTTTTAGCGTCCACAGGCGATAGAAGGTATGCCGCTGTTGATCGGCAGGCTGTGCTGCCAGATACGTATTCTCTTGTGGCGAGAAGAAACGCTCTGCGATCTGCAGGTCAATCGGTGCTATTTTCTCCACATCGACACCGAGTTCATCTTTACCTCCAGCAATCAGTGCAATCCAATCGCCGGAGTGCGAGACATTAAATTGTGCATCAGCATCGTGAGTAAGGGCGGGTTTTCCATATTTGTTACGGGTAAACGTAATCTCTCTATGTCCCAGGCCGGTCAATTTGCTTAACTTCACACGGGTCAGCACTTCACCTAGCACTGACCGATATGCATCTGCTTGATGCATGAAGCGTGAAGCCTGTGCCCGCCGCTCTTCAGAGACGGATGACAGAAAAAGATCCCAATATGGTTCAGGTATAACGGAGGGCACTTGCAGTACTTGTATAGTTATCATCATTTATCACCTGACGTTGTATTCGGCATGGATGACAGGCTTTCCTCTATATTTATCCTTATCTCGCGTTTTTCCCAGCGGATCAGGCTAGTTGTGTTTTTTTCCATTCTTCATGCGCAATCTGTATTCGATCCCACATCTCTCTGCGCTCTTGTTCTGTATAATTCACCAACGGTTCATAGAAAAGCTTGGTTAGTATGTCTTTCCACTCATTGTAATTTCGAATTTCTGTCTTGCTAATGCCCTCGATTCCATGCGTTCGAAGCACGCATCCCCTAAGCTCATAGCTGTGGGCTGTATCTCTCTGACGGAGCAGAAATGCGTTATGCCAGGGTGAATCCACGGATTGGCTGTAGAATTCATGCTTGGGAATAAACTCTTCCAGACGGGTAAGCTCCTCGGGATCATAATCCACTCCCATGCTTGGTCCGTTAGGCTCGTATTCAAGCCTCCATCCACCAGGAACAACGGAAGAAGGCATCAATGTATACGTAAACGGTGCGGGTCCATAGGCTCCGTAACGGAGAGGGAGCGGATCAAAAGGCATGCCTCCCAGACCGACATCCACAATCCAACGTTCCACATTCGGGTCCGCATCTGGCAAAGAGACGGACAGACCGAGATGGAACGAGTTCACACGTGGCTGTTCTCCATGCGGCTGAACGCCCGCGCGGTGCCAGTGCACCGTATATCCCAGGGAATGAAGTAAAACACTGAATGCGCCGTTCAAATGGAAACAGTAGCCACTGCGTCCTTGCAGGATCAGCTGCACGGATTCTTGCAGATCGATGCCTGCAGGCCTGCCCGCAAAAATATCGACCGTTTGCCAAGATAGATGATGGATATGTGCCTGTTGCATCTCGGCAAGGAATTCTAAAGTGGGTTTCTTGATTGTATCTATGCCTATCCGTTTCAGATAAGCGTTTATTTCAGCTGGAGTTAATGTAACATTCATCTCGATCACCTCAAGTCATATCATGGGCTGCAGGGGAAATGCCTCAAACGCTACTGCCCTGAATTCATTGTATAAGTGAGCATCTGAAATGCACACACAAGTTTATTATGATTGTACCGGTACAATTCTAATGATACTCATAGTGGAAATAGGGTACACATATATATTTTGCGCACGTTTATGATAAATGATAGTTTGGTTTCTTTTTCCGGGGTATGTTAACCGTTTGGAGTGGAAATAGGTTAGAATAGAGATAGATAGCAGGATTAGGAGATGGAAAACATGGCTAATGATGAAGTGATTTTGACACAGGAAGGCTTGGAAAAGCTGGAGGAAGAACTGAAGGAACTGAAAACGGTGAAGCGCAAGGAACTGGCAGAACGACTGAAGCTTGCGATCAGTTACGGGGACCTGAAGGAGAACAGCGAGTATCATTCAGCCAAAGATGATCAGGCATTTATGGAGACCCGCATTCTGATTCTGGAAAAGATGTTAACCAAAGCAAGAGTCATCAGCTCAGATAATATGGATTCCAATAAAGTAAGTATTGGTTCAACAGTGATATTGAACGACCTTGAGTTTGCTGAAAAGATCGAGTATCAGCTGGTCGGTCCAGCGGAAGCGGATGTATCCAACAGCAAAATTTCTTATGAGAGTCCATTAGGCAAAGAGCTGATGGGCAAAGAAGTAGGAAGTGTGATTCATGTCAATGCTCCAATGGGTGTAATCAAATATGAGTTGCTAGAGATCAAAATCTAGACAGCATCGAGCGAAAACAATACACATATGCGGGACAATACCCTGCGATATATAGACCATCTTTCAAAAAGGGGATGTTTCAGAGGCTATGCCAAGAGCTGTCTGAAACATCTTTTTTTGTGTTTTCCCAAGTTAACTCAGGGTTCATTGTTAATAGGGGATGGTTAAGTTTCAGGTTATTTTCCCATACTGAATTCATCCTGAAATCATCTCCAATTTGGTGAATTTTCGACAAATACTGATTTTTGCATGACCTGACACGCGGACTAGTATATAATTACGGGAAAACTTTAAAGTGATGGAGTAGATACAATGAATTTGAGTAAGTCTGATCTAGACCCAAACAACGCTGGCAAAGGGGAACGCTTCTCGCGTGCCGGTTTTATTCTGGCGGCCATCGGTAGTTCCGTAGGTCTCGGTAACATGTGGAAATTCCCTTATATTACGGGCGAGAATGGGGGAGCAGCTTTCTTCCTGCTCTTTATTATCTGTCTTTTGCTGATTGGTTTGCCTGTCTTGCTTGCCGAACTTGCTATTGGACGAAGTGGACGGGGGAGCGCAGCAACTGCTTTTATTAAAGCAGGTGGACATAAAGGTTGGTTAGCGGCTGGTTTACTGCAAGTATTGACGCCTTTTATCATTCTGTCCTTCTACGTCATCATCGCAGGATGGACATTACAATATGCTGTAACTTCGTTCAGTGGCACGTTGTTTAATAATCCGGATTATGGCGCACAATTCGGTAGTTTTGTCGGCGGTTATATGCCGATTGTATGGCAGTTGGTTTCTGTCCTGATCACAGGCTGGATTGTAGCGAAGGGTGTATCGAACGGAATTGAGAAGTTTAACAAAATTCTAATTCCAGCCATGCTGGTTCTGTTAATTGTGTTGATGATTCGTGCCGTTACGCTGCCAGGGGCAGGTGCTGGAGTTTCCTTTTTCTTGAATCCGGACTTCTCCCAGCTTACAACGGAGTCGGCATTGGTTGCGCTCGGACATGCCTTTTTCTCGCTGTCGCTGGGTATGGGTATCCTCGTAACGTATGGTTCGTATGTGGATAAAAGCCAATCCCTGGGTGCGGCAACAGTTGCTGTTGGTGCGGGCGACTTGCTCTATGCCTTTATCGCGGGACTGATCATCTTCCCGACGACGTTCTCTTTTGGCATTGCACCAGACCAAGGGCCGTCCCTGATCTTCATTGCGCTGCCTGCAGCATTCTCGGCAATGCCGCTAGGATTCCTGTTTGCCGGATTATTCTTTGTTTTGCTGGCAATCGCAGCGTTGACATCAGCAGTTTCACTGCTTGAGGTTCCCGTTAAATACTTCATGGAGCGTCTTTCCTGGAGTCGTAACCGTGCCGTATGGGTCATCTCTCTCGCTGTTTTCATCGTAGGGCTACCTTCCGTGCTGTCGCTCGGACTGTTCCCAGAGTGGAAGATCGGATCGAAGAGTGTGTTCGACTGGATGGACTTTATGGCATCCAACATTCTGTTACCTGTAGGTGGATTGTTAGTTACAATTTTTGCGGGATACTTTTGGAAAACGGCTGCTGAAGCAGCTGGTCTGAGCTCCGGCTGGTTCCGCATCTGGCTCTTTATGCTTCGTTATGTCGCACCTGTTCTGGTTCTGCTCGTTCTGTTGCATACGTCTGGCATTATTCACTTCTAGGTCGTCTGCGCAGATTTACCAAGCATAAAACCTCTTGGAAGAAATGCAAAAGCCCTTGTGTTCCCTTGTTAATTTTGGGACAATACAGAGTAGAGGTTTTTTGGGTAAGACGACCGATGAGCCATATGTTTTTTGTGAAAAGAGGTTTATACCATGATTAAATCATCCATATATGGATTAACATTAGAGCAATTACGTGCTTGGTTGCCTGAGCATGGGCAGAAGAAATCCCGCGCGTCCCGCATCTGGGAGTGGTTATACCAGGAGCGGGTTCATGATTTTAACGGCATGTCCGATGTTCGTCAGGAATGTTTGGATGTGCTCTCTGAGCATTTCACCTTGAATTCAATGAGTGAACACGTGAAGCAGGAGTCGGCAGACGGTACGGTGAAATTCCTGCTCCGTTTGCAGGATGGCAACCTGATCGAGACGGTGCTCATGCGGCAAAAATATGGCTTAA
This sequence comes from Paenibacillus sp. FSL R7-0272, assembly GCF_037969905.1. NCBI lineage: Bacteria > Bacillati > Bacillota > Bacilli > Caryophanales > Paenibacillaceae > Paenibacillus > Paenibacillus sp. FSL R7-0272. The sequence continues at coordinate 6,278,662 of NZ_CP150221.1, read as the reverse complement.
CTGTCTGTGTTACCACACAGGTCGGATGTAATATTGGCTGTAGCTTCTGTGCCAGCGGGCTGATCAAGAAGAGCCGTGATCTCTCCGCAGGAGAGATTGTAGAACAGATCATGCATGTACAGCGGCATCTGGATGCAGCGGGTCAAGGTGAGCGCGTTACAAACGTTGTGGTAATGGGTATTGGCGAACCGTTTGATAACTTTGAACATATGAGCAACTTTATCGAAGTGATCAAGGATCGCAAAGGGTTAGCGCTCGCAGCGAAGCGAATCACGGTGTCCACAAGCGGATTGCCGGATAAAATCAAGGAATTTGCAGACAGCAGTCTGCAGGTGAACCTTGCGATCTCACTGCATGCGCCGAATAATGAGCTACGTACACATATCATGAAGATCAACCGGGCATTCCCGATTGAACAATTGATGGATGCGGTGGATTATTATTTGGAGAAAACAAACAAACGCATCATGTTTGAATACATTTTGCTTCGGGATGTGAATGATCAGCGCGAACATGCGGCTGAACTCGCAGAACTGCTGTCCAGTCGTAAGAGCATGGTCAGTGTGAATCTGATTCCATACAATCCGGTGGATGAGCATAGCCAGTACCAGCGCAGTACGGAGGAGAGTATTCTGGGATTCTATGATACGCTGAAGAAGAACAACATCAACTCTACGGTACGTATGGAGCATGGTACAGACATTGATGCGGCTTGCGGACAGCTACGTAGCAAGCAGATGAAAAATGCGGAAGCTAAAGCAGATGTAAAAACAGCTGCAAAACCAGATGCCAGCCGTCTGGCTTTGGGATAAAAAACACAACAGACGCCTCTATGTACTCACTGACGAAGTGAAGATAGAGGCGTTTTCTTTGAGTTGCAAGCTAATTTCGAACGGAGAGATCATGTCTCTTAGTTCAGCTTTTTTGTCATCAGTAGATGGGGGATGCCATCCTCCATGAATACTTCAGAAGCAGGAGCATAGCCAAGACGTTCATAGAAACCGGAGGCTTGGACCTGTGCGTGCAGCTTGGCTTTCTCTAATCCGTCCTCCTTGGCCATCTCCTCCAGCTTGTTAATTAACACACGGCCTAGGCCATGCTTGCGGTAATCGGACATCACGCAGATGCGTTCCAGCTTGGCAACTTGCTCCACAATGCGTAGTCTGGAGGAGGCGGCAGGTACACCGTCCACATAGAGCAGAATATGGCGTGCTTCTGTCCCTAACGCATCAAATGAATCGAATTCATCGGCTGCAGATACGCCTTGCTCCTCTACAAAGATGGCCATACGAATGGCAAAGCACGCATCAAGCAGTTCTTGAGTGTTCGCTTCAACAACAGATATATTCATGAATCGTTCTCCTTTACCTAGTCGGATGGAATATCGGATTGGAACTGAAAGTGATACACTAACACTAATCTAGTGTAGTTATATCATTAATTATGTTGCGAATGCAACAATTTTATAGGGGTGTGAGCTCTGTGACTGAACCGAAAGAACCTAACGTAGCCAAAGAACCGAATCAGCCGAACGACGAATCACAGAAATCGCAAGAACCGACCGAGCCGAGGGAAGTGTTGCGCGAGATTGGCATGATCGCCCGCTGTCTGGATTCCATCAGTAATGTGGAATTTCAGCATCTGAACTTGTCCCGAGGGCAGTATTTGTATTTGTACCGTATTTGCGAGAACCCCGGTATTATTCCGAATCAGCTGGCTGAACTGATCAAGGTGGATCGTACAACGGCAGCAAGAGCGATTAGCAAACTGGAATCGGACGGTTTTATTGTCAAACAGCCGGCATTGGGTAATAAGAAGAATAAGGTGCTGTATCCAACCGAGGCTGGGCTTGAAGCGTGGCAGTTTATTCGCAAAGAAGGCGTGCATTCGGATCAGGTAACGTTGGATGGTCTGACACAGGAAGAGATTGAGACAGCAATCCAGTTGCTGCGGAAGATGAGACACAACATTGAGGTCGATTGGAAATTTGTCAAAAAGGGCGGTCGCCGCTCATACATGGATATCCATGATTAAGCGCACACTGTGGATAAGGCCTACTTCCAAAAATGTAAGAAGTGGCTCAGTTGCTCCGTCATATATTCCCGTCAGGAGGAATGGTGTGAAGTTTATTTTCCGAAAAAAGCGTTCATGGTACATATTACTTGCGATTGTTGTATCTGTAGCGATTGTAATGCTATGGAGGGAGCGGTTTGTGATGGAAAAGGTGTCCCCTACAGTCGCCTTTGTTAAGGAACATATGACGAATCCTAATGGCACACTGGCAACCTATTTGCAGGAAGCGGCGTCGCAGAGAGCAGACATCGTTGCTGGCCGAGAGGCACTGTCGGAGTCGCTTGGATTGTGGATGCAGTATGCTTTGGCAAGTGATAACGAAGTTATGTTCGAGCAGGCCTACAAGCAGCTCCAGACATACTATGTGATCAGGCCCGACATCTATATCGCCTGGAAGCTTGATCCTCAAGGGAAATCCCATGTAGCAACCAACGCGTTAGGTGACGATCTGCGGATTATGGGGGCTCTGTTGCAAGCAGCAGACAAGTGGAAACAAGGCAGAGCAGACAAACTGGCGACCGCATCGGCCCTTTCCCGAACATTAACGCAGCGAACCGAGCAACAGGGGTACCTGGTTGATTTTTATGATTTCAAAAGTGGACATTCCACGGACACCTTAAGTCTGGTCTATGTGGATTTGCTCGCCTTGCAAGCGATGAGAGACCATCAGATGCTGGAGCCGGACGTTTACAGCAGGTACGAGGATATACTGCATAAAATGCCTGACGATGGATTATTCTATCCGAAGAGCATGAATGTCAATACCAAGGCTTACACCTACGATGAGAAAGTCAATCTGATTGATCAGCTCATCGTTGCCAATCATGTGATGGAGATGGGGCACAAACCCGACAAGCTGATTGCTTTTCTGAAAAAAGAGTTCGGCACTCGGGGTAAGCTCCCCGGACAGTATGATCGTAGAACACAGAAACCAGCCGTAGATTATGAATCGGCAGCGGTATATGGTCTATCCATCCTGCTTGCTGTTCGCTCAGGTGATCCAAATTGGGCAAAGCAGCTGTATCAACATATGATCACACTGCGAGGGCAAGACACACGATATCCGGGCGGTTACGTATTTGACGGAAACACCCACCTGTTTGATAACTTGTTTCCGTTGCTTGGCGAAACTTATTTATATAATTTTCTTAAAAAGTAAATTTTTATTTATATAATCAGAGATTATATGTTGCTATATTATTGTCTTTAATTGTCGGTTTTTGTTGAATTTTCGGTTGATAAAAAAAGAGGTGTTGGCACCGAGTCATTCTGAAATTCGATGCAGAGAAGGAGGACTATGAGAAATAACGCACCTACCCAGCGTCTGGCCTGGGGTTACGCAATCTTGATTAGTCTCGCCATCGTACAGCAGTTCTTTGTATATCTCCACTTGTACATGAATCAAAGCTACACCAAGCTGGATGTTGTACTTAGCATAGCGTCACTAGGGGCGCTAGCCGCGGGGCTTTTGCTTCCTGTTGGTGTATCCGTCGTACTGATATTTATATACTTGGTCACTTATTTTGTGTGGCTCGTGACTTTCGCAGAACCCAATGCGCTCGTGTTCTCCTGGTGGCTACTTATTCCGGCGAACACGGCAATCGCTGCTTATATCAAAAGAAGACTTGTGCGTAGTGCACGGGTGATTGAACGTCTGGAGCAGATGAAGGATCACAATCCAGAGATCGATCTGGATACAACGCTGGGCAATAAGGAAGCACTTGGAGATACATTGGTTAAACAGAGCAACCTTGCCAGACGTTATTCAGACTGCTATGGGTTCAGCATCGCCATGTTTAAGATTGAATTTCTGCCGCTTGTGCAGGAGTCACTTGGTTCAGTTCGGTATTCCCAATTCCTGCTTGAGATCTCACAGTCGATTCAGAAACAAATTCGATACGAGGATCACAAATTTTTTGTGGACCGCGGACGATTTGTCATTTTGTGTCCGATGGTCAATGTGGATTACTTACCGATGTTAACCCGCCGGATTAAAAAAAATATTATGGATATGGATGTGCTCGATAAAAAGGGGAACCAGCTCCAGACCATTATCAAATCAGGCGCACTGGTTTTTCAGAAGGAACAATTCAGCAAGTATGACAATCTGGACGCTGTCCTTGCCGCGTTGGAACGAAACACGGAGACGGATTTAATCGGGGAATATATTTAACCGAAAGGAGCGAGGCTTATGGATTATATGTCCTGGTTTATCCCGATCTGTATTGCCGTCAGTTGTATTTTTGTGGTGTTTACCATCGGATTAACGATTGCCACGCTCCGATTTCGCTCTAGGGTAATTCGAAGGTATGATCGGAGGAAAACGGATGGCTGATTTCATTCTGATCTTGTCGATATTCAGTATTTGGATCGCTGTGTTCGAATCGATCGTCATTATGGCCGGGGCTATTCGTTTTATCCACAAGCAGGAGAAGAAGGGCATTCAGATTCCGGAAAATATGGATCATTATCCGAACGTCACGGTTATGGTACCTGCTCATAACGAAGGTCTGGTCATCGTGGCAACAGTGGAGCATATTTTGCGACTGAACTATCCTGAGGATAAGGTGCAGGTGATTGTCATTGCAGATAATTGCACAGATGACACAGCCGATCGGTTAAAATCGTTCCTTGGACAGACCAGTTATGTGCACCGTAACGTCACGGTACTTGAACGCAAAGGTACGGGTGGAAAATCCGGTGCACTGAACGACGGACTGGAACTGGCCACCGGCGATTGGATCTGTATATTTGACGCAGACGCTGCTCCAGAGCGAAATTCACTGATGTTCCTCGCACAAAAATCACTGGAGAATCCTGAACAGTACGGGGTTGTATTTGGCCGAAACAAAGCGCGTAACCGTGGGCAGAACTTCCTCTCCAAATGTATTAATCTCGAAATTATAACGTCTCAGCGTGTCTACCACACCGGGCTGTGGGAGCTGTTCAAGCTGGGGACCATTCCGGGCACGAATTATATTATTAAGACAAGCCTAATCCGGGAAATCGGCGGCTGGGATGTGACCGCCATTACGGAAGATACGGCATTGTCGTTTGAAATTATGAACCGGGGTCAGTTGGTGGCCCTAGCGCCGCAAGCGGAAGCATATCAGCAGGAGCCAGAGCAGCTTGGTGTATACATGAAACAGCGTGAACGCTGGGCCAAGGGGAACTACCAGGTGGTTCTGGATAACATTCATAACCTGTTCAACCGTTCCAGCTGGCGCAATAAATTGCTTGTTCTCTACTATGCGGTCAGTTACTTCTGGTTTATGTTGGCTATTATTGTGTCGGACATTATCTTTGTGGTGAACCTTGTTTATCAGGTTATCGCAATATTCAAACCGGAGGTCAGTTCTCCATTCCAGTTTGCTGGGGACGCATATGTCTACCTGGTCATTGGTTGGGCACTGATGTATTTCATCTATGTTCTACAGATCAATCTGGCACTGGCAGCGGATATCGGGCAGAGCAACACCCGGAATTTTATCTACGCATGTGTATCCTATTTCACATATGCTCAGCTCTTTATTCTGATTTCGATCCGGGCCTTCTACAATCTGCTGATGGACAAGATTCGTAAACGCGAGAGCAAGTGGTACAAAACTGAGCGATTTGGCTAGGAATTAAACAACTCAAACCAAAGTAGAAGGCTGTTTGCGGAGTGGGCTCCGGCAAGCAGCTTTTTTTATGGTGAGAGATGCTTGAATCCGGTATACTTTTACAGAATATAGCCCGCAGCAGGGTGAACCACACTAGTGTATAACTCATAGAATGGGGGTCAGTGCAGATATGAGTGAAAGAGGTTCTGATTTTTACGATAATAATGAGGTATTTGAGACGTATATGGAACGTCGGCAAGGCCAGGATAACGCCAATGATACGTTGGAGAGACCGGTTATGCTGGAGTTGGTCGGGGATGTTACGGGTAAACATATTCTCGATCTCGGTTGTGGAGACGCAAAATTTGCGGTAGAACTACTTGGCGAGAGGTATAATGGCTTGTCTTATACAGGTATTGAAGGTTCAACGAATATGGTTCGGGCTGCCCGCAAGTCCGTTCAGGGATTGAATGCCCGGATTGAGCAATCTTATCTCGAAGAGTGGACGTATCCTGTACATTCATATGACCTTGCCATTTCAAGACTGGCGATCCACTACATCGAGGATGTTGAAAGCCTTTTTCGTAAAGTGTATGGGGCACTTAAAAAAGATGGAACCTTTGTTTTTTCGGTAGAGCACCCGGTGATTACTTCAACGCTGCAACCCTCCGGAACACGAACCAATTGGATCGTAGATCAATACTTCGTCGAGGGGTATCGGGAGCAGCAGTGGCTTGGGGGTTCCGTCCAAAAAATGCACCGTACCATTGAATCGTATTACATGGCCCTGCAAGAAGCTGGATTCCGAGTGGAGCAATTGCGTGAATCAGCACCTAAGCGTGCAGAATTCGTCAATGAAGAGACGTATCAGCGCAGACGGCGTATTCCGCTTTTTCTGTTTCTCTCCGCACGGAAGTAGGCTAAGGAAGAGGCAAACATAGAATCGAAGTTATACTCAGATTGGCGAAAGTTTTACACAGAAAACCGTGGATAACACAATATATAGGAGTAGAAAACCCAAAAACTATCCACATGTGGATAAGTCTTTGGGTTTTACTTATTGTTATGCCCATATTTGATGTGCTCTTTTTCATTGGTAGGGTGTTTTTAACCTTTAGATGCTGCTGCCCGTACATAAACTCGTTCACCATGCTGATCTACTTCTACTGGGGCTTCAAAGAAATCACTTAATACGTCCTGTGTCATGAGATCAGCGGTTAATCCACACCCAAAAACTTCACCCCGACGGAGTAAAAGGCTGTGCCTGAAGACGGGCAAAATTTCCTCGGTATGATGCGTTACATAGATCAGCGAAGGTGAGTCTGAACGTGCTGTCAGTTCACTGATGCTGTCCAGTAGACGCTCTCTGGAAAATAGATCAAGCCCATTACAAGGCTCATCCAAAATGAGCAGCTGTGGATTCGCCATCAGGGCACGGGCAATGAGCAATTTCTGCTTCTCCCCCTGCGAGCAAGTGCGATACTCACGATCCCACAGATGCTGGCAATCCAGCGTTTGCATCCAGTGCATTGCCTGATTCAAATCTTCGTCTGCCAGTTTGTCGTACAGACCGATCGTAGCGTGTTTCCCACTAATCACGACATATTGCGTGCGGTCAGAAGCGTATAGTTTCTCTTGCAAGGAGGAGCTCACCCAGCCAATCGACTTTCGAAGCTCCCTCAGGTCTACACTGCCATATTCATGACCGAGTACCGAGATGTTGCCTTCCGTAGGCCACAGGTAGCCGGTAATCATATTGAGGAGCGTTGTTTTGCCAGAGCCGTTCAGGCCAAGCAGCGCCCAGTGTTCGCCTTTTTTTACACGCCAGCTGACATCGTTCAGCAGGGTGAGGGATTCTCTTTTCCAAGTCACATGCTGTATATCAATGATCATTGAACCATTCCTTCTCTCTGATAAATATCGCGCCTCCGTTTCTCAACTTATTGTATTGGAACTGTTATGGAAGTATCAATAGCTTTCCAATGTGGGTACCATGCAATATTCACGTTTGCTCCTCGGGGCATGGCGTTATAAAAATTAAAGGGTATTCCTGATTTTGTTGTTGCTAAACATTCAAGACTCTGCTAAGATGAGAAAAAGTTTATGAAAGCGTATACATTTAAATTAAAATTACAACGTTGTAATTATGGGGGATGTAAGATTTGAAAAGGTATAGTTGAGGCATGAACGAGACTGAATAAATGCAATTTTTCTTGTGATTATGCGGTATAGTATAGGTCGCTACAAAATTGGAGTTAGCCTAATATCAGATGTATTACAGGGGAACAGATTTTTTTTATCAAAAAATTCAAACGTTGTAATTTTGGGACGAAGGGGAGTGTTTACGTTGAAAAAACGCATGTCCACGCTGTTCAGTCTGATTCGGCGGGATAAGTATTTGTTGCTGATGTTCTCACCAATCTTTCTGTATTATCTCATCTTCATGTATCTGCCCATGCCGGGTGTATTGCTTGCCTTTCGCAACTTTATACCGGGTCAAGGCATGTTCAGTGGCGAATGGGTGGGGCTGCGCTGGTTTGAGCAGTTCGTCAACTCGATTTACTTCTGGCGGCTATTGCGTAATACCTTTTTACTGGCCTTTCTGCCACTCTTGTTCGGTTTCTCCATCCCCATTCTATTTGCAGTCTGCATCGTAGAGATTAAGAATCGAACCTTTAAACGCTTCGCGCAAACCGTAACTTATCTTCCTCACTTTATCTCCACCGTTGTGGTGGCCGGCATTATTATCAACTTCCTATCACCAACAGACGGTATCATCAACACTCTAATCGCAAGACTCGGTATGGAAAAAATAAACTTCATGATGGATGCCAGCTGGTTCCGTACCATTTTCACAAGTTCAGACATCTGGCAGAGCTTTGGTTTCAGCTCCATCATCTACATCGCAGCCATTATGGGCATTGACCCCGAGATGTATGACTCCGGCAAAATTGATGGCGTGAACAAGTTCCAGGAGTTATGGCATCTTACACTACCAAGTATCAAACCGACCATCGTTATTCTGCTTCTTCTGTCGCTCGGCGGTATCATGAGCGTAGGTTTCGAGAAAGTATACCTGCTCTATAACGGAGCCACATATGAAACGGCAGATGTACTGTCCACTTATGTGTACCGTATGGGGATCGAGGGTCAGAACTATGGCTTCGCCACAGCTATTGGACTATTCAACTCCATTATCACCTTTATCCTTGTTTTTGCAGCCAATACCCTGACTCGCCGCCTGACCAAAATGTCACTCTGGTAAGACACACACTGATCCAAAGGAGAGCCTGTATGCAAAAATCGAGAAGTGACCGATTATTCTATGTCTTCGTCTACCTGCTGACCATCCTGGCGGTTGTAGTCACCTTATATCCATTCCTGTACGTGGTCAGCATTTCCTTCAGCTCGGTGGATGCCATCGATAAACAAAAAGTGGTGCTCTGGCCTGTGGGGTTCACTCTCTCAGGATATAAGATGGTACTGCAGTACAAGGAACTGTGGGTGTCCTTCTATAACACGGTCTGGTATACCGTTGTGGGCACGTTGCTGAACATTGTAGCAACTTGCCTGGCTGCATTTCCTTTGTCGAGACAGCAGTTTTTTCTACGGCGCAAGCTGAACTTTTTTATCGCTTTCACCATGTATTTCTCAGGTGGACTCATTCCGGTCTACATGCTGATCACATCACTCGGTTTGTACAATACTCGTTGGGTGATGGTGCTACCTGTACTGGTGATTACGTTTAACGTAATGATCTGCCGCTCGGCCTTTGAAGGCATTCCGAATGAAATTTTTGAAAGCGCAAGCATTGATGGAGCGAATGAGATGACGATGTTGTATCGTCTGGCCGTTCCAATTATCAAGCCTACACTAGCCGTGCTGACGCTGTACTACGCCGTATTCCACTGGAACAATTTTTTCTCAGCCTTACTGTATCTAGGCAAACAGGATATGCAACCGCTCCAGATGTTCCTGCGAAGGGTGCTGATCATGGCTTCGCCAGAAGTTATGCAGAAGATGGGCGGTACGATGACATCCGGTGCACTGGCGGTTTCATCGCTGCAGGTTCGTTATGTATCTATCGTGGTCAGCATTCTGCCGATCGTGATGATCTACCCGTTTATCCAACGGTACTTCGTTAAGGGCATTACCCTCGGAGCCGTGAAAGGATAGAGTGCATTACCAAGCACCACAGTCATTCAAGCAAGTCATTCAAGGGAGTTCAAAAGGGTTCATACCAAGGAGGAATGATGGATGAAAGTCAAAGGGGCAGGAAGAAAAAGTGTAATTGCGGCGATACTTGCGATCAGTTTGGCGGGTTGTAGCGGGGGAACGGGTGCAGGAACCGATGCGGGGAAAACACCTGAGAGTACAGAAAAAGCCTTCAATTATACCGGTGCTGGGCCGGTAACGGATCAACCGGATGCGAAGCTGTCAGTCCTGGCAACGAACGCATGGACAACCAACGTGGATCTGTCCACCGCAGCCATCGTTAAGAAAATTGAGAGCAATGCGGGTGTGAAAGTAGATTGGGATCTGATCCCTCCTCAAAACTATGCGGATGCGGTTAATCCGAGGCTGGCTGCCGGCACAGGGCTCCCGGATATCGTGTACCTGCCGGATCAGGATCAATTAATGAAGTACATTAACAGCGGTCTGTTCATCCCGATTAATGACCTGGTAGAGAAGTATGGCGTTAATCTCAAAAAAATATATGAAAAGTCGCCATCCGTGAAAGCCAGTTTAACCACGCCAGATGGTAAAATGTATTATGTTCCACAACAAACGCTGACGCGTAACTACATGCCTGTGTTCATGGTGAATGAGCGTTGGCTCAAAAAGCTGGGATTATCTGAGCCAACTACGCTTGATGAGTTCACAGCGATGCTGCGCAAATTTAAAACAGATGACCCGAACGGCAACGGCAAAGCCGATGAGATTCCATTGTCCATGGAATCGAAGTTTATCCCTATGGCCTTCGGTCCAGCCTTTGGACTTGATCTATCGAACAATTTCTATGCAGACGATCAAGGCAAAGTGCATTTCAGCTATTATGAGCCAGCCTACAAGGAATACCTGACTTACTTGAATGGTCTGTACAAGGAAGGTCTGCTCGGGGTGGACTACGCGAGCACTACAAGCGACCAGGTTACTTCACGGATCTCGCAAGACGTAACGGGAGCGACGTTTAATTTCAGCTGGTATATGTCGATGGTTTACAGCCCGCTCTTCAAGGATTACAAGCCCGAAGAGCCGATCATCAAAGGTATTCTACCATTAAAAGGGCCACATGGAGATCAGTTCTACATCGGACGTACACCGGTTAGTGGTATCTTCGGCATCAGTAAAGATAGCAAAAATCCGGAACTGGCTTTCCGCTTCCTGGATTATGCAGTCAGTGATGAAGCACAGACATATTACACTTGGGGCATCAAGGATGATACGTATACAGAAGAGAATGGCGTGAAGAAATTCACGGATAAAGGTAAAGACAATGAATATATCCAAAAGCTCGGAATTGGCCCAGTCAACCTGCCAAACATCCAGTCCACGGATTCAGCGGATTCGATCGTTGCACCTTGGCATGCGAAGCTGGACAAAGAATTAGAGAAATATGTGCGTGAGCCGTTCCCGTTTGTGTATGCTTTGCCGGATGAAGCGAGCGTAGAGAGCATGTCGATGCCTGACATTACCACATATGTAGAAGAGATGAACTTCAAGTTTATTAGTGGTGATGCAAGCCTCGATCAGTTCGACAAGTACATCGAGACACTCAAAAGCATGAATGTTGAACAGGTGATCGCAGGCAGACAGGCACAGTATGATCGCTATAAAGCTGCACAGAAATAAGAGACAGGTTTCAGGCATATGAGAGGTGTTGATTCAATTTGATTACCATTAAAGATATTGCCAAACTGGCGGGGGTGAGCTACAGCACGGTATCGAAAGCACTGAATGATGATCCCCGGATCAAACCGGCGACCAAGCAGAAGGTGCTCGCGGTAGCGGAAAAACACCAATACCGGAAAAATATGCTGGCCCGGCAACTCTCCACCGGCAGAAGCAATATCATCGGTTTTGTGCTGGACGAACTGAGCAATCCATTGTTCTCCAACATTTCGGGTAGCCTGCATACCGAGCTGAAGAAGCGAGGATATCAGATGATTCTGGTTGTTGCCGATGACGGGGTGGACGTGTTCAGCCAGCTGCGTGTCGATGGTTGTATTCTGTGGGACTATGCGCTGGACAACCGGGATGCATTTTGGAAAAAGTTTGCGACCCTGAACATGCCATGTTTTGTACTCGGTACAGATGAAGCCCCGAACTCTCCTTACATCAAGATTGATCGTAAGGAGGGGCTGTACAAGGCCGTGGAGCATCTGAAATCCCTCGGTCACAGCCGAATTGGATTCATCGGTAACTCGCAGCATGTCAAGCTGGAGGGTTATCGGGAAGCATTGCAGCGCACAGGACTGGTTTTCAATGAGGACGATGTGTTGCCTGCGCATTCTTCGTGGGAGGACGGGTATTTCGCGATCCGGAACTATACGTTTGGCGCGGAGTCTCCCACGGCATTTATCGGCTTGAACAACCTCGTGACACGGGGAGCACTTCGGGCGTTGCTCGAAGCCGGCTACAGCGTGCCGCGTGATATCTCGATTATCGGTTATGACGATCTGCCGGATATGCAGTATGCCGAAGTGGCATTGACCACCATTGGTCCACCACTGGATGAACTGGCCGCTCAGGCGGCAGAGCTCATCGTATCCCTGATCCGTGACGAGCGGGTGGATGTACCGGTTGTCATCCAGCCGAAGCTGAATCTGCGTAATTCAACAGCAACGTGCCGGCAGTAATGCCGGCTTTTATAGAAAGCTAGTTCAGCTCTAAAAGTAGTAAGTGAATGTATAATTGAATGAAGAACTATCCCATGTTGAGTTATTATTTTACACACCAACGGAGAGGACAGAAAAAACCTGAAAAAGTGAAGCGTTCGCCTTTATCACCGGATTTTCCCTTTAATAAAAGGGAATCGAAAAAAATCTGGTGATAACATCGATTGGAAGGTTGTTCTGTCATTGGAGTAAGCGTGTAAACATCTTTAGTTCAAATTATAGCTTAGAACGAATGAGTAGAATGAGAGCAGTGGCTAGTAACAGATTCGATGCACGTTATTGTATTCGAACCAATACAAACTACTAGGAGGTAACGCGATGCAGGTACAGACGCAGTTATCCTGGTCTGAGCGAATTGCAGCAACGATTATGCAGCAATGTAACGAGGATGGTTTCCATGCATTCCCTTCAGGACGATGGGCATACGTGGAAGGCATGACGTTAATGGCTATGGCACGAACAGGAGAAGAATACGGCAAGCAGGAATATATCGATTTTATGAAAAGACATATGGATCTGTATGTACAGCCAGATGGATCTATCGGAACCTACTCCCTGGAAGAATATAATCTGGATCAGATTAATCAAGGGAAGAACCTGTTTGCATTACTTGATGATGCCGAGGATGGGCGCTACGCAGAAGCTGCTCATCTGCTCGCAGCGCAGCTTGCAGGGCAGCCTCGTACATCCGAGGGTGGCTTCTGGCACAAAAAAATCTATCCGTTCCAGATGTGGCTGGATGGACTGTACATGTCTTCTCCCTTTCTCTCCCAATATGCGAAGACGTTTCAGCGTCCAGAGTTATTTGACGAAGTAGCTCATCAAATTCTGCTGGTCGAGCGCCAGACACGTGATCCACGTACCGGATTGTTATACCATGGCTGGGATGAATCGAAGGAGCAGATCTGGGCAGATTCCCTGACCGGATGTTCCCCGCACTTCTGGAGCCGAGCTATGGGCTGGTATGCCATGGCCATCGTGGATAGTGTCGAACATTTCCCGCTGAATCATCCTAAACGGGGTACGATTATTGGTATCTTTGAGCGTATGTGTAATGCCTTGGTACGAGTACAAGAGCAGGAGAGCGGACTATGGTTCCAGGTGCTGGATCAAGGATTCCGCAAAGGAAACTACCTGGAAGCTTCAGGCTCAAGCATGTTTGTATATGCAATTGCGAAAGGTGTACGTTTGCGTTATCTGGAACCTCACTTCAGAACTGCGGCGGAAAAAGGGTGGCAAGGGCTTACGTCCAAGTTAATGGAGGAGACCACTGAAGGCGTTCGGTTGAACGGCATCTGCCACGGAGCGGGATTGAGTCTGGATCGTGATGGCTCGTACAGCTACTATGTTAGCGAGGCTATTGTAAGCGATTCCTTTATGGGAGTTGCTCCGTTGTTGCTGGCCGCACTGGAAATGGAGCGTTTGCCATGACGGAGCAACGCTCGGCAGCGGATCTCGTGTTGGAGTCATCTACTCCCTGTATTACGGTTGCTTCTGACGGATCAGGAGATTATACAACCATTCAGGCGGCAGTGGATGCTCATCCAGATCATGGTACTCAAGGCCTTCCGATCCGAGTGAAGGCAGGCGTGTATGTTGAGAAGCTGCACATGGATAAGCCGGGCATCCATCTGATTGGTGAGGGCGCCGAGCAGACGATTATCACCTATGATGACCATGCACTCAAGCGATTTCCCGACGGTTCACAGTATCATACATTCCATTCGTACACAGCGTTTATCGGGGCTGATGATTTCAAGGCGGAAGGCATCTCTTTCGTGAACTCGGCTGGGCCAGGTAGCGAGGTAGGACAGGCGCTAGCAGTCTATGTGGATGGGGATCGTGCTGTGTTCCGCGGATGCCGTTTTATCGGTCATCAAGATACGATCTTTACTGGACCATTGCCTGAGCAACCGCTGGACCGCAGTTATTTCGGTGGGCCTCGTGACGGTGCCGAGCGCAGGAAGTTAAGACAGTACTTCGAGGATTGTTATATCGAAGGGGATATCGACTTTATTTTTGGCTCGGCTACGGTTGTGTTCAAGGGTTGTGAGATCTTCACGAAGAGTCGCTTGACGGAAGTGGAGGTTGCAGAAGGACATGTGAATGGCTGGATTACAGCGGCTTCTACACCAGAGGATGTTCGTTACGGATATGTGTTTGTCGAATGTGATCTGACCAGTAATGCCCCTCCGCAATCGGTGTATCTGGGCAGGCCGTGGCGTAATCATTCCAAAGTCTGTTTCCTGAACTGCTGGCTCGGTGCGCACGTGAAACAGGAAGGCTGGCATAACTGGAACAAGGTCGAAGCGGAAACCACAGTTAATTATGCCGAATATAAAAGTGCCGGGCCAGGAGCCGGACGTGCAGATGTGCGCGTGCCTTGGTCTCACATACTGACGGAGGAAGAAGCAGCCGAGTATACGTTGTCCCTCGTTTTGTCAGGGGAGGATGGCTGGAATCCATTTGAATAAGCCGAGGCTGTGTCTAAATTTCGAATCGAGTTTAGATACAGCCTCTTTGGTGCTTGTTATTTAAAAAAGTTTGTGATTTTTCTCTCCAATGCTCTGTGTTCCGCTTGAAGTGTTTTCAATTCTTTTTAAGTAATGTATCAACCAATAATAATTAGTAACATCCCGAAGATTGGGAGGATATAACGTAATGCGTGTACATTGTAATATTAAATAACCGATGTATCTGATCATGTTGTCTCGGGGAAGAAAAGAATACATCCGGACAAAATAAGTATCAAACCGATGAAGACTGAAAAAATGTAGAATCGCTTTATTTTAGATGAACCCAAGCATGTCACCTCTCATTTAAATAAAATACGTGATAGAAGTAGCTGAGTTAACAACAATATAGCGTAGAGAATAACTCAACAGGTAGTGCCTATCAATTTGTTTGTTAACTCCCATTTAGAAGATCACTTGATATAAATATTTTGTTGTTGACCAATGGTTGATTCTTAACTAGTATATAGTTATATATAGGTTTTTTATCCTATTTTTTGTATATTTTTGTGTTGGGGGGAGCCTGATGGAGTGGACAAATTCAATTCGAGAAAAACTGATAAAGCATATACAGGATAATCGTATTAAACATTCTCACTTTGCTATGACATCAGGTATAAACTCGGGAACGCTTAGCCGTATATTACAAGGGAGCAGGCCTATATCAATGAATCAACTCACAGCAATCACCTCTGGGATGGGGTTGCCTGAAGATTATTTTTTTAATGATTACATAGAGGAATGTTTCTCATTTCTAGTTTCAATCAGACGAATAAGACCATTTATATTTCGTTGCGCTGACTTGAATCGTGTTGATTGTATCCAACAGGTAACGGACCGTTTATTGGAAGACCTCTCATATGTTCCTGTATTATTTGATATCGCAGAAGAATTGTTTGAAGATAACAGATATTCGGCAGCGGCAATTCTATATAGAGGTGTGTGTGAAGCAGAGAAATATCAGCATTCTGAACGTCTTGCGATGTGTCAGTATCGTTTGTTTGTTATCGATCTGGGAGAAGATTTAGAAGAAAATATGCGTGCTGCAACTAAGTTTGAAACCTATGTTAACCGTCTCGATGAAGCCATTCAGCTTGAAGCATTGAAGCAGCTAATGCATGTTTATGGAACACTTCATAAGTGGGGAAAAGTTGAAATATTAGCTAAAGAGATGCACCGAATTGCCACGATTCAATATGATTTACAATGTCGCTCTGTACGGCCATCCGAAATAAAGAGACTGACAGGTCGACCTATATATTATTATATTTTATATGCAAATCTGGCTCGTGCAACAGCTAGTGAAGAGTGTGGTGATTATAAAAGGGCATTAGAGTTTGTGGCTTTGTATGCAGAGGGAGAGAGTTGGATTCAAGAGAAAGATGAGGAATCTGCAAGTATCATCGGACAATTTTCGGAGTGGGCTACTGCTAACACTTTTTTGTATCGCTTAAAGTCTGGAGAAATCGATGTTTTGAAAGAGTACATTGATTACATAGCACCACAGGAAGATGAAATATTCATTGCTGTAAGACACATAATTGAGGCAGCAAATGTGTATCATTTTAATATCGATGGGATATTGGAACGTTTTAAAAAATATATACCAACCGAATGGGAACGAGCAGAGTTCAACAAGTATGAATCTACAATAATAAAAGAGGGATATGCCCAGTTTCTTACTGATCTGGCTGTATATCGATTTAATGAGAATAATGATGCTGTTTCTGCGATAAAACTTGTTTTAGAAGGTTTGAAGTTATCGATTAAAATGAATAGTGGTAAGAATATAATTACATGTATGGCTCTTTTTGAGAAATACAGAGATTTTGCAAATGCTAAGGCAAAAGAATTATTTAAAAAATTATCAAGTGAGGTGTATCATTTAAATGAGAAAAAAAATGCTATACTGCCGGGCTCTCTTTAGTTTCACCATTATTGTTTCTATCCCTGTAATATTAACTACTATGGGACATGGCTGGGGAGGTTAAAGTTGTTTATTGTATGAATTTTGAAACAACAACAAGATAAGTACTCTAAAGAGTGTGTTTAAAGGAAGCGTTTCTCCAATTGGAGAGGACGCTTTTTTTAATTTTTAACTACAACTTTTTTGTGCCTTTAAATCAATATTCTATAATCTGACATCAAATTCTAAAATATTACAGAGGGGCTGAATTTGATGAGAAAAAGTGTGCTTATACAGTTAGAAATTGAGCGGGCTAGGAACCGCCTGCATGAACTCGCGAAGGAATACAATGGACTTCTACATCCTGAAGTAATCAAGCAGTCGGTGATTCTGGATAAACTCATTGACCAGTTTAATCATAAAAGAGAAAGCAAAAACAAAGCCGATGGATGAATAATCGACTTTGTTTGATAGGTTAGTGGTCTTACTTTAAAGAATTGAATTAGAAATCAAAGTTATCAGGGTCTGGGCCTACGCGCACATTCTCGTTCAACGAGTTGATCCGTTCCATCTCCTTAGTGGACAGCTCAAAGTCGAATATGTCAGCATTTTCGATAATCCGATGTTCTTTGGTTGATTTCGGGATGGTCACGACGCCATTTTGCAGATCCCAGCGTAGGATGACTTGAGCGACAGACTTGTTCTTGGATGTAGCAATCTCCGTGAGTACCGCGTTGTCCAGCAGCTCACCTTGCATCAACGGTGACCAGGCTTCAAGCTGAATGCCATGCTGTTTGCAGAATGCTCGCAATTCATCCTGTGTTAGACGGGGATGGTACTCCACTTGGTTGACCATCGGTTTCACTTGTGCATCCTGCATGAGATCTTGCAGGTGATGAATTTGAAAATTACTTACGCCAATTGCACGGATTCGGCCTGCTGCGTACAATTCCTCCATGGCTTTCCAAGCACCCTTGTATTTGCCGGCTTTGGGCCAGTGAATCAGGTATAGATCGAGAACTTCCAGTCCCAGCTTGTTCATCGTGGTATCAAATGCGGCAAGTGTTTCCGTATATCCAAGATCAGCATTCCATACCTTAGAGGTAATAAAGAGGTCTTCGCGCTTTAACCCGTTTTCTTGCAATGCCTCAGCGATGGCCTGTCCAACTCCTGCTTCATTGCCGTAGATCGCTGCTGTGTCGATACTGCGGTAACCGTGTTTGATTGCACTTTTCACCGCTTCAATCAGTTCTGATCCCTCTTCGACCTTGAATACGCCCAGGCCAAACCAAGGCATGTGAACACCGTTATGCAATGTTGTTGTCGATTGTAGATTTTTTGCTATTGTCATGAGAAATCCTCCTTGAAATCTGTTTATATTTCCATTTAAAGTGATATTGCCAACAATTCATGATACAAAATTAAATCATACTAGATCAAATAACGCCCAACCTATATAGTAACGTATATAGTCTGTCGATATATAATATGAGGCCGGATACGGATTCGAGCTGTCTCTGATCTATAACGAGAAAGGTGCTTTTCTTCCAGATCAGACCTTAACAGGGTTTGGTTCCAACCTGTCTGATTTTGTCGTAACTTGCTGCTCAAGATGTTGCGCCCATATCGTCAGGATTGCCGCAATAAGCACCATTAATGCACCGACCCAGGTGGTATGGATCAAACCGATGGAGTCATTCACGACTCCGCCCAGATAGGCACCTATAGCAATACCCCCGTTAAACGCAGCAATATTAAAAGCCGACGCGACATCTTTGGCTTGCGGTGCAAGCTTTTCTGCGAGTGTAACCACAACGACTTGAAGGCCAGGTACATTCATGAAAGCAAGCAAGCCCATGCCCATAATGGTCACCAGTGCAGCCCATTTGAATGGAAGGGTGAAATACAGGATGCCAAGGATGATCGTTTGCACAATGAACATGACATGAAGTGACTTCAATGGCTTGCGGTTGGCTGCTTTACCGCCGATCATATTACCAATGGCAATGGCCACACCGTACAACAGCAGAATGATAGCGATTGTTTGATCCGAATAACCGCTGATGTCATGCAATAGCGGAGACAAGTATGTGAACACGACAAATGTGCCTCCATAGCCTACAGCCGTGATGATAAAAGCAAGCATCAGACGACCGCGTGTGACGAGTCTCACCTGATCCCGAAAGGCTGTACGTGTACCACGTTGTAACGTTGAGGGCACAAGCAAGAGGTTAGCGATCAGGGCAAGGATGCCAACAGCTGCAATCAGGATAAAGGCTGCCCGCCAGCCAAGATTTTGGCCTACGAATGTACCGATAGGCACACCGGTTACCGTTGCAATGGTCAGTCCCGAGAACATCGTGGCAATAGCACTTGCTCTGCGGCCTTCTGGTACCAGATCAGCTGCTATGGTGGAGCCAATCGACATGAATAAGCCATGTGCGAGAGCGGATATCACCCGTGCGATAAGAAGTACAGTAATCCCGGTGGATAATGATGCCAGGGTGTTACCGGCAATAAAAACCAACATGATCGCGAGCAGCAACGTTTTGCGTGATATAGCCGATGTAAGTGATGTTAGAATCGGTGCACCGAACATCACACCCAGAGCATATATGGTAACGGTTAGCCCTGCTGAAGATACACTAATATGAAGATCATTTGCGATCAGTGGCAAGAGTCCTACACTGATAAACTCCGTCGTACCGATTGCGAAAGCGCTGATTGCTAATGCCAGTAGCGCCCAAGTGCTGTGTTTTGTCTCATGATGCATGTCCTGTTCAACTCCTAGAATGTAGATTTGCTTACCGGCAAATGCTATTATGAATTATTCGGTATAACATGAACAGTACGTACTTTTTAGTACCATACGTACTTTTTGGTGCCTATACATTAGCATGAACGGAAGCAAATCATAGGTTATACAGGGAGGAAGACAACCATGGAGCGCAAAAAATATAATATATCTGTTGAAGCAACGCTGGAGGTTATTGGCGGCAAATGGAAATGTGTTATTCTCTGTCACCTAACACATGGAAAGAAACGAACCAGTGATCTGAAGCGTATCATGCCCGCAATCACTCAAAAGATGTTAACGCAGCAACTGCGGGAGCTGGAGAATGACGGTATTGTAAAAAGAATCGTGTACAATCAGGTGCCACCCAAGGTAGAGTATGAATTGAGTGAATACGGCCGGAGTTTAGAGCCTATTCTGACCGCACTATGTAATTGGGGTGACCAGCATATCATCAAGGAATATGGCGACAAAGCAGCCGTGCTGGAGGATAATGGACTCAATGACTTTACTACCGACAATGACAGGGAGCTGATGAAACCGTGAAATACGAAATTCTATACGACGGCGCATTTGCTATGCTTAAGGTAGATTTACAGCGTGGAGAGCGTTTCAAGGCTGAAAGTGGAGCCATGGTGTCCATGTCGCCTACCGTTGAACTCAAAGGATCAGCAGAAGGCGGTATGCTCGCTGGATTTGGCCGTATGTTGAGTGGAGAGAAATTTTTCTTTCAGGAATTGACGGCTGCCGGGGGAAGCGCGGAGATTTTGTTATCTCCATCAACTCTGGGCAGTGTGGAGGCTGTAGAACTAGATGGCTCGTACTCTCTCTATGTACAGAAAGACGGATTTCTGGCAGGAACAGAAGGCATTCAGGTGAATACCAAAATGCAGAATCTGAAAAAAGGTCTTTTTTCCGGAGAAGGCTTCTTTATAATTGAAATTAGTGGACGAGGCACTGTGTTTCTGTCCTCATATGGTGCGATACATCCTATACAATTGGCTGCTGGCGAAGAGATTATTGTCGATAACGCTCACTTGGTAGCTTGGCCTCATTACGTTGATTATCGCATCGAAAAAGCATCCCAAGGCTGGTTGTCCAGTGTGACGAGTGGGGAAGGGTTGGTTTGCCGTTTTCGAGGAGAGGGCACCATCTTGATCCAGAGTCGAAATCCGCAGGGATTTGGTCAATGGATAAAACAATTTATTCCTACACGATAAATCGTTATATTATTTCATAGATGAATGAATAGAGATGCAACGGAAGTGTATTTCGAAGCGTTATTATAACAGATTCGTTATACCATGTATGATATATACATACATCTCTGTTGCACAAGATCGTACATCACGGAGGTAGAACAATGAAAAGCTCACGATACACGAATCCGCAAGATAGTCCCGGATACCTGTTATGGCAGGTAACAACGATGTGGCAGAAGGAAGTGCGCAGGGTATTAGAACCCCTTGATCTGACACAGCCTCAATTTATTTTATTGCATACTTGTTTATGGCTTAATGAGCGTGACTTGGAAGGCAAGGGAGTTACCCAGGTACAGATTGCTCATTTTGCCAATGTAGACGTTAATGTTACCTCCCAAGTGTTACGAGCCCTCGAAAAAAGAGGTTACGTTAAGCGTGAGCGTCATCAGACGGATACACGGGCGAATATCATTACGACAACGCCGGAAGGCACAAGGCTGGCGATTGAAGGCATGAATCTCGTGGAGGAATCGGATAAAAACTTCTTCGAACTTCTCGCGGATCGTAAAGAGGGTTATATGGAAATCATGCAGGAGTTTATTCGGAATAGAGCAGAACATTAATACGGAGTACATTTTGATTCATCAGCGGCTTTCGTTTACATGAGTGAATTCATGATATATTTTGCGCGAAAAATGACGAAAAATGGATAAACCTCCCTAACCATGTAAGGTTGGAAGGTTTATTTGTCATTGAAATCTAATCCAGTCTGTAGGATGCGAATGGCTGGCCATAACGGAAATCCTCGCTCAGCTGATCCAGTTCAGTCAGCAATTCATCTGAAAGCTTGAGATCGAGGCTGGCCAGATTGTGCTCCAGCTGCTCCGTCTGCGTGGCTCCTACAATTACGGTGGATACGGCCGGGCGAGTTAATAGCCAGGCGAGGGATAGTGTACTTGGAGAGCAACCGGCGGCCTCTGCCTTGGCACTTACCTGCTCGCTCAGCCGAATATTATGCTCCAGCAAGAAGCGGTTGAACGACGGGTCGGTATCTGCTCTGGAGCCGGACGGAATACTGGCTTGTCCATTGTATTTTCCTGTCAGGATACCGCCAGCCAGTGGGAAATACGGGATAATGCCTACACCTTGATCGAGACACAGCGGAACGAGTTCGTTCTCAGGTGTTCGATCGG
This sequence comes from Paenibacillus sp. FSL R7-0272, assembly GCF_037969905.1. Lineage (NCBI taxonomy): Bacteria > Bacillati > Bacillota > Bacilli > Caryophanales > Paenibacillaceae > Paenibacillus > Paenibacillus sp. FSL R7-0272. Next base: position 6,256,480 of record NZ_CP150221.1, on the reverse strand, counting down.
CGAGCGAGTAGCTGGTTTGCGTGGAGATATACCGCGCATATCCGCGCATCTCGCTAATGCCGAGGGCTTTCATTAGCTCCCAGGCGGCGTAATTGGAGGCGCCGATGTAGCGCACTATGCCCGACGTGATCATGTCGTCGAGCGTGCGCAGGGTTTCATCCAGCGGGGTATGCGGGTCAAAGGTATGGATCTGGTACAGATCAACATAATCCGTCTGCAGACGCCGCAGGCTATGTTCCAGCTCTTGCTGTAGATGGTAGCGCGAGGAACCGCGCCCATGGGGACCATCATGCCGGGGCAAGCCGGCTTTGGTTGCAAGCACAGCGTTTTCCCGCCGACCGGCCAGTGCCTGTCCAATGATTCGTTCCGATTCGGTGCCAGCATAGATGTTGGCGGTGTCGATAAAGTTGATGCCACTGTCCAGCGCTGCATGAAGAATGCGGGTCGAGGCGGCCTGATCTGCTCTTTTGCCAAATGCATTCGTGCCCAATCCCAGTGCCGATACACGCAGACCGCTGTTGCCTAAACGTCGATATTCCATCTCTCATCGCTCCTTTGGTGTCCAGTATTTGTATAGCCGATTATATCGTAATCTATTGAAAACGTGTTATTAATATAGTTAAATGAATGAAGAAACCGCAACTAAAGGAGATATGATGGAAAACAGTGCTGCACATTTAACTAGACGGAAGCCGAAGAAACCGAAGAAAAAATGGAAGAAGCCCCTTATCATCATACTGAGTTTATTGATTGTGCTCGGAGGCATCGGATTCATCTATCAGAAACAACTCGTTGTGCTGGCATTTAACCTGTTCGCCTCAGGTACGGTGAAGGAAGCTTTGGATGATTCGTATAAAGCCGCAGGGGATAAGGATGCGCCTGTTGTTCAACATACCGATCCTTTTTCATTGTTGCTGCTGGGCATTGACCAGCGGGATAATGAGCCAAGCCGTTCGGACACGATCATCTATTCTGTCGTGCGTCCAGAGGATAATAAAGTGTTATTGTTGTCTATTCCGCGTGACTCCTACACTGAAATTGTGGGTCGTGATGTGAAGTCCAAGATTAACTCGGCTTATGCCCACGGCGAAGCCAAAATGGCGATGGATACGGTGGAGAAGCTGCTGGAGAACAAAGTGGATTTCTATGCTGCGATTAACTTTCACGGTTTGAAGGACATTGTTGATGCGGTGGGCGGCGTGGAGTTGCCAATTAAGAAAGACATTGAGAACAAAAGTAAAGCGCATGAGAAGCTGTTCGTGCAAGCTAACAAACCGATCTATAACGGCGAAGAGGCGCTGGGATATGTGCGTTATCGGGAGGATTCCGATTTCAACCGTACGATGCGTCACCGGATTTTCCTAAGTGCGTTCATGAATCGTGCGATGGAGGTCAAAAATCTGACCAAAATCCCGGACATCATCAAGATTGCCGGATCGAATTTTACAACGAATATGAAATCGGACTTTATTGTGAATTTTGCCGAGTCTCTATATATGAAAGACAGCATTCCAACTATCAGCAACTATATGCTGAAAGGCGATGGGAAGATGCGCAGCGGTACGTGGTATTATGACCTGTCTGATGAAGATCTGACCTATGTGCGAGGTATGATTACGAGCTGGCTTGACCCGAATACAACGCAGCTTATCGAACCTGAATCGACGGATGAGGGCGGCACAGTAGAGAAAAGCGATACATCAGATAAAAACTAGGTTTGCAGCAATGTGGAGCCATATGGAGCAATAGGGCTTCGCGTTTTGCTGATGATGAGATAAAGGACACTAAAGTACACAGCAGGGCAGATGCTCTCTGTGTACTTTTTTGCTTCCTTAAGAACCAAGTGAGGTTACAGCTAAGGGCAACTGTGAAGTCAGCCGCTCCAGGTCCAAATGTTCTGAACTGTTATCAACAGAGACAAGCTGTATATTTTCCCACGTACAAACGTTGGCTTTCAATCCTTGCACAAAAGTATCCCAGTGCTCCAGCTTCCATCTGTCCCTCTCCAGTCCTCGACTTCGCAAGCGCTGCTCAAGCACGTCCATATTCACATCGACCCGGAGTACAACAGGAATAACCTCTTCCCACCCATACGTGGAAACCAACCCATCAATGTAATCGCTTTTATGAAAATAACCAACAAAAGGCGCATCCAGAATAACCGATCTGCCTAGTTGCAGATTGTCGTTGGCTACGTTGAGTAACGTTTCGTACTCCAGATCCATCACGATATCGCGGTAATAGCTGTTGCCGTCACGATCGTGAGGAGAATACCCTTGCGTTTCCAGAAGTTTGCCTGTAAACGTGTTACACAAAACATCTTTATCCAAGTAACAAAAGTGATGCTCGGTAGCTAGCTTCTTGCCAATGGTTGATTTACCGGAGCCAGCGGAGCCGATTAGAAAAATCAGTACAGGTTTCATGCCCAATTCCCCCTACAGAATATCAGGATCATATCGATCGTAAATGGATTTTACTCTCTATATAGTTCGCATATACGAACTTAATTCGCGTTGGTGAACATTTGCTTCTAGAGTAAACTGTTTCTCTCAGAAAAACAATCCCTTTTGGGGAAAAAGAAATCAGAAAAAAAATTTGGGAAAGCGGTTGATATTTTCGGAATGGCTGATCTATAATGAGGGCATCGTTCGGTGATGTGAAATAAGTTCACATATGCGAACTTCGACGTCGAAGAATTTGAAGGAGATAACATGGACCATATTCGCATGAATAAATCTGCGGAGCGTGTAGCGGATTTACTCGTTTTATTTGCCAAAAGTGGTGCTCCGTTAACACTGAATGAAATATGCAAACAGATGAACATGCCCAAGAGCAGCGGGTTTGAACTCGTGCAGACGTTGTTGCACAAAGGGTTTATTGAAATGGACGATGTACGTCTCAAGACCTATCGCCTGGGCATTGCAGTATTTGAGACAGGTATGGCCTATTTGTCTAATATGGGAGTTCCCCATATGGCCCGGCCTTTGCTTCAGGAATTGAATCGTCAGACAGGCAGTACCGCCTTTCTTGGCATTGAAGACAAGGGAAGGATTGTATATTTGGACAAAGCGGAGAGTTATTCCGTGATGCGTCCAACGGCCAAGCTGGGCTCTCGCCGGTATATGCATACGACCGGACTGGGCAAGGCGTTGCTTGCAGCTCTTCCAACCAGCAAGGTACTGGAGATTTTGGGAGAAGGCGAGATCCCTTCGCGCACATCCTACTCCAAAGTGACGGTCCCCGATATTTTGCAGGATATGCAGGAGATTCGTGAGCGCGGTTACTCTATCGATGACCGTGAGGATCATCTGGAGATGTATTGCATCGGGTCTGCTGTCTATGATCAGTGGGACGAGCCAGTGGCTGCAATCAGTGTAGCTAGTATGTATTCTGGAATGACCCCGGAACGTGAGGCTAGCATTGTAAAGCTGGTTAAAGAAGCCGCATGGAAGCTCTCAGGTCAACTGGGCTACAGCGGTGATCGCTTGTATCCGCAAAGACAAGAGTAAGGCGATGTGGAGAGAGGTTATTTTGTCATCGGAGTGAATTGTGTAAAATCTTTAGTTCAATTTATATAGACATATGAGTTAAGGGGGATACAGATATGTGGCGTAAGCTGGAGAACTTGAACACCATTGCCGAAACCGGCATTGTACTGATTATTCGATCAGAAAGTGAAGAAGAGGCACTATCCGTTGCAGAAGCTGCAATCGCAGGAGGAATCCGGGCACTTGAAATCACGATGAGTGTACCGGGAGCGCTCGATGTGATCAAGGTTTTATCACGTAAATATGCTTCCCAAGGCATTCTGATCGGTGCAGGTACAATTCTCGATGGGGAAACGGCGCGAGCTGCTATACTGGCTGGAGCAGAGATGCTGGTAAGTCCTCAACTCAACCCTGATATGATCAAGGTGGCTAACCGGTACCAGGCCGTAACCGTTAGTGGGGCGTTCACTGCCAAGGAGATCGTAGAGACACTTGAAGCGGGAGCGGACATCGTGAAGCTGTTCCCGGCAGAAGCTGTAGGGCCGCAGTATGTAAAAGCGATGTCTGCGCCTCTGCCTCAAGCTGCGATTGCGCCTACGGGTGGAGTTACGCCGCAAAATGTGCATGAGTGGCTTGCAGCTGGCTGTGTTGGCGTTGGTGTCGGCAGTTATATCACCAAAGCAGCCAAGGATTCCGGTGATTACGGACGAGTAACGAAGGCTGCTGAAGAGTTTCTGCAGGCGGTAGCTGCTGCGCGCTAATTAACCCAAGCAGATCGGATAACCCGTGCATAGGTAAACGAAGTTCACAGCGACCAGGGTTTTGCACTACGCTGGTCGTTGTGAGTATGCAGGGGGATGAAGGTCTGGAGCGTGTTGGGACAACCACAGAGATATAGAGCGTTTTTAACCAGTTATGAAAACGTATACTTTAGTAAAATCTTTCCCATGTTGGGGGAAGAGCAGCGCTTGCTCAAACCTGTAATTTCCATATTTATTCATTATATATAATATGAGTAATTTAATATTTATGTATGTTGAGGAGAGTGACTTCCATGGCAACATTAAAACCATCACCATCCCCTGCTTCGGTACCTCAAACACCAAAAGTAGGTTTGAGATGGGGCATCATTTTATTATTGCTCCTGGGTGCTATCGTAAACTATTTGGACAGATCTAATCTAAGTATTGCAAATACAACGATAGCAGCGGAATTCGGGCTATCTTCCACACAGATGGGTTTGCTGTTATCCGCCTTTTTGTGGCCTTACGCATTGGCTAATCTGCCAGCTGGCTGGCTCGTGGACAAATTCGGACCTAAAAAGATGTTTACCTGGGCGTCTGGACTGTGGTCTGTCGCAACCATACTCAGTGCGTTTACCAATACGTATTCTCTGTTATACGCGATGCGGATGCTGCTTGGTGTATCGGAGTCTCCCTTTTTCACTTCGGGTTTGAAGGTAACCGAGCGCTGGTTTGCCAAGAGTGAGCGGGGACTGCCAACCTCCATTATTAACACGGGATCACAGATTGCAAATGCCATTGCACCACCGCTTTTGACGGTTCTAATGTTAACGATGACGTGGAGAGGGATGTTTATTTTTGTCGGTGTCATTGGTCTGATTATTATGCTAATCTGGCTCAAAGTGTATCGTGATCCGACATTTGCCGAAAAACAGCTGATCAAAGGACCGGAGGCCGCGGCTGAACAGAGCACAGGTACGGATAAAGCAAAAACCGCTGATGCTCCCAAAGCAAACTGGGGTTCTTTGTTCAAACACAAAAGCACCTGGTTTATGATCATCGGAAACTTCGGTATTATGTTTACGATCTGGGTATACCTGACATGGCTTCCAAGCTATTTGGAGAAGGAGCAGGGCTTTACGTTGAAGGAGACGGGGTGGATTGCCTCGATTCCGTTTGTAGCCGGAATTATCGGCGTACTGCTGGGCGGATTAATCTCAGACTTTTTCATTCGAAAAGGAGTAAATGCAGTGACCTCTCGTAAGGTTCCTATCGTTGGTGGAGCTATTTTGGCCGCAGCGTCGGTAGCGCCTATCCCATTCATCGATAGTACGGTCGTGAGCATCGTTCTATTGTCTGTTGGTTACTTTGCTTCGCAACTACCATCAGGTGTCATATGGACACTGGCTGCAGACATTGCTCCGGGTGAACAAGTAGCCTCCTTGGGTGCAATACAGAACTTTGGCGGATTCCTGGGTGCTGCGCTTGCTCCTGTTGTAACCGGATACATTCTGGACACGACAGGTAGCTTTAACAATGTATTTTTGCTGGGCGCAGGTTTGCTGCTTCTGGGTGCATTGTCCTACGGTGTATTTTTGAAAAAACCCATCCCTAAACCGACGCATTGAGTCGATTAACGAAAATGACATTCTATAATTACCTTCCATAGTATAGTTCAATCGTTTTTTTTGATATCTCCACGCTGCTTCTATAAATAAGCATCAGCATCTTCTGGCATCTGTGATATCACAGACCTGGAATGCTGGTGTTTTTTTGTGTAGCGGATCAGAATTGTATCCGATGGAAAGTTATCGTGAAAACCTCAATTTTTGACATAAGTATAGTAAAATATAGGAAAACATCTTATGACAACCAATGGAGGAAGTCCATGAAGGAATTTAAGGAGCGGCTTAGGCAGGTTCAGGAGCAGCAGAGGCAACTCGCTAAGGACTATCAAGCCTTACTACAGGAGTATCAGTCCGATGACCTTACGGTTCGCAACGAACAGTTGCTGGAGCAGACGGAAACGCAGCAACTTAAACTGCAACAACTGGAACGTCGTGCACGCCAGATGGAAGAAGAGAATGCGCGTCTTCGCATGGCATTGTCCGAGCAGATGCTGGACGAGAAGCTGAATCTGATCCGGGTATCGCGGGAGAAGATGGAGACCTATTTTCAAGGCAAAACGGCAGTACATAACGACCATATCAGCGAATTGGAGCATCGAACCAAAGCTAATCTGAATACTATCTTCAATCAGGCTTCCCAGCATCTGCAAGAGGATGCGGCTGAAATGAAGGAACGGATTGCCTACCTGGCAAACGAGGTGAAATCACGGATCGAATCGCACAAGCAGGCTGTGTGGGAGAGAACTGAGGCAGTTCGCGGCCAGATGCAGCATGGTTATGAGCAGATGGCAGAGGAGGAGCTGAGCGAGGAAACGATCCAGCGCCGAATCAAGCAAAATCGGATGGAGATGCGGATCGGGCTGAGCTGGATTAACAAGGTAGCGATACTGCTCCTGATTCTGGGAGTCGGCGCAGCCTTTCGATACTCCTATTCAACGTGGTTTAGCGATGATATGAAGGGCGCGGGCTTTTTCCTGCTTGGCGCACTGATGCTAGCAGGTGGGGAGTGGCTGTTTCGCCGGAAACAAAAAACATTTGCCATGGGACTGCTTGGCGGAGGCATATCGGTGTTATTTGGTTCGATATTCTACAGTTATTTCCTGCTGCATATTATCGGGCTGTACACAGGTTTGGGTTTATCTGTGCTGGTGTCAGCTGTGTCCGTCTTGTTGTCTTTAAGGTATCAGTCCAAGACGATCTGTTCCTTTGGTCTTGTGGGTGGATATTTGCCATTCTTCTCTTACCTGTTCACGTTTGGGCTGGAAGGCACAGCGGTCTATACCGCAATGATCTATCTGTTGCTGCTGAACGGTATCATTGTGTTCATTTCGTTCGGGCAACGATGGCCGGTCGTGCACTATATCAGCTTCTTGTTCCATGCGCCGTCCATGCTGATTCTGCTATGGCTGTCACCGAGTGAACAGGTGGGTATGCTGTATTCTGTGGTGACTTTTGCTCTGTATCTGGGTATTACGCTTGCGTATCCGTTCAAACATCGGGTGAAATTGACCTGGTGGGATTTCGCTTTACTTGCCATGAATACGAGCTTAAGCTGTCTCGTCTTGTATGTACTGCTCGATGCGGCGGGCTGGAATGATGCGCAGGGCTTGCTTGCTGTTATTTTTGCACTCGTCTATCTCGGACTTGCGAGGTTTGTTCAGCGGCATATGGCGCAGGAGAAGCAGACCATTTTACTGTTCTATCTTACGTCGCTCACCTTTACCATTCTGTTTGTTCCGTTCCAGTTTGGTTCGAAATGGCTGTCGATGGGCTGGTTGATTGAAGGCGTGTTACTGGTTACGTTTGGACATTTCAGAAAATTTAAGGCAGTCGAGCGTGCGGGCTGGGGCATCGTGCTTCTATGTATTACATTCTTTGTGCAGTATGATTTGTTATCATTATTCTTTGTGGGGGAACAGTCGCACTTTATGTTAAAATACTCCAGCCTTACGCTGGGAACCCTGCTCATTACGCTTTATTATGCTTGGGCGCTACGCGGAAATGCCTCCGAAGGAATGGGAAAACAATTTAACTACGCCCCATGGGAACGCGGTTTCCTGGATGGATTCAGGGTGGCAGTCCTTATAAATGTATGGTTATACGTGCTCTATGAATCGAATGAACTGTATGTCAGGACTGTTGATGAAACATTCATCTTACACATGTTCTACAAAATGCTTATGTTCGCTGCGCTGACGATTGCTTTGGCGTATGGACTGGGCAAAGTGAAATGGCTTCGTGACTCGTTCCTGCGGGGATATACACTTTTCTTGCATGCGGTTGGATGCTGCATTGCACTGGCAGTAACCTTGACGATGCCTGCATTGCAGCCAGGTGTAGAGCAGCATACGGCAGCCGAGATTGTCGGACTGGTGGTACTGATTATTTTCAACGTGGGTGTATTCTTCGCGGGGCGAGACCTACTCATCGCGGGTATCCGTGGTCAGTTCAAAAGTGTCGAGTGGTATCCCGTTATTGCGGGCATCTACTTGCTCGGCGTCATCACCGTGTTCCTGACCATTCAGTTCCAGTGGGGCGACGTAGGACTGATGTTCAGCTTAGTCTACCTGGTGCTGGCTATTCTCTATATCGCGTACGGGTTCCGGAGAAAATATGTCATGATCCGGCGTCTCGGTCTGGGCCTGACGTTGTTCGCCACAGGCAAGATGGTGTTCTACGATGTCAGTCTGTTGACGGCGGGCAGCAAAATCATCGCGTATTTCAGCTTTGGTCTGCTGCTACTGGGTATCTCGTATCTGTATCAAAAGGTGTCCAGCCGGATGGAGGAGATTCAGGCGAAGGTTGAGGGTGAGGGTCAGAACATATCCACTACAGCGAATAAAATAAATCCAACAGATCAATCAACGCGATCCAATGAATCTGAGAAAAGTACCTCAGGTACATCCGAGGAAACAGATGATGAACAACATTGATGTAGGCGTATAACGAGTGTTGTTGAACGTATCATATTAGAAAACGCTGTGCTTGCTACGTTGTATACTTCGTTGAACGTTGTCAAAGGACTCTGGAATCATAGTGATTTCAGAGTCCTTTTTAGTGCAACAAAAGCTATGGAATGGCTTCGTATAGCTCAGTCATGAGGTCTGCCAGTTCGCCCTGTGGCTCGATTGGCTGATGATTTATATTGGTAGGTGTCATATAAAATACGACGGTGTCCTGTTTGAACATGGTCACATGAAATAACACGCCTGTTGTGTCTTCTGCGTCTGGATACTGAACAATTTTTACATGTCGAATCTTTTCAATCCAGTCATGGATCAACTTGGGATTGGTCGTTCTTTTTGTAGAACCGTCACTGCCACTCATGATTTCAATTGAATCTACTTCAGTGATGTTATCTGGATAGAAAGACCCCAGCCCTCGTGGAGTTTTATTTAATTCCGCTGGATTGGGCAGATCAGAGCTTTGACAACTGCTAAGGATCAAAGCAGCAAAAAGAGCACATGTGATTGCGTGAATGGTATTTCTTTTCACTGTAATTCCTCCCCTTATATTGTGGAACGAAGGACGTGCTACAAATGTTTCGTATAGATGACATTCGTGAAACGTTTTGTACAGGAGTCGCGTTTATAATAGAGTAGCTGCCACATTTAAGGTTGATTGTTCATTCGAAGCCACGAGATTTCGGAGGCCGATGTCCCTTCTGGTGATACACCGCCATCGTTACTCACGCGTGACAGCACGGTTAGGGTGATTGATAAAGCGAAGGCAAGCAGCACGTATATCAAAATGGTTTTTTTCTTCATGGCAAATACCTCTCTTGTTGAATAAGCTAAAGCGTCCGTCAGGGCGTTATGAGAAAAAATGCACAACGTCTGGTATAGTTATAGAATGAGTAAAGAATGTTTAAGCCTGTTTAAGTCTATGGTGTTCCTGTATATCACTATATGAAATGGCAGACATGCAAACAATGGAACAAATCTGATGAATTTATCAGTACTCGAATGAAAAGATAGAGATCGAGTGACATTAAAGGTGGGGAATAACATGCGGGAGACGGCAAAAATCGTCATTCGTACGCCGGGACAGGAGAGCGATGGTTCATTCGCCTATGTGAGCCAGGGCCGCTCGATTACGGTGGGGCGTTACACAGGTGTCAGTGAACTGGACTTGTCCATCTATAATCAGATGATATCGAAGCGGCATTGCCGCATTCATTATGACACGAAAGAACAGCTCTGGATCGAGGATCTGGATAGCAAAAATGGAACCGAACTTAACGGGCAACGCCTCGTCCCATATGAGAAATATCCGTTTGGCGAAGGCGACAGCCTGACACTGGTCAACGGTTTGATTCACCTTCGGGTGGAAGGTGATCTCGGGGAGACGAGAGAATATCGTATATCGGACTTGCTCGGCGAGGGTGTGCGTTTACAGGATCATCTGCAGACGGTGCAGGTAAACGAAGATGAAATTCCGCTGTCCAAGAAGGAATACCAATTGTTCAAGCTGCTGTATAGTGAGCTGGATCATTTTGTAACAAGGGAGCAGATCATTGCGCAGGTGTGGCCGGAACGAAGTATGTTGGAGAGTGATCCGGTGGGTATCGACGAGATTAACTCGCTCATCTACCGCACGAATCGCAAGCTGGGCATTCATTTTACGATTAAATCCGTTTACAAAAAAGGAGTATACATGAAATCTCATGTCGGGGAGACTGGCGAATAGTCACATCACTTCCTCTAGACAGAAATACCAAGTAATATTAAGTAATGATGATCAGGTCTTTTAAAAGAATATAGGCATAGGAAAGGGAAGCTTCCAAGCGATCATAGACCGCCGAAGCTTCCCTTTGTTATGATGAGTTCATGATGATTATTCAATTAATTCCATGGCTGATTGCCGTGTTAACTTTGATTGCCGTTGTATGGATCGTAATCGTAAGTTGGAAAAATGGAATCTCGCCCATGCCGACATCCCGCCCGGTCAGGCAGGTAGTGATACAGGAGGTCAATCGTATAACGGGTTATGCAGATATTATGGAAGCGGGTTCGGGATGGGGAACACTTGGCATGGATGTGGTGAAGCATTGTCCTGGCAAAAGACTGACGGGCATTGAAAACTCACTCATCCCACTGTGGACTTCTCAATGCCTGACATGGCTGAGTATAGGGCTCCGCCGTGCTGGAGGACAACAGCATTCGTTCAAGGGACGTCTGCGCTTCATCCGCGGCAACATCTATACATGTTCCTATGCGCATGCCGATGGTGTGATCTGTTATCTGTTTCCGGGTGCGATGACTCGGCTCGTGGACAAGTTCCAACGCGAGCTGCCGCCGGGGGCGAAGGTGATCAGCGTCTGTTTTGCATTGCCAGGCAAAGAACCGTTACGCACCATCACCTGCCGCGATGCGTTGCGAACCAAGGTGTACGTGTATGCTTTTTGAGAGTAGGGAAGGTTGGAATTTTCTATAGCTGTAAAATGGTTCCCTCCTTATCCTTGATTTCGTCTCAGCTAACTTCTAACGATCCCCAGAGACGTTATTTGGCTGGATTTAACCATTCTAAAAATCTAACGATCCCCAGCGACGCTATTTCGGTAGAAAAGCTATTTTCGGGCTGTTTTTTGGCTTGATTTTTGGAAATAAGCTCTGTGGTGACCGTTAGAATCCGAAAAGGACGTTTTACTGCAAAATAAGCTCCGTGGTGATCGTTGCTATGAACGTTTTAGTCAAGCCCAGCACAAAAATACTGCAATTTCGTCGAAGTCCTAAGCGCGGGGGTCCATATGCGAGCGACGGTTGGCACGCTGCTATCCGTGGGTTGGTTACCACATGGTATGCCTTCGTCAAGGAGAGCGGTTGTAAGCTAGAAACGCACGTTCAGCCCACGTAGAGCCTAGTGCAAACGATCAACACAGATTCTCTCCTGAACCTTTTCATGAACCCCCGGGCGTAAGACTCCGAGTTTTACCCTATTCCCTTGTGACGAACGTCTTGGACAAATGCAAAACAACTTACTTTGCGTTCGGCTGTTCCATGGTTCGGGCAACCGCCCAAATAAAGCCCATCAGTTCACGTGCTACAGCGGCAATCGCCACATTGGGATGCTTGTGTTTTCCAAAGATCAGACGGCGGTATTTAGCATGTAGCCTGTTCTGCGCTTTCCATGAAATCTGTTGTATGTCCGCGGACAGACCTTCTAAACGGATGGCTAAGTCTCCTTTCACCGCCGGTCGGTGACGGTAACTCCAAGCCGATTCGATCAAGGTTCGACGTAGGCGCCCATTCCCTGTTTTGGTGATGGAACCTCGTTTGGTACTGGCTCCAGACGAATGCTCACGGGGAACCAGGCCCAAGTAAGCCATGAGCCTCGCTGGGGAAGAAAACCGGGCAAATGAACCGATCTCCGAAACCAGGGTAACCGCCGTCAGAAAACCAATGCCGCGAAGGGACTGCAAGATGCGGATCATTTCCGTTTTGGGATGGGTCGCCGCTTCTTCAATAAGTGCTTTTTCCAATCGACTAATCCGCTGTTCCACCTCATTCAGTGTGTGAAGATACTCGGTAAATGCGGTTTGCATCGAGATTTGCGGGAAAGTGACTGTTCCCAGCCAGATCCGATATTTTTTCGTCCAGGCCCGTTTGATGTGTTCCGGCGGATGGATCTGGTGGCGAAGTAAAAACTTGAGCACACGCTGGCGAGCCCGGTGTAAATCCTCTTTAGCTGTTTCACGTGCACGAACCAATTCACGCAGAGCTTCATCCTCTGGAGCGGGAACGTAAATGGGAGTGAGTTCGCCCGCACGAAATAAACGCGCCAGTTGTTCTGCGTCGCGGCGGTCGGTTTTCACTCGATCCCCTGCACGTTTGGGAATGAGGGACGGAGCGATGACCACACAATGTGCACCCATAGATTCAATCCAGCGGTGGGTTTCGTATCCTGTCGGACCAGCTTCATAGCAGAAGGACAAGGTATTTGCAGGTCCAAGCGCTTTGATGAGTTTACGTAAAGCGGCAGGCGAATGCGCAATGGACCCGTAATACCGAGGTTTGGCCTGTCCTTCGTCTGCGATAGCCACCGAAATTTTTTCTTTGGACACATCTAAACCGATGAATTTTGTGGTAGACTGCATAGTGATAGCTCTCCTTTGCTGTGTAGCTCTGAAATGGTGGTTTTGTCACTTTCCATTTTAACCTACGAGTGCAGCAATATGGAGGGCTATCCTTGTTTACGTTCATCATAGCTAGAATTTAATTCAGACGTGAACCTGAGCGTTCTCCGCTCTCACCTGTGCTAAAGTTGCAGTTAACCGAAAATCAGTCCAAGCAACCTTTAGAGTATATATCCATATTCGCGTTAGGCTTACAGGTTCCTGTTGGATGACCTATCTTCCCCATGTGAAAAACAAGCAAAGTCCGGCTCCGATTTCACCTTGATTGTGAAATCAGAGCCGGACTTTTTAAATTTGCGTAGGTCAGGACAGGCTTGCCCTTTCGTCTCACAAGTACATCATCAGTTACTTTGCCGAATCCGTAGTTCCTGTAGTTCCAGTTGTGCTTGTCGTACCTGTTGTATCTGTAGATGTACCGGATTGAGAACGATTTCTTCCACCGCCGAATCCGCCTTGTCCATTGCCTCCGCCAAAACCACCCATGCCGGAGCGCGCTGTTGTTACGCCTGATTCATTCACCCAAGTCACATTACTTGTGGATTGGAAGGCAACGATTTGGGTTCCGCCGCTATACGTACCATCGGTATAAAGTCCGTCTACCGCTTTGCCTGTCGATGTTCCGCCAGAGTAAATGACGTAAGAGCCATCTTTTTTCAGGTCTGGTGAGCTAACGACTACGTTTTGATAATCTTTTGCTGGTGCAAACGTCAGGATATTATTTCCTTTGCTGTCCTGAACATGAACCAGTGTTCCAGCTTTTTGTGTCTCAGGGAATGTCATCACGATTGCATTTTGCGTTGAATCATCGGAAGTGCCTTGCGCCATGCCAGAGCTTCCCGCAGCCACCAGATATCCGCCACTGATTACAAATGTGCCGTCATAATCCAGTGCCCCATTACCGTTATTCGTTGGGCCATTCACGATAACCGTTCCGCCCGTCATTGTGATGGAGCCATTGGAATCCAGACCATCACCACCAGCATTTACGGTAAGGGTTCCGCCGTTGATGTGAAGCTCGTTATTGCCTGATGATTCGCCTGCCATACCGCCAGGGCCACGGGTTTGCTGGCTTGCGTCCGAACCTTGTGCCGACTGATCTGACGTGGATGTGGTACCCGTCATTCCAGTGGAGTTAGCAGTGTCTGTATCTGCTGATTTGTTTGTGTCGGTAGCAGAACTGCTGTTATTTGTAGCTTTTCCCGTTGTAGTTGCTGTTGTGCTGCTCGTTGTTGCCTCACCACCAGCGGCATTCACCCCATCATCTGACGCCGTTAAGTCTACATCCCCATCATTCAGGGTGATAATTGCCCCTTCGAGCCCTTCATAACTTTTCATAATTTTGATTGTTCCGCCGTTAATCGTCAGCGCCTGATCGGCGTGAATGCCATCATCTCCGGACTGAATGTTGAAAGTCCCATCGTTTACTGTCACATTGCTATTGCTGTGCAAGGCATCATCCATAGAATCAATGGTGTATGTTCCGCCATTCACCGTGAGATCGGTTCCTGCTTTAAGTGCTTTGGCGCTTGTAGACTCTTCCTCTTTTGTCGTCGTTGCATTGTCTGTATCAGCGTTGGATTCAGATGATGTTGCTGTAGTGCTAGCCGCACCGGTATTTGCCGACTTCGTGGAGTTCGTTGTTGTACCGCTATTGGCGTTGCCATTGCTATTTGGCATCGCTGGCATATCGACAGGCGGTTCACCATCCGGTGGGGTGCCCATATCGGTTGGAGGTGTACCGCCATTCATTGCACCATCACCTCCGAAGCTACCACGGCCACCGCCAAAGCCACCACTGCCGGGGCCTTCTTCGACCTTGGCAGGTGCATTTGTACTGCCGCCAGCCGTCACGATGTTATACGTACCGCCATCGGTGACAAGTGCGGTTTCCGCCTGAATGCCGTCGCTGCCGCTCTGAATGTTAAAGGTACCGTCTGCAATCGCGACAAACCCTTTGCTGGTATCGGTGTCATTGGTCGATTTAATGCCGTCACCTGTTGCATCAACAGTAATGGTACCCGACTGAATGGCAACCATATCTTTGCCTTTGATGCCGTCGTCGGCTGCCTTGACGTTAATGGAGCCGCTGATGATTTTCAGATCATCTTTGCTTGTAATCCCTTCATTATAGTTGCCTGTGACGGTCAACTGACCTGCACCGTTAAACGTAAGATCGGCTTTGCTAAAGATGGCCGCATCCGGCTCATCGGTGCTGCTGTCTGCATAGACATATGTTTTACCATCGGAAACGGCGTTTTGGGTTCCTTTTTCAAGCGTAATCACCGCTTTGCCTGCCTTTTGAATGTAGATTCCTGCACTGTCATTGTCATGAATGGTTGCGCCGTTCAACACGAGATGTACCACGCCTTTATCGGCGACATTGACCACGATTTGGCCGTCGGTTAGCTCACCGCTCAGCACATAAGTGCCTGCTTCCGAGATGGTAACTGAACCGCTCGCTGCCTTTGCACCCGAACCTGTAATTGTTGCTGACGTACCGTTCAGCTTGATCATGGTTGAATCCGCTTCAGTCCAGCTGACATTCGTATCATCGGCATCCAGGGAGACCAGATCGGCATACTTCACGGACGTAGACTCGCTGACGGATACGATTTTGGTTGTTCCTGTTGTGGAGACGGCTGCATTGGCTGTGTTGCTTGTCGTTGCCGGAGCACTGCATGCCGCGAGCAGACTGGTAATCATGGCGATGGACCACAGTTTGCTGCCTGTAATGATGTTTTTACGTTTCTGAGCATTTTTCTTCTTCATATATATCGTTCCTCTCCAAATCATAATGGGTTAGTCGAATAAGCGAGCAAATCAATCTTCCAAATTTTAATATTCTGTCGTTGGACTCATCGTTAACGAGATATCCAGATTGCCGTTCCGTGTACGGATGGCATCGAGGAATTGCTTCTGATTCACGCTCTCGTGAATCGTGACGTTATAGACCAGTTCGTACAGGCTACCAAGTTCGGTCGTTCTGATTTTTTTCAGATCAAATGGGATATTAAAAGTATGGAATACTTCGTTCAGAGCCTCTTCATAACTCAAATTCTCGGGAATGGTAACCTTGAGCGTCTTCTGTTGACTCTTTTTCCCGCCAAAGTTAAATCGGTTCAGTACAAACATCAGCACGCACAGGATAACGGTGAACAGAACAGCGTAACCAAAAGCCCCTACACCACAAGCCAGACCGGATGCCATCGTGAACAAAACGTAAGCAATGTCTTTCGGATCACCAGGAGCGCTGCGGAAACGAATGATGGAGAAGGCTCCCGCCAAGCTGAAGGCCCGGGCGATATTGCTACCGATCAGCAGAATGATGATGGCAACGATCACGGGAAGCACAACCATAGTCAGCGTAAAACTCTGTGAATAAGTGGCCTGATTGGTTTTCATATAGGTAAGGCTGATGATAAGTCCCAGAATAATTGCAAGTCCAATCGTGATGACAGCACTGCTGAAACTCAAGGTTGAATCTTCTAGGGCGGAGCTGAAAAGGGCATCAAGCATAGAGTACACGCTCTCTTTCTCTAATTAATTTTTCTTGTGGAGTAGCCGGGGCCGCATCGTTAGGATTGAAATCAGTACCCGGGATAAGCTCTCGTTCGTTCTGATAATTCAGGTTGGTGGTTCGAACCAGATGTCTGTATTCATTGCCGTATTTGGAAAATCCGGTCCGGTACAACCCGTGCCCCGACAGTAATTGGGACAGCCACATCGGAACGGTTTTCTCGGCTTTGACCTCCATCAGCCAGCGCCCGTCTTTCACGAGCGGTTCACCGTAATCTCCCTGTTCCAACTTCAGATCATATCTACGGCTGCGGATGTTGGTGTCAAAGGTAATGCGAAGATCGCGGCTGTTCTTGTCAAACAACGCTTTGCGTTCGTAGGCGAGATACACTTTAGGTTCAAGATCGTAGAGTCTGAGGAAATATTTGATCTCTTCCAGCACCTGCGGGTTCATGTAGTCGGCCAGCTCGGGCGCTTGTCCCGAGCGAACAAAATCGTAAGCTTCATCCAGTTTCAGCGCAGTTCTGCGTTTATTAACGAGGCCGAACACTTTCTTTTTGATCTCCAGATATACTTTTGCATTCTCTTCGGGTACACCATAAGCTCGCAAACGCAGCTTTTCCTTGTATTTCGGTTTGGATAGACTCGCTCGAATCAGTGAATCCTGCGGTGTATCGAAGTACAGATTACTGATGGAGTAGAACTCATGTTTTTTGTTGTAGGCATCCAGTTCCATGTAGTGGAGCAGATCGTTGTAAAAGTGCTGGTATTGCTCATCGGTCAGCAGGTACTTGCTCTCATATCGGTTGAATACTTCAATCGCCACGACGGTTCAGTCCTTTCGGGTATGGATAAGTTGGTGTATGTTTTAATTATGTTTGGTTTGTGGTGTGTTGCTGTCATGTCTGTATCTTAGCGAAACAACCTTGAATGAATCTTAAATCGTTTTACATTGCGTTAACATTTCTTTTCCTTCATCTATACCGTGTCGGTGTTCTAATTATTAAGGTTGGTTCAAGGTTTAATTGATAGAATAAGAACATACAAACCATCGTGAGCAGAGGATGAATAGAGGATGAGAATTTTAATTGCGGAAGATGAGGTTCATTTGGCAGAGGCTGTATCTCAGATTTTGAAAAAAAATAATTACTCCGTGGACATGGTCCACGACGGCAGGTCAGGACTGGATTATGCGCAGAGCGGCATCTACGACCTGTTACTGCTGGACATTATGATGCCGGAGATGGACGGCATAACGGTGCTTAAAACGCTCCGCAGTGAAGGGAACCATACTCCGGTTATTTTACTCACAGCCAAAGGAGAACTGTCGGACAAAGTATCGGGCCTTGATTACGGTGCCGATGATTATATTGCGAAGCCTTTTGCCACGGAAGAATTGCTCGCCCGGATTCGGGCAGCCTTGAGACGCAAAGGGGAAGTGGTTCCGGAGGATGGCTTGAAGTTTGGTGATATCGAACTGAATACCACTCAGTTGAAGCTGAGTGTTCAAGGCAAGGAAATCAAATTGAACCTGAAAGAAAACGAGTTGCTGGAGTTGCTGATTACCCGGAAACAGGCGATTACCTCCAAAGAGCAGATTATTGAGAAGTTATGGGGATTCGACTCGGATGTGGAGTATAACAACGTGGAGGTCTACATCTCTTTTTTACGCAAAAAACTAACCTTCCTGAATTCGGCTGTCCGCATTAATACGATTCGGGGCGTGGGGTATGTACTTGAGGTGATGAGCTAATGTTTAACAAACTCCGTAATCGGTTCCTGATTGTCAATCTGGTGTCGATCTCGATTATGATGCTGGTGGCCTTTGTAACGATCTACACCATTACGTACCAGAATGTGCAACGCGAGACGAATATGGAGCTGTACAAGGTATCTGATTTCTACCATAACCCGTTTGGTTTGGGTGCTCAGCAGTCACGAGGTGAAGGGCAGAGTGGGGGAGCAGGAGTAGGGACAGGAACGGGAACGAATTCCGGATCGGCAACTGTACCCTCTTCTCCGAGTAGGGGCGGGGGCAACAACAGTAACGACATGAACGGTGGGAACTTTGGTGGGTATCGAGGACCGGGTGGAGATCTCGGCGCACCTCCTGCCCGGTCGGTTTCTTTTATGATCCAGACTGATAAGCAGTGGAAGATTACCGATACCCATTCGCGGTTTGATATGGAGGACTCATTTTACACGCAAGCGCTGCAAAAAGTAGATCAGGAGAAAATCGGCCAAGGTGACAGTAGTCGGTGGACTGGACAATTTGCACTGGATGGCACGGACTGGGCCTATGTGGTTGATCCAAACGGGGACGGGCACATGATCGTGTTCATGGATGTGACGGCACAGCAGGGCATCCTGACCAATCTGATTTACACCTTTTCCGTGGTTGGACTGATTATGTTGATCGTCATTTACTTCCTAAGTCGTTATTTTGCCAATCGCTCCATTGCGCCTGTGCGTGAAGCGTTTGAGAAACAGAAACAGTTTATCGCCGATGCCTCCCATGAATTGAAAACACCTCTGGCAATCATTAATACGAACACGGATGTCTTGCTGGCGAATCAGGAGGAGACCATTGAAAGTCAGGCCAAATGGCTTCACTATATCAAATCGGAGACCGAGCGGATGTCTGGACTAACGAATGATCTGTTGTATCTGACTCAGATGGAGGACTCACGGTCCACCCTTATCCATACCAGGTTCAATATGAGTGAAGCGGTGGAAAGTATTATTTTACCGATGGAAGCCGTGATTTTTGAAAAAAATATCTCCCTTGATTACAGCATTGATCCTGATCTGACGGTTCACGGAAACCCGGAGCAGATCAAACAGGTGGTTCTGATCTTGCTCGATAACGCTGTGAAATATTCCGGGCCAACAGGGACTGTGAACATTACACTCCAGAAGCAGAACCATGATGTCATGCTGACCATCTCCAATACGGGGGAGGGGATCGCGCCAGAGCATCTGGAACGGATCTTCGACCGCTTCTATCGCACGGATGCATCAAGAGCACGTAAACACGGCGGACATGGCCTCGGTCTGGCGATTGCCAAGTCTATTGTAGAGCAACATAAGGGAGAGATTTACGCCAAAAGTGTGGTGGGTGAGGGTGCTACATTTTATGTGCGGTTGTCGTAGGTACGATGCTAAAGTAGCGAATGGCGAAAATGAGCACCTTATCATAAAGGTGCCGCAAAAGGTTGGGCATAAGTTCTGCCCGTAATGGGATAACCTATGCTACAATGACAGCAAGAAGGATAACCAAGGAGATGAACATACGTGGCAGACAACAACGCAATTAATGAGCAGGAAATGATGCAATATATCGCGGACAAAACAAAGGCTAGCCAAGCAAATATCGAACTTGTATTGAAGCATGAGCAAGCTTATATCAACAAGGCACATGAGAATGCCAAAGGTAAAGACGTCGATATTGACGGCGACGACCTATCTGACTACATTCTAAGCCGCAAAGATGTGAAGCTTGACGAGCTGACTGTAGAGAGCATTTTGGATGCGGAAATGGATTATTTGATGGACAAAGGTCACGCGGGATACGTGGATTAATACGGATTCAAACGGACGAGAGAAAGATTGTGCTGGAAAGGCTGAAAGTTTGAGTTATTCATACTCTACATTGTGTTTCTCGGGGCTGCCCGGAATTCTAACGATCACCAGCGACGTTATTTGAGTGTTTTTTGGGTGATTTTAAATCTAGCTATGATGAACGTAAACAAGGATAGCCCTCCATATTGCTGCACTCGTAGGTTAAAATGGAAAGTGACAAAACCACCATTTCAGAGCTACACAGCAAAGGAGAGCTATCACTATGCAGTCTACCACAAAATTCATCGGTTTAGATGTGTCCAAAGAAAAAATTTCGGTGGCTATCGCAGACGAAGGACAGGCCAAACCTCGGTATTACGGGTCCATTGCGCATTCGCCTGCCGCTTTACGTAAACTCATCAAAGCGCTTGGACCTGCAAATACCTTGTCCTTCTGCTATGAAGCTGGTCCGACAGGATACGAAACCCACCGCTGGATTGAATCTATGGGTGCACATTGTGTGGTCATCGCTCCGTCCCTCATTCCCAAACGTGCAGGGGATCGAGTGAAAACCGACCGCCGCGACGCAGAACAACTGGCGCGTTTATTTCGTGCGGGCGAACTCACTCCCATTTACGTTCCCGCTCCAGAGGATGAAGCTCTGCGTGAATTGGTTCGTGCACGTGAAACAGCTAAAGAGGATTTACACCGGGCTCGCCAGCGTGTGCTCAAGTTTTTACTTCGCCACCAGATCCATCCGCCGGAACACATCAAACGGGCCTGGACGAAAAAATATCGGATCTGGCTGGGAACAGTCACTTTCCCGCAAATCTCGATGCAAACCGCATTTACCGAGTATCTTCACACACTGAATGAGGTGGAACAGCGGATTAGTCGATTGGAAAAAGCACTTATTGAAGAAGCGGCGACCCATCCCAAAACGGAAATGATCCGCATCTTGCAGTCCCTTCGCGGCATTGGTTTTCTGACGGCGGTTACCCTGGTTTCGGAGATCGGTTCATTTGCCCGGTTTTCTTCCCCAGCGAGGCTCATGGCTTACTTGGGCCTGGTTCCCCGTGAGCATTCGTCTGGAGCCAGTACCAAACGAGGTTCCATCACCAAAACAGGGAATGGGCGCCTACGTCGAACCTTGATCGAATCGGCTTGGAGTTACCGTCACCGACCGGCGGTGAAAGGAGACTTAGCCATCCGTTTAGAAGGTCTGTCCGCGGACATACAACAGATTTCATGGAAAGCGCAGAACAGGCTACATGCTAAATACCGCCGTCTGATCTTTGGAAAACACAAGCATCCCAATGTGGCGATTGCCGCTGTAGCACGTGAACTGATGGGCTTTATTTGGGCGGTTGCCCGAACCATGGAACAGCCGAACGCAAAGTAAGTTGTTTTGCATTTGTCCAAGACGTTCGTCACAAGGGAATAGGGTAAAACTCGGAGTCTTACGCCCGGGGGTTCATGAAAAGGTTCAGGAGAGAATCTGTGTTGATCGTTTGCACTAGGCTCTACGTGGGCTGAACGTGCGTTTCTAGCTTACAACCGCTCTCCTTGACGAAGGCATACCATGTGGTAACCAACCCACGGATAGCAGCGTGCCAACCGTCGCTCGCATATGGACCCCCGCGCTTAGGACTTCGACGAAATTGCAGTATTTTTGTGCTGGGCTTGACTAAAACGTTCATAGCAACGATCAGGAGAGACGTTATTTTCGGATTTTACAGGTCATTTTGATGAAAAAGGGCTACTTTTACCGAAATAGCGTCCGTGGTGATCGTTAGATTCGGAAATGTGCCGAAATGATGGAAATAAGGTTTCTGGTGATCGTTAGCGTAAAATAAGTAGAGTGCCGATGGATGTAAGCTGGTGCATATAATAAAAAGACCTCAACTTCACACAAAGGGAAATCCCTTAATGGTGGTGTCGAGGTCTTTTGGCATCAAACAAGCGGTGTGGAAGTAAAAAACTCTTGCAACTTGGCCGGATGTCAGTAAAATTTCGCTACACGCTACACGGCACCTCGCTTGAGGAAATCGCATAGAGTACACGCCTGTAGGTTCTACTATACGCCCATCCATGTGCCAATAATGTTGGTGTTACAACTACAATTACCTATTACTGACCCATCATACCGCCGTCTACAGTGTAGAGGGATGCGGTAACGTAAGAGGCGTCTTCGGACAACAGGAAGTTCATCACGGCTGCGACTTCTTCCGGTTCACCGTAACGGCCCATTGGGATAGCAGATACTGTAGCGGATTGGTAATCCTCCACGTTGCCGGAGTTAGCTTCGATCTGACGCATCATACGTGTGTTGATTGTACCTGGCAATACGGCGTTAACACGAATGTTGAAAGGTGCCAGCTCGTTAGCAGCGGTACGTGTGAGACCAACAACGGCATGTTTGGACATAATATATGGAGATACCGCCGGAGCGCCCATCAGACCAGCAAGGGAAGAGGTATTCAGAATCGCACCGGATTTTTGTTTTTTCATCACAGGAATGACGTTTTGCAGACCAAGGAATACCCCGCGAATATTTACGTTGTATACTGTATCAAGTGCTTCAACGCTCAGGTCTTCAATTAGACCCGTTGGCCCTTCAATACCGGCATTATTCGCAAAATAATCGATACGTCCAAATGCATCCATTGCTTTTTGTACGTAATTTTTAACATCTGCTTCATCGGATACATTGGCTTTGACCGCAATGGTATGCTCTTGATCGAGATTCAATTCTGCAATCGTTTTGGCAATCGCTTCTTCGTTCAAATCAACCAAGACCAGATTGATTTTACGTTCAGCCAAGCGACGTGCAAGCTCTTTACCAATTCCTCCGGCAGCTCCTGTAATAACAGCGGTTTGTGTGTAGGATGTACTCATGATTGAATCGTCTCCTTATAATATATAATGGGCAGGTAATCTCCATAGGAATTAAATAATAAATTCAGTGGGTGAAAACCTGTCGTCTTTAGTTCCTGTCTTAATGTTAAGATATACATAAATATGTGACAATAATCATTGACAGCGCAAATGTCAGCTACTGAACACAGATGTAAGCGTTGTTCATTTAGGTTACAATAATGGACAAAGGAGGCGGAAGTGTTGATTATTGAACACCCTCAGGATCGGAGAGCACGAAGAACGCAGGATGCGATCATCGCTGCGGCGGTATCTTTAATATTGGAAAAGGGGGCTGACGCCCTGACCATCCGGGATATTACGGAACGAGCCGACTATAATCGGGGGACCTTTTATTTGCATTTTCCCGGCAAACCGGAGCTACTGCAATTTCTTCTGGAAGACTTCCTGCAAGGATTAGGACAGGCTTACGCCTCACCGTATGCTAACCTTACAGAAGTAGATATGACCGGACTGTTACCGTCAACTATGCCTGTGTTTGAATATATTGAGAATCATCAGGATCAATTCAAGGCGCTCATGACAATGCATGGGGATATGGCGCTCAGGATCAACAATGTGTTCCGGGATTACCTTACTCAGGACTTCATTTTGGTAACTGAAGATAGTGAGCAAGTGATCAATTATGACATCATGTTAAGTTATCTCGTATCCGCAACCGTGGGGGTTATTATGCATTGGGCAGAGGTGGGATTCAAATATTCCGCACATTATATGGGGGAACAGCTGACAGCTCTAATTAACATCAAACCGACCCGTCTGCTGATTGAGCCTGGGCAGAAGGGTCGGACGGTGAATGAGCGTATGTTGTCGGACTAATACATGCAAATACATGCTTATTATACTATGTGAATGCGTCCCGCTGCGGGATCTGCGTACAACTGAAGGTTAACCCGTCATTGAAGCAGATGCAGCATGCTGCATCTGGAGCAATTGTTCGCGGATGAGTACGGACTCTCCAACCATAATTAAAGCTGGATTACAGATGTGATGCATATTAGCTAATGTCTGCAGTTCGGCAAGTGTGCCTGTGACAATTCGTTCTTCACTTGTTGTTCCACGTTCAATTAGTGCGGCTGGTGTATGTGCAGCTTTGCCGTGACGAAGCAACTCTTGCTGTATCTGTGATAACTGGCTTATCCCCATGTAAATCACAAGTGTATCTACGCTATGCGCAAGCAGGTCCCAGCGGACAGAGGATACACTTCCATCACTGCCGGTTCCCGTTACGCAGGCAAAAGAAGAAGCAACCCCGCGATGGGTTAGTGGAATGAGTGAAGATGCGGAGGTACCCACAGCCGAAGTGATGCCGGGGATAATTTCGAACGGGATACCAGACTCGGCCAGCACCAGCGCTTCTTCACCACCACGACCGAAGATGAACGGGTCACCACCTTTAAGCCTGACAACGTGTTTGCCTTCTGCTGCATGAGAAGCCAGCATACGTCCAATCATCTCCTGGCTCATAGAGTGAAGCCCAGGAGCTTTGCCACAGTAAATGCGTAGAGCACCAACCCGCGCCTCAGCAAGTAATTCATCTGTGACAAGTCGATCGTACATAATAACATCAGCAGACTGAATCCGTTTCAGGGCTTTGACTGTAATCAGTTCGGGATCACCAGGGCCAGCACCGATGATACTTACCAACCCTCTGCTCATGACCGTGTCCCCCATTTCGAAGTCGTGTTGGGAGCTGTTAGCCCTGAGCGGACACCCTGAATGGTCGCCAGCGGAGATGAGAGCTTAAGAGAGCTTCCCCAGTGATGCGCAAAATACAGACCAAGACCTGTAAATACAGCACCACCAATGAGGTTACCCGCGAGCACCGGAATCTGATTCCACAGCAACCAGTCTGTAATCGTGACATGAGCACCGAGCATCATGCCAGCCGGGATCACAAACATGTTCACAACGGCGTGTTCAAAGCCTTGGGCAAAAAAGATCGTAATGGGCAGCCACATCGCCACGATTTTCCCCAGTGTAGATGTAGAGGTCATCGCCATCACGGCTCCGAGCGCAACCATCCAGTTACATAGAATGGCTTTTATGATGACAAGCACGATGCCTGCCCCGCCCAAATGCTGATATCCCAGTGTTTTCGTTTCACTGGTTTGAATCAGTGTTTGAACGAGTGGGTTACTCATATCTGTACCCATCTTGGTTATCGTCAGGCCGTATAATAGTGCGTAAAATGCACATCCGATCAGGTGACCGATAATTACCCACAAGTAGTTACGAAGCATATCGATAAGTCTGACCCTGCGCTTCATCACTGCGAGTGGAATCAATGCGAAGTTTCCTGTCACCAGTTCAAGACCGAGCAGAATAATGATTGCAAATCCTGCCGGGAAGATGAGTGCACCTGCCAAACCAAGCGAAGTCTGAGACACGGCAGTATACGCCAGTGTAGTGGCAAAGGCAAGGATGGCGCCAGCCAGAAAACCGCGGATCAACATCTGCACCCGGTTCATTTTGGCTTTATGTTCACCAACGTCAACCATAGCTTGCAATACTTCTGCAGGTTTAACAAAATCCATCATGCACCCCTCCTTCTGTCAGCATTGTCTTGTAAGGTTAACCGCTTGGTTAACCCGCAATCGTAATATAGATATCTCCGCTATCTCCGTCCACTTCTGTTTGGTACGTGTTCAAGCAACCATCGTCCGGTTCATGGACCTTGCCGCTTCGCAGATCAATCTTCCAGTCATGCAACGGGCAGTGAACGGCTGTTCCACAGACCATGCCCTCCGATAGCTTGCCGCCCTTGTGAGGGCAGCGATTCTCTACGGCATGAAGGCTGCCGTCGCTCAGTTTGAAAACGGCAATTTCGGTATCCTCGACCAGAAAGGTACGAGCCCCTTTTTCATCAATATCGGCCAGATGCCCAATGCGAAATCTACTCATCGCTGATCCTCCTCTTCTAGTGAGCTACCGGTTCTGCACCGGACAGTGGGGTGAAGTTTTTACGCAATTTCTCATCTTCAATAATCTCTTTCCAAGGATCTACCGTGTGACCCAGTGTCACTTCCAGACGTTCAACCAGTGCGAGACGTACATCTCGATCTGCCAGAGCCTCCTTCACATGATCCAGACCTACCCGTTCAATCCACGCCGCTGTTCTCTCATTCCATCTTGCGTTCTCTCTATAATATTGCAGGTAAGCATAAGTCCACTCTTCGACTTCAGCATCTGTTTTCACTGTACATAACAGCTCTGCTGCGCGAACCTTCACACCGCCGTTGCCTCCAACATGAAGCTCCCATGCGCCATCGATGGCGACAACGCCCAGATCTTTAATCGTTGCTTCGGCACAATTCCGTGGGCATCCCGAGACGGCCAGTTTTACTTTGGCTGGAGCGACCATTTTGTCGAGTTTCTTCTCCAGACGAATGCCCATTTCTATGGAATCCTGTGTACCGAAGCGGCAGAACGTATTACCTACACATGTTTTTACTGTCCGTAAAGCTTTGCCGTAACCAAAGCCGGAAGGCATGTCGAGTTCTTCCCATATCTTCGGCAGGTTTTCCTTCTGTACACCCAGTAGATCGAGTCGTTGTCCGCCCGTAAATTTGACCATAGGTACGTCGTATTTCTCTGCAACCGTTGCGATCTTGATCAGTTCTGCCGGGGATGTTACGCCACCGTAAATTCGCGGAATAACGGAATACGTGCCGTCCTTCTGGATATTGGCATGGTAACGTTCGTTCGTGAATTTGGATACCCGCTCATCCTCATATTCTGTAGGCCAGATCATACCAAGGTAGTAGTTAAGGGAAGGGCGGCATTTGGAGCAGCCTTCTGGCTCATCCCAGCCAAGCACGTTCATGACTTCTTTGACGGTTTTCAGGCCCATCTCCTTGATTTGTGCCACAATTTCATCCCGGTCATACGAAGTACAGCCGCAGATGCCTTCTTTGGTTTGCTCGCCCACGTTGTCCCCTGCATAATAGGTGAGCAGTGATTCCACGATTGGTTTACATCCTCCACAGGAAGCGGAAGCTTTCGTGCAGGATTTGATAGCACCGACAGTGTTACATCCTTTATTGAGAACAGCATCACCGATGGCAGCTTTCGTTACACCGTTACAGCCACAGATGATCTCATCATCTGGCATGGCAGCCATGCGCTCGGCTACAGACGGGTCGGAACCGGAACCGCCAGAAGGCACGCCGAACAAAATTTCTTTTTCACGACCGCTGATGTCCTCACCGCTTTTAATTAAGGAAAAGAGGGATGCGCCATCGGTCGTATCACCAAACAACACTGCACCGACGAGCTTGCCGTCCTTGATCACCATCTTTTTGTAAACACCGTCTACATCATCCTGAATGCGAATGCTGCGTGTGTCTGGCGAGTCCTTGAATTGTCCGGCAGAGAATACGTCGACTCCCGAAACCTTCAGCTTGGTTGAAGTGACCGACCCTGCGTATCCTTCGGTCGCTGCACCAGCGAGCCGTTTGGCAAGAACCATACCTTGTTCATATAACGGAGCTACGAGTCCATAGGCAATACCGCGATGCTCCGCACATTCTCCTACAGCAGAGATTCCAGGGATATTGGTATGCATATAGTCATCCACGATGACCCCGCGATTAACGTCCAGACCGCTGTTTCGAGCCAATTCGATCTGCGGGCGAATACCGACTGCCATCACAACGAGGTCTGCCTCAAGCACCGTTTGGTCGGTGAAGCGAAGTGCTTTAACCCGGCCTTTGCCTGTAATCTCTTCGGTATGTTTGTTCAAAAGGAACTTCATGCCCTGCTCCTCAAGCTCTCGCTGAAGCATTAATCCAGCAGGCAGATCCAGATTTCGATCCATCAAGTGTCCATTAATATGAATGACGGTTACGTCCATACCCAGATTCAATAGTCCGCGGGCAGCTTCCAGACCGAGTAGTCCACCGCCGATGACAGCCGCCTTGCGGTACTTTTGAGATGCTGCCATCATCGTTTCACAGTCTTTAATGTCACGGAAACCGATGACCCCTTCTTTATTCGCGCCTGGAAGAGGCAGGATGAAAGCCTGTGAACCTGTCGCCATAATCAGCTCGTCATAGGATGCGTGGACCCCATTCTGAGATACAACTTCCTTGCGTACCGTATCGATCTGCACGACAGGGTCACCCGGATAGACATGGACACCGTTATCTTCGTACCAGCTCCAATCATTAATCACGATATCTTCAATGGATGTTCCGCCTGCGAGAACGGAAGATAGCATGATTCGGTTGTAGTTTGGATGCGGCTCTGCGCCAAAGACGGTAATGTCATATGCATGTGGTGCGAGTTTCAGAATATGCTCAATTGTACGAATTCCCGCCATACCATTGCCGACCAGCACCAGTTTTTTCGTTGTACTCATTGTGGTTAGCCCCCTCAGATCCATTTCTGTATTCTGTTTACTACGCTACCTTCGTCTGTTCCTAAAAATCGAAAAAAGCCTGTCATGCCTCGGAGGACTGCGCATATACATACGCATCCCTTATCTCCGAATTTGCAAAACAGGCTTCATTGCCGTTTCAACCAGCTACGTCGTTGTAACTGTGAGTGATCCTTCAGTTATGGAGTTCTTATGGGTTAACTATAAAAGAATGATTTGTTCATGTCAATATAGTTAACATAAAAAAGTATTTGAAATTTGAAGTTAATTATGTTTACATGAGTTTAAAGAAAAGCTGAATCGGCTACGTAAAATATGCTTTAAATTACAAAAAATAAGAAAATAAATCCATGTATCACTTCGTAAACGCCATATAATGTAGGAAATGTGCCATAGTACTCATGATTAACCCATTATTTGTTCCATTTTAATTCATTAGGATCAGACCGAGGATCAGAATGCATCTCATGATGCTACTTACGAATACTTCAGAGCACCTGGAATTTTGAAATATAGATGTTTATTCCTTGATTTTTGTTAGGTAACATGACATTATAGCGCTTTCGTGTGGTAATGTATTAAAAGTGAACGTGGGTACTGTATATCAATATAAGGAGGGATTGATCCATCATGCGATCCATATTGGTCATCCGTGTACATCCCATTCAGGCCGGCTCGTCCGAAGCAATCCCTCTAACACCGGAGAAGCTGCTGGGAGCAGTTGGCTATCATGTTAAGGTCTCGGACAGTGAGGATGAGGTGATGAAGCTTGCTCGTGAAGTCGATGCCTCCGTCTTGCATTTGTCTCTTGCGGACGTGGCTTATTGGGTAAAGCGGCTGGGTGAGGAGAAGTCGGATACTCCGCTTCTCTGGTGGTGTGCTCCGGATACAGCATCTTCCTCTGTAGAAGACTGCGAGGTTGATACCTCGTTTGATGGCATTCTTACACCGTCTATGGCTGGGCCGGAGATTCATTGGACGCTGCACTTTGCTGCGCGGCGTTATATGGAACGCAAGCAATGGGAGCAAGAGCGAAAGCAACTGCAGTCTAGATTGGAAGATCGGAAATGGATTGATATGGCGAAGGCGATCTTGTGTGATTTAAAGCAGATCTCCGAATCGGAAGCCTATGATCTGTTACGCAAAAAAGCGATGGATGAACGCAAACGGATGGTCGATGTAGCTACAGCGATTGTGAAAGCACATCAACTGCTCCAGTCATAATTGGAAGGAGGATGCTCTATGGATATGTCTCAGATCCTCAGAGAGGTAGGGCGCGGCAAACGAGGCTCACGTGATCTGAATTATGCAGAGGCATTGAACGTTGCCGAGAATATATTGAAACAGCAAGTTTCTCCTGCCCAGACGGCCGCATTTCTTATGGCTGAGCGGATGAAGATGGAGAATGTCGAGGAAATGGAAGCCTTTGTCCATGCGTGCCGGAACAGTGCGGAGCGTTTCTCCGTATTTCAGGATAGCTTGGATTGTGCGGGTCCTTACGACGGACGAACCAAGTCATTTATGGCGACATACCCTGTGGCATTTGTACTGGCGGCAGCGGGTTTACCGGTTACGCTACACGGTAGTGAACCTTTACCGCCTAAATGGGGAGTTACGCTGTCTGTTGTATTGAGAGAGGCAGGGATTGATACACGGAAGATCGACCGGGAAAATGCCCGGAGTGCTGCTCTCCATACAGGTGTAATGTATGTTTCTGCGGAAGACTGGTGTGAGCCGTTACGCAGACTTCGTCCATTACGGGAAGAACTAGGTTTTCGAACGGTACTGAATACAGCCGAGAAGCTGATTGATTATAATCATTCGCCTTATCTTGTTTTTGGAGTGTTTCATAATACGTTTCTGGATCGAATAGCCAAGCTTCTTACTCGTTTTCAGTATCAACGTGCTTATGTTATTCAAGGTATGGAAGGATCGGAGGATCTCTATATTGATCGTCCTACACGTGTATATGCTGTCGAGGATGGTGAGATGAAGCTTGAACTTGTAGATCCTTCAATCTACGATCTGGATATGCCTGTGCCGGATATGATCTGGACCGCGGCGAAGCAGGTTGAGGTGGCGGAGAGTGTACTACGCGGGGATGGTCATCTTACGTTTGTAAATCAGGTGCTGTTAAATGCGGGCTTTCGACTATATGTTGCAGGACGTGTCCCTTCCATAGAGCAGGGTATATACATGTCTAAGCAGTATATCGAAAGTGGAGCTGCGTTCCGGCTCTATCAACAGTGGTGTGTTTCTATGGGAGGAGAGTTGCCGGATAGCAGAACGATATCGATCTATCCGGCATCCTCCGGTTAAACTGTTCTGTGCTTATTCCCAAGGATACGTTACGGTCAGGAAGTCAGCGAACTTTTTGCTCTCTTCCCGCCGTTGTTTCCGCATCGCTGCGCGGTCAGGCGCAGTCTCGTACAGCTTTTTCTCCTCTTCAGTCTCCGGAATAATACGGGGCACGATCAGTTTGCGGTTATTTTCATCCATGGCCACAAAGGTCAGGAAGGCTGTTGCCGCGATTTTTTTCTCCCCCGTTATCAGATCCTCACGAATAACCTTCACGAAAATTTCCATGGAACTTCGGCCTGTCCACGTAGCAAATGACTCCAGTGTTACAGAATCGGTTGGATTAATGGGGTACAGAAAATCGACAGAGTCGGTTGATGCGGTAACGGTATTCACTCGGCACAACTTGGATGCGGTGATAGAGGCAATATCATCAATGTAGGACATCAACTTGCCGCCGAACAAAGTGTTATGATTGTTGACATCTGTTGGAAACACCCTTGCTGTTTTGTAACAGCGCGTTTCACGTACATACTTTCTCTCCGTTTGATCCATCTCCGTAGGTTTCGGTATCTCTCTCATATTTCTTCCTCCTTACAGTATGGCTGCAATGATTTTTTATTTCTAAGTGCAGCATTTCTTGTGGGCTCTTCTTTGTTCAAAAGGTTTGCTATCTCATCGGAGTGGGCTGTGTAAAATCTTTGAGTCCAACTTATATAGTATAGGTGTCGGTTAGGAACATATTCAAATGTAGAGGTACGAGACGAGGTAATACGAAAAAACCGCCAGGCGCGGACCGGCGCGCAGGCGGTGGAACTTCAATCTGTATATTAAGCCTTAGGTCTGAAAATACCGGACGGTTTGCCGATCGGCAGGAAAGTATACCCGAAGTGAGCATTCAGAACCGAAGCACCTGTACCATACAAGGACACAATGCCAATCGCCATCTCAGCGTATGCAGCGATCGTATGGAAGATGTGTGGTGCTACGCCGAAAGCGTCAAAGGTCAGACCAAGGAACAGGAAATCGATCAGAATGAAAATGATAAGCAACACTTTGTTGGCTTCAACAGCCCCAATCGTCATGAACAAGGTGAAGATCAGGTATCCGGCAAAAGCAAATCCGAGCTGTTTGCCATCGGTCTGCTCAGCAAGTGTAGAGCCGAACACGCCCATTTTGATCATCCAGTTTGCGCCCATAGCGAACCAGAAGAAGGCATAAGCACCAAATGCAGTAGTGCCAAAAGTGTTATTTCGTTTGGAATCCTGAATACATGCGAATAGTTGGGCAAAAGCACCCAGGAAGATCGCCCACGGAATAGCGTAGCTAAGTCCATCGGTAATGCCAAGTTTTTGGGAAGAAGCAACCAGGGTTACGATCGCAAGCCCAAATAATCCCATTGCGCTGGGATCGGCGTTTATGATTTTGACTTTAGTCTGTGACTCGGTTTGCATGGTGTTGATAAGCCTCCAATAATATCAAATCTGGATGATGAACCTTGTATAGGTCATCCTCGAACTTCATTTGGCATCCGCCGGACCCGGACACACATATCGACCTATTGTAACCGAATGCCCCGGTTAAGGAAAGGGATTTTATTACCTGAAACACCGGAAAACGGTTGCTTATGTGACAGTCAGTTGAATGGGGGGATAATATATCGGGTTTGTGGTGAAAAAAGACGGATAATTACATGTTATTTCCAGGACATTAACGTTAGTATCGAGGGGAAATCAAATCTGCAGTTCGGTGTGAGCCTGGAAGCGGCGGCATAAACTGCGGTGGGAAAGAGGGAGGTGGACGTGGAGTCAGAGAGGAACAGGGAGAGTTGTAAGAATCGTAGGAGGGTTGTACATCAACAAAATGCAAGCGCTTACTTTATTTAATTCAGCAGAAAAACATGTTGAAGAAACGAAAGGGTGGGTGTAGATGATTGCAAAACGGACGCGGCAACTCGGTTTAATTGTGCTGATATTCATGTTTGCGATTTCCAGCTTGGGATGGGGTGCATTCTATGGTACGACAGCAGTAAGTGCGGCAGCACCGGATTCAGCTGTTGATACTGGGGAAACAACCGTTTATCGATATGATTTTGGATCAGGAGTTGTGGCGGAGGGGTATACGGGTGTGGGAGCGGATGCCGTTTATACCTCGGAACGGGGATATGGTTTTGCGGATGCATCCAAGGTGACGGTGCAGGATCGTGGAACGAGTGATCCAATCAAGTCTGATTTTGCAACATTTGCTACAGGTGGACAATTCAACGTGGATTTGCCGAACGGTGACTATACTGTTTCGCTTGTTGCCGGGGATGCAGCCGGAGCTACAGAGATTGCCATCGATGTAGAAAGCATGAACAAGGTGCAACTGAACAGCAAGGCGGCAGGCGAGTATCTGGAGATGAACTTTGACATCGCAATGGTGGATGGTCAGATGAATCTGGTATTTTCCGGTACCGCTGCGAATCTGAATGCATTGGTTATTACCAAGCAAGCTGAGCGTGATGCGGGAAGCAAACCTGTTCTGTATTTGGCTGGAGATTCCACGATGCAGACCTACAATCCGTATTGGGAGCCGCAAGCGGGCTGGGGGCAGATGTTTCCTTCCTTTTTTAACGATACCGTGGAGATCAAAAATCATTCCATCGGTGGACGCAGTTCCAAGTCGTTTATTTTCCAAGGGCGGCTGGATGAAATTCTGAGAGTGATCCGTCCAGGAGACTATCTGTTTGTACAGTTCGGACATAATGATGCGACCATCAGTGTGCCTGACCGCTACGCTTCCCCGGCCGATTACAAAATCTATCTGAAAACCTACATAGACGGTGTGCGGCAACGGGGGGCAACGCCGATTCTGGTAACGCCGATGGGGCGCAGGGACTTCAATGCAAGTACGGGAAAATTCAATGTTTCCTTCCCTGAATATGTTCAGGCAGCCAAAGAAGTAGCGTCCGAAAACAATGTGTTACTAATTGATCTGAGCAAACTCAGCATCGAATATTATGACTCGATTGGGCCTGAGGCTACACTGTCGGTGTTCCTGCATGTTGCACCGGGTATTTATCAGGCGTTCCCTAACGGAGCTGCTGACAATACGCATTTTCAGGAGTACGGTGCCATTCAGATCGCAAGAATGGTTGCTGGTGCGGTGCGTGAACTTGATATTCCACTGGCCGATGCCGTGAAAGATGCTGAAGTGCCTGCCGAGGTTCCAGTGAAGCCAAACGGTCTGAAAGCTGGCAGCATCAGTAATGCCGGTGCTGTATTGAAATGGACAGCAGATGATGCAGCAGATATCTACAAAATCTATCGCAAGCTGTCTTCCGAGCCAGCATCTGCGTATACGCTAGCCGGAACAGCAACGGTTCCAACCATGAACTTATCTGGCCTTACCGAAGGTGAAACCTATACGGTACGTGTCACTGCCGTGAATGGTCGAGGCGAATCCGAGCCTTCGGACGAGGTGAGCTTCACAACGAAGTCGGCTGCATATCGATACGATTTTGGCCCCGTTGGCGCTCCAGTCGCGGAAGGGTATAACGAAGTGACAAGGAATACCTTATACACGCAGGAGCGGGGCTACGGCCTGACCTCTTCGACGAATATGGCGGATCGGGATCGTGGCAATGCCACGGATGCGCTGCGCCGCGATTTTGTCATTTATTTTGGCGGAAGTTATGAATTCAAGGTGGATTTACCTAACGGCAGTTATTCGGTTAAGGCTTACATTGGAGACTGGATCGGCTCCGCACGAACGAATATCAATATCGAGGGCAAGGACTACGGGACCGTATCCTCGGGTGCCCAAAATATAGCTGAGAAGGTTATCAACGATGTTCAAGTGCAGGATGGCCAGATGAATCTGGTGTTCAGTGGACAGACCGCACATCTCAATGGATTGGAGATCACACCAACCTTTATGTCTCCATCCGGGCTTCAACTGGATGAACTCGATCTGAACAGCGATCCGATCCGTGCAGTGTTGTCGTGGGAGGCGGCTGCTGGAGATGTACAGTACAAGGTCTATCGGCAATCTGCGGGAGCAACTAAACCAGAATTGCTCGCCACAGTTGATGAGCCAGCCTATACGGATAATCAGATCGAACTTGGCATGGATTATGTATACACGGTAACAGCGGTGGATCAGACGGGAACGGAATCGCTCGCGTCCAATGCGCTGAATGTATCTACGATTGATCCAAGTGTAACGAAAGCGGAAGCACCTACCGGGCTGGCGTTACAAGAGATCCGGAAAAACGATGTTTCTTTCACATGGAATGAAGCTGCTGGTGCACGATTCTACCAAATTTACCGTTCCAAAAGCCAGAATGGGCCTTATGAGATGATTGATCGAACCAAGGAAACTTTATATAAGGATTCCACCATTCTCAGTACGGTTCCTTATTACTATAAAGTGGCCTCGGTGAATGCAGGCGGTGTATCCGAGCTGTCCAGGGTGCTTGAAACTCCGGTAGCTACAACGCTGAACCGGGCAATGGAGTATTTGGATCGTGCACCGGTTGCGGTGAAAACGGGGCAAGGCAACTACATTGGCTGGCGCATGCTGGGGCTGGATACGGATTCGATTGCTTTCAATCTGTATCGTGATGGTGTGAAGCTGAACGCAGAGCCTCTGACAGGAAGCACGAACTATACGGATGCCGAAGGTACGGACAGTTCTAAATACCGTGTTACGACGGTAGAAAATGGAATGGAGAAGCCGGCGACGAAAGAGTTCGGTGTATGGCAGGAGCAATACCTGTCTGTGCCGCTGCAGAAACCTGCCGATGCGTATACCAAAGACGGGCAGCCGTATTCCTACTATGCAGGAGATGCCAGTGTCGGGGATGTCGATGGGGATGGCGAGTACGAGATCGTGCTCATGTGGTCGCCGAAAAACGGTAAGGATAATTCTCAGGCCGGAATTACCGGCATTGTATATATGGATGCCTACAAGCTGGACGGAACCCGTCTCTGGCGGATCAATATGGGGCCGAATATTCGGGCGGGGGCACATTACTCACCGTTTCTGGTCTATGATTTTGATGGAGATGGCCGGGCTGAACTGATGATGAAGACCGCAGACGGAACCGTTGACGGACAAGGGAAAGTCATCGGGGATGCGAATGCAGATCATCGTAACAGCTCCGGTTATGTACTTCTGGGTGATGAGTTTCTAACCGTATTCGATGGAGAGACCGGGGCGGCACTGGATACAGTGAAGTATGATCCGCCACGCGGAGACGTTGCTGCATGGGGGGATGGATACGGAAACCGTGTAGACCGCTTCCTTGCGGCTGTTGCCTATCTGGACGGAGAGCATCCGAGTGCGATGTTTAGCCGCGGGTATTACACGCGTACAGTACTT
The DNA here is from genome assembly GCF_037969905.1 of Paenibacillus sp. FSL R7-0272. Lineage (NCBI taxonomy): Bacteria > Bacillati > Bacillota > Bacilli > Caryophanales > Paenibacillaceae > Paenibacillus > Paenibacillus sp. FSL R7-0272. The sequence goes on along the minus strand of NZ_CP150221.1, from coordinate 6,220,427 downwards.
GCTTCTTACAATTTTCAGGATGGTAAGCTCAGTCAGGTATGGCGTTTTGACTCGAACGATGAGGGTTACGGTTCCTATGCAGGTCAGGGGAATCACAACCTATCCGTAGGTGATGTGGACGGTGATGGCAAAGATGAGATTACATTCGGAGCAATGGCAATTGATGACGACGGTAAGCCACTTTACAACACAAGACTGGGACATGGAGATGCGATGCATCTGAGTGACCTTGATCCAACCCGTCCGGGGATGGAGGTATTCGGGGTACATGAGGACCGAAGCTCGAAATATGGCATGGAGATGAGAGATGCAGCCACAGGTGAAGTGCTTTGGGGAGTGTTTACGGGGATGGACACGGGGCGCGGTATGGCAGCTGATATCGATCCAAACTATCCGGGAGCTGAGGTATGGGCGGCTACGATTACCAATGAACAGCATATTCCGATTACCGGGCTGTATAGTGCCAAGGGAGAATTGATCACAACGAAGATTCCTTCCTCCACAAACTTTGGAATTTGGTGGGACGGTGATCTGTTGCGTGAACTGCAGGATGGTATTCGAATCGACAAGTGGGACTACGAGAATCAGACTACGGTTAACCTGCTGACAGCAACAGGAGCTGCTTCCAACAATGGAACCAAAGCCAATCCAAGCTTACAAGCTGATTTATTTGGCGACTGGCGTGAGGAAGTGATTTGGCGCAGTCAAGACAGCTCCGAGCTGCGGATCTATACCACAACCGATGAGACCGATGTTCGTCTTCGTACGTTGATGCATGATCCAGTCTATCGTCTTGGCGTAGCATGGCAAAATGTTGCTTATAACCAGCCTCCACACACAAGCTTTTATCTCGGTGCGGGAATGGAACAGCCGAAGGCTCCGAATATTCGCTATGTGGGTGGCCCGCAAGAGCCGGAAGACACCACACCTCCAGTCATTACAGGCATGCCAGCGGAGCAGATGAGCGAGGATGATGTGCTTCAAGTGAAGGTGAAGGCTGAAGACCCTGAATCGGGTATTACACATCTGGAGCTGACTTGGGATGGCGAGACTGTGCAGTCAGGGGATGAGATTGTGCTGGCTGGGCTTGTCGGCAAGCATATCTTTACAGCTCGTGCGGAGAATGGTGCGGGACTGATCGCCGAGGTGAGCGTTGAAATAACGGTAGTGGCCGGGGATCAGGCTACTGGTGCTCCCGGAGTGCCTGTTCTGTCAGACAATAACGGTCACGGAAACGGGCTTAGTGATGGAACCTACACGGTGACGATGAACATGTGGTGGGGGAACAATGGTACGGAGTATAAGCTGTATGAGAACGGAGAACTGCTAGATCGTCAGAAGTTATCTGCCTCTACCCCTGCAGCGCAGAAGGCATCCACTTCCATTCAAGGTCGGGCCAATGGTACGTATGTATATACGTGTGAGCTAACGAACGCTAAAGGTAAAACGGAATGTCAACCGCTCACGATAACCGTTCGCAATGCTGAACCATCTCAGCCAGAGCTGTCCCACGACAATTGGGATGGAGATGGCAACTATACAATCACAATGAATATGTGGTGGGGCACGAATGCCACATCATACCGATTGTATGAGAATGGTACGGAGATTGACAGCCAGCCGTTAACGGCATCTTCTCCTCATGCGCAGACAGCCAAGGTTGAGATCAAAGATCGTGCCGTCGGTGATTATGAATATGTAGTGGAATGGGTCAATGATCATGGGAAGACAACAAGTGAAACAATACAAGTGAAAGTTACGAACTAATATTCCAAACTTAATAACAGATATCCAATGTATAAATATACGTCAGCATAACAGACAGGACAGCTTCATCCGACATGAATAAGAGATAATCGAGAGCATCTCTCCATTCTCAGAAGGACACCAACCATGGGGTTCGAGATTGGAGGGGTGCATTTTGGTTTATTTTTATAAAATACACAATTATGACACAAAGCCTTTTCGGGCTTGAAGAGTATAAACAGAGGTTGCGTATAGAGTGGGAAGAATGTGACAACATGGCGTTACATCTGGTATTTTTCACCAATCTCTATTAGAATGAAATTAGCCCTTTCAAATTTTGGAGAAGCATACAAAACATCCATGTCTCCTATGCCATATGTTAATCCAACTATAGATTGACAGGAAACACTACAATGGAACACAAATGAAGGAGGTATCAGGGGCCATGGTTATGAGTTTGGATTTGAAAAACAAAATAGAAAAAGCCAGGCATAACCTTCATAAACTGGTGGAGCATAATAAGGGAAGGCTTGGACATCCTGAAGTCATTCGGCAGTCGATGGCACTAGATGAATTGATTAATGAGTATAATCGAGTATCCCGGAATCAGACACGCGCGTGAAAGTGAACAGAACGGGAATGCAACTATATATTGCAACAATGTATCATGATATGAACTTGTATGGTTCGGGCGAACAGAGTAACACATCAACCCCAATCAAGGAAGGGCATGAAGATCGCCGTCAGGGCTAACCTCACATTACCGTGAGGGAGCTTTGGAGGTGGATCATTCATGCCCTTTTTGGTTTAATGAAGCATGCGCTTGGCTTCCAGGTACAACACCTGCACGAATTTTTTCGTATTGATGCGGGTTTGGGACAGCGAGGGCTCCACGTTGTTTTGCAGTTCGAGCATTTTTTTGCGAATCTCTGTAAAATCAAAAAATTTGGAGGCGTAGTTCTCGAATTTTGGATGGGTATAGTCTGTCAATCCAAGAGACACCACATGACTTAGTGTCTGAAAAATGGCTCTGCGCACCCGCTGTTCCGATGCTTTCACCTCTTTGGTAATGTCTGCAGCCGATGCAGTCTCTCCTAGTTTACGCTGAGCTACTTGCTGGAAGATGTCTTTGAGCGAAGGGAAGGTGTAAGGTGATAGCTTATGTTCCTCCGTCTCCAGTTGTTCGAGATATTCCAGCATGTCCAGTAGATCTCGGCTGCCAGCCTCCCCGATCATGCCCATCTCGGACAACAGAAAATGACCTGTGGTAGTAATGGTTTTGTCCGGAGCCTGCACCTGCTTGCGCTCACCTGTCTGTAGACCCGTCAGTCCTTGCAGTGTACGCTGAATATCCGCTATAGACTGCTGCATCCGCAATCTCTCTTCCACAAGGCGAAGCACGGATAGAATCTCCAGCCGGTTAATCGGTTTCGTAATATAATACTCAATGCCTAAGGAGTAGGCTTCTCCAATCATATTTTTGGACTCAATCTGGGAGATCATCACGATCTTGCCTTTGAACTTTCCTTCAAGTGCACGTACGGTCTGTATCCCGTCTTGATGCGGCATCAGCAGATCGATTAGCAGGACATCCACCTTATGTAGTTCCAGCAATTCGGCATGAATATGGGCTCCATCCTCGGCTTCCCCGGCAATGTCACCCAATCCTTCATCTTCAATAATGTCCATTAGCATGGAACGCACGCTTGGATCATCATCCACGATAAAATAACGCAAATTGTTCACGTCCTTTCCAATTCATCACGGTATTTCCCTAAAAAAGCTTTATTTAAACGGCCGTTTGTCTCGCCATAAAATCCTGTTTTATTTACATCATGCTTATCTCCGTATCCTGAGACACCTCTCCTATCATACTTCCCAAACGAAAATCTGCATAGAAGCTCACATGTAAGGTTAGATGACAATGACTGGATGAGAGAGGCGCATTTTCAAAAAAAATGTCCAGAAAGCATGTAGGTATTTGTCTATTTCGGTAGATGCACTTGTAGTATAAGTAACATGCATCAGTCTGAACCTGTCGTTGTGTAAAATGTTGCAAATGTTCAGTTATTTCAAGCACGGCACTCGGTCAGACACAGGGCTGGGATAAGAAACGAATGCAGTAGTCTTTTTTAATAATACATCATAATAAGGGGCGTATCGATGGAGCAAACAATACAAGATGTTGTCGTTCTTTTCAATGATTTTCTCTGGTCTAAACTGTTAATCATTCTGCTGGTCGTCTGCGGAGTCTATTTCACGACAAAAACGAAATTCATGCAATTCCGTATGATCGGTGATATGGTCAAGGTGCTCAGAGAGCCAAAGAGCAAGGAACCGGGTAAAATCTCCCCATTTCAAGCCTTCTGTATCAGTATGGCCGCACGTGTGGGTACGGGAAACATTACAGGGATCGCACTAGCTATAGCCCTTGGTGGACCTGGTGCTGTTTTCTGGATGTGGGTTATTGCGATCATCGGATCGGCTTCGAGCTTCGTCGAGAGCACACTGGCTCAGATCTACAAAGTTAAAGATAAAGGCGGATTCCGCGGAGGACCGGCCTATTATATGGAACGTGGGCTTGGAAAACGATGGATGGGGGTTCTTTTTGCTATCCTGATCACCCTTTCGTTCGGCTTAGTCTTTAACGCTGTACAGTCCAACACTATTACAGTGGCCTTCCAAAACTCCTTTGGAACAGATCGCTTAACGGTTGGCATTATTATGGCAGTTGTTTTTGCAGGTATCATTATGGGCGGGGTTAAACGGATCGCGAAAGCATCAGAATATATCGTGGTTGTGCTCGCAGTGTTGTATATTGGGGTGGCTGCATTTATCGTGCTCGCAAACATCACAGAACTTCCAGCCATGATTGCGTTAATTGTGAAAAATGCCTTCGGCATTGAACAGGTCGCTGGCGGGACACTGGGTGCTGCGCTGATGAATGGTGTTAAACGTGGACTATTCTCGAATGAAGCCGGTATGGGTAGTGCGCCGAATGCTGCGGCAACGGCAGATACATCCCATCCGGTCAAACAAGGTCTGATCCAAGCCTTTGGTGTTTTGACAGATACACTAGTTATATGTACAAGTACGGCTATGATTATTTTGTTATCCGGGGTATATCAGGGTTCGGATCTGGGTGGTATTGAGCTGACTCAAGCTGCGCTCAGTGTACACATCGGTTCGTGGGCTTCAGGCTTCCTGGCGGTGATGGTATTCTTGTTTGCCTTCAGCACGTTGATTGGTAATTATTATTACGGTGAAACAAACATTGAATTCATTAAGTCTAACAAAGTTTGGCTCTGGGTGTATCGCGTTGCCGTCATTAGCATGGTGGTATTTGGTGCGGTAGCGAAGGTGCAACTAGTGTGGGATTTGGCTGACCTGTTCATGGGTCTGATGGTTGTCGTGAACTTGATTGCCATCTTGATGTTGTCCAAAGTTACCTTCGAAGCCTTGAAGGATTACAAGCGGCAGAAAGCAGAGGGACGTGATCCTGTATTCACTCGTGACCGGATACATATTCCGGGCGAGATTGAATGCTGGGAGTCGGAAGAGGACGTAACGGGTGCAGGAAAGCTGGATGCAACAGGATAAGATTGTTTATGATTTAGATTGATGTCATCCTTGGCGCGTCCAAAGTGTCAACAAACGAATAAAGCTTGTTATAACGCACTATAAAACAGGACTTGGACTACCATGATGGCATTCCAAGTCCTGTTTATTACATACCTCAATCTATCAGTAAGCTTTTTATGCGGATCGTTCGTGTATGATTTGCTCTTGTTTCTTATGTTACTTTTGGACGGAATAGCTGATCAGTTGTTCGGATAGAGCTTTCATGCGTGCACCTGTATCATTGAGCTTCTCGATGACATCGGTGAAGGATGCAACCAGATTTGCCTGTTCTTGCGAAGAAGCGGCGATCTGAGATACTTCAACCTCCATCTGCTGAATCACTTGCTGTACGTCTTTCAGGCTGGCATCAATATCGGTCGTTGCTTGTTTCGCATCAACGGAGAGTTTACGTACTTCGGATGCCACGACACCAAATCCGGCACCGGCTTCGCCTACACGGGCAGCTTCGATTGCAGCGTTCAAGCCAAGCAGGTTGGTTTGTTCGGAGATTTCACGAATGAAACCAGCAACCTTGTTAATTTGGGATGAGTTCTGTACAGCCAGTCGTGTGTTCTCCAAAATCTGCTCACTGGTAGCCTGCAATTCTTCGGCATGAGCTGCTACATGCTGCACCATGTCAACTAGGTTTGCATTGATGTCTTGATTCTCTTGGATGATGTCCTCCAGTTGGTTCTGATTGGATTGGTCATAGGATACACAGAATACAGCCACAACGTTATTATTATCATCAAAGATGGGAACGTTCAGCGTATCCAGTTCTACTCCAAACACTTCTTTGGGCAATGTAGAGAGTGTGGCTTCCCGACCATTTTTCAGAACAGCGAAGTTTTGATAGGAATCTAAAAGTGTCATGCCTTTTTCAAATCCAAGATTGAACTTCTCTGTCATAATCACATCTAATACTTTCTCGTGGTCATACACGGTCAAGCTTGCTGGCTCCCGCAGGATCAGGCTAATGTAAGGCAAGGATTTTAACAGTGCGTCAACAATGTTTATGTTACTCATGGAACTCAATCATCCTCTCAATATTTAAATGTAAAGTGAATTGGAAAATTTGCAGAACCTCTATTGTTCATCGGACAAAAATCGGATATCCTGAATGCTTGATTGCATGAAAATCGAACTATTTTCCAAATGATATTCCAACTTTTTCCCATGTGGTGCGTTTTCTTGGATATTAGTTCTAGTTGTAACTGTTTTTATGCCAATTATTCGTTGCTAATTTAATTGAAATATAGGACATGTGTCCATTTATTTTGCTTATCAGACAGATCACGTTGGAGGTGGGTTGGATGAAGGAAGTGTTGAACTTTGAGCTTATGCGACAACTTGTCCGGGAGCATGGATTGGATCAGGTGTTGGACGAAACGTTAATTGCCGAGCTGCGTCTGCTTGAGGCGGAGAAGGGCGAGATTATTTGTGAAAAAGGAGAACGTCCTGAACGTTTATATTTTCTCGTTGAAGGTAAGCTCAAAATCTTCACAACACTGCCGAATGGCAAGTCACTGTTGCTCAGATTCAGTACACCACTCGCCCTTGTGGGTGACTTGGAGCTTGTGAATGGAAAAGAAGCAAACAATATCGTGCAGTCTGTGAATCGCAGTTTGTTACTCGCCATCAGCTACCGTGTCATTCAGAATACGTATGCCGAGAATCCGAAATTCCTCCATTTTATGCTGAGTCAGGTGACACACAAGCTGTACACGTTCTCGAATCTGTCGAGCCTGAACATGCTCTATCCTGTTGAAAGCAGATTTGCCAGCTATATGTTATCTACGGCTGATCAGGATACAGCTGCATCAGAGGAGATTCAGACATCCAAATTGACGGAACTTGCTGATTTGCTGGGTACCAGCTACAGGCATCTCAATCGGGTTATTCAGGACTTGTGCAGACGAGATATTATTCGCAAAGTAGGGCGTAAAATCGTCATTCAGAACGTGGAAGAACTACGAGAGATTGCAGGAGGGAATGTATACGAGTGAATTGATACTACAAAGAGCACCCTTTAACGAAGAAGGTGCTCTTTTGCGTTCTGTCTATTCTGTATGAATCAACCTTGATCCCGTCTGCTTCGATCAGACATTCCCGTGTTGCTCAAATAATTGTGCAATCTCCACAATAACCTGTGTGGCCTTGACCATATTATCTACCGATACATATTCGAACTTGCCGTGATAGTTTTCCCCACCTGTGAAGATATTCGGTGTTGGCATGCCCATGTAGGAGAGCTGGGAGCCGTCTGTTCCTCCCCGAATTGGACGAATAATTGGCTCGATACGCAGCTTTGTCATGGCTTCGTGCGCGATATCAACGATCTGGCGAACCGGCTCAATCTTTTCGCGCATATTGTAGTACTGATCGTTTATCTCTACCGTAACGCTTTTATCTCCATACTTCGCTTTCAGTTCGCCCGTAATGTTTAACAGGTTGGTTTTGCGTGCTTCAAACTTCTCCCGATCAAAATCACGAATAATATAGTGCATCTTCGTCAGCTCTACATCACCTTCCATCGCCAGCAGGTGGTAGAAGCCTTCGTAACCTTCGGTGGATTCAGGTGCTTCCTCTACAGGTAGCTTGCTGTTTAATTCCATCGCAATTTTCAGTGAATTCACCATTTTGCCTTTTGCCGTACCGGGATGCACATTCGTACCGCGTACCGTAATCTTGGCTGCTGCCGCGTTAAAACTCTCATACTCCAGTTCCCCTAGTGGCCCGCCGTCTACAGTGTAGGCGTATTTAGCACCAAAGGCAGCGACATCAAACTTGTGTGGACCGCGGCCGATCTCTTCATCGGGAGTAAAAGCAACCCGAATCTTGCCGTGTTTCACTTCCGGGTGCTCGATCAGGTATGCCATCGCCGTCATGATCTCGGCAATCCCTGCTTTATTATCTGCACCGAGCAACGTTGTGCCATCGGTGGTAATCAGCGTATGTCCTTTGTACTCATGGAGTTCAGGGAAGTCCTTAGTGGACAAAATAACGTCCAGCTCCCGGTTCAGCACGAGATCAGAGCCATCATAGTTCTCGACAACCTGTGGTTTTACATTTTTACCGGTAAAGTCGGTAGCAGTGTCGAGATGGGCGAGGAATCCAATGACAGGCACATCCTTGTCCGTATTGGACGGAAGTGTTGCCATGACATAGCCATTCTCATCCATCGTGACTTCTTGCAGTCCGATGGATGTACATTCTTCGACAAGAAGCTTGCCCAGCGCCAGTTGTCCGGGCGTGGATGGACAGGTGTCACTATTTTCATCGGATTGGGTATCCATCTGTACGTATGTGCTAAGTCTCTGAATCAATATATCTTTCAAGTGAAATCGCTCCTTTATGGGTAATATATAGGTTGAATATGATCTGCCAGACTGTACAAGTGTAACGTTATCATTGGATCACATCACATTCAGGATATCAGGCAGTCCAGAATGTGTTTGTGCTTTGCGGGATGGTGACATCTCCTTCAGCCTTTCAAAATGGAATCCTATTGGTAGGATATCCCTTTTGGTGAGTTTGTAACGATATCATACCATGTTTTGACCTGATTTCGAGAAGGGTATTCTGCTAATGGGATGGAAGGGCACCAAAAAGTGCGTACTTGAATTTTTGAACCTCAGGTTCATAATAGCTATGAAGAAAGGATGTGTGTAGATCATGCCATTTATTACAGTGAAGATGCTGGAAGGCAAAACGAAGGAGCAGAAGCGCCAGTTGATCGAACGAATGACCGAGGTTGCTTGCGATACGCTGGGTGTGGAAGCGAGTAAGGTCTTTATTTTCATAGAGGATTTGGAGAAAGATAACTACGGTAAAAACGGGAAGATGTTCTCCGATCAGGAACCAAACTAATTAAGTTCAAGGAAAAGCAACGCAATGGTAGGGGTGTGCGTGATGTGAATGCTGCGACGAGTGGAGCTAGAATAAAAAGTGGACACCCGTTAACGGACGGAAGGATAATAAGGCTAACGGAGGTGTGTTCACATGGGAGAACAGCGGCAACGATACAATGAAGAGTTTAAAAAACAAACGGTAAAATTTATTCAAGAACAGACCAAGACACTCGGAGACTTGGCAGAAGAACTCAACATTCCAAAAAGTACACTACACCAGTGGATGGGCAAGTATCGCGAACTTAAACATGAGCCTGTAGCTAGCGTAGATCGAGTGAAAGAACTGGAAGCAGAGCTTAAAGAAATGCGCCGGTTACTTCAAGAGAAAGAGCATACGCTTGCGGACACGCAAGAGGAACTGGCTATTGTAAAAAAAGCAGTGCACATCTTCAGCAAACCAAAGCGCTAAGGTTTCAGTTTGTGGAAGACCATCGCTCCCAGTTTTCTTTGGAGAAGATGTGCACTCTGTTACACGTGTCACGGAGCGGATATTACAAGTGGCGGATGGATCTAACCAGTAAGCAACAGCGCCGGAGAACTGAGATCATGAAGCGTATTCGGTTTCATTTCTACGACCACCAGAAGCGGTGTGGAAGTCCGAAAATTACGTATGCACTCCATCTGGAAGGATACAAAATCTCTTCCCGTACCGTCAGTATATACATGCGTCAAATGAATCTTCGTTCCGTGCACAGTCCTCGGTATCGTGTCCAGACGACGGATTCTAACCATCATCATCCCATTGCACCTAATACGCTGAACCAGCAATTTCAAACGTCCAAACCGAACACCGCATGGGTCACCGATATTACCTACATTCCCTGCCGAGGAGGCCGGTTATATCTCGCCAGTGTTCTGGATTTGTGTACGCGTGAGATTGTGGGCTGGCGCCTGTACAACCATATGGAAACGAGCTTGGTGTTAGATGCATTGAAAGATGCTTACCAGGCCAAACGCCCCGCTCCAGGATTGCTCCACCACTCGGATCGTGGCTCACAGTACACGTCAAAAGAATACGTGGAGCAACTGAAATCGTATGGTATGGAGCTCAGTATGAGCCGCCGAGGAAACTGTTACGATAACGCATGTATCGAGTCTTGGCACAGTATTTTGAAGAAGGAACTCATTTACTGTAACCCTCGTTTTAAGAATCCAGAAGAGGCGTATAACGCCATTTACCAGTACATTGAGTTCTATTACAACCGCAAGCCAATGCATGGTGCGCTAGGTTATCTTTCCCCTACTCGTTTTGCGAAGAAGTTTACGGACAAATCCGTCGCGTAAGTGTCTACTTTCTTGACATAGGTCCACCAGAAACGTTATTTGGCTTATTTTGCTTCAATGAGGACTGTTTTTCAGGTTTTTCGATGAAATAAGCTCACTGGAGATCGTTAGAATTCGGAGAGCCCCATTGAGGGGGAAATAAGGTCCGTGGTGATCGTTAGATATGGAACCAAACTGATCAGTTCAGGCGGATGACATGTTCACCCAACTAAGCTACAGATATAAACCATGGATAGGAGTTGTACTCAACAATGACAGAGCAATTATTCTCACCTTATCAATATAAAAGCTTAGCGTTACAGAACCGTGTCGTTATGGCACCGATGTGCCAATATTCGGTTACGGCGAAGGATGGCATCCCGAATGATTGGCATCAGGTTCACTATGTGAGCCGTGCTGTGGGTGGAACAGGACTCATTATTATTGAAATGACAGACGTTGACCCGGACGGACGGATTACAGACAATGATCTGGGGATTTGGTCAGACGAACACATCCCCGCCTTCGCCAAGCTGGTAGACGGAATGCATGCTTACGGCTCTAAAGTGGCGATCCAGATCGCACATGCAGGACGCAAAGCCGAGGATGCGCCCCAGCCTGTTGCTCCTTCTGTTGTCACGTTTCCGGGAGAACAATATAAAGAGCCGCGCGCATTGACCACCGAAGAAGCGGAAGCGATGGTGCAGAAGTTCGCAGATGGTGTGCGTCGTGCGGTTCAAGCGGGTGTGGATGCAATCGAGCTGCATGGTGCACACGGTTATCTGATTCACCAATTTCACTCTCCGCTGATGAATCATCGCGAGGATGTGTATGGACAAGATCTGTCTCGTTTTGGTGTAGAGGTGATTCGTGCGGTGAAAAAAGAAATGCCTGCTGACATGCCGCTCATTATGCGAATTTCTGCGGTGGAGTATGCGGACGGCGGGTATGATCTCGATCATACCATCGAGATTGGCCGTGCCTATCAGGAAGCAGGCGTGGACATGTTCCATATCAGCTCGGGCGGTGAAGGGCCATCCGGTCAGCGTAAACCCGGGAACTATCCGGGGTATCAGGTTCCTTTTGCCCGTCGTTTTCGGGACGAGTTGAAGGCACCTGTAATCGCTGTAGGCATGTTGGAGGACGCGGCACTGGCACAGGCCGTAATCGGCAACGGTGATGCTGATCTGGTTGCCATTGGCAGAGGCATGTTACGTGACCCGTATTGGGCCAATCATGCTGCTCTTGAACTAGGTGTCAGCAAAGAGCAGGCGGCGATTGCCGAGCAATATTCTCGGGGATATTGATGGTGTGGTGGCTTACGCTTCCTATCAGGAAGCAGGTCACACCGGGTACTAGGAAAGCCATGCTGTGGCTTATTTATGGATAGAGATGCCCATGGATCATATTAGTGTGGTTCCTGGATATGATTTTAGATTTTAGAGAGCTGTGGATCGTCGTGAAATGGTGTGAGTATGAGTATGAGTATGAGTTATCAGCGTGAGTATAAGTACTAGTTTGGGTATAAGCGTGAACAGGAGTGCTAGGTTGGGGCAGGAGCAAGCAGCAATGTGTGTATGGAGCAAGAGCAAAAGTAGGAGCAGAAGAAAGTATGGTAAGAGAACGGATTAAGCGTGTTTCATATAAGTAAAACGGACGTGAAGAGAGCTAACGATCAGGAGAAACCTTATTTAGGCGAATTTAGCCATTCCTATTTTCTAACGATCACCAGAGACGTTATTTGGCTTATTTTGCTTCAATGGGAACTGTTTTTCAGGTTTTTCGATGAAATAAGCTCACTGGAGATCGTTAGAATTTGGAAAGCCTCGTTTAGGGGCAAATAAGGCCCGTGGTGATCGTTAGAATTTCTGCATCCTATTTTCTTGAATCGTTAGTGTATCGTTGGTAAGGCGTTCGTGGTGGCCAATTTAATGAACCATCGTTATTTGGTGCATATCTTATGGGTGGTTCAAATCGTGCACCAAACTCATATAACTATTTCTTGCGTCTTGCTTCATAGACGAACTTTTGACTGGATTGTGTGGGAGCTTGCTCGGGATCAAAGTCTGCATAGACTTCGATATCGGTGAATCCAATCTTCTCCAGCACAAGACGTAACTCCTCCACACCATACCATCTTAAGGTGAGTTCCTGCATCTCCGTGCCCACGAGTTTACCTTGGTGCCATTGTTCATAGCGAATCAGGTTTGTTTTATACTGGTGCAACAGATTGATTTCGGTCGTTCTCACTTCAATGGTAATCGTGTCACCACCTGGTAAGCGGACAGTAGATGTATCAATGGAAGCGGGCTTCGTCACGTCAGGCAAAAAGAGATCAAAGATTAACCTGCCCCCTGCCTCTAAGTGATCATACAGATTCTGGAGGATTCGAATAGAAGAACGACGATCCTGGATAAGCATCAGTGAGCCGCTTGGAATAATAATGGCTTCGTAACGATAGGGAAGCTGCAAATTTTCAAGATCGGCTACAAACAGCTCAGGCATAGGTAGATTACGTTCGGTGCATCGGGAACGGCAGGACTGAACCATAGCTTCTGAATAATCGACTCCATCAACTTTCAACCCTGTTTCGAGTAATGGAATGAGCATTCGGCCAGAACCTGACATTGCTTCAAGGATGCGTCCGTTGCAATGCTGCAGCAGGTTGCTGTAAAATTCGATATCGCCTCCCAAGGAGTGTCCGATAGGCTTGGTAATATCGTATACCTTGGTGCATAAAGGGCCGTAATAACTGAATGACATTGTATAATACCTCCACTAGTAAGGATGTTTAAAACAGAAGTGTGGAAGGTAAATTCTTGCGGAACTATCCCTTCCGGCAACCGTGTTTGGAAATGGATTTTTCAGAGCAGACTATCATAGGAATCACACACCTTATATGTAAGATAAACCCATTATAGGTTGAGTTAGAAAAAAGCGTCAAGGAGGTAACCCAGGAATGGAATCATCACCAACGGCATTACCGGATATTAAGGAAGAACTTGTATTGATGGCATCTGTTGCAAAAGTATGGCCTAAGGTCTCGACAGCAGAAGGACTGGGGTCGTGGTTCATGCCCAGCAATTTGGAGCCAGTCGAAGGACATGAATTCACACTGGAAGCAGGACCTTTTGGACAATCCCCTTGCCAAGTGATTGAAGTGCAACCGCAACAGAAGCTGAGCTTTCGCTGGGGAAAAGATTGGACGTTAACATTTGAACTTGCTGAACAAGCGGAAGGAACCCATTTTACATTGATTCACAGCGGCTGGGATGCGGATAAACTGACTGAATTCGGACAGGCTCATGCGGTGATCCGTGAACGTATGGCTCAGGGTTGGGCCGGTCTTGTGCAGAAGCTAGCAGAGGCCGTCAAATAAAGCTTAAACCAGCCAACACAAATATCACGAAATGTATGATGTGCGTCGCGTATCCTACGTGCCTACGTACCCTACCCTAAGAGCATCCCTAAGCCCCGGCTTCTCCCTGGTTTCCATCTGGCGAGAATAGTTCGGGGCTTTTTGGCCTGCCGCCCTACCATAAGAAAGCCTTAAAAGTATTTTTTTGCTATGAAATGAGCTAAAACTGTTCATGAACTATTTCCGTGAGCACCGGAAACGTGTAACATGGATCTATAGAAAAAAATCGACAAAAAGTGATATCTGTCGCTGTAATGAGGGTGGAAGGAATACATAGATGAGAAAACACTGGATCATGTTGACGCTAAGTTTCATTTGTGTTGTTCTGCTTCCACTGGGATGGATCGCCCAGGTATGGATCAGTGAGCGGGACAATCCTCAGGTTATAGAGGGGCGTATAGATCTACGTCAATGGGATTTCAGCCAGGAAGGTGTCGCTAAGTTAAATGGCATCTGGGACTACTATCCTGACAAGCTGCTCGGTCCGGAAGATTTTGAAGCCGATATGTCAGGCCGCAGACCCTTGTCCGCTCCTATGGATGTTCGGGTTCCGTCCAAATGGAATGCTGCGCTTGGAAAAGGACAAGGTTATGGAACATATCACTTGCAAGTGAAACTCACCCCTGGCCATTTACAAAAACGTTATGGGATTCATACACAGAACGTACGCATGTCACATCGCATTTTTATTAATGGCAATCTCATAGGGGGTATGGGTTCTCCAGGGGTAACCAAAGATTCAGACCGTCAAAAGAATCTACCCTTTACAGGCTTTACTTCCATAGAGGGAGATACAGCTGACATTATTATTCAGGTATCCAATTATAGCTATGCGTCTGGAGGTATAGTTGCATCTGTTTTATTCGGGGATGAGGCTAGTATTTTCCGAAGGCAGCAGTTGGACGGGCTCAAGGATCTGATGACCTTGTTTGGATTTATTCTGCCCGCTGTTTTTTTTCTCGTGTTGTTCAGGCTGCGACGCAGTGAGAAAGAGCTCCAATTTCTAGGACTGTTCAGCCTCTCGGGTGCATTGTATGCCCTCACGCATGGAGAGAAGTTGCTGGCCACATTTATACCTTTACTGACGCACGATGCGATGCTTCGACTTCAACTTCTCAGCGGAGCATTCTCATATTATTTTTTGCTTCGATATCTGGCTGCATTAGTGCCGGGGGCAGTCCATGGTTGGTTTGTGCGTTTGGGTTGGATTCTGCTTGTTGCTCAATCTCTAATAGGTCTTACTTTCCCTACCACACTATTCTCTGCCTTTGAAGCACCGATGCTGCTTATTTCGTTCTCAGTGTTATTCTATGCGATACGAACCATGATCTTTTGGTCGCGTAAGAGGACAAACGACAGCCACTTCGCATTGGTTGGCTTAATGAGTATTATCATGGTTGTTGTGTTGTTCACGATCGGGGCATTTGTGGCTATCGATACCGCCTTTCTGGCATTGCTTGAACTTCTGTTATTTGTTCTGATTCAGATGTTTGTTACAGCTATTCGTTTTGCGCAGTCATTCCTTGAAGTGGAAGCTTTGTCGGAGCGTTTGCTGGTGATTGACAGCCTCAAGGATGAATTCATGGCGAATACGTCGCATGAGCTGAGGACACCACTACATGGCATTATTAACATTGCGGAGTCTATGCTGGAAGGATCGGCAGGAGCTGTTACGCCAAAACAAGCCAAAAATCTGTCCATGATTACCGCTACGGGGAAAAGATTATCCCTGCTAGTCAATGACATTTTGGACTTCTCCAAACTAAAAAACAGCGAAATCGAGTTAAATCGCGTTCCTGTTGATCTGGAGTCGGTCGCTCGAACAGTGGTTGAGGTTTCGGGGTTTACGTTCGATGACAAGCCCATTGTGCTGATTCAGCAATGGCCTGATGCATTACCACTAGTGGAAGCGGACGAGCATCGGCTACGGCAGATTCTCTATAATCTTCTTGGCAATGCTTACAAGTTTACAGAGCATGGCGTGATCCGGCTGTATGCCTCTGTGGAAGGGGACAAGGTCAGAGTATCTGTTGCGGATACTGGCGTGGGGATTGCATCCGAAAGGCTGCATGATATTTTCCAATCTTACGAGCAAAGCAATGGAACGATGGAACGGGCTTATGAGGGGACCGGGCTGGGTCTCAGCATCACGAAAAAACTTGTTGAGTTGGGTGAAGGCGAAATATGGGTCGAATCAGAACCGGGAGTCGGATCGACGTTTCATTTTACGTTACCCATTGTACAATTACCGTTACTACAAGAACAGATCAACCCTGTGCCGGCTCGTTATGTGACAACACAAGGGAAAAAGGCGAAGGACTATGTTGCCAGGGATTTGAGTGACTCCAGTCCAATTCAGGAACAGGATGGGAATCATGTTGGGGAACCTACGATTCTGATTGTGGATGATGATCCTGTAAATCGACATGTGCTTCTGAACTTGCTCTCTACGGAGCATTACCGGGTCATTGCAGCAGACAGCGGTTTTAAAGCAATCGAGCTGTATGAGCAACACCCATCCATAGATCTGGTTATTACCGACTGGATGATGCCCAAAATGTCCGGTCCGGAGCTTTGTCGCAAGTTGCGGGAGCATCGTTCGTTGTCCGAGTTGCCTATTCTGATGCTGACTGCTCGTGGATTACCCGAGGATATTCGGCATGGCTTCCAGGCGGGGGCAAATGATTTTCTGAGTAAACCTGTCGATGCGGGTGAATTACGGGCGCGGGTTCGAACGCTGATCGATCTGCGTACCTCTGTACAGGATACGATTCGGGCGGAGATGGCCTTTCTTCAGGCGCAGATCAAACCTCATTTTCTCTACAATGCGCTGAATGTAATTATTGCAACTTGTGCTGTAGATCCCGATAAGGCAACGGACCTGCTTATCGAATTGAGTCATTATTTGCGAGGTAGCTTTGATTTTCAGAACAGGGATCAACTGGTTCCGTTGTACAAAGAGCTCGAATTGGTAGAGTCCTACGTTCATCTGGAACAGGCGAGGTTTGAAGACAGGCTTGTCGTTAAATATGAAGTACAGCCGGATTTAAGGTTGTTTTTACCACCGCTCACCATTCAACCGCTTGTAGAGAATGCGATTCGTCATGGGGTGATGGAGAGGGCTGCAGGCGGTACGGTGCGGCTTCATATTTTCCAGGAAGGTGACGATGTCATCGTTCGTGTACAGGATGACGGTGTGGGTATACCTCCTGAACGTATGGCTCAGGTGAAGTCAGGTCGAACAGAAGGTCCCGGAGGTGTTGGGCTTCAAAATATCAATCGCCGTCTTATGTCGCTCTATGGACAGGGACTGAATATTCAGAGTCATGTAGGAAGCGGTACACAAATTCAATTTCATATTCCGCTGAACCAGGTTAATCATTTTACATGAGACTTTGAGTTCATGGATTGGGTAAGTATGGTTAACATGAATAAGCCAAAGCCGATATAGCGGCTATCCATATTAAATCTCTCATGGCAGGAGGTTGGGGAACGTTGAGAGCCATAGTCATTGATGATGAGAAGCCGGCGCAGCTTCATCTGCAGCGCCTGCTGCAGTCAGATGGAAGAATTAATCCTGTTCAATGTTTTTCAACAGCACGCGAAGGTATTCATTATTTGACCATCGATCGTGTGGATGTTGTATTTCTGGATATTGGTATGCCAGAGGTTAATGGTCTGGAAGCGGCTGAATATATACAGCAACTCGATTCAAGCATTCGAATCATATTTGTAACCGCGTATGCGGACCATGCGGTGGAGGCATTCGAGTTGCATGCTCTGGATTATGTATTAAAACCGGTCAGTTCTGCCAGACTTAGCA
This sequence comes from Paenibacillus sp. FSL R7-0272, assembly GCF_037969905.1. NCBI lineage: Bacteria > Bacillati > Bacillota > Bacilli > Caryophanales > Paenibacillaceae > Paenibacillus > Paenibacillus sp. FSL R7-0272. Next base: position 6,202,645 of record NZ_CP150221.1, on the reverse strand, counting down.
AGACCATCGATCGTATTGCAGGTACGATGTCTTATCACGCTCAGACAGCAGCGACGATGGAGGTGCAAGAATCGGAACCTGAAGCCCAGGCCGAGGAGTTGGAATTTAAAGCACCTGGTTTGTTGACTTTTAAACATCTGGATATATTCAGAAGTATGGATCATAGCGCCGAGAAGCATAAATGGCGCACCACCAAATCTCAGGAGTTATTTGCATTTTTGTTTCATCACCGGGAAGAGTGGGTAAGCAAGGAGGTTCTGCTTGATAAGCTTTGGGCCGATGTATCTCAGGATAAAGGGCTGACACTGCTACATACTTCTGTCTATCAGATTCGCAAATTATTGAAGGAATGGAACATGACAGGCAAGCTGGAGTACAATATGAACCGTTATCGTCTGCTGACAGGTAACTTGGTGAGCGATATTGAACAATTTGAGCAGGCCTTGTCCTATGAAGCTGTTACTTCGGATAATGTGAACGAGCTGAGACAGGTCGCCCTGCTGTATCGCGGCGATTATCTGGAAGAGCATGACTATGATTGGGCCAGATCCAAGAGCAGGGAGCTCCGTCGTAAGTATATGGGACTTGTCATGGATATCGCTCATTGGGAGATGTCCCACAAGCGGGGCGAGCAGGCGATTGAGCTATTAATGGAATTGCAGGAACGTGAGCCTTATTCAGAAGAAATCTGCCGGTTAATGATGGAGATCTATGCTTCCATGGATGATCAACAAGGCATATTGCGACTGTATCATTCCTTTACATTGACCTTGAAAGAGGATTTGGGTCATCAGCCCGAACCTGAAACGAGCAAACTATACGAAAGTCTGACCAAACAATAGACAATAGATATTTAGGGCGTGTCTGAAAACTCTGAAGAAGGCAGGTTTTGCTGAATTTTCGTTCCAAGCAAGGAAGTTTTCTGCAGGCGTGCTGGGGCACGTCAAGGGAAACTGACGCAGCAGGGGGGAAAAGGCGGTGAAAGATGCACTTCAATAGGTTTCAAGACACGCCCTAGGCAGAAGGGGTGTAGCGCATGAAATTATTCATACACCGCAAAGATCTGCGTACAGATGATCTAAGCGCTTTGGATTATTTGCGTGAGCAGGAAGAAGAGAGCCTGCATGTGTTGATCTATGATCCATTCCTGCTCCGGCAAGGCCGGGAGAAGGAGCATAGCGGTGCAAACTTCCTCCGTCATGCCGCAACACTGGGCAGAAAGTATAAGAAAGCGAAACGGCAGCTGCAAGTAGCTTATGGCAAACCCGCCGAAGTGGTGGATTGGTTACTGAGCCACATGGAGGACAAGATCAGTGAGATTGTCGTCCATCGGGACATGACGCCATATGCGATGGAACGGGATCGAGAGATACGTAAAGTCTGTGAATCCTATGGGATCACATTCACCCAACTGACGGATCATTTGCTGGTTGATCTGAAAGCCTTCGCCAGTTTCACAGGCAAATCAGAACCCTATAAAGTCTTTGCCGCCTTCCATCGACGCTGGGTTGAATTCATGAATGAACATCCTAATCCACCATCGGCAATCACGATTGCAGACGTGGACGTCACTGAACGAATTGTGGATTGGCCGGAGGCTATGAAGGTTCCTCATGCTTTGTTGGAGAATTCGGATGAGGCAGGAGATGAAGAGAATCCACATATGTTGCTGGATCGTTTTCTGTCCGAACGAGTAGCAGATTACGGGGATCATCGGGATGAGTTCGAGGCCTATGAGCCAAGCCATCTCAGCTCATATGTAGCTGTGGGGGCAGTATCTATTCGCAAGATGTATGATGCTGCACAGCGTATATCCGAAGCTGGGGAGTGGATCAGACAGCTCTGTTTCCGCGATTTCTACTTGTACAGGGCAGTCTATGAGCAAGATTATTTTACGTATGAAAAAGTGTATGATCTCTCTGTTCTTCAAGATACTCATTTCGAACGTTGGTGCAGAGCGGAAACGGGCATTCCGATTATTGATGCAGCCATGACAGAACTGAACGAGACCGGGCATATGCCCAATCGGCTCCGCATTCTGACAGCGATGTTTTTGACGAAAAACCTTCAGTGTCCGTTCACGCTGGGTGAAGCATACTTCAGAAGGAAGCTGAAAGATTATGATAACATCCAGAATCGGGGGAACTGGCTGTGGTGCGCCTCGCTGGGTGAAAATGCTGCGCCATATTTCCGTGTGAATAATCCGGTTACGCAGTCTGAGAAGTATGATGCTCAGGGCGACTATATTCGCAAGTGGCTACCCGAGTTGAAGGATTTGCATAGCAAGGAGATTCACCAACCACGCAAGGATGCGATCGTAGATCTGAAAGTTTCCAGACAGGCAGCCATTGACGTGTACAAGCAGATTCTGGCGAGTCGGGAGAAAAACTGAATTTTGAATGATGATGAAGGCAGGGAGGGAACTCCTTGCCTTTTGTTATATAAATTAGGACATGTGCGAAATGTAATTAAATATGGTATTTAATTACAGAATTTGTTACTGTTTTAGTATAAGGTAGAGTTAGAACAGGAAAACATGGCATTGTCGATTTTATTGTTGAACGAAGGGATGAGGTGTATGAAACAAATACAATCTGCAGAGTTGATCGGTAAAGAAGCCGCAACAATGATTGGTCTGAAATGGGAGGGAACGTTCGCTGAGGCAGGGGCTGGAGGTATTCGCAAGGTGCAGACCGAATTTAAGCGTCGCCTGCATGAAATCAAGAATATGATGCATCCGGATGAGCTATTGGGTTTGTCGTATCATATGACAGAAACCGGGTTTGTCCACTATGTTGCCGTCCAGGTAGATGACGTGGCATCTCCGAATGTCCCGGAGGGAATGGTTCAATTTGAAGTTCCGGCACATGATTATGTGAAATACACCCATATCAAAGGAGAATCCATTGAATCTTCTTATCATTTAATCTATGCATGGATTGAAGAACAGGGACTTTTTCTATCGAATGAACCGCTTACGCATTATGAAGTGTACCCTATGAAGCAGGATTCCAATGATCATGAACCTGAGTTTAACATTTTTGTACCGGTAAATAAAAAAAGTTAGAGTAACGACACAACAAGCCTCAGGCCGCGTCACAGCGGTCTTTTTGACATGTCTGACGATGTGAATGATCTGAAAATTTCTTGGAAATTAAAGAAAAATTAAGGAATTGGACTACACATGTTAAGCGATATGCCTTTTAATAGATAGAGAGCTTAATGGACTAAGTCATATTTAACATATTGACGAATACATAAAGGAGAACCTCTAAACCATGAGTCAAACACTGAAAAGAGAACGAATCCCGGAGTTAAATCTCGTACGGGCTGTGGCGATTATCGGTGTGCTATTTGTACATTCCACCTCCAATGCTACGCTGGAAATGACCAATTCCAGTTACTATTGGTTGTACAACTTTGTTAATATTTTCATGAAATATGGTACACCAACCTTTATTTTTTTGAGCAGCTTTGTGCTGTTCTATAATTATTATACCCGTCCGCTAGACAAGAGATTAGTCACGAATTTTTATAAGAAGCGCTTTGTCTACATTTTGTTGCCTTACTTCCTGTTTTCGATTATGTATTTTGTTGTGCTGCATTACCTGTATTACCAGGGACGCCCGTTTAATGAGTCGTTGATTACTTTTATTGAAAGGCTGTTTACAGGCAAAGCCTACACGCATCTATATTTTGTTTTTATTAATATGCAATTTTATCTCATCTTCCCACTCGTGCTATGGCTATTGAAGAAACATCCTGCTGTTGTAAAGTGGTCTATCCCGATCGGGCTTTTTATTCAATGGGCCTTCATCGTCAGTAATAAATACGGGTTCCAGGTGCCCAACAAAGGAAGCTGGGCTTTCTCTTATTTCTCCTATTTCATGCTTGGAGCTTTTATGGGCGTATATTTCCCGCAGATCAAACAATGGTTTGTGATCAGCCGGACGAATGCAACTAAAATGCGCGTAGTTTCATGGATTGTGCTGTGGGTTGTGTGGATCATGGCGGGACTTGCTCACGTATATATTTATTATTTGCTACGGTTGAAAATTGCGACCTATAACACGTTATGGTATGAGCTTTTCTGGAATGTGCATACCTTTGCCTGTGCACTGGTTATTATCCAGATTGCATACTTGCTCTACCGCAAAGGTCCTGCACTAATCGTCAAACCGTTAAATCGACTGGGTGCACTATCCTTCGGCATTTATCTGATTCATCCGTTTTTCCTTTTGTTTTATCGTGAGCATCCACCCCAAACGGGGGTATCCTGGTTGATTCATCTGTGGTACGCCGCCGGATTTGGTATTGCACTGATCGCTTCATGGATTGTGGTCGGGCTGGCGGCACGATTCCTGCCACATGCCTGGATTATCTTTGGTAATCTGCCCAAACCGAAGCCGCGTCTTGTACCGCAACAACATTCGGGGCAAGTGGATGTTTGATCTTGAAGTCAGATCATACCTGTTCAAAAGCCATTTTTCGGTTCAGCCTTAGGTTGAGCTTGAGAATGGCTTTTTGTTGTGCTGAAGTGATTCCGGGGTTCTGCAGATACTATGGGTGTTTATCGTGGGAACGAATGTTTCTTTTTCATAATACAAGGGTAATCATAAGGCGGAAAGATAATAACTACTATATAAGTTGAACTATTTATTTACACAGAAACGGAGAGGACAGAAAAATCCGGGGATAACAGCGATGGGAAGGTTATTCTGTCGTCGTAGTGTTCAGTTTAGACAGCTTTAGTTCAACTTATAGAAAACTTCGAGAACAGGATCAAGGTGATCATACATGACAAGATGTGAACAATGCGGGAAACCGATGCAAGATATATTGGAATATGTGGAGCACATTCTTCACGAATGCAACGAGCAGACAACTGAATTTAAGTCGGAAGAGTACAAGTCTTATAGCTATGAGGGTGTTCGCGAGCAGTTGTGATACAATAGAAAGAAACCGGATTCATTCGGAACCGAGGTGACAACCATGGAGACAGGATCAGCCCCTTTCCGCGAAGGGAAGACAGCACACGAAACGCGACAAACCAAGACATGTATGTATTGCGGAGAGCGACGGCCTGCGTCGGAGTTTCGGCGTAGAACGGGAAGGCGTGCGAGTTCCGGAGCCAGACGCGGAGCCTGTCGCCGTTGTCGTCAACTCGGTGTACGAGAACAACATATGGCCGAAGTAGCTCAATCTGTAAAGGCTGAACAGCGTCGAGATGGGATGGACAACACCCTTCGGGAAGACATGACTTCATCTCCGGTGAAGAACGAACGGGAACGGAATGAGCGGATTGCGCTGCAGGGGTCAGCCGCAGGTAAGGAACAAGGCCGTGATTTGGGGAAACACGTAAATTCACATGCTGAAGCTGGGGCTGTGTTGATCGACCAGATGGAGAAGGATGTAGCGATCGTTTCGGTTAGTGATACGCCCAGCCAGCGGAAAAAACGCCGAAGACGGCGGAAAAAGAAGCCGTCAGAGGTGATACATGCGCATGCCTCTGCTCAGGAAGAGAGCGAGAGTGAGGCATCCACTGATTTGCATGCGGTGGATGGGGGGCCGCCGGGCGGGGAGCATCCGCCCGGCGATGTGCATTCGCCAGGCATAGCCGCTGCGAATGGCAAGGGCAGTGCACAGCGGGCGCGCAAGCGAGCTGCCGCTGCAGTTCCGGCCGCCGAGCAAGCATCGGCGGCCCAAGCCCTGCTGCCGGCTACGCCGGAAGGCCCGGCAGCAGGGCCAGCGCCTTTGGCTGCGGACGAGCCACCCGCAGCCCGGCGCAAACGCAAGCGGCGCCGCAAGCTTGCAGCGGCGCTCGCGCCCGGCGCAGGGCAGGCCCGCAGCGAAGCTGCTGAGGCCCCTGCGCCGGAGCCCGGCCTTGCCCGTGACGAGGCCAGCACGGGCAAGGCTTCTTCGGCGGCGAAGGCACAGCCAGCCGCCGCCGGGCGCGAGCCATCGCATGCCAGCCGCAGTCACGGGGCTGGCATGGATGGCCGACCGCGGCGTCATCACGCGCCGCCGGCAGCGATTGACCCGGAAGATCCGGCTTCGCTCCGGACCAACCGTCAGGGCATGGTGCGCATGCGCGGCAAAACGGACAAAGGACGCCGCTGGCATCAGGAAGTGGATATGGAACTTGCCGTTACACTGGTGAAGGAAAAAGCTGCCGTTGTGATTAATCGGTATACCATTCGCCGATTGTTCAGCAACAAGGATTTCAAGCGGTTTATTCTGGACCGTGACAAGTATACCTGTTACTTCTGCGGCTCCTATGGAGATACTATTGATCATCTTCTTCCACGGGCCAAAGGTGGACATACAACACCGCTCAATTGTGTATGTGCCTGCAATCTGTGTAATCAATCCAAAGCGGCGATGGATGCGGACGAGTTCATGCGTTCGGGCATTCCAGAGTGGAATGCAGCCCATCAGGCAGAACTGCTTGCGCTGGAGATACAGGAAACGGGATTGGAATAAGCGATAGACAAGCTATGCTCCTGAAGTTTCAGGAGCTTTTATATGTAGAGCACACCTGGGTGAATGATCAGGGTGTGCTTTTTTGATTTGCTCTCCTATTCAAATATTTCTTCAAATTGACAACGATGCGACATCCTAATGTACGTTATACTTGGAGGGCGGCAGTCGAATTGTTTTTAAAATGTACTACTTTTTATAGATCGAATAGATTGGATGGATGCGGATGACACCAGCAGCACTTGATATTATGTCATACATCACGGAGGAAAATATTCGGTTCTGGCTGGAGAAGTTTCGTTCTCTCGGTCCATTGCCGGGCATTTTGCTTACGTTTATGAAGTCTTTTGTACCACCGCTTCCAACGTTATTAATTGTGGGTGTGAACGGAGCGGTGTACGGGTTGTGGGCAGGATTTTTGTACTCCTGGATCGGCATGGTGCTTGGCTGTACCGTGACATTCCTGATCGTGCGAGAGATCGGGAAGTCTGCTTTTGTGGAAAAATGGGCACGCAAACCGCGTGTACAACGCAGCATGGTATGGATTCGTAGAAACGCATTCAGTTATGTATTCCTGCTTAGCATTTTTCCTGTGGGGCCATTTGTCATTATTAATGTGGCTGCAGGTATCGCCCGTATGCGATTGTTATCCTTCCTGCTTGCGGTGGGGCTCGGTAAAGGTATTATGATTTTCTCTGTAACGTATATTGGTTCAAATGTAGAGCAGTTTCTGGAGCATCCGGTACGCTGGATCGGCGTCGTGTTGTTCATTGCATTATCTCTGTGGGCGAGCCGGAAATTGGAACGTCACTTCACCCGGCTTAAACCGGATCAGGATGAACGACATCCGATACAGCAGGCTTCTGAAAAAACGATTTCCTCATAAGCAGACAAGGCATACGATTGGGAATACCGGGTGCGTCAACTTGTGCTTCAAGGCAAGCTCGATATGGAGGGCAATACGCGTGCCATGCGTTTTTATCGTGTTCGAATAGCAAGGGGAATGTAGCTCCAATCGGAGAATCTTCCCCCTGCTTATATGGTTTTCATTAAGACAGCAACTCAAACCCTGCGATTGAGCCACAGCTTGGTTAAAGGCCCGCCTTCCCCATATACCGGGTCTGTGCCTGGTACAGGAACCTCTAGAATTTCTTGTAACACCTCAGGCCGCTCCTCTGGTTTGCCTGTTCGAGTGTTGTAATTCATGCCTCCAGGATAAGCTCCCGCGATCCGAAAATCGGGACTGGCTTCCAGACGTTTATGGCCGGTTCCAGCGGGCAATACAACCACATCACCACTCTCCAGATAGACCTTCTTTCCGTTCTCACCGCCTATAATTAACCTCACAAATCCGCTCATTACCGCAAGCACCTCGTGCGCATTGCTGTGATAATGATGATAATCGTATACACCGTTGATCCAGCTATTGCCCCATCCATTCCGGTTCAATTCGGATTCGGCACGGGTAGGTTCGGTACGCCAGACTCCTTTGTACAGAAGTACTGGCAGATGCGGATGATTCGGAATGACTCCGTCGTCTTGAAATTTCATGGACTGGATATCGCTATAATCTTGCCTTAGATCTCTCATTTGGGTTCACCTCTTTCCATGTATTAACCTTTCAGGGAATAAAGGAATAAAAAAATATTTGTAAAATGATACAAAATGTATCATTTTCAGGTTATACTCGATACAGACATTCTCTTTAAAGCGCCCGATGAAAAAAAGGAGTAGGGGGAAAATGTGTGAACATTGTGGTTACAGGAGCTTCAGGATTTGTTGGATTTAATCTTTCACAGTTTTTGGCGCAAAAGGGACATCAGGTTACTATGCTCGATCAGGATGACTACTGTCAGAGACTCGTTCACCGCTCTCCATTGCACGACATGCCATTCATCAAGTGTAACCTTGCTAAAGACAATATTCATTTACCCCCGAACATAGATTACATCATTCATCTTGCCGCCATGCCTCACGTCGACTATTCATATCATCAGCCCGCAGAGGTATTTCGCAATAATACCCTCAGTACACAAGCTATCCTGCAATATGCTACCGATCGCGACATTCCTCTTTTACTCGCTTCGTCCGTTGAAGTGTACGGTGGCGAATGGGGCAGAGTTTACAACGAATCAGACCCTTATGCACCTGTCTCCCCTTATTCTGCCTCGAAAGTAGCTTGCGAGACACTAGCCCAATCCTACGCTCAATGTTATCAACTTCCGGTGAAAACATTCCGTCTGACCAATTTATACGGACCATGGCAACTTCCTGATCGCATTATCCCGCGTAACTTCGGGCGCATGCTGGATGGATTGCCACTGGATATTCAGGGATCAGCTGTACGTGATTTCCTGTATATCGATGATGCGTTGCGAGCGATCGAGCAGATTATGACCCATGGCCAAGATGGACAGACCTATAACATCTCTACCGGTATTGGAACAACGATGCAAGAGATCGGGATGTTACTGGAACCACTCCATCGATCAGCAACAGCGAAGGAGATTAGGGAACTGGAGCCTACGCAATCCAGAGGTTCCAGCTTGGTTGTACACTCCGGCAAGTTGCGCGCATCGTTTGGCTGGTATCCCCAGACTACACTGGAGCAGGGTCTGGAGAGAACATTCCAATGGTACCAGGAGCATGCCGACTGGGTTAGACTATTCAACCGGGAGTACCATACAACACGTACAAGTCGCAGCTTTATCATTGATATGGCACGGTATTCCGTACCAGCGTTATAAAACAAAAAAAGCCAGGGAAGGGTGGTTGTTCGACACCTTCCTTGGCTTTTTTTGCGCCCCCGTCATCAGATTCGAATTCAGATGTTCGGCGTATCCGAACGAATTGAGACCAAACTTCGACGGTCAGGCTGGTTTGCCACTCTTGCGATCTTCACACAAGGTGCGTAAAGATGATCCGAGAATGCAAACCAGAATACATTATTCGTGATGTTTTTTCACATCGGCCACTTTATCTTGAACGGCCCCTTTGGCCTTATCCATTTTACCCTCAGCCTGAAGGGACTTGTTGTTCGTCGCGTTACCGATCTGATCCTTCACTTCGCCTTTGGCCTTGTTAATGCCTGCTTTAATTTTATCGCCAGTTGAATTACTCATATCGAACATCTCCTTCGTTGTCTGGTGTAGTCCTTATTAACCGGGCTGAGGATAATTTAAACGTTCACGATTACACATAGATTTGAGAAGGGGTTCTAACCTGAGGTTGTGAGCGCACTTCCTAGTGTGGAATTTTTGCATTCTCATTCGAGAAGGTTCATACTTGCTTGAGTAAGATGTTTGAACGGGGAGAATAAGGCTGAGGCTGTCGCTGCATAATAACCAAAGTGACCAAATTCGTTGCATGAACGGTAGATTTTTGGAAATCCATTCCTGAAAAAACGTTCAACATGCACTTTCATATGTGCTTTTCGTACATATGGTTTGTTGTGATCATGTCTTAATACCACATATGGTAGCTCGTGGCGTTTGGAAAAGAAATATGACCCGTCGAGACAAGCCAACACTCCTTGACAAAAAAATCGATTTTGTTACAATGTTCACAATATCTTCACAAGTGTAAAAAATTTCTTTTTCATGTTCATGTGTAAGAGGTGTAATATAAGGGTATAGAGTTCGATTTCGGCCTGCTTGTCGTTTTGTGCGTCAACATGTGTTGTGCGCAACAGACCCAACATACCATGCATGCGAGAGAGTGGTCTTTCTGGATGCTCTTATCCTAATGTGTGAAATTTGGTACATTTAGTGTATTGATGTATTTGTGGTTCGGCTCAGCTTGACAGGCATCATGAAAGTCGCGGACTTCTATCCCAAAGTAAAGGAGGACTTTCTCTTATGTCACAATCGCCTACTCAACAAGAGGTGCCAGTAACAGAAGGCGCAGAGCGCCAGTCCCTGGACGTACTGGATCAACTGATGAAGCCCGAGGTACAGGAGTCTTTAACTGTATTGGTGGAGAACCTGCCTAAATTGGCTGAAATGGTTACTGCAATGACGAAAGCTTACGACTTCGCACAAGGTATCGCTACAGACAAAGTTCTGATCAGCGACACAATGAGTGCAATGGGTGAGTTCGCTAAACCTGTTGTAGACAAAGCTAAAGGTGTAGCTTCTGCTGCCATCGAGGCAAATGACCGTGCGCAAACCGAACAATCTTCGGTTGGCCTGTTCGCTATGCTCAAAATGCTTAAAGATCCAAACGTACAACAATCGCTTCGTTTTGCTCAATCTTTCTTGAGCATCTTGAACGAGCGTCAACAAACGAAACGTTAAGACTTAGAAAGAACGGAGGATGGATATGTCGAAGCAAATTTTGATCTTGGGTGGAGGATACGGCGGTCTGTTGACTGCGCTGACTGCGCGTCAATACTTGACTCCGGAAGAAGCGACAATTACTGTCGTGAACCGTTACCCTACACACCAAATTATTACGGAACTGCACCGTCTTGCAGCAGGAAGCATTGCTGAGCAAGCTGTTGCTCTCCCGCTTGAAAAATTGCTGCGCGGTAAAGATGTGAACCTGAAAATCGATACGGTGGATACAATCAAGCCGGACGAGAAAAAAGTTCTCATGACTAGCGGCTCCACATACTCTTACGATGCACTCGTTGTTGCTCTGGGTAGTGAAACAGCTTACTTCGGAATTCCGGGACTGCAGGAATACAGCTTCACGCTGAAATCTGTTAGTGATGCAAACCGTATTCGTGCGCATGTTGAAGCACGTCTGGATGCATACAAGCAATCCGGCAACAAAGCAGACGCTACATTTGTTATCGGTGGCGGCGGCTTGACAGGTATCGAGCTTGTCGGCGAATTCGTTGATCTTCTTCCAGGTGTATGTAAAGAAAAAGGTATCGATTTCAACGATATCTCCCTCTACACGGTTGAAGCAGGTCCTTCCATCCTGGCAGGTTTCCCGCCAGAGCTGGTTGATCGTGCAAAATCCAGTCTCGAAAAACGCGGCGTAAACTTCATTGTTGGCGTAGCGATTACAGAGATGAAAGAAAACGAAGTTATGCTGAAAGACGGCAGCTCCATCCCTACGAACACACTGGTATGGACAGGTGGCGTACAAGGTAATGCCGTTGTTGCCAACAGTGGAATCGAAGTGGATCGCGGCCGTGCAAAAGTAACGGAAGTTCTGCAATCCACATCTCACAAAGATGTGTTTGTTGCTGGTGACAGCGCAGTAGTCTTCCCTAGCGAAGGCGCTCGCCCTTACCCTCCAACGGCACAACTGGCTTGGCAAATGGGTGAAACCATTGGTCACAACCTGGGCGTAATGTTCAAAGGTGGCGCAATGGAATCCTTCTCGCCAATCTTCTCCGGTACGCTGGGAAGTCTGGGTCGTAAAGACGCTGTCGGCATGATCGGTGGCAACCAGACACGTCTGAAAGGTCTGCCTGCAACCATGATGAAAGAAGCAAGTAACATCCGTTACCTGTCCCACATCCATGGCTTGTTCGCACTGGCTTATTAATCTATAACACCAACGTTAAAGGGCGCCCATTGGGCGTCCTTTTTTTGTTATGCTTTTCTGGACTTGAACTTGCTTGATATGATCTAAGAAGTAAGAGGAGCGATGCTTCATGCAGATGGTAAGCGAAGCGCGGAGATGCTCACAGGTATGAACACAAGGCTTTATACAGATATTAAACGGAACGTTAGAAACCGATAGAAGCGAAGAAAGGCAATAGTGAAAGAGAGGTAGGGTCTCCTTTATCATGAGCAGGACAATACGTGCGCGTTCCAAAGGATTATGTTGGTATACCGTATTGCGATATATCAAGGAGCCAAGAGTGTAGCGTTGAGCGACTCAGCTAGCGCTTAAAAGCAGCTGCTTTCGTTTAAAAGATAAGGTAAGGCTTTTACATTAAAAGTCTATAAGATAAACAAAAATATAGCAGACAGGGAGCAATGATATCGCTCTTTTGCGCAACCTGAGAGGAGAATGAACAATGAACGTACTGGTGATTGGAGCAAATGGACAGATTGGTAAACACCTGGTGGAACAGCTGGCACAGGAAGGCAAACATCAGGTTACGGCCATGATTCGCAAGCCGGAGCAGGCAGACGCACTGAAGGAACTTGGAGCACAGGTTGTCATGGGTGATCTGGAGGATACCGTGGATGAGATTGCTGAAGCGATGAAAGATCAGAATGCCATCGTGTTTACAGCTGGTTCAGGCGGCTCAACGGGTCCGGACAAAACATTGTTAATCGACCTGGACGGTGCAGTGAAAACGATGGAGGCCGCAGAGAAACAGGGCATTTCCAGATATATTCTGGTCAGTGCCTATGGTGCCGATCAGCGGAGTAAATGGCCGGAAGAGATCAAACCCTATTATGTAGCGAAGCATTTTGCGGATCGTGCACTGTTCGCCAGTGATCTGAACTATACCATTATTCGTCCCGGAGGTCTGAAAAATGAACCGGGAACCGGCAGAGTGGCCGTGGGTACTGACCTTAAACCGGGTAGCATTGCTCGTGAAGATGTGGCACGTGTAATTGCAGCCTCCTTGCAGGAAGAGAAGACGTATCGGATGGCCTTTGATCTGATAGCTGGAGATCATGCTGTATCGGACGCTTTAGGCAAATTGTAAATAGATGTTGTAAACTAGCGGGAGAAGGATATGACGGGTGAGGGGGAATCAGCATGAATGAAGCTGTGCTGGTCATTGAAGATGAGCCCAAGATTGCAAGGTTGCTTGAACTGGAGTTGCAGTACGAGGGGTATCAGGTCACGAAGGCAGGAAGTGGGACGGAAGGGCTGGAAAAGTACAGTGAAGGACAATGGGATCTGATTCTATTGGACATCATGCTGCCAGGCCTAAGTGGTATTGAGGTTTTGCGGCGGATTCGAGCGAGAGATACAGCTATCCCAATTCTTATGCTGACAGCGAAAGATTCAGTGGAGGATAAAGTGTCCGGTCTGGATCTTGGTGCCAACGACTATATCACGAAGCCTTTTCAGATTGAAGAGTTGCTGGCCCGAATTCGTGCAGCGCTACGACTTGCTGCAGTTTCTACTGCCAGAACATTGACTCATGCCCCAGGGCAGGAAACGGTGCATGAGTCAGTAGGTCAGCAACAGGAAACAGACACAGCGTGGTTAACTGCAGCTGATTTAAAACTGCATGAAGGGACGCGTGAGGTTTTTCGAGATGGACAAGCCATAGAGCTTACCCCTCGTGAGTTTGATCTACTGGTGTATTTGCTACGCAACCAGCGTCAGGTGCTCAGTCGGGATCAGATCGTACAATCCGTGTGGGGATACGATTATTATGGCGATACCAATGTGGTGGACGTGTATATCCGTTATGTGCGCAAGAAGGTGGATAACGGATTCACGCCACCTCTAATACATACCGTAAGGGGCGTAGGATACGTCCTGAAGGAGCAAACATGAGCCTGCGCAGTAAAATCTACGGATACTCGTCGGTTCTATTTGCCGTGCTGTTAATTGCAGTGAATCTGTCTGTCTACCTTGTATTTGAGCGAGTATCCATTAATAATGAGATTCGCCGAGTCGAAGCAGAAGCCGAATCGATCGTCGCAGGAGTACGTCAGTCCGCTGGCTCCATCCCGCCAGACGATCTTCTTCGGGCTTATGCGCCCGTGAACGGCATGCTACGCATTGTACATGAAGACGGCAGCAGTTCACCAGTAACCACAACGGGAGCATCCGAACAACTCAGCAAGTTATCTTACCAGTATGAGAATGAGAAAAAGGCAGAGTATATCCAGGTGGATCAGGTCGGATATGTGTGGGTATCCATGCCATTAATCTGGCCGGACGGCGAAGTCGTAAATCTGCAGGTAACTCAGAGTGTAGCTGAAACAGAGAGTGGACTTGCTACCTTGCGTACAGTACTAGTCATCGTGACTATTGTTGCCCTGATTCCTGCCGTGATCTCCAGCCGAATTTTGGCGAATCGCATGACAAGACCGATCCAGCAAATGACTCGTACAATGAGTGATATTCAAGCGAGTGGGCAGTTCAAGCGACTTCCGCTGGAGGCAAAATCAAAGGACGAACTGAACACGATGGGACAGACGTTTAATCGCATGATGGACCTGCTGGAATCAAACTTTGAACGGCAGGAACGTTTTGTCTCGGATGCATCACATGAGCTAAAAACACCCCTGACCATCATTGAGAGTTACGCCAGTCTGCTCAAGCGCCGGGGGAAGGAGCGGCCTGAAGTCTTTGATGAAGCTGTGGAAGCGATTCTGTCTGAATCGGTACGCATGCGTGAGTTGACGGAGCAACTGTTGCTCCTGGCCAAGCAGCCGGAGCAATGGAATGTACAACTGGAACGCGTAGATATTGCGAAGTTGGCTACGGATTCTACGCGAGCATTCCGCGAAGCTTATCACCGAGAAGTACGGTGCGACGCTTCAGGCCCCATCTGGGCGATCAGCGATGAGAGCAAGCTGAAGCAGCTACTGTTTATTTTGCTGGATAATGCCCGGAAATATAGTGAAGATGCCATCGAAGTCAAACTGGAGAGCCAGGGAGAACAGTGCCGGATACGGATTGTGGATACAGGTATAGGTATGCGGCAGGAGGATCTGGAGAAAGTGTTTGACCGTTTCTACCAGGTCGACGTCTCTAGAACTAGAAGCGGAAGTGCCAGCGGGTCTGGTCTCGGACTGTCGCTTGCCAAGGAGTTGGCAGGCGCTGTCGGAGCACAGATTGAGCTAACGAGTACCGTAGGTGTTGGCACGGAGGCATGTATTATTTTACCACGATCCAAATCGGACAGCCGAGGCAACTCACTCTCATGAAATTCTCATTCTTCTCTTCTATACTGATGACATACAAGGCTAGTTATAACGTTTCAACGAGAATACTCAGATCAGTTGTGGAAGAATGTGAGGGGGCAGTGCGTATGACAGAACAGGAACAGAGGCCTGAAATGAAACGAAGTGATAACAAACATGAGCTTAGGCATGGAGATATAAATACCAAAAGAAGTCATACTGGTAAAGGGCCACGAAAGTTACTGTGGTTGGGGACCGGAACATTGGTTGTCGTACTTGTTGTAGCTCTGGTGTGGTGGAAACCGTGGGAACCTGCTCGAGAGCAGTTATCTGCTGATGCAGTCGCGCAATCTGTGCTGGATCAATATCCAGGGGAGATCATTCATTCTACCCTGAAGGACGGTACGTATTTGATGCAGCTTCGTTCGGAGACAGGTCTATACGATGTGCAGGTCGATGCATTTACGGCGGCTGTTCAATCCATCAAACGTCTGGAGTCGAGTCCGCAGGCTGAAGAGAAGACGTTGTGGAGCCGTGAGCAGATGAAGTCGGAGTTGCTGAAGCAAAGAGCAGGGGAGCAACTTATATCGCTGGAACTGGTTGAACAGCAGGGCAGTCCTATATACACCGCAGTGGTGAAAGCGAAGGATAACAGCCGCCAAGAACTGACGCTTGATCCATATACGGGCGAGATTATTTCCTCTAAAGCGATCAAGTCACCTCCGCCATCGGCAACGGGGGGGACGGATAAAGAGCCACAGTTTCTAAGTGAGAAGCAGGCAGAGCAGAAGGCGCTTGCGAGAGTTCCTGGCGAAGTGGATGATGTAGAACTACGTGGCACGAACAGTGGCAATCCGTATTACCTGGTTGAGATCGATCTGGAAGACGGCCGGGAAGCGACGGTACAGGTGAATGCGATCTCGGGTGCAATACGTTCGGTAACTTGGGATAAGGACGATGATTAAGAGTTGTTTCTATTATGTTATTTTCTGAAAAGGGGTAAGAATACTCTCCTCATTTTCTCATCAAATTCTAATCTTTCTCTCTCTAATCTCTCATTCGCCTAGGTTATTCTAAATATGTAGACGAGAACGAGAACAATAACGAGGAGATGAATGATGATGATGAACAAACATAAACTTTGGATTGGCAGCTTGTCCGCAGCGGTGTTGCTTGGCGGATCAGCGGTCGCGGCTAGCGGTAATATGAACGGGCAACCGGCATCACAAGTACAATCTGAAACTACACAATCCGCACCAGCCTCAGTGACACAATCCACGAGTGCGAACCAGAACAACACAGGTAAACTGCTGACTGTATCCCAAGCTAAATCCATAGCGCTGAAAGCAGTGGAAGGTAAAGTGGATGATGTGGATCTGGAGCGTAGAAACGGTCAAACGTTCTATGAAGTCGAGATCGACCGAAAAGGTCAACCGGATGTGACGGTTAGATTGGACGCCTATACAGGTAAGGTTTTGGCCGTTGTTAATGATGATGACGATGATGATTATCGTGATAATGGAACAGGTAACTCTTCGAGTGCGTCTGCCTCCAATCAGGTTAAATTGACGGTTGCACAAGCTTCTAACATTGCACTGAAACAAGTGACTGGTGGCAAAGTCACCAAGGTTGAACTGGACCGTGATAACGGTCGTTATGTCTATGAGATTGAACTGAGAACCGCTCAAGGTGAGGCAGACGTTGATATCGACGCAAACACAGGTAAGGTGTTGTCGTTTGATCAGGATTTTGATGACGAGGATTAATTGTTGAATTGCGGCAAAGTAAGGAATAGATGAAATTGATTTTCGACTCTGATCAGTGTTTGTGGTATATACAGCTTAGACCGATCGTATCAGCGGAAAGACGCTTCGAATGAAGCGTCTTTTTTTCGTACTCTATAGAGTTCATAGATCCTATAATCCAAACTGTGGTAAACTAGTAGAATTGTAGAAATAGTATAGACAAGGAGCTGGATAACGAAGTGGCTGGTGAACAAATGAGATCGGAAACGACTAGAGAACAAGTACTGTCAATTGAAGGCTTACGTATGCGGTATAACGGGCGTTATGTATTAAACGGCATCGATCTGGAAGTGAATCGTGGGGAGATGATCGGATACATCGGACCCAATGGAGCTGGCAAGAGTACAACGGTCAAAATTTTACTTGGATTAGTGGAAGGTTATGTGGGAAACGTTCGTATTTTTGGACAGGATATCGCTGGCGGCGATGTGGAATATAAGCGTAGAATCGGGTATGTGCCGGAAGTGGCAGAACTGTATGAACAGTTAACTCCGGCCGAGTATTTAACGTTTACGGGAGAGTTATATGGCTTGTCTTATGAAGATGCAGATTATAAAGCAAAGCTGCTGATGGATTGTTTTGGACTGGAAAAATCATATCATTCCCGCATTGCCTCCTTCTCCAAAGGGATGCGTCAGAAAGTGCTGTTAATCTCGGCTCTGTTACATGATCCTGATCTGCTGTTTCTGGATGAACCGCTGAGCGGGCTGGACGCCAACAGTGTAATGGTGGTGAAAGAGATTTTGTCACAGCTGTCCGCAAAAGGCACAACGATCTTCTATTCGTCACACATTATGGATGTGGTGGAGAAGATCAGTAGCCGGATT
This sequence comes from Paenibacillus sp. FSL R7-0272, assembly GCF_037969905.1. Classification (NCBI taxonomy): domain Bacteria; kingdom Bacillati; phylum Bacillota; class Bacilli; order Caryophanales; family Paenibacillaceae; genus Paenibacillus; species Paenibacillus sp. FSL R7-0272. The sequence continues at coordinate 6,184,744 of NZ_CP150221.1, read as the reverse complement.
GTCTTGATAGCCGAGGGCCGTGTCGTGGCAGATGGCACGTTCAAGCAACTCCAGCAACAATCGATGGAAGGGTCACTGGAGGAAGTGTTTAATCAATTGACCGGCTTTAATGAACATAAGGCGATAGCTGAGCGCTTTGTGTCGATTGTGCAGGAGGTGAACTAATATGGCGAAACCCTCCGATTTTCGTACGCTCCAAGTTCTGGATCGTTTTCGGCCAATCATTACCAAGACGGGTGCTGATTATGATGTGCTACGCCTTATTTTACGGGTGAAGTTCCAGATGGATCAGCGCAGAGTGCCTACGATTATGGCTGGAAGGTCAAAGAGCAAGGAGAACAAAGAAGGTAACCAGTATGTTCGCTCTCTCTGGCTGTATGCCTTGATGGGAGCAATCATGGTTCCCTTTGTCGTCTGGGATACAGGACAATTCATGCTTCAGATGGGCATTCTGTTTGGCGTGCTGATGTTTATGATTATGACGTCGATGATTTCGGATTTTTCATCCGTGCTTCTCGACATCCGTGATAGAAATATTATTTTGACCAAACCCGTTAATGCGCGAACGGTGGGTATGGCGCGAGCCATTCATGCCGGAGTCTATCTGGTGCTGCTGACAGGTTCAGTGACGGCTGCGCCGCTGATCGCCGGGCTTGTTACGCACGGGATTGGTTTCTTTCTACTCTTTCTGTTACAGATTATTTTGATCAGCATCCTGATTCTGGTGAGCACATCTCTCATCTATCTGTTCATGATGAGGTTTCTGGATGGGGAGAAGCTGAAAGACATGATTAATATGGTGCAGATTTTGCTTTCCGTGGGGATTGCGATTGGATATCAGTTTGTCATTCGTTCCTTCGATATTATTGATTTTAAAGTAGCTTTTACGCCGGAATGGTGGCAACTGCTGTTACCTCCGCTATGGTATGCTGCTGCATACGATTGGTTATTCGCAGGAAATGGCGGGGTGTGGATCTATACGTTAACAGCGCTGGCTGTTGTTGTTCCGGTGATATGCCTGATCGTATATGTGAAGCTTATGCCATCCTTCGAGCTGTATTTAGAAAAAATGGCTCATTCCGGCCAGACATCGAGTCGCCGCCGGGGAAAGTGGGATCGTATGGTTGCCAAGCTGTTCAGTCACTCTACCGAAGAACAAGCCTGCTTTCGTCTGTCGGCCAGCATGATGCGCGATGAACGGGAGTTCAAGTTGAAAGTTTACCCATCTTTAGGTTTATCGTTAGTTATGCCTTATATTTTCTGGTATACAGCTTTACAATCATCGACCTGGGCAGAATTCAGGCAAAGTTCCTTTGTGTACACCTTGTATATTATGCTGATCCTGTTGGTAACGGTAGTCATTATGCTACGGTATTCGGGTCAGTACAAGGCATCCTGGATCTTTCGCGCCGCGCCGATGTCTGATGAAAATATATTATATCGAGGCGCCCTGAAGGCGTTTCTAAGCAACATATTTATACCGGTATTTCTGTTGAATGCGGCCATGTTCACATGGACATTTGGACTTCGGATTTTGTCGGACATTGCGATTATTCTGCTCACAGCTACAGCGCTGATCCCGGTATCCGGCAAGTTTATGCTGCAAAAGCCGCCGTTCTCCCAATCGTTCAGTGTGGCACAGCAAAGTGACGGCTGGTATATTTTCGCTGCTTTGCCTGTGTTCGCTTTACTGTGGGGTGCTCATGTCTTTTTCCGTTCTTTCTCCGGAGGTGTCTGGATGTACGGTGTGATCTTGATTGTGGCGAATGTGTTGTTGTGGACGCTGCTGTATCGTGTGAAGAAACCAGCGGTCAAGTCGTCTGTGGTCATTTAAGCTGAAGTCTATCGAGGTATCTTTTCAGAGTTGTTAGCCTGATTGAACTGGTCGCTGGCTTAAGCCGCGTAATTTTAAGTAGTGAGTCTAAGCATGATTGATGGAAGTGAGTATTTATTTTCGCCCCGTGAGCGGCTTGCAACTACCCGCACGCGGGGCTCTGTTACATAATAAGGGTGGTCGGTTGGGGGAAGAAGTGAAGGGATGGAGAAGGGTAGATTAAAATGAAAGAAATGAAGGAAATGAAGAAATGAAGTAAGTATGCAAACAAAGTAATTGAACTGAATGAAGAAATGAAGCGAACAAAGGAAACAAAGGAAACAAAGTGAATAAAGGAAACGGAGTAAAAAGCGTGAAAGAAGTAGGTGAACAGAGTGAAACGGATACAGTAAGTAACCCAATACGTGGTAAATCGGATAAGTAAATCATACAATTAGGCCAATGTGCAGTGGTGACTCAAACAAGTAACCTGACGAGTAGTAGAGGGGATAAGTAACTCAAACAAATAATCCTAGGTGCGGTAGATGGATAAGTAACTCAACAAGTAACTCTAGGTGCGGTAGAGGAAAAAGTGTGTTGTGATTCTAGCTATGATGAACGTAAACAAGGATAGCCCTCCATATTGCTGCACTCGTAGGTTAAAATGGAAAGTGACAAAACCACCATTTCAGAGCTACACAGCAAAGGAGAGCTATCACTATGCAGTCTACCACAAAATTCATCGGTTTAGATGTGTCCAAAGAAAAAATTTCGGTGGCTATCGCAGACGAAGGACAGGCCAAACCTCGGTATTACGGGTCCATTGCGCATTCGCCTGCCGCTTTACGTAAACTCATCAAAGCGCTTGGACCTGCAAATACCTTGTCCTTCTGCTATGAAGCTGGTCCGACAGGATACGAAACCCACCGCTGGATTGAATCTATGGGTGCACATTGTGTGGTCATCGCTCCGTCCCTCATTCCCAAACGTGCAGGGGATCGAGTGAAAACCGACCGCCGCGACGCAGAACAACTGGCGCGTTTATTTCGTGCGGGCGAACTCACTCCCATTTACGTTCCCGCTCCAGAGGATGAAGCTCTGCGTGAATTGGTTCGTGCACGTGAAACAGCTAAAGAGGATTTACACCGGGCTCGCCAGCGTGTGCTCAAGTTTTTACTTCGCCACCAGATCCATCCGCCGGAACACATCAAACGGGCCTGGACGAAAAAATATCGGATCTGGCTGGGAACAGTCACTTTCCCGCAAATCTCGATGCAAACCGCATTTACCGAGTATCTTCACACACTGAATGAGGTGGAACAGCGGATTAGTCGATTGGAAAAAGCACTTATTGAAGAAGCGGCGACCCATCCCAAAACGGAAATGATCCGCATCTTGCAGTCCCTTCGCGGCATTGGTTTTCTGACGGCGGTTACCCTGGTTTCGGAGATCGGTTCATTTGCCCGGTTTTCTTCCCCAGCGAGGCTCATGGCTTACTTGGGCCTGGTTCCCCGTGAGCATTCGTCTGGAGCCAGTACCAAACGAGGTTCCATCACCAAAACAGGGAATGGGCGCCTACGTCGAACCTTGATCGAATCGGCTTGGAGTTACCGTCACCGACCGGCGGTGAAAGGAGACTTAGCCATCCGTTTAGAAGGTCTGTCCGCGGACATACAACAGATTTCATGGAAAGCGCAGAACAGGCTACATGCTAAATACCGCCGTCTGATCTTTGGAAAACACAAGCATCCCAATGTGGCGATTGCCGCTGTAGCACGTGAACTGATGGGCTTTATTTGGGCGGTTGCCCGAACCATGGAACAGCCGAACGCAAAGTAAGTTGTTTTGCATTTGTCCAAGACGTTCGTCACAAGGGAATAGGGTAAAACTCGGAGTCTTACGCCCGGGGGTTCATGAAAAGGTTCAGGAGAGAATCTGTGTTGATCGTTTGCACTAGGCTCTACGTGGGCTGAACGTGCGTTTCTAGCTTACAACCGCTCTCCTTGACGAAGGCATACCATGTGGTAACCAACCCACGGATAGCAGCGTGCCAACCGTCGCTCGCATATGGACCCCCGCGCTTAGGACTTCGACGAAATTGCAGTATTTTTGTGCTGGGCTTGACTAAAACGTTCATAGCAACGATCACAGATGAGCTTATTTGGGTGAAAAGTGGCTCTCAGGAATTCTAACGATCACTAGGAAGCTTATTTCTGCAAAAGAGGGTGTTTTAGGCCGAAAATGAGCTGACTTTTGCAAAATAGCGTGTCTGGTGATCGTTAGCCTGGTGTAACATGCAAAAATGGCCAGATAACGTCTTCTGTGATCGTTAGAGTGTGGCGACAACTAACTGGGTGGTGCAAATTTTAGTATGATGCAGATACAGATACAGATGCAAGTGCAGGTGTAGATGTAAGTGAAAGTGTAAGTGTAAGAAGGTGGGGAACTGTTTAGAATAAAGAGCTCTGCGAGGCTACGAATAAAAATGCTTAAACAGTACTTTCCTCATACATGAAAGACAGAGATATTGAAGTGTGACTTAATAGGCCTAGTCGTTCTCGCCTGATTCGAGAATGGCCTCGGCCAGACGATCGGCTGCATCTGCTGTGGAGATTCCAGATCGCGCAGCCTCGGCGAACACCTTGCTGAGCGTGCCTGCTATCCCCGCCACTTTCTGGCGGATCAGGTCAGGCCCAGCTCCCTGCAGTTCGCAGGCGGTGCTGATAATGCCGCCTGCGCTCAGCACGTAGTCAGGCGCGTATAGAATGCCGCGCGCCTGCATGCGGCCAGCAACCAGCTGTCGTTCACTCAGCTGGTTGTTGGCCGCCCCGGCGACAATGGAGCAGCGAAGCTCCTCCACGGTCGCCGGGGTGATCACGCCCCCTAGGGCACAGGGGGCGAACACCTTGCAGTCAGCGGCGTGAATACGGGCCGGATCGGCCGGGATGGCGCCGCTGAACTGCACAAGGGCGCGTTGTACACGTTCCGGTACAACGTCTGCCACGATCAGCCGTGCCCCGGCTGCATGCAGGTAACGGCACAGGGCATACCCGACCTTGCCCAGTCCCTGGACGGCAACGGGAATGCCCTGCAGATCGGCTACGCCCTGGTGGCGCAGAGAGGTGACAATGCCGATGTACACGCCGTAGGCGGTCATGTCGGCAGTGAAGTCATCCTGTGCACCAAGGGAACCCGTGGTATCCGTCACATATGCCGTCTCCACCCGGATCTGGTCCATGTCTGCCGCCGTTGTGCCCAGATCCAGACCTGTCACGAAGCGACCTTGTAATCGCTCCAGACAGCGACCCAATGCCCGGAAGCGCAACGCACGCAATTCTTCACCCTTCACTGAATCTGCCAGCTCCACACCAAGCGTATCGTTCTTCACTGAATCTGCCAGCTCCGCACCAAGCGTATCGTTCTTCACGGGGTCCACCAGCGCGCTGTCTTCCCGTTTTTCCTTCATCGCTTCTATCCGCTCCGATGGGCCAGTCACGTCCCAGACGACTGCTTTGCCCCCGCCATAAGGAAGGCCTGCCATGGCATTTTTGTAAGTCATGCCTTTGGCCAGCTTCACCGCGTCCTGAATCGCTTCTTCTTGCGATGCATAGGTCCAGCATCGACATCCACCCAAAGCGGGGCCAAGTGAAGTATTATGAATTGCTATGATTGCTTGAAGTCCGCTGGAGGAATCGTGGCAAAAAACAAGCTTTTCCATACCTTCCTGCTCCATTTCCTGCCATATCTGCATGGTACATTCCTCCTTTGATGTTAAACCAGTAATGCACACGTAAAGTATCCCGGTTCCCGATGAGACCTGCATCCCGCTCGTATCTTACCTCCGAATCGGACTGTCGATTGCTCCATAAGGATAAGGGCTTACCCTACATCCAGTGTGGTTAATACAGCATATTCACACCTTGGCTTTTACGCCCCTGGGACCTTCGCCGGGTTGAACATCAGTTCAAAGGGTTTTATAATGGCAATTCCGGCACAAACGGACCAGATAGATGCCTGAAAATTTACATCCAACCGTTTAGGAAGAGGGCATAACGTCCAATGATGGAGATAGAGGATTTGGGTGAGATGTATGTACCGATTCGTTCTTTCGTCTAAGTACGCTTTTTCAGTCCTATCCGTTTTTTATATAAAATAAATAGTTCAAACTATATATTCAAAAAAACTCGCCATGCAGCATGTAACAGAGAGCCTGTTTTACTTGTTGTAAAAGGTCTAGGAAAGAGGGATCGTCATTGCTTAAAATTTTGTTATTTATCTTTTTGATTCAGATTGTATATGTATCGGCCTACACCCTTCGCATGATCTTAACGCTCAAAGGACAGAAATACATCGCTGCCCTGATCAGTATGGGTGAGATTGTAATCTATGTACTGGGCTTGAATCTGGTACTTAGCTATTTGACCCAGCCGTCTGCGCTGATTGTATACGCAGTGGGATACGGGCTTGGAGTACTGCTCGGAGCATGGATTGAGGAAAAAATTGCGCTTGGTTACGTTACCGTGAAAGTGATCTGCAACCAGATGGGCGGAGGGCTTGCAAATGCTTTGCGCGATAAAGGGTATGGTGTAACCTCATGGGTTGGTAGCGGACGAGACGGAGATCGGCTGGTTATGGAAATTTTGGCGAAACGCAAAAACCAGAAACTGCTCTACCAGACCATTCTGGCTCTCGATCCCAAAGCTTTTGTCATCACCGTTGAGCCCAAACAGTTCCATGGCGGCTTCTGGACACGTTCAATCAAAAAGTAAAATCGGGCAGGTCTGCATTAGATGCGGTCCTGTCTTTTTTATTTCATTTATCTGCACACGTGTTATTCTCTTCACGGATTTCCCATTCCTACATCAAACCCCGTTATACAAGTTAACTTGATACGATGCCAGGTTGTTTAGGGTACCATTTGCCTCCTGTCAGCCGTTCTCACAGGGATGTGAAATCAGGATTATTGTTGTAATCGCTTCCAACATTTACATTGTGAATATGTCACTTGCGACATGATATGCCGCAGAGGGACAGGCAGGACAACTCATCACTCATCATCATACTATCGGGAGGAATCAATTCGATGAAAAAAACAGTACGAAGTTTATGTAGCACGGCTCTGGCCCTTACGCTAGGGTTCACCTTATTATCCGGACCTGCGAGTGTGCAGGCAGCGGGCAACGCGGATTACAATCTGACCGGTTTCTCCCAAGGGAACACAGGCGGCGGAATCATCAGTGAGTCGAGCACGTCTACGTATAAAAAAGTGTATAATGCCACCGACCTGGCGCTGGCTCTGAAAAAGAACTCCGGTGTCAAAGTCGTTGAAATTATGAACGACCTCGATCTAGGATGGAACGAGATTCCTAGCGCGTCTCAGACGTCCCCCTTTGCCAAGCATAACGATGCACTGACACATCCAGTATTGAAGCAGACGGGAGTCAGCAAAATTACGGTGGACGGCTTCAACGGCCTCACCATTTTCTCTGCCAATGGGTCCAAAATCAAACATGCCGCTATTACCGTCAAACGAAGCTCCAACGTCATCATCCGCAACCTGGAGTTCGATGAGCTCTGGGAATGGGATGAATCGACCAAAGGGGATTATGACAAAAACGATTGGGATTACATTACTCTGGAGGACAGTAGCGGCGTGTGGATCGATCACTGCACGTTTAACAAAGCCTATGACGGCCTCGTCGATTCGAAAAAAGGAACCAGCGGTGTAACCATCTCCTGGTCCACCTTCAAAGGGGATGACGGTAGTGCGAACAGCTGGGTTACCCGTCAGATTAACGAATTGGAAGCCAATAAATCTTCCTATCCAATGTATAACCATCTGCGTAGCAGTGCGGTCGGTTTAAGCAAAGAAGATATCATTGCCATCGCTGGGCCGCAGAAAAAAGGGCATCTCGTCGGTGCGACCAGTCTAGAGTCGGCTAACGCTAACCTGTCGATTACTCTGCATCATAACCTGTATAAAGACATTCAGGATCGCATGCCTCGTCTGCGTGGCGGTAATGCCCACGCCTATAACATCATCATGGATGCTTCGGATGCCCGTTCAGCTCAAGCGCGCATTACTAACGCTATGGCCACAGCCATTGCATCTAAAGGCTACAAATTCGGTATTACCAGCAATGGGGCTATCTCAACCGAAAGTGGCGCAGTGTTAGTTGAAAAATCAGTAATCAAGGATGTGCAGTATCCTGTACGCAACAATCAGACAGACCCGACCAACGCCACATACACCGGAAAAATCAGTGTGCTCGATACGATTTACTCTCTGGATGGAAGTTCCTTCCGTGGTAATAGTGACACAGCAGGTAGTCCACTTGCACCTGTTCCGGCTGTCATCAAACCGTTCTCGTGGAATGGTTTTGGTTCCCTTCCATACAGCTACCAGACAGATGATCCATCTACACTGAATGCACGTCTCACCGCTTCCAACGGTGCAGGAGCAGGAAAGTTAACTTGGTCTAAAGACAACTGGCTGAAGACGAGCTACTGAGTGAAGTGCTCCGTACAATCTAACGATTAAAAATAAGTAAAAAAAACAAGCGCCCCGCAGTTGTTGCGGGGGCGCTTGTTTTTAATGTTACTTGTCCATGTTACTTGTCCATGTTACTTGCCTCAGCTCCAAATGCCTACAATTTACTGTTCATGGCTTAAAGGCTTTATGTTCAGTGGTCTTCTGCTTCATTATTATTGTGTCGTTGTTGTCACTTGATGCTGAGTCTCTGGTGCAACACTTACTGATTCACGATAGATGATATTGCCCTTTACATGGACGCGACCGAAGCTACGGTTCGGGTTGTCGATCTTTTTGAGCATGGATTGAACAGCCGTCCGTGCCATCTGTTCGATATCTACTTCAACTGTGGTGAGTTTAGGTTCAGACAGCATGGCGTAGATATCATTGTCGAACCCAACGACAGAGCATTGGGCCGGCACTTGAATACCCAGCGAAGTCAGCTTCTGCACGAGCAGATGAGCAACCTGATCACAGTTGCAGACAAATGCGGTGGGAAGCTGTTCTGGTAGATCGATCTCGATAAACGTACCTCGTTCATCCCGATCATTAAGCACCAAATCCGGATTCATGGGCATCCGGTGCTCAAGCAAAGATTTGTAATAACCAAGAAAACGATCCTGAATGCTGCTTGTCGAATACAGATTACCTACATAAGCAATACTGCGGTGTCCCTGCTGGATCAGATAGTTTGTCATTTCATACGCGGCATAGAAGTTGTCCGTCACAACAGAATCGATATCGGAATGTTCATCGTAGAAATCGAGGAACATCTTAGGTACGTCCATCGACTGCACCAATTCAATATACTCCTTGCTGACCTGACCCAGCACAATGAAGCCGTCAACCTTGCTGTCACTGTACAGTTTGGGCAGGGATAGCTCCTCTTCATCCTCACTGTTCAAAATGTGAAGAATACCGTAATACCCCTGATCTTCCAGATGTTTGGTAATGCGTTGGAACACGCGTACATAGAACGATTGCGTAGGACCGGTAAACCGCTCCGGGATAATTACACCAACATTATGAGTTAAGCCTTCCTTCATGGAACGGGCTGTGGCGTTATACCGATAACCCATCTGGACGGCAAGTTGTTTAATCTTTTCCTTTAATTCGCCACTGACGCCTTCTTTGTCATTCAACGCTTTCGAGACGGTCACACTGCTGACCCCGAGCCTGTCGGCGATATCCCGCATGGTGATATTGTTCTTCAGCTTTGGTCGCCTCCTTCAAGCCGGTTTAGGTACAATGTGCTGTCATTATGATGAGCGCTTTCTTCCAACATAACAACAATCCATATTAGTATACATCGTTACCAACCTGGAATAAAGCCATTCCGGGCCTCACATCACTATTTTTCGCAAGTCCCGGCAGGTTGGACAAGGTTGATTGAGCGATGTTAGTTTCATTGATTTTGCAATAAACGTTCGTTCTGTTCAATCAGGTTTCCTCGCTGGCCGGCACAGTCCAGGGAACGATAAGGATCAGCAGGGGTATTAAACGTGTAATCCATCAATTGCTCCAGCGTGGTTGTGGCAACATGACAGCGCGTATCACTGGATGCATAATAGATAAAGACTTCACCCTTTTCATTAACCACGGCACCGTTGCAAAAAATAACATTCGATACATCGCCTACGCGCTCGTCATCATAAGGGGCAAGGAAGTGCCCGCCCGGCTTGGCGATGATGCGTGCCGGATCATGCAGATCGGTGGCGAAGGTGTACAGTACGTACCTAAGACCTGCTGCGGTGTTCCGTACGCCGTGGGCAATATGAATCCAGCCACGGTCTGTTTTGATCGGGGCAGGGCCTTGACCATTTTTCACCTCATACACCGTGTGGTATTTCCGTTCATCTATAATGATCTCTTCGTGAATAACTGGATTCAGGATATCCTCGCACAGACCGAAGGCAATACCGCCACCGCTGCCTGTGGAGATAAATCCATCCTGCGGACGTGTGTAGAAAGCATATTTACCATCGACAAACTCGGGATGCAGCACCACATTCCGTTGCTGCGGGGAGTTCGTCGTAATATTCGGAAGGCGTTCCCAACGGGTCAGGTCACGTGTGCGAACCAGACCCGCCTGTGCAACAGCGCTGGAGGTGTCGAAGGCAGGCGCATCCGGGTCTTTGCGTTCCGAGCAATAGATGCCGTAGATCCAGCCGTCCTCATGCTGAACCAGACGCATGTCATATTGATTGGTTTCCGCTGCATCGATATCGTCCCAGACAAGCGGTTTGCGGGTGAAGCGGAATCCGTCTACGCCGTTGTCGCTCTCTGCAAGGGCAAAGATCGATTTCCGATCCAGTCCTTCCGTGCGTACGACCATAATGTATTTTCCGTTGTGATAGATTGCTCCCGGGTTGAGTGTTGCGTTAATGCCCAGACGCTCCATGAAATACGGATTCGTTGTTTCGTTTAGATCAAATCTCCAGTGCAGTGGCACATGATGGCGTGTAATGACCGGATACCGATAACGCTGGTAAACGCCATTGTAGAAGGAAGAATCCACCTCATTTTGACGTGACAAAAGCTGCTCCTGCTGTTCCAGTAACGATTTGTATTTTGGGTGTATCATGCTTATCCCATCCTCTCCATGAGTTCAATGCAAAATCGGCTGTTATGATACGGACATTTCCACGGGCCGGCCATTTCATGATGATCAGGTGTGCCATTTTCGTCCACAGCCCAGTACCACTCACCGCCTGGCCGGGAATCCACGATGTGCGTTCGCGTATAATTCCACAACCGTTCGACCGTTTCCAGAAATTTAGAATCCCCGGTGCGCTGATAGGCGTTATAGAAACCAACCATCGCTTCCGCCTGAACCCACCAGATACGTGTGGTATCTACATGCTTGCCTTCCTGTTCGTTCATGAGCGAACCATCCGACTGTACAGCTACATTCATAATGTTGTATGCGATATCCGTAACCATGGCGGCATACTGCGGATGATCTTCAAGTCCCAGCACCTTGAGAGCATCGTCAATCAGCCAGCTTGCTTCGATGTCATGTCCGAACGAGCGCAGATCAATGATGGATTCCCACTTTTTGTTGAAAAAAACCCCGAGGAACCTGGTGTTCTTGTCATATACCCGTTCATACAGAATTCCGAGCAGTCGCTCAAGGGATGCTTTTACTTGTGGGTCCGGCCACACCCTGTATAGGGTGGTGTAGGCTTCCAGCACATGAATGTGCGTATTCATCGTGTAATCCGCAATGACCCCGTTTTCACTCAACATTTCATTCGGCTGTTCATTCCAACATCGGTCAAATTGCTCTTTGTAAGCAGATGATTCTGTGTTGAACCCTTTGCTCTCAATCAGCATAAAAAGCGTTTTCGCTAAGTCCAGCGCAGAAGCATCACGGGTTGCACGATAGTATTCGCTGAGCGCATATACGCCAAAGGACTGGGTATACACATGCTTGCTCGTATCCAGTGCTTCACCAGTGGCATCCACCATCCAGTACATCCCTCCGTGCTCTCTGTCTATCAGGTGTCCAGTGAGAAAACGATAGGCGTGTTCAGCGTGCTCCCGCCAGATGTCCTCACCGGTTACCCGGTAGGCTGCGGAAAAAGACCAAAGCTGCCGTGCTGTAGCGATTCCGCCTTTGGGTGCCTGATGATTGATCTGCAGATCGTTGCCAACCCAGCCGTAGAATCCACCATGATCTTCATCTTTTAACTTAGACCAGAACGGCATAATCTTCGTCTTCCAATGCTCCGCAATTTCTGTTTGAAGCTGATTCATCTTATGAGTCATCCAGAGCGCTCCTTCATCCGTGCAAAATCATGTTTGATTAAATTAAGTTATCGGTAACTTTATAAAGTAATATTAGTTCTATAAAATTACCTTGTCAACGAAATATAACTTTCATTTTTTTGGTGAAGTAATAAATAATTCAATTGACACGTAAGCGTTACCATAATAAAATCTAATCTGTAACCTTAACGATAACTTAACGGAATCAAGAAAGGGGTCGGAACAAATGAGGAAAAATAAAGGCTGGATGATGCTGCTGACGATGCTGCTCATCACTTCGCTGCTTGCTGCGTGTTCATCGGGAGGTGGGTCTTCGCAGGCGGGGGAAGAGATTAGCACAGACCCGGCGGATATCAAGGGCGAAATTACCGTTTTGACGCAACGTACAGATATTGTTGATACCGTATTCAAGGACTATGCGGCCGAATTCAACAAGGAGTATCCGGATGTGAAAGTGAATTTTCAGGCCTTGGCTGATTATGAAGGGCAAGTGAAAATTCGAATGAGCACCAAAGACTACGGCGACGTGCTTATGATTCCAACAAGTGTTCCGATCGCCGATATCCCGGACTTTTTCGAGCCGCTTGGCACGTACGATGAGTTGAAAGACAAATACACCGCTATTGAAGAACGTATGGTGGATGGTAAGGTATACGGAATTCCAACCGTTATTACGTTCTCCGGTATCATTTATAACAAACAAGTTTTCAAAGACGCAGGCATCACCGAGCTTCCGAAGACACCAGAGCAATTCCAGGCAGCACTTCAGAAGGTAAAAGACAACACCAAGGCAATTCCGCTCTATACGAACTATGCATCCGGCTGGGCGCTTACCCAATGGGAGGCAGACCTGCCAACGGTTGCAGGAAGTGTAGACTATGTTAACGTGGATCAACCGAATACGGATGAGAACTTTGTGCCAGGGAAGCCGCACTACGAGCTGTACAAAGTACTCTATGATGCAGCCAAGAATGGCCTGATCGAGAAAGATCCGACAACAACAGACTGGGAGAGTTCCAAGGCAGATTTGGCTAATGGCAAAATTGCAACGATGGCTCTCGGATCATGGGCGATTACACAGATTCAAGGCATGACAGATAAACCAGAAAATATTGGTTTCTTACCCTTCCCGACTAATGCTAGCGATGTAATCGTACCGCTGTCCGCGGATTACAACATCGGCATGAATGTGAACAGCGAGAACAAACCTGCGGCAAAAGCATGGATCGACTGGTTTCTGGCGAAATCCAACTATGCAGTTGAGCAAGGTGGAGGCATGAGTGCGGATAAGAGTGCAGAGCTACCACCGATTCTGTATCAGTATAAAGATGTAAAATTCTCTACTTTAACTCCAGCTAAAGAGGGGCAAGAGGGATTGATGGACAAAATCGATAACGAAGCCGAGATTGGCCTCTGGCAGCCTGACTTCAAGAAACGAATTATCGAAGCAGCTATCGGTAACCGAAGCGAATCGTATGATGACATCATGAAAGACCTGAATGATAAATGGGTAAAAGCCCGCGCAGAGGTTACGAAATAATAGGAAAAACGAGCGTTCATACAGCAGATGTGAGCAGATGAAGCAGATGTAATACGGGTGCCGGTAGTTGTCGGATTTTTGGGCCAGGTTCGCACGGGAGTTAAACCATCAAATGAATTGATTGTGGTGAAGACTTGTTAAACATGTGTATTCACTTGGCCCACCCTGCGGTTACATCCGCGGAGCGATACGGAGCGTGTATGAACCAAGGCGGCTGAACCGCTGGGAGGTGTGGGGAGCATGAAATACTGGAGAATTTCAAGCTGGAGTTACTCAGCACAACGCATATTTATTATCTGTGCCTTCTCGATTATTCCGCTGGCACTGTTATTTACGTTTGCTTATTTGCCTGTCATTAACATGTTCAAATACAGCTTTACCGATTGGAATGGATACAGCAAAAGGTTCGACTATGTTGGATTTGATAATTACACACGGATTTTTAGCGATCCGGAATACTTTAAAGTGTTTATCGTCAGTTTGTATTATTTTGTGGCAACCTTTGTACAGATGGGTCTGGCCCTCTATTTTGCCACGATCCTCAGCTTCAAAATCCGGGGCAAAAATTTCTTTAAAGGCATTCTCTTCTTCCCTTACTTGCTGAATGGCGTGGCTATCGGTTTTATCTTCCTCTTTTTCTTCAAACCGGACGGTACGCTTGATACGCTGATGCAGGCTGTCGGACTGGGACAGTACACCCAGCTCTGGCTGGGTAACCCGAATATCATTAACGTATCCCTCGCGGGTGCATCGGTCTGGAGATACATGGGCTTCAACTTCATCATCTTCCTGGGTGCGATTTCTTCGATTCCGAAGGATGTGTATGAGGCTTCCGATATTGACGGTGCGAACCGCTGGCAACAATTCCGCCATATCATTTTGCCGAGTATTACCCGCATTCTGCAACTTAATCTGATCTTGGCCATAAGCGGCGCCATCAGTGCGTTCGATATTCCATATATTATGACCGACGGTTCCAACGGAAGTATGACCTTTGTTATTCAGACCGTTCACTTGGCATTTAAATACGGCAAATTGGGACTCGCATCAGCGATGGCTGTCGTGCTGCTTCTGATCGTAATTCTTGTAACGCTTGTGCAGCGTGTCAGCATGAAAGGAGAGGAATGAACGTGAACCAATTCAAATATACCATCGCCAGCATAATCAAATACGTTTCTCTGATTCTGGCGGCGTTCATTGCACTTTTGCCTATCGTAGTGATCCTGTTTGCGTCCCTGAAGACCAATGCCGAGTATGCCAATAGCAGTCCACTAGCCCCGCCCGCCAACTGGCTGAACTTTGCGAATTATGCCAAGGCATTTGTGGATGGCAACATGCTTGTCGGTTTCAAAAATACAATCATTATTCTAATCATATCCATCGTGGGTGCAACGTTGACGGGTTCCATGATTGCCTATGTACTGGACCGCTTCAAGTTCAAAGGCAAAAAAATTATGGTTGCCGCTTTCCTGCTGGCTACCCTGATTCCGAGCGTAACGACACAAGTTGCCACCTTCCAGATTATTAACGCCCTCGACCTGTTCAACACACGGTGGGCAGCTATCGTCATGTACCTGGGAACCGATATTATCGCCGTGTACATTTTCCTGCAATTTCTCGGTTCGATCTCCAGCGCGCTGGATGAATCGGCTATGCTGGACGGTGCTTCATACTTCACGATCTATTGGAGAATTATATTGCCTTTGTTGAAACCGGCGATTGTTACGGTCATTATCGTCAAAGGTGTCAACATTTACAACGATTTCTACACGCCATTCCTGTACATGCCGAAAACCGATCTGCAGGTAATATCCACCGCCCTGTTCAAGTTCAAGGGCCCCTACGGATCACAATGGGAGGTCATCAGCGCCGGGATTATGATTGCCATTATTCCAACGATGATTATTTTCCTGTTGCTTCAAAAATACATCTACAACGGTTTTGCGCAAGGTTCCGTGAAATGATTGCGTGAAACCATTCCTTGAAATCATTCAATTAGAAGGAGAAATGAGATATGACAGTCACTGAAACGAAAAAGGTACACATGGTTGGGGATGCTTTGCCAAACATGCCTTGGGAGGATAAGCCGGAAGGAACGGAAGGCCCGGTGTGGAGACACTCGGCTAATCCGGTGGTGCCACGTAATCCGGTGAAGGGAGTTGCCCGTATTTTTAACAGTGCAGTCGTTCCTTATGAGGGGGAATTCATCGGTGTATTCCGTGCCGAGACAGTCAATGGCCGTCCACACCTGCACATGGGTTCGAGTGAAGATGGGTTATCTTGGACGATAGAGGAGGAGCGCATCACTTTTGTAGACGAACAAGGCGAACCGTTTATGCCGAACTACGCATACGACCCGCGTCTGGTCAAAGTGGAAGATACCTATTACATCATCTGGTGTACCGATTTTTACGGTGCGGCCCTGGGTCTCGCCAAGACGGAGGACTTCAAAACGTTTGTCCGTCTTGAGAATCCGATGCTGCCATTCAATCGCAATGGTGTATTGTTTCCACGCAAAATCAACGATAACTACGTGATGTTATCCAGACCAAGTGACAGCGGACATACTCCGTTTGGAGACATCTTTCTGAGCGAAAGCCCGGATCTGGTGTACTGGGGCAAACATCGTCATGTCATGAGCAAAGGCGGTCAGGGCTGGTGGCAATCCGTGAAAATTGGCGGTGGCCCCGCTCCGATCGAGACGTCTGAAGGTTGGCTGATGTTCTACCACGGTGTAACCGGAACATGCAACGGTTTTGTGTACAGCATGGGTGCGGTGATTCTGGATCTGGATGAGCCGTCCAAAGTAAAATATCGTTCCTCCAACTTCGTGCTGACGCCGGAGAAATGGTATGAGGAGCAGGGCTTCGTTGATAACGTTGTCTTCCCATGCGCAACCCTGCATGATGCCGATACTGGACGAATTGCCATCTATTACGGCGCAGCCGATACCTATGTCGGTGTGGCCTACACAACGGTCCAAGAGATCGTGGACTATGTTAAAGAAACGGATGAAGTGATCGCTGGCGACCGCGAGGAAGGCAAACTATAATGGGGTTTTGCGCATCCAGAAATGACTTGATGAATTGAGTGTAGGTATGAAATGAATAGGAAATGTACAGAGAATATGCAGCAAATTTGCTGCTATTCACCAAAAAAGCCCCTCATCCTATAGGAAGGGCTTTTTTGGCTATTTAATGGGCATACATATTATGTCGATTTTTGTTGACAAAAGGGAGGCTACTTCATATTCTTAATGAATATGAGAATCATTATCACGGTAATGGTCAGGTAAAGAATGAGAGAAGAGAGAAAAGGGGTTTATATCTATGTCAGGACAACAAAACAAACGTTCTACTACCCTTATGATGGTGACAACACTGTTGTTGCTGTTATTTATCGTGGGTTGCAGTAATAAAGAGAGCAGTTCGGCGTCTTCTTCTGCTTCGGGAGATCAGGCGGCTTCAGCGAAGTCGATTACGATGTCTTGGCCGCGGGATATCGGTACGATGAACCCACATACGTACAATCCGTCCCAATTGTTTGCCCAATCCATGATCTACGAACCACTGGTGAGTTACCAGAAGGATGGTAAATTGGAACCGGCCCTTGCTGAGTCATGGACCATCTCTGATGATGGCAAAGTATATACATTCAAGCTGCGCCAAGGGGTGAAATTCTCCGATGGCACACCTTTTAATGCTGAAATTGTGAAAAAGAATTTTGACTCCATCATGAAAAATAAAAAAACACATAGCTGGCTTGGCATCATCGGCGTGCTGGGCAAGACAGAGGTCGTGGATGACCATACGTTCCGTATGACTCTTACCGAGCCGTACTATCCTGTACTTCAGGATCTGTCTGTTGTTCGCCCGTTCCGTTTCCTGGGTGCGGCTGGATTCCCGGATGATGGGGATACATCCAAAGGCATCAAAGAGCCGGTAGGTACAGGCCCATGGATGCTGGCTGAATATAAGCAGGATGAGTATGCGGTCTTCAAACGTAACCCGAATTACTGGGGTACTGCACCGGCGTTCGATCAGATTACGGTCAAAATCATTCCTGATGCAGAGACCCGTGTGCTTGCTTTTGAAAAGGGCGATCTGGATCTGATTTACGGTGAAGGCGTGATTAGTCTGGATGCATTCCAGCAGCTGCGTGAGAACGATAAGTATGTAAGCGAACTGTCTGACCCTGTAGGTACTCGTGACCTGTTGCTTAACTCTTCGAATCCGAAGTTGTCTGATGTGAGAGTGCGGAAGGCACTTCAACAGGGCTTCAACAAAAAAGCGATGGTGGAAGGTGTCACATCGGGTCTGGAAGAACCGGCTGATACCGCATTGTCCAAAAACTATCCATATACCAATGTGGATCTGAAACCGATCGAATATAACGTAGAGCAATCCAAAGCATTGCTGGATGAGGCAGGCTGGAAGTTGCCGGCAGGCGGAACCGTGCGTGAGAAGGATGGACAGAAGCTGGAATTCGAATTGATTTTTGATAAGACCGACCCGATTCAGAAAGCGATGGGCGAAACGATTCAGGCCGAATGGAGCGAGCTGGGGGTTAAAGTAAACCTTACCGGACTTGAACTGACGGTACAAATTAAACGTCTGAAAGCCAATGATTTCGATCTGTACTTCTGGTACAATTACGGGGCACCATACGATCCACATTCCTTCATTAACGTCGTAGCAAGCCCGGGATTCGGAATCTCCGAGACACTAACTGCTTTGCCGATGAAAAAGGAACTGGACGAGCAGGTGCATGCCGCACTGTCTTCTACAGACGAGAAGAAACGTCAGGAGCTGTATACATCCATCCTGACGACATTGCAGGACCAATCGGCGATTGTGCCGATCTCTTATGTGAAGAAAACAGCCGTATATCAGAAGAAAATTGCTAAATTTGTCTTCCCGGCCAATCGGGATGAAAATCCGTTTGTGGGGATGCAGTTAAGCAATCCATAATCATAGTTGATGAACGTCAAAAACGTAGCAATGAACACGTAACACATCAGGCAACAATAGCTTGTGTGGCATGGTAAAAGGGGAGGAAAGTTTGGTGATCGGCTATATAGGTAAACGAATGATCGCGATCATTCCTATCGTTTTTATCGCTACACTTGTCACTTTTGGGCTAATCCATATTTCACCGGTTGATCCAGCCGAAGCGTATCTGACAGCTGCACATATTTATCCAACACCAGAGCTGCTGGCAGAGAAGCGACATGAATTCGGTCTGGATCGGCCTTTGCTTACTCAGTATGTTGATACGTTGAAGAGGATGGCCCAGCTGGATTTTGGTACCTCGTATCTCACGAATAAACCCGTGATCGATGAGGTCAAAGATAAGTTCCCAGCCACAGCAGAACTGGCCTTGTGGAGCATTCTGTTCTCTGCACTGGTGAGTATTCCTCTCGGAATTTTGGCGGCGGTATACAAAAATAGCTGGATTGATATGGTGAGCCGGGCGATCTCCTATTTTGGTGCTTCCATTCCGCAGTTCTGGCTCGGTTATCTGCTTATTTTCTTTTTTGCAGTAAAACTGGACTGGCTTCCCGTCGAAGGGCGCGGCTCTTGGGAGAACCTGGTGCTGCCTACGCTTACGCTCTCTATGGTGATGATTGCGTTATACACCCGTATGTTGCGTACCAGTGTACTCGAACAATTACAGGAAGCATATGTGCAATACGCCAGAACCCGCGGCATACGTGAACGTGTTATCATGCTGAAACATGTGCTCAAGATTGCCATTACCCCGTTTATTACAGGAATGGGCATGACCATGGGCAGGCTGTTAACAGGAACAATTATTGTAGAGCAGGTCTTCTCATGGCCGGGTTTCGGGCGTTACTTTGTCGAAGCCATCTTCAACCGAGATATTCCCGTGATCCAATGTTATGTCTTTATTTCGGCGTGTCTGTTCATCGTGTGTAATCTAATCGTTGATCTGGTGCAGCTGTATATGGACCCGCGGATTTCGGCGAAAGGACGGGCAGAGCATTGATGAACCGATGGCGAACGATGTTTCGAGGAAAAAAAATAATTTGGGTTTGCGCTACGATCGTGCTGCTTTTCTTCATTCTGGCATTATTGGCTCCATGGATCGCACCGCATGATCCGGTCAAAGTTAACCTGTTGCAGAAGTTAAAGGGCCCATCTGCCGAACACTGGCTCGGCACAGATCATCTGGGAAGGGACAATCTCTCCAGACTTCTCTATGGAGCGCGGGTTTCGATTGGATTTGCAACGATGATCTTCCTGTCGTCTTTGATTATCGGGCTGATCGTTGGGTCGATCTCCGGTTATCTTGGTGGCTGGATTGACAATGTGCTGATGCGTTTATGTGAGGGCATATTGGCATTCCCACAGCTGGTACTGGTGCTGGGCATCGTCGGGATCTTCGGTCCAGGACTGATGCAGATTCTGCTGGCGCTCATGATGGTACAGTGGGTGCATTATGCGCGTATATGCCGAAACATGGTGGTTAGCTTGAAGGAACGGAACTTTATCGCAGCCGCTCGAATTAGTGGTTCCTCCACCTGGACGATCATCCGTAAACATATCATTCCGAATGTGCAACGGCCCATCGTGGTCATGGGCACACTGGAGATGGGCTGGGCAATTATGGATATCTCGGCGCTGTCCTTCCTGGGGCTTGGCATTCAGCCGCCTAATGCGGAGTGGGGAGCCATGATTCATGAAGGCACAGGGTATATTCGCAGTCATCCGGAGCTTATGATCTATCCGGGTGTAGCCATTCTGCTGGTGGTGATGACGTTTAACATTTTGGGAGAAGCTTTATCTGATCGTTACGGCATTTCCAAAAAGTAATGGTGAAAATAAACTGAACAGGGGGGAATGTGACGATGGACAAGGCGGAGATTGCACTTGAAGTGCGTGATCTAGAGGTTAAGCTCAAGACAGCGAAGGGAGCCGTCCCGTTACTGGAACCTGTTCAGTTGACTTTGAAAAAGGGTCAGGTCTTCGGCCTTGTTGGTGAGAGTGGCTGCGGCAAGACGATCACGTGTAACGCGCTGATGCGCCTTCTTCATCCCCGCAGAATGGAAGCGTCAGGAAGTGTTCGTCTGAACGGACGGGAGCTTAGCAACTTATCTGAAGAAGAGATGCGGCGCATACGAGGGAGGGATATCGGATTTATTATGCAGAATCCGATGAATGCTTTTACCCCGGTGTATACGATCGGCTCTCAATTTATTGAAACATTGCGAACCCATAAGAAAATGTCCAAAGCAGAGGCGCGGGAACAGGCCATTGCCGCGCTGGCTGATATGAAACTTCCAGACCCGGCAAAGTTGATGAAACGATATCCGTTCCAACTCAGCGGAGGTATGTTGCAGCGAGTGATGATTGCCGTTTCCATGTGTCTGCGGCCAGCTCTGGTGATTGCTGATGAGCCTACAACAGCGCTGGATGTCGTGAATCAGTTGAATGTGCTACGTGAACTGGATCGGCTTCGCAAGGAACACGGTACATCTATTTTGCTCATCTCACATGATCTGGGTGTCATCTCACAGATGGCAGACGAAGTAGCAGTAATGCAGAAGGGGCGGATCATTGAACAGGCAGATGTATACCAATTGTTCGATCATCCACAGCATGAGTATACGCGGATGTTATTGAGTGCTCGGCCGAAACTGTCCATTGGTCGCTAAAGGTGAGAAGATGTGGAGTAGTGCGGAACTGTCTGGATACGTACTATTGAAACGAAGGAAGGGGGGCGGAGAACCGAATGTTACAAGTACATGAAGTAAGTCATCGCTATGGCAAGCGGAGCTGGCTCCAGCGTTCGGGCTTGCGCCCTTCTGTGCTCGAAGATGTTTCACTTACGATTGAAGAAGGCATGTGTTTAGGACTGCTTGGAACGAGTGGAGCAGGTAAAAGCACCTTGGGCAAAGTTATTCTTGGGCTGGAGAGACCCAGCCAAGGTCAGGTGTTATTTCAAGGCCAGGATATCTATCGAGCGGATAAAACGGTGCTCAAAGGGCTACGTCGTGACTTGCAAGTCGTTTTCCAAGACTGTTACTCCGCCGTGAATCCGATGATGACGGCCGCGCAGATTATTGGAGAGCCGCTGGACAATTACGAGCGCCTGTCTGCCAAGGAACAACAGCGCGTGATTGAACAGCTACTCGTGCAGGTCGGGCTTACACCGCAGGACGCGGGCAAGCTTCCGCATCAATTCAGCGGAGGGCAATTGCAACGGGTCAACATCGCCAGAGCCATTGCCCTTAAACCGAAGTTAATCGTGCTGGATGAATCGATCAGCAGTCTGGATATGGTGCATCAGACACAAATTCTGTCTTTACTGGCAGATCTGCGAGCAACGTACGGGCTGTCCTATCTGTTTATCACGCATGACATCCGCGCCGCACTGACGATCTGCGACAGCATCGCCGTGATGGATCAGGGAAGGCTGGTCTATACTGGGGATGCCACGGATTCCATCTTGGAGTCGGATCAGCCTGCTGTCCGGCAGCTCGCATCCTCCATTTTGCCAGAGCATCCGTCAGGGAGAATTCTGTTTGAATAGGTGTGAGAAACCAAAACCAATTTGAGTTACCAAAAGAACCAAGTCTAATGATCGGCCTGGTTCTTTTTTTTGTATGCATTGGATTCGGCTGGCGCTCAGTATTTTATTCTCTGGAAACCGTTCTAACCCTTCACCGCAAATTGATAAGATGAGGCAATAACCTCAACATAACTGTCATATCCGGCCACAAGATAATGCTTCAGATCAAGCCGGTTTCGGGGATCAAATAGTGTTCTTTTCTCCTCTAGAATGGGTGAATCTACGACCTGATAAAAGCCGGGATCGGGATGATACCTGCTCGTCTCCCAGAAGGCGAGCACATCGTCTTGCTGGCTGATTCCTTCAACCTGACCTGCATGTAGCTCGAAGAAATTAACCGTGATGCAGCGCAGTTCAGCAACGGTGTCGAAAGTGAGTTCGATTTCTCGATAATGATCTAGAGGTACATCCCCACGCGTTTGCACATCTATACGTAAAGTTACACCGCCCGATTCGGTGTAGATGGCCTTCAGATCGGTTGTGGAGATGCGGAAATCTACTTTTTCAGGTATCAGTACAATGCTCATGGTCGTTCCTCCTATGTAAATGTTCAAGTACCCTCACAATCTGTCGTTCCATTATATCATTGTCTATAAAGGGATCGGAAAAGAATGAATGGCACAGGGAGAAAAATGCACTTGTGATACACCTCTGCTTAACAGTAAGAAACACCCCTTGCAGGCTGTTCATCTGCAACGTATGATGGATAGAAATCCTGTACGGAACGGCTAGACAGAAGGGAGGGTGAGTTTATGAAGAGCATGGAAAATATAGAGGATGCAGAGAATTTCGAGAACATGTTTCCAGAGCGCTGGGTGACATCCGAAGGAACAGTAGATGAAAAGCAGGTTACAGCACGGCAGATTCTCTATAAGGGGATGAACGGCAGGTGTGTGGAACGATTTACTGTTCAATCTGGCCAGACTTATATTTTCAAACCGCTGACGAATCCTGCACAGCATGGACGGGAACGCTGGATGTACGAGCATGTGATGGCACAATTGCCACCCGTATATCCGCAGCTCATTGCGGCTTCGGACCAGGCGGCGGCTCCGGAGCAGAGCTGGATGATCTACGAGGACATGGGACAGCTGGAGCATCACTTGTGCGAATCGACGATATTGAATGCTGCCGCACATATGGCGGCTTGGCATGCACTTCCCGTTGCAACGTGGCAAGACCTGCCGCGAGTCGGGCATAAGCCGCCCATTCGGGATATGCTGCATGAACTGCTGCAGTACCCGTCAGCAACGGATAAACTGCTACGCGAACTGCATCTGACGTTGTCTGCAGCGGACTGGGACAGACTCACCATGTTGATCCTCACGGCAGAGGACGAGCTACCGCTGGTGCTGTGCCATGGTGATCTGCACCCCGGCAACGTAGCCGAGGTGGAGGGTAGATTGGTCATTCTTGACTGGGAGCATGCTCACCTGAATACGCCATTGTGGGACGTATATCATCTGCTGGACTTGTCGCATCCGCTCTTTCCACGTACGATGACGCCGGGGCTTCGGGCGCGTGTGATGAAGGTGTATCTGGACAAGCTGAAGAGCCTTGGCGTGCAGGTTGAACCGGTTTCTTTTGCTAAGTGGTACGATGCTTATGCGATTGTATTCTCGCTCTGGATGTTACGTCTGATCGACGGCGATTTACGGAATCCGGACTGTGTGTGGCCGCAGGAACAGCTGCGCAATCAATGGCATGAGACGGCTACGACGCTGGAGCAATGCATGAATCATCTGAAAAAGGTAAGATAAAAGATTAGACGGTTGAAGTGCCATATGGAAATAAGGGGTGAAAAGTTTGCGTAAAGTCGGACTGGTTATGCGTAAAATTCAATTCACGGAGGCTCAGGGGCCGCGGGTGTTCGCGGATCGACTGAAACAGATCGGGCTGGAGCTGGGCGTGGACGTTGTGTTCATCTCGCCGGAGCGCCATGTGAGCGGATACGACTGGCTATCGGGGTACGAGCATGAGAAGGGTGACCTGGTGAACTATGATATCGTGCTGGATCAGATTCATAGCCAAAATATTGAGCATGTGATCTATACGGTATCGGGATTTACATTTCTGAAAATGTTTTTGCCGAAAAGTGTTCTGTTTCCGCACAGTTTCCCTGACCCGGCACTAACCGGGTATGAGATGATGAAGCCATTCTATACGATGGTGGATAAAGCGATTGTGCAGACCGAGTTTTTGAAAAGAGAGCTGGGGCGCAATTTCGGCGTGCATGACGTGAACGTCATTCCGATTGGCTTCAACGAAGAGCTGGCGCACCGCCATTATGACCCGAGTCAGGTCGTGCATAATCGCGTGCTCTGGATCGGGCGGGATGAGGCGAACCGCCGTCCCGACCTTGTGCTGGAATATGCCCGGCAGAACCCGGACAAAGAAGTGTACATGGTGTTTGGCGGTGTGCGCTACCAGGAGAGCATGAAGAAATACGATATCCCAAGTAACGTGAAGCTGAAGTTTGCACTTACTCAGGATGAGATATTTACGCTGATGAACTCGGCCAAGGTGTACTGGAGTTGTTCAGCGTTTGATACGTTTGCGATGCCACTGACGGAAGCGATGGCGATGGGGAAAATGGTCGTGAAACCCGAGCATGCCTGCTATGGTCACATCAGGTCCACGCATGCTTTTGCAGGCAATGAGGATAACTGGTTTGAACTGGTGAACATGGCCGCGGCTGCGCCGCGAAGTGTATCAGAGGACAATCGCGAGTATGCATTTGGTGCCTTTTCAAGAACGATAATGAAGGAAGGGTATCGGAACTTTTTTGCAGACTGGCTCAAGTAGCGGTCGATATGAATATCCAATCATAAGGAGAGGATTTTGTGGATATCGTTATTTTGTGGACAGTTGGGATGTGGGTAGTACAGCTGTTAATTGAATGGATCGTTTATCGGGTGCAGAAGCGCCGAATGACTTGGATTCAGTCTATTTTGCCGTGTCTGACGTTGCTTGGCGGGGCAGTTATTATCCTGATCAGCATCGATATAGGTGGTTGGAACGGTATCGGGTATGCGCTCCTTGGTGCGGCACTAGGTACATCAGGGTTGCTGACGCTGATTACGGTTGCGATTACGGCTTTGGTGCTTCGGCGCCGAGGAAAGGACATATGATGAATAGCTTAATCATGGAACATTGGTCCGCTGAACAGCGAGAGATGCCAGGTATAAATTGCATCGCTTTTCCAGAAGGAACGGTCATTATTTTAGATATCCGCACATATTTTGACCCTAACAGCAACGAGCGAACCATGTATTGTTCTCCCGTTTGTGATACGACGATAGACAGTATTGTGAAATACAATCCGGATTGCTGGACGATGGTAGATGTATGGACAAGTGTGGATTATCAAGGTGGGAAAATCATTGGTGGAGACGGGCAAATGGGGAATGAAGGCTTCATTGCTTGTACCGATGCAGAAGATCATTTGGTGTGGGCGATTTTTTTGGAGGACACCAATCCCATCAAAAAATTAAGTGTTAGCGGTAACTCGTTAATTGCGATCAATGAGCATGAGGAACTGCGCGTGGAGATAAATTTGCACAATGTAGTGGATATTCGAATGACTTATATAGGGTAATTTGTCTTCAGGGTAGAAGAGATGTAGGAAATCTGAAGAAGAGCCGTGGAAGATTGTAGGAATTCAGCAAGAGTACCCAGGGAATGAAAACGGCTGATGGAGAATGGCGAATGAAAACCTTGAGCACAGCATATGACAGGGATGCTAGGCGCATGAGGTGGTTGCAGAGGTGCAACCGTCTGTGATATATTGACATTACTTATGACAAAGGGAGGTGAAGACAGGTGAATCACGAGATGCTTAACAACCGTATTAGCCAGCTGCCGATTGCTATGGCTGGCATTGTTCACACTTTTTCGAACAACGGGAGAAGTCTGTCCAATTTTGAATATACGGAAGTTAACATGTACGAGAAGATGCCTGCCTTGACCTCATTCGGACGATAAGCATATTTGCTTGAATTCTGAAGAGCCGCGGAGCTAACCTCCTGCGGCTCTTTTTGTGTTGCGGTTAGGCTCTTCCAATCCATAGGAGGAACCTTATTATGATGATTATTAGCGCGCTACAGTTGAAACAATATCACGGAGCACATCTGGTGCTGGACGGCATTACATTTGAAATTATGGAAGGCGACAAGGTGGCCCTGATTGGCCGCAACGGAAGCGGCAAAACCACCTTGATGCGTCTGATGGCCCGGATAAGCCAGCCGGATGAAGGCCAACTGATGCTAAAAAAAGATACACGGGTCGGTTATGTCGCCCAAGTACCCGAAGGAATGGATGACCACACGGTGCTGGATGTACTGGGCCTTGGTTTTCGGGAACTTATCGCTTGCCGCACCCAGATGACCGAATTGGAGCAGCAGATGTCCGATCCCGCCTGTGCGGCAGATCCAGAGCAACTGGAGCGTCTGTTGAAGCGGTACGCAGCACTGCAGGAGCGGTTCGAACGCGAAGGTGGATACGAAATGGATGCACGGATTGACCAAGTCGCAGACGGGCTGGATATTGCGAAGGCACATTACGGCTGGCGGTTCGGTTCACTCTCAGGTGGCGAGCAGACCCGTGTGGTGCTGGCTTCGCAGCTGATCGTCAGTCCGGATCTGTTATTGCTGGATGAGCCGACGAACCATTTGGATCTGGAGCGGGTGGAGTGGCTGGAAGGATTTTTACGAGATTATTCGGGTACCGTCATTCTGATCTCACATGACCGCTATTTTCTGGATCGGGTCGTGACACGTACGCTGGAGCTGGAGGACGGAGAGGCCGAAATCGCTACGGGCGGATACACCGAATATATGAAAGTGAAGGAACAGCGGCTGCTGAAGCAGTTTGAGGAGTTCAAGGAGCAGCAGAAGGTTATGAAAAAAATGAAGGAAACGATCCGCCAGCTGGAAGAATGGGGCCGCGTCGGCGGTAACGAAAAGTTTTTCCGTCGTGCAGCCTCCATGCGCAAAGCACTGGAGCGGATGGAGCAAATAAAACGTCCTGTGCTGGAACGTCGTCATGCGGATTTTGATGTGCGTCCGACGGATCGGACAGGTAAACGTGTAGCTGTGCTGGAAGACGTGGAGAAACGATACGGTGATCGAGATATTTTACAAGGCGTCTCGGCGTTACTGGAATATGGGGACAAAACGGCCTTGATCGGCCGTAACGGTTCCGGTAAAACCACGCTGTTCAAGCTGCTGCTGGGTGAAGAACAGCCGGATGCAGGCAAGCTGGAATGGGGCGCACGCGTTGATGTGGGATATCTGGCCCAGCAGGAGGAGCCTGAGGATCCAAAGCTGAGTGTGCTGGAGCACTTCCGTCTGGAAGCAGGCGTAGAGGAAGGAGAAGCCCGTGGCATTCTGGCGAGATATCTATTCTATGGCGCAGATGTTTTCCGTTCGGTAGGGCAACTGTCCGGCGGGGAATGGACTCGCCTGAGGCTTGCGTTGCTGGTACATCGCAAACCCAATGTATTACTGCTGGATGAGCCGACCAACCATCTGGATATTGCCTCAAGAGAAGCGCTGGAGGATTCACTTGCTGATTTTGAAGGAACCGTGCTGGCTATCTCCCATGACCGATACTTTGTGAATCGTCTGGCTTCTGGTGTCTGGGAACTGGAGGACGGACAGCTGACGGCATATCTCGGAGATTATGAAGCGTACCGAGAGAAAAAGCTTGATCTACAGGCACATGCAGCGAAAGAAGTTTCACAAGAACTAGGAGCAGGTCTTGCTGGAAACGGATCGAAAACCGGAAGAAGAAAAGCGGAAAAGGAAATTGGTACTGGGATCGATGGGAAGTCATTGGAGACGGGAGCGAACAAAGGTGCCCGACTGAAAGCCGAAGGCGACGGACCTGATGTTGCGTCTGCAAGCGGAGAGATCATGTTGGAGCAAGCTCATACTGAGCTCGATGCTGGACGGGTGAACATGAATGTTGCAAGTGGGAATGGTGATTACAGTAGCAGTCAAAGCCGAAGCCGAAGCCGAAGTGGTGGCAATCGTGGGAGTCACAGGTCTGCTCAGCAACTGGAGCAGGCGATGGCTCTTATAGAAACGCAGATTCGGGAACTTGATCAGCAGCTTGAATCGTTAGCCAATGATCCGATAGCGCTGGAGCAAACTTGGAACGAGCGTGAGCAGTTATCCGCAGCTTATGATGAGTTATTGGCTCAATGGGCTGAGATGTAATCGTAGAAGTATTGTAAGTAGTGGGTGTTCCTGTGTGTGCTTCAACAAAGAGCAATTTCTAAGTACCTGCGAAGAAGTGAAGATGACAGTAAAACGTGCAAGTAAAACATCTAAGACTCGTACCATGGGGTAAATACTAGGCTGATTGTTGAAGGTAAATAGCTATAACTGTAGGGAACTAACTGGAGTGCAAGGAAACTGAATAGAGCACAAAGAAACTGAATAGAGCACAAAGAAACTGAATAGAGCACAAAGAAACTGACTAGAGTACAAAGGACGTAAAGGGCTATCTCACGGTTGATGCATTTGGTGTGCATTGACTGACATGGGGCAGCCCTTTGCTGTGTGGTTGTGAATCAGAATATATTCTAACGATCTGAGGAGAGGCTATTTGGCTGATTTTTAGCGATTCAAAATTCTAGCTATGATGAACGTAAACAAGGATAGCCCTCCATATTGCTGCACTCGTAGGTTAAAATGGAAAGTGACAAAACCACCATTTCAGAGCTACACAGCAAAGGAGAGCTATCACTATGCAGTCTACCACAAAATTCATCGGTTTAGATGTGTCCAAAGAAAAAATTTCGGTGGCTATCGCAGACGAAGGACAGGCCAAACCTCGGTATTACGGGTCCATTGCGCATTCGCCTGCCGCTTTACGTAAACTCATCAAAGCGCTTGGACCTGCAAATACCTTGTCCTTCTGCTATGAAGCTGGTCCGACAGGATACGAAACCCACCGCTGGATTGAATCTATGGGTGCACATTGTGTGGTCATCGCTCCGTCCCTCATTCCCAAACGTGCAGGGGATCGAGTGAAAACCGACCGCCGCGACGCAGAACAACTGGCGCGTTTATTTCGTGCGGGCGAACTCACTCCCATTTACGTTCCCGCTCCAGAGGATGAAGCTCTGCGTGAATTGGTTCGTGCACGTGAAACAGCTAAAGAGGATTTACACCGGGCTCGCCAGCGTGTGCTCAAGTTTTTACTTCGCCACCAGATCCATCCGCCGGAACACATCAAACGGGCCTGGACGAAAAAATATCGGATCTGGCTGGGAACAGTCACTTTCCCGCAAATCTCGATGCAAACCGCATTTACCGAGTATCTTCACACACTGAATGAGGTGGAACAGCGGATTAGTCGATTGGAAAAAGCACTTATTGAAGAAGCGGCGACCCATCCCAAAACGGAAATGATCCGCATCTTGCAGTCCCTTCGCGGCATTGGTTTTCTGACGGCGGTTACCCTGGTTTCGGAGATCGGTTCATTTGCCCGGTTTTCTTCCCCAGCGAGGCTCATGGCTTACTTGGGCCTGGTTCCCCGTGAGCATTCGTCTGGAGCCAGTACCAAACGAGGTTCCATCACCAAAACAGGGAATGGGCGCCTACGTCGAACCTTGATCGAATCGGCTTGGAGTTACCGTCACCGACCGGCGGTGAAAGGAGACTTAGCCATCCGTTTAGAAGGTCTGTCCGCGGACATACAACAGATTTCATGGAAAGCGCAGAACAGGCTACATGCTAAATACCGCCGTCTGATCTTTGGAAAACACAAGCATCCCAATGTGGCGATTGCCGCTGTAGCACGTGAACTGATGGGCTTTATTTGGGCGGTTGCCCGAACCATGGAACAGCCGAACGCAAAGTAAGTTGTTTTGCATTTGTCCAAGACGTTCGTCACAAGGGAATAGGGTAAAACTCGGAGTCTTACGCCCGGGGGTTCATGAAAAGGTTCAGGAGAGAATCTGTGTTGATCGTTTGCACTAGGCTCTACGTGGGCTGAACGTGCGTTTCTAGCTTACAACCGCTCTCCTTGACGAAGGCATACCATGTGGTAACCAACCCACGGATAGCAGCGTGCCAACCGTCGCTCGCATATGGACCCCCGCGCTTAGGACTTCGACGAAATTGCAGTATTTTTGTGCTGGGCTTGACTAAAACGTTCATAGCAACGATCACCAGGAACGTTATTTACTAAAAATGTGGAGCTTTTAGCCGATTTCACTGGTTTTTCTCCTAAATAACGTTTCTCCTGATCGTTAGAATTTGGAAAGGTTGTTTTTCCGCCAAATAAGCTCTGTGGTGATCGTTAGCGCATGAGCGGGGGATAAAATTAGGAAAGTATGGAGTTAGGTTGTTAGGTAAGTAAGGGAGTATAGGAAGTAAGGAAGTAAGGAATTAGAGGCAGTAAGGTAGTTAGGGAAGGGAGGTAGATCAGTAGCTAAACATGTAAGGCATGTTAGGTAGGCAGATAAGTAGGTAAAGTAAGTCTGGTGTGTGGGCTGGAGCATAGTTAAAAGAGCACCATAAATTAAATGTGTTTCTTTTTACATGTCTCGGCGAATAGTGTAACTTTTTTCCTCCTCATGCGTTTAATACGTTTGTGTATATTGAATCGGCTCACCTACGAGCTTGCAGATTGGGAGGGAATCACCATCTATTATTCATTGATGTATCGCAGTTGGTCGAAGGATAAACAGGCAGAAACGGGCGTGCTTGAGCAGGCTTCAGTGACGCGGGATGAACTGTTTATGCGTAAGCTGGTGGATGCTACCCTGATGAAAAACAAACTATGGGCCCATCTGTCCAATGAGTGTCAGGATCGGCGGGATCACGCCATTTATGTGACTGCGTATGACCAGCAGATGCCGGAAGGGCACGGTGCTGCTATTGCGGAATCAGCGCTGGGCAGGTGTAAAATGTCTTCCATGTACAGCCCGGAATATATGCTGTGGAATGGACGTTCCTTTGAGGAACTGGAGCTTGCAGAATCCTCGGGTTACACCATGGAACTGGCCGAGCAGCTGCTGGATCACTACATGGTACGCGAAGGCAAGACGTACGGGTTTTTGTACTCCGTGCTCGATGCGGATCGGAAGAAAGTACTGTTTTTCATGAAAGAGGTGGATCTGTAATGAAGGAAGAAGAGGTGCGAAAACCTGTATCCGGGCAAGTGTCCAGAAATGTCATCGGGGATGAAATTGCATTCACGTTAGAGTCTAGTTCTGAGACTGTAGTAGCATCTAGCAAAGCATTAGAATCAGAATCATCATCTATTTTAGGCTCTGAAATAGGCTTTGAACCACACTCTACTCCAAGCGCCAAACCAGGCTCCAAAGCGAAACTGGTTGCATTCTCGCTGATGCTGGCTGTGCCTGCGGTGCTTGCGGGATGTGGCAGTAGCAATGACGAATGTGATCCCGAATATGATACAGGCTGTGAGTACGACTCCAGCAGCGGTCATTACTATTACGGCGGATCTTCTTATCGCGGAAGCAAAGACGGCAGTAGCTCTTATAAAAGCTCAACCAAATCCAAATCGAGCGGCTTTGGCAGCTTTTTCCGAAGTTCGGGAGGTTAATGACATCATGAAGCAGGCAAATATTCTCCGCATCATCCGGGGGAGGTCGGTGGGATGAGGGAAATGTACTCATTGCCGTTCAGTCATGAGGATATTTTCTCAGGTAAGGCTGGCGAGCAGATCCCCTATCATCGTATGTACGGCAAACAGTACTGTGTGCCCGCATTGACGGTTTATACACCGGAAGAACTGAAAGAGCTACACACTGCGGCGGAGGCGGTGGACGCGATTTACGGAAAAGTGATGCGTTTTATTCAGCGATATATGCCAGATTCGTTTCTGGAGCATGCACTTGGCATACATCCGGGGCTGATTCCGGCAGCGCGTATGGAGGCTGTTACAGGCGGAATCACTCGTCAAGACTGGATTATTGGCGAAGCTGGTTTGAAATGTATTGAAAATAACACCGACACGCCCACAGGTATTCCTGAATCGGCGGCACTTGAACACATTTTGATCGGACGGACAGAAGACCAGGCATGGACTGCACCCTCTGTGCATATGGATGCACGTATCCGAGATTGCTTCCGATCGTGGTTATCCTTTTATGCTGAGCAAGGGTTGCAGGGGCCAGTCACATTCACCTCTTACGGTGAGCATGTCGAGGATCGTACGAATACCACCTACCTGATGGAACGCTGCCGTGAGGCTGGATATGAGGTGTTATATGCTCCGCTGGAGGAGCTTGAGATTGTGCCGGGAGAAGCGCTGTATCATCAGGGCCGCGAGATTCAATTGTTATATCGGTTGTATCCGCTGGAATACCTGATTGGGGATCGGGACGAAACGACCGGTGTGGACATTGGCGCAGCTTTGATTGAACTGGTACGAGAAGCACAGCTTGGCCTGATGAATCCTGTCCAGCATGTGCTGATGCAAAGCAAAGGTTTTATGGCTGCCATCTGGTCGCTGTACGAGCGGAATGAGCAGACGCCAGAGTACTGTGGATTTACGCTTTTTGACGAGGCAGAGTTGGACGTGATTTCACGGTATTTGCTGCCGACCTACTTCACCGCGGAGCCGTTTGAGCAGAGCGATGCACCTTACGTAGCCAAGAGCTATTGGGGGCGCGAGGGCCGGGGGACTATTTTGCTGGATCATCAAGCAGATTCTCTTTCTAAATTGAAAAAACAACCGGAGTCAGACACCACGGGGGACATCCCTGCAGTCTTGAATAAGGATGATGACGAGGACGAAGAGGTCACTGCTTATTATGAAAACCAGCCTAAGGTATATCAGCAGCTCATGCCGATGGAACAGGCTGTCATTCAGACAGAAGACGGCGAGTATAGTGGTTATTTGCTGACAGGAGTATTTGTAATCGGTGGACGTTTTGCCGGAATGTTGCCCAGGGTCGGGGAGAAGGTAACCGGAGATATGGCGTATTATTGCGCAGCCGCTGTACGTAAACCAATGAATGATGAGGAGGAGAAGGAATGGAAAAGCTAGGGTTAAACCTCGTGAATGTTGCGGTGGGGATCGGCATTCTGTTAGTGGTGTTGATTGTGGGGTATTTTGCATTTAGCAAATTGACCCGGTATAACGACAGTGAGGAGATCGCCAAAGGCAACGAGGCGGCAGGTATGTACATGGGCAGCAAGCTGCTGGGTCTGTGTATTATTGTGGGTATGGTGTCGTTCTCAACGCATGCATGGCTGGATATGCTTCTGTGGTCGGGACTGGGTATCCTTATTCTGTGTCTGGTCTATATTATATTTGATTTCCTGATCCCGAAAATGCGAGTGTGTGACGAGATTGCACGAGGTAATATGGCGGTAGCACAGTTGTTACGCTCCGTGATCATCGGCGTTTCCATCGTCATTGGTACGTTTTTGATGTAAAATAAACCCTGACGTTTCGCGTAGATATGTCCGTTGAATAAGTATAGTGATATAAACGAAGGTCGTTTGGCGGATATAAAACGAATACTATACAGAAAAAGGAGCGCGGCAACATGAGAAGAGTCATCATTGATACCGATACAGCAGGAGACGATACGATTGCGATCCTGACGGCATTGCATCATTTTCAGGTGGAAGGCATTACGATAACCGGAGGGAACGTGCAGTTTGACCAAGAGGTTGAAAATGCACTGTACACCGTGCAGGTTGCCGGACACGGCGGCAAGGTTCCGGTATATAAAGGCTGCGAGCGTCCACTCATGGCCTATGGTCAGGCTCAGCATCGTACGGTAGAAGATGTGCATGGCGATGACGGTATGGGCGGCGCGCATTTCCCCAAGGCGGATCAACGTCCCGAGAGCGGGCATGCGGTTGATTTTATTATCGAGAAGGTTCACGCACATCCTGGGGAGATTGAACTGCTGGCGATTGCGCCGCTAACGAACATCGCGATGGCGATTCAGAAGGACCCAACGATTATCCCTGAGATTGCTCATCTATATATCATGGGTGGAACGAACAATGCACTGGGCAATATCACACCGGCGGCGGAGTATAACTTTTACGTAGACCCTGAGGCAGCCAAAATTGTACTGCATGCAGGCATCCCTATTACGATGGTTGGCTGGGAGATGTGTACTCAATATTCCGTTATGGATGATAACGATCATGCAGAGATTGCAGCACTCCGTACCTCGGGCTCCGATTTCTTCATTGCAATCAATAAAGTAGTCATGCAATTCAACAAATCGGTACATAAATTAAACGGAACAACCCATCCCGACACTTTGTTAATGGCGGTTGCCGCAGAAGAGTCACTCATGACGAAGTCGGGTCATTATTACGTCGACGTAGAAGCGGCAGGGGAATTGACACGCGGATACAGCGTGGTGGATATCAACGGACGTTTTGGTAAAGCGCCAAATGTACGTGTCTGTGAAGCAATTGATCGTCCGAAGTTCAAGTCCATGCTGCTGGATGTGCTGACTGCCATTCAGTAACCGCATCGTTAAACGCAGAGCAGGAGAAACGTTTGTAAATGGTTTACAGAATATGCGTAGACTAGGTTACATCTATTAAATCCGTACCTCTAACCAGGTGCGGATTTTTATTTTGCCTATTTTAACTAAACTACTTCATCTGTCGTAGTAACTGTGCTATACTCAAACTACTACGACAGATGAAGTAATGAGGGGGAATACCTTTTGTGATTAGCAGTGACGTAATACGGGGGTATAATGATACGCTGATCCTCTACATGTTGCTTGAAGGAGAATCG
Source organism: Paenibacillus sp. FSL R7-0272 (assembly GCF_037969905.1). Lineage (NCBI taxonomy): Bacteria > Bacillati > Bacillota > Bacilli > Caryophanales > Paenibacillaceae > Paenibacillus > Paenibacillus sp. FSL R7-0272. The sequence continues at coordinate 6,149,728 of NZ_CP150221.1, read as the reverse complement.
TACGGATACGAGATTTCCAAGAACATCCGGCAGCTAACCGATGAAAAGTATGTCATGAAGGAGACTACACTCTATTCGGCCTTTACCCGCTTGGAGAAAAACGAATATATTGAATCTTTTTATCAGGATGAAAGTCTGGGCAAACGCCGCACGTATTACCGAATCACACCAGCTGGCCTGGACTATTACAGAGAAAAATGTGAGGAATGGAAGGTTACGCAAGAGGTCGTTAATCTGTTTATCAGGGAGCTGTGATCAGACATGGAGACAATAATGGTGTATCTGGACAATATGTTTGCGGGATTGCCGAGAAGTCCTGAGGTGGAGCGCATGAAACAGGAGCTTCTTTCGGGTATGGAAGATAAATATCTGGAGTTAAAACAGGAAGGCAGATCAGAGAATGAGGCCGTTGGCATTGTGATCTCTGAGTTTGGCAACATTGAGGAACTGATGGAAGAGCTCGGTATTCAGACTGAGGATGCTACGGAAACCTATCCAGTGCTGACCGAAGAAGAGGTTCAGGCCTATCTCGCGGCTAAGCGAAGTGCAGGTTTCTGGACGGGGTTTGGCGTGTGGCTGTCCTCAGCGGGAATAGCTTTTCTCATATTAATGGATACATTGTTCGAAAGCATGGGTACATCATCAGATCAAGGTACGTTCGGCATTGGCTCTGTGCTAGGCATGAGTGGAATGTTTGTATTGGTGGCTGTTGCCGTGGGCATGTTCATCTACAGCGGTATGAAGCTGGGACGGTTTGAGTATATGGAGAAGGGGTTCCAGCTCCCCCGTTCTATTCTGATGATTCTTCAGCGTGGTAAGTCAAGTTTTGCACTCACATATCGTGTGGCTCTTATTACGGGCGTGTGTCTGTGCATCCTGTCTCCTGTTTTCATCTTTGCAGGGGCCTATGTGAATGATACGTATGCGGCTTACGGTGTGTCGGCTCTCTTGGCTACAGCGGGGATCGGTGTGTTTTTGTTTGTCTATTACGGTAATATTCAGGGTTCCTATACGAAGTTGCTTGAGGATCAGCATCTGAATGCAGCCAAGAGAGAAGAGGCACGAGCAGTGCGAGCCGTTGAGGCTGTGGTTTGGCCACTCGCGACAGCGTTCTTCCTCTTTACCGGTTTCGTCTACCAGCGCTGGGATATTAACTGGGCGATTTTCCCGATTGTCGGCATTCTCTCCGGCAGCTTTAGCAATGTATATCACATGATGAAAAATAAAAAGCCATCCTGATTCCTTAACTGCGTTCTGGATCGAAAAAGTTAAAAATACTAAACCCGCCTTATTCAATCATATAAGGCGGGTTTCCACATGCACAACGTTCCAGGACACGCAGTTATGAGTATGGAGTATGTGCTACCCCTCTAAAAATGAGCGAATGCCTGTGGTGACGAGATCATGATCTTCCTCATCAGGCAGACCCGAAATTGTGATTGTCCCCACTTGCCCTTCCTCTTTTAGGATCAGTGGAAATGCACCACCAGCCAGTACATAATCGGAGTCAGATAGTTGGTAATCTTGCTCCAATATTTTATTTTCGCTCCGTAGTCGTAAGGCCGTATGCCAGGAGCTGGAGCCGAAGTGGTTGACCACGTTGTTTTTGCGCCGAATCCAGTTTTCGTTATCGGGGTGGGTGCCTTCCATCGCATGCAAAAAGAGACGATGTCCCTTTAGCGTAATATCAATGGTCACCGCTTGTGAGCGGCGTTTCGCTTCCTGAACTAGATACAGGCCGAGTTGTAGTGCTGTTTCGGAGTTGAATGTATCCCATACCAGTTCCTGTTCTTCCTGCTGCATCTGTGCAAGTCTTGCAGTGATTTCGGGATTAATCGGATTCAAATGAAAGACATCTCCTTCGTATGTGTGATGAAGCTCTACATTCGACGCAGGACGGGGCTCTACCTGCCCGTAGTGAATTGCACACTTTATCGAATGTTAGAAGAGACTTAAGATCGGATCATTTGGAGACGTTATAACCGCTGTGGTAGAGTAAGAAGAACGTTATAATGATTTTTCTGCAATTGAACATAAAGAGCGGCTTAGGCAGGCAGGGGGAAAACGATGTTGTTTTATTTTATCGCGTTGCTGGTTACGCTTGTGGATCAGGGTACTAAAATTGCAGTTCGGATGTATATGGAGGTTGGCGAAGTGATGCGGCTTGGGGATTCAGGGATGCAGCTGCAACATTACGAAAATAGCGGTATGGCCGGAAGCATGTTTCAAGGGAATGCACGTTTATTCGGGGTCATTGCTGTGCTGTTTATCGTAGGTATGCTCTATTATCGGCGTAAAGGTGAGATACGGGGATTCTGGATGCAGGCCGGGGCAGGTTTCATGGTCGGCGGTGCACTCGGCAACGCCATAGATCGCTTTGTTTATGCTCGTGTGACGGACTTTCTGGTGTTTCCGTCGGGACGGGGCATTTTAAACCTGGCGGATGTGGCAATTAACATTGGTGTAGTGATGATCATCATCGGCATGCTGATTCGTGCATATCAGAGGTATCGGGAGAAACGTCTACGTAATGCGCTGCCTAAAGGGTAACATTGATGGATATAAGCAATGATTGGTGACGAATGTTCTAATGTATGGTTGCAAAAGAGCCGAAGCAGAGGTTAGTCCTGTTTCGGCTCTTTGTTATGGCGACTTTTAAAAGGGATTTAGTCATTCAATTTAGATAATTCTGCATCAAGATCGGCTAGTTTTGCAGACGAGGTGGTCAGATCCTTTTGTATGTATAGCCGGGTCATTATTGCCTCCTCGTTTGACAATTGAGCGAAATTTTCATTGATATATTTTTTATAAATGGCTGTATTTAATTGAACGATTTCATTTGCAAGTTTTAGACTCTTATCTAAGCTAGCAGTTACAACTAAGTCAGAAGCTGGTTCGCTTTGCAAAAGAAGTTTTTCAAACATAGCTTTGCTTGAATTAAAGTAGATAAAACCAGGAAGATAATTAAGAGTAATAGGTTCATTCTTGTCCAGAGAGAAAGCTTTTTTTCCATCAGGAGAGTTATATATCTGTACATAGCTTGCATATTGATTCTGATTCTGATTTAACTGTTCGTAGCTCTTGTATAACAATAATAATTCCTCTTTACTAATCATCTTTTTATCTATAGCGTTCTGCAAAGTTGACAAGATTGAATCCGAAGTGGAAAGAATGCTACGTTCGTAATCTGACAGCACCTGACTGTATTGTTGATTTAAATAATCTTTTAGTTTTCCGTTACTTGAATTATAACCAACAACATTTGCAACTAGAGAGGCTACAAGAGCAAGTGTTAAAATGATAATCCAATTTTTTTGGCTCATTTTTTTCATAAGTTAAGGATCTCCTTAGAAAATTAGGTATTTGATTTCGTATTGTCATATTGTCTATCATAATGGAATATTTCATAATATTATATATAATTACATATTAAGGAGTTTCAAAGGGTGGAGCTTCCGTTGCTCCATGTTCTTCTCTTATCATGTTCTAATCTATTGAAAATCAGTTGAAATCCATTGATCCCCAAACAAAACTATGTTATTTTGAATGAGATAATTTAATGGTTAAACAAAGTTGATCCGCTAAGAGGAAAAGAAACATAAGAGAGTTTAATTTTTCGGCTCTTTTGCAAGCGCTTCAATATAACCTTAACAGAATAACGTAGATGAATCCGGCATCGAGTGTATTCCCGTTATGTAACATACGGGCGTGAGATGGTGGTTTCTTTTACATGCAGAAAGAGGAGGACGTCTAGATAGTGCAGCGGAAAACAAGGCATTTTAACTCTCTTCGTAATCAGATCTTTGTCGGTTTTGTGATGGTCATGCTCATAGTCCTGCTGCTCGCAGGCATCACAGCCTATGACCGTGTAGCGGTTTTGTTGAAAAACAATGCCGAGAAGCATATCCATCAGACCGCTGTACAGGCCAGTGGCAGGTTGGATGCACTGATTGCACAGGTGAATTCCCTGACCGCTCAGGTTGCAGATGATGCTTACGTGCAACGTCTGCTGAATGAAGAGAAGCTAGGGCAGAAGGCGAGTTTTAATCAGCGGCAGGCGCTACTGCAGATTGCAGGTAGTTACCAGTCCTTTATTAATGGTGCACAGAGTATGGAGATATACACCACGGATTATAGTCGTATCTTTCCGATGGATGATCGTTCCTTAAGTCATAGGCTGGAGCGGAACTGGATTGTCAAAGCGGATGAGGGTAAGGGTCGACTGGTGTGGGCTGGCTCCGATCCCGATGATCCAAGCATTCTTCTGGCTGTTCGGCGAATCAGTCTGCTGGAACGTTCCTTTGAGCACGGGGGATACGTGGTTGTACGTATGCAACGCAGTTTTTTTCAACTGAATGATTCGGTTGGGGCAGACGGCTCCCAGGATTCAATCATGCTGCTGGACGGTGACGGTGAAGTGGTGACCTCTAATTTGGATGTGCATCTCGATCCTCAGGCAGTGATGAACAGTGAATCGGTTGTTCAGAATGGCAAAGAATCTTATATCGTGGTGAAGCAACGATCGGAGTTAACAGGCTGGACACTGGCTGTACTGACACCACTACGAGAGACTACCGAAGGAGTGTCAATCCTGAGAACGGCATTGCTTGTATCGGGAATTATCGGCGTTGTGCTTTTCTTAGTCATGTCCTTTTTCCTCTCCACGATGATTACCCGTCCACTAATTCGGCTGATGCGGGCGATGCGCGGGGCACAACCGGGGGCAATGAGGCCTAACCTTATGGTAAGTTCTACCTTAGAAATCAATGAACTGAATGACGTATATAACCAGATGGTGTACAGGCAGAATGAATTGACGCAGGTGGTACATGAGAAAGAAGTCATGCAGTCCCGGGCTGAGATGAAGGCGCTACAATCCCAGATCAACCCTCATTTTCTGTTCAATACATTAGAAGCGTTCTACTGGTCACTGGATGAAAAAGGAGAGGAGGAGATGGCGCGTATGGTTATCGCGATGTCTCGGTTATTTCGCTACATCATTTCCAGTCCCCATCAGGATGAATGGGTTACGCTGGCGGACGAGCTTGAACATGTAGAACGGTATCTGAACATTATGCAGATGAGGCTGGGTGATAGGATGCAGTGGGAGATCAGGCTGAGTGAAGAGTTGCGAAGCGTACCCATGCCGAAGTTGCTGATTCAGCCGTTTGTGGAAAATGCCGTTCTGTATGGCATCGAGAATACGTTAAAACCTGGAATGGTAAAGATCAGCGTACAACCTTCATCGATAACAGATATCGTCTGTGTGGAGGTGTGCGATAATGGACCAGGAATAAACGAGGAACGTCTTCAGAACATTAAACAGGCGCTAAACGGTGGTGAGCCCGTAGCTCCCGGAAGAGGAGCAGGTGTGGGGTTGATTAATGTGCATCAACGTCTCGGGCTTTATTTTGGCGATCAGCTTGCTGAGCAGGCCAAACTTACGGTCGAGAGCGGAGTTGGTAAAGGAACAGTGATCCGATTCGGCATTCCGAGGGGAACGGAGGCTACACATGATTCATGAAAAAACGATCCTGATTGTGGACGACGAACCACGTACAAGAGAAGGCATACGTAAAACACTTGAAGCATGGTCTGCCGGGAAGAACCGGATTCAGACAGTGGCGAGTGGCGTGGAGGCCAGAGAGTGGCTTGCAAGCCAACCGGCTGACCTGTTGATTACGGATGTACGCATGCCAGAGTTGTCTGGCTTGTCTCTCGTGGAGGCTATTCAACATTTTCCTAGCAAACCAGCGGTGCTGATCATGTCAGGATACGCAGACTTCAATTATGCGCAGCAAGCGATTAAGCTGGGTGTGGTGGATTACTTGCTCAAGCCGATTGATAAAGAGCAGCTGCTTCAGACGGTACAGAAGGCACTTCTTCTTCATGAGCAGCAACGACGTATCCAAGCGATGCAAGACATCGTTGACCCGAAGCTGGTAGACATCCGGGAACGGAGAGAGCAACAGGGTAATACACCGATTGGAGAAGCTTTGGCATACATTGAGACACATCTAGGTGAACCGATGACGATGCGTGAGCTTGCCGATTCCCTGCACCTGAATTCCAGTTATTTCAGTGTGCTGTTCAAAGAACAGGTCGGGCTGAATTTCAGCGAATATCTCATGCGCAAACGGGTACAGCGAGCAAAGGAGTTGTTAGTGCAGACGAACCTGCCCATCTCCGAAATTGCGGAGAGAGTAGGCTATCAGACCGATAAATATTTTATCAAAGTATTCAAAAGCCTGGAGAATATCAGTCCGAGTAAATATCGTCACTCTGTGAACGAAAAGGATTAACAGATGGAATTAAGCAGAGTTCACTCTTTCAACAAAAAGGGAATGAATACTCAAAATAGTGGAGTTTTTCCAAATCATTCTACCCTTATAGTCGGATGATGCCCATGCTACACTTTTATTAAAGCGGTTACAAAAACCGAAATTCCACTATTGGGGGTTGGAAATATGAAAAGAAAGACACTGGCTATGATCCTGTCATGGACGCTGATTCTGGCTGTCATTTTGTCTGGATGCAACAATGCAGGTTCCGGGGCGGGCAAGGATTCCGGTAGTAATGCAGGCGGCGGTGACAGTGGCGGAGATGGCAAGGTTACTCTGAAATTCATGCATCTATGGCCTGCAGGCAGCTCCGCACAACAGAACAAGCTGGTCAACGATATTATCCAGCAGTATCAGACCGATAACCCAAATGTGACGATCAAGCAGGAAGTGCTGGAGAATGAACAATACAAAAACAAACTGAAAATTTTGTCTGCTTCCAATGAACTTCCCGATGTGGGCGTAACCTGGGCTGCGGGATTCCTGGAGCCTTATGTGAAGGGTAACCTGTTTGCACCACTCGATGATTTGCTGAAGGGGGATCTGGGCGAGAAGTTTATCGCCGGAACGACCGAGGCTTACGCGGTAGACGGTAAAACTTATGCGCTGCCGATTGAGCTGAATATCTCTCCTATTTATTACAACAAAGCGATATTTGAAAAATATAATTTGCAGACACCAGCCACCTATGATGAATTCCTGAACGTGGTGAAGACGCTGACCGATAACGGTGAAGTGCCGATTGCACTGGGGAATAAGGACCGCTGGACGGGGTCACTCTGGTACATGTACCTTGCGAATCGTGTAGGCGGGGATGCATTGGAGAAAGCCATTAACGGCTCCGGTAAGTTTGATGATCCGGCACTGACACAGGCTGCGGCTGAAGTGCAGAAGCTGGTGGATATGAACGCATTCAACAAAGGTTTTAACGGCTTGTCCAACGATGAGGGCAAATCCGAATTCATGAATGAAAAAGCGGCTATGTATCTGATGGGAACATGGGAATTGCCAAACTTTACAACGAACCCGGACATTCCGCAGGACTTCAAGGATAAGGTTGGATTTTTCAAATTCCCGACGATTGATGGCGGCAAAGGCGACATTAACAGCTGGGTAGGCGGACCGGGCGTAGGATTGTTTGCGGCTCAGAACTCAAAAGTGAAGGACGAAGCGCAGAAATTCATTCAATACTTTGTGGAAAAATGGGGCGAAAGCTCGGTGACTGAAGCTGGAGTCATTCCAGCAACTAAAGTGGATACCGCTGCAGTCCAGCTGCCACAACTTTACATCGATCTGCTGAACGAGCTGAATCAGGCGAGCAGCCTGACCCTCTTTGCAGATGTACAGATGAAACCGGCTGCTGCTCAGGCGCATCTCGATATGATTCAGGCACTGTTTGGTAAAGCAGTAACACCGGAAGACTTTGTGAAGAATCATCAGGCTGCGATCGACAAAGGCAACTGATGTAGACCTCACCGACACGTACACCATATGAATGTTTGAACGCTTGAAGGGAGGAATACGTCTTGGACAAAGTCATGTCGAACCGCCTGGTGGCTGCGCTGTACGTGCTTCCTGCGCTGCTTCTGCTCCTGGTTCTGGTCTACATCCCCATTGTACTTACGGGCTATTACGGTTTGATGCAATGGGATGGAATTGGGGCAATGACGTTTATAGGTTTGGATAACTACGCCAGATTGCTTCAGGACAGTACGTTCTGGCAGAGTGCGAATCATACCTTTTTATTAGCCTTGTTCTCTGCGCTGAGTCTCATCGGTTATCTGATGATTGCACTGGTGCTGTCAGGCAAGATCAAGGGCGCGAATTTTTTTCGCAAAATATATCTGATTCCGATGCTGCTATCTTCGGTTGCCATTGCCCAGTTATGGCTGAAAATCTATCACCCCAGCAATGGTGTGTTAAACAGCTTTCTGGAAGCCATCGGATTTAACGATCCGCCAGCCTGGTTGGCGGAGCCATCGTTGGTGCTGTATGCATTGTTCGTGCCGATTCTGTGGCAGTATGCAGGTTTCTATATTTTGATCTATTACGCTGCACTCAAAAATATCCCGGAATCACTCATCGAGGCTGCGCGTATTGATGGTGCAAACCCGTGGCAGATTGCTTTTCGGATTAAGCTGCCGCTCATTACGGAAGTGATTAAAGTGACCGTGGTGCTAGCCGTGGTCGGCTCACTGAAATATTTTGACCTGATCTACGTCATGACAGATGGCGGTCCGAATGGCTCCAGTGAAGTCATGGCCTCCTACATGTATCGTCAGGCGTTTCGCAGTTTTGACTTTGGATACGGCAGTGCGGTAGGGTTCTTCCTACTTCTGATCTGTCTGGTCGTGACCTGGCTGCTGCGCAAGGCAACGGCATCCAAAGACACAATTCAATATTCCTGACGCATACGTACAATGAAAGGAGGTCATTCCGTTGAAGATGGAACCGGCTGTTCGGTTGCCCGTGAGCCCGGAGACAGGCCATAGCCCGGTATGGATAAGAAGGTTAGGATACGTCCTGTTATATGTACTTCTGTCTCTGGTGGCTTTGCTTCAAATCTTGCCCTTAATCTGGTTGCTGTTATTTTCACTCAAAAATAATCAGGAAGTATTCGACATGGCTCCTTTTGCACTACCGGCTACCCCGCGTTGGGAGAACTATGTCAAGGTATGGACGGAAGGCAATATCAGCTTATATTTTTTCAACAGTGTATGGATTACGGTCGTTTCTGTCGTGTTTACGGTGCTGTTTGCCAGTCTCGTAACCTTTGCTATTACACGGATGCGCTGGAAGGGACGTTCACTGGTGCTCGGACTGTTCATGGTGGGTCTGATGATCCCGGTGCATTCCACGTTGATTCCGCTGTTTAGTCTGTTCCTGAAGTTGAATCTTACGGATCATCCGTTATCGGTCATTCTCTCTTACATTGCATTTAATATGCCGATTACGATTATGATTCTGCTCGGATTCTATTATGCGCTTCCGAGAGAGGTCGAGGAGGCGGCGGTGATGGACGGCTGCTCGGTGAACCGCATCTTCTTCCGCATTGTACTGCCGATGACAGCATCCGTTATTGCAACAACGGCGATCATTAATATGATCTATGACTGGAATGAATTTATTTTTGTGAATACCTTCATCAGTTCCGATGCATACAAAACGCTGACCGTCGGTGTACAGAACTTTATTGGACAGTACACCACCGATTGGGGTGCCATTGGTGCAACGTTGATGATCAGCATTTTGCCGATTCTGATTGCGTTCCTGGTGTTGAGTGAACGAATTGTCGAAGGGATTGCGGCTGGTTCGGTCAAAGGCTAATTGCTTGCCAGTGCTTCCACTGATTATAAACGTAAGAGAATATAGCCCTCCCACTAATCGCTTAATACGCGTGCTGGGAGGGTTTTGTTATGTCCTGGGGGCATCATCGAGCGCCACTCGAAAGGAGTAGCGAGACGTGTTTTATGAAAACGATATAATTCCTATTTCTGGAATTTCAAAAAACTTTCAATTATTTTCGCAAAACTACTGCATTTTCAAACCACCTGTGCTAACATACCCTATGAATTAAAGCAAACGTTGGAAAGGTGAGAAAATGACAGCAATATCCTCGACCAAAGAGTCTCTCCGTTCAGATGCCCAGGATCTGAAGCTGATTCGGTTAACCTGGCCTATATTCCTGGAACTCTTCTTGTTTATGTTGATGGGGAGCGTGGATACGCTCATGCTTAGCTCGGTATCGGATAATGCCGTCTCCGGGGTGGGTGCAGCCAACCAGATTATTTCCATTGCGATTCTTGTACTCGAAGTCATTGGACATGGCGCTGCGATTGTTGTAGCCCAATATATCGGTTCGAAAAAGCTGACAGAAGCAGCTCAGGTTACGGGTAATGCCATCACGCTTAATCTAGCGGTTGGATTGATTCTTAGTGTGATCTTCCTGGTGTTTGGCGGACACTTGCTGTCGCTTTTGAATATACAAGGTGAAATTTACGATTATGCTCGTTCCTATATCAGCATTGTCGGGGGCGGAATTTTCTTGCAGGCCCTCATTAATGCACTGGCGGCAACGATTCGTACACATGGTTATACCAAGGAAACGATGTATGTGTCCGTATTTATGAACGTCATCCACGTGATTGGTAACTATGCTCTGATCTTTGGACATTTCGGCTTGCCGAAGCTGGGTGTGGAAGGGGCAGCGATCTCGACGGTAGGTAGCCGTTTCGTCTGCTTGTTGATCTTTTTCTGGCTCTTGTATCGTGTAAGCGAGGTTCGTGTCGATTTTGAATATTACATTAAATTGTCCAAAAATTTTATTGGCAAAATTCTGCGCATTGGTATTCCTTCTGCGATGGAATCGATGGTGTATCACTCCTGCCAGCTCGTATTCACGCTGTACGTGACCTATTTGGGCGCGGAAGCGATGGCAACCAAACAATATGCAGGTAACATTTCGAGCTACATTTATCTGTTCAGTATGGCGATCGGCATGGGAACATCTATCATCGTTGGCCGGCTTGTCGGTGCGCGCCGCAAGGATGATGCGTACAAACGTGTATTCGACAGTGTAAAATGGGCGCTTCTGGCTACCGTTGCGATTGACGTGATCATTATCATTTTCCGCGTGCCACTGATGAGCATCTTTACGGAAAATCCAGAAATTATCAGGCTGGGAGCACAGGTATTGCTGCTCAGTCTGGTGCTTGAAACCGGGCGTACGTGTAATATCGTTATCATTGGTTCCCTGCGTGCTGCGGGGGATGCGAAGTTCCCGGTATACATGGGCCTGATCTCTATGGTATGCATGAGTCTGCCTCTTGGCTATCTGCTGGTGTTCCAGTTGAATATGGGGCTGGCAGGCGTGTGGCTTGCTATTGCGGCAGACGAGTGGACACGTGCGGTTATTATGTACTTCCGCTGGAAGAGTCGTGCTTGGGAGAAACACGAGCTGGTAGAGCATGAAGAAGAAGAGACTGGTGTACAGCCGGTTCCAGCAGTCTGATCAGGCTGTACTTGGCCGAGAAGCACATTTAAATGAGAGTTAAGAAGAGTCGGTTAGGGACATGGTTGTCCCTGATCAGGCTCTTCTTTTTTTATTTTCCGCAAAAATGATCAAAACGGCTCCTTCGTGAACACGTATAGTAAAGATATGGAAGGGGGACATCTTCAATTGAGTCGATATCAGGAGATGATTCAGCACAGCTTGTTCTACATCGAGAACCATCTGCATGAAGAGATTGGGCTGGAAGACGTGGCTTCCAAGGCGGCATTATCGCCATATCATTATCACCGGGTATTCCGGGATGAGGTGGGCATGACGGTGGTTGATTACATTCGCCATCGGCGGATGAGTCTGGCATCCACCGCACTGCGTTCTACGGATGCAGGGATTCTGGACATATCGCTGGCCTGCGGATTCGAAAGTCAGGAAGCATTCACTCGGGCTTTTCGCAAAATGTATGGGATGCCACCTGGGCGGTTTCGCAAATTATTTGATCTTAAACTATTCACTGGGAAAACCAGAGGAGGAGAAATAGAGATGAATACTACAACGGCAATCAAAGGTTGGATGTTAACAGGGAGTCACCCGCAAAACTATGAGATGGGACTTGATCCTGCCGAGGTACATCAAGGCAAGGCCTCAGGGTATTTGAAGGCCGTTACACCGATGGAACCAAATGAATTTGCCACGATGATGCAGCAGTTCAAGGCAGACAAGTATGTAGGTAAACGAATGAAGTTGACGGGATTTGTTAAAACGGATCGTGTGGAAGCATTCTGCGGACTATGGATGCGTGTGGATAATCAAGTGCAGGATGTACTGCAGTTTGATAACATGCATGACCGGCCGATCTCAGGTACGCAGCCATGGAATCAGTACAGCATTGTACTGGATGTACCAGCAGAGAGTGCAGTTATTTCATTTGGGGTGATTCTGAATGGAAAAGGAAAGGTCTGGGTGGACAGCTTCCGCTTCGAAGAGGTGGATCTAAACACACCTGTGACGCATATGGAAACGGAGTATGAGATGTCGGACGAGCCGTTAAATCTGTCGTTTGAGGAATGAATAATCAAATGATGCTATATAAGTTGAGCTGTTCATTTACACGTTAACGGAGAGGACAGAAAAAAACTGAAAAAGCGGAGCGGTCGCCTGAAAGCTTTCTGTAAGAAAGCTACATCGGAAGCATACGCTGTTCCCCGGATTTTCCCCTTTGGAGAAGGGAATCGAAAAAATCTGGGGATAACCGCTACTCTCCAGGTTGTTCTGTCATCGGAGTGGATTGTGTAAATACTTTAGTTCATTATTTTTAAACAAAAGGAATGATGGGAATTATGGTATAATTCTGGTGAATAATGGAGCTGATGATGTGTGGCGGAACTGCTTGATCCACGGTAGATTTTGTGTTCAAACGCATTTTTGGAAGTGAGCAAAATAAAGATGTTTTGTTAGCTTTTCTGAACAGCACGTTTATTGAAACTGGCGAGGCTCCCTTGACGGAGATTACGGTTATTAACACGTACACGGATAAAGATAGTCCAGAGGATAAGCAGTCCATTCTGGATATTAAGGCGAAGACGGTCGAAGGAAAGCTCATTAATATTGAGATGCAGCTGTTCAACCCGTACCATATGGAGAAGCGCACACTGTTCTATTGGAGTGAGATGTACTTCCACCAGATTAAAAAGGGTGAGAACTACAACCTGCTTAAAAAGTGTGTGACTATTAACATTTTGAACTACTCCTGTTTGGATAATGAACGTTACCACAATGTGTTTCATTTGCGGGAAGACCACACAGGGATTAGCCTGACGGATGACATTGAAATCCATGTGATGGAGTTAACGAAGCTGGAGCAACACCCTATTCCGCTGGAGAAGGGCGGACTTGTGAATTGGCTGTTATTTCTGAAAGGGATCGACATATCAAACTGGGAGGTGCTGGCCATGAATGAACCGATGTTGAAAAAAGCGATGGATACGCTGGAGTTTCTGAGTCATGATGCCGCTACCCGTATGGCGTATGATGCCCGGATGAAGGCCCTGAGCGATGAAAAGTCCATGATTGAGGGGGCGCGGGCCGAAGGGACTGCCAAAGGCAGACTGGAGGGTTTACGGGAAGGTAAAAAGGAAGGCTTACGCGAAGGTAAACAAGAGATGGCTCGTGAGCTGTTAGCCCTTGGAGTGGACATGTCCGCCATTGTGAAAGCCTCGGGTCTTTCCGAAGAGGAAATCCGTAAGTTGCTACCTTAGCAATAGGTACCAACAAAGATGATTAGAGTTTAAATATTATCAGTCAATTTCACATCGTTACAGTCCACATGTAATAGAGAAATTTTGAGCCAATCCATCGGTGGAATGGCTCTTTTTGCCGTCTTTGGGGTATAAAAGAAGAAGAGCAACGTACCTGCTGCGAGGTATCCATAGGGTAATGAAAACGACCAAAGTTTCATGGCGTAATGATCGCGATCTTGATAACATAAACGCATAAACCAATGACACAGATAAAGAGGATGAATCCGATGAATAGAAAAGTGCTGGTTGTGGATGATGAATCCAGCATCGTTAGTGCCATTGCGTACGCACTGCGGCGTGAAGGATATGAAGTGGAGACAGCGAATGATGGCGAAGAGGCCTTGGAGAAGGTGGCTTTGTTCCATCCTCAAGTCATGATTCTGGATGTGATGATGCCCAAACTGGACGGATATGGCGTCTGCCGCAGGCTGGAAGATCGGGAGGATATCGGCATTATTTTGCTCACCGTCAAGAACGAACTGGTGGATAAAATTGTCGGTCTTGAAATGGGCGCAGACGATTATATGACCAAACCGTTCGAAATCCGCGAATTGCTCGCCCGCGTGAAGGCACTGATGCGTCGGGTAGAGAAAAGCAGTACCCCACCGCAGGACGACTCCAAGAGCCAAGCAATTGTCAATGGAACCCTGCGTATTCATGTTGCTCATCGCACTGTGACGGTGGGTGAAGAGAAGCTGGATTTAACGCCCAAGGAGTTCGACCTGCTGACCATTCTGATGTCCAATCCGGAACGGGTGTACACACGGGATGATTTGCTGGATCGAGTGTGGGGCATGGAGTACGCAGGGGGGACACGGACGGTAGATATTCACATCCAGCGTTTGCGCAAAAAAATCGGGGATACCGATCAGCAAATGCTGCAAACGGTATACGGTATTGGGTACAAGGCAACTGCTCCTGAAACAGGCGGAACGGTATGAGAGTCAGCATCAAGCTAAAATTCAGCGTGTTTCTGGCCGCATTGCTCATCCTCACGGTGGTTGTGCTTAGTTCCCTCGTACTCCGAGGCATTGAGCTTAATCAGCAATCACAGGTAGAGCGTACTCTCGCGCAACAGACGCGTCTCATTAATCTGAATGTGCGCCAGGCATATTATACGGAGGCCATTCGTCAGGAGCCGGAACAGTTCCTGCAGCAAAATGGACGTAGATTGGCGCAAGCTCTCTCTAACTCAACAGGCCTGCCAATTGCACTATATGACATGAGTGGCAAACAAGTGGGAGCTTCTTTTGCGCCAAGTGAGAATGAACTCGTTCAGGAGACTCTGAATTACGCATTGAAGAATAAAATTGCCTATCACGAGCAGGGAGAGACATTGCTTTATGCCGCTCCGCTGGACGGACCGGAGGGACAGATTGGTGCCATCTGGATTCAATATTCCGTGCAGAGTTATCAGGATTTCTATGCCCGGATTCAACAATTGTTCCTATGGGCAGGCATCACGGTGGTTGCGCTTAGTTTCATTCTAGGTTATCTGTTCTACAACCGTTTTGCTGTAGCCATTACCCGGTTGAAGAAATCAGCAGCCTCCATTCAAGAAGGGAACTATATTACCGAATCCCCGGTCAAACGTAAGGATGAACTAGGCGATTTGGGACAAGGGATTTATTATATGAGCACGTCTATTCAGCAAAATATTGCAGCCATGCATGCCGAGCAGCAGAAACTGCAACTGGCGATTGAGAAGTTGCAAGCATTGGAGCAGCAGCAGAAGCAATATATCGGCAACATCAGTCATGAGTTCAAGACACCACTGACGTCCATCAAGGCATACGTGGAGCTCTTAAATATGTACAAGGATGATCCACAACTGCTGGATGATGCGACGAATAATATCGGGAAAGAAACCGAACGATTATATGAAATGGTAGAGAAGGTGCTACACCTGTCTGCGCTTGAAAAGTACGATTTCGAGAATCAGGCGGAGGATGTGGAAATCAGAGCATTGCTTGCGGACGCTTGCGGACGAATGCGAGGCAAGGTTGAAAAGTTTGCACTGAACATGGAGCTCGATCTGGTGCCTGCCGTCATTCACAGTGACCGGGAAAGTCTGATGCACATTTTCATCAACCTGCTGGACAATGCGATCAAATATAACGTTCCTGGAGGCATCATTCGAGTGGAGAATGAGCGGCGTACAGAGGAACATCAGGCGGTTATTCGCATCTATAACTCAGGTACGCCGATTCCGGAAGAGGCACGCGAGAAGATCTTTGAACCTTTTTACACCGTCAATAAGGACAGAGCTCGCAAAACAGGCGGAACCGGACTCGGTCTATCCCTCGTAAAACAGTTTGTTGAGAAACAGGGCGGAACGATTACGTTACTACCAAGTGATCCAGCGCATCAAGAAGGCGTGACATTTCAACTTGTATTCCCGCTTGTAGATCAAGACATAGATACAAGTTTACAAGTTGGAAACAAGTCTGAATAACTTTGGAAGTATGCCGGCTTTATGATGGGTGTATAGCATAAGTAACCGAGGGGGATCACGACATGATGAAATGGATGAAAGTCACGTTTGGAGCACTGGGGGCAGCTGCGTTATTGACCACTGTTGCCTGTGGAAGCACCACAGAGCCGTCTGGCAATATACAAGGTGCAAAAACAGGTACAGATATTACCGTAAAAGATAACACGAACACGTCCGTTTACCAGAATTTCAAACTTGAGAAAATAGATAAACTGCCTAATATGCGCGGAATCGCTTGGTTGAGCGAGAGTTCGATTGTGACAGATAAAGAAAACACGTCCATGAAACCTGTTAGTGTAGAGGGAGAGGAACGTTATCCGCACAACCTGTACATGGTTGATCTGACGAAAGGCACAGATACACCGCTTATAGAGAGCGAGGTTAACCTGGGGGCACCGCAGGTATCGCCGGATGGGCAGCATCTGTTCTACTGGCAGACGGAGGAAACGACAGGCTGGCCTTTCATTCTGAACCTGAAGAGCGGAGAAGCGGTTGCTGCGGGTAAAGAGGATGGATTTGTTCAGGAAGGTGCCTGGCTCGATAATGAACATGTTGTTTTTTCCAATATGAAAGGAGATCTGATCTCGGCTGCACTGGACGGCACCACTAAAGTATTGGTAGAGACAGGTAACTTTAATGTGCGCAGTATCAAGGTGTCGGGCAACATGATCTACTACATTACCGGAGAAGACGGTCAACTGAACACCTATGATACGAAGACGGGCGAAGCCAAACAGGTGCTCAAAAGCGTGGAGTGGGTTATCCCTTCGAACGACGGAACGAGGCTTGCGATTGTAAAAAGAACAGCGGATACCAAACGGGCGCTGGTGCTAACCGATCTGGAAGGCAATGAGAAGGCCACACTCGCCAGAGGCACACAGATTTTTGGCACAAGCTGGTCGGGTGACGACTCCAAGATCGCGTACACGATTAATTCCGATAAGGATAACGAAAAAGGATTGTTTGTTTCCAACACCGAATCTGCAGAGCAATTCCAGATTTCCGCAGAGATGGACAATGTCTCTGATTCGTTAGCCTGGAGCCCGCAGGGGAATAAAATTTTGCTATCTCAATCGGTGATGGAGAATGAGAAGTATCACTTTGTGACCTCGGTCATTACGATTTCGGAATAGTTGCCCAATCAAAGGATAGTGGCGGCATGGAAGGCGTGTTCCATATCTTTCATGCCTTTCTATACATTTATATTGACTAAGTCCTTCCGCTTCCGATAAACTAGTATGCAGGAATATAAAGTCGAATGGTTAGACAGCAGTTCGAGACGATGTTTCGGGCGGCTGTTTCTTTTCTTTTTCTGCAAGTCAGGGTGCAATGTAGGTGGCTCGCCGGAGGAACCGGCCAACAACATGGAAGAGGAACAGGTGATATACATGTGTAACAGCGCGTATCGCGTGCTTTTATATTATAAGTTCGTGAAGATCGAAGACCCCGAGACGTTAACGCAGGAGCATTTGCAATACTGCAAGGACCTGGGGGTGAAAGGCCGTATTCTGATTGCTTCCGAAGGCATCAATGGCACAGTATCAGGAACACCGGAGCAGACAGAGCAATATATGAAGGACATGCATGCCAACCCGCTGTTCAAGGATATGGTGTTTAAGATTGATGATGTGGAAGAGCATGCGTTCAAAAAAATCTTTGTGCGTCACAAAGCAGAACTGGTGACTTTCCGCGTAGACGATGAACTTGATCCGAATGAGATCAGCGGTAAACGCCTCTCACCGAAGGAATTCCACGAGCATTTGCAACGGGATGACGTTATCGTCATTGATGGACGCAATGATTATGAGTATGAAATCGGTCATTTCCGCGGCGCTATCCGCCCGGATGTCGAATCATTCCGTGAATTCCCCGAGTGGATTCGCGAGAATCTCGGCGATATGAAGGACAAAACAATCATTACGTACTGCACAGGCGGTATCCGCTGTGAGAAGCTGACCGGGTTTATGATCAAAGAAGGTTTCCAGGATGTTGCCCAACTGGAAGGCGGAATTGTAACTTACGGGAAAGACCCTGAGGTGCAAGGGCGCCTGTTTGATGGAAAATGTTATGTATTTGACGAGCGGATTTCCGTACCGATCAACCGTACCGATGAGGATATTGTTATCGCCAGCTGTTATCACTGTGGTACGACACATGACCGATATATTAATTGTCCGACCTGCAACCTGCAGCATGTCTGCTGTGAGGATTGCGAAGAGACGCATAACCGCTTTTGCTCGGATGCTTGCCGGGAGGCAGCGCCCGTACAGGCATAAGCAGGAGAGCAGGTGCTGAACATGAAGCGTGAAGAAGAACGTACAACGCGTGAACGAATTCTGTTCATGCTGAAGCAGCAAGGAACGATGACGGCTCGTGAAATCACGGCGGAACTGGGGCTGACCGGAATGGCGATTCGCCGCCATCTGACAGCGCTGGAGCAGGAAGGCTGGATCGAGGTGCGTGAAGCTCGTGCAACAGCAGGGCGTCCCTCCTCGGTATATCATCTGACGGATCAAGGAGACAATTATTTCCCGAAGTCGTACTCTTCTCTAACGCTGGAACTGCTTGATGAACTGTCTGATACGGCAGGCAGTGGAGTCGTGGATGCCCTTTTCGAAGGTCGCCGTGACAAGTTGCTTCGCAGCGGCTTGCCGCAGATGGAGGGTTATGACCTTGCCGGACGAGTCGAGGAACTGGCACGAATCCAGAATGCCAACGGGTATATGGCTGATGCATCTATCGAAGAGGATGGTACGTATGTCATCACCGAACTGAACTGCCCAATCGTGCAGGTTGCGAGTGTGTACAAGCAGGCTTGTCGTTGTGAGCTGGAGCTATTTCGATCCCTATTGCAAGCGGACGTCGAGCGCACTGAATGTTATGCTGATGGCGGCAAGAAGTGCAAGTACCAGATTCGTGAAGTATCGGGGAAGTTATCATAGCCGGTCATTTATAAGATTGTTTCGAATTGTCGAAGCAGTCTTTTTTTTTATCTAAAAAAACATTTGTACGTAATTTTTATACACGTTTATTCGCTCTGATATGAATAAACACACCCATATCTCATTATGAACATATGTGAGTTAAATTACTTGTTATATGAATTCTGATCCAAATTTTTTTTAAGAAGCGGTATTTTTCGGATTAAAAACACTCGTGATTATACCGATATATATCATATAAAAATTATAGCTTCTAAAAAAAAGGGGATAGGTCATGGCTCGGAAAAAATCAGGTTTTCTTCGTTCAATACTCACATTTTGTTCATTAAGGCAAACGGCAGGACAAATCATGCTGTCTTCACTGATCATCGTTATTGTCTGTGTTGCGGTCCTTTCAGTTACCTTCTATGTTCCTACATCGAATCAGGTCAAAAGTTATTCAACGAAACAGCTCGTATTGGATACGAAATTGCTGGCCAAAGAAATGGATATCAAAATGAAAGAGCAACAAACTATCGTTAGAATGATTGCCGAGCAAGGTGCATCAATTGGAGACAATAAAGAGCAACAGATGCAATTTCTCTCCAGTTTAAAAGAACAACATCCGGAGTTTACTACGGTTCTCTATTCACCGGATGTAACAGGACAGTCTGCGATGGACGCGACAGGTAAAGAATATGACTTATCGAGCCGGCCTTATGTAAAAGAAATTCAGGCGGGTCGTCCGTATGTCTCTGAACCGTTGATTTCTGTAGTAGATAATAAACTTGGCGTTGCCATTGGGTCGCCGATTATGAAAGATGGTCAACCGGTTGGTTTCTATACAGCTGGATATCAGATTAATGAATTGGTCGAAGATGTAATTGCATTTAAGCACGGCAACACGGGACAAGCAGTGTTGACTACAGCGAGTGGAATCTTTATCTATTCTCCAGATGAGACGAAGATTATGAATAGTAATATTACGGATATGGGTAACACCCATATGAATGAAGCATTTGCTGAAGCGGTAAAAGGCAATTATCTTGCATTTGATTTTCAAATAGATGGTGTTAAAAGATTGGGATACATGACTCAAACAGAACTGAACTGGCTTGTTGTTACATATATGGATGAGAGTGAATTTTCAAAACCGGTTAATGATCTGCTCGTACTTGTACTAACTGTAGGAATCATCATCGTTGCGGCAGCATTGTTACTCAGTATTTTAATCGCGACAAAAATTGTAAAGCCCATTCGTCAACTCACACACGGGATTGATCTACTGGCACAAGGCGATCTGACGTATCGCATTCCTGTAAAAGGGAAAACGGATATTACCGCAGCTCTGCATTCATTTAATAGATCCAGTGAGCAACTACATCAGTTGATGACGAATGTTTCGGATCTCTCCGGACAATTAACCGATTCTGCCAAACAGTTAGCCGTAGGTGCTGAGCAAGGTTCCAATGCATCACAGAGCATTACGGAGGCTATTATGGTGGTTGCTGAGGGCTCGGAGCGTCAAACGTCGAGCGTACAAGATGGTAGCGATGTAGCGGAAAATATTGCGATGCAGATTAATGGTGTCGCAGAACATAGCTCTCATGTATCTACCGTTGCTTCGGAAGCGAATGTACTCGCGACGGATGGATCTACAGCGATGCATGATCTGGGTAGGAAGATGGATGAGATGGAGTATGGAATTCGTGAGTTGTCCGGTACGATTCAAAACCTCAGCAGTTTGTCCACCTCTATTGGTGAGGTTGTAGGTGTAATCAGCAACATCGCCCGGCAAACGAATATCCTCTCTCTGAATGCGGCAATTGAAGCATCACGTTCTGGTGAGGCTGGCCGGGGATTTGCCGTCGTGGCCGATGAAGTTCGTAATCTTGCCGGACAGTCGATTGCATCCGCAGAGCAGATTGCTGGATTTATTGGGCGCATTCAGGTGGAGATTGAGCGTACACTTCGTGCTTCTGAGCAGACCGTTGAGCAGGCTGCTCAAGGCAAACAGGCGGGCGAAGTGGCAAGTGAGCTGTTTACGAATATTCGCTCGTCCGTGGAACAGGTCGCTGACAGTATCCGTAGTGTGACAGCGGCGGCAGAGGAGATTGTCTCTGGAACGGGAAGCCTGGTGGGTTCTATTCGCCTCATTGCTGATTCGGCTAGCGAGACAGCAGCAGAGACTGAAAATGTCTCCGCAGCGGCACAGCAACAAATGGCTTCTATGGAGGAAGTCGCTTCCTCATCAGCGGAACTTGCTAATATGTCAGAGCAACTGCGGTCACAGATTGAGAAATTTAAATTGTAGATCGATATAACGTATTAGATCGATGCTTATGGATTAAAGTAGATATAAAAAAAGAGGCAACCCATTATTTGGGGTTGTCTTTTTTTGATAATGTAAAGTTTTCTATCACGAATCTGAGTGAAACGAAAATGGAAGCGGTTCAACCATTGACGGAAGTCAGGATGCACTTTAATATTAGGAAAACAATAAAAGAGCATCACGGCATGGACTTCAGTCGCATGCCAAAAGTCTAGATTTGTCTGCTTTTGTCGATCAAAGCAACAATGCGTTGAAGCGTTTGTTTTGTCCCGCTCTATCGTATCCGAGGGGATACAAGATGGAGTGTAACCGGAAGACCACATTTTAACATTTGGAGAGGGGTTCTTACAGATGAAAAAGAAGTTTTGGATGTCACTAATGATGGCTGCTTCGATGATCGTAGCGGCGGGTTGCGGAAATAACAGTGGTGCAGGCTCGGAGTCCAAAGGTTCAGACAGCACAACAGGGGGCGGAAGTGCAGAAAAATCATATCAAATTGCCATCTCCCAGATTGTTGAACATCCATCGCTGGATGCTACACGTGAAGGTTTCATCGCTGCTCTGAAGGATGCCGGCATTGAAGAGAACAAAAACCTCAAGATTGATTATAACAATGCGCAAGGGGATTCCACGAACAACTTGTCTATTGCCCAGAAAATTGCCGGTGATTCCAAAAACGACCTCGTGCTCGGGATTGCGACGCCATCTGCATTAGCTCTTGCGCAACAAGTGAAGGACAAGCCACTCTTGTTTGCCGCTGTGACGGACCCGTTGGGTGCGAAACTCGTGAGTGATATGGACAAACCGGGCGGCAACGTAACCGGTGCGTCGGATACGAATCCAGA
The DNA here is from genome assembly GCF_037969905.1 of Paenibacillus sp. FSL R7-0272. Taxonomy (NCBI): domain Bacteria; kingdom Bacillati; phylum Bacillota; class Bacilli; order Caryophanales; family Paenibacillaceae; genus Paenibacillus; species Paenibacillus sp. FSL R7-0272. The sequence goes on along the minus strand of NZ_CP150221.1, from coordinate 6,127,490 downwards.
GGCAATCGTGCAATTGGCTGATTTTATTGCTAAAAATCTGCCAGATGTAAAAACAGTAGGACTCGTCATTAATGAAGGTGAGCCGAATGCAGTTGTTATGGCAAATAATGCAGAGAAGGCTCTTGCTACACATAATATCAAGCTGGTTAAAGCACCAGTAACCAATACATCGGAAGTCAAACAAGCGACAGACTCGCTGGTTGGTAAAGTCGACGCATTTTACATTACACTCGACAACTCTGTTGTAAGTGCTGTAGATACGATCATCCAGACGGCAAACAGCAACAAAATTCCGTTCTTCTCCAGTGATCGGGATACGGTAGAGAAAGGCGCTTTTGCAACCGTAGGATTTAAATATTATGACCACGGCTACCAAGTAGGCGAGATGGCTGCGGACATTTTGAAAAATGGAACCAAACCAGGCGATATGAAAGTGACCGTGCCGGACAAGCTGGATCTGATCCTGAACCTGAAGGCAGCCGAAGCTCAAGGCATCACGGTAACGGATGAGATGAAGGCCGAAGTGAAAGATCAGGCAAACAATATTATCCAATAATGAACCAATGGCCGGATTCATTTATTGATTAGCTGAAAGGTTGACATTATTTCGGCAGACGGAGGCGAGGCGAACGAGCAGGTGGGTTCGCCTCATTCTTTTCCGGTAGAGATAGACAGGGAGGAAGCAGTGTGAGTATAAGTTGGAATTCCATTGAAGGGGCCATTGAACTGGGACTGTTATATGCACTGATGGCACTTGGTGTGTATATAACGTTTCGCATTCTGGATTTCCCCGATCTTACCGTAGACGGAAGTTTTACAACAGGAGGCGCTATTGCGGCGGTCATGATCTCCAATGATTACTCCCCTTGGCTGGCCTGCTTGGCAGCTATGGCTGGCGGCATGATCGCTGGAGCCCTAACGGGTCTGCTGCATACGAAAGGCAAAATTAACGGACTACTGTCCGGGATTCTGATGATGATTGCCCTGTATTCGATCAACATGCGTATTCTTGGCGCACCGAATAAATCGATTATGGGCGTGGAAACGCCATTTTCAGGCGAACATGTCATGATCATTATCATTATTGTTGTGCTGGTATTTAAAATCATGCTCGATCTGTTCATGAAAACAGATATCGGACTCGCGCTTCGCGCTACAGGGGATAACAAACGCATGATTCGCAGCTTTGGCGCGAATACGGATGTAACGACCATTATTGGTGTCAGTCTGTCCAATGGACTGGTAGCCTTGTCTGGTGCGTTTATTGCCCAGCAATCCGGGTTTGCTGATATTACAATGGGCATTGGCATGATCGTCATTGGTCTGGCCTCCGTCATTATTGGCGAAGCGATCCTGGGTGCCAGAACAGTATTCTGGGCGACACTGGCAGCTGTCGTTGGTTCCATTATCTACCGGATTGTGGTTGCACTGGCTTTGCAGGTGGAATGGTTTGATACATCTGATCTGAAGCTGATCACTGCCGTTATCGTTATTATTGCACTCGTCTTCCCGACAATGCAGCGTTCCATGAAACAGCGTAGCCTCGCTCGCAAACGGACCGAAGAGCTGATGCGTTCCGGCGGCCAACAGGCAAAGGGGGGCATGTAGCATGTTAGAGATTACACAAGTCACCAAACTGTTCAACCCGGGCACAACGGATGAGAAAACAGCTCTGGTTGGTGTTAATCTGATTATGAATCCGGGTGATTTTGTAACGGTTATTGGCAGTAACGGCGCCGGGAAATCAACCTTGATGAACATTATCTCAGGTGTGATGAAACCAGATATGGGCGACGTGCTCATCAACGACCGTTCAATCAGAAACTTGCCGGAGCATAAACGTAGTAGTTGGATCGGTCGTGTCTTTCAGGACCCCATGGCTGGAACCGCCCCGCATATGTCCATTGAAGAGAATATGGCAATGGCGTACAAACGCGGCAAGGGACGCGGACTTGGTTTTGGTGTGACCCGTGCGAGACGTGAAATCTTTAACGCGCAGCTGGAGAAACTGGGAATCGGGCTGGAGAAACGCCCGAATGCGAAGGTGGGTCTTTTGTCGGGCGGTGAGCGCCAGGCGCTCAGCTTGTTGATGGCAACCTTCACTCAGCCGCAGATTCTGCTGTTGGATGAACACACAGCTGCGCTTGACCCATCTCGCGCAGAGCTGATTACCGAACTGACAGAGACCCTTGTCCGCGAGATGAGACTTACCACGTTGATGGTAACGCACAATATGGAACAGGCCATTCGTCTAGGCAACCGCCTGATTATGATGGACAAAGGACGAATCATCCTCGATGTCAGTGAAGAGCGTAAGCGCACACTTACGGTGCCGGAACTGCTCGGTGAATTCGAGCGGATCAGCGGCAAAAAAATGGCGGATGACCGCGTGGTATTGGGATAAGGTTGAATTCATGTGAAGTCACATCCACAACTATCGCTTGAGAAACAGGGCCCTTTGCGTTATCGCAAGGGGCTTTTTTTATGGTATCTTGAAGAGGTGTGAGTTGGAAAATACTTGAGAGATACATAGATACATTAGAAAAAAGATAAAGTAGATTGCTGATCTGCGTATGGCATATATGAGGGCACACAAGGGAGGAACGAGAATGTCTCTTCAATTTGATGAGGGAACCTATACGGTATCTCAGCAAATGGATTCGATTCGCTTGCTGGCGAAGGAGTTTGCGCTTTTGCATTTTCTGTACGAAAACAAAGATAAGGCCTTCACACGTAGTCAACTGCTGGATCGAGTATGGCCGCTAGAATATCCGGTGGAGCGCACCGTAGATGATCACATCTATCGTCTCCGTAAGAAGTTGAAGCGCTGGGATGAAGTCAGTCTGGATACGGTTCGTGGTTATGGATATCGGCTTGCTTTACGGGAGAATAGGGCCGTGTTGCCCCCGAATCCGTCTATCCATGATCCCGAGATGCAGGAAGTTGTGCATGGACTGCTTCGGAAATATCATCTGTTCGGCCAGGGGAATTCAATCCAGATGCTGATTCGTCAACAAGAGGCACTCGGCGTACGAATAGAACCGTATTATCAGTTGTACCTGCATTTCATACAGGGAGATCTGGATTGGCTAATGAACACAGCGGAGTTTCCCTTGGAGGAGCGTCTGTATTGGCTGCTGATTTATGTCCATGCTCTCGTTGAACCTGCGGAAAGTCTGATGTTGTACAAACAAGCGATTCATTCATCTGTTTTGCCTGCCGAGCACCGCCAGGAATTAAGGATTCTTAATATCATTGATATCTATGCCGAGACGGGTCAGTATCAGGAAGCCAAGAAGCAGTTGAAAGAAACATATCGGGTGATGGAAGCAAATCAGTTAATCTATTTCAAGTTACCTGTGAGTATAACTGCACTGTCTGTTGAACTATGGGGTGGGAGCGGTGAGGCCGTTGAGGAACAGATGGCCGTTCTGCGCACGCAATTAAAAGACGCTCCTTATCTGCGGGAGATCGGCCGTTTCCAGGTGATGGAGGGCTTATGGCTACTGCGGCAGGGACGGGTGCGAGAAGCTGAACTGCGAATGGATGACGGTCTGGAAGTATTGAAAATGTCGCTCCATGCACCGCTTTATCTTAATTCAGCGTATCAAATTCTCCTGTTCATGGATCATCACCGAGTTGAAGGGAGACTCCGCAATAAATACCAACAGATTTATACAGAAATCAGTAAATCCTATGGCGTGTCCGTATACGGGCAGCAGATCGTGAAGACGATCCGTCACTTTTTATTCGCTAATTCCTTATCCTCTGATCTTCCTCTGACATAGCTCGCCTAAGATTACAGCTAAGGACATCATGTTCGCAAAACCGCTGTAATCAAGGGAGGAAGTACATGTATGACAGCTAATTCATCAAGAAACGACACATCCGATTCGTCTAAAGCAGGTAATTCATCTGGTGAATCTGCTGCAAAAACCTCAAAAAGCCTCTGGACTAATCTTAAGTTTGTGCGTCTGTTTGTTGCTTACGCACTCGCCACCTTTGGCGATTGGTTCGATGCGCTCGCAATTCAAATCATGGTGGCTTACCGATGGGGAGCCGATCCGTTGATTATCGCGCTGATCCCTGTCTGTATGGCTGTACCAGGTATCTTATTTGGGTCGGTAGCTGGTGCTCTCGCTGATCGACTGCATAAAGTGAGAATTATGATTCTCTGTGATGGCATTACCATTGCGCTAACGGTGGGCATTTTATTCGCACCAAGCCCGGCATGGCTACTGCCACTTCTGGCTCTGCGTGCGATGATGAGTGTGTTTCACGTTCCTGCCCAGCAGGCATTGACACGACAGATCGTGGCAGAGGAGCAGTTGTTCCAAGCCTCGTCACTGAACGGGTTTGTGAATCAGTGTGCCAAGATAGCAGGCCCCCTTCTGGGTGCAGTTGTATTGGCCTTTTTCTCTCCACAAATCTGCATTCTGATCAATGCGAGTGCTCGGCTGTTATCTGGCGCTGTATTATGGCCTTTGCGACGTTTGGTAGAGAAGAAAGAAGCTGTAGTAACCGATGAGCATAACGAAGAGAATCAGAAGGAACCCGAGACTTTCTTCAAGCAGTGGCAACAGGGCTGGAAGTATTTACGCCACACCCACACAGTCAGGAATACCATCGTGTTTGGCTGTCTTGGCCTCATGTCTATTCTAATGGTCGAATATCAATTTACGACCCTGTTTCGGGAAATCAAGCCAGGTAATGAATCTATGCTCGGCTGGCTCGGTTCATCCGTAGGTGCGGGAGCAGTGTTTATCATTTTGCTGTTAAATCGATTGCCGAGATTAGGGTACGGGTGGGGGCTTGGCGGCGGCTACTTTCTCATTGGGGCCGGAATTGCGGGACTCGGCTGGGTTGGTCCGGATACGTCGACGGCATGGATTATTATGTTGGGCCTGTGTACAGGTCTGGGGAATGGACTGTTTATGGTCACGATGAATTATTTGCTGCAAAAAGAGACCTCTCCTGACTATGTAGGACGTGTATTCGGCATTCAAAACTCGTTATACAGCGTTGTGCTGGTCGCTGCCCCACTGGCAGGCGGTGCGATTATCCGCTCGGCGGGACCAAGTCCGACTTTTCAAATGATCGGTCTGGCTACGCTAGCCATTGGTCTGACAGGCATCCTGTTCCAGCGTATGTTGTGGTCGCTTAACAGAAGATCCACTTCGAGTGAAAAGGTGGGATCTGCACAGCAAGGCGTCTCCTAAATTGCTTGTTTGGATCGTTCCATATCCTAACATACGAAATAGCCGCATTCGGCACTCATCCGAATGTGGCTATTTCTGTTCTTTGGCCTGCACAGAGGCACGGCTATAGATTATCACACTTCCCACCAAGTGAAATACGTTGTGGAGGCTAATAAACCGGCAACGGAGAGTGATCCGGTGACGGAAAGATTTATGGCCTGACCGGGAGGAATGACGTATCTGCCAAACTCATTTGATTGGAATGGGCCAACTTGCAGAGGCATGGACATGATAGCGGTAGCACCGGATGGGGCTGCTGTAGAAAATCGAACAAGAGCAACACTTGTGTTACTGCTGGACAGATTACTGTTTACGGCTGTAAGTGTGCTTGGCGATGAGAGTGTACCGTTTGCAGTCAGGGTCAACGTGCCGCTGAACGAGGACAGCAGATTGAGCGCAACAGTAATTCCACCAGACAAACGGGAAACATACAATGTTCTGCCGCTTCCGGTTGGATTGGCGAGTTGCAAAGTGGCCGTTACGCTCCCTCCAAGCAACCCCAGTGTGGTGGAGTTAGTGGAACCTGCATTGTACAGGTTACCTGTGCTGCCCGCACTATTCTCGGGTGGGGCAACAATACCGGGCGAGATATATGTGTTGGTATTCGACGTATAGACGGGGCGATTTAATGGATTAAACACATTATTATTTGGCACGTTGTGCACCACCTTTGATCTAAAATCTGGTTAGAATTCCCACCAAAACAGGTTTATTGCTCCCGTCTGATTACCAATGCCCAAACTAATGGATAACGATTGTCCTGGGGGAACAACAATGGAGCCATTCAAATCCAAAGCATATAGGCCTGCGGTGAGCGGGATACTGAGCAGGCTTGTGAAGGTTCCGCCAAGTGTGCCTGTGTTCTGCCTTGTTGTTACGATGCTGGTATTGGCATTGCCAAGCAGTGTATTGACAGGCGCGGGTGTGCTGCCGACAGTCACGGTTCCACCGGAATAGACCACAAGTGTAGCTGTTGCTGTTGTGCCCCCTGAGAGGCTCGCAATGCGTATCGTTCTGCCGCTACCTGCTGCGTTCAAAATTTGCAGAAGTAGATTTTGGTTGGAGGGGATCAATGTATTGTTCGTGGTCAGGGCGAAAAAGCTGCCTGCCGCAGCCGCACCGGTGTCTGGAGCTGCTCCGATTCCCGGGGCCGCAAATGTGTTGGTCAGCTGTGTAAATAAAGGGCCATTGGACTGGTTGAACACATTCGTATTGGTCATCCCGCTTGACCTCCTCTGAACCATGGAATAGATGGAAAAAAGCCTATAGCCTGCGTTTTTTCGCCTGTCCTCATTACTAGCATGATATGTAGAAGCAAGAGAAAGCGTTTGGGGATTACATCCGAATTCCCAAATAACGGCGGATGCCGTGCCCGTATTTTCCTTCCGGGCATACGATGCGTAAGCACATTTTTTAAGGGGAAATCGAGATGAGTCGAACAGCCAAGCGAAGCAGGAAGAGAACGAAACCCTCAGCCAAGCAGACGATGAAACCAAAAACTAAATATGTCAGCCGCCACCCATCCCGTTGTTCTCGCCGCGCCAAACTGCTGAAGCCCCCTTGTTCCCGGATTACCCGTCCTAGGTTCAAACAGGGTGCTTTCTCACGCACGAAACTCCCTGGTGCTACTCACTGTTTTACAGAGCATACCTACACTGGAGCAGAGACAGGTCAGGGTGAACATGCCCTCCCGCCGCAGGATACCTCATCTCTGAGCATGTACAGTTATGGCGTGGTGAATCGCGGAAAACATCCAGCTATCGTTCAAGTTCAGGTCAGTCCGAATGCCGTAGATTATGCAGTGGATAGTCAGGAAGTCATTGAGGGGGGACAGACGAAGGCGCTGGTTCCCTTGCGATTTCTACACTATACCCGGCTTGTGCTCCTGCCTGTAGATCCGGCTCAGCCTACTCGGCTTGATGTATATTTTCAGGCACAGCGTATGCTCGTAAGGTAGTTTCATTACCCAGATTGTCCAGGGAGGAGGACGAGGCTTATGCCTAACTTTACAACGTTTAATACGAATCCGGATAACTTGAGAACACTGATTTTTGGTCAGGATAGTACAGGTACGGCTCAGCCCGTCAGAACGGATACAAGCGGGAATGTGGTAGGTATCATTCTAGACGGGACGATCAGCAACATTTCAGGTCTGACCACGGTTACCATTAACGCGGGTACAATCACCAACATTCTGAACGGTACCATCACGAACGTACTCGGCGCGACGATTACAGCTGGAACGATCACAAGTGTGCTGGGTGCCACAGTAACAGCGGGGACCCTGACCAACTTGCTAAACGGTACCATCACGAGTGTCCTCGGTGCAACAATCACTGCCGGAACATTAACTAATCTGTTGAACGGTACAATTACCAGTGTGCTCGGAGCAACGATCACCGCAGGAACAATTAACAGCGTACTCGGTGCAACCATCACGGCTGGAACGCTGACCAACTTGCTGAATGGTACGATCACGAACGTGCTCGGCGCGACGATTACAGCTGGGACAATCACCAGTGTCCTGGGCGCGACGGTGACTGCTGGGACCCTGACGAACTTGCTAAACGGTACGATAACCAATGTGCTTGGAGCAACGATCACGGCGGGAACCATTACGAGTGTACTGGGTGCTACGATTACCGCCGGAACGATTACCAGTGTGCTCGGAGCAACGTTGACGGCAGGTACCTTAACGAACCTGTTAAATGGTACGCTCACCAGTGTACTGGGCGCGACCATTACCGCAGGTACGTTAACGAACTTGTTGAACGGAACGATTACGAATGTCCTCGGAGCAACGATCACAGCAGGTACAATTACGAGTGTGCTTGGAGCAACCATCACGGCCGGAACGATTACCGGTGTGCTTGGTGCTACCTTGACGGCCGGAACGCTGACGAACCTGCTAAACGGAACGATCACCAGCGTTCTCGGTGCCACTGTGACGGCTGGCACATTGACGAACTTGCTGAATGGTACCCTCACAAGTGTTCTCGGTGCCACGATCACAGCCGGAACGTTAACCAACTTGTTGAACGGGACCATTACCAGCGTGCTTGGCGCAACGATTACGGCCGGTACACTTAGCAGCGTAACCTCTATCTCGCAAAAAAGTTTTCAGGAGAACCAACTTGTCGGCACACCGACTGCTAACACATTCACACCGCTGCCTGCTGTGACCACGAGTGTATTCGGCACATACTCCTTTTTCGTGTATAACAGGGGACCAGGTGTGAACAGGGTGGATGCCCAAGTAGAGATCAGTGCGAACGGAACTAACTGGTACACCGATGTGACTACGGTAACAGGGATTCTATCCGGTTCTGTAGATGTTCTGGTACCGCAACGTTTCCTGAAATACACACGTCTTTCTTATCGCTCAAGCTTGATCGGTGCACCAAGCACGATTGATGTGTTCTTCAATGGACAAGGCACATAACCTGCTCTGCTGTCATATAGGTACATGGAGTTCACTTTAGTGGGCTTCATGTATTTTTATGTATTGGAGGTCACTGCGGATGCAGAACCGGTTACTCGGTATTCATATGATTGTGCAAAATGAAGAGCATCACCTGCCCCGCTGTCTGGACAGCTTGAAGCAAGCGGGTTCGGAATGGTTCATTACGGATACAGGTTCGTTCGATCAGACACCTGATATGGCCAGAACATATGGTGCGACAGTGCTGCACGCCAGTTGGGAAGATGATTTTGCTAAAGCCCGAAATATTAGCCTGCCCCTGGCAACGACCGAATGGATTCTCTGTCTGGATGCCGATGAGTATGTCATCGACGGTCTGGATCAATTGATGTATGTTTTGCCAGGTGTCCATAAGAGCATTACCCGATTGCGTATAACGATCGAAAATCAGTACGGCGAAGGGCCGGAGGATAAGATCCTGTCCCATCCGGTACGGCTGTTCCGGGCTCATCACGGTTACAGGTATACAGGACGCATTCATGAGCAGTTGTTTCGCCAAAATACGGATTATCAGAGCGATGCCGTTAAACCAAATAAGTCCATAAGTAAGAGCGATATACACTTAGATTCACTGGAAATAAGTACAGTAGATCATTCAGCAGCTGTTGAAGTAGAAATAGATGTAGAAGTCGAAGAAGAGCCGCTTGCTCCTTTGCGTCTGGGGCATGATGGTTATCTCGCTACGGTAATCGCCAAAGGGGATAAGAGCAAGCGTAATTTGCGCCTGATCGAGCGGGAGCTTGCCGATCATCCTGCAGATCCTTTTCACCTGTATAATCTGGGCGTAACACGCTGCCAGTTGGGTGATTTGGAACAGGCGGTGGAGGCATTTCGTGAGTCACTGAAACGGGCCAAATGGCAAGCTCCCTATCGCTCCACCCTTGTGAGAGATTTGGCCAAAGTGCTGGTAGAACTGGAGCGTTACGAAGAAGCACATCTGTTGCTTTCCGCAGAAACTCAACGTTACCCTGCATACGCTGATCTGCATTTGATATACGGTGAAGTGTTGGAGCGACAAGGCTTGCAGGAACGGGCTTATCGTGCCTATGCACGGGCGAGCACCTGTGCCTCCAGTCCAAATGATCACGGAAGGTCTGGTGGCGGTGAAGCCGTGGTCAAAGCTTTTTACGTGACAGAAGCAGGCGCTTGCAGTTACCGGGCATATACATCGATGGCTCGGCTGGCACAGCAACGGGGATTCGGGCAGGAAGCGGTTCGGCTATATGAGCTTGCCCTGGAGCATCTATCTACCTACAGACCGGCTTGGATGGGGCTGGCGGATGCACTGCAACAGCAGGGAGTTTCGGACGAATCCATTGCAGATCGGTTGCTTCATCTAGCTCATCGATTACATCAGATCCATGTAACGACAGATCATGCAGATCAAATGAACCGACCACATCCCTCTTTGGGAAAGGAAACGAAGATTGTGCTGATGCATATGCTCTATGCCCTCGCTAATTGTGGAGCGTATAAACAAGCACTACTTCTTCTGGGTGGTGAGGCATCCCATATTCATATTCCAGTAGGTGATCAACTTCACTGGATGTTGTGTGCAGGCCAAGTTACCGATGCATGGAATCTCGCTCAGAGTAGCTGGGGAGAAGCGGATAGAGAGGATCATAAACGGACCTCTTTCTCGTCTGTCATCACGTCAGGAGTGGAGGATGCTGCTGATATGAGCCTTCAATCGGATGAGCGAAGTGATTGGGCGCTAGCGTGTTGGGCGAGTGGCAGGCGTTTGCCTTCATCTTTCTTCGCTAAAGTATCTCCTCTAGAGAGGGGAATGTGGAAGGTAGCGGACCGATTACTGTTTGAGTATAAGCCTGCAGCTCTATCAGCTAGTTCTTCTATCGCTCCTGTACCTGCTGTACCGGATGGGCAGCTTCTGCAATGGAGTGAACCTGTGCAAATGATCGCAAGGCAGTTAGTGGCTCGTGCGATTCAGAGCGGGCATTTGGTCATCGCACAGCAGTTGCATGAGCGACTGGTTCGTATCATGTCAGATCCTGAGAGGACAGAAACAGAGATTCGGCGAAATTATGCGGGTCTGTTGCACCAGCATGGATACACGATGATTGCCGCCGAGATGCTGATTCAGAGTATGACGGAAGGAGAACTGGATGCGGAAGGGCTGTTCTGTTTGGGAGAAACGCTGTACTCCAAAGGACATTTGGATCAAGCACTGTCGCTCTTGGAACAGGCACTGGAGCAAAAACCGGATTTCAGTGAAGCCCGTGCTGGAGCGGCTATCTGTTACTTGCAGATGGCTCTTGGTTTAATTCGTCAGGAACGGAATCGTTCTTCCGAGGTTAGGGTGCTTGCGGATCAGCAGCTGGCTTTGGAGAAACAGTTGCGAATAGCGGAGGGGATACCTTGGCGGACAGTATATCATGCAAAAGAAAGGAGGAATCATCATGCAGGCACATCAGCATCAGAGACAGCGGAGTCAGGCCGAGCGGATCTCTCTGTGCATGATCGTCAAGGATGAGGAAGAGATGTTGCCACGTTGCCTTGAAAGTGTGCGGGATGTGGTGGATGAGATCATTGTAGTAGATACTGGATCATCTGATCGCAGTGTGGCCATTGCGCGGGAGTATGGCGCGTCGGTGGTTGAGTTTGCGTGGTGCGATGATTTTGCCGCCGCGCGAAATGCTGGCCTGGAGCGGGCTTCCGGCGACTGGATTCTCTTTCTTGATGCGGACGAGGCGCTGGAAGCGACAGCTCGGGAGCAGATCAGGAGCTGGACGGAAGTCAGCGGATGCGACGGATTGTTTCTAAACATTCATAACTATACGGGTTCGGGTCAGCAGGGCGCAACGGTCAATCCGGTGCTACGTTTGTTTCGCAGTCATCCTGAGCATCGGTTCAAAGGTTGCATCCATGAGCAGATTGCGGCGGCGATCTGTGAGCGAAATCCGGAGGCCGCGTTTCATATCACGGACATGGTGATTCACCATTACGGGTATCAGACAGTGGTTGTGGAGCGCAAGGACAAGGTGAATCGCAACGTGCGTTTGCTACAACAGGCGGTGGAAGAAGAGCCAGATCAACCGTTCCATCACTATAACTTGGGCGTGGAGTATTTGCGTGTGGGTGAAGCGGAGCAGGCACTGGAATCGTTCGGTAAAGCCCGGAAGATGATTGATCCTACCGTGACCAGTTATGCGCATTTGCTGTTGAAATACGAAGTCCGCTGTCTGGAGCATTTAGAGCGCTGGCAGGAGGCGCTGGAACTTGTGGACGCGGCGCTGGAACTTTTTCCAGAATACACAGACCTGATGCATCATCGGGCGATATGTGCGGATGCTGTGGGGGATACGGATGCTGCTGAGATGTGGCTTCGTAAAGCCGTTCAGCAGGGGCCACCGCCAGCGATTTTTCACACAGAGGAAGGCATGGGCACATACCAGACATGGTACACGCTGGGCCGCTTGCTGGAAGGAAAGGCCGATCTTGAGGGAGCGGTCGATGCTTATGTGGAAACGGTGCGGGCAAAATCCAGCTTGGTACCGCCACTGTATCGCCTATTTCGAATCATGCGGGTATCCGGGCAGGAGGGGCAGATTCCAGCGGTGATGGAGTCGCGTTTTGCCATGAGCTCGGAGGAAGCTTTATCTAAAGTACTAGGTATTCTGGAACAGTGCCATTGTTACGATGCGGCGCTTGAACTGCTCGGGGAGTTACCGTCTGCTTCTTCCGGCGAGCAACGGGAGAAACGTTCTATAGCTGAGGCTGTTCTGCATGTACAGCGAGGGGACTGGAGTAGCGCGCGTTTGAAACTCGAAACGGTGAAGCGGAAAAAGGGCTCATTTGCACCTATGGCTGCCCGTTGGCTTGAACGTTTGCAATGGCTGAGTGGGAAAGAGGGGCAGGAAATGAAATTCCAGGATGCCTTCACCCGTTGGCTGATGAACGGCTCACAGGTAGGCGAGGGCAGGGAGAGTGCATCTGAGGAAGAGTCAGGGTCTACAGGATGGGGAAAGCTCGCAGTAGAGATGGGGAACAGATCGAACTTGGAGAATGCAGCTACACTTGAGGGTGTGGCGGACGCAGACCATGCAGAGTTGTACGACGGATGGCAAGCACTTGGGCTGATGCTGGAAGGCTGTGTTCAGTCTGGAAGATGGCAGGCGCTGCATGGATTGATTCAACGGGGGAGGCAACTGCTGGATGAAGTGCATGATGCAACTGAAAAAAGACTGGCGAAGGAGAGAAGTCAGGGAGAACAAGTTAAACGGGAGATAATCGATGCCGGAAAGTTGATTCGAGAACCGTTTATAGGAGCTTCGGATACGCTTAGCGGAACGAGCTGGCTAGTTAAAGGACTAATTCGTGCCGCAGATCACCATCTGGCGCAACTGACGTCTGATACGGAACAGGTGGAGCCTGGGAAAAGGCAGCGTCTTTCATACTGGCCTGTCATTCAGCATATTCGGCTGGAGTTGCCTGGAGCAGACGGATTCGAGGGCTGAGTCGGAAGAGCGGCGGACAATACATGGAAGGAAAGGATATGCAGGGAGGGTTTTGACGGAAGGAGGGCAGGGTGCGGGTGAAGGAAGGTATCAGCTTATGTATGATCGTGAGGGATGAAAGCGAGTTTCTGGAACGTTGTCTGGCTTCTGTACGTGAAATCATAGACGAGATCATTATCGTGGATACAGGTTCGGCGGATGATTCCGTAGCTATTGCTCAGCGATATGATGCAACCATCATTAGTGCAGAGTGGAACGGAGACTTTAGCCAGGCGCGTAATCTTTCACTTGCTGCCGCAAGTTTTACATGGATTCTGGTGCTGGATGCCGATGAAATGTGGATGCATACGTTATGGACAAAGTCAGAGCTAATGGAGTGGCTCGAAGCGGGGAGTGAAGAGAGCTGGGGATACTGGGTTAAGGTGACGAGTCTGCTGGGTAACTCAGGCGAAGAACGTGTAACGGACGAGGTGTGCCGTTTATTTCGAAATGACCCCCGAATTGCTTTTCATGGAAGAATCCATGAGGAAGTCGCTTCTTCTATTCTTGCGTTGATGCCGCAAGGGATTCGTCATTCGGACTTCGAGGTTGTCCATTACGGTTATTTGGATAAAGTGATTGCTACTAAACGAAAAGATGTGCGTAACATGAGATTGATTCGGCTGGCTCTGCAACAGACACCAGATCAGCAGGAACTGCTCTATGCGCTGGCTGCAGAGTGGTTTCAGCAAGCGAAGTATGATGAAGCAATTCGATTACTGCTGCCGCTGCTGGCAAAGCTTGATCCGACGTGTGGATATCATTCGGATGTGGTACTAAAAACAGCATATACGTGGAGAGAGTTGGGGCAGATTGAGCTGGCGCTCTCTGTGGTGGAGAACTGGGTAACGGTATATGATGATTTCCCGGACCTGCTTGAACTTGCCGCTGTGTTGGAACTGGATCAGAACCGTGCAGATCGTGCATTAGAATGGTTAAAGCAGGCGAAATCCGCCGCATCGACAGCAGGGAGATATACCTCGGTGTCCGGTGCCGGAAGCTACCGTAGCCTAACGTTGGAAGGCATGGCACATGAACAGGATGGCCGCTGGGCAGAAGCGGAAGCGTCCTATACGGAAGCGCTGCGCATACAGCCCGGCAACGGGGTAGCATGGCAGCGAATGTTGCTCCTTGGGGCAGCCACGGGACGGCCGCAGGCCATTGCTGGCGTAGCCGAGTGGGGGAGCTTGCCGCTAGCGTCGTGGCAAGCACTGGTCTCTGTCGCGCTTGCGGCGCATCGGCCGGAATGGCTGCTGCGCCATGCATGGCCGCTGGGCCCGGTGCAGCGCGCGAAGCCGCTTGCCGCTGGGCTGGCGCTGGCCCAGATCGGTGAGGACGCAGCCGCGAGGGCGGCACTCCGGCCGTGGGCAGCGCATGCGCAGCATGGGCCAGAGGCTGCGCTGGCACTGTGGGCGCTGGGCCACAAGCAGCGTGAGCGCGGCGTGCCCGGGCGTGCGGCGGCAACGCGCCAGCGTGTAGCCGTGCCGGAGGTGGCGCGTGCGGCCGAGGCGCTGCTGCAAGACGAGGGCGCAGCAACGTGCGGCGCTTACGCGAGCAGCATGGCGCTACCCGCGCAAGCGCTCGCCGCCGTGGGCGCCTGGCCCGCATGGCTGCGCCTGCTGCAGGCCCTGCCGCCAGCCGGCGCGCTGGCGCTGCTTGCAGCGCTCCCGCCTGCGGCCCGCTGCGGGCTGCTGCGCGCGCCCGCTTGCGTCCGCGCAGGGCTGCTTGCGCTATGCGGCGCGCAGCAGCCCTGCGCGGACGAAGTGCCCGCCCCGGCGCTCGCAGCGCATGCGCTCCTGGCGGGCACGCTCGCGCTGCTCGCCGGGCGGCAGAGCCTGGCGCGTGATTGGGTCGATTGCGCGGCCCGGATCACGGCACGGCATGCTGCCGCCCAAGGCCGCCCGGCGAAGACCCCGCCGCCGGGCCTACAGACCCTGCTGCGCCTGACGGCCTCTGGCGCAGCCCATGCCCCAGCCTTCCAGCAGCAGTGCAACATGCTGCTGGTATACCTGTAATCCGGCGTACCCATAGCGCCGGATGTCTCCGGGATGCCCCGACTTCACAGCACAGCAAAAAAGCCGGGGTATCCCGGCACACACTGCATTTACCACAAGTTTGGCCTGCTGTTTCAGACGGATAAACATATAACTATGCAATTCGTTATGCAATCCGTAACACTACCGTTTCCTCATATTACGTTTGGATACCCGATCGTTTTCTTATCAAAAGCCTCTATGAGAGTGCTTATTTAGATGCTATATAAGTTGAACTATTCTTTTACACAATAACGAGAAGACAGAAAAAACCTGGAAAAGCGGAGCTAAAAGCTTTCTGAAAGAAAGCTAGCATCGGAAGCATACGCTTCGCCTTTATCACCGGATTTTTCCCTTTGGAAAAGGGAATCCAAAAAATCTGGGGATAACCGCTACTCTCCAGGTTCTTCTGTCATCGGAGTGGACTATGTAAAATCTTTAGTTCAAATTATATAGATCAGATGAAGTACTGTATAACGTGTGTAAAGATAGGTGCATTAAAATGTTGTGCCTCACTAACGTCACTATCCCTTTCCCGTCTTGCATATCACAGCCCTGAAACAGCGGATCGGTGCGCCATACATCTCCGAGGAGATGGCGTCCGCAGGCTCTTCCACGGTTAACTTATCTTCAATCGTCAGCCCTGTGACAGCCATGATCGTCTCCAGTAAATCCGGTCGCATCTCGGGCACATCAAAAGTGGCGATTAACTGTCCGCGTGGCTTCAACACCCGAGCGAATTCGCGAAAAGCCCGCAGCATCGTGCCCGTGTCGAGATGTTCCAGAACAGAGATGCAGAATACGCGGTCAAACTGCTCGGGACGATACGGAAGCTGAGCCAGATTGGCCTGAGCGCGGTGAAGCCGAGTAAGGTAATGCTCGGGCAGATGGAGAGCCGCCTGTTCGCCAAAATCAGCCGCAATATCTAGACGAATCGTCTCATCCGACAAGATGCGTTCATCCCAATCACACGCGTGAACTTCACGACAATGCTCCGTGAGCCAAAATTTGAACGGGTGTGAAATGCCGCAGGCTGCATCCAGTACCACGTCGCTTGAACGTGCAAACTGCCGCGCCCACTCATACTCATAAGGACGGCTCCACCATGCGGGATGAAGCGGGAAAACGAGCGTATCTGTTTTCGGATCGCTTTGCCGGATGTACCTTGATTCCATCATTGCCGTGGTGTCGGGTGTGTCCATCATGTTTGAATCGCCTCCTTCACTCCTGTATCAGCCAAAAAAGATTCCAGTACCCTGCTCCACCGGCTACGCCATATGGACAGATCATAAGACAGTGCAGTTTCGCGGGCATAGATACCCAGTCGCTCCCGCTCGGTGCGATCTTGAACAAGCCTGATGAGCGCGGCAGTCAGTGCCTGCTCACCCGGAGGCACGAGCAATCCGTTGAACCCATCCTGAATCAGATCATTGAGTCCGCCGACATTGGAAGCGATCACCGGAAGACCACAGCTCATCGCTTCCAAGCATGCGTAGGAGGTTCCCTCCGAGAATAGGGTAGGAATGACAACGATATCTGCCTGATGATAAGCTTCACGAATATCTTTGAAATCGTACGTATGCTGGTGGATACGGTCCATATGCGGATGTGTACGCTGCCAATAGCGAAAGGCTCTGCCCACCGTACTGCCTTCGACCAGTTCTCCGGCGAATTCAACCTCTACATCCGGAAATGCCCCGAGCAGCTTATCCGCGGCAAGCATCATAGGGATGATCCCCCGCTCGCTACTGATGCGACGTGGATACAGAATACGGATTGGACGAAGAGCGGGCACAGGTACAGCGTTGTTCATATGATCGTAACCTTGATGAGAGGGAGGTTCGGCTAATTCATTTTCGAAAGAAAAAGCACCTACACCGGGGAGTTGACCCTGCTCTGGCTTAAAACTCTGCGTTCTGGCTTTTTCCCCTGAACTGCGATATAAATCTGAATCATTAAGGCCTGCTGTATGATGATCTGCTGCATCCTCTCTGTATCCCTTAACAAGAATGTCTTCATGTTCAGCCTGAAATGCAGTGTCTCTTTTCCATGCCGTCAACCATTCCTCTTCATGTTGCGGTGTGAGCATCCTGCTTGGCGGAGCCGGGATGAAATAAGAGGTGTCCACTGCGTTGGGAATCAGCACAATTTGTTCTGAATCGGTATACGTACAAGCTGCCCGGCAGAAGGTCTGGAAATGGGAGTCTACCGAAACGATGCGAACCAGTCCGTCCAATGCTAGCTGAATGTGATCGGCAACTTGGCGTTTCGTCTCAAGCGGCAGGCGGGGGCGATCCCAATTAATGCCATGACATATCCCGAGGCTGCCAGGTTTATAGGTAATGGGTTGCCAGAGGCAGCTGGCATAGATGATTGGACCGCGGGCTGCTGCGGCCATCCGATCAAAGGCTTCCGGTACATTTTCCATGTCGTAATCGTAACCATAGACATCGATCTGTTCGGTTCGGGTCTGGAATGCTTCGAAATAGGACAGCTGGTGCACCTCGGGAATATGTCCGAGTCCGCGGATGACACTGCATAGATCGAGAATATAACGTTCCAGCCCGCCGCCAAATACCCGGCCAAACTCCCGGTTGTAACCATCGGTGAAACTATGGGTCAGTATGCTGACCACACCCATATTACGACTCCTCCTTCCAAGGGAGCAGGCGCGGTTCAGGGTCCAGAATGGACTCATACTGCGCTGGGTTGCCCCATTCCCCATGCGGATCAATACGTTTGTAACGTAAATATTTGCGTACCCGATCCTCCAAACTTCCAGCCCAGCCGAGATGCTGAACTTTCAGTTCAGTGCATACCCCTGGTAACACGGTGCAGGACGCGGGGAGACGAGGAACATGGTGATTCTGTTGCGGGTAAAAGTAAGGATAGCCCGGCATATAACGGACAAGGGAGGCAGTGTGACGTTTGTGCATGGACCACAGCTCATCTTCCCGATAATGTGTTCGGCAACCCCACATATCGTAGAATCGGAAGGCAAACCAGTCTGCGTAGTCCTGATCAATGAGTTTGCGCATTGCCTTTTTGGCTTCAGCACTATATAGTTCATCGGCATCTACCGAGAGAAGCCAGTCTGGATCTGTACTGACGGCAGCTTGCCATAACGTGTTGCGAAGGCGCCATTCTTCGGCAAACAATGGCTTCTCTAACACATCAAGACGAACTACTTTTGGGAAAGCTCTGCATATTTCCGGTGTTCCATCTGTACTGGCATCATCCACAATGACGATTTCATCCACGAATTCACTCAGATTTTGCAACACTTCTTCCAGATAACGTCCTTGCTCATTACGTACCTGAAGCATGGCAGTCAGCTTGTTGTTTTTATTTTTGCGTACCCGACGTACGGGAGAGTTTTGTTCGTATGCGTCTACCTCTACATCACGGCTCGCGGAAGAATTCGTTTCCTCTTCAATCCGTGAGTTAATGATGCGATGAACTTGACTTGAGAAGCTTTGGCTTTGGGCTTCGGAACTCGAAGACGATTGAAGCGAATCATGCATAACGGGCCTACTTCCAGGGGTTCTGCGCTTCTTCGGGTCTATCATTAAGGCACCTCCCCAAGCAACTGCTGTACGGCTTGATCGAGCAGCTCCAGTTCCATAATCCGAGCTAAGGCCTCTTCATCCTCCACAGCTGTCTCCAGAAACAGCCTTACCGCACCGTGACGTTCCCCTCGAAGAGCCAGTGCCGTCCCGGATAGTTGTCGATATTGCAGAAGGCTGGTCGCATCCTGAATATCACTGGCATGAACGAGCGCGAGCGCATCCTCCACACACTCTGTTTCCTGATAGATACGAAACTTCCAATGCCTTGCCGTTTCCCCGCCAAGCTCATCCAGAACGCGCAGAGCACTGCCGTAATCATCATTGATGCGCAGCAGTTCTGCTCGAACCAACTGTTCTTCTCCGGCTTCAAGCCAGCGGCACAATTGCTCATAATGATGACGTTCCTGCTCGTTACTTGCACTGATGCCAAACACCTGTAGAGCTTCTTCAATCTGACCTGATCTCGCATAGATGGCGGAGAGGAACCGGTAATGAGACACCACACAATCTTGCCTTCCGTTGATGACAGCATGAGTGAATGCTTCCTTGAGTGAGGCGGCGGCACGTGAATCTTCCAGTAAATACTCATATGCGGACAGAAGAAACGAGATGGTTTCATGAGCACCTGTTTTGGCTCGGAGCTGTCTGTAGTAGTCAGCTCGCAAACGACATTGAAGCGTGGTAACACGGTCTGGTTTACCAGTCAGTACCTGCTGAAGTGCATGCATAAAAAATATCTCATAATCGCGCAGTGGAATACGTGTACCATCATAATGAATGTAACCGGCTGGTGAAGTGTCTTCTCCCCCTAGCCAGATGGCACGGGTACCTTGAAAGAGCAGCTTCATATACCGGGTTTCCGAGGATGTGGCCACTAGATCGGCAATGCCGACAAGTCTGGAGATATTGCTCTCCCAGAGTGGAGATGCAGCTTCATCTCCTACGGGTTCAGGCAATAGTGCAATACATAATTCAGGTTGTAGTGAAGCTACCGCTATAAGCCAGTATGGGTGTGCGACGATTGCAACTGTATGTGGTTCCTGTAATCGTTTCTCCGCTTCCGAAAGAGAGATCACCTGAATGGATTTTGGTAATTCTTCTTCCTCAGCCGTACGGCTACTGACATATAAGATCGTGCCTTCTTGAGCTGCAAATAAAGCAACGATGTCCGGGTAGGGGAAGGATAACCAGCCTCCTTTTCGCGGGAAAATCACATATTGAACGGCAAGATCTGTGGACACAGACAGGTCCATTGTTGCCTGTTTTATATCCTCTTCCTGCCTCTGTTTTGGCTTTGGATCCGCATCTGTTAACGGTTCAGCATGTTCCATTTGTAACTCACCACACCTTGATAAGGGATTTTTGGTATGTAAAAAGCCGCTGTAGCACTTCACATATCTCCGTCTGACACTAACATATGGGCATTTGTCTCCAAACATGAACAACTTCCATGAATACGTGCATCAGTCAAGACCAATCAGGCAACGAACAAGCTTAATAAATAGGCTTAATTTTATCTATTGTGTGACCGAGGTCACTTTTTTTACGTAAGAGGGATGACTTAGTGATAATTATCACATGTGAAAATTAGGTAATCTGGCACAATACGTTCATCAACGTATTTGGAGGACAGACAGCGAAGAAGCCCGCTTCAAAGCCATTTACGTATCTTGCTAAAGTGAACAGAAAGAAGGGGTAAAGGTATGGATCCGATTATGCTATCGCGTATCCAGTATGCACTTACAACGATTTTCCACTTTTTCTTCGTACCGCTATCCATTGGCCTCGTGCTGCTGGTAGCGATTATGGAGACGTTGTATGTTGCGAAGGGAAAAGAGATTTACAAAACGATGGCCAAGTTCTGGGGCAAGTTGTTCCTGATTAACTTTGCCGTCGGTGTGGTCACCGGTATTTTGCAAGAGTTCCAGTTCGGCATGAACTGGTCGGAGTATTCCCGCTTTGTTGGTGATGTCTTCGGTGCGCCGCTGGCGATCGAGGCTTTGCTGGCATTTTTTATGGAGTCCACATTTATCGGTTTATGGATATTCGGCTGGGATCGTTTGTCCAAAAAAGTACATCTGGCCTGTATCTGGCTTGTATTTGTCGGCACATTCTTGTCAGCGGTGTGGATTCTGGCAGCGAACTCGTTTATGCAACATCCCGTTGGATTCGCCATCAATAATGGCCGGGCGGAGATGAATGACTTCTTTGCACTCATTACCAATGGGCAGTTTCTCGTTGAATTCCCGCATACGATTTTTGGTGCGTTAATGACGGGAGCCTTTGTCGTGACGGGCATTAGTGCTTATAAGTTAATGAAAAAGAAGGATGTCGAAGTATTCCGCAGATCCTTTAACATCGCGGTTATTATCGGTCTTGTCTCCTCGCTGGGCGTGGCCTTCTCAGGGCACTTCCAGGCTCAATATCTGGTGGAAACACAGCCGATGAAGATGGCTGCAAGTGAGGGAACCTGGACAACAACCGAAGACCCGGCACCGTGGACGGTTATTGCCTCCATTGACCCGGATAAACAGGAGAACTCCGGTGAGATCAAAATCCCTGGATTACTCAGTTATCTCTCTTATAGTAAATTCTCGGGTAGTGTCAAAGGCATGAAAGAACTGAATGCCGAGTACCAGCAAACGTATGGACCCGGAGATTACATTCCACCAGTGCGAACCACATTCTGGAGCTTCCGTGTCATGATTGCTGCAGGTGGCTTGATGATTCTGCTTGCGATGTATGGTACATATCTGGCTTGGCGCAAGAAGCTGGAAGTGGCGAAACCCTGGTTTATGCGTCTGATGGTCTTTGCGATCTCCCTGCCGTTTATTGCGAATTCAGCAGGATGGATTATGACTGAAGTCGGAAGACAGCCATGGACGGTTTTCGGGTATATGACGACCGAAGCAGGTGTGTCACCTAATGTTTCCGCAGGAATGATTTTGTTCTCCACGATTGCCTTTACTGCGGCGTACACGGTTCTTGGCATCGTGATGGTGTTCCTGTTTGTCCGCAAAATCAAAGCAGGGCCGTATGCCGTCGATAAGTCCGAAGAGCATGATGAGCCTGCCGATCCGTTTGGCGTAGATGGGGGGTATTCCGTTGTTACTAAGTGAGCTGTGGTTTGTACTGATTGCCGTATTGTTTATCGGTTTTTTCTTTCTCGAAGGATTCGACTTCGGGGTAGGGATGTCTACGGGTCTGATTGCCAAAACAGATCGTGAACGTCGTACATTAATCAATTCGATTGGGCCATTCTGGGATGGAAACGAGGTCTGGTTGCTGACCGCAGGCGGTGCCATGTTTGCTGCTTTCCCGCACTGGTATGCAACACTGTTCAGCGGATTCTATCTGCCACTGGTGGTTGTGTTGCTGTTGTTGATTGGACGCGGCGTCGCCTTTGAGTTCCGCAGTAAAATGAAACAGCAGCGCTGGCGTAAAACATGGGACATTATTATCGTAGTGGCAAGTACCTTACTGCCATTCCTGTTTGGGGTTGTTTTTGCAACGTTGATGAAAGGTCTGCCCATTGATGAGAACATGCAGATGCATGCCGGTTTCCTGGATATTGTGAATCCGTACACCGTTATGGGTGGCTTGAGTGTAACGTTATTGTGTCTGGTTCACGGGCTGTTATTTGTTTCCTTGCGTACCGTAGGTGAATTGAGAGAACGGGCACTTCAACTGGCGAAAAAGGTAATGATGCCGCTGGTTGCAGTGCTTGCGATATACGCATTATTGACCTATCTGATGACCGATGTGTTTGCTGTTCGTGGCTGGGCGCTTTGGATTATGGTTCTGCTTGGTGCTACGGCACTGGCTCTTGCGGCTTACTTCATTCGTCAACAGCGTGAAGGTTGGGCTTTCGGGATGACAGGTGCGGTTATTGCCATTGCTTTTGCCTCCGTATTTATCGGATTGTTCCCACGAGTTATGGTGAGTTCCATCAATTCGGCATTTGATCTGACCGTATATAACGCAGCATCGGGACCTTACTCATTAAAAGTGATGACTATTGTTGCGTGCACCTTGTTACCGTTTGTACTTGGATATCAGATCTGGAGTTATTATATTTTCCGCAAACGTCTGAACGAACAGCATCACCTGGAGTACTGACATGGGACGCGGGCTTATGAAGCTGTCTGGCATCCGGCCGGTACTCGCACTGGCATCTGCGCTGGTGCTGTTGCAGGCGATGACGATTATTATGCAAGCCAAATGGCTGGCACAGGCCATTACGGCGTTGTTCGAAGGTGCCACGGTTTCGT
This sequence comes from Paenibacillus sp. FSL R7-0272, assembly GCF_037969905.1. Lineage (NCBI taxonomy): Bacteria > Bacillati > Bacillota > Bacilli > Caryophanales > Paenibacillaceae > Paenibacillus > Paenibacillus sp. FSL R7-0272. The sequence goes on along the minus strand of NZ_CP150221.1, from coordinate 6,104,364 downwards.
CACAGTATCCGGTGCTGTTGCTGTTTCTGGCTGCTTTTGCCGCCCGCTATGCCTTGTCATTCTGGTTACAGCTTGTCACTACGCGGTATGCGGAGAGAACCGGAACCGATCTGCGTAAACAGATGACGGAACAATGGTTTAGACTCGGGCCACGTTATGCCAAGACAGAAGGTACGGGACATCTGGTGACACTGGCACGTGAAGGGGTTTCCCAATATAAAACGTATCTGGAGCTGTTTATCCCGCGTATGCTGGGCATGGGGTTTATACCTGTTGTCCTTCTGCTTTATATATTCAAACTGGATACGATGTCCGGTGTGATATTAATGCTGACGCTACCGATTCTGATCGTATTTATGATTCTCATTGGTCTGGCGACTCAGCGTAAGATCGATGGACAATTCAAGTCCTACAAAGCGCTGGCGAATCATTTTGTGGATACACTGCGTGGACTGGAAACGTTGAAAACGTTGGGGCAAAGCAAAACACACGAAGGCTCCATCATGCAAGTAAGCCAGCGATACCGAAAAGCAACGATGTCCACACTACGTATGGCCTTTTTGTCCTCGTTTGCGCTGGATTTCTTCACCATGTTGTCGGTTGCGTCCGTTGCAGTAGGTCTCGGACTCCGGCTTACGGAAGGACATATGTCCCTGTTTCCTGCTCTAACGGTATTAATTCTAGCACCTGAGTATTTCCTGCCCGTACGTATGTTGGGTGCAGATTACCACGCGACTCTGGATGGCAAGGAAGCTGGCGAAGCGATTAATCAAGTGATTGAACGAGGCAAGGCCGCAGAACAACGTCAGACAGAGGTTTATGCAAGTGCATTGGATCAAGCTGAAGTGTTGGGTGAAAATGAAAATGCTTCTGTCTCCTCTTCACAGCTGCGAGTGGTATTTAACCGGGATAAACATGTGATGCAAGATGTGGCAACTTCATCATCTTGGGGAGAGCATAGCCGATTAGCGCTGAAGGATATTCAGGTCCAGCATGAAGCAGAGGGAGCCTACTCCCTTCAGGATGTGAGCTTTCAGCTGAAGGGTATTGGTAAGATCGGAATTATCGGTGCCAGTGGAGCGGGAAAATCAACGCTTATCGATGTTCTCGCGGGTTTTCAGCTTCCAACAGCCGGACAAGTTCTGGTCAATGGCCAGCCTCTAAGTCTGGAACGGCTCAAGGCCTGGCGTAGCCAGACGGCGGCGATTCCGCAGCATCCGTATATTTTCAGTGGTTCCATTGCGGATAATATTCGTTTTTACATGCCGGAGGCATCCGATGCGGAAGTAGCTCAAGCGGCACAGGTAGCGGGGCTGACAAAGCTATTGTCATCTCTGGCAAATGGACTGCATGAACAGATTGGCGCAGGAGGCAGACAGCTCAGCGGAGGTCAGGAGCAACGTGTGGCGCTGGCAAGAGCTTTGCTGAGTGAACGCAGTGTTCTGTTGCTTGATGAACCTACGGCACATCTGGATGTCGAGACCGAATATGAATTGAAGCAGACGATGCTACCCTTGTTTGAAGGTAAACTTGTCTTTCTGGCAACGCATCGTCTGCACTGGATGCCGCATATGGATCGCATTATTGTCATGGATGGCGGTACGGTAGCGGAGACAGGCACACATCAGGAACTGCTTGCACGAAAAGGGGTATATTATCACATGAATGAAGCGCAGATGGAGGCGATATGAGATGAGATCCGGACACCCAGGGACAGAGACCGAACGAGGCGCACAAGGTGGGAAAAATAGCTGGATTACTCCATACGCGGTACAGTACCGCTGGCGATTGATCGGTGCGATTGCACTGGGCACTTGCGCGGCTCTCTGTGCGGTGATGCTCCTTTTCACCTCCGGATATCTGATCTCCAAGTCTGCGCTGCGTCCTGAAAATATTTTGATGGTCTATGTTCCGATTGTAGGTGTACGTGCCTTTGGTATCTTCCGGGCGGTGTTCCGTTATGTCGAACGGCTGGCAGGACATGATGCTGTTTTGCGTGTGCTCGCAGATCAGCGAGTGAAGCTCTATCGCATTTTGGAACCACAGGCTCTGTTTCTGCGTTCGCGAATGCAAACCGGTGACGTGCTCGGTGCACTGGCCGATGATGTAGAACGTCTGCAAGATATATATCTGCGTACCGTATTCCCGGCTGTTACAGCACTTGTGATCTACGGAGCGGCTGTACTGGCATTCGGCAGTGTAGATCCGATGTTTGCACTATGGATGGCACTGTATATGTTGTTTATTGTTGCATTGCTTCCTGCAATTTCTTTAAAACTGACCTGGAGATGGCGTGTGCAGCTCAAAAGAGAAAACAGCAAGCTGTACACACGTCTGACCGACGGCGTACTCGGGCTGGGAGACTGGATTGCCAGTGGCAGAGCGGCAGCGTTCGTGCAATGGCAGGAAGAGGACGAGGAGCATGCTGATCAGATTCGCCGTAGATTGCGTCGCTGGAACCGCTCGCGCGATTTTATTGCGCAATGCTTCATTGGCGGGATGGTTGTTTGGGTCGCCATGTGGGCAGGACAAACGACTTCGGCAGCCCAGCTACCTGCGGTTATGATCGCAGCATTTGTGCTCGTCTTGTTCCCGCTTACGGAATCACTTCTACCTGTTAACGATGCACTAGGGCATATTCCGGATTACCGTGAATCTCTAGATCGATTAAGCAAGTTGGAAGGCTCGGAGGAGCAGGGACGTCAGAATTGCGAAGATCAGAAAAAGAAGTCTCAAGTGTTGGAGTCTCATAACAGACATCGATCTGGTTCAGTTGCGGTGCAATCGACCGATGATATAGCCGCAGCGGATCGGGGAAAGACTGCAGATGGACGAATCCGTCTGCGCATTCCGCCGAAACTGCGCGCGGATATTAACATTGAGCAAGTGAGTTATCGGTATGAAGCAGAGACAGCATATGCCGTTCAGGATATCTCTCTGCATCTGCCTCAGGGCAAACGTATGGCTATTCTTGGACGCAGCGGTGGTGGTAAATCGACATTACTGAAGCTGATTCAAGGTGCGTTGTCTCCCTCATCCGGCAAGGTTCTAATCAATGATCTGCCTGTAGAGATGCTTGGCGAGAGTATAACCGAAGTGATAGCAGTACTCAATCAGAGTCCACATCTCTTTAATACGACGGTTGCAGGCAATCTGCGGATTGGTCGTCCAGATGCAACGGATGAAGAGATACGTCAGGTCGCTGCACAGGTTGGTCTGGCTGAACTGATCGAGTCTCTGCCACAGGGGTATCAGACACCGATGCTAGAGACAGGACTGCGCTTCTCCGGCGGGGAGCGTCAGCGGATTGCACTAGCCAGAGTGTTGCTACGGAAGACGCCCGTTGTTATTTTTGACGAGCCTACTGTAGGGTTAGATCCCGTGACAGAACGCGAACTGATGCGCACCATGCTGGACAGCCTGCAAGGCAAAACATTAATCTGGGTCACTCACCACCTGATTGGTGCAGAGAAGATGGACGAGATTGTGTTTGTGGAAAATGGAAACATCGTCATGCAGGGTTCTCACGAACAACTGCTGGCTCGGGAAGAACGATATCGCCGACTCCTTGAACTGGATCGACCCGGATGGCTGGATCGGCAGCGCAAATCCCCGCTGCCTCCCACCGCTACTCTCAAGTAACCGACTGTGGCAGGAGATTGTGATCACTATGTGAGTAGACAGCGCAAGAACAACTCATTGAGACTGGCTATAGACTTAGCCGACCCACATCCTCCGAAGACTCCGAATCCTGTAGTGCCAACGAGCAGCAGATAGGATGCAGGAAAGTGAAATGATGCAGTAAATTGTAAAAAAAGACGAAGCAGGCACAGTCCTGCTTCGTCTTTTTGTTGTTTGTGCCCGAAGTCGACAATCGCCCGAAGTCTGTCCATTTAGCTCTCATCATGTGCTGACTCGTATCCAATGAACACCCTCGCGCCTGCTTAAGTACTCTCTATCTATTCACTGCCAAGCTACAATGGAAAGGACGTGTATGCCCTTATTGTTTATGAAGGTTTCGTTGAGCCGTCTCTATCACCTTTCAGTGTCAGTTATACATCTTTGCCTTGATGACAATGCGGCTAACGATCACAGGTGACCCTATTTGGCCCGTTTTAACTCTTTTCGAATTCTAACGATCATGAGGAACGCTATTTTCTCATTTTAGCCCGAAAACCGCAGTAAACAAGCCATTTTGGTTCAAATAGCGTCGCTGGTGATCGTTAGAATTTTTACAGAGGCGAAATCCGGTAAATAAGGTTTCTGGTGATCGTTAGAGTTTGGAAGGGAGGGAGCGGCAGCTAGTGTACACCGGGTTGCCAGCAAGGTAATAACTGAGTTTCTATCTAACATCACTACAGTGTCAACCAACCAACTACTACCGAACCATCCATCTAGTTTCTATCCTTTTGAGCTCAACATATATCTAGCCCGACAGACCGATGCTCCTACTCCTCGCACTTTCAAATCACAGTGTCACCCCACTTGGCTAGCGCCAATGTTAACGTTGAATCCAGTCCCAAACCCAGCTTTCTTTACACTGCCCGACTCTTTTACTGGTATGCCAGCAACGTGCCACAGGATCGGCGCAGTACCAGTTCCGGCTCTACTTTAATGCAACGATTATCCATTTGTTTATTCATCAGGTCAAACAGGATCATTGCCGCAAGACGTCCGATTTTGTCTGTATCCTGCTTAACGGTCGTGAGTGGAGGATCACTGTAACGGCAAGCCTCAATGTCATCACATCCTGCAACAGCAATGTCCTCGGGAACGCGTAATCCCGCCTCTTTAAAGGCTCGTACTGCTCCGAATGCAAGCAAGTCCGTGGCGGCGAATACAGCTCGCGGCAAGACATCTGCTTGTAACAGCTGTTTGGCTGCCTCGTAACCATCGGTAGCGGCATAATCTTGGCTGTATACCAACCATTCCGGTTTCTCTTCGAGACTAAACTGCTTTAGGGATTGTTTAAAGGCTTTTTCCCGATGCTGCATCACGAGGGAGGCGCGCTGGAGCCCGATAAACCCGAGATCCCGATACCCATTAATATAAAATTGTTCCACCACTTTGGTCGAGATTTTTTCGTTATCCGACATGATATAACAGGAGTTCTGTCCATTCATCTCAATGTCAATTCCGATGCACGGAATGGGACTTGCATCAAGGTCAGACACGCTGCTCTCCACCTCATCCCCCGCAATAATAATACAGCCATCCACTTGAAAATATTTGGAACGTGCCAGGTAGTCTTCACCCTGATCTAGGAACTTTTCATTGGAAAAGAAGAGCAGATCATATCCTAACAGGCCGATCTGTTTCTTAAAGGCATTAATGACCTCTACAAAGAAAGGGTGACTGAAATCGACATTCAGTTTCCCTGCAAAGACAACACCCACCAGATTGGACTTTTTAGTCGCCAGTGTTTTGGCGGAAGATGAGGGGCGATAACCCGTTTCCTCCATAATCTTAAGTACGCGTTGGCGTGTCTCCTCGCCAATGTCAGGGTAGTTGTTAATAATTTTAGATACCGTTGCAACAGACACACCGGCCAAACGAGCTATCGTTTTGATATTCATTATATATCCCTCAAATTCTAAACTAGTTTCGTAGATTGTGGCTGTGCCTTTTTATTGCTTTCTTGCCAACATTCTATGTCACAAGCTTCTGAGAGTCAATAACAGAAAGGGTGATCGTCGAGGTGATTATGATATGTATAGATATTTTATAAGTATTTTCTCTCAAATCTAACGAAAATACTACTAGATTTTAGTGAAAACAACCTTATTTCCTACAAACAGAGGCTCATTTTAACTAGAGTGGAAGGAAGAGTAGAGGTGGAAAAATAAAGCCAGCGAATAGAGTTTTCGTAAAACAAAGTGTGAATCCACCCATGGAAGAACGCCCAATCCCATATCAGACGCGGTTTTCATCACATATTTTGTAAAAATTCAAATAAACTATTTACAAATTTATTAGGTGAAGTCATAATGAGGGTGTAATTAACGAAACTGATTTCGTAAATTTGTTGAATCGTAAATTAATCTTGAATGGTTGGGGGAAAGTGATATGAAGAGAAAGATTTTATCTATTACACTTGTAACCGCTTTAATGTTTGTACTTGCAGCATGTGGTAACGGTTCGACCGATTCGGATGGGAAGGCGTCTACGGATGGAAACAAAAAAGTGACATTAAAGATCATTCACTGGCAACAAGAGAATATCAACAATTACATCAAAGAATTTAATAAAAAATTTGAAGAGAAGTACCCGGACGTGAAAGTGGAGTACACAACAGTTCCGGCAGATGCAACGTATGATCAACTAATGCAAACACGGATGAACGCAGGTAGCACGGGCGATGTAGATATCATTCCGCTTAAGTCCAGCTTCGTTGGTGCTCCGCAAGACTGGTCCAAGGGTGCGGCTGATCCGATGTGGAAGCAGTGGATCGACGCAGGGCTGATCAGTGACTTGTCGGGTCAGGCTTTTATCAAGAATTATAACGAAGTTGACGTGCAGAACGCGATGACATACAACGACAAGGTGTACGGTGTCAATATGGGTAAAGTGGCATTCACAGGCCTGTTCTACAACAAAGACCTTTTTGCCAAATACAATCTGCAAGTGCCGACAACATGGGATGAACTGCAAAACGTCATCAAAGTATTCAAAGATAACGGTGTAGAAGCATTAGGTTTTGCTGGTAAAGATGTTTGGCCGATTGGCCTTGCGGTGCAAGGTCTTCAAGCCTCCATTCATGATGATCAACTGAGCTACATCAAAGGTCTGTGGACAGGTCAAACCAAGCTGACTGATCCGGTACAGATTGAAGTATTGCAAAAGGCTCAAACGCTGATGAACAGTGCAATGCCTGGTTTCATGGGGATTGACTACGGCACACTGCCAAGTCTGTTTGCTACAGGTAAGGTGGCTATGATTGCGGACGGTACGTGGGATGCAACGACGATTCAAGCAGCTAACCCTGATCTGAAGTTTGGATATTTCCCGATTCCGGGCAGTAACGATGCAGCGAAGAACAAAGACTTGGCTGGTAAATACGATATGACCTGGATGGTAGTAGATAAGTCACCAAACAAAGATTATGCGCTGAAGTGGCTTGAAATGCTGTCGGAGAAAGGGAACTATACGGATTTTGTTAATGCAGCCGGATTCCTTCCGACACAGCCTGATGTAGAAATCAAGAGCGAGTTTATTAAAGACATTCAACCATACCTGGAGAACTTCAAGCTTTCCTGGGATCAGCTGTTCATTAATCGTCAGAACGTAGGACAGTACATTGCTGAGTCTAGTGTTCATGCAGAGATGCTTAAACCGGCTGGGCCAATTGCTACACCAGAGGAACTTGCGAGCAAATCACAAGCAGACTGGGATGCAGCGGCTCCAAAATAAACGAATGATTGGACTCGTGTACTAAAGACTCATCTAAGTTATGGATCTAAGCTTTGTAGTATAGTAACCACCGGAATAGCGCTTGGGGTAAGAGCCTTCAGGCCAGCCCGTACCAAGTCAAGCTGTTATTCCGGTTTTTTGGTTTTACCCGATGAAAGGTGTGAGGACGATGTATCCGTTTGGAAAAGGGAAGGCGCGGCTGATTCCTTATCTGTATTTAAGCATTCCACTACTGCTTTATGTCGTGTTTGGTTTTGGTCCATCGCTGGTGACGGTGCTGTTTTCGTTTACCGATGCGACTGGAGTGAGAGGACAAGAGTGGAGCTTTGTCGGTTTCGAAAATTATAAAACCTTCTTTGGCGCATCTAATGCAGGTGACCGGCTGGATGCGATCGGGCGATCCTTATATTTTGCGTTTGCTGTAGTTATCATCCAAAACGCAGTAGGTCTGTTTATGGCCATTCTGATTAACAAAAAGCTTCGAGGCGACAAGCTGTATCGTGCGGTATTCTTTTTGCCCGTCGTGCTTGGTGTAACGGTGTCCGGATTGATCTGGCAGCTCGTAGCAAATCCGCTTGGCGGGCCGGCGCAGTCAATTCTGAATTTCTTTGGCACCAGCTCGAACTTTTTCGGGGATTATAATATTGCCTTTGAGCTGATTATTTTCGTGCAGATCTGGATGTATATGGGGTATTCCATGACCATCTTCCTTGCCGGGCTGCAGACGATTCCGAGTGATCTGTACGAGGCGGCTTATATGGATGGTGCATCGGGATGGAAAGCATTCACTAACATCACGTTCCCGATGATTGCTCCTTCTTTTACCGTGAATATGCTGTTGTCCATCATCGGCGCACTGCAAACCTTTGACATTATCTACGTCCTCACAGGCGGTAAATTTAATACAACAACGCTGGCATTTGACGTGTATGCAACAGCGTTTGGTAGCGGCTCAGCCGATTATGGTCTGGCTTCTGCGGTAGCAATGATTCAGTTCCTGTTTGTGTTTACGATCTCGATGGTCGCGTTGTTCTATCTTCGCAAAAGAGAGGTGGAAGTATAATGAAGCAGAGCAGAACATCAAGAACAATCAGCTACATTATTGTGCTGCTGATGCTTGCGCTATACGTCTTCCCTCTGTTCTATCTGTTTAATGTGTCCATGAAAACACAGACGGAGTATTTACTGAATCCCGTAGCACTTACGGAAGGCATACGGCTGGAGAACTTTGCCGAAGCATGGACGAAGGGTAGTTTCTCGCAGTACATGTGGAACAGTGTGCTTTACACGGGCATGTCCACACTGCTGACCTTAATTTTGTCCATATTTGCAGCTTTCCCGCTTGCTCGCAGATACGTGAAATTCAGTACGTTGATTTATATTTTCTTTTTGATCTCCATGTATTTGCCGAACCCGTTGATTCCTCAGTTCTCTTTGATCAATCAACTGGGGCTGTATAATACGCAGACGGGTTACATTTTGCTGAAAACGACGGGCACAGGCATTGCGTTTCTGATGTTTGTCGGTTATATCAAATCGGTATCCCGCGAGCTGGATGAGGCGGCTGCCATGGACGGATGCGGATACACCCGTTATCTGTTTACCATCCTTGTTCCGCTAATGAAGCCGATTCTGGCAACAGGCATTATTCTCACAGCCATCGGGGTATGGAATGATATTATTGGGCCGACCATTTATCTGTCTGATCCGAATTATCAGCCGGTTACCAAAGGTTTGTTTACCTTCTATGGGCAGTATATGAATAACTGGCCGCTACTAGCGTGTGGGATTCTGATCGTGACGTTGCCGCTGGTTGTGCTGTACGTTGCGTTGCAGCGTTTTATCGTTGGCGGTGCAATGGCGGGTGCGGTTAAATCATAGGTTTTTTACGAATAAGAAAAAAACGGCTAATCTTGATGTGTTCTTGTTGAGTTGATACTCATGTAACAAGTTATTCAATAACAAAAAAAGCCACCCTCATTCGACATGGGGGTGGCTTCTTGTATTTCTATTGAATCATTCATTGGCATAGCTTGCATTGGGTGATCCAACGATTTTTTTACATATCGACTAACAATAAAATAATGGAGGACAGACACAGACAAGTGCTGACCAGATAGAGCACGGCAACCACCTGTTTGTGGTTCAAACCGGCACGGAGCAGGCGATAGTGAGCCTGACTTGCATCGGCTTGATAGATCGCTTTGCCTTGCAGGAAACGTTTGATCACGACAAAAATATTATCGAAAATCGGTACGCCCAGCGCCAGAATCGGAATGAAAATGGACAGCATCGTTGCTTGTTTGAATGCACCGTCAAGTGCGATGACCGCTAGAATGAAGCCTAGGAACGTAGCGCCGGCATCGCCCATAAACACTTTGGCTGGAGCCTTGTTATATTTGAGATAACCAAGCGTTACCCCAACTAAAGTAATGGACATCAGTGCTGAATCGCTCTGGCCCTTCGTAATCGCTACAATAAACAACGTGATCGCTGAGATCGCGGACAAACCACCAGCCAGTCCATCCATACCATCCGAGAAGTTAATCACCGTCGTAACTCCGAAAATCCACAGGATCGTCAGAATGAATTGCAACCAGATCGGCAGGAGCACATACTCTGCATTGAACGGATTCACGAATCCGGTAAACGCAATACCAGAAGCAAAAACGAGCACTGCAGCGGAGACTTGAATAATCATTTTAGGTAGCGCGGGAAAGTCTTTTCCTTTGGTTTTGTACCAGTCATCAATCGTACCGATCGTCAGGAGAAGCATGCCGCCCGCAACCAATGCGGCTGTCTCCCAGGTCAATTCTTTAGTAAGAGCAATGTATGTCAGGAAAAATCCAGTAAATATCGCGTAGCTAGCAGTCAGTGGTATCGGTTGTCTGTGTAGCTTACGCTCCACATCTTCCCGGGGCTTGTCCACAAAATCCAGCTTGTGCGCCAGTCGGCCCAGCGGCGGAATCAGCAGAACCACGACAGCAAAAGACAATATGAAAGCCAGTATGTACATCATAAACTCGCTTGGTTCACTCCCATCATCCTCATTTCCTCTTATTATACGAGTTCAACCCGAAATCTGTCGATATCAGTATTGTAACCTGGAGCATGGATGGTCATGCGAATCAGATGTAATAGATGAAACCAATCTAGAGGTTACTTGGAGGCAGATAAGGGCCGAAGTAATCAAGTACGTTTTCGGCATGATACCCATCATCGCCCTGCCAAGTAGCGACAAAGATAAAGTCGCCTGAACCACCTTTACGTTTCCTTGGCGTATCCATAGGAACGAGAATACCAGCGGCCGCCCAGATTTCTAGTAGTGAATCCCGTTCTTGTTTACTGGATGGTACACAATCCTTCCACTTTTTCTCCAGGGAGCGTGCACTGTCCGTTGGATCTCCTGTCTGTGAGGCTTCCAGCATCTTGGCAAGAATCGTTCGGTCTTCCTCAGTCACTTCGTAAGGGGAAATGTGATTGCTCTCCGTGCTGTTACTACTATTATCGTTGTCATCCTGGAGCAGTAACTCCAGATCCATCAGGCAGTAGAGCAACCAACCGTGCCGTACGCCACCCCATTTGATTCGTTCAAAATTGAGCACGTTTAAATCTACATCCACATATTGTTTATCCGATTGTAAACGAAGGAAGTTACAGTCCCCGCAGGCGCTTGTATTGGCATGTAAAGCCGGGCGTTCACCGTAGGTATGCAGAGGCATGTTTCGTGTCAAAGCCCAGCTGGATAATGCGCTGCGCAGATACACTTTTTTGGTGGATAGACTGTGTAGAAAGGCTGTAATGACGCGCTCTTTAAGCGCAGGGTTCTGATGCATGTGATGCAGACGCTCTACGATCTCGTCATGGCTGATCGTGAGCGGGTCGAACATGACGCCCTTGCTTTTGGCATATTCGAAATCATCACCCGAAAAGGGGGCATGAGGTGATTTCCAACCGCCACCGCCCCAGAATGTACTCATTAGAATCTTGGTTGCCTTTTTATCCATTAATCTGAGCCTCCTGTTTGTAGAATCATAGCGACCAGTCCTGGAAAACGTGCAATGAGTTCGTCCTTTCTAAGGGAATAAAAGTGGTGTTTACCGTCAATGCGTGGCTGAATAATGCCAGCTTCTCGCAAGATTTTGATATGGTGGGACAACGTGGATTTGGAGATATGGTCAACTTCAAAAGCGGAACAATTTTTCTCGCCCGAGCTGGCTAGACAGTATGCAATCTTCATGCGGATAGGGTCACCGAGTGCATTGCAGACTGTGGTCAGGCTCATCTCCGAAGCGGTAGGTATCGTTATAGTTCTCATAAGATAGACGTTAGCATAGTTGGCTATTTCTTTCAATGTTCGAAAAATTTCGAAATATGTATTGCGATTCGGTAAGCTAGTGTGATACAGTTCTTATCGTAATAATTAGTTCGAAATTATTCGAATTGATAGCATGTGCTGAGCATACGGCATGAAATATTTCATTCGAGACAGCAAGAGACAACAGGAGGCTAACCATTGATGAATACAGCAGCGAACATTACGATGTTGAATAACTATTTCCGATTATTTGATGCTTCACGAACAGATAAACAGGCTATGCAGGACTTGTTATCCCTGTTTACTTCAGATGCCGAGATTGTGTTGAATGGCACCAGTCATGCCGGGTTTGAGGGGTTTATGAAAGCTTTTTATGAATATAACCAAGACATTAAACATATGTGGGACGCCTGGGTGCCCCAGCCGGACGGTAGTTATCAAACCAATTGGGCTGTGTGCGGACAAGCAGCGGATGGATCGGTGTATGCGAAGACGGGCGTGGATATTGCGCGTGTGAATGATGCAGGCCAGATTGTATACTTGGAAAATGTACAAGCGGACGAGAATGCGTTCAGCAAATATAATTCGTAGGTGTGTTATAAACCTCACGGCTTTAAGCTGTGGGGTTTATTTGTATCTTGGAGAGTGTGTACACCGTATCATGGACATATTTTTTTAAAAAAAAGATGGAATGAAACAGGCCCTTCCCCTCTCTAGAATAGGGAAGAGCCTTCATTTATTGCATCATTCGATTCTGGAATGCCGCGATATCGGCATATTCCTCTTCAAATTTGCGTGAGATGCGGATGAAGATCGGCAACAGTTCGCGATACACACGCACACGTTCCGGGTGTGGCTGATGGCGGTGAGTTGAACCGATCATGCCGGAAACGGCGCTTAGGGAATCAATACGGCCTGTGGCATACAGCCCGAGTACAGCGGCACCAAGGCAGGAACTCTCGATGCTTTCGGGAATGATAACATCCTGATCGAAAATATCGGCCATCATCTGGCGCCACAGCTCGGAGCGGGCGAAGCCGCCGGTGGCCTGAATCTTTTTCGGACGACCAATCTTCTCCTCAATCGCGAGCATAACCGTGTACAGGTTAAACAGCACACCTTCCAGCGCGGCACGGATCATATGCTCCTTCTTGTGATGCAACGTCAGGCCGAAAAACGATCCGCGTGCGTTCGGGTTCCAGAGAGGTGCGCGCTCCCCGGTCATATAGGGGTGAAACAACAGTCCGTCTGAACCTGGCGGTACATTTTCAGCGACACGTGTCAGAACTTCATACGGATCGATCCCGAGACGTTTTGCCGTTTCCACCTCGGAGGCCGCGAACTCATCCCGAATCCAGCGGAAAATTACGCCGCCATTGTTCACAGGCCCGCCGATGACCCATTGATCTTCCGTTAGCGCATAACAGAAGAAACGTCCTTTTGGATCGGTCACTGGTTTGTCTACGACCGTACGAATTGCCCCGCTGGTGCCGATCGTCACAGCAACAACTCCTGGGTCAATGGCATTCACGCCCAGATTCGAGAGCACGCCGTCGCTTGCCCCAATCACAAATGGAGTCGTTTCCGCGATACCCATCGCTTTGGCATATTCGGGGTTAAGCCCCTCTTTTAATACATGAGTTGTGGGTACAAGGCTGGACAGATGCTCCGGCGTAATGCCAGCAACATGCAATGCTTCCGCATCCCATTCGAGTTTTTCCAGATTCATAAGTCCGGTGGCAGAGGCCATTGAATGATCGATAACAAATTCAGAGAATAGCTTGTAGAAAACATATTCCTTCATGGAGATCAATTTATGTGTCTGCCTGAACAAGTCCGGTTCTTCTCGGGTGAGCCACATCATTTTAGTCAGTGGAGACATGGGATGAATGGGTGTACCCGTTCGGAGGTAGATTTCATGTCCGTTCATCTCCGATTTGAGTGCTTCTGTCCACTCGGCACTGCGATTGTCTGCCCATGTCATTGCTCGCATCAACGGTTTGCCTTGTGCATTTACAGGCAGAATGCTATGCATGGCCGAGCTGAACGAAACAAACAGAATGTCGTCCGGCTGTGCCCCGGCTTTGGAGGTGGCTTGATGCACGGAGGCAAGGACCGCTTGAAAAATATCCTCCGCATCTTGCTCTGCAATCACTGGTGTTGGTGTGTATAACGGATAATCTGCACCGCCTTGTGCAACTATGCTACCGTCTTGCTTGAACAACACAGCCTTGGTCGAGGTTGTGCCGATATCTACGCCGATCATATAAGGTGAAGCCGCCATGGTGATCATCCCTCTTCCATTTCAATATTCAAGCTTATATAACGTCTGGTATCTCATCTATAGAATAAGAATATCAGACTTGCGGGAAGGATCAAAATGGCTTCATATCGGTACTTTGCTCCCAGTGCTCTGGATATCTCTCATCCCTACCTCACCTCAGTTAATCCTTCACCGCTCCTGCCGCAATGTCCGAGATAAACTGGCGGCTGATGAACAGGAACATGATGATGAGCGGAAGAACGGCAAGCAGTGTACCTGCAATGACCATCGCATAGTCCGTGTTATAGAGTCCGTTTAATTGAGATAATGCAATCTGAAGTGTGTATTTGCGTGCATCGGTCAGTACAATTAGCGGCCACAGGTAGTCGTTCCATACCCCAATAAACGTGAATGCGCCGAGAAAGGCAAATGCAGGCCGTAGAATTGGTAATGCAACGTTCCAATACAAGCGAAAGAAATTACAACCGTCGATCCGTCCTGCATCGAGCAGATCGTTCGGGATGGATTCCGTCGCATACTGACGGATCCAGAAGATGCCGAAGGCATTGACCATGCCCGGAATAATGAGGGCTTTGAAGGAACCTACCCACCCGAACGTGGCCATCAGCACGAAGGAAGGCACCAGCGACAGCTGGGAAGGCACCATCATGGTGGCGAGCAGCAGGACGAAGAGCCATTTTTTGCCCGGAAACTCAAACTTCGCAAACGCAAATCCCGCAAGTGAATCAAAAAATAACACCAGAATGGTTACTACACCTGATACAAACAAGGTATTCAGAAAGGCTCCCCAAAAATCAATCTGCTGCAAAACCCGTGTAATATTGTTCCACAGTTCACCGCCGAACCAGAGCTGGGGCGGAAACTTGTAAATGTCGGACGTTGTTCGGGTGGACATAACAATGAGCCAATAGAACGGGAACATGGATATAAGCATGCCACCGATCAGGCCGGTATACAGCACCAGCGACTTGAGATGTTTGGACGCCATGAGCGCTCCCCCCTTGTCACATCAGGATGATTTGCCTTGAACAAGCTTCCAGTTCACGATGGAGAACAGGGCGATAATCAGGAACATGCCCCATCCAACGGCTGCACCGTATCCAAAATAATTGTTGATAAAGGATTCACGATACAAGTAAAGTACGATGGTCATACCAGCTGCTCCGGCACCTCCGTCATTGCCCACCAGCACCTGCGGTTCAGTGAACAGTTGCATGCCGCCAATCGTAGATGTAATGACCGTGAACAGAATGACCGGACGCAGCATCGGAATGGTAATACGGAAGAAGGATTGCACAGCGGATGCCCCGTCGATTCTGGCCGCTTCATACAGCGTCTGCGGGATGCTCTGAAGTCCGGCTAGATAGATAATGGCGTTATAACCGGTCCAGCGCCAGACCACCATGGAGGAGATAGCGATTTTGATGCCCCAGGGAGCATTCAGCCACTCGACGACCGGGAGGCCGACCGACTGCAGAAGATAGTTAAGGAAGCCATAATTGTTTGCGAACAATGCCCCGAAGATGATGGCTACCGCCACAATTGATGTGACGTTGGGCAGAAAGTAACCGACCCGGAACAAGGTACGGAATTTGATGAAAGGCGCATGTAGTAGAAACGCAATAATAAGAGCGAAGAAAAGCATCGGAATGGTCGAATAGATCCAGATCATCAACGTGTTGCCAACCGCTTGCCAGAACTCGACATCGGTGAGCATATATTTAAAATTGTTCAAGCCGTTATACGTCATCACACCGATTCCATCCCATTTGTGGAAAGCCAGATACAGTGAGAATGCGATCGGGAATAGACCGAACACGGCGAACAGAATGTAAAAAGGCGAGATGGCAACATAGAGCGCACGATGCTCCCATATACGGGCCCAAAGTGATTTTTGCCGGTCCAGATCAGGCTGGAACGGCCCGGAATCAGGGGACGTGCGAGGTTCGGTGACAGCCATAACAACTCCTCCTTTACGGATCACATGCATGCTTTAACGCTGTAATTCCCGCTCGACGCGGTGCACCGTATCTGACCAGACTTGCTGTGGATCAGCGTTCTGTTTGGCAATATCGTTCAGCCGACGGGTGATGATATTGTGTACCGAAGGGTATCGTTCACCAAAAAAAGCATCAGGCACATGCTGTGCGGATTCAGCGAATACCGGGCCTGTTGCTTGCCCGCCGAAGAAAGGTTCCTCTTCTTTCATGGCTGGTTTATCAAACACACCTGGAGCTGACGGGAACAGGTTGAGCGTCTGATACTGCTCCAGTTGGTTCTCTGGACTTTGCAGCCAGCGAATCAATTCAAAGGCTTCTTTCGGATGTTTGCTTGATTTTAAAATGGAGAGAAAGGAGCCGCCGTTATTGCCATCTCCCCCAGGAGCTCGGGCAACACGCCATTTACCCGAAGTGTCTGGTGCCGCCTCCTGAAGCACCTGCTTCATCCAGACTGCACCAACGAACGAGGCAATCTCGCCGTTATTCATTGCTGCATTCCAGGTGGGTGTCCAGCCGTCAGCGTTAGCAAGCAGTCCCTTTTCCTTAAAAGCAACGGCTGTGTCCCAGCTTTTGCGTACAGCAGGAGAATCCATGCCGATAAACGACCCGTCAGGACGGAAATACCGTTCTGCAGCTTGAGAAAGCACCTGATTGTAAACGCTTCCGATATTATCGGTCAGAAAAACCTTTCCGCCAAACTTCTCCTTAATCTGCTCTCCGGCAGCAGCGTAGGCATCCCAGTTATCAATCTGGCGTGCAACTTGCTCCGGTTCGGAAGGTAGCCCTGCTTCCTTGAACAAGTCTGCACGATAGAAAAGTGCTGTCGGCCCCGTGTCCATCGGAAAGCCGATCATCTGTCCATTTGGCGTCACGCCCTGCTTCCATTTCCACGGCAAATACTGGTCTTCGACCTCTCCTGCGCCTAGATCATACAGGTTATAGAAGCGATCCTCGCTCGGGAATAACTCCATGATCCAGTCGTTAAGTGCAACGATATCTGGCTCGCCTGAGCGTGCAGCGAGGGTGGTTTTGAGCTTGGCTTTGAAATCCCCACCGATCTTCTGGGCAGTCAGTTCAATATTCGGGAATTCCTCTTTGGCCTTGGCAATGAGTTTGTCGTCAATGGATCGATTCCAATACCACAATGTAAGCGCTACCTTTTTACTGGATGCTGAATCATCCTGTCCCGGCCAGATGGAGCATCCGCTGATTAGCAGGACACAGACCATGATGATGGCTATCCAACAGGTTCTTCTACGGCGGTTCATAGGCTAACCCCCTCATCATTAGGTTTGACGCAAGAAGTATCAGAGACTAAGGCTGGGCTTCGTGGACTACACCAATAGTGTATGAGTAGTTTCTAAACTCATACCCAATTTTCCTTAAATGAAACACATGGGTTGTGTCCATTACCTAACATAAAATTAGTAGTTACTTTAAAAATAAAAGTTACTTGACACAATATAATTTTTATTCTAAACTAACTTACATTAAGTAACTAATTATAGTGAGGATTATATAGATACGTAATATTTCGCTGTGAGCAGAGCTTGAAAATAAGACGTTTTAATGTATTACGTCAGTAAGTGATCCAAAATCAAAGCGGATGCGAATGCATAATATTATGAGACATTTTGAGATGAAGATGCTTAACAGGAGGAACGAACGATGATCAATTCACATATTATTCAACTGCTTGCCCCTAAAATCCAGACTTTTCCGAGCGGAAAAGAATTCATACATTTGGTGGGACCGATTAAACTGCCGGTCAATCTGGATGGGGAAACGAGAACATTTCAATGGTACAGCTGGCTGAAAACGGACAAAGCGATGGAAAGCGGCGAGCTAATCGCATCTCTTGCGGGTGCTGAACTGGCAGAGCGTCAGCAATCCAGCGTGCTGGTGTATGGCGATTTTGCTGAGGCGCAGGATGCGCTGATTCGTATGCATAGCATCTGTCACACAGGCGATATCTTCGGCAGCAAACGCTGTGACTGCGGATTCCAACTGGAGCAGTCCATGAAGATGATTGCGGCACATGGCGCAGGTGCGCTGTTCTATCTTGCGAATCATGAAGGACGGGGCATTGGCCTGTTCAGCAAAGCAATGGCTTACATTTTGCAGGAAGAAGGTCTGGATACAGTAGATGCGAACCTGCAACTTGGCTTCACGGATGATGCGCGTAATTATGACGATGCGATTGCTGTATTGCGTGCACTTCGGTCAGCTCCGGTTACGTTGATCACGAATAATCCACGTAAGCTGGCTGCACTGCAGGAAGCAGGACTCAATGTGGGCGGACGCGTTCCGCTCTGGGGAGATCGGTCGGCATTTAATGAGAAGTATCTGCAAACGAAAGTGAAGCGTTCAGGTCACCTGGCGGAAAGCGATAGCTGGACAGAGACGGCGACAGAGACACGTGTTCCACATGCACAGGCTTGATTGATTAAGAATAAATATTTGGATTTACATGGTAATTTATAGTGATCATACGTTGGTTGTAATGTATACGGGCTGTTACGGTGCTTTTCATATTGAAAAGTGCAGTAGCAGTCTTTTTGCGGTGTAAGATAATTTGCCGGGAGGAATATGCGGTATGTCGCCTGAATTCTTGAATTTGGTGACTTCCCCCAAATCACTTGCCGTTGGTGTGTGACGAATTATACAATATAGACATCTGATGAATGCAGGGGGAACGATGGTGGCATTTGAGGGACAACGTATTTTGCCAGCGGCGAAGAGTATGAAGCAGTTTGAAGCAATCATCGAAGGCCCATATACTTACGGGGTCATGTTAGAAACGCATATTGCACAACTGCAAAGTATGATGGACCAGGCTCGGCGGTATGGGAAGAAGATTTTGCTACATGCCGATCTGGTGCAAGGGCTGAAAAACGACGAGTACGCCGCAGAGTATCTGTGCCAGCATATTCGTCCGGCTGGACTGATCTCCACAAGGGCCAGCATCATCCAGAAAGCGAAACAAAAAGGCATTACGGCGATTCAGCGGGTGTTCCTGCTGGATACCCATGCACTGGAGAAAAGTTACCAATTGGTTGCCAAAACACAGCCCGACTATATCGAGGTATTGCCTGGAGTCATTCCGCATATTATTGCGGAGGTGTCTGAACGGACAGGTATTCCCATCATTGCAGGGGGGCTGATTCGTACACCTGAAGAAGTGGAACTTGCACTCGGTGTGGGAGCGGCGGCTGTAACGACATCCAATGATGATTTGATCAAGTATTTTGGGAAAACGCTTACATTATAATTACACACTGGAGGCACAAGGTATGGAAAAATTTATTTTGGCTCTGGACCAGGGCACAACTAGCTCCCGGGCAATTCTGTTTAACCATAGCGGCGAGATTGTGCATATGGCACAGCAAGAGTTCCCGCAGTATTTTCCCAAACCGGGCTGGGTAGAGCAAAATGCCAACGAAATCTGGAGTTCGATCCTCGCCGTAATGGCATCCTGTCTGGCGGAGAGTGGCATCAAACCTGCACAGATTGCAGGTATCGGCATCACCAATCAACGGGAAACCGCAGTGGTGTGGGATAAGCAAACCGGCAGACCGATCTATAACGCAGTGGTATGGCAGTCCATACAGACAGCATCCATCTGTGATGAGTTGAAAACGCAAGGGCTGGACGACCTGTTTCATCAGAAAACAGGCTTGCTGATTAACCCCTATTTTTCGGGTACAAAAGTAAAATGGATTCTGGATCATGTCCCTGGTGCACGTGAACGGGCGGAGAAAGGGGAGTTACTGTTCGGCACCATCGACAGTTGGTTGATCTGGAAACTCAGTGGCGGTACCCATGTTACGGACGTTTCGAATGCTTCGCGCACCCTGATGTATAACATCTATGAGTTGCAGTGGGATGATAAATTGTTGGATATTCTGGATATCCCTAAGGCGATGCTGCCTGAAGTGCGGGGCTCTTCCGAGATATATGCACATACGACAGATTACCATTTCTTCGGCCACAGGGTTCCGATCGCGGGTGCGGCAGGGGATCAGCAGGCTGCATTGTTTGGTCAGAGATGTTATATCCAGGGGAGTATGAAAAATACATACGGTACCGGATGTTTCATGTTGATGAACACGGGCGAGGAGCCTGTACAATCGGATCACGGGCTGATTACAACGATTGCCTGGGGTGTGGATGGTAAAGTTCAATATGCGCTGGAAGGCAGCATTTTCGTAGCAGGTTCAGCCGTGCAGTGGCTGAGGGACGGTCTTCGCATGCTTCGTTCGTCCAAAGACAGTGAGGACTATGCGAAGCGAGTGCCTTCGACGGACGGGGTCTATATGGTGCCTGCCTTTGTGGGACTCGGAAGCCCGTATTGGGACAGCGATGTGAAAGGAGCTGTATTTGGCCTTACTCGTGGCACTACGAAGGAGCATTTTATCCGCGCGACACTTGAGGCGCTGGCTTATCAGACCAAGGATGTACTGGAGGCCATGGTGACCGATTCTGGATACCCCGTACATACGTTACGTGTTGACGGAGGTGCTGCGGCGAATGATTTCCTGATGCAATTCCAGAGTGATATTCTGGGCATTCCTGTGGAGCGTCCATCAGTGAACGAAACGACAGCTCTCGGTGCAGCCTATCTTGCGGGCCTAGCCGTGGGGTTCTGGTCAAATACAGAAGAACTGAATCAACATGATCATACGGAGCGAGTCTTTGAGTCTGTGATGGCCCAGGACGAGCGGGAGCAGCTGTATTCGGGTTGGCAGCGAGCGATCAAGGCGGCCATGGCTTTTAAATAAAATAGAATTACGTCTTCCTCATTATAGGCAAATGGTTATTTGTACTTTTTCGTTAAACATATGTTATAAATGATATTTACTGGTGGAAAATGATACTTAATTTACAGGGATTATATTCCTGGATGGAGAGAAAGTATTGTCCACAATAAGGAAAATTGTAGAGTTAGTGGGTTGCTTTGAAATTCCATCCTTGCACAAAAAAAGTTTTTTAAATTTTTTTGAATAATGTGTCAAATCAGGCCTTCACGCCACCGAAAATCTGTGATAGGATTAGGTTACAAGTTAAAAAATGATGTCTGGAGATCGGGAGGGACCACGTGCGTTCAGCAATTGCTGAACGAATGACGTGGTCCTTTTTTTGTTGTTTTTTAGAGAAAAATAAGGGAAATTATGGAGGGTTTTTACATGACAGCAACGTTCTCGGCGGCAAAACGAACCGAATACATGGAACAAATGTCGAATGCACATTTTGACGTATTGGTGATTGGTGGCGGCATTACAGGTGCCGGCATTGCACTGGATGCGGCATCTCGTGGATTGAAGACGGGACTGGTGGAGATGCAGGATTTCGCGGCAGGCACATCGAGTCGTTCCACAAAACTGGTTCATGGCGGCTTGCGCTACCTGAAGCAGTTTGAAGTGAAGATGGTAGCCGAGGTTGGAAGAGAGCGGGCGGTGGTTTATGAGAATGGGCCACATGTAACAACACCGGAACCGATGTTATTGCCCATATACACGGGAGGCACGTTTGGCCGTTTCAGTACATCTATGGGTCTGATGGTGTACGACCGACTTGCTGGAGTGAAGCGCAGTGAACGTCGCCAGATGCTGAACGCCAGTGATACATCTGCAAGTGAGCCTCTGCTGCGGAAGCAGGGACTGCTGGGAGGCGGACGTTATGTGGAGTACCGGACGGATGATGCGAGACTTACGATTGAAGTCATGAAGGAAGCAGTGCGGCACGGGGTGCTGGCTGTTAATTATATGAAAGCAACTTCTTTTCAGAAGGAGAATGGAACGATAACAGGCATCCATGTGATGGATCAACTAAACGGGAATCGTTACAAACTTATGGCGAAAAAAGTAATCAATGCTTCAGGGCCATGGGTGGATACCCTCCGTGAAGTGGATGGCTCACGCCAGGGTAAAACGCTACAGATGACCAAAGGCATTCATCTGGTATTTGACGGCGCACGATTCCCGCTACGGCAAGCGGTTTATTTTGATACGCCAGATGGACGTATGGTCTTTGCGGTGCCGCGGGATGGCAAAACCTATGTAGGTACAACCGATACAGTATTCCGTGATGACCCGGCTCATCCGTTAATTTCGGAATCAGACCGTGATTATGTCATTGATGCAGTGAACGGCATGTTCCCGGATGTCCAGATTCGTGCAGAGGATGTGGAGTCAGGCTGGGCAGGCGTGCGTCCACTGATCCATGAGGAGGGCAAGGGCCCTTCAGAGATTTCGCGTAAGGATGAAGTCTGGGTATCGGATTCCGGCCTGATTACCATTGCTGGAGGTAAATTGACGGGGTATCGCAAAATGGCCGAGATGGTCGTGGATCTGGTTGCGCGTCAGATGCAACAAGAGTTTGGTTACACCCCGGGACCTTGTGTAACCAAAAAGATGCCGATCTCCGGGGGGGATGTTGGCGGTTCGGCCGGATACGTCACGTACACCGAACGCAAGATCAAGGATGGCGTTGCGCTAGGTCTGGACCGGAAAGCGGCGGAACGGCTTGCCCGTACGTACGGCTCCAACGTGGATGCGCTGTATGAGCGCATGCCTGACCCGCGAGCCAAGGCAGAGCTTCACGGCATGTCGCAAGAGCTTTTGCTGATGCTTCGTTACGCGATGGAGGAAGAGATGACGGCAACGCCAGCCGATTTCTGGGTACGGCGAACGGGTGATTTATTTTTCCGCATCGATGAGGTACGCCGTTATAGATCAGCAGTCAGCATGTATATGGCAGAACAGCTTGGCTGGTCAGAACAGCAGGTAGCAACCTACGCTAAGGAATTGGATCAACTGTTGCTGGAAGCATCCGGCAAGAGCTAGGGGAGCAGGAATTTGCCGAGTGGGGTCGAATGGAACATGTAAGCGCGTAACAGAGAGGGGATTACATCCATGACATTGCAGATCGGAATCATAGGAACAGGCTGGTTTAGTAAAGTACACGCAGATATTCTTACACGCATGGAAGGTGTTCGTGTCGCAAGTGTATGTGGAACAACACTCGAAAAGGCAGAAGCGATGGCCTCCGTGTATGATGCAACGGGATACGATGAGCTTGAACATATGTTGGACGGTGAGAAACTGGATGCCGTATATATCTGTGTGCCTCCCATGTCTCACGGATTCATTGAGTCAGAGTTGATCAAACGGGGCATTCCGTTCCTGGTGGAAAAGCCATTGAGCACAGGAATGGACGTACCACTCCGCATATTGGAGCAAGTGCAACAGTCTTCTTTATTAACCTCTGTAGGATATCATTTCCGTTATCAGGGTGCTGCGCAGGTCATGAGACAAGCCATGCAGGAGCAGAAGGTGGGCATGGCTCTGGGGCGCTGGATGGGCGGTATGCCTGGCGTTAGTTGGTGGCGCCGTCAAGACGGATCGGGAGGTCAGTTTGTGGAACAGACGACCCATATTGTAGATCTACTGCGTTTCTGTGCAGGCGAAGTGACGGAAGTTTATGCCGTAGCAGCCCAGCGTAGCATGCATGAGAAACATGAGCATGTGACGGTTGACGATGTCGCTAACGTGACGCTGAAGCTGGAAAGTGGTGCGATTGCGAGCATTGCGAATACGTGTCTACTGCCTGACGGTGAGGGTGGAGCAGGGCTGCAATTCTACACGGATGCCGGTGTATGGGACTGGACACCCGACCGCCTTCTGCTACCGAGTGCGGCTTCGCATCCGATGGCAGGACTTGAGGTTTCAGCTGGACAGAATCCCTATGAACGGGAGAATGAAGCATTTATTCATGCACTTCGCACGGGAGATCGTTCCCGCATTTTGTCCGATTACGCAGATGCCTGCCGTACACAGGCAATTACCGTCGCTGCACAGGAATCCGTGGACTCTGGTCTGCCTGTAAAGATCAAAGCTTAAACAGATCGTTAGCGCACAAAAACGCCTGCGACCTCGAACCATGTTTTCTGTGGTTCCGGGTGCAGGCGTTTTTTGTATAAAACTTAGGGTAAAATAAGACCTCTTGTTGTAGTTTGTATCTTACTTCAATTGTTGCTGTTCTTTTAACCAGTCCGAAGACCAGCTGTAGATTTGATTAATGACAGGTTCAATCGCTCTACCTTTAGGGGTAAGTTCATATTCCACACGGGGCGGAATCTCGGGATACATATGCCGGGTTACGATGCCTTCCGTCTCCATCTCTTTCAGCCGCTCCGATAACAGCCGCCCGCTAATCGCCATCTCGGCTTCCAGTTCCGTGAACCGTTTTGGTCCGGACAGCAGCTGATACATAATCAGCAGTACCCACTTTTTCCCGATGATGTCCATTGCTTGTGTAATCAGACAAGGGCTTGGGGATTTTACTTTTCTCAGCTTCAACGTGTTTCACCTCGATTCATGGCAAATGTGCAATACAACCTATATAAAAGGACAAAAGTTTCTGCCGCTCTGAAAAATAAAAGCACCTTCAAGTGAAGGCTGGTCACTACAAAATATACTGTAACATACCTTTTGTATGTATTATACATCATTTCACAAAAAATTACTTGAAGAAATTATCTTATTATTATATACTCACTTCATAAAAGTAAGTTTGTGAGTAATAATGCGTATTATAAATGTACATACCATTTCCGGGTGAGTAGTCATGCAACCAGAGCAGTGGATAAACCTCGGAAATTAGAACCTTATCCAAGTTCCAGAAGAACCTGAGTAAACTACAGTTTCTTCTAGGGAACTTTTACATAGATGAGTGCTGCAATACATACTGTATTTTGCTGATTTTTGTGCAGAAGAGATTAGCGATACGTCAAAGATTCTCAAAATAATACTTGGATGAATGGGAGATGGAAGATATGAAAAGAGTGTTGGGATATGTTTTTTTGGTGGTGCTGGCGGGTGTTTTCGTCATGACGGGATATACGAAAGTTACGGGAGCAGAGATGATGATTGATACCTTCGAGAGTTTCTCTTATCCTACATGGACGATGTATTTGATCGGTGTGTTGGAACTGCTTAGTGCGGTTGGGTTGCTCATTCCGCGTGCCCGTATTCTGGCTTCAGGGATACTAACATTCATTCTGATCGGAGCTGTAGGAAGCCATCTAATCTATGCACAATATGCGGCTATACCGCTCCCGGCAGTATTACTTGTAGCCAATATCGTCGTGTTACTGGTTAGTCTGCACAGACTGGAAGAAGAAGAAAGCAATATGGATATGGATATCGTACAGGCGTAAAGTAATAGTGACAAAAAAGAAGAACCCGATGGAACAGTGGGTTCTTTTTCAGTGTAACTTCCTGCTTGGAAGTATGTTGTACATTCATGAGTATCAAAATTCCAGCTATAATAACTTTTTTAGTTGAGAGACGCGTCCCTGGCTAATGCCAAGTTTCTCCGCAATTTGCTGTTGAGCGAGGCCAGGGTGCTGTTCGATAATCTCTTTCATCTGTTGCAGCATGCGCGCCGTCTTTGGCCGCAGGTCGGGGTAGTCCTTGCTCGCAGCATCTCCTTCTTCCCAAGAGGAAGCTGAGGACGCTACGGGTTTAGCAACAGGACGTTCTTTGGGTGCAGAAACCTGTTTGTTTTCAGGTACGAACCAGTCGGGAGTGTCATCTGGGTGTTTTAATTGAATTGCACAAGTCCGGCAGATGAATTGCTCTTTGAAATACATTTCCGTATCCACGTCACCGCAAAAAATACACAATGTTGATTTGTACTTTCTTAAAATCAACTCTTTCCCTTCAATGAAAAATTCAAGCGGATCGCCGATATGGATTTCCATTGTATCCCGCATTTCTTTAGGAAGGACAATTCGTCCGAGACGGTCCAGAGATCTCTTCATTCCGGTTCTTTTCATCGCATCTCCCCCGCAATATTAACATTAAAACCTGTCTTTATTGTAAGGAAGAAAGGGCTTTAATACAACAATAATATTTCAAAAAAAAGGGATTATTCCAACTATTATGGGAAAATAAGTTTAGAGAGCGCGGGAGCGACGGCTAAAGTGAAGAGTGCAGCCAAAACCATGGAGATACTGGAGATCGTTCCTGTCAATGAACTCAGCTCAAAGGCTTTCGAAGTTCCTGTGCCATGAGCACCTGTTCCGAGGAGTGTACCGCGTGCAATCTCGCCATCAATACGCAGCATTTTGACGATGGAGGGCCCCATAATAGCCCCAAGTAGCCCCGTCATAATCACAAATACGGCCGTCACTGCCGGGATGCCTCCGATGGAAGCCGATACATTCATCGCAATGGGCGTTGTGATCGAGCGCGGAATCAGACTGTGAATCAAGCCGGAGTCGAGGTGCAACCATTTTGCAAGCATAGCCGAGGAGAGTACGGCAACAACCGATCCGGTCATAACACTGATGACAATCTCGGAAATATGTTTTTTGAGCACATGGAAGAAGGTGTAGAGCGGTACCGCAAAAGCGACCGTAGCAGGTTGTAGCAGAAGGCTAAGCCATTTGCCTCCGCTGCTGTATGCGGCATAATCCGTTCCGGTTAATAGGAGTACGCCTACAACGAGTAGCGGCGTAATAAGTAGCGGTGACAGATATACTTTGGGCAGACTGCGATACATTCTCTTGGCAACCATGTAGATTCCGACCGTTAACAACAAACATAAAAGTCCAATCATCCGGTGTGACGCTCCTTTCGTTTGGCAATACGTGTAGCAACGAGGCCGGTGCAGGCCATAACCAGAAACGTGCTTAGCAGCACGATAAATAAAATCTGCAATCCGTCATGCTCCAACATGGGCATGTAGTTCATGATGCCGACCGCCGACGGGATAAAGAATAACAGCAGTTCACCAAGTAGCCATGCCGCTCCGACCTCAATCCACCGAAGCTTCACCACGCCAGTTTGTAACAAGATGAACAGCACGATCATTCCGAGAATGGAGCCAGGTACAGGCAGGTGGAGAGTACGGGCCAGCAGGTCCATCAGCAGTGAAAAAACCATTAATAACGCAATTTGTGCAATCCCGACACCCCATTTTTTCACGCAAATCCCTCCTTGTATATCAACATGTATCTGATCGATTTAATTCGTATGATTATGAAAATGAATGGAAACGTTGCTTCGTATCACAAATTTTACAACGCATTATTTCATGAGTAAAATGCATATTAAGAATGTTTACTATTCCGTTTGTCTATAGTTAAAATAGATTTGACTAGCAGGATATGAGGGGGAGGAAAAGATGGATATTCGTCATTTGCAATATTTTCTCGAAGTTGCACGGCAACAAAGCTTTACAAAGGCCGCCGAGGTGCTGTATATCACTCAGCCTACAATTAGTAAGACCGTTAAAAGTCTGGAGGAGGAACTGGGCGTAACTTTACTGGATCGATACGGTAAACAGGTGCAGCTAACGGATGCCGGGCATGTCTTTTTTCGGCAGGCGCTGGAGATTGAAAAATCGTTCCGCAGTCTTTCGTCCGAGCTGGACGATCTGATGAATCTGAAGAAGGGACATCTGCGCATCGGTCTGCCGCCAATGGTGGGGTCGAGTTTCTTTCCGATGATTATCGGGGAGTTCCACAAAGCATATCCTCAAGTGAGCATTCAATTGTTCGAGGATGGGGCGAAAAAAGTGGAGGCTGATGTCATCAGTGGTGCGCTGGATATCGGTGTGGCGGTGTTGCCGACGGTCGATGAACTGCTCGATCATTTTGTGTTTGTTCAGGAAAAGCTTAATCTGCTCGTGCACCCTTCGCATCCGCTTGCTGGAAAGAAGTCGGTCGCGCTCCATGAACTGGAACAGGATGCGTTTGTTTTGTTTCGGGAAGATTTTGCGCTCCATGACCGCATTATTGCGGCTTGCCAGCAAGCGGGATTCCAGCCGCGTGTGGTCTATGAGAGTTCCCAGTGGGATCTGCTAAGTGCGATGGTTGCGGCGAATCTGGGTGTGGCCTTGCTACCGGAAACGATCTGCCGTGAGGTTGATCATATGCGCGTACGGATCATCCCGGTTATTGAACCCGTCATTCCTTGGCAGCTCGGTATGATCTGGCGGAAGGATCGGTATCTGTCGTTTGCTACCCGGGAATGGATCGGATTTACGCAGTCGATGCTGGGGGAACAGTGAGTAAGGTCGATTGCTGAGGCTGAGCATCCATAGGTTAGTTATCGATCTTTTCTTCTAATTTTATTGTCATTTCAACCGATATAAAGTTACTGAGGGGGTGTGAATCGGGAAGATATTGTAAGGGGAGCATTCAAGATTGCTGGATAAAGATATTTAAAAATGGACTGGTGCCTGAGCGTTCAGAAGTTGGATGATTTTTCTGTGAAAGTTATACAGAGTATAGTAACGTGTTCTTACATATATTTTCCATCTATGGCGTGTAAAGTATGACGTGTTTGTTGCCAATTATTC
Source organism: Paenibacillus sp. FSL R7-0272 (assembly GCF_037969905.1). Lineage (NCBI taxonomy): Bacteria > Bacillati > Bacillota > Bacilli > Caryophanales > Paenibacillaceae > Paenibacillus > Paenibacillus sp. FSL R7-0272. Next base: position 6,075,980 of record NZ_CP150221.1, on the reverse strand, counting down.
CGAATTCGAAAGGGTTGTGTAAAGTTGAAGAAACGTACTGCAAATAAAGGATTCAAGTTGTCTATATTGATTGGTTTAATGACGATTCTGCTGGTGGCTTGTGGTAAGCCGTTAACCGAAAAACTATATTCAGAAACGGTACCCGAGGATATCAAGAATAGCACTGAAATCACGCAAGAAGATAAAGACCTCTTGGGAAAAGCCATTTTATATTCAATGGGTAGCAATACCGATCTTTCTACTAAAACGGTGGGACAAATTATAACCGATGAGAAGCAAAGACAGCTGAAGCTTGAGGAAGAAGAGAAGAAGAGACAGGAAGAAATCAAGAGAAAACAGGAAGAAGCTGAAGCAAAGAAACAAAGTCAACTAAAACTGTTGGATGAGTCTGTGCAGGTTGGTTTAATCAAAAAAAGTGTGACATTGAAAGACACGAATAAATGGATCTTCAGCGATGTTATACATATGACGCTTGACTTGAAGAACATTTCGGACAAGGATATTAAAGGGTTTCAGGGGGTCATTACCTTCAAAGACATGTTTGATAATGAGATCAAGTCACTAAACGTTAAATATGATGAACCCATCAAATCTGGAGCTTCCACGCCTTATGAGGGTAGTTTCGAATTAAATCAGTTTATGGATAAAGATACTGAACTTAGGGAGACACCTTTAGAAAAAATCAAAGTTGAGTTTGAGATGGATCAAATCATCTTTGGTGACGGCAATATTGCGAAACGTTCGGATATTGAATAAATTAGTTTCAGGCATTTGATTAGATAAATGGGTTCTAGGTATTGGATTGAATAAATGAGTCTTCTAAAGCTTCTTCATCATTATGAAGAGGCTTTTTTGTATAGAAGTGAAGGATGTAGAGGGATGAATAACGTGTAAGTATTGTCGCTACATTGCCTTACCTCCGTAGCTATAGCATTAGATAAATCGTCGGATCATTGATACAATATAACCACAATACTGGTGGAGGTGTGGGACTTATGAAACTGCGGGTATCCGCTGTACAATACCAATTGCAAACGATCCGCTCATTTGAGGAATTTGCCGCTCAGGCGGAGCATTACATACGGACAGCTGACGAATTCGGAACGGAATTTGTGCTGTTTCCTGAATTTTTTACAACACAATTAATGTCCATTGGAGACGCACAAGGAAATGCGCTGACGATTGAAGATTTGCCTGATTTTACAGAGCAGTATGAGCAATTGTTTATCTCTCTTGCAGCCCAATACAACATGCATCTGATCGGAGGCACTCACGTTATCCGGCGGGAAGGCAAGCTGTACAATACAGCACATATGTTCTACCCGGATGGACGGATTGCACGTCAGGCGAAGATTCATATTACGCCGACCGAAGTAACGGAGTGGAATATGGCTGCAGGTGACGGACTGGAAGTGTTTGATACAGACAAAGGTCGAATTGCGATGCTGACCTGTTACGATATTGAATTTCCCGAAATTGTGCGTATGGCGAAAGCCAAGGGAGCAGATGTGATTTTCTGTCCTTCCTGTACGGACGACCGCCACGGATTTTACCGGGTAAGGTATACGAGTCATGCTCGCGCTGTGGAGAATCAGGTTTACGTTGTATTAACGGGAACGGTGGGCCATCTGCCTACAGTGGATTTCATGCGTGCCAATTACGGACAAGCTGCGATCATTACCCCGAATGATGTGCCATTTCCGCCGCGCGGCATTCTTGCGGAAGGTGAGATTAACAACGATATGATTGTAACGGCCGATCTCGATCTGGATTTGCTGTACGAGGTGCGCGAACGTGGCTCGGTAACAACTTGGCGTGACCGCCGTACAGATCTGTACACCGATTGGGAATAGATCTGTTTTTGGAAGCTGAATAGAGCTAGACAAAGGAGGGGTTAAGCGGGATGTATGTCAAAGAAATGCTGATAACGGCACCCGATGGAAGTGGTAAACATGGTAGAGCTACAGCGGTCATCCGCAATTATGTGGCCCATGACTTTGAAGAGCTTATTCGTATTCAGGCAGAGAGCTTCCCACCACCATATCCGGAGGATCTTCTTTGGAACCAAGAGCAACTTAGTAGCCATATTCAGCATTATCCTGAAGGAGCCATCTGCATCGAGGTGGATGGGGAACTGGCTGGCTCGATGACGTCACTACGAATGCAGTGGGATGCTGCGCACCCACCCAGTCATACGTGGGCAGAGGTCACAGATGATGGATATATCCGCAATCACCAGCCGGATGGGAACACGTTATACATCGTTGACCTCTGTGTCCGTCCGAAGTATCGTAAGTGGGGGCTGGCCCAGCTTATGATGCAGGCGATGTACCATCTTGTGATTGCACAGGGGGTGGATCGTTTGCTTGGGGCAGGGCGGATGCCTGGATATCACCAGGTAGCTGAGCAAATGTCAGCACAACAGTATCTGGATCAGGTTGCCGCTGGAGAGAGGCATGACCCGGTTATTTCTTTTCTGCTACGATGCGGGCGTATGCCTGTTGGAGTGGCTATCGATTATCTGGATGACGAGGAATCTTGTCATTACGCGGCTCTGATGGAGTGGCGTAATCCTTTTAAGTAAATACATATCTAAATAGGGAGGCTTTTATCTATGGAATTTACACGTATTACATCCATTCAAGACCCGTTGTTTGCTCAAATGCACAAGTTGATGCAGGACATTTTCCCGCCAGAGGAAGTGCTGGATTTCCCGTTATGGGCTGAACCACTGGAAGACCCGGGTATTCGGGTATTTGTCGCTGTACATGAAGGCCAAGTGGTTGGTGCGACGGAGTACCGTTACTATGAGGACTGGAACGTGGCCATGACTGATTTTACGATTATCGGACGCGAAGGTTTGGGAATCGGCACATTCCTGGCGAATCATCGCAAGCTTGACCTGCAGCAACTCGCCGCTGCCAATGGTAAATCGTTGTTCGGCATGTTTGCCGAAATATACAATCCATATTTGACTCAGGATCACGCGTTTGGTGGCATCAAACCGATGGACCCTTATGTACGCCGTGAAGTGCTGTCCCATCTGGGGTATCAGCGTCTGGACTTCCCTTATGTTCATCCATCCTGGCAAGGTGACGGTGAAGCTGTGGGAGGATTGGACCTGTGCTTTATGCCGGGTGATGAGTCTCTTGCAGAACTGCCAGCCAGTCTGGTGTCCGATTTCCTGAACCGTTACTATGCTGTACTTCCAAACAAACCGCAGGAATGGCTGTCTATGGTGGGGCAGTTGAACGCGCGTGAATCCGTGGCATTACGTCCGTTGTAAGTTGACGTGAGGCAGAAGATTTGCTGAGCAAGGTAGGCGAATGCGCTAACGATCTCAGAAAGCTTTATTTAGGCGTTTGAGCATGTCTTCAAAATCTAACGATCCGGAGAGACCTTATTTTAGTGAAAAAGGGTCATTTTCAAGCTGAAACTGTGAATTCGACTAAAATAGCGTCCCCTGAGATCGTTAGATCTCCAAAAGGACAAAAAAGGCCGGAATAAGCTCTCCTGAGATCGTTAGAATTTCGAATACTATGGCTTGTCTTGAAGCGTGTTTTGTAACCCACTGCAGTACCTTTTTTACCGCTATTTCGCCCCTTGTTGCGTCGCTTCCCCTTGATGTGAAACTGCACGCCTGCGGTAAACTTCCTAACTTCCCACTCACTCCGCAACTCCATTTGCGTGTAACTCTTCAACTTTACTCTACTCTCTCTACTCGATTGTATATGTGGTCACAAATGAAGGTCGAGGGAACATGGTTGGTTTCTGCGCGGTCAGGCCCTCACTAGTGCTGCGATTGCGGTGAGCATGGTTGTAGGCTTGCGATTGTTGCCAGCCTTTGAAATGTTCTTCTGTTTGCCACAGTGTCAGTACGACATACGTATCACCCTTCAATGGACGGAGTACACGAATACCGACGAATCCAGGTTCATCTTCAACTTTGCGGGCACGGTTCTTAAAACGTTCCTCAAAATCATTCCGGCCATCTTCGGTTACAGGAATGTTGTTCAGTACAGCAAATCCACCGCCTGCCCATGCTCCTGCATCATCAAATGCTTCATAAGAAGCTACCTGTTCATCTGACTCAATATCCAGCAGACGATCAGTGGTTTCCATAGCGAGAAGTACCTGACCTTCAGCTCGCAGTGTCAGATGTGGATATGCCGCAAGTGCATCCGGTAACGGGGATGGGATCAAATAAATATACATAGGAAGTTTGCCTCCTCTTTATACGTAAATTCAAAATAAGTTTGACTATACTTTTACACATGAGAACGTAGAGGACAGAAATAAGCTGGAGAAGCAGAGCGTTCGCTTTATACAACTCAACATAGCATACGGGAACGGACGAGTCCAATTTGCCAAAAATCTGGTTAGAGGAACCTGTTTCATGATAAAGTAGAACCACTACAAGCAGAACGGGTGATCGTATGAAAACAACAATTCGGATATCAGTCAGGCCACTGGTCGAGTATGTGTATCGGAGCGGCAGCATCCGTCCTGGATTCCGCACCAATGCTTCGATGCAGGAGGGGACGCGAATCCATCAGCGTGTGCAGAAAGCATATACCGAAGAGGATTTAAAAGAAGTTGTACTCGAAGCCGAGCTTCAACATGGGGATTTGACCTACGTCATTGAAGGCCGATGTGACGGCTTGATTCGCCTGGAGGGGCAATTAACGGTGGATGAGATCAAATCCACGGCGGGTAACCTGGACGAGCTGGAAGGCGGCCTCGACGTGCACTGGGCCCAGGCGAAGATGTATGCCTATATGTATGCCGCTCAGCATGATGAGCCGCGGATGCAGGTGCAGTTGACGTATGTGCATTCGGTGACGGGTGAAGAGCGACGGTTTCGCCGCATGGCGGAGCGGCAGGAACTCGAGCAGTTTGCAGCAGAAGTCATCGCGGGCTATGCGCCGTATGCGGAGATGATTGCTGCTTATGAAGCGGAGCGGGACGTTAGTGTACGCGAGTTGCCGTTTCCTTTTCGCAAATACAGGGAAGGACAGCGTAAGCTGGCAGGTGCAGTGTACAAAACGATTCGTGAAGGACAGGGACTTATGGCCAAAGCACCTACAGGCATCGGCAAAACCATGTCTGTGCTCTTTCCTACGGTGAAAGCCATCGGAGAAGGTGAGGCTAGTCGTTTGTTCTACCTGACCGCGAGAACGACAACGAGAGTGGCGGCGGAGGAAGCTTTTGCCCGGATGCAGGCAGAAGGGTTGAACATGCATGTCATCAGCCTGACGGCGAAGGACAAAATTTGTTTCAAAGACGAGGAAGCCTGCGATACGGGGCAGTGCGGCATGTGTGAAGGGTATTATGACCGAATTAATGGTGCTGTGCTGGACATGCTGGAACATGAAACGTTGATGACACGGCCCGTTATTGAGCAGTATGCCCGCAAACATCGGGTGTGTCCGTTTGAATTCTCGCTGGATGCGGCATATGCAGCCGATGCGGTGATCTGCGATTACAACTACATTTTCGATCCGCGTATTTCACTCAAACGGATGCTGGAGGAACAGAAGCGCAAGACGGTGCTGCTAGTAGATGAGGCACATAATCTGGTGGATCGTGGGCGTATGATGTTCTCGGCTGAGCTGGAAAAGGCGGTGTTTCTCGATGTCAAAAGAGAGTTCCAGACGCTGGGCAGCAGTGTGCCTGCCGCCAAAGCGATTGTGGACTATACCGGAGCCATCGACAAGTATCTGATCACCCTTCGTAAGAACGGCGGAGAAGAGGGCAAGATTATACAGCAAGAAGCGCCAGAGGAGCTGATTGAACGGCTTGAGCCTTTTGTCATGGTGGCGGAGCAATGTCTGGCCGAGGGTGGATCTGGCAATGCTGAGATGGATCAGCTGCTGCTCGATGCCTATTTTACAGCACAAAACTTCGTACGAATTGCCAGGTTATATGACGAGCGTTTTATCACCTATGCAGAGTGTGTGCGAAGCGAGGTACGGGTGAAACTGTTCTGTCTGGACCCATCTTTGCTACTGCGGCAGACAGCGAAGGGCTTCCGTTCGATCATTCATTTCTCGGCAACCTTGTCACCTCTTCGTTATTACCGCGATATGCTGGGGGCAGAGGAAGAGGACTACACATTGCAGATTCCGTCTCCGTTCAACCGGGAACAGCTGGATGTTCGGCTCATGCCTCTGTCTGTACGTTATAAAGACCGGGAGCGGTCCAAACGCCCGATTGCCGAGATGTTACAGCAACTCGTATCCGAGTGGCCGCGTAGCAACCTGTTAGTCTTTTTCCCTTCCTATCCGTACATGCGGGAGATCTATCAGGCATATACACAGCTTCCGGGGGCCAGTGGTGCGGATACGGTGATGCAGGAGCAAGGAATGAACGAGCAGGAGCGAGAGCAGTTCCTTGAAGCGTTCCAGCCACATCCGGAGCGCACACGTCTTGTTTTTGCTGTAATGGGCGGTGTGTTCTCGGAGGGGGTCGATCTGCCGGGAGACCGTCTGAACGGCGTTGTCGTTGTAGGTGCTGGGTTGCCGCAGATTGGTCTCGAGAACAACGTGCTCAAGGATTATTTTGATAAATCAGGACGTAACGGTTTTAATTATGCTTATGTTTTCCCAGGCATGAATAAAGTGCTTCAGGCTGGGGGCAGGCTCATTCGAACGGAAGAAGATAAGGGTGTGCTCGTGCTAGTTGATGACCGTTTCACGCAGGAGCCGTATCGTTCTCTTTTACCTGACGAATGGATGGATTATAAATGGATTTGATGATGTTTACGTTTTTTACTTATTTATCATGCTATTTTCAGTGCTTTACGAAAAATTTTCTTTGAATTTCTTAACATTCTTTCATTTTCATGATTGAAACATAGGGCAATCGGGTTATAACTTGGTTAGCACGAACGAACAACGGCGATACCCTATCCGTTCCGCGGTCCGCTTCGCATGCAAATCAAGGAGGTCGGTTTGTGATGAAGAGAAATCATACCATGATGCAGTTTTTTGAATGGCATTTGGCTGCAGACGGCAATCATTGGAAGCGACTGGCTGACATGGCCCCGGAACTGAAAGCAAAAGGCATAGACTCTGTATGGGTGCCTCCTGTAACAAAGGCAGTGTCTGCAGAGGATACAGGTTATGGCGTATATGATCTGTACGATCTGGGTGAATTTGATCAAAAGGGTACGGTACGCACGAAATATGGCACCAAGCAGGAACTGGTGGAAGCCATCGCAGAATGTCAGAAGAGCGGCATTGTCGTTTATGTGGATCTCGTAATGAATCATAAAGCCGGAGCAGATGAGAAGGAAGTCTTTAAAGTGATCGAGGTTGATCCCAACGACCGGACGAAGGAGATTTCCGAACCATTCGAGATTGAAGGCTGGACGAAGTTCACATTTCCAGGCCGGGGCAATGAATATTCTTCCTTCAAATGGACATCCGAACACTTCAACGGTACCGATTTTGATGCAAAAGAAGAACGTACGGGTGTATTCCGCATTGCCGGCGAGAACAAAACCTGGAATGAAAACGTCGATGATGAGTTTGGCAACTATGATTATCTGATGTTTGCCAATATAGATTATAACCACCCGGATGTACGGCATGAGATGATGGAGTGGGGCAAATGGTTGATCGATACGTTGCAATGCGGTGGGTTCCGACTGGATGCGATCAAACATATTAACCATGAGTTTATCAAGGAATTTACTGCAGAGATGATCCGCAAACGCGGGCAAGATTTCTACATCGTTGGTGAGTTCTGGAATCCCAATCTGGATGCTTGTCGTACCTTTTTAGATACAGTGGATTATCAAATTGACTTGTTTGACGTATCGCTTCACTATAAATTACATGAGGCCTCTTTGGCAGGACGCGATTTCGATCTTTCCAAAATTTTTGACGACACCTTGGTTCAGACTCATCCAACCCATGCGGTGACTTTTGTGGATAACCACGATTCGCAGCCCCATGAGGCGCTCGAATCCTGGGTTGGCGATTGGTTCAAGCCGAGCGCGTATGCACTGACGCTACTGCGTCGTGACGGATATCCCGTCATCTTTTACGGCGATTATTACGGGATTGGTGGACCTGAACCGGTGGAGGGCAAAAAAGAGATTTTGGACATTCTGTTGTCAGCTCGTTGCAACAAAGCCTATGGAGAGCAGGAAGACTATTTCGATCATCCCAACACCATTGGTTGGGTTCGCCGCGGATTGGAAGAGTTTGAAGGCTCGGGTTGCGCAGTGGTCATCTCAAACGGAGATGACGGTGAGAAGAGAATGTTTGTCGGAGAGCATCGTGCAGGGGAAGTCTGGGAAGACCTGACCGGTAGTTGTGAAGATTCGATCACCATTGAGGAAGATGGCTGGGCTACGTTCCACGTCTGCGGCGGAGGGGTGTCCGTCTGGGCACTGTCTGAGCAGAATGAGGACTGCGGTGAAGACACTGTAGATGGCTCAAACTAGATGTTGAGAATAGCCAAAGTAATTGTTTGTGAATATTTGTAGGACAATGTCTCTGCATAAGTGATACGTAACAAGTAAAAAAGGTCGATATGATACAGCACTGCAACTAATAAATAAACCACCTGAAACTGAACGGTATCTTCACTCGTCCAATAGTATCCAACGAGTGGAGGACGTTCAAACAGACGCGTTGCTGCGTGCTGATAGTTCAGGTGGTTTTCCCATTTTAGTAACTTATAGTTTGGAAGCAGCTCTGGAACTCTAACGATCTCAGGAAGCCTTATTTGCCCCCAAACAGGGTCCTTGGAATTCTAACGATCCCAGTGGAGCTTATTTTGCTGAAATTCGGTCAAAATGCTATCATTTACAGCGAATTCATCCAAATATCGCTTCTGGTGATCGTTAGAATGTAAAACCCTTCAATATACGTAAAATAAGGTTTCTGGTGATCGTTAACGTACAATGGAAACTTAAAACAGAGTGTACACTGATGGAATTTCCCCGCATTTATATAGTCAGGCCTCTACTCTAGCTACTTCCTAACGACTTATCTACTCTCGATCTACTCTACGCACATCCCACTTATGCTTAACTACAACAACCAACCAACCAACATATTCACTACTTACGTCACACACATGACAGAGATTATGTGAGACTAATATTAGAATATATGCTACAATATTCCAAATATAGGGAAAAGTTCATTTGGAATCTAGACTAGTTAGGTAGTCTCTCGAGTTTACAAGATAATATCAATGATGTTGGACACTTTTATTAACGTATTAAGTATCATACCGGATATGTTGTTCATATGGATGGGCGATAAGTTTCGAGAATGGAATATATGAAAGAGAGAAGGGAGTTAGCACTGGTATGCATCGTAGAACTAAAACCAATACAAAAACAAGGATAACAACTGCAATAACAAGAACTACAAGAACCAGAACTACAATAAACAGAACTACAAAAGTTAGAGCAAGAACGTCTCCCTTATGGCTTGTCCTCTATCTACTTGTGATAGCAATAAGTTTGACGGCGTGCAATTTTGGCGTGGAAGAAGGGCCAAATGGAGAGGTTAAGCGCGCGGACAACTATACATTTAACACAGAACGCAGGGATATAACCCAGCGGGTAACAAAGGATCAGGAGAGTTTCAAAGGAGCCTTGCCAGGAGAGTATCATCTGGCTGCAACGGTGGATGTAAACCCTGACCGAGAATCTGGAGTGGATGGGATCACCTATGAGGTTATGATTGATGAAGTTCGCATGCCGATGATGAATGTCATTCAAACCTTCACTCTCGATCCCGATATGTTTCAAGTTATTGATGCAGCTGAACTATTCCATTCGAATGTGGGCAATACATATGAAACTACGTTGCGGCCGGATAAAGAGCCGCTGGGATTAGGCTTATCCAGAAGTTATGTTCTGAGACCCAAATCCGAAATTAGCGCAGAATATCTTCAGAACTATACTGATGTGTATGTCAAAATCTCATATGGACCAGAAGATCAGCGGGAAGAGGATTATATTCACCTTCAAGCCAAGCCATCTTCAAGAATGATTGAATATATGAAGTTTTGGGAGTGATGAGAATAACGGGGGAACGGAGGGCCAGGGATCGTCCTGACCCCCTAATCTCTCATTCCCATGCCAATGATCTGTTCTATTTTGTAGGCCATAGCCCGTTTACTAATATGCCCCCAACTCAAAAGACTCCAGCGTGCCAGCCATGCGCAGATCACCCGCGTACGTACGGTTGAATGCTGCGCGTTTGTCTGCATCGGCATATTCATCATGATAATGCATCAGTACCGTTTTCCGTCTCACTTCAGCGGGTAGCTGCTCCACATCTTTCAGTGACGTATGGGATTTGATCACCAGGTCATGCATATGGCATTCATGGAAAATGAGTTGCACATCGGGTGCAACCCGTTCCACTTGCTCACGATCCAGTGTGCTGTCTGCACTATAGTAAAAATAAGGCTTCGCCATCAGCCCGTTGCTGACCATGCCGGGAACATGCTGTGTGCGAAATGTCTCAAACGTGACCCCGCCAAGCTCAAAACTTCCGCCATCCGGAAGCGGAATCACATCATAATAGTCACTCATTGTACGCTCGCCGTTTGTTGTATACCGCATCCCTGGAGAAAGGATGTTCCACAGTGGGTCAACCAACTCTTCATGAATGAACAGGCGTGGTTTGCGGTCACCGACAATCTGTCCATAATAGCCGAGCATCTGAACCCCATTAATATGATCCTCATGTAGATGGGTGATAAACACATTATGAATACCTGTCATCGCGAATCCGTATTCCTTGAGCGCTTTGGCATTGGACTCTGGAAAATCAATAACCAGATGGGTATCGCCGAATTCGGCCAGCATACTATTATGATGTTGTTCTACACTGAACATGTCTCCTGTACCTAGAAAAGTGATTTTCATCGCATTGCATCTCCTTTTATGGCTAATGTAAGCACCGATATATAGTCAATCTTTGATTGTCATATCCATATCGATCTCCATATCCGTATTGTTTTTAATGAGAATTTTGATCTCGCATCGATCTTTAAATCAGTATCACTCGCGTTAAATCCAGTATACCGCGTTTCCGAAAGTATGCCTAAACCAACCTTTTTTGAGAACGCTATCATTTTATATTGAACTTTAGGCGAAAACGGTGTAGCGTAAAGATGGAAAGTGAACCTAAATGAACGTAAACTCACCTAAAGGGAGCGTGCAAGGCGAATGAAATCTTTTCTGGATGAACAATTTTTACTTCACAATGAAACGGCGGTCAAGCTGTACGAGCAGTATGCGAAAGACATGCCGATTATGGATTATCACTGCCACCTCAGTCCTCAGGAAATTTACGAGAACAAAACATTTGGCAATCTGACAGAGGCCTGGTTGTACGGCGATCATTACAAATGGCGTCTGATGCGGGCTAACGGTGTTGAAGAGAAGTATGTGACGGGCGGCGAAGAGGTAACGGATTATGACCGTTTCCTTGCGTATGCCAGAACAGTGCCGATGATGATCGGCAACCCGCTGTATGCATGGTCTCACTTGGAATTACAACGTTATTTCGATGTACATGAAGTGCTTAATGAGACAAGCGCTCCAGCGATCTGGGAAAAAGTAAATGCCAAACTGACCGGCGAAGGCTTCGGTGCGCGTGATCTGATTACCAAATCCAATGTCACCGTGGTGTGCACCACCGATGATCCAACGGATTCTCTGGAATATCACCTCAAAATTCAGGAGATTGAAGGTTTCGATACAGCAGTTCTGCCGTCTTTCCGTCCGGACAAAGGACTGGAATTGAACCGGGATACTTTCATCGAGTGGGTAGGCAAGCTTTCACAGGTTGCGGGCACAGCAATTACGGATTATGACTCATTCCTGGCTGCGCTTGAATCCCGTGTGGAATTCTTCCATTCCGCAGGTGGTCGTGTATCTGACCACGCACTGGATTACGTGCCGTATGCTGATGCAACTCGCGAGGAAGCGGCTGCTGCTTTTGCCAGAGCACTTGCGGGGGAGAAAGTTTCGCGCGCGGAAGAGGACGGATACAAGACGGTTACACTGACATTCCTTGGCAAGCTGTATGCAGAGCGCGGCTGGGTTATGCAGTTCCACATCAATGCAGCTCGTAACAACAATACGAAAATGTTCAAGAAGCTCGGGCCTGACACAGGGTACGATGCTGTGAATGATACGCCATTATCGGCGGCTGTTATCGGATTGCTGGATACGTTGGAGCAGCAGGACGCTCTGCCAAAAACGATTCTCTACTCCCTTAATCCAAGGGATAACGAAGTGCTTGCTGCCATTATTGGTAGCTTCCAAGGTGGAGGCGTTCCAGGTAAAATTCAGCTTGGCGCGGCATGGTGGTTCAATGATACGAAGGATGGCATGCTTGCACAGATGAAGGCACTTGCAAATGTGGGGCTGCTCAGCCGTTTTGTCGGCATGTTGACCGATTCCCGAAGTTTCCTCTCGTATACGAGACATGAATATTTCCGCCGCCTGCTCTGTAATCTGATTGGTGAATGGGCAGAACAAGGTGAAGCACCAAACGATATGGAGCTGCTCGGTCAGATCGTGCAAGGCATATCCTATAATAATGCTAAAGACTATTTCCCGTTTGCTGCTGTGCCGAAGAGTGTATCTGCTTCAAAATAAATATCGATTCAACAGGTCTACTTTAAAAAAATCTATTTAGAAAATTCTATTTTAAAAAAGCTCTCTACTCCCTTCGTTTGGTCTTAATCAAACTGATGGGTTGGGGGCTTTTTGTCATGGGGATGGCTAAGAGTAAACATGCTGTCAAGTAGAAGCGCAAGTGATTATATGGGTGTTCAGATAGCATTGGAATGCTCTCTGATATTGGATGCTTTTGACATGGATGAAATGATTGACATATACATAAGCTGATAATATACTTAGGTAACCTAATTAATTGATTAACTATTAAATTGGTCATCTATTAAATCGGTAGGCTATTAAATACAAGTCCTATCTAATAGACAGGCGATGATTATTTTATGGAACATGATGTTCCGAAGAAGGAGGGTGATGTGATGACTGGCATAGATCCGGTAGCCCAGAAGCTTTTATATTCCATTATGCAGTTTAACAAAGGCAAATGGAGACAACATAAACCACATGGGCGCAATCACAACGAAATTATGGTACTCGCTTGTTTGCTTCATGGTGCACATCCAGGGGAGCGTATGGATTGGCGGGATAATCCGCCTGATTTCGAGAGCCATCTAAACCAGGAGCATCCGGGTTTAAAAGTGTCCGAAATTAGCGCATTAATGCGTGTGAAATCACCAACGATTACGCCCGTGATTCGTGGCCTGGAGGATGAAGGGCTGGTTGAGCGGACGATGGACCCCGAGGATCGGCGGGCGGTGCGGATTACAATTACAGATGCAGGCCGAGCAATTATTCGTGCAGCCCATGAAGAACGAATGGCTACCTTCAACAGACTGGTTGAACATTTGGGCGAAGGGGATAGTTTGCAACTGGCGGAACTGCTCAGCAAGGTGTATACCTTCTTTGATGCACAGGTTTCTGGTCACGATGAAGGACATGAAAACGACAATAAAGCACCTGATACAGAAACACCCGAACAAGGAGATGATACGCCATGATGAAGTTATTTCGCATGTTAAAGCCCTATCGTATTCCGATTATTTTTATTTTGGCGCTCATCTTTCTGCAAACGATGGCGGAGCTGTACCTGCCAACGTTAATGGCTGATATCGTCAACCTGGGTATCGTCAAAGGTGATGTACCTTATATCTGGAAAATTGGCGGTTTCATGCTGCTGATTGCCATTGGCGGAACCACATGTTCCATTATCGCGAGTTATCTATCTTCGCGCACAGCGGGCGGATTTGCCAAACAGCTACGCAGCCGAGTGTTCCGGCATGTTGAGAATTTCTCGCTGCAGGAATTCGACAAGCTTGGCACAGCTTCACTGATTACGCGTACAACCAATGATATTACACAGGTACAGAACGTATTAACGATGATGCTGCGCATGATGATTATGGCTCCGATGATGTGTATCGGGGGGATTTTCATGGCCGTTTCTCAGGACGCGAAGCTATCCACCATCTTCCTCGTTGTTCTGCCTGTACTTGCAGGAGCAATCGCCTTAATCGGTTCCAAAGGATTTCCGTTATTCAAGCAAATCCAGAAAAAGCTGGACCGGCTTAATCTGGTTCTGCGTGAACAGCTGACAGGTATCCGGGTTGTTCGTTCTTTTAACCGTGGCGAGCATGAGCGTGTTCGTTTCAATGGGGCAAATACGGAATTAAGAGATGCGTCGATTAAGGTCAATGTCCTGATGGCGACAGTTATGCCGGTGATGATGCTGGTCATGAACTTTTCGATGATTGCAATTCTGTACTTTGGTGGTCTGCGTATTGATGGCGGTCATATGAACATTGGTTCCCTGATTGCCTTTGTACAATATGCGATGCAGATTATGTTCTCGCTGATTATGGTATCCATGATTTTTGTCATGATTCCAAGAGCATCAGCTTCCGCAGAACGGATTAACGAAGTGCTGGATATGCAACCTGATCTGTCTGATCCTGCACAGCCTCGCACAATGAAATCGATGCAAGGAACGATTGAGTTCGACCGTGTCACTTTCCGTTATCCGGGTGCAGAAAATGCTGCGTTGTCCGATATCTCGTTTACGGCTCGTTCCGGTGAAACGACAGCGATTATCGGCGGTACGGGCTCGGGTAAAACCACATTGCTGAGCCTCATTCCGCGTTTCTATGATGTGACCGAAGGTACTGTGCGTGTGAATGGAACCGATGTGCGGGAGCTTAAACAAGAAGAACTTCGATCCAAAATCGGGTTTGTCCCGCAAAAAGCTGTTCTTTTTACCGGTACGGTTGCAGATAACATTCGGCAAGGTAAGGATGATGCGAGTATGGATGAAGTGATTCATGCGGCACGTACGGCCCAAGCCGAAAACTTCATCTCCGAGATGAAGGAAGGGTATGACAGCCTGATTGCACAAGGCGGGAATAATGTGTCAGGTGGACAGAAACAACGTTTGTCCATTGCACGCGCACTCGTTCGCCGTCCTGAAATTTATATTTTCGATGACAGTTTCTCGGCCCTTGATTTTAAAACGGATGCCAAACTTCGTGCTGCGCTCAAATCGGAAACGACGGAAGCGGCTGTGCTGATCGTAGCTCAGCGGGTAAGCACGGTTATGGATGCAGACCGTATTCTCGTTATGGATGAGGGTGAAATTGTCGGTTCGGGAACACATAGAGAGCTGCTGGAGAACAATGAAGTGTACCGCGAGATTGTATCCTCCCAGCTGACTGAGGAGGAGATCGCATGAGTGAACGTACAGCACCACGCAAAACACCGAGCAACCCAGGCGGACCAGGACATCCTGGCGGCGGAATGGGCATGCGGGCTCCTGCCGAGAAAGCGAAGGATTTCAAAGGCACACTGCGCCGCCTGGTTCAGTATCTTCGGCCACACAGCTCTCGTCTGATCTTTGTTTTGATCGCTGCCATTTTAAGTACCGTGTTTGGCATTATTAGTCCGAAGATTATGGCAGAGGGTACAGATATTCTTGCTCATGGAGCCATTGCGATTATGCAGGGTGTGCAGGGAGCCGGGATTGATTTCCCAGCCCTGATGCGAGTATTGTACCTGTTGCTTGGACTTTATCTGCTCAGTGCTGCTTTTGCGTATGTACAGCAATATCTGATGGCGGGTGTAGCTCAGCGGGTCGTCTATGATATGCGCGAGCAGATCAGTGCCAAGGTTGGACGTTTGCCACTGAAATATTTCGATTCCCGTACACATGGTGAGACGCTTAGCCGTGCAACCAACGACGTGGACAATATCAGTAACACGCTGCAACAAAGTTTGGCCCAGTTTATTACGTCCGTGGTGACGATTGTGGGTGTCATCATTATGATGCTGACGATCAGTCCATGGATGACGCTGATTACAATTTTGACTTTACCGCTTAGTGTCGTGGTCGTTATGCTGGTGGCTTCCCGTTCGCAGAAACATTTTGCGGGACAGCAGAAATCGCTCGGTGAACTGAATGGTCATGTAGAAGAAATGTATACCGGACACAAGGTGGTCAAAGCCTTTGGACGTGAGGAACAATCTGTACAGCAATTCGAGAAAGTGAATGAAGAACTGTATGCATCGGGTTGGAAAGCTCAGTTTATTTCGGGGATTATTATGCCCTTGATGAACTTTGTCGGGAACCTGGGATATGTACTGATCTGTGTGGTCGGCGGGATTTTTGTTACACGGGGTTCGATCTCCATCGGGGATATTCTGGCCTTTACGCAATATTCGCGGCAATTCACACAGCCGATTAACCAGATTGCCAACATCTCCAACATTATTCAGTCAACGATTGCTTCGGCAGAGCGTGTGTTTGAACTGCTGGACGAGGAAGAGGAAGTTCCTGAGTCGAAACAACCTGCAACGTTGCGTTACCCGACAGGGGCTGTAGCTTTTGAGGCAGTGGATTTTGGCTATAAAGAAGATGAACTGCTCATTCGCAATATGAATATTAATGTGGCACCAGGTCAGACTGTAGCTATTGTTGGACCGACAGGTGCCGGGAAAACAACACTGATTAACTTGCTTATGCGGTTCTATGAACTCCAGAGTGGCCGGATTACCATTGATGGCATTAACATTAAAGACATGTCCCGTGGTAATCTGCGCGGTCTGTTCGGTATGGTGCTTCAGGATACGTGGCTGTTTAACGGTACAATCCGGGATAATATTGCGTATGGACGGGAAGGCGCAACGGAAGAGGAAGTGGTCAAAGCCGCTGTAGCTGCACATGCTGATCATTTCATTCGCACACTCCCGGACGGTTACGATACGATTTTGAATGAAGAGGCGTCCAATATATCTCAAGGTCAGAAACAACTGCTGACGATTGCGAGAGCGATTCTGGCGAACCCGTCCATCCTGATTCTGGATGAAGCAACCAGTAGCGTTGACACACGGACCGAGGTCTTTATCCAGAAAGCGATGAATGAGCTGATGCAAGACCGTACAAGTTTTGTTATCGCTCACCGTTTGTCTACCATTCGTGGTGCCGATCTCATTCTGGTCATGGATCACGGTAATGTGATTGAGCAGGGCAATCATGAGGAACTGATGGCGAAACAGGGCTTCTATGCTGACTTGTACAACAGTCAGTTTACGGAGCAACAGCCGCAGGCGATTTAACGGACTGGACTAGATATCTATCAGAGCTGTCAGACCCGTCAGGAACATCTAGAACCATAGTTTATTGGAAAAATAGAACCTCACCACGGTGCTCTTCGCACCTCTGGTGTAACATAAATCCAAACAAACGGGACGTCGCGGTCATTGCACTGCTTCGTCCCGTTTGTGTTATCACTGCTATGCCACAACGTTTTCCTGCGGATAGATGTTGTGCCTTGCCCCGCCCAGCCATGTTCGCTTGCAGATATGCAATGTATGGAAGACAATTTAACGTACTATTTAAGCCTTGGTCTCCACAGGAAACCCTTCTTACCTTCACTGGTGCTCTGATGGTCCTGTTTGATTTCCTCTTCCTCTTTCGTATCAGCATGCTGCTTTGTTTCATGTTCAGCTATATCCTGCAAGTTTTCCTCAAGGTGATGGCTGGTAGCTTCCTCCAGTGATGCCGTTGCCGGTTCACCAGGCAGGCCTTCGCGCTGTTCAATCATACGTTTAACCACTTCATAACAGTCGTCGATATGTTTGTTGCCCACATACCGCATGGCAGTGAAGCTGAGAGCTGCGGCGAGACCTTGCCCCGCAAACGGAACAAACTTGGCGACCGATTTAGTCGCTACTCGTACACCTACCCGTTTGAGCACCTGAACGACCAGTTCCTTCGTGACCATGCGGCCGATAATTTTACTCCCGATCGACATCACAAATCCGTAAATCATGGACTTGGTTTCAGGGTCCATGCCGTCAAGCTGTTTTTGCGATAAACCGAATTTATTGTTAATGGCAGGCAGCAGCTGCATCAGCATGCCCACATCAGCGATGACATCTGTACCGGGAAGAGGTACGAGTGTGGAGCCAGCAGAAGCGGTTGCTCTTTTGCGAACCATCGTACGGCATTCCTTGCGAACTTGCTCTAATTGCTCCATTGTAGCTGGAATCATAGGGAATTCCTCCATTCGTGTATAGTGTACATATAACCGTTTTGAAGCGAATTGAATGGGTTGCTCCCGCTAAGTTGTTGCTTATATCTCATAGGTTGCGGAGGAACCTTTTTTCTCATGCATAGATCCGGTTACAGCAGGTAATGGCTATAAGACCGGAGATGCGAAACCATGTTAATAAATGATGGTAATCATGTGGCTTCAGACAGAACAGAAGCTTTATTTTTATAGAATAATAACATACATCTCACGTTGCCAAAAATGAATGAAAGTAGCTTGTCCTGTACAGCTATCTGGTATTACGCATGAAAAACAAAAACGATGCATATTCCGTCTGTCGCTTCTTCATATGAAGTTTAACCTTCACAACCACGGTTCGTATGTCAGGAGCATGCGCTGAGCCATGGTTTTGTTTATCACTTCAACCTTTTTGGGTAAAGGGAAACAAGCATTTGAATGGAGGAAAGCAGCATGGAATGGAATAAAGCCTTGTTAATACATCATCTTCATGCAGGGAAAGCCAATCGGGAGAATACATTAGGTCTGGTCACAGGCGTACTTGCTCCAGCCATTCATGAATTGGTCGTGGTTCGGACGGATGAACCGGGTGAAGGAGAGAAGCTGTGCTGGGAGCGCGGAGAAGAGTTCGATGTGGTGTTTATTCTAGGCGGCGATGGTACGGTGCATGAGTGTGTAAACGGGCTGGCATCCTTGCAAAATCCTCCACAGATCGGCGTACTTCCAGGCGGTACATGTAATGATTTTGCAAGATCACTTGGGATTTCCCCGGATGCGGAGACAGCAGCACAAGAGATGCTGTCAGGTCGAGTTATCTCGGTGGATGTCGGACGAGCAGATGATCGGGTGTTTACGAACTTTTTCGGAATAGGGCTCATCAGTGAAGCCTCACAGAACATTAACGAGAATTTAAAAGGGGCGCTCGGCAAACTCAGTTATTTCATCAGCACACTCCAGACGATAACTCGTTCCGAGCCATTTCAGTATGAGCTTGAGATCGATGGAGAGCGGACAACAGGCGAAGCGGTAATGATCTATGCGGCGAATGGACGTTTTCTGGGCACGAATGCGTTACCGTTTGCTCCGGATGCGTTACAAGATGGCAAGCTGGATGTGCTTATTATTCATGAGACAGGCATTCCACTTCTGCGTGAGGTGCTTTCACATAAGCCAGAGGGAGAATGGCAACCCCGGAATGAGAGTATTTCCTACTTCAAGGCGTCTACGTTGAAAATAAAAACAGATGTACCGATGTCGGCCGATACGGATGGCGAATTGTACATGGAGACACCCGCCGAGCTGTCGGTGCTGGCGGGTCATCTGCATTTTCTGACCGGGGGAGAGGAATAACCTCCCCGGTTTTTGTATTTTTTGCATGAACTCTATCATTTGTCTATTTTCAGATGTTTCTCCCGGAATTCATGCTCAAGAATGCTCATCAGAATGGCATCATGATACTGATGATTGTAGTACAACATGTCCCGCTTCACGCCTTCACGCTGGAAGCCGAGCTTCTCATACGTATGAATGGCGCGTTCGTTAAACGCAAAGACATCCAGTTCGATCCGATGCAGATTGGCAATGCCGAAGCCGTAGTCCAGCATAAGTAGCAAGGCTTCACTACCATATCCCTTGCCTTGGTTAGCTGGCTGATCAATGGCGATGCGAATATGTGCACTGCGATTTTTGGCATGCATGTCCATCAGGGCGACATCGCCGATGATTTCGTCTGTGTTTTGTAATGCAATAAGTAGGTTCAGGCGTGAGTCGTCTTGAGCTAAACTCTCTACATACTTTTCAACCTGAGAACGGATAAAGCTCGCTTGAGTTCCTGTTTGTTTACGCATTTCGGGCTCAAACAGGCTTGGATAATAAGCATCCACATCCGATATATCGAATGGGCGCAGGTAAATGCGTTCAGTCTGCATGAGTTTGGCGGTACGATTTGTAGATGTAGGGTGTAACATAGGTTTGTTTCCTCCTGATCTTGTTCAAGTAAACTTGTGGAGCGCGAGACCTGTGAGGCATCTAACGATTTGTTTCGCCTGAATATGATTTGTAAGTCTTCGCTTCTGACATGATTATATCCCAATACTGTATACTTCCAAATATACAGTTTTGATAAAATGAAAAGGACAGATGGAGTGAGGCAGTTATGATGCAATTACCTAAACTTGATGAGCACGAAAGTGTACCCGTCTATATTCAGCTTTCGGATCATATCAAACGGGAGATTTTCCGCGGGGAATTGGTGGAACACAGCTGCCTTCCTTCTGTACGAAAATGGGCAGAACTGCTGGGCATAAGCACAACACCAGTGGAAGCGGCCTACCAGCAGCTTATTGCGGAAGGGTACGTGTATAGCCAGCCGCGCAGAGGTTACCGCGTTCGAGCCGTGATTGAAGGTTATCACGATATGTTACTGGGGAAGTCCGATATACATACGGCAGAAAATGAAAAAGGGGTTAACTATGCCCGTACAAATAACAAACAGGGTCAGGCAGGTTCTACAGTAGTATCACCAGATTTACTGAGCTTGCGTCCGGTGACGAATGTTACCTATGATTTTCACATGTCGCATAATGATTTTAGCCTGTTTCCTTATATGAAATGGCAGCAGTACGCGAACCGGGTTTGGCGTGAAGAATCAAAAGGTTTATTATTTTACGGAAACCCGCAGGGTGAGTGGGGATTGCGCGACGAGATTGCGGCCTATCTAGGACAATTTAGAGGAGTTCGCTGTACGCCTGAGCAGATTGTGATAGGTGCAGAGCAACATCTGCTCATGTCCTTGCTTACACAGACGATGCTTCGCAAAGGTGGGGTTAGATCAATTGCCGTGGAGAACCCCGGGTATCGCCTGTTACCTGGAACCTTTCGGAATTATGGATATGAGATTATCCCAATCTCACTGGACAGCGAAGGCATAAATCTGGATGAACTGTATCAAGCAGATGTGTCACTGGCTGGTGTATCCCCGTCGCATCAGTTTCCCATGGGCATGCCGATGCCGATCAGCCGCAGACTCGCCTTGCTGGACTGGGCGGAACGTTCCGGGGCCTATCTGATTGAGGATGATTATGACGGCGAATTCAGATATTCCGGTCGTCCTATTTCTTCGATGCAGGGACTGCGGGAGAACGCACCTGTTATCTACATGGGAGGATTCTCTCAGGTGCTTGCCCCTGCTTTTTGCGTGCATTACATGGTCCTCCCAAAGGAACTCGTTCCTCATTTTGGCGAGGTTTATCGAACGGTTCTGTTCGAACAGTCAGCTTCACGTCTGCATCAGCGGACATTGGAGTTATTCATGCGGGAGGGAGAGCTGGGTAAACATATTCGTAAAATGCGCAATCTGTATAAACGCAAACATGACCTGACTGTGCAGGCCATTCAGCAGCATTTCGGCGATCAACCGGGAATGGAGATTAAGGGCGAACACGCCGGATTCCATCTGGTCTTAAGGCTGATTAACCCGAATCCAGCCGACAATATGGTGGCTAAGGCGTTAGAGATGGGTATACGTGTGGCCTCGGCGGAGTATCTGTGGGCAGACGGAAGTGCTCCTGCTGACGGCAAAAGAGAGTTTATCATCGGATTTGCCGGCATTGAAGCAGAGAACATCGAGCCAGGCATCGCCGCGCTAGCGCGTGTATGGGAGACTATCTGTTGATTTAAGTCAAGGTTACTCTAGCCAAATTCGGCCGATTTAACGATCATTGAAACCTTACTAAATGTTCTCCAGATGCGCATATGGAATAGTAGAGGGGAAGTTGTGTTTACACGTCTACTCATCCTATGGATGTTTAACTGCTCCGTTCAAAAAGAGTCCGACGAGTTCCTCGGCCAGTTCGGCAATCGTATCGTGCATACGGCGTACATCTTCACGGTTGGCTAACATCAACAGGGACGTGAAGGCCTGAGCAAGCAATAAGGGGTTGGCTTCTCTCAAATACCCGTTGTCCATCTCACGCTGGAAATGTGTAGCGAGAACTTCGAAGATACGATGTTCTGCATCCCGAATCTGAGCAAACTGGTCGGCATTCAGATACGTTTCGGCTTCACGCATCATCGTTTCCGTATCCACATGAGATTGTTGCATCTTGGCAGCCGCCACGTTGACCAGCCGTTCGTACAACGTGCCGGGTTCTTCAAGCCGCAGTGTGGTCTGCTGCATGCCCATAGCCATCATACGGGTAATGGCTATGGTGAACAGTTCCGGTTTGCTCGAAAAATGATAATAGATCGACGCTTTGGTCACCTGACATAACGAAGCGATCTGCTGAAGGGAAACGGCTTCATAGCCGTATTCCATAAACAGCCGTGAGGCCGTCATTAGGATGTTATTGTAGGCGGAAGCTTGATCTGTACCTGCTTTGGGTCTGCCTGGAGCACGCGCCGGGCGTGCTTCTTTTCTTGGTTTTTTGTTCATCATACTCGACCTCATTTACGGATAAAATAACGTATTGTGACTTTTCAAAAAATTAGGGATTGCATAATTAACCTTCCGGTATATATAATTAACTCGATTATATTATGACCCATGGTTCATTTCCATACCATGACATTAATTTAAAAGCTGTTTTTGATAAAAAGATTTCTCGTATGAGTTGAACTATTTACTTTGCACAGCTACTTTCCAGGTTATTCTGTCATTGAAGTGTCTGTGCAAACCATCTTTCTGTTCAACTTATATGGATTAAAACAAAACTAGGGAGATGAATAGACCATGCAGGAAGGTTCAGGTTATGGCCGCTTCGTAGCGGGCAAACGAAGTAAATGGGTGACACTGCTCGTATGGATTATCATTGCGGTTGTACTTGGTCTGGTGTGGCCCGCAGTAAATCAGCGTGAGACCAACAACGCACAAGATTTAAGTGATTCGAAACCATCTGTACAGGCCGCTGCTTTGGCGAAAAAGGAATTCCCTGGCGGCGAGGGCGTACCCGCGCTGATTGTCTGGCGTAACTCTGCCGGACTCACAGAGGATCAGATCCAGCAGATTCAGGCGTTAACCGAGCGATTGGATCAAGACCCGGTGGAGCAGCAACAGTCGGTTGTACCACTCTATCAGCTGCCACCGCAGGCGATTAAAGGTCAGCTTTCGGAAGACGGAAGCACCATCGTCATGCCGCTGTTTTTCAACAAAGATGCCGATTCAGAGCAACTGAAGGCAGGTGTCGAAGGGTTAGAGGAGAAAACAAAAGCCATCTTCGGCATGAATCCATTTGATACGGCTATAGATACTGAAGGCAAGTTAATTGCACGCGTAACCGGACCAGTGGGCATATCGATTGATGCAAGCGGATTGTTCTCATCCGCCGATGTGTCTCTGCTCATCGCAACTGTCGTGCTTGTACTCGTGTTGCTCTTGCTGATCTACCGTTCACCGGTGCTAGCGATCATTCCGATTATTGCCGTAGGTTTCGCCTATATGGTCACCAGTCCGATTCTCGGATTTATGGCGGATCAGGGCTGGATTACAGTTGACGCCCAGTCGATCTCCATCATGACTGTATTACTCTTCGGAGCAGGTACGGACTACTGTCTGTTCATGATCTCCAGATACCGTCAAATTCTCTATCATGAGCCGGATAAAAAGAAAGCGATCTTCCAAGCCATCACCGGTTCATCTGGCGCGATTGCGATGAGTGGATTTACGGTTGTCGCAGCTCTACTTGTATTGCTGTTAGCTGAATACGGTGCATATCATCGTTTTGCCGTACCTTTCAGTTTATCCATCTTTATTATGTTTATTGCAAGTCTGACGCTCGTTCCGGCGCTGCTGGCCATCTTCGGACGAGGATCATTCTATCCATTCGTTCCACGTACTCACGAGATGGAAGTGGAGCGGGCGAAGAAAAAAGGCAAACCGGCTCCGGCTCCGCGTAAAGTCCGTGAAAGCTGGATCGGACGCATCGTAACGACTAAACCTTGGACGGTTCTGGCGATTACGGTAGTGCTGCTCGGTGGACTGGCTACTTTTTCAACCCAAGTGAAATTTACGTACGACTTGTTATCTTCCTTCCCGGAAAATGTACCTTCGCGTGAAGGCTTCAAGGTTATTGGGGAGCAATTTTCGCAAGGAGAGCTCGCTCCAGTTAAAGTGATCGTGGATGCCGGAGGTAAAGAGACAGATCTGAAAACACGTCTCGAATCACTGGATTATATCAGCAAGGTGGGCCACCCGCAGCAAGGCGCGGAGAATGCCAACATTACGGCGTATAACGTAGAGTTCAACCTTAATCCATACTCGATTGAAGCGATGCAGCATATTCCTGACTTGCGAGCTACGGCCGAAGCGGCATTGAAAGATGCCGGAGTTACCAATGTGGATCAACAAGTGTGGATTGATGGGCAGACTGCTGAACAATATGATATCGAAGTCGCTGGAGAGCGGGATGCGAAGATTATTATTCCGGTCGTGATCGGTATGATTACGCTGCTATTGCTACTTTATCTGCGCTCTGTTGTTGCGACAGCATACTTGATTGTAACGGTGGTCCTGTCGTATTTCTCTGCACTTGGTCTGGGTTGGATTATCATTCACTATGGTCTGGGAGCAGAAGCGATTCAGGGAGCAATTCCGCTCTACTCCTTTGTCTTCCTCGTAGCACTCGGCGAGGATTATAACATCTTCATGATCTCAAGCATCTGGCAGAAACGCAAAATAATGCCGCTTCGCCAGGCGATTAGAGAAGGTGTAGGCGAGACGGGTTCGGTCATTACCTCTGCAGGTCTGATTCTGGCGGGTACGTTCGCGGTTCTGGCAACCTTGCCGATTCAGGTGCTGGTGCAGTTCGGGATTATTACCGCGGTAGGTGTTATGCTCGATACGTTCCTGGTTCGTCCGTTCATGGTACCAGCGATTACAGCGTTGCTGGGCAAATGGGCTTTCTGGCCAGGCAAGTATACGGAGATTGCCGAGAAGCAAGAGAAGAAACCAACCCGATCCCTGTAATTCAGGAGGAGGGGCAGATGGACGGCGGGGCTTGATGCCCGTGGTCCATCTTTCTTTTTACCAGAGGCGAGAGCCTTGGGTTTGTATGTCTGAGATGGAATGGATAAGCTGGTAAAAATGCGCAGGGAATGCTATAGATACGGGATTCTTTGGGTGTGGAAGGTTTACTCGGCTTAGGGTTATGGGACATAATAGAAGAAGCGTCGGCCTTGGGCAGACGGACAAGTTCACATCAATGGGGAACCAGAGGAAGGATGAAAGCAAGCATGACGAACAAACTGAATGTGTATTTCAATCATGACGGCGGCGTGGATGATCTCGTATCGCTGTTTATGCTTCTGCAAATGGACAATGTAAACGTAACCGGTGTATCGGTTATTCCGGCAGACGGATATTTGGAGCCGGCAACCGATGCGAGCCGTAAAATTATCGATCGTTTCGGGACGTATTCTATTGAAGTGGCTAAATCCAATTCCAGAGGCAAAAACCCGTTTCCAGCTGCATGGAGACTGCACTCATTCTATGTAGATGCACTGCCTGTGCTGAATGAATCCGGCAAAATGGAAGCGCCGCTCTCCGCTATTCCTGCGCATCAGCATCTGATTGAGAAAGTACGCAATACCGAAGGCAAAACGCTGTTGTTGTTCACAGGCCCGCTGACGGACCTCGCGCGTGCGCTGGACGAAGCACCGGACATCGAAGAGAAAATCGACAAGCTGGTATGGATGGGCGGTACATTTGAACGCGGAAACGTAGAAGAGCCGGAGCATGACGGTACGGCGGAATGGAACGTATTCTGGGACCCGGAAGCAGCTTATCGCGTATGGCAGAGCGGCATCCAGATTGATCTGGTCGCACTCGAAAGCACAAACAAAGTACCTCTTACACCCGCAGTCCGTAACCGCTGGGCAGCAGAACGCCGCTTCGAAGGTGTGGATTTCCTGGGGAACTGTTATGCAGGATGTCCGCCACTGGTGTACAGTGAGACCAACTCCACGTATTATCTGTGGGATGTGCTGACTACGGCTTCCGTAGGCCGCGAGGACATCGTGAAGAAAAAAACCGTGAATTGCATCGTCATCCCAGATGGCCCGAGCCAAGGCCGCACGGTGGAGCAGGCGGACGGACGTCCGGTGCAACTGGTGTATGATACAGATCCGGAAGCATTTTTCACATACATGACTGATTTGGGGAAAAAAGCTGCTCCGCAGCGTTACTAATGATCGGCAGCCGTAGGGCTGACCTTCATGTAAGATAAAAAGACCTTTCTACGATACGCATCAAAGATACGAATCGGTAGAAAGGTAAGAGCTAAAGAAAGCCGCAGGCTGTGTTCCGATGATCGGGGAGAACCCCGATGATGTGGATTACTGCCATGCGGCTTTTTGGTATGGAGCAAGCGGGCACCGAACTAGATCTTAAAGCGGCTGATTAGGCCATTCAGCTCGCTGGATAAAACACGCAGTGACTCTGCGGAAGCACTGATCTCACCCATGGATTGTAGCTGCGTTTCGGCAGCCTGCGATACCTTCTGGATGCTGGATGAGGATTCTCGCGAGATGTGTTCCATGTTTTCAATGGATGCCGACACTTCCTCTGAGCTTGCTGACAGCTGTTCAGAAGCTGCGGACACTTCATGCAGGCGCTCGTTGATCGTTTCAATGCCGCCATGAATGGAGGAGAACGATTGACCTGCCTCTTGCACAACAGTCAGACCGGATTGTACCGCCGTAGTGCTTGCCGACATATGTTCTGCTAGCAAAGAGGTCTGACGTGTCATCTCGGCAATTAACTCGGCTACATGTTGTGAAGATTGCTCGGATTCTCCTGCAAGCTTGCGGACCTCAGAAGCAACAACGGCGAAACCATTACCGTGTTCACCTGCACGAGCAGCTTCAATACTGGCATTGAGTGCGAGCAGATTCGTCTGTGAAGCAATATTTTTCATCAAGTGGGCGACCGATTCAATCTGGTTGGAGTAATCCGTAAGCTGGGTCGTCGATGCGGCCATCTGTACGTTGGCCTGATGAATCCCGTCCATGCTGCGGATGGCTGTATCCAGCTTCGCCTGTCCTTGAATGGCTTCGTTTGTTGTCTGCTGTGATACGTCGGCAACTCTGGAAGAAGAATGAGCAATATGCTGCATGCTACGTGTGATTTCTTCCATGGCTACCGTGACTTCTCCAGCGCGTACCACCTGTTCGGAAGCCCCCTGTGCAGTATGATTCGTGTGCTCTGCAATCCGCTGACTGGCCTCGGCCGTTGCCTGGGAATGCCGGGATACACCTTCTGCGGCGTGAAGCAAGGAATCCGAGCTTTGGCGAATGCCCGTCATGACTTGCCGGGTATCCGTGACCAGGTGTTTGAACTCGGAAGCGAGCTGGCCAATTTCGTCCTTGCGTCCAAGCTCCACATTGACGGTGAGGTCCCCTTTTCCCACTTCGGTAATGAGCTGTTTCAGCTTCACCAGTGGCCTTGTCAGATAACGTGCGAAAATATACACCAGCAATACACTGAGCAATACAATCGCCAGTGCTGTCCAAACCATCGTGATGCGGTTGCTCGACATGAGTGCATAGACAGCGGTAGAGTCCAGATCTGCGCCTACAATACCTAACATCTTGCCATCTGATCCATGAATCGGTACATAAGCGGTAATCGTAGCCCCGTAATCTTCATCCCGAGTAAGCTCTCCGCGAACCGATGTGTCTTGTGCAAAGGCTTGAAGCATGCCATCGTACAGTGTTTCCTCTTTTGTACCGTATGGGGAAAAATCATCCTCGGCTACATCCGGCGCGGCCCCGTCTACCACGTAATAATACGCAGCCTTTCCACTTTCCTCGCGTGTGCCAAGTGTGTACAAATATTTGAGTCCGTTGGCTTCACGCAACTGGCTAAGTTGTGCGCGCAGCGTATCGTAATACGCCGTTTTGTCCTGCCCCGTGCTGAGTGGAGCATACAGTGTCGTATCGATCAAAGCGGCTGCCCGTTCAGCTACAGCCTGTGCCTGCATCCCCATGGATTGTTCAACCAATTGAGCAGATGCCCGATACATCGTGATGCCTAAAATGGCCCCAGCAGCCAGCATCAAACAGGAAAAAAACAAAAAAATTCGCATAAACAAACTATTCATCGTTCCAATTGCTCCCCCTTGTGAGCGTATATGTTATGTATGCATTTCTACTTCAATTTATCGGCATATGATTGGGAAAGGATTAGGGGAGGGGGCGGAAGTTGACGCTGGTATGTTATGTCGCCGTGTCCTGCTGCGTTCAGTTGTGGGGTCTAACAATCCTGAGAAGCGCTAATTGCTCCTTTTTTGAACAGTTGAAAATGTAACGATTCCTGAAAGACCTTATTTTGCTCAAAAGGATTTTTTTTGAGCTTAAGCACTCCTTTTTCAGAAGATAAGGTTTCTGGAGATCGTTACATTTAATTTTGCTAAGCTACATTGTTCCGCCGCCTTGGCGAATGGATGGCGGGATCTTCTCAGGCCCCTGATTGATGTAACGATGGATAAACGTACCTACCTTGGCATCATCAAACTTGTCCAGCTTCATTGTTTTGGTCCAGGCGGTCACAACGACCTCGCTACCGTCAGGAATATCTTTGTTGGGTACGGCAAGAATGCCTGACCCGGCTTGGCGAAATTTTGCGAGATATTGGAGATGTTCCTTCAGTTCATCACTGGCATTTTCACGATAATAGATGATGATGTCTCCATGCTCCATGTTGTGAACCAGATAAGGATACCCGGGAAAGTCGGTATAAAAGCCAAATTGGATATCATGTGGATTATGTGGCCCCGAGGTTGGTATTTTCATTTCATACTGGATCGGCTCCTCGGTGTGGGTAGCTCCATAATATTTGTCTTCCGTCACATCGATGGTTGCATTGTTCGGGAGGTCGGCTACATCGTATGTCTTTCCGGCACCTTGAAGGAAAAATACGCCGAAGGCTACGATGGATACAGCGATCAAGGCATGTGCTGTGAGCCGGAGCGAGCGGCTTTTCTTCTGAATAGCTGCTCGCTCATTCTTTTTCATGTGGCTAAGAATTTTGCCGCGCGTACGTGATGCCCAGATATAGGCGGCAATCGAGAGTAGCAGCAGGGCGGCTCCAACAATCAGCCATAGATATGAGGTCCCCGTTTGTTGTTCCATTTGCATATGATCCATGTGGGTCATGTCCATTCGAATTCCTCCGCTTTCGTCAACAAATAATGAATAGTTACACTACGTATTGTAGTGTTGAAGGTGAAGCAACATAAAGAAAACATACAGACAAGCTAATAAACATTAAAAACCAAGCAAGAAACAAAGAAAAAACAGTAGAGCAAGCAGCAATCGATGCAAGGCTATAAGTAAGCAAATATAATTAAGCAAATATAAGTAAGTAAACTTCTTTTCTTACTCAAGACCACATAAACGATTTGCTTTACTTTAAAGTCTGCTATATCTACCTCAATAGAGCAAAGTTACTTCAACTAAATGCTGGCTCATATAAGTAAATACAAACATATTTTTCACACTACACATTATAGTGTATGGAATATGATCCGCGCAATGTTGCCTTTCGCAAATGAAAAAGACTCCCCCCACAATCGGGGGAAGTCTCCATTTCAGCAATCTTGAGTAGAAGAAACGAATTTACAAGCGTCCAAACGGCGAGAATAACGGGCTAAGTAAGCCAGCTATAGTCGAAAATAACAAACGATACATTAAGTAAAACAATACAGCATTCACAATCAACACGCTGTACGTGCTGTCAATGGCAGCTTTGGTCCGATTGAGCGGATGCTGGAACAGCACCGTATTCATCGCAACAAACACCATAATATACGACAGCACCAGTAGGGAGATCGCGAACGAGTAGGAGATCACAATCATCAAGTTAGCGAGCAGAAGCGTAGCGATTGCAGGGACCAGCAAGGTTCCGAACTGGGCAACCAGAATTTTGGGACGGAACGTAATCCGTTCCAGCTTAAGTACACCATAGATGAGCGCAACAGCAGCAACCAGAATAATAGCTGAAAACAGGAGCGGGCGCAAAAATCCGCTAACAAATATGCCTTCCGCACCGAGGCGGCCAAATGTGATCAGAACATATGTAGAGGTTAATACAGCAAACAATGCCATCGTTAGCCACCCATTCAGAGCATGCTGTTCACCGACGGTTTTCATCGATTGATACGGACGAGCCAGTACGCTGAGGAAATAGGTCAGGTATTGTTTGCTTACTTCTTTGGCTTGCTGTACTTTTTCATTCTGAACGAAGTTGTTCCACTGATTTCCTGCGCTACCTTGGTTAGTATCGTGATCAGGAGCTTCATGATTACTAGAATGTACCGTTGCTGTTTCTTTTACAAGCGATGGTACAGGTGAAGCCGAAGAAGAGCGTGTAGGATCTGGTTGATGAGAAGCAGATTCCTTGTTGCTGGACCAATGCGTGTATTCCGAGTCAGCGGAAGCTGAATCTGTGCGTGTTACGGAATCCACAGGATCAGAAGAAGCATGGGTTCCCGTCAGGTTAGAGCCGCACTTCTCGCAAAACTGGGCATCTCCATTTTCATGATTACATACTTGGCATTTCATGTTCATAAGCCTCCAATTTCTTAAATTATGGAACAAGTTAACATTGTGTCTCATTTTAACGTTCTATGACGAACTTTGTCTATGGATCGCAGAATTAAATACCCAAAATAAACCTAATGAAACAGGCGTAATAACCTGCCATATTTTCATATTGACATAAAGATGGGGCGGAATTATGATGTCATTATCGAAATTGATAATCATTATCAATTAAAGGCTGGGGAGTCAAGAGCGATATTTTATGTCTGCTCGACGTTCCTGTATCGGTAAAGGATTGTTTGAAGGGTTTGTTGCCTAATTACTGCGTTCATAGGGGAGTGTTCGTGTTGAGAATGAGAAAAAGTGTGACTTTGCCAGCTGTCGTGATGGTGACTTCGGTGCTGCTTGCAGCGTGTGGCAATGATGGGGCGGCTTTGAACAAGGCATCTGAGAAGACAGCTGTAACGAGTGAAGCTCAAACAGCATCTCAGGATACAAGCAAGGGAGGCCAAGAGGCAACAGTTGCAGATTGCTCTGTTGCGGTAGAGGGGTATCGTACATTTGCCGTAGAGCAGATTGATGCGTTTGTGAAGGAAACCGAGAAGTTTACGGATGCGGTGAAGGCTGGAGACTTGGAAAAGGCCAAGTTGCTCTATGCCCCGGCACGTATGTATTATGAACGGATTGAACCGGTAGCGGAGGCGCTAGGTGATCTGGACCCTAACATTGATGCACGTGATGGTGACGTTGAAGCTGCAGACTGGCGTGGTTTTCACCGGATTGAGAAAGCATTATGGGCAGACAAAACAACCGACGGCATGAGCGAATATGCAGACACACTGCTCAGTGATGCGAAGCTGCTACGGGCTAAAGTGGAAACGATGGATATCGATGCAAGTCTGATGGTCACGGGTGCGGTCGAACTACTGAACGAGGTATCTTCCAGCAAGGTGACCGGGGAAGAGGAACGGTATTCGCATACGGATCTGTATGATTTTGCGGCGAATGTAGAAGGAGCACGCGAGATTTACAACTTGCTGAAGGATGATCTGGCATCCAAGGACAAAGAGTTGAACCAACAGATTGCGGATCGATTCGATGCGCTGGAGAAAGAACTGGCTCCGTTCAAGGAAGGTGACGGGTACGTTTCTTACAAGAAGTTGAAGGATGAGGATGTGCGCAAGCTAAGCCAGAATCTCGATGCGCTCGCGGAGCCGCTGTCCAATATGGGACAGGTACTGGGAGTGTAGAACGATGACGGAGAACAAGCAGGATTCGCTGAAAAAGCCGTTGTCACGGCGTGAAATGCTGAAGCTGACCGGCGTAGCCGGGCTTGGTCTGCTTATTGGCGGGGGCGGCGCAGGCGGACTGATGGCGCTGGGCCGCAAAGGCTCTTCTGTCGCCGCTGTAGAACCTGCGGCGGCTGATAAGGGATTGCCTTTCTATGGCAAGCATCAGGCAGGCATTATTACGCCCGCGCAGGATTTTATCTGCTTTGCGGCGTTTGACGTTACCGCAGGCAGCGTGGAAGAGCTTCGCCGTCTGTTCCGGGACTGGACGGCAGCCTCGGCTGCCATGGCTTCCGGACAGATGATCGGCGAGCACAACACCACGCTGAATACGCCCCCCACCGATACGGGGGAGGCGGCAGGCCTGACACCGTCACGTACCACGTTGACGTTTGGTGTGGGGCCGTCTTTGTTTGACGGGCGCTTCGGCTTGAAGGGACCGAAGCCGCGGGGACTGCGTGACCTGCCGGCATTTGCCGGGGATGTACTGGACCCGAAGTGGTGTGGTGGCGACCTGTGCGTGCAAGTCTGCGCAGACGATATGCAGGTCGCCTTCCATGCGATCCGCAACCTCGCGCGTATTGCGCGAGGGCATGCGGTGCTGCGCTGGACCCAGGAGGGCTTCCAGCGCACAGGCCGAGCCGACCCCGCGGGTGGAACACCGCGCAATCTGCTCGGCTTCAAAGACGGCACCGGCAATCCGGATACTACGGATGCCGTGCTTATGGACCAGACCGTCTGGGCGCAGCCGAGTGACGGTCCGGGGTGGATGGCCGGCGGCAGCTACATGGCCGTCCGCCGGGTGCGCATGCGTGTGGAGGTCTGGGACCGCTCCACCTTGAAGGATCAGGAGGCGACGTTTGGTCGCCACCGTGATAGCGGCGCGCCGATTGGCAGCCGTGGAGAATTCGACCCGGTGGATCTGCAGGCGAGATCCACCGATGGACAGCCCTTAATCCCGGCAACATCGCATCTGCGGCTCGCCAAGGGAGACGGGAGTCAACTGATCTTGCGCCGCTCGTACTCGTATTCGAGCGGCCTCGATGCCAAAACAGGCCAGCTCGACGCAGGCTTGCTGTTTATTAGCTACCAGCGGGATCTGGACAAGCAGTTTATCCCGATCCAGACACGGCTGGCGAAGAGTGACAAGCTGAATGAATATACGGTGCATGTGGGTAGTGCCGTCTTTGCCTGTTTTCCCGGATGCAAACAGGGTGGATATATCGGGGAGACATTGTTCTAATGCTGATGAGTTTACATCGAAATCCACATCCAAATGTTCACGGATTAAGGGGTAAAACGATATGAGATTGCTACGCATCACATTACTATTACGCATTACATTATCTTTACTCGTTGGCCTCATCTATTCTTTTTCATGGATGGGAGGGGGCCTGTTCAAACATGTTGATTATGTTTTTGGTGGACGCGGCCTTGCCTTTGAGGAGACTACTGCTTATGCTTCTGGAAAAGCTTCATATGCGTCAGCTGCAGCTGCGTCCGCTGTACCACAGAAAAGCGCGAAAACGGATCAGTTGCATGCTCTGCTTCCTCCGGTAGGAAGCGCGCTGGTGGAAGCAGGCCAGGGCAAGCTGGAAGATGCCATTCGGGATGTATCCGATTTTCAGGTGTTATGGCAACAAGCCGGACAACTGAAACCGGAGCAAAATACAGAGCAGATCGCAGGTTTAACTACTACCGTTAACGATGCACTCACCAAGGTTCAAGATGTGTTGAAGGGTAGCGATGCCGACGCAGCCAAAAGTGCACTGGCAGACCTTGCAAGAGCAGTCAATGCATACGTAGAAGCCTTCCAAAGTGGAGAAGGTGGCAGTGACGCAGGCCGGAAGGCGGCAACACGTTTACTTCCGGATTCCCGAAGTAGTCTTGTCGCAATGCAAAACGGAGACTGGCCACTGGCAGAGCGCACGTATAAACGAATCGTTACTGCCTGGAAAGGTACGGAAGCACCGATTCGCAAGGACCATTTTGGCGTATACAGCCAGCTTGAGAAACAGATGAGCCTGATTCGGATTGCCATGCAAGCTGAACCGCGCAAGGAAACACAGGCCATCCAGCAAATGAACGAAATGGTGACGCTTCTGACGGATTACAGTATGGGGACACTCAAGGATGGGGAACTGGATAAAGAAGCAGTCAACGCTGGTTCTGCATCGCTGTCTGATCTGCTGCAATTGCTGGAACAGGTGCAACAGCAGATTCAGGCCGGGGATAGCACCGGAGCGGCTACAGGCATGGAACAGTTTATTGTTGCTTGGCCTTCCGTCGAAGGACAGGTGCAGATCTCTTCGCCTGCATCGTATACCGCAATCGAGAATGAGATGACGGAAGCATCCGGCTACCTGGTCTCCAGTCCGCCGAATACATCGAAAGCAACAGTAGTGGTATCCCGAATGATAGAGCGGTTGGAACCTTTAACGGAAACAACGTCTTATACTGCATGGGATGCAGCCTTAATTCTTCTTCGTGAAGGACTGGAGGCGATTCTGGTACTGGCTGCTTTGCTGGCCTATGCCAAGAAGAGCGGGCAAGTTGCTGCGCGGCGATGGATTTGGGCTGGGGCGGGTAGCGGTTTGCTCTTGAGTGTAGGGCTGGCTGTGGTGCTAACACTGCTGCTGGCTGCGGCGTCTTCAGGCAGTACACGCGAGATGATTGAAGGGTATACGGGTCTTGCGGCAGTGGTTCTGATGTTGACCGTTGGACAATGGATGCATTACAAATCAAACGCCCGCTCATGGAACAGTTATGTAGAACGCCAGGTTGGAGGAGCCCTTGCACGCGGAAGTTTATGGTCTTTGTTTGCTGTCGCTGGTCTTGCCATATTAAGAGAAGGTGCGGAAACCACTATTTTTTACATCGGCATGGCTCCTTCCATTCAGCTATCCCAGTTGTTCATGGGGGTGGGCATAGCCTTGGTGATCCTGGTTATTCTGGCCATAGCGATTATTCAGTTCAGCGTGCGCCTACCGGTGCGCTGGTTTTTCCTCACGGCTACGCTATTGATCTATTATCTGGTCTTTCGTTTTCTGGGCGAGAGTATTCATGCCCTGCAGGTATCGGCCACGCTTCCTGCACATGTGGCACATGAGTTGCCTGCCCTAAGCTGGCTTGGCATGTATCCTACATGGGAGACCTTCGTGCCGCAAATGGTGGTATTGGTCTATCTGGTCTTTAGTCTGGTTCGCACCGAGAAACGCTCAGCGAGAAGCACTTCGAGTACATCTATTTAATCTATAAACTAAATTTAAATCAGATATATGGTGTCGGGTGCATTGTTTTTCACAAAGATAACCCGCGTTTCGTCACGATTAGTGATGAAGTGCGGGTCTTTTAGTGAAGATAGAACTGGATTTCCTTTAATTTGAAAGATCGAATGGAATTTTATACTGATATTTAACCTACGTGTTCCTGGCTTTTCGTAGAATTTATTCTTTTCATGTATCTTTTTAGTTGTTTTTTTAATATCATTTCTTTATCAGAAGCAACCTCAATGTATTTGGCTATTAACGAATATAATTCGTCTACAGTGAAATAATTTAATAAGTTCATAATATTTAAATTACTAATTTCTGACTCTAAACCTGCAAATACAAAATTTAATGATATACCGTTGATTAGATTTCTATGTTTTAATAACTTTTTAATTAAATGGGCCACAATAATTTCCTCTTTATAGAACATTAGAGCATCTTTTTCAAGTTCCCTGCTCAGTTTTTTTTCTACTTTTTTAAAAAGAGGTAGTAAAATATTGTAGGAACTATCTAATTGCAATTTAGCTAAAATTTTCTTGTTATTGAAACATGATGTGTAGACTTTATCACAAAATTTAATTTGCTCAGACACATCTAGCATTAAACAAATTTTCAAAAAGTTAAATTGAGAGCCATCTCTTTGAAAATCATCTATTTCATCTATTAAGTTGTAAATATATTTTACAAAAAGCTTGAATCTATCATAATTATTCTTTTTTAGTAAAGCAGTTGTTAATTCAAACATCTCAGAATCTATTCCAAATTTCAACAACTCATTAAGAAGATCTTCGTTCTTAGGAAATTCATTGATAATACATTTCGAATAAAAATACTCGTAAAAAGATCGGTGAAAGAATTTGTAATGAGATTCTTGATTACCTGCAACATAAAGCTCTGTTCTTTGTGCACAAAACTTTAGAAATTCATCAATTGCATTTCGAGTTTCATTTATTGAACTGTAGGAGTCCTCATGTATATCCAATAGAAGTTTTTTTATTTCAAATTCATTTATTTCGATGTTATTTGGTCTAGCCAACCAGGATAATTTTTCAAAGCTTATATTATTATCTAAAATGTTACTCATTAGCTTAAAATCAAAGTTTGATTTTTTTTGATCTCTTTCTCTTTTTTTTGAAATGTACTCAACGCATTTATCATATAAATCTATTTTACTTTCAGGTAGTTCTTTTTCTGCTTTGAATATTTGGACTAATAATGAGACCGTTAGGAGGCTTGAAAGAAAATTTGACTCAATTAAGACATCGCATTGTTTAATAAACTCTTTAATATTTTGTTGATTGAACTGTTTTATTTTCACCATTTTCATTAAATATTCTTCAATTTGGTCTTCGTCTACTTCACAAACATTACAAACTATTCTTGTTTTGGGTGTAAAGCCCTGAGCTCTTGAGGTAATTATTATCTTATTATGTTTATTCGTCACTTCAAAGAAGCTACTGATTAGATCATTCAGTTCAGCTCTATCTTCAAGTTCTACTTCGTCTAGTGCATCAAAAAGAATTAAACATCTGCCCTCACCAAGAAAATAGTTTAGAAATTCCTTACTAATCAATCTCTTATCAATACCAGTACTGGATATCATACTATCAACCAGGAAGTCTTCTACTGAATAAGATGATGAAAATTTGGAATTAACCTTAAATTGTTTAAGATCACAGTAGATAGGAATAAGGTTTGTGGGGTTATATATATTTAATTCGTTGCTCTTATTAATAAGATTTTTTAGGAAAAGTGATTTGCCGAACCCAGCGCCGCCAATTATTGAAACCATATTTGACTCCTTAAATATGTCAATCCAATCAATCTTTCCTCCTCTCTGTTTATACTTTTTACTCTGAAGGGTTTCTGGTGTAGATTCATCTGGTTCAAATACATTAAAACGTGGAAACACATAGAAAGAATATAAATCTAATTCGTCTATTCCATAAACGTGACTCATTTTATTCCTTTTCTTAATTATGTTCATATAATTGTTCTTAATTAGTTCATAATCTTTATTCTGTTTAATAATTGTTTCTGACCTCAAACTCTCAAGAATACGATTCTCTGTTTCTAACAGACTGTTATTTATAAAATAAAGTACACCTACATGTTCAGTATCAAGTTTTTGAATTAACTTGCTCTCTAGCACATCAATAACCTGACTGAAATATCCTTTTAATACATCAATATTGAGATTTTTCCCCACGTCTTCTTTTACATATACCTGTGCCTTCTCAGATAAGTATTGAATAAAACTTGCTCTATTTAAAGTGAAATTTCTTTTTTTTGAACCTTGCCTTCTATACACACAAAAGTTAATGAAATCAACGAAATCCCTTTTAGTACTAGCAAGTTCAAGGAAACTGATGAAGCTTCCCGAGTCCAACTCTCCATCAGTAAAATCTTCGATAAACTGTCCAACTTCTTTGAAAAGTGTTTTAGTTTGAATTCTCTTTTTATAGCTTTTAAATAAATCTACTAATAATGAACATGAAACATTAATAATCGAAGGGATTAGAATATTGCTTGATATAGGATCCATACTTCTCCTCCTAGGTAATTTAGTCACCGTTTGCTACTAAATATTTCTAAATCATAATCCCCATTTTATACTAGAAGAATAAGAAGTGTTAACACAATTGCAAATCCTAGATATTTTTATCGAATTATGAGTGATCTCTCGTGAGAGAAATTAAGAACTACTGTTGATTTTCTTGGATTATTTTCAAGCACATTTAATTATGCAAGAATAATAATTTGAGCAGGAGGACAAACATCAATGATAGATACTGGATATTTGGCTAAAGCCATATTTTTCGATGTAGATGATACCTTATATGATCACTTACAGCCGCTTCGAGGTGCTTTAGAGGAAGTGCTCGGATTGCCGGAACCGTTTGATTATGCGCTGGCGTATCATCGATTTCGCTATTACAGCGACTGGCTGTCTGCACAGGAAGATCTTTCGGCGGTTCCCGAACCAGATGCAGTAGAGCGTATGAGATGCCGTAGATTCGAGCTAACGATGGCTGATTTTGGGATTGAACTGCAGCCTGGACAAGCGCAAGAACTGCAACGAAGGTATTTGAGCAGACAGTTTCAGATTACTCCCTTCCAAGGAGCATATGATCTTATTTGCAGACTTCAAGCGGAGGGACATACGGTGGGGCTGATTACGAATGGAGAAGGTCAGCATCAACGGCGTAAGTTAGAAGCGCTAGATGTGTTCGGTTTGGTGGACGAGCAACTGGTCTTTATTTCCGGTGAAGTCGGTTATGCGAAACCGGACGGCAGACTGTTTGAGCATGTGAACAAGCAGACAGGAACAACAGCTGATCATAGCTACTATATTGGAGATTCGTGGCGCAACGATGTTGCCGGAGCGGTGGATGCAGGCTGGAAGATCATCTGGTTTAATCACCGTGAGGTATCGCCCGAATCAGATCATGAACCTCATTTTATGGCACGGAACTACGAGGAAATCAGTCATCTTCTTACGTTTGAACAGGTTCGTTCATAGGCGGGAACTCGGAGAATCGAAGCACTTCTAAGAATTAACTAAATAATGATCATGTTCTAACAAGACATTCAGTCCTGTCATCTGTGATTGCAGATGAAGGGCTGTTTTTTGTTTTCACTCAGACGTGTGAGAATGTTCACTGAAGGTCGGTAAGGTTGGCGGTATAACTACATGAGCAGCCTTGTTCATAGTGGAAGCAGCCAAAAGTTCATCATGAAGCCCGGCTTCATGGAATCTTCATTTGGAAGAGAGGTCAAAGCTCTTTTCAAAGTATATAGTCAGTGCTATAATTAAAACAAGATTTAGATTAAGTCTAAATTAAAAGAAAAGAATAACGAAGCGATTCCAAACAAATCATATGACAAACAAAACTAAAATGAGATATTCGAAAGGGGATAAATTCCATGAGTACAATCCAAACTAACCCAAACACTTCTGTAACAAACACAGCTAAACTTCAAGAGGTATTGAACCGTCAGATCGCAGGTTGGTCTGTCCTCTACACGAAGTTGCACAACTTCCATTGGTATGTCAAAGGACCACACTTCTTCACACTTCACGCCAAATTTGAAGAACTGTACAACCTGGCTACAGCGAATATGGACGAGGTTGCTGAGCGTCTTCTGACCATTGGTGGTCGTCCTGTAGCAACGATTGCAGAACAACTTCGCCTGTCCCCAATTGTGGAGGCACAAGGACAACTGTCTGCTGAAGAGATGGTTGAACATGTTGTTGCTGATCTGAATGCAATGCTTGATGTGATTCGCCAAGGCATTCATGAAGCTGGAGAAGTTGAAGACAATGCGACTGAAGACATGATGATTGGATTCACTGCTGCGCTGGATAAAGAGATCTGGATGTTAAACGCATTTTTGGGCAAATAATCTAGGCTAACCTGTGTCCTGACAACGATATGTAGAGTCCGTGAACAAACGTCCCGTTCGCTTACAAATCAGGTGTGCTTCCCGTATAATAATGGCATCCAAGATGTACAGAATGGTGGAATGAGAAATGCGGACAGACCTGGATCGATTGCAGGAAGAAGCTGAACGGTTTATATATACTAGTTATGAAGAGCTGGGCCATACGCGTAAAGACGCAGAGGCTCGGCTTATTGCCATTAAGCAAGAGATGGACAAAACGGGAACCTATACCCATACTACAGAGGAACTGGAACATGGCTGCAAAATGGCATGGCGGAACAGCAACCGCTGTATCGGGCGGCTGTTTTGGGACAAGCTGCGCATTGTGGATGCACGTCATGCTGATACCGCAGGAGTGGCTGCGCAGGCCGTACTGGATCATATCCATAACGCTTCAAACGGAGGCAAGATCATCCCGACGATTACCCTCTTGCCGCCAGAAGGCCCAGTTGGAGCCCCCATCCGTATCTGGAATCATCAGTTGATCCGTTATGCTGGATATGAGACAGCGCAAGGCATTGTGGGTGATCCTGCTTCCATTGAACTGACCAAAGCGGCCAATTCCCTCGGCTGGCAGGGAGCTGGAGGCGATTATGATGTGTTGCCGATCATTATTCAAGCTCAAGGACAGGCCCCAGAGTGGTATGTAATACCAGAGCAGGAGATTATCGAAGTGCAGATTGAGCACCCGGAGCGAGTGGAGATTGCTGAACTCGGCCTGCGTTGGTACGGTGTGCCAATGATTGCGGATATGCGGGTCGAGATCGGAGGCATTAACTACCCGGCTGCGCCGTTTAACGGTTGGTATATGGAAACGGAGATCGGAGCGCGAAACTTTGCCGATACATTCCGATATAACAAGTTGCCAGATGTAGCTGCTGCGCTAGGGTTAAACACGTCGAGTGAAACGACACTGTGGAGAGATCGAGCACTGGTGGAGCTTAATGTGGCTGTGCTACATTCATTTAAGAAGGCCGGTGTGAGTATCGTGGACCACCATACAGCTGCATCACAGTTTGCTCTGTTTGAACAGCGGGAAGAAAAGGCTGGACGCGAGCTGACCGGAGACTGGGTGTGGCTGATTCCACCAGTGTCCCCAGCCACTACTCATATTTTTCACAGTTCCTATCGGAATGAGATTGTGAAGCCGAACTTTTTTCACCAGGACCCTGCATACAGGTTTCAAGATGGGATGGCTGTTGCCGCAGACGCGTGTACCCGTGAGCAATATTATAAGCACCATGAGAACCCGGATCATCCAAACGACCAAGAGCATCCGTCCGATGAAGCTAAACAGTCACAGGCAGGGAATACACCAATGAAATGCCCGTTTGCACATTAATTTGTGTGAGCGGGTTTTATTTTTTGAAGCAGTCCTCTCATCTCTCTTTCATCCGATACTTGCTACGCATAATACCTTGAACGGCGATGGCTGCCGCGATCAGAATAAGATTTAAGACAAATACAGCATACAGAGACAAGGTCTCCATCAGAAGTGCTGCGAGTAGAGGAGATACCATAGAACCGATCTCCGCAGACGAGACAATTTTACCAATGACAGAGCTTCGATTCACTTCAGGAGTGTGATCCCCAATATGTGCAAAAAAGGAATCCATGTAACAAGCCCCGCCAATGCCACCGACGAACATGCCAATGTACACCCAGAGGTGGACAGATGTACTTAGAAAAACAATGACTTCAACCCCGATCAGAAACATGCCCAGCATGCACATCAGGAGCCGATCAGCCAAGCGGTCGGAGAGAAAACCGACAAAAGGGGCAGCCGCAAGCGTAGAAATTCCGGCTATGGTAAAGGCCAGACTGGCAGAGAAGGTATCCCACTGCATGATTTGAGTTGCATAGAGTGCAAAATACGTCAAGAAAACGGCATAGGCACTCATCTCCAGGACATGCACCGTTATGTATCCTATAAGTGGGACAGAAATAGGACCTGTGCCATTACTTGGGCGAGACTGTGTATTATTGGAGGTATACTCCTGAGCAATCTTTTCTTGACGTGAAGTTTGATCTGCAGGAGCCGAAGAGAGAACTTCACTATCCTTCGACTCTAGAATAGGTATTGAGCCAGATGATCCATACGTTGTTTTGTTTTGCATACCCATAACAACAACCATGGCGATCAGACAACAGCATGCAACCAGCCAGAACGGAACGGACAGCGGTACGTGGAGCGTAAGCCAGCCGCTGATGACCGGCCCTAGGATCATGCCCCCACCCTCACTACTACTGATGTATCCGTTGTATAGTCCCCGGTTATCGCTATTTCCTCCGTCACTGATGATGGAGCGTACGATGACGGTCAGCCCGGTTGAAGCCATTCCTTGCAATAGCCGCAACAGGCCAAGGAACAGGGGCGTAGAGGCAATGGCAAAACCGGCTGTACATATAGCGAGCATCAGCAGCATAAGGACGAGAGATATTTTGACCCCTACATGGCGATAGAGAGCAGAGGCAGGGAGCCCGCCGACTACTTTACCTAAATAGAACAATCCGAAAATGAACCCCATCTCCCAGCCAGATAGGCCAAGTTGGTCGATATATATCGGAAAGAGGGGCAGAATCATAAATCCCCCCATCTGGCTAAGAAAACAGACACTCATCAAAAGGGGTAAATTACGACGCATTTCCATGGTCTTTCTCACCTCAACTCCATGATATGGAGTCCCGGCATCATTCATTCTTTTTGAATCACTTCGAAAAACTAAAATAACTCAAAAAGGAACGTAGCAGATGTAACTGCTACGTCTTCTTGTGAGACTTATGCTGCGAAATTTACATCAATGCTGAACAGTTTTTCCCATCAGTGATGATGGTGAGGGTGTTTATTTTCATGGTCAGGTATAACAACGTTAACAACGGTTTTTTGAATATGTGTTGCATGGTTTGTGTTTTCTGCATTGTTTTTAGATTTGTTTTTCGCACGATTTTTAGAGATGAGTTTGCTTTTGTTGGCAGCTTTGCTTTTTGGAGAGAGCGGTGAGAAGAAGTTAGTCATGGTAAAGCCTCCTTCATTAATATACGTTTTATTTTTTTGAATCTATCAATTCACATGGACAGGCTAAAATATTGAAATAGATAGATTACCAGTAAGGATTGCAGCCGGGATTGCAGTGATGGTGATGATGATTGTGTGGATGATGGTGGTGGTGATGTGTATCTTTCTCTTTAGATTCAGGCAGAATGACGTTAACGACAGTTTCCTGAATATGCTCTGACTTGCTTGTGTTACCTGCGTTGTTTTTAGATTTGTTTTTTGCGCGGTTTTTGGATACCAGTTTGCTTTTGTTTGCAGCTTTACTTTTTGGAGAGTGTGGGGACAAGTAGTTAGCCATGAAGAATACCTCCTTGTGATGGATATACGTTATACTATTCCGAATCTATTAATTCGTTTGTATAGAAGACTAATTAATAAGAAAATAGATTTATTGCCATATTATTAATATCTGTAACGTGCGTGCTTGACCTTTCAAAACAAAAGAAAATGGGGTAAATTATTCATATTCGAGATATGGCTTAATTAAAGTCGTGTATAATAGGTAAGGTTTCTTAGGATAAACCCAAGGATAAGGGGGCGACGTGAAGCATGTCAGAACAACAACCGATCATCCGGTTCGAGCGGGTGACACAGCAATATGACCAGGATGAGGCTGTATTGAAAGCTGTCAGCTTTGAGATTGAACGTGGAAAATTTTATACGCTTCTCGGCCCGTCCGGTTGCGGTAAAACAACGATATTAAGGCTGATTGCCGGCTTTGCGGAGCCGACGGAGGGCAGCATTTATTTTAACGGCGCATTGATTAACAAGGTTCCTGCGCATCAGCGTCAGGTGAATACGGTATTTCAGGACTATGCGTTATTTCCGCATTTGAATGTATTCGAGAACGTAGCCTTTGGCTTGCGGATTAAAAAAATGAAAACATCCGAGATTCGTAGCAAAGTGCTCGAAGCTCTCAAGTTTGTCAATCTATCCGGCTACGAGAACCGGGAGATTGGCGAGATGTCCGGCGGACAGCGCCAGCGTGTGGCGATTGCCCGCGCAATTGTGAACGAGCCGGAAATTTTGCTGCTGGACGAGCCTTTGTCGGCTCTCGACCTGAAGCTTCGTACCGAGATGCAGTACGAGTTGCGAGAGCTGCAGCAACGGCTGGGCATTACGTTTATTTTTGTCACGCATGACCAGGAAGAAGCACTCGCGATGTCCGATGAAATTTTTGTCCTGAACGGTGGTGTCATTCAGCAGAGTGGTACGCCGAATGATATATATGATGAGCCGATTAACCGCTTTGTCGCGGACTTTATCGGAGAGTCGAATATCGTGGCCGGCAAGATGAAGCAGGACTTTGTGGTTGAGTTTGCAGGTGCTCAGTATGAATGTGTCGATCAGGGTTTGCAGCCTGACGAGCCTGTTGAGATCGTCATCCGCCCGGAGGACTTCGAGATCACAACCGAGGAGCAGGGCAAGCTTAAGGTTAAGGTGGATTCGCAGCTGTTCCGCGGCGTGCATTACGAAATATCGACCTACGATGACGCAGGCAACGAATGGTTGATTCATTCGACGAAGAAAGCGGCCGTCGGATCGCGCATCGGGCTTTATTTTGACCCGGAAGCCATTCATGTTATGCGTTTTAACGAAACTGAGGAAGAGTTCGACAGACGACTCGAAGCTTACCAAGAGGCCGCTCATGCAGACTAAAGCCAGCACGCGCAATGCGTATCTGATTCCCTATGTGTTATGGATGGTGTTGTTCGTTGTAGCGCCGGTGCTGCTGGTCATTTATTATTCGTTCTTTGATGTGGAGGGTAACTTCACGCTTGGCAACTATGCGCGGTTTTTTACGCCAGTGTATATGCAGATG
This sequence comes from Paenibacillus sp. FSL R7-0272, assembly GCF_037969905.1. Taxonomy (NCBI): domain Bacteria; kingdom Bacillati; phylum Bacillota; class Bacilli; order Caryophanales; family Paenibacillaceae; genus Paenibacillus; species Paenibacillus sp. FSL R7-0272. Next base: position 6,031,376 of record NZ_CP150221.1, on the reverse strand, counting down.
ACGCTCAGTTCATTCTGGTATGCATTTCTAATTACGGCGTTCTCGCTACTTATCTCGTATCCAACGGCGTATATGCTGACCCGGACGAAGCATAAGCAACTGTGGTTGTTGCTGATCATTTTGCCAAGCTGGATCAATCTGTTGTTAAAAGCGTACGCCTTTATTGGCCTTTTCGGCACATACGGTCTGACCAACTCTCTGCTGGAAGTGGTGGGCATTGGGACACAACAGATTTTGTTCACTGATTTCAGCTTTATCTTTGTTTCGGTGTACATCTTCATTCCCTTTATGATTCTGCCGATCTTTAACGCGCTGGAGGAGATGAATCCGTCCCTAATCTATGCTGCACGGGATCTCGGCGCTTCATCGTGGCTGACGTTCCGCCGTGTGATCTTCCCGCTGACGATCAGCGGAGTGAAATCAGGCTGTCAGGCCGTATTTATCCCGGCGTTGTCCCTGTTTATGATTACCCGCCTCATCGCGGGGAACCGTGTTATTACGCTGGGTACAGCGATTGAGCAACATTTTCTCGTTACCCAGGACTGGGGCATGGGTTCGACGATTGCCGTCTTTTTGATTATCGCGATGGCAGTCATTATGTTTCTGACCGGATCAGGCAAGAAGGAGGTGCGAAATGGGAAGAAACGGAAAGCTGTCTAACGTCTATCTGGCGGTTGTGTTCGCCATTTTGTACGCGCCGATTGCCTATCTGATTTTCTATTCATTCAATAGTGGTGGCCATATGCGGGGGTTCGAAGGCTTTACACTGGAATGGTACAGAGAAGTTTTTGCGGACACCCGGCTGCTCATTATTGTCTTGAATACGTTTATTATCGCGCTGTTGTCCTCAGCGATTTCAACCATTCTGGGTGTGGCAGGGGCACTGGCGATTTATCATGTACGTCGTAAACGGACCAAAAACACACTGTTATCTCTAAACAACGTGTTGATTGTTAGCCCCGATGTCATTATCGGTGCATCATTCCTGATTTTGTTTACGATGATTGGCATCAAACTCGGCTTTACGTCGGTATTGCTGTCCCATATCGCATTCAGTGTGCCGATTGTGGTCATCATGGTGCTACCGAAGCTGCAGGAGATGAGTCCAACCTTGATGGATGCGGCTCGTGACCTAGGCGCGGGTTCATGGCAAATTCTAACGCGTGTGGTACTGCCTTACGTGAAACCCGGTATTTTTGCTGGATTTTTCATGGCTTTGACGTACTCGCTCGACGACTTTGCCGTAACCTTCTTTGTGACAGGGAACGGATACTCCACGCTTTCAGTGGAGATTTACTCCAGAGCAAGGCAGGGCGTATCGCTGTCGATTAATGCGTTGTCTACCCTATTGTTCCTGCTCACGGTGTTGCTGGTGGTCGGATATTACTTCATTAACCGCCGTGCATCACGCATTCCAGCCGGAGGAAAGGGGCTGCGTCCATGAAACAGTTGGTACGGACATTCGCGCTTGTGTTTGTGGCCGCATTCGCCCTGATGATTTTGGCTTCGTATCTGAACAAAAGTCAGGGATATTCCGGCGGAAACACGCTGACGATCTACAACTGGGGTGATTATATCGACCCTGACCTTTTGAAGGAATTCGAAGAAGAATCTGGCATGAAGGTCATCTATCAGACGTTTGATTCCAATGAAGCGATGCTGACCAAGATTGAACAGGGCGGCACAACGTTTGACGTGGCGATTCCTTCTGAATATGCGATTAGCAAAATGAAAGAAGAGAACCTGCTCGTTCCGATTGACCACAACAAGCTGCCTAACCTGAAAAACATCGATTCCCGGTTCCTGAACTTGAACTATGATCCAGATAACCAATTCTCTATCCCGTATTTCTGGGGAACCGTTGGTATTGTGTATAACCCGGAACTGGTGGGTGGCCTGACATTTGACAGCTGGAATGACCTATGGGACCCGCGTCTGAAAAATCAGATCCTGTTGCTCGATGGTGCTCGTGAGGTCATCGGTATGGGGCTGAATAGCCTGGGGTACTCACTTAATGATACGAATGAAGATCATCTTCAGGCTGCACTCAAAAAGCTGTCTACCCTGACTCCTAACGTAAGAGCCATCGTTGGAGACGAGATCAAAATGTTGCTTGCGAACGAAGAAGCCGCGGTTGGACTCGTATGGTCTGGGGACGCATCGGAGATTATGGATCAGAACGACAAGCTGGATTACAAGGTACCGGAGGAAGGTTCAAATCTCTGGTTCGACAGCATGGTCATCCCGAAAACAGCTAAAAACGTAGACGGCGCGCACCAGTTTATCAACTTTATGCTGGACCCGGATCATGCTGCACGCAACGCAGAGTACGTGGGATACTCGACACCGAATGCGGAGGCACTTAAGCTGTTGCCAGAAGATATCTCGCAGGATGAACGCTTCTATCCAGACGAGACACTGACAAGCAAGCTGGAGGTTTACAACAATCTGGGCAAAAAAATGCTATCGCATTATAACGACCTGTTTCTGGAGTTTAAGATGCATAGTAAATAATTGTCCTCCAGTCTACGCAAACTGCGCGAACTGCAACGAACACAACAAGTGCAACTCAAATACCCCTGAGCCTATTGGTGGCTTCAGGGGATATTTGACGTTGGATTTATTTCGAGCTGTGATGAACGAAACGAAGGGGGATGAGACAAAACGGTGCATGTAACAAAGAAACATGTAATAAAGCTGGGACGGCGCGGGCTCTGAGAATTCGGATTGCCGGGAACTTTATTTACACCCGTGCGTACTAAAGCCCATAACCCCGAATATGAAAAGTATATCGGGATAGAGGGAACGGAACGGGATGAAAGAGAACGGAACGGAAACTCTGACGGTGTAGATGTGATGTTTGAATTCAATTGTTTTACTACAATGAAGTGGGAAGGAGGTTCGTGATGTTAGGCATGATCGTGCTTGTTTTGTTATCTTGGCTCTTGCTTCGTTTCACGATCAAGCAACCGTTGTCTGTGCTCGGGTATCGTCCGGCAGGTCTACGTCTCCAGCAATTTGCGATAGCCTTACTTTTGGGTATCCTCGTTTCCTCGGCAGTTCACTGGACAGAATCTCTGGTCACCATGTCAAACTGGAAGCTAAACCCCGAATATTCCTGGGCTGATTTTATGACAGTCAGTTGGTGGAACTTCAAGTCGGTCTGGTTTGAGGAATTGCTTTTCCGTGGTGCACTGCTTGTACTTATGATTCACGGGTTAGGAGTCCGATGGGGAATCGTACTTTCTTCCATGGCGTTTGGGATGTACCACTGGTTCACGGACGGTGTGTTCGGAAACATCCCGATTATGCTCATTGTATTTATAACGACCTTTATCATGGGCTTGGTTTGGGCATATGCGTATGCCAAATCCGGTTCTATGGCTATTGCAGTCGGAAGCCATCTAGGCTGGAACGGGGCATCATCCATCCTGTTCTCTGATGGCCCAAACGGCGAGCAGTTGTTCGTTCAAGTGACAGGCATAAGCTACATGCCACTTGCCGGAATACCTTCACTGATTTTTTTTGTCGCGTCCAACGCAGCCCTGCCTCTGATCCTTTTTTTCTGGATTAAATACAATATCGCCATTCAATCGAAACCAAGCCAAGTCAATAGACAGTCAGTAGACTCCGACATATGAATCAGAACCCTCCTGAAAAAACAAAAACCACCCCTGATCACCTTTGGATCAGGGATGGCTCCTTTCCTTACTTTATAGCAATAGCCTTGCAGTGCGATATCAGATAATTAACAAGTTACATGTTAACGGAGAGGGAAGAGATAAGCTGGAGAAGCGAAGCGCTCGCCTTTACAACCGGATTTTCTCATAGGATATGAGATTCCAAAAAATCCGGGGGTAACAGCGATCGGAAGATTACTCTGCACTCGGAGTGGCTCCAGTGTAACTCAAAGAACTTATCGGATATCATGCCACTACATAGGCTTTTTGCGCCCCATGATGATATACGCCCCGCCCACAATCAGCAGAATGGCCACAAACGGTTGAATATAGCTCATGTTGCTCAGTACGGAACCGATCGACATGACAGTGAAGAACAATAGGGAAAGAACCGTCAGAATATTAATCGGAATCAGCAACCATTTATTTTTGCCGCCAAACCAGTAGAGTTCAAACAAACCGACCGCTGGCGCCAGAATGAAGCCCGGCCACATCGTACCCCAGTTACCAAACAGCATCGCGATCTGGCATACAATACCGACGGTCAGCAGCAAGCCGCCTGGAACGAGTAATCCAACGCCACGGCCAATCATGGAGAAGTATAGCCAGTGGAAGAACAGTCCGAGCGGAATCACAAATAACGTAGGCCAGAAAGTACCAAAGATGGTGCCTGGGCCCATTGTGCCGCCTTGATTCAGAATCAGGTATACACCGAGCAAAATCAGGACAGGTGCAAGAATCGTACGTTTAGCCATAATTTCTCTCCTTTTGAATATGGAATCTTTCATCCGTGCAATATGTAACATCACTTTCGTTATATACAGCATACCACGAATTGGAAAAGGGGAACCTCCGTCTTTGGCGTTAAACTTATCCTAGACTAAAGTCTAGGTATGGGGTTACGATCCTATCCCTGCCGAGTCCCCAGATTAGCCCGGTATTGACCCGGGGTCTGTCCCGTCCACTTTTTGAACGCATTCTGGAAGGCACTTTGTTCCGAAAAATGCAGGGCATAGGCGATATCGACGACAGCATAGTTGCCTCTTTGTAAGTAACGTAGTGCCATTTCCTTCCGTACCTGAACGGAGATTTCGTTAAACGTTGTACCTTCTTCACGCAATCTGCTCTGGAGTGTGCGAATGCTCACGCCGAGATGTGCTGCCGTGTGTTGTAATGTGGGGAAGAAGGAAGGCAGACTCTCCGTGATCCATCGGCTTACTTTGCTGGAGAAGGGTTGAGAGGCATACAGGTCTGCCCGGGTCTCCTCCGCCATCGACTCGAAAACCTTCAACATCCTGGCATCCGAATATAAAACGGGCAACGTCAGGACCTCTTTGGATAGACGCAGCAGGGTTTGGGTAGCACCGAACTCGGGAGTGACCCCAAGGGAGTTCACGTAAACAGACAGATCACCTGCCCCGACAGGGGCTTCGTGACTGAATTGGACTTCTCGTACCACGGCCCGGTGATTCGCCAGCTTGTTGATCAGATGTAATACCGATACAGTCATATCCTCTACGCAATGGCGAGACATGGGGATTTCTTCATTTTGCACAGACAACTGAATGATCACATCCGGTCCATAGACCTTCCACTCCAGTTGAAATCCACTATATAAAATATCGTTATACCGCTGGTACGCGCTAAGTGCGTCACCAATCGTTTTGGAGTGCATCATGACATATCCGGGCAGACTTAAATCCGCAAAATCCAGCCGTCCACCCTGGTTTAATCCAAAGTATGGATCGTTTGCATAATCAGCAGCACGCCGCATGATCCGTTCCAATTCAGTGACGGGAATCCGGGCATCCGGGTTCTCCAAGATGGAGGGATCTACATCGATGTCTTTGAAAAAGGATTCCGTGTCAAAACCTTTGTGTACCAGTGTTTTTAAAATAGGATATACCATGGATATCGGGACACTCTGGTTAAGATGTTTCATAAGTCCTCCCGTTTGCACGAATCCGCAATGATTTGGCGTCGTTGATCATTTGTTTATACCTACCTTCACTATATGCTTGTGATATGTCCGTTTCATCGGCCTTCATGAACTATATTATACAGGAGGAATATACGTATGAATGCAAATAAAATTCTCATCATTAACGGTCATCCCGATCCACAGAGTTATTGCAAGGCACTGTCAGAATCCTACGCAGAGGGCGCACGAAAATCAGGTGGGACGGTGGAGATGATCGATCTGAGCGAGATCGAGTTCAATCTTAATCTCCGATACGGCTATCGTCAGCGGACAGAGCTCGAGCCTGATCTGCTGAAGGCACAGGAACTCATTCGCTGGGCAGATCATTTGGTATTTGTGTATCCGACGTGGTGGGGAACAATGCCCGCTGTGTTGAAAGGGTTTATTGATCGGATTTTCCTGCCCGGGTTTGCTATGAGGTATCGGGACAACTCACCGCTCTGGGACAAATTGTTGAAAGGTAAGTCTGCACAGCTTATTGTGACGATGGACACCCCTTGGTTCTACAATGCATTGGTATACAGAAGGGCAGGTCACCGGGTCATGAAATCCAACGTCCTTCAATTCAGTGGGGTATCCCCTGTACGTGTAACCGAGATTAGTCCAATCCGCAAGTCCACGGAAGCGTTTCGTCAGAAATGGCTGGGTAAGGTGATGGAAATGGGGATGAGGCAGGCACGATGATCTAATAGGGATAGGAATATCAAATGAGAATCGTTCATAAAGAGTGAGGAACAAAGGATCAAAGCAAAGAAAAGGATCAAAGCAAGGATCAAAGAACACAAAACAAAAGAAACGAGGCAGAGCACTTCCTGCTTCGTTTCTTTGTTGTGAAGATGAAGCAGCGATAAGTCAGTTGTTAACCTGCTTTTTCACTACTTTTTCAACACATCCGAATGTTTCTTGCCCCAGCTGTTCACGCCGTCGTCTTCAATGATCGAGATCGCCGCGTCAGCAATATCCGGGTTTGTCATCAGTTTTTCCTGAATCCGGAACTTGATATCATCCGCATCCGCTAGACTGAGTCCTTTAGTCAGCTCAATCAGGCCTTCGACATGGTAATACCGGCCCTCTTGAATGATGCGCATCATCTGGATATCAGCTACATGGCTGTCTGCCAGAATTGTCTGGGACACTTTGTCCTCAATATCCTGCGGTGCGGCGACACCGATCAGGCCAATCATGTTGTCGTAGCCGACACGGAAAGCAACGGCAATCATCAGGCATCCGATGATGGTGGTGACAATACCATCTAGCAAAGCGAAGTTTGTCAGTGCAATGACGACAACAGATATAAGCGCAAGCGTCGCTCCAAGCACGGCTACAACGTCCTCGTAGAATACCAGGCGGGTTGGTGGTGCGGCACGTCCTACATTTTTGATTGCTGCAGGCACCAGGGCAAACCCTGTCGCTTTGGGCGCACGAGCTTCTTTCAAAATTTCCTTCATGGCTTTGATGAGGATGGCTCCATCGATCACAATATTAAGCACAAGCACACCAATGTTGATCCACAGTCCCCCTGAGTGACCAGCAGGATGCTGGAGCAGGTGAATGCCTTCGTGAATGGTTTCGTAGGCCATAATCGTCACCACAATTACGGCAATCATACAGAAAATGTTGATGACCCGTCCGAATCCAGTCGGGAAGCGGCGTGTAGGTTTTTTCTCGGATAATACACTTCCGACAAATACAAACCCTTGGTTAATGGCATCGGCCAGTGAATGCATCGCTGACGCGAACATGGCGCCGCTGCCACTGAATATAAAGGCTCCTCCTTTACATAGTGCAAGTATGGCGTTACCCGCCATGGCTACAGCAGAGGATGTGTTGCCTTTTTTGACGAGAGACATAAAGCTCTCTGACTTCGGTTGTTCAGCCACTTCGGTAGTTCCTCCCAGATATGTAGTTGGTGTAGAAAGACAGTCCTTCTTCCGGTAGCTTGTGCATTTCCACTAAATGTTATTATAACCGCCTTTACAACTCCCAGCATTATGAAACAATGGTCATATCATTATCCAGACGATAACGGCTGTTAATATAATTGTTTGTCATTCAATTTGACTTAGTATTCGATCACATCGATCTCACGCAAATTACGATTGGATTGCTCCAGCAATTCGGTGAAGTTTTCAGCCACGTAATAGACAAAGTCAGGATCATGTTTGAATATAATAATCTGTCCATATGTTCCTTGCTCTGTCGGGTCAAAATCCAACATCAAATAAAGCGATCCGCCTCCCAGCTTGCCAAAGGTGATCCATGATTTCTGATGCAAATAAGGCTTGATTCGCGGGTCCAGTTCAAGCATTTCTTCTTCGGAAAAATAGTCTTCCATCCGAATCTCTACAGTACCGTCATGTTCTCTCTTCATTTGTTCAAGCGATAACATGTAGAAGACCATATCTTCATTTTGTGCGGCATCACCTGGAAAAAGAACGTGAAAGGCATATCCGCTGCCGTTTTTACGTTTGTAAAATGCCCGGAAGTCTTCTGGTAGACGTATACTGTAATATTGCTCGAACGCGTCAAGCTCCTCATCGGTTGCTCCTTCCTGTTCGCGGTAGGCCTCCAGCAACTCCTGGTTTTCCTCATCCTGCACCTTTTCTTCCAGCAGTTCCAACAACTCTTGCATGAGTTCATCGATCCGTTGTTCTGACTTTGGTTCTGCCATCATGTTTCGCCTCCTTATGAGCGTTCGCATGTCATACTCATCTAATAAATCTGTTGATGAGATGGTTTCCCACTAGTATAGATTTACTCAGGAAACTCGGACAAGAAACCATAGACCCAAGCGGGAGTCCTACATAATGAACGAATATGGATGTGTAAAAGCGCACTTGTGGTCTATGCAGAGTTGCATTCAGCCACCTAACAATATCTCAAAAAAAAGCGTGAGCAGCAGGTTTACCCTGTGACTCACGCTTTGGTCTCTATGTGGTCTATTGGTTTTAAACCAATCTCATGTTTTGTTATTCAAATCTCCAGCAGGATAAACTCAGGTTACCCAGCTGATATGCCCGGAACAAGAGAGAGGCTTGTTTCTTCTCATCTCCTGCACCCATGGCGATCAGGATTGGCACAAAATGCTCTGGCGTAGGAACCGCTGCCTGTGCAGATGGAGCAAGCTTGTCATATGCGAAGAGGGCATCCGTATCCCAGTGCTCAAGCTTATCTTGGAGCCAGCTGTCGAATTCCATAGCCCAGGAATCTACACCTTGACTTTCCCAGTTCAGACGGCGCAGGTTATGCACGGTTCCGCCACTGCCAATGACAAGAACGTCTTGCTCTCGCAAAGAAGCGAGTGCTTGGCCTACCTGATACTGTTGCTCACCCGTCAGATGACGGTTCACAGAGAGAGCAATTACAGGAACATCTGCCTCGGGATAGAGCAGGCGCAGTACAACCCATGCTCCATGATCCAGGCCGCGCATCTCATCCGTCTGCACTGATATTCCCGCTTCGGTGAACAACTTGACGATCTCAGCGGTTGTTTCAGCATGTCCTTGAGCTGGATATTTGATCTGGTACAGTTCGGGTTGAAAACCACCGAAATCATAGATCGTGTCATATGAGCCGGTTACAGCAGATACGAGCTGTGTCGTCGATTCCCAGTGAGCGGAGAACAGGACGATCGCTTTAGGTTTGGGCAGATCCTGCCCAAGTTTTTGCAAAAATTCAGTGTACGCATTCTCCTCCAATGCAAGTGAAGGAGCGCCATGGGCGATAAACAAAGATGGCATCATGATTCAGTCATTCCTTTCGTATCTTCTGTAGATACCCCAGCATCCGTCCGAAGGAAGTGTTGGAGTTTGGCATATAACTCAGGAGTTACATGGTGGCCCCCGCTGTATGGTACATAAGTAACTTGATTCGTATGATTCCGGAAAAACGAAGCATTATCTTCACCCAGCTGTAACGGGAAAAGGTGATCCTGATCGCCGTGTGAGATAAATGCAGACAGATTGGATGAAGGCTGCAAAGCATATTCCTCTTTTACAAACTGCGGAATGTATCCGCTCATAGCCACGATGCCTTTGATGGCATCCCCCATGACCAAGGCAAGCGTCATCGCCATGATGCTGCCCTGACTGAATCCGGCGATATAACGCCGTGCAGGATCAATGGCATATTGAGCCGACAGCTCGATGATAAGTTGTTGCAGTCCTTGAACCGAGGCATCGTATAACTCGCGGACGGGATTGCCTATGCTTTTGATCTGAAAATAAGCATAACCTCCGCCCTGTACAATAGGCCCACGAATGGCAACAATGATGAAATCGGTAGACAGCGGCTCCATTAATCGAAGCATGTCCTGCTCATCTGATCCCATGCCGTGCAAGGCAAAAATAACAGGATATTGCTGGGCTTTATCGTAATGTGGAGGCAACTTCACCTCATGAATATAAGTAGAATTCAAACCAATACACCTCCAGGTGAAAGATGAGCTGCGATGAATCAAATGTATAAAATGAATGCATAGATCAAACCAATGAAGCAAAAGAGTTGGAATGAATTAATGACAGGGATTAAACTAAAAATAAAAAGTTCACCTATGTGAAAATAATATTCTTATTTATGAACAAAATCTATCATGCTTTCATTGTAGGGTCAACACTTTTTTTGTATGATGAAAATATGTTTTGTATAAGGGAACTTGGAATAAGAATTGTTGTTGTGCTTTTATCTCTTTAGAGGAGGACGTGAAGAAGATGATGAAACATATCGTACCTATTCTTAGAATTTTTGATGAAGCGAAGGCAAAGGAATTTTACATGGATTACTTGGGGTTCAAAGTGGACTGGGAGCATCGATTCGAGGCTGATATGCCACTGTACATGCAGGTGTCGCAGGATGAGATTGTTATTCATCTGTCCGAACATCACGGGGACTGTACTCCTGGTGCGGCATTACGGATTGAGACAGAGCATCTGGAGGAGCTGCATAAGCGGATTTCTTTGCAAAAATATAAATATGCGAGACCGGGTATCGAGAAGACCCCTTGGGATTCACGGGAAATGACCATTACCGATCCATTTGGCAATCGCCTTGTTTTTGTAGAGTCAACGGTTGAATCTTGATTTCAATGAAACGGTAGTTAGAGAGAAGAGAGGGCGGTCACATGGATATTGGCTTGGCCATTCGAACGATACGCAAACAGAAACAGATTACGATTATGCAACTCTGTGAGGGGACAGGGTTGTCCAAGGGGTTTATCAGCAATGTGGAAAATAACAAAACGTCACCGTCCATCGCTACATTAGAAAGCATCGCGGACTACCTGGGCGTCCCGCTACCCTACCTGTTGTTGACATCAGAGCAGCGTATGAATGTGGTTCGCAAGCATGAACGCAAGGAGACTACAGCGGGTAGCGGGCAGATTAAAGTACAGCAGTTAACGGCAAAAGGTGCGATGCGTATGTCCATAGTAGAACTGCCAGCGGGAGCTTCGACCGGGATCAGCAAACATGCGGGGGAAGAGAGCCATCTGGTACTGCAAGGTGTCATCCAAGCGAAGCAGGGGGAAGATGTGGAGACGCTGGAAGCGGGAGATTCGTTTACATGGAACGCGATTGTACCCCATGAAGTGACTAATATCGGCGAGGAACCCGCCGTTGTGCTGATTGCGGTGTCCAAGGAATTGGAGCTGGATCATCTGTTGAACAAGTAAGGTAAGTGAGGCGAGTGAGGAAAGGGACGGATTCTAAAATATGATGTGTACCGTCTGCTTTTATTAGTAAAGATCTGATTCAAGTGTATTACAAAAGCATAAACAGGTGAGGGACACGTGTCCCTCACCTTGTTTTAGTTAATTAGTTCTTCTTTGCGAGTCTTAGCTGTGCCAAATCACAATTCAGCTGCCGTCATCCCCTTGCTTAAATCAAGCCGGATTTTTGCAATAGTCCCTGAATAATTTTGGCAACCTCAGCTCTAGTGATGTAATCCTTCGGTGCAAGCTCATTGCCGCCTCTTCCTGATACAATGCCAGCCTCTACAGTATCAGCTACACTGCTCAGCGCCCATGCAGACACAGTTGCCGTATCTCCATAAGGGCGAAGTATTACATCTGTCGATTGAACAGCAAGATTGCCTTTCAGACTAGTAATCGCCATTGCTTTGGAGAGGATCACCATTGCCTGTTCCCGTGTAATCGTGTCCATCGGACGGAAGGTACCATCTTCAAAACCGCCGATCAAGTGGTAGGCATAAGCAGTATTGACAGCACTGCTGTACCAATCTGTTGATTGTATGTCTGAGAATGAGGTTGCTCCATTCTCCGTCTTGAGTCCCAATGCGCGAACAATGATAGCTGCAAACTCAGCACGGGTAATATCCCGGTCGGGACTGAACATACCATTGCCCGTACCATCGATAATCATCCGTGATCCCATGTCGCTCACTGCTTGTTTTGCCCAATGTTTGGCCACATCTTCAAATTCGAGCGGATGGTAGACAAGAGAATACGTGCTATTCGTCAAGCTATTGATTTGCGCGTAATATTTGCCGTCAATCACGACAATCTTGGTCGGAACATGACGTATGGTTCCGTCTGTCTCAACAACAATTCCTGTGGTAATCTTACCGGGATCAACACCATTCGGAATCACAATATTTCGTTTGACATAGGCATTAAACTTCGATACTTCGACAGTCTTATCTCCGTAGATACCCTTCACCGTGAAGTTTAACGGCGGTACGACAAGCGTGAACGTTCCCTTGGCTGCCGCATTCTCAACAACTTTCACCATATCTGTGGTTGGTTCGGAGATTTCGATTTGTACCTGGATATCTTGCAAGGCTACTGACTTGCCGACCTGCTCGGATATCGTATTAATATTGATTTGTTGCGCTGGAATCGTATAGGTCGCACGATCGGTTTTAATCTCAAGAACAGCTTGCTTGTCCTCCATGTTTTTCACCATCTGACCGTTCAATGAGCCGACGGTCACATGGGATTTGTCACTTACAAGTATCGCCACCACAGCATTTTGGCCTTCCGCAGCGAGCTTGTCCTCTAACTTTTTCTGATCCACAAACACGGTTGTAACGGTTTGACCGTTTCGTTGGGTCCTCGCTACGGTCCCCGCATTTTCCGCTTTACCATTCACAAGTATATCCATTCCCGTATTCGTTTTCTCCGGGATGGTTGGAGTACTAGGCACGGATGGCGTATCGATCGGGATCGTGCTACCGCCGGATGACTTTTGCGGAATAACCGCATTTGAATTAGCGGATGCTGTACTTTTTCCTAGACCATTGATCGCTTTCACCGTAAATGTATAGCTCGTTCCATTCGTTAAACCTGTAATTACAATCGGACTTGCCGCTCCTGTTGTGACTACATTCCCTGATGAATCGGTTACTTCATACCCCGTAATCGGACTTCCACCGTTCTCGGTTGGAGCTGTAAAGGTTACGGTGGCTTCTCCGTTTCCAGCTACTGCCAAAAAATTCGTTGGGGCTGCCGGTACAGTTGCAGGGGTGGCGTTTGCCTGATTCGATTCCCCACTCAAGCCTCCCGAGTTACCTGCTCTCACTGTAAAGAAATAGGTCGTGCCGTTTAGCAAGTTTTGTGCATTGTAGGTAGAGGAATTGACGATAACAACCGAAGCGTTACTAAGCTGACTTGGATCAGTCGCCATATAAAGGTTGTAATACGTCGCTCCCGTTACCGTACTCCAATTTAGGGTGACCTCACCGTTTCCACCGACAGCCACAAGGTTTTGCGGATTTTCCGGTGCGTTCGGCATGTTCACAACTTGCATCACTGTAAACGTCACATCCGTCATCTGGGTTGCTGATAACGTTATTGTTGCGGTATATGTCCCCGCTGGTAAGCCATCTTTCGCTTTCACCGTAAAGGCTGACGTGGTCGCTCCGTTCACTAACGTTGTACTTGGTTGCGTAATCACAAAATCGCTAGCATGAATGCCGCTAACCGTCGCCGACAGATTCGACAAATCGCTCGTGCCAGTATTCGTTACATCGATAGTTTTTGTCTCTTGGGTACCCAGAGCATAACCTTGAGTAAGTGCAGCTAACGTTTGATCCGCAATAGGAGCAATCGTATGGGTAGGCGCGATGTTTACGTTGACCGTAGCGATGTTGCTCGTTGCCGTTGCGGTCTTGGTGCCGCTGACACCGTTGTTCGTGTTCGTTACGACAACATAATAGTAGGTCGTGCCTGTCGATGTCGTCGGTGCGGCATAGGTTGTACTGGTTGCACCCGCAATTGCATTGCCGCCGATCGTGCTGTTCACCGAATTGCTGTACCACTGATAGGACAGCGTTCCGCCGTCATTTACGCTGGCAGCTACGCTCAAGTTCGGGCTGCTATCACCTTCGTTAACCGTATCGCCCGTCGGCTGTGTATCAATGCTTGGTGTTGCCGCGTTGGTCAGAGTATTCACGTTGACCGTAGCGATGTTGCTCGTTGCCGTTGCGGTCTTGGTGCCGCTGACGCTGTTGTTTGTGTTCGTTACGACAACATAGTAGTAGGTCGTGCCTGTCGATGTCGTCGGTGCGGCATAGGTTGTACTGGTTGCACCCGCAATTGCATTGCCGCCGATCGTGCTGTTCACCGAATTGCTGTACCACTGATAGGACAGCGTTCCGCCGTCATTTACGCTGGCAGCTACGCTCAAGTTCGGGCTGCTATCACCTTCGTTAACCGTATCGCCCGTCGGCTGTGTATCAATGCTTGGTGTTGCCGCGTTGGTCAGAGCGTTCACCGTCAGAGTTGCCGCGTTGCTTGACGCATTCCCCGCTGCATTGGTGACCACGACGGTATAACTGCCCGCATCGCCCGATTGCGTGTTACTGATGCTTAGGGTCGCCGCCGTTGCTCCGCTGATGTTTTCGCCGTCTGTCAGCGCATTGCCGTCTTTCTTCCACTGGTAGCTAAGTGGCGCGTCGCCGCTGGCGGTTATACTGAACGTTGCCGTCTGTCCCGCTGTCACTGTCTTGTTGCCCGGCTGACTTGTGATAGACGGTGCCACGGGCGCTGGATTCACCGTCTGTGTAACCGCAAATGTCACGTTCGTCATGCTGTCCGCATATACCGTCACCGCTGCGGTGTACGTGCCTGCTGCCAGGCTGTCCTTTGCTTTCACCGTAAACGTCGTCGATGTCGTTCCGCTGTTTAGTGTCGTCGTTCCCGGCTGCGTAATTACAAAGTCGGTCGCATTGGTTCCGCTTAACGCCGTCGCTACGTTCGTCAAATCTCCGGTGCCGGTTTTCGTAATCGTGATCGTTTTCGTGTCCTGAGTGCCCGAACTGTAACCTGCCGTCAGTTCCGTTGCCGTTTGATCCGCTATCTCTGCTATCGTGTACGTTGGTACATTATCGGTCGTGACACTCACCGTGTTCGAGTTGCCTGCGTTCGCCCCGCCGCTGACCACTAACCGGAAATCATATGCGGTGGCCGCGCTGAGCCCTGTTACCGTCGCAGTCGTCGAATTGGTTGCGATCGCGCCAATCGTGGTCGTTGTCCATGTATTCGCTCCGGCTGGCGACTGCTCGATGATGAGTCCCGTCGCTCCGCTGGCTGCAGTCCAACTGAACGATGCCGTTGTGCTCGTCTTCGCTGTGCTTGCAAAGTCAATGATCGCAGATGAAGGTATATCCAGCTTCTGCATGCGATGGTTGGCCGAATCGGCCACGTACACATTCCCGCTGCTGTCTACCGCCACTCCATAAGGAGTATTAAACTCGCCCAAGCTGGTTCCAGTGCCACCGCCGACCTTTTTCCACTCGCCCCATGTATTCGTCGATAGGGTCAGCTTCTGTATGCGATGGTTGCCGGAATCGGCCACATACACATTCCCGCTGCTGTCTACCGCCACTGCTCTTGGATTGTTAAACTCGCCCAAGCTGGTTCCAGTGCCGCCGCCGACCTTCTTCCACTCGCTCCATGTATTCGTCGATAGGGTCAACTTCTGAATGCGCTGGTTGCCAGAATCGGCCACGTACACATTCCCGTTAAGGTCTACCGCCACTGCACCTGGAACGCTAAACTCTCCCAAACTGCTTCCTGGGCCGCCGCCGACCTTTTTCCACTCGCTCCATGTATTCGTCGATAGGGTCAGCTTCTGAATGCGATGGTTGCCGGTATCGGCCACATACACATTCCCGTTAAGGTCTACCGCCACTGCACTTGGGACGCTAAACTCGCCCAAGCTGGTTCCAGTGCCGCCGCCGACCTTTTTCCACTCGCTCCATGTATTCGTCGATAGGGTCAGCTTCTGAATGCGATGGTTGCCGGTATCGGCCACATACACGTTCCCGCTGCTGTCTACCGCCACTCCCAATGGATTGTAAAACTCGCCCAAGCCGCTTCCAGTGCCGCCGCCGACCTTTTTCCACTCGCTCCATGTATTCGTGGATTTGTTCAGCTTCTGTATGCGATGGTTGCCAGAATCGGCCACATAGATGTTCCCGCTACTGTCTACCGCCACTGCTCTTGGAAAAGTAAACTCGCCCGGACTAATCCCGTTAACAGGCCCTAATACAGACCACTCGCTCCATGTATTGTTGGCTGCGTTCAGCTTCTGAATACGATTACTGTCATCGGCCACATATACATTCCCACTGTTGTCTACCGCCACTCCATTTGGATTAATAAATTCGCCCGAGCCGTTTCCTGAACCACCGCCGCTCTTCACCCACTCGCTCCATGTACCGCTTCCTGCGTTCAGCTTCTGAATGCGATGGTTGCCAGTATCGGCCACATAGATGTTCCCGCTGCCGTCTACCGCCACTGCTCTTGGAGTATTAAACTCACCCAAACCGGCTCCTGCGCCGCCGCCGCTCTTCACCCACTCGCTCCATGTATTCGTGGATTTGTTCAGCTTCTGAATACGATGGTTGTTACTATCACCCACATACACGTTCCCACTGCTGTCTACCGCCACTCCATTAGGAAAATTAAACTCGCCCAAGCCGTTTCCTGCGACTGCGCCGGTACTGGGCTTTTTCCACACGCTCCATGTATTCGTCGATAGGGTCAGTTTCTGTATGCGATGGTTGCTACTATCGGCCACGTACACATTCCCGCTGCTGTCTACCGCCACTCCTCTTGGATTGTAAAACTCGCCCAAACCGAGTCCATTGCCGCCGCCGACCTTTTTCCACTCGCTCCATGTATTCGTCGATAGGGTCAGCTTCTGTATGCGATGGTTGCCAGAATCGGCCACGTATACATTTCCGCTGCTGTCTACCGCCACTGCGCATGGGCTGTTAAACTCGCCCAAACCGCTTCCTGCGCCGCCACCGACCTTTTTCCACTCGCTCCATGTATTCGTCGATAGGGTCAGCTTCTGAATGCGATGGTTGCTACTATCGGCCACATACACATTCCCGCTGCTGTCTACCGTTACTCCTTTGGGAGAGGCAAAACCTCCGGGGTTTGAACTGGAGACCGACCCGATCCGGCCAAATTGACTCCAAGTCTCAGCTGCATAAACCGGGATTTCTAATATGCTTGAACATGCAATAATCAACGCCATGCTCAATATATACAACTTCTTCAACCATTGTTTGGCTTTTCTTTGATGATTCACAGCTCTCGTCCCCCATTTCGACAAAAATCAGGTTTATTATACAAAAACACAATAAACAAAAAATAAACAAGAAATAAACATGAAAGAGCCTTGGAATCTCGATCAATTCCGAAGGCTCTTTCATTCTGCTTGTTTCTATTGTATCAAAGCTACGACAAAATCCCGGACTCGGGCCAGAACGTATACCGGAAAGTCGTATCTACGAATGAGTAAACGAACAAAAGCTACGCAGACCATTGTCCAAATCATAAAACTATAAATAGTACGTGATAAAACATCAATTCATTTTCCTAAAAACAAAATCAAAACTCCAGGGGATGCCGTGTTTACTTTTAAAAGGTTTCTTAATGATTACGATAGAGAAGTGTTCTGCATCATGACTCTGGATACAAACAATCAACCCTATTAGTTCTTGTAGAACACTTTTCGAATTAATTACCTTCAGCATCCTCACGAATACGTTACATATCCTTTATATCATAAACACAAAAACCACCAACCAGCATTCTGGTTGGTGGAGTCACATCTTACTGTGGATTGGTTGTCCAGATGCCTGCGGCTTTGACGAATACGCGGTCAGACAGCTTGAGGGTAGCCAGCGCCAGTTCGGCTACATCTTCGGCTTGCATCATGCGATCCTCATCTCCGATTTTGAGTCCGGCATTCACAGCCAGTTCCGTATTTACGGTGCTTGGTGTCAGCGCGGTTACACGAATGTTCGATTTGCGAACTTCCTGCATCAAGGATTCCGTCATGCCCAGCAATGCGAATTTGGATGCACAATAGGCTGAACCTGTAGCGAATCCGCGCTCACCTGCCGTTGAAGCGATATTAATGATGCTGCCGCTGCTTTCCTTGATCATGCTTGGAAGAATGGCCCGAGTTACATAGTATGTACCCATGACATTCACATGCAGGATGCGTTCCCACTCTTCAGGGTCCATCTCTAGCAGTGTACCGAAACTTCCGATCCCTGCATTGTTAATAAGGATATCGACTGCTCCAAGCTCCATCTCGATAGCTGCGACCGCTGCTTCAGCTTGAGAGCGATCTGAGATGTCTGCTGCAGCACTTGTTACTTTCACGCCATATTGCTGGCTTAAAGACTCTTGAAGGGCTTGCAGATCGGAAGCGGTGCGGGCGATCAGTCCAAGATGTACGCCTTCTTTGGCAAGGGCTTCCGCGATGGCGCGGCCAATACCTTTACCGGCGCCAGTAATGATGGCTGTTTTATTTTTAAGTTCCATAGGAATATTCCTCCTCAGCATTTGGGTTAGCACTTGATTATACTATACTTTACCCAATGATCGGAAATATGCTTCATCACACGTTAGCGCGGTTGGGTGATTCGAATGCTGCCAGAAGTCGTACGTGCCTGGATCACATCCTGACTTATGCCTGGTGACTCCGGTATATTAACGTCGCCCGAAGTGGCCTTGGCCTCATAAATTCCATCAAAATCAGGCGCAGCCTGAATGGATATATCCCCCGATGTCCCTGATACCTGAATAGGCGCTGCGTGAGATTGCTGGATATCAATACTGCCGGATGTGAACTCAACATTAGCCTCACCATTCAATTGTGCAATTTCCACATCTCCTGATTGAATCACGCTATTTACTTTTCCATCCACTTGTTTTGCGGTGAAGCTTCCTGATGTCTGTTCCACGGCTAAATCCCCTTGAATAGCAGAAGCAGCAATGTCCCCTGAGGTCAAAGACAATTCCATGCGAGGAGCTTGAATATCACGCAAAACAATGGAGCCTGAGGTGCTTTTCATCTCCAGAGATTCAGCATGTAGCCCGGTTATATCCCAATCCGCTGAGCTAGAGTGTAGTGTGACATCATTCAAGGGATATCCTTTTGGCAAAGCCACGGTTATTCTTGAATCTTGTTCCCCCCAGTTCCAATTAAAAGAGAACAACTTCAGACGGTTGTGTTTTTGCAGCGTCAGCTGGAATGTGCCATCGGTAAAACTTGCCTCCTCGAAGCTTTGAATAACCTCCGGTTCCCACTTTCCATCCACTTCGATATACGCGGTGTTGTCTGGACTAACGATGAATTCGATATCAGCATTGAAATTGCCATCCAGCTGAATATTTTGCAGATCATCTTGTAGTCCTCCGGTGCTGAGTTCCCACCGCTTGCTGTATGCTTCTCTATCATCCTTGAACTGAAAACCATAGACCGATGTTCCAAGTAAACCTATGCCAATGCAGATGAGAGCCAGTGCTAGCCATTTTTTGGTGCTCATGCAGAAACATCCCCTTTCATCACGTTGATATTCCACCGAATATAGTGAAGTGTCACATTTTTAAATGCGATAAAGACAAATTTGGAGGCAAGGGCAAACAAAATGCCAATACCGAACAGCCCAATAGCAACGAAAATTTCTGTTGTTTCAAGGTGATTCAGATACAGGTAGTCGAAGGCAGCTGCGACAGGAGCCAGCGCAAGCAAGGACAGACTTGCAATTGTAAGCCATACAGACCAGAGGCTAAGACCAATAGGAATCATGAGTGTAAGATTAAGGAAAATCAAGCCTATGCCCACAAAAAAGTTCCGCGTAGCCCGATTGTGATTAACATGTGGTTTCATCTCTCTGAACGTTGGCCCATCAAAGGGATCTCTATCGGATGTGTGAGAGTATGCGTTAGCGTTATACCGTTCGCCGAGTACTTTACGTGCAATTTCCTCCGGGTGGCCGAGCTCACGTGTAATGTCTTCCTCCGATTTGCCTTCACGTAGCCCTAGTGTGAACTTTTGGGCATAATCTGCAAGGAGTTCCGCACGTTCCAACCGGTCCATCGGATGTAAAACGACTTCCATAGCTTGCATAAATTGTTGTCTATTCATCTTGTGTTCCTTTCGCACCCTATGTTTAGTGCAGTGGTAGTGGATTCATCAACGCATTCCGTATTTATGTAATGTCAGATCGTATTATAACTTCCTTCTATACCAGCATACAGAAAAACCGGTTCGGCTGCTTCCGTCTGGAGACGGATACCGATCCGGTCTATGAGATGAAATGTATGTCAGCGAACTCCACGTATATTCACACATGGAGTTCAGAAATACAACTTTTGTACATTTGGTGGGGAAGGGGTTATTCGTTGTATGGATATATAGTTATAGTTTACTTCTATTGTATTTACTGCCCCTGCACATCCAGGATGGGCAGGTCTTCGACCGCAGGCCCTTCAATGACATGTCCCTCATAATTAAAGCGTGAGCCGTGGCATGGGCAGTCCCAGGAACGTTCCCCATTATTCCACTCCACTTCGCATCCCAAGTGGGTGCAAGTTGTATCAACCAGGAACAGCTTACCGCTGGTGTCCTTATAGGCTCCGGCCCTTTTACCGTTATGACGCACGACTGCGCCTTCGTCGTTGCCGAGCTCGTTTATATTTTTGTGCACAATGCCGACTTTGCCTGCAATTAACTCCTTCGCAACATTGACATTCTCTACGATAAAGTGTTTGAAACCCGGGTCTGCCTTGAATCTTGCCGGATCAAATACTTCTGCGTGCGGGTTATCTCTGCCGGTAATTCGGTCTGCCAGCAGATGTCCGGCCATCGTGCCCGTGGTCATGCCCCATTTGGCAAAGCCTGTAGCGACATAGACCCGTTCATGTCTTCCGGTAATCGGCCCGATGTAGGGCACTTTATCGATGGAGATCAGGTCCTGAGCCGACCAGCGAAACGGGATGTTACGAATCCCAAACGTCTCGGCTGCATATTTCTCCAGGCGCTCGTAGTGACCGAAGGTACAGATGCCTTGTCCGGTTTTATGATTTTCTCCGCCGAATAGAATATGCTCTTTACCATTATGAACTACAGCACGGAGTGAACGGGCCGGATCATCATCAGAGATGTACATGCCGCCTGCATAAGGTCTTTCAGGTTCAACCATCACCGCATATGAGCGTTCAGCGTGCAGGCGGGTAAAGTAAAATCCCGGATCATATACGGGAAAATGGGAAGCGACAACGATATGCTCTGCCGTGACGAATGAACCATTATAGGTTCTTACTTTCAGAGAGGATTCCTCCTCAACGTCAGTTACCGTTGTTTGTTCATAGACACGTACCCCTTGTTTTACGGCTGAAGCAAGCAAGTGATGCAAGTAAGCTAATGGGTCGAAACGTGCTTGTCCAGGCATACGAATGCCGGCTCTGGAGGGAACAGGAATCGGGAGGGGGTCTACCCATTCGCCAGGGATGTTGAGTTTGCCATAAGCGGTCAGCTCAATCTCCAGCTTTTTGATATGGTCATCGGACTGAATATAGACATAGGCATCCTCATCAGCCCACTGACAATCGATCTGCTTTTCCTTGACCAGACTACGCATCCAGCTCGCTGCATTTGCATTCCCTTCATAGTACATCCGTGCCTGCTCATGTCCGAAGTGATGCATAATTTCATCATAGATGACCCCGTGCTGTGCAGATACTTTGGCGGTTGTATGGCCTGTTGTGCCGTCCAGTACTTTTCCAGCTTCAAGCAGAACGACACTCAGTCCAGACTGGGCAAGCAAATAGGCTGTGGTGATGCCTGCAATCCCGGCTCCGATAATCACTACATCCGCTGTGGCATCTTCTGTTAACTTCGGATAAGATTCGAATGTATTCGCGGCACGCCACAAAGATTCGGGAACCGGTGGTAAACTTGTGTTCAACTGCTCATTGTTATTCATTGGATTGGTTTCCTCCTAATCATGATCACAGCATAATAGGGGACGTTCAGAAGCAGAAGTCCCTGTACTTCTAATCAGGATTGCCAGAGTATGCCAGAAAAAAACGAGTAGCTAGATATTTTTAAGAAAGGAAGAGGAACATTTTCTTGAAACGTCCCTCTGTTTTTTTATATCAGAATGTTTTATAGTAAGATTACCGAAATCGTTTTAGGTTTTTGGTTAATATACCCTAAAATAAAAATAAATCATGTTTTATAAAGGTATTTTGCCTAATTTAGAGAGGTAATCCGAAAGATATAGTCCGTTTTCATGAATTAAAATGTATTCGCTATCATAATCAATCTATACTATACATTAAAGGGAGAATAGATATGACAACTCATCAAACGAAATATCCGTTTCAAGATACAACAATGGCACTTAACGATCGAGTGAAGGACCTTGTGTCCCGTCTCACGGACGATGAAAAAATTGAATCCATGCTGCAATACCAGCCAGCTGTAGAACGCCTGGGCGTTGCTGCGTACAAACATGGAACGGAAGCCGCTCACGGCCTGGCTTGGCTTGGTGAAGCTACCTCATTCCCGCAGCCTGTAGGACTCGCATGTACGTGGGATACCGAACTGATGAAAGAGATCGGCTCTGTCATCGGAGACGAAGCACGTGTATTTTACAAACGGAATCCTGCCGTCAACGGTCTTACGCTGTGGGCACCCACGGTGGATATGGAACGTGACCCGCGCTGGGGACGAAACGAAGAGGCGTATGGCGAGGACCCGGAACTGACCGCAGAGCTGACAACCGCATTGGTCAAAGGTATTCAAGGAGACCATCCCAAGTATTACAAAGCTGTGGCAACGCTCAAACACTTCCTCGGCAACAACAACGAAGTGGATCGTGGTAGCGGCTCATCCAGCATTGATCCACGCAATATGCGTGAATATTATTTGAAAGCGTTCGAAAAGCCATTCAAGCAAGGCGGAGCACAGTCGATGATGACAGCGTACAACTCGATTAATGGCACGCCGGCTTTGTTGCATCCTTTTGTGAACGAGATTGTTAAAGGCGAATGGGGCATGGATGGATTCATCGTCAGTGACGCGGGCGACGTGATGGGCATCAAGAATGATCATAAATATTATGAATCCCACACACCGGGTACGGTTGAATCGGTCAAAGCGGGGATCGACAGTATCACCGACGATGCCGAACTGTCCAAGCAAGCGCTTCGTGAAGGATTGGAGCAGGGGCTGCTGACCATGGAAGATATCGACACAGCCTTGTTTAATACATTCCGTGTGCGATTCCGTCTAGGTGAATTTGATCCGGAAGAAGGCAATCCCTACGCTGCAATTGGTGAGGAATCCATGATGACGGAGAAGGCCAAAGCGCTGTCTCTCCGGGCGGCAAGAGAGCAGATGGTTTTGCTCAAAAACGAAAATGGTACCCTTCCGTTGGACAAAACCAAAACAGGCAAAGTAGCTGTGATTGGCCAACTCGGCGGAACGGTCTATCGGGATTGGTATGCTGGCACGATGCCCTACAGCGTGACACCTCTGGAAGCGATTCGGAGCAAGGTGGGCAGCGATAACGTAACCTACCAGGACGGTGACTATCGCATCACACTGAAATCAGCAGCAAGTGGAAAAAAGCTGGGCCTTGTCAGAGTGGAGGGCTCATCTGAGATGGCAGTAGGAGCCTCAGAAGAAGCCGAGACATTCCGAGTGACGGATTGGGGGTTCGGCAGTTACACGTTGCAGGCAGAGAGTAACCGCAAATACCTGACCACAGATGAAGAGTCGGTCACTGCCTCGGCTAATGAAGTGTACGGCTGGTTTGTCAAAGAAGTGTTTCATCTGTTGCCACAGGCGGAGGGTCGTGTGGGGCTTACCACATGGAATGGTAGAGTCGTGACGACATCGAACGCTGGCCATGATGGACTCAAGGTGGCCGAAGAGTTGACAACATTCGGTGATGCAGAGCTATTCGAGCAAAATGTCGTAACGAATGGGATCGACGAGGCTGTTGCTGTAGCCAAAGAAGCCGAGACAGCGATTGTATTTGTCGGTAACAACCCGCTTGTCAACGGTAAAGAAGAAGTGGACCGCCCAAGTATGGAGCTGGCTGAATCACAGCTTCAGCTGGTGAAGGCAGTACATGAAGCTAACCCGAACACCGTAGTGGTGATTGTAGGAAGTTATCCATTTACCTGTAACTGGGTTCAGGAGAATATTCCAGCGGTACTATATACGTCACACGCCGGACAGGAGCTGGGTAACGCAGTCGCTGACGTATTGTACGGAGACTACGCACCAGCGGGCCGTCTGAACATGACATGGGTACAATCAGAAGATCAACTTCCCGATATTCGGGATTATGACATTATCCAAGCGGGCCGCACGTATCAATATTTTGAAGGAAATGTGCTATATCCGTTCGGACATGGTCTGACCTATGCTTCATTTAAATACAGCAATCTGGAGATTAGCCCTGCGCAAGCAGGAAAAGACGATCGCGTGACCATTCGAGTGGATGTGACGAATACCAGTTCAATTGCCAGCGACGAGGTCGTGCAGTTGTATGTGCGTGCAGGAAAGTCACGAGTGAAACGTCCACTTAAAACGCTAAAAGCTTTCCGACGTCTGCATATTGAAGCTGGAGCGACAGCGACTGTTCATTTTGACCTGCCCGTTCAGGAACTCGCGATCTGGGATGTTACCCGTGATCGCTATGTGGTGGAGGACGGCATCTATTCCATTATGGCTGCCAAATCTTCCTCGGATGTGCAGTTAGTCGCGGATCTCAAGGTAGAAGGGGAGACGATCCCTGCACGTGACTTGAGTGTGACTACACGCGCCGAGAACTACGATGCGTATCTGGGTGTGGAGCTGGATGAGTGCAAAGAGGGCGGAACAGCTGTCCATGTTATTGGTGAGCAAGGATGGATTGCCTTTAAGAATACCGACCTTGGCAACGGGGCCACCACGTTTGAAGCTCGCGTATCCTCAGAACAGCAGGGAGGTGTGCTGGAGGTGAGATTGGGTACGCCGGATGGTACAATTGCAGGACGTGTAGAGCTGGCACAGAGCGGTGCCCAGCAGTGGTCTACAGTAGAGGTTGAACTGACAGGCGCATCAGGAGTGCAGGATATCTATCTGATATTACCTGCGGGCGTCCGTGTTCGTCATTTTGAGGTTCATTAACATATAGAAAATGTAAACGATAGAGAGCAGGATAGAAGAGGTCGCTGACCATCTTTTTCCTATTCTCTATTATGCGAGGTCAACCTGTTTTTAACGGTTGGCCTTTTTTTATTTTTACATGATCCCCATTCAAAAAAAGCAATTATATCACGATATATATTATATAGTGTCATATCATATGCTGGACGCATAGGTGGGGAAAGAGGTCGAACCCGAACTCATTCTTTATCAGGACGGATATGTAAGCTAGAAAAGTAAAGGAAAAGGGGAATCTGCAATGTTACGCTACTTCCGCAATCGAAGTTTGGTTTTCACCAGTTCTGTCCTGATTGCCATCATTTTGTTTGTAATGATCATCCTGATGAGTGTGTTGAATTTCAAACAAAGTCAGCAGGCTTACTACGAAGAAATCAATCAGGTAGGTAAGGCGCTGTCCAATCAGCTCCAGCTCAACCATAAGTGGGTAGAACAGGCGAATCAGCAACTGGAGGCTTCACCTAAGCCAACATCTCCCGAACTCACGTCATTGAAAGAACAACTCGATGCGATGACCGGTGTTGCCTCTATTGCAAATGCTTATATATTCAAATCGGATATTATCGAACGGGATGGGAAACAGATCTTAACGGGGGTGCAAGTCAATCAGGCACTCTATGATCTGGAGATGGTCCCCGGTGTCGAATACGAAATTCCAGAAGTAGTTCAAGATACATATGATCATGTATTCCAGAACGGAACCGCTTTTACAGAATCATACACGGATACTGCAGGGACGTGGGTGACCTATCTAAGCACGATCAAAGATGATACGGGTAAGACGATTGCTATTTTTGGTCTGGATTTGGACGCAGCCCAAGTGAAGCAGGATCAGATGTGGATGTTTTTGTATAGTCTGGGGAGTGGATTTGTCATTGCGGTCATTATGATTATAGTTATGGTCATTCTGGCTCGAATTGTACTTCGACCATTACAGAAACTCGCAGATGTATCGAAGCAGGCGGCAGGCGGCAATCTGACAGTCAGTCTGGATGTACGCAATAACAATGAGATCGGCCAAACGGCCAACGCATTTAATCATATGCTTGGGGGGCTACAGCAACTGATTACAGGCATTCAGTCCACTTCTGCGAGTGTGACCCGCTCAGCTGCGGATCTGCAGATGAGTTCGGAACGTACCACTGAAGCTTCACAAGAGATTACCGAATCGATGTTGCAGGTGTCCTCCGGGGCAGAACAGCAACGACAATCCACGAATGAATGCCAGGAGTCCATCGGCGAGATGGTCATTGGCATCAAACGAATTGCTGACTCATCTCAGGTGGTTGCTGAACTGGCTTCGGATACAACGGATCTCGCTAGCCGAGGTGAGGCAGATATTACAACGATGGTCGATCAGATGCAGAAGATTGAACTTAACATGTCAGGCACGGTTGTAGTTCTTCATGATCTTCAACAATTGAACAGCAGCATCGGTGGAATCATGTCCATGATTCGGGATATTGCGGATCAGACGAGCCTGCTTGCGCTGAATGCTTCCATTGAGGCAGCTAGAGCAGGGGAGACAGGAAGAGGCTTTGCTGTGGTTGCACAGGAGATTCAGAAGCTTTCGAATCGCTCCAAAGAGTCTTCTGATCAGATCGACCAGATTCTTCAAGGTATCCTTAATCATACGGAGAAGGCCGTAACTTCCATTGAAGAGTCAGTGGATGTCGCTAAACGAGGAGCAGAGACATCCGTAGTAACGGCAGAAACATTCCGCCAGATTGTCGAATCTATTCAGAAGGTATCGGGACAAGTCTACGAAGTATCCGCCGCCTCTGAGCAAATGTCAGCCAGCAGTGATCAGATTGCTGCTTCTTTGGAGCAATTGGGTGTTGTGGCTTCGGATTCATCCGGTAACGCGAACAAGGCTCGTGCTTCTTCGGAAGAACAACTGGCGCTGATGGAAGAAGTATCGAGTCTCTCTCACGAGCTGAGAAGTTTGGCTTACGAACTGAATCAGGTCATCCAAAGGTTTCAGGTGTAAAAGGAGAAAAAACATCGTTACACTGCACCAAGATGCAATGTAACGATGTTTCCAGATGCTTGCGTTGCGCGCACGTCAATCAAGCGCTGATTACGACTTCCACGGAAGGGCAGAGATACATCACGCTCTGCTGCAAGGTAACGCCCGTCGATAATCACGTCACATAGCTGTGCAAGCTCTGCTCTTTCCGGGTCGGCGATGAGTTCCTCATATTCGAATCCGGTGTAGGCCCATACCGTCAGATCTGGCCTTGCATCTCGAAACTGACGTACCCAACGAGTACATGCTGCTGCTGAGAAAAAGGGGTCACCCCCGCATAACGTCACGCCATCCAGTAACGGATGGTTCGTGATCTCATGCAAAATCTGTTGCTGCCGCTTTTCTGTAAAGGGTTCACCTGCGCGAAAACTCCACGAATCCGGGCTGAAGCAGCCCGGACATGCGTGGCGGCATCCGCTGATAAACAGCACAGCTCGCAGGCCGGTTCCTTCATTGACCGATTCGGGAATGTAACCAAACAGATTCACCGGTGTTTCACCCGATCCCGCACTTCGGCCTGCTTCGCAGCATTGAAGCGTACCTTGTAATCTCCTGTCAGATAACCGGTTACACGGCGCAAGCGCTGGAAGTGAACCTCATTCTCGTGAACTTTGCATCCCGGACAGGTATCACCGATGACTCCCTCATACCCGCATTCAGGACAGCGATCAATCGGATGGTTAATCGAAAAGTAACCGATATCCTGTGCCAGCGCGTACTGTACGATGCGCATAAAGGCTGCTGTATTCGCCCGCACATTGCCGTCAAGTTCGACATAAGAGATGGCTCCGGCATTACATAGAGCATGGAATGGAGCTTCCAGTTCAATCTTACGGTAGGCGGGAAGGTTATGATAGACCGGAATATGGAATGAATTCGTATAGTATTCACGTTCATTCACACCGGAGATCGGGCCGTAACAGGCTCGGTCTATTTTGGTGAATTTGCCGGATAAACCTTCAGCAGGTGTAGCAAAGAGCGTAACGTTCAGGTTATGCAGCTCACTCATCCGATCACAGAACTCTCTCATCGTACGGATGACATTCAGCGCCTCGCGATGCACATGCATATCTTGTCCGTGATGGCGTCCATACATAGCAGTCATACATTCGGCGAGCCCGATAAATCCAAGAGACAACGTGCCGTGTTTCAACAGATCGGCAACCGGCTCATCCGGTTCCAATTTCTCTCCGCCTTCCCATACCCCTTCACGCATCATGAAGTCCGATGATTTGGCAGGCTGTTTTTTCTGAATGGCATACCGATGAAGTAAACCCTCCACGGCATTGTACATGATTTTATCCAGGGCCACATAGAATCCTTCCCGATCCGCAACAGCCCGACTGTTCTGGCAGATGCCAAATCGAATTCCCAGCTTCACCAGATTGACTGTATTGAAGGACAGATTACCTTTACCACTTTGCCGATTTCGTCCAAAGCGATCCGCAAGGGTGCGTGTGCGGCAGCCCATCGTTGCAATGATCGTATCCGGGTCTTCCGGGTGATAGTAAGGTAGATTAAATGATGCGTCCACGTTGACAAAGTTAGGGTACATGCGCCGTGAAGAACAGGTTACCGCGAGGCGGAATAAGTCATAGTTCGGGTCGCCCTGAGCTTGGTTAACCCCTTGCTTACACTGGAAAATATGCTGTGGAAATACAGGCGTTTCCCCATGTCCGAGGCCACGAATCGTTGCTTCGAGCAGGGAGCGGGACACCAGACGACCCTCCGCTGATGTACACATACCATAGTTTAGCGATGTAAAAGGAATCTGTCCGCCCGCTCGGCTACTCATCGTATTGAGGTTATGTATAAGAGATTCGGCGGCTTGTCCTGTCTCCAGTTCTGTTTCCTCACTTGCAAAAGCAAATGCCCGCGGGCACTGTTGCTTCGCTTCAGCACTGTTCAGATGAAGCTGCTCGTCCGTCAGCAAGGCTTGTTCATCAAAAAGCCGTTGACCTTTGCGAAAATGCTTGATGAAAGAGCGTTGTACGTAAGGCGCCAGATCCCAGTCGATTTTGTTGGCAGATACGCCGCCGTACTGACTGTTTTGCTGTGACTGGAAGATGATCGCGACCAGAGCCATCGCAGACATGATGGTCTGTGGTGTGCGAACCGATCCGTTCCCTGTATTGAAGCCAGAAGCAAGCAATCGATCGAATGGAATAAAAATGCAGTTCGTTGTTCCAAGGGCATACTGATCCAGATCGTGCACATACAGATCGCCATTCTCCACCGCATCGGCAAGCACCTCTGGCAATACATGACGCATGGCATGCCATTTGGCTGTCTCCGATCCGAGCCTGCTCATCTTGCCGCTGAAGGAATCTCCATTCAGATTTGCATTCTCCCTCAGCGTATCAGCGTCTTCTGCGCCAATTATACGTCTTCCCAGGTCAGATAACAGATCGGTTGCCGGTGCTGCGGCATGCTCAAGCATAGTCATGTAACGTGCCTCCTAAATGATTTTTAAATAGATTATAATTTGATTAATATATGAGTTATATACTACATGTAGGTTTGTATTATCCATTTATAAACTATATGTGGGTTTTTGGGTGTGATTATGATCACACCCCCTGTGAGGTGGAAGAGCATCTTCCGGGATTTGGCGCGGGTTTAAGGTTCCCAAAATTCAAACAGAAGCGTATAATTTCTATTTACCCTGCAAGTATAAACTTATAAGTTAGATACCGTGGATCGAAGCATTTTTTTAGATCTGTTCGGTGAGAGAAGAGGTTACAGGCACCAGGATGATTCTCTTGTACTTCTGTGGTGTTAAACATATAAGTATAGTTTGTGACAATCGTTCGGATTCCCCGGCAGACCCCTGCATGTGAATCAACATTCTGATCGGTGAACTTAATATAGCAGCTAAGACAAACAAAGAGGGGTTGGATCATGGGGACGGTAGAAGGCGTTAACCAAGGCTTCTATGAAAATATTGAAGAAGCAGCGGCCCATATTGTGGACGTATTAAGTGGCATATTAAGAGTGAATACCATCTTTGTAGCCACGAATGACGGAGTGACTAATGTCATTCTGGAAGCCTTCAACCGCAAGGAAGAATTAATAGTCAAAGGGACTGCGCTTCCTTTTATGGAATCTTACTGTAGTCTGGTCTTGAGAGACAATAACAGTGTCGTTACCATTTCGGATACCACCGAGCATTTTGTAACACGATCAATGAATGTCACGGGTGGATTGGGTAATCGCTTTTTTGTGGGAGTACCTATTGTACGTAGAACAGGTGAAGCCTTCGGAACGATATGCATAATGGATGATCCAGGGTATAACATCAGTGAAACCGATATGAAGACGCTGAAAGCTATGGCTGTTTTTCTAGGATACGTTGTTGACCTGGAGAGTGCGCTGCACGTTCAGGAGCAGAGAATCAGCGATTCAGAACAATTGCAAGAAAAATTACAGGCGGAGAAGGAACGTGCCGAATCCGAGGCCATGACCAAGACACAAATGCTCAAACTGATGAGTCATGAAATCCGTAATCCACTGAACGGCATTTTGGGATTGACGGATCTGATGCGGACACCCGACATGTCGGAGGAACAAGCTGAGTATGTGAATATGATTGAAATGAGTGGCAATATTTTGCTCTCACTGCTCAACAATATGATGAACTTTAACATCAACGAGGCAGGAAAAACCGTAATTCATGACGACCCCTTCGATTTGGTCAGCACCATTGAGAACACCGTCTATCTCTATGCTGGAACAGCCGCTAGCAAAAAGATAGAACTGGGATTAAACCTGAATCTGAATGTATCCCAAGTTTTCATTGGTGATGAGATCAAGATAGGTCAGATGTTGGGCCATGTGATGCAATACGCAATGGATTCAACTCGTGAAGGTGCTGTTCTGGTGACAGCAGAGATGAGGGGAGAGGAAGTAGAGGATACAAGTCTTCTCTTGCTACGGGTTAGATACACGGGACAGATGTTATCCGACAACCGTTTGCGAGTTTCTACTGCCAAACCGGAAGCGATCAGTACGGAAAAACTGATTGGTAGCAATCTGGGACTAGCAGTCAGCCAGAATCTGGCCATTCTGATGCATGGTCGTATTCAGGTGAACAGCCTGCAAGGTGACGAAACAGAGTTCCAGATTTCATTGCCATTACGCAGATATTGGGACTTGCCGCAAATCACAAGTGTGCAGCAACGTTTGAAAGCTAAAAAAGTGCTACTCGCCAAAGATCCTGATATTTTGCAGGGCGTATCCTCCTTGATGCGGAATTGGGAGATGGATGTGCGCATGACTTCGGGTTCAGCCTCTGCATATGAATGGATCAAGGAAGGCTATAAGCCGGATGTGGCTGTTGTAGATCTGGGCTTGCGTGAGGGCATTACAGTCGATTTCGTCATTGCGCTGAAACAGCAGATTGAAGGCCTGCCTGTCATTGTGCTCGTTCCATATGGGATGCATATGGATATTCAGCAGACGGAGGTTTTTGATGCCGTGCTGACAAAGCCAGTTAGACAGACTGAGCTTTTAAATGCACTAAGTATTATTTTGCCATAAACGTTTGCTACGTGATCCGGCTATGTCATCTGAGCTAATCCCCCATATTGAAGTTAAGAGGACGTATACTTCATTGAAGTTAAGCGGGTGTAGACTACTATTGAAGTTAAGAAGTAATATAACTCTACCAAGGTTACAGAAGGCACATCACATCGCATGTGCCTTTTTTGCTGTTTTTCCTGAGTTTCTACTTATATGTTTTTCCATTTGTTCAGGTTGGGTTACAATAGGATATGGAACTTAACTTCATCATTTCTACATTCTGAGGAGGACATGCATTCATGGATTATCGCAGGTTAGGTGGAAGCGGACTGAAAGTAAGCGAAATCAGCTTAGGTAGCTGGTTGACGTACGGAGGATATGTGGAACGTGAAAATGCGGTGAAATCAATTGAAACGGCATTTGATGAAGGGATCAACTTTTTCGATACAGCCAACGCCTATGAGCGGGGAGCCGCAGAAGTATTGCTGGGTCAAACATTGAAAGCGTACTCACGAAGCTCTTATGTTCTCGCAACCAAGGTGTTTAACAAAATGGGTGATGGCCCTAACGATCACGGCTTGTCCCGCAAGCATATTATGGAACAGTGCGAGGCCAGCTTGAGACGCCTTGGCACCGATTATGTCGATATCTACTATTGTCATCGTTATCATCAGGAGACACCGATAGAGGAGACCCTTCGTGCACTGGATGATCTGGTGCGTCATGGTAAAGTGCTATATGTAGGTGTGAGCCAGTGGACAGCGGCTCAGATGGAAGCTGCGCTCGGTACAGCAGATCGCCTGTTGCTAGATCGTATTGTCGTGAATCAACCGGTATATAATATGTTTGATCGGTATATTGAGAGCGAGATCATTCCTTTGGGTGAACGTAAAGGCATCGGACAGGTTGTTTATTCACCACTTGCACAAGGTTTGCTGACAGGGAAATATACATCTGTCTCCGATATTCCGGAGAATAGCCGGGCAGCCAAGCTTGGCTGGGATGAAGGGAAAATTAACGCAGATCGCATCGGCAAAGTACGTCAATTAGTTGAAGTTGCAGACAAGCTGAACCTGAAGGTGGGACAACTGGCACTGGCCTGGATTTTGCGGCAAAATAATGTTTCCAGCGCTCTGGTCGGAGCGAGCCGTCCGGAACAGGTTAAGGAAAATGCTGCAGCTTCTGGAGTTAAGCTGGATGCTGCTGTTATTGCAGAGATTGAACAAATTCTGGCCTGACTCCAACTGGTTTTCTATAGAAACTGTAAGAACATCATTGATTTAATGAATGCGAAAGGGATGTCCCGCTTGCCTTGGTTGAGGCAGGTGAGACATCCCTTTCGTTTCGTCGTTAAGACTAATCCTCATCTCATAATGAATCATTATCTACAACCGTGATATTGCGAGGCGGCAGTGAGCATACCCTGTTGCGTCCCGTATTTTTAGCTTCATACAGCGCACGGTCAGCTTGATCAAACAGGTCGTTGTCATCGTGGTCATCACAGTGATCAGGATAAACGGCTACGCCTATGGAGATCGTGAGCTTTACGGTCTGCCCGTCTGGCAGGATGAAAAGAGATCGGGCCACAGCTTTCCGCACGGATTCTGCAATAGCCATGGATTGATGATATCCACAATCGAGCAATAGAATTGCAAATTCTTCTCCACCGTTACGGGATACAAGATCCGTGGAACGCGCATGTTCTACAAGCAATTGTCCAAGTTGCTTCAATACGGAATCTCCGGCAGAGTGACCAAACGTATCGTTTACCTTTTTGAATCGATCAATATCAATAACCAGCAAGGAAAGCTTCTGATGATACTGCCTAGCATGTTGAAGCTCAGACTGGAGAGACTGCTCGAATTGCCGCCGATTGCTCAGATCCGTCAGATGGTCTGTAGAGGCTCGTCGTTCCAGCAGAAATAACATCTCGTTGGATCTATTGATAAATTCAGCGATGAAATATATGAAAAGGCCGCCAGCAAAGGCTATGGTCATCTGTATGGGATATACTTTCATCAATGTATTCATGCTGGGTGTGTTCATTAGCAGTACGATAAATATCATGGTCATGCCTAAGAGATTCATAGTAATAATCTTGGTTAATCTGGACCACGAAGCGTAGGCAAAATACACACCAGCCAGCCCGAGTAGGATCATGATAAATGCTGCATCAATGGCTGCTGAGGTGACACCAAACATAACGATACGAAGGATCGCGATGATGATTCCGGTGATGACAGAAGCGAGCCCACCAAGATATACGGCTGCAGTTACGACAGCCAAATGCCGTAGATCCACAATGGTAGTGTCATTAATATGGAAAGAATAATTCATAAGCACTGTACCGTATAGACCGAATAAAAAGCCACCGACCAGCTGAACGCAAAGCGAGGGAAAAGGCAAACGAATGCTGTAGTATTTGGCGATGATTCCTGACAGGTACAGAAAGGAAATGATCACACAGAGATTGACAAAAAACGTGCTTAACAACCAGCATCCCCCCTTTTACGCACATCCCTCTATTTTATCTGAAAATCAGTGTGGGAGCGAACCATATAATCCCAAATGTTTGAAGGGTTTGGTTTTAATGCGCTATAAAATTCTAAAACGTAGCCGTACGGGACAATATTGACTTCCTTATGCATTAAGATTTATACTTAATCTAAATCAAAATTCTTTTGATATGTAAAAGCAAAGCGAACAAATATGTTCGAGAGGTATATACATTTGAAAAATAGAAAAAAGGGGACTTGGTTGTGAAAACGTTAAATCTGACAATACAACGGCAAGCCGTGTATGATGTCGTACGTAAATCAGAAGACCATCCAACGGCTGCGGATGTAATGAATCGCTTGGTGGAACAGGGGTACAATCTGGCTTATGGCACTGTATACAATTCTCTTCGCTATTTAACAGACAAAGAGCTCATCAGGGAGCTAAAACTTGGCGAAACAGCAAGTCGGTATGACGCCCGGATGGATGATCACCAACATATTATGTGTGAAGTATGCGGCAAAGTGGACGAAGTGATGACAGAAGTTCCTCCACAATGGATGAAGCAGGTAGCGGCAGAAACCGGTTATTCAATAGATCATGCACATGTGGTATTTGGAGGTGTCTGCGGGGAATGCAAAACCAAACGGGTCAAGTAAAAGTGAAATGGTCAGGCCGCCGTTTGCCACTTCGGGTCAAGCCTGCGCTGGCAGATTCAGGAACGGCACCTCTCGTGGACAACTGCCCGATTACCAGACGTGTCATTCTGATCAGCCCGATGCCGGGTCAGGTGCATGAGCTGGTGAAGGCTCTGACAGATAGTTGCTTTGACGTACTTGTGTTCCATCGCTGGGAACCGGATCTCCATGAACGCCTTGTTTTTGATCTACTGATCTATGACCTCTCGGTTGCCGGAACGATTGATGCATTTACGGGAATCCACAGCCGGTTGAACCGCGAGGCGGAACAAACGACACCATGTCTCTACCTGGTGGGGGAGAAGATGATTGGCAGTGCAAGCGGACCGATGCTTCAGGAGGAGTTGCTTGTATGGCCTGCACGTCCGCAGGAGGCACTTTACCGTGTACAGCGCATGATTGGAAGTAGTCCTGTAATGCCTAAGCGAGCTTTTTTACCTGAAGAGGGACAGCGAATCGGATTCAAAGACTTGGTGCTGGATCGGGAGCGCATGAGCGTGCAACGTGATCAGGATCGCATTCACTTGACCAAGACGGAGTATGATCTGCTACTCAAGCTGATTGATGCCAAAGGGGCAGTCATCTCGCGTGAAGAGATGCTTAGTGATATTTGGGAGACTGATTTTACAGGTGGAAGCAATGTGGTGGATGTGCATATCAAAAGCTTGCGCAAAAAATTGGGCGATAATGCCTCTTCGCCGCAATATATCGTTACGGTAAGAGGCGTGGGCTATCGATTGGCGGATTAATAGTATCCTATTAAGTTGAACTAAAGATTTTACACCAACTTATATAGATACAAGAATGGCCTCACGTAGTGTGGTGCGATTGGGAATATGGGCTCATGGTTATCTTGTTAGCGATTCAGATAAGGCGTAGATCGTTTATTAAATGATCTACGCCTTATTTTATTTTCCGGTGTCATATGCAACCTCTTTCGTATGCTTCATGTTTCATTCATCTTTAGCGTAACAACCTCATCTGAACCTCATACGAACCTCATGCAGTAGATAGATGGGACATGTTAGAATGATTTTAACAGTTAGATCAAGTCTAAATGTATATTTGAGCGAACAACGAATATGAATGGAATTAGTAGATAGATACAGCAGACATGAGACCCATTATAAGGAGGACGACAGGATGACAGATCGTTTGACAACTAACCAGGGAGCACCGGTAGGAGATAACCAGAATTCACGCACAGCAGGTAGAAGAGGGCCAACCTTGTTGGAGGATTACCACCTGATCGAGAAAATCGCTCATTTTGACCGTGAGCGCATTCCTGAACGGGTTGTGCATGCAAGAGGCGCAGGAGCACATGGGGTGTTTAAGCTGGAGCAGAGCATGAAGGCATATACGTCAGCCGATTTCCTGCAAGAGCCGGGCACAGAAACGGATGTGTTCGTACGATTTTCAACTGTAATTCATGGTACGGGTTCTCCCGAGACCGCACGTGATCCTCGCGGGTTTGCTGTTAAATTCTATACACGTGAAGGCAATTATGATATTGTGGGTAACCATCTGCCTGTTTTCTTCATTCGGGATGCCATTAAATTTCCGGATATGGTGCATTCTCTCAAACCGGCTCCAGATACCAACATTCAAGACCCGGCGCGATATTGGGATTTCATGACCCTCTCCCCGGAATCAACTCATATGATGACTTGGCTGTTCTCGAATCTGGGCATTCCGGCCAACTATCGGGAGATGGATGGATTCGGAGTACACGCATTCAAATGGATCAATGACCAAGGTGAAGTACACTATGTGAAATACAAATGGGAGTCAGCGCAGGGTGCTCGTGGCCTTTCTCGTAAGGAAGCTTCCGAAGTTCAGGGACAGGATTTTAACCACGCAACGCGAGACTTGCATGAACATATCAAAAATGGAGAATATCCGCAGTGGAAGCTGCAAGTGCAGCTGCTGAAGCCGGAACAGATGGATGATTTCTCTTTTGATCCGCTCGACCCAACGAAAACATGGCCTGAGGATGTACTACCGTTCCAGACAGTAGGGACGATGACATTGAATCGTAATCCTCAGAATTTCTTCGCAGAAGTGGAGCAGGTCGCATTTTCACCAAGTGCTGTTGTGCCAGGCATTGAACCGTCTGAGGATAAATTGTTGCAGGGTCGTCTGTTTTCTTACCCGGATACACAACGGCACCGTCTTGGACCTAACTATCTCCAAATTCCGGTGAACTGCCCGTATGCACCTGTGCGCAATCATCAGCGTGATGGGCTCATGAACGTGAACCAGGACCCATCTCCCGTAAACTATGAGCCTAACAGCTCAGGTAACAGTCCACAGGAAGATCCGGCTTATCGGGAAACCCAGGTTCCATTACAGGGGCATGTCACACGGGAAAAGATTGAGAAAACGGATGATTACACGCAGGCAGGAGAGCTGTTCCGTTCTTTCACACCAGAAGAGCAGCATCATCTGCTGGATAATCTGACGAATGATCTCAAAGCTGTACCGGTAGATATCCAGATGCGAGCATTATGCCACTTCTTCCGGGCTGACGGTCAGCTGGGTGGACGACTGGCTCATGGCTTGGGTGTAGATATCTCTGGGCATATGCCAAAATAAAGCGGGAGTACTTGAGGATGCGGGAACTTCCCGCATCTCGCACAAGCGAATAGCTGGTCTTTATGTCAGCTTGGAAAGGTTATGATACGAACCGGGTATGACTGCAATTTTGCAGAATTGCCCGGTTTTCTTATGTACTTTTATACACAAATGAAAAACATTTTTACAAATCATTTACATAAAATACCTGACATAGAGGTTGACTTCTCATTTCTGGACACTACAATGGGTAGTGTGAGGGGTGTCAGAATATGAGAATACTCAATTTTAAAGTGGGCGAGCGAGGACTGAATCGTTTTTTTGGACCACTTGAGGCCAAGATTATGGAAGTATTGTGGGCTCGTCCCGGCAGCAGCATCCGTGAAGTACAGACGGCACTGGAACAAGACAAAGACGTAAATTTCAATACGGTTATGACTGTGATGAATCGGTTGGTGGATAAGGGATTACTCGGCAAAACACAGAAGGGCCGCACATCGCTGTACCGGCCGGTACAAAGCAGGGAGGACTTTATGAACGATCAATCCAAGGAACTGTCCCAGGAATTGGTGGACGAATTCGGGACACTGGCAGTGAATCACATGCTGGATGCGTTAGATGAAGCCGACGAAGGCTTGATTGAACGGCTCGAAATGAAGATTAAGCAATGGAAAAAGGATAACGATTAAGATGTGGAAGACCCGTTCCAAGATTTTGTTCACCGTCGGGTTGGGTATTCCGGTACTCGTGCTCATGCAGATGTTCATGTATGCGATGTATAAAATATTTGGATGGGACATCCGGTTGAATCTGCTATGGCTGTGCAATCACTGGATGAGTCGTATGGGGTGGATGTCTGTAGGTCAGTTCCTGTTGCTTCTGGTTTTGCTGACTTTCGCTGGTACAAGCTGGATGTTGATTAGACGAATTGTCCAGACGCGTGCCGCGGTAACCAAGCTCCGCTCCATGGAGGTTCGGGCTTGGTCAGAAAAAATGAATGCAAGGTACAGGCATCTGAAGAAACCCCGATTTCTTGTTGTAGACAAGCCTTCTCCGGTTGCGTTTACCATCGGGTTATGGCGCCCTTGCATCGTGCTTTCCACAGGACTGCTCCGTATGCTGGATACGGATGAAGAGAAGGCTGTCGTGTATCATGAGGTACACCATCTGTGGCATCGAGATCCACTGAAAACAACATTGCTCTCGGTATTTGCTACGATGATGCCGTATATTCCTGTGCTGAAACATACGTCACAGCAATATCGCATAGTGAGAGAAATTTTAGCAGATAACGAAGCTATTGAACGTACGGGTAATGCCGCCGGTATTGGCAGTGCACTCTTGAAACTGCTTCGGGCATGCACACCAACTGGGGAGGGAAGAGCGATGACGATTCAGTCCTCATTTGCCGATACGTCGGTGAATGTGCGCATTTCCCGTCTGCTGGACCCCGAACGGGATGTTACACTGCGCTTACCGCGATATGCCATTCTAATCTCTGTAACGGTGTTTCTGTTATTGTCTGTTCTGTTTGTATGGTCGATTGGATAGAAAACGACCAAGAATCAAGCAATCCATTAGGACTAAAATTATGAATGAAATGGGGAGATGTATGATGAATAACAAAACCATTGAAATTGGACTTTTTTTCTCAAGGATTATGATCGGACTCATTTTTCTATTACATGGCTGGAGTAAGTTCGAGGGTGGAATTAGCGGTACGGTTGGTTTCTTCGAAAGTATAGGCATTCCCGGTTTTATGGCATCTGTTGTTGCCGTAATTGAACTGGCAGGTGGCGCGGCCATGATCTTGGGCCTGGGTACACGTGTGTTCGCCTTGTTGTTCATCGCGGTTATGGTCGGTGCAGTATTCACAGCCAAGGCGGGGCAACCGTTTTTGATGGGAACAGAGTTCGACTACATGCTGATGGCAGGATCATTGACTCTTCTCCTGACAGGCAGCCGCTTTTTGGCGCTGGATTATCTGTTTAACCGGCAAGGAGCTACACGTCAGAACAGCCAAAATGTGAGTGCCTGATCTGCATCAGAGAGGAAAGCGACATAACAGGATGAGTATAATCAAAGCATAATATAACGATTTATAGAAAAGTGTAACGGAAAGTGTTAAAGCGCAGGAATACGCCTGCGGCCAAGCTCTTTGCTTGCCAGTCCGACGAGGTAACGGTGATTGCCGGATCGAGCTGACAGGTAAAGAGCTTTTTGGTTTGAAGGAAGGAGCGTCACTTTTTGGCTTGGACGTATTACCTTAACATTTGATATAATGAGAATAAGTATGCTACTAAGAAAAAATAAGAGGGATCTGCACGAACCATAACAGATTTGAGGAGGTTACGCGATATGATTAAGGTTATTCCATCTGAAGCACGTTCCAGCTTTGACCGTGGCTGGTTGCGGGGCAGTCACAGCTTTTCCTTTGGGGAGTACCAGGACCCGGACAACACTGCTTTTGGACCCATGCGGGTAGCCAATGATGATGTCATCGCACCAGGTCGCGGCTTTGGGGCACATCCACACAGTGATATGGAGATCGTATCCATCGTGCTGAATGGCAAGCTGAGACATGAAGATAGTCTGGGCAATGTTGCCGTAACAGGCTTTGGTAGCATTCAGCGCATGTCAGCAGGAAGCGGCGTCATTCATACAGAGCATAATGCCTCAGATACCCAGGAAGTAAGACTTCTCCAGCTGTGGTTTATGCCACATACGAAAGGGTTACAGCCATCCTACGAAACGACTTCGTATGATACAACTGCTCTGGAAGGCGCTCTTGTGCCTGTAGCATCATCCGATGGTGGGCCGCGGGTTGCCACGGTTCATCAAGACATGACGATTTACCTTGGGCGGTTATCCAAGGGCAAGACGCTTGATTTTGAACAGAACGAAGGTCGCCGCATGTACATTTTCTCCATTGAGGGCAAGCTTGGCCTGCAGAATGAACATGTGCTTCATACAGGAGATACCGCACGAGTGGAGCAGACTTCTTCCATAAAGCTGGAAGGGCATGAGGATACGTTTTATATGTTGATTGATTTGCCTTAATAAAAATAAGAACTCCCACTCCAAGATCAAAGGAGGAACGATACGTATGGCACAGCAGGAATGGTTTATGGTAAAACATGGGGTCACCGGGCGTGGGCTGGCGAACAGCAAG
The DNA here is from genome assembly GCF_037969905.1 of Paenibacillus sp. FSL R7-0272. NCBI lineage: Bacteria > Bacillati > Bacillota > Bacilli > Caryophanales > Paenibacillaceae > Paenibacillus > Paenibacillus sp. FSL R7-0272. The sequence goes on along the minus strand of NZ_CP150221.1, from coordinate 5,990,732 downwards.
ACGGATGCAGCCTTGTCTTATCGCTTTCAGCAGGAAGGAACAGGTTACCTGTTCACTGTATCGGGACTTGAAGAGCAGACCGCCTTGAAGATTGTTGAGCTGAGACAGGAATTAAACGTATTCCGTTTCGTACAGCGCAAAGACCGTCCTCTGACAAAGCACTGGTATTATGTTGACGGCGACCGCGTAAAATATGACAGCGAGCGGCATTCAATCACCATCTATGCCAAGTCGGAAATTCAATATATACCTGATGATTATTTTGCTGACTAACCGAACAGAGATATGTGTATGATCTAAGCTTGTTATTCTGTTCATGGTGTAAGTTATTGATTTAACACGCATGGTTCAGTTTTCAAGTTGATCGTTTCGATCGTTAAGTTAAGTCTTCCCTTGAGGAAGGCTTTTTTTTGTAAAAAAAGACCACATAATTCCCTGCCTTCTGGCACAAGCTACCTTGTATAAAAACCAAGAATGGAGGGGCGGCATATGGCAGCTAAATCATCAAAAGGTAGCGAAAAGTCCAAGACTTCAGCATCAACGACTGACAGTAGCAAATATGTACCCTTGGGACTGCCGTCCCCACCTATTCTGAAACAACCGATCAGTGCCGTACATACCAATCAAATTCAGGCGTTGAAAGAAATCTTCTCGAACTCTTCGGATGTCGTGTTCCGCAACGTTATGATCACACCAGAGATTCAGGGGCTTCTCGTGTATGTCGAGGGGATTGTGAATTCGGCCGATATTCAGGAGCATATGCTACGCCCGCTTATTCGAGGGCTGATCCAGCAACGGACTGACGAGCCGGATGTGCCGATAGATGATACACGAATTGAATTAACGCAGGTCAAGCGAGTTCAGACATGGGCTGCTGCGACCGAGGGCGTGCTTGCCTCATCGGCGTTACTGGTTATGGACGGAGAAGCCGAAGCATGGTTATTCAACGTAAAAGGCGGGGTACGGAGAGGTGTAGAGGAGCCGCAGACGGAGTCGGTCATCCGGGGGCCGCGTGAAGGATTTACCGAGACGCTACGTATGAATACGGCTTTGCTTCGTTTCAAGCTGAAGACACCTGCACTCAAAATGGTAAGTATGACGCTTGGCTCCGATACCAAAACCGATGTTGTTCTCGTCTATCTGGAGGGAGTCGCCGATCCTCAATTGATCCAGGATGTCAAAAAACGTCTGGAGAAGATTGAAATCGACGGTATTCTGGAGAGCGGTTATATCGAGGAACTTATCGAGGATAACCCGAATTCCCCGTTTCCACAGATGCACTATTCGGAGCGTCCGGATACAGTTGCCGCGAATCTGCTGGAAGGTCGGTTTTCCATCATGGTAGATGGCACACCGTTTGCATTGATTGCACCCGTGACGATGTGGCAGATGTTACAGGCTAGTGAGGATTATTATGAACGCTTCTTCATTACCAATTTGATTCGTTGGATCCGCTTTTTGTTTGTGTTTATTGCATTGTTCCTGCCAGCATTGTATATCGCCATTACGACCTTTCATCAGGACATGCTTCCAACTACATTGATTCTCAGTATTGCCGGTGCCCGCGAAGCCATCCCTTTCCCGGCACTCATTGAAGCGCTCATTATGGAATTATCCTTTGAAGCGCTGCGGGAGGCAGGGGTCAGGTTACCCAAAACGGTGGGGCAAGCGGTCAGTATTCTCGGTGCCCTTGTGATTGGTCAAGCAGCGGTACAGGCAGGTATTGTGTCTGCCCCAATGGTTATTATCGTATCGATGACGGGGATTGCATCCTTCACCATTCCGCGCTTCAACTTTGCCATTACCGTAAGGCTGTTACGGTTTCCGATCATGCTTCTGGCAGGCATGCTGGGATTATACGGCATCGTGATTGGTCTAGTGCTGATTTCTGTACATCTGACACAGATGACTTCTTTTGGTGTACCTTATCTGTCAGGGGTGAGCCCATACCATAAGAAGGATACCAAAGATATTTTGGTCCGGGTGCCTTGGTGGAAAATGATCAATCGTCCTTCGACCGTGCACCGGGATCGCAAACGTATGACCAGAGATATCAATGGTTCGCCGGAAGCAGAGGAAGGATGGTGATTCCATGAAGTTTTTGATTAAATATAGAGCTGTCATTTCGTTGATTTTGTGTACATCTCTGCTTACAGGTTGCTGGGATCGCGAAGAGATTAATGATGTCGCCTTTGTAATCGGTATTGCTGTTGATAAAGAAGGGGAGGATTACCGGTCTAGCCTGCAGATTGCCCTCCCTGGACAGTCGGGTGCTTCGGGCAGTGAAGGTGGCGGTGGAGGAACGAGTGGAGATAAACCGTGGTTTATCCTCTCTAATACAGCTCGTACACTGCGTGGGACATCGCTTGAGGGTCAGAAGTCACTCTCTCGCCGAATTTATTATGCACACCGTCGTACCATCCTTATTGGCGAAGAATTAGCACGGGAGGGGGTTGCCCCGATGCTTGACCTATTTACAAGATATCCACTTAACCGTTTGTCGGCAATGCCTGTTGTCACCAGGGGCGAAGCACATAAAGTTATAGACACGGATGCACCGATTGAGAAGTTCCCTTCCGAGATGGTGAGGGAATTATGCTTCCTTAACATGAGGAATCCAAGATCCCTTAAAACATTTATAGACTCCATTCTGGATGAAGGAGTGGACCCATTTCTACCTATCGCATCCGTTTCAGACAATGTACCACAGGATTGGAAGGGCGCCATAACCAATATCAAACTGGATGGTTTAGCTATTTTCAAAAAAGACAAGCTGGTAGGCATGATGGACAAGGCCCCTGCCGATGCACTGATTCTTGCCATGGGTGAAGCCAACGAACCCGAAGTTATGATTAAAGCTCCACGGGGAAAAGGAGATATGTTCATTAAATTAAACGAGAACAATTCGTCCCTCCATCCCAAAATTGTGAATGGCAAAGTGAGTGTAACCATTCAGATGTACGCCAAGGGTGTGCTGGTGGATAATGAATCGGATTATGGTGACAGGCGCGAAAAGGAAATTTTAAATTTGAATGAAGCCGTACACCGAAAGATCAAAGAGGATATTGAGGAAGGTATAAGGCTGGTTCAGAAGAAATTCAAAGCAGACATTATCGGCATCGGCCGTTCCATCCATAGGCAGTTACCCAAGGAATGGGACAAGATTAAAGATCGCTGGGAGGTTCTCTATCCGGAGGTTCAAGTAACTGTGGACCCGCATGTCATTATTGAGAATGTCGGTATTGTCAATAAACCGATTGGAGTCGTAGAGGAGGACATCATACATGATTAAACCGCTACTGTTTACCTATCTGGCAATGGTAATCGGGGTGCTGATTATGGATTTCAGGCATCTGAAACAAGCGGCCTCCATTAATCGCTGGCTGTCTTATGGAATCATTGCGCTTGGAATAGGCCTCTGGCTCTACGTTACGACGCTGAACAAAACCGTATTCCTATCGGTATGGATGAGTCATATTATTCAACGTCTGCTGCCAATGCCTTGAGGATGTGGCATATGTAATCTTGATATGCAAGAAACAGGTACGGAAGGAGGGGCAGGATGATTCAGAAGGTAACGCACAGGCAAATGATCTTGATGCTCATGCTGCTTAGTATTACGGGTACACTGCTACAACCTCATGCACAAGCCATTTATTATGCAGAACAGCATGCCTATCTTTGTTACATACCCGTTGTTCTGATTATGTTTACATCGATGTGGCTGCTCAGCCGTGTCCAGCGGCGTTTTCCAGACAAGGATCTGTTTGAATCATTAGTGACACGATTTCCCTTTCTGGGAAGATTGGCCGGATTGATGTACATCGCGTTTTTCTTCTTTGTATTCGCGAGAGATATTCGGCTAACAGGGGATTATGTAAGTATCACATTGTTGGAAACAACACCAATATCGATTATCGTGCTCTCTCTGCTTGTCATGGCTATATTTATCGTGCGAGGAGGGCTAGGTTCCCTGATTGGCATGGTGGAGTTATATGTAGCGCTTTTTCTGTTAAACTCCATCATTGTGCCGTTTATGCTAATTCAGCAGATCAATCTGGATAACCTGAAGCCCTATTTCGATGTTGACCTGGCGGGTGTGGGCAGGGGGAGCTGGTATCTCTTTTCGTTTTATGGAGAGATGATTTTTCTGCCCTTTATCGTAAGGGGAAGTGATTTTCGAGTAAAGTCTATCGTTACAGGCAACATCGTCACGGGACTGCTTATGATGCTTATTGTAATAGAAACGATCACCTCCATCGGTGTACCCATTGCTTCAAGACTTGTATACCCATCATATGAGCTGGCAAGACAGCTGCAGATTAGTGACTTTCTAGATCGATTCGATCTGGCGCTTGCGGCAGCAACTTTGCCTTGTATTATTACCAAGATTGCGTTTGACCTGTATTTAGTGTGCTGGGGGTTGAAACGCATGATTCCCAAAGTGTCTGGTAAAGTACTGACCGGACCCATTGCGTTGCTGGGTTTTGTATGTGCGTTCTGGTTTTTCCGCAATGCGATCCAACTGAATCGATTTACACGGGAATGGACATGGGTTGCCATTGTATTTGAGGTGCTGTTTCCAATCGTATTCTTTCTATTTCTTCGTCCGCGCAAAAAGGAGGCTGGGCATGCACCGAACTCTGAATCGGGAGATAGGGCCTCGAGAGGCAAACAGCAGGAAGGTGAACAGAAGCAGGAGCAGGCATCTGGTGAATCAGATCAATCTGAAGAGAAGTCCGAAGAGAAGTCCGAAGAGAAGTCCGAAGAGAAGTCTGGTGATAAGTCAGCGGAAAAGTCCATAGAGAAGAAAGGTAAAACATCACCTGGCGGCGGCAATCTGCAGCCTTCCTGATGCAAACCATAAAAAATCGTTATAGCTAAAGAGGCCGGAAAGCAAGCAGACATGGTTTCCCTCCGCAGAAGTACCCTGTATACTGTAGTCAGATTGATGAACTTTCGGCTTAATAACGGGGGGAACATGAATGGCTCAACATTTGGCAGGGGTACGTGTGGCATTAACCGGACCGAGAAAGTCCAAAGAGATGTCTCTATTGGTAGAGAAAATGGGCGGAATCCCGCTTGTGCGTCCTGCACAAGGCACGGTGTTTCTGGATGATCGTAACATTCGGGATGGACTGGTTTCCTGGATTTCTGATCCGCCGGATTGGGCAGTGTTTACGACGGGCATGGGACTGGATGCTTTGTTCGACATGGCTGAGGACATGGATGTAGCCGGACAACTTCGGAATGTCTTGGCTGAATCGTGTATTGCTGCTCGAGGGTACAAAACGGTAAATGCGTTAAAAAAGCTGAAACTAACACCTCTGGTACGAGATGATGACGGCAGTACAGACGGACTGATTCGTGAATTTGGCTCGCATGATCTTACAGGCAAAAAGGTGATGTTACAGCTGCATGGAGAAACGGCTCCCAAGCTGGTTCGCTGGTTAGAAGAACAAGAAGCTGTTGTGCGGCAGGTATTGCCGTATCGTCACGTACCGCCGGAAGAGGCAGAGCTGGAGCAACTGCTGAACGAAGTAATTCAGCATAAGTTAGATGCAGTGGCCTTTACAAGTGGGCCGCAGGTGCGGTTTTTGACGGAATATGCGACATCTCAAGGTAAGCTGGAGCAGATGCTGACAGCCTTCAAAGAAGGGGTAGTCCCGGCGTCTGTTGGTAAAGTTACGGCCAATGCCATGCGTGAGGAAGGCATTGAAGCGCTGGTTGTACCGGACGAAGAGAAGATGGGAGCGCTCATCGTTGAACTGGGACGTTATTTTGCCGCGAATCCGGTGGGTGTCCGGGAAGATTAATAAAGAGAGCATTCACAGGGCAAGAGTAGCTGTATGAAGAATAGCAGACGCAATTCGTATACAGAGGTATTAAGTTTAGAAGGAATCACATCAGTTATATGGATGGATATATCAAGGTTCTGATCCGTTATCGGATCGGGACCTTTTTTTCATTTTTATCCAAAATTAATGTTTAGGACAATCTTGAGAAGCGTGGACATTATTTCCTGACCGATGGTATGATGAAGACAATATGAAAACAGCAAGGTGCTCTTGCATAAAGCAAGAGGTAACAGGGAATCGGGTGCAAGTCCCGAGCGGTCCCGCCACTGTAATGGTGAAGCGTTTTCCATGAAAGTCACTCGGTATACCGGGGAAGACAGGAAAGAACGCTAATGATCCAGAGCCAGGAGACCTACCTTGCCTGTGTCACCAAACCCTTCGCGGAAAGGAGTGGTGTACGATAAGTTCGGGAAAGGGACAAACCGTGGTTTGTCCTGTGAGGCTCTATATGGGCTATTCTGGCTGCTTGTAATTCCTTATTATGGAATATTACAGGCCAGGTTTCCTGAGTGTAAGTACATGCGTATCTCATCCGTGATTAGGATGGGATTTTTTTGTTTTTTCGGACAGGAACGAAGTTGCCGAGTTAAGTAGAAGAAATGTTGTGTTACAGGGCTATAAGCAAAAGAGCCACATCTGTATCGGGGAATTTTTGGATAAACAAGGTTTGGGCATTAATCGCGTGACAAGTGGAGTGAGGGGGAAAAGGGATGCAAAAGCAAGGCAAGCTGCTGATCATCGGTTTCGGTCCAGGTGCGATGGAGCACATAACGAAACGGGCACTGGATGCATTGCAGGAAAGCGAGGTCATCATTGGATATAACACCTATGTGGATCTGATCAGGCCTTTGTTGAATGGACAAGCCATTGTGCGTACAGGCATGACGGAGGAAGTCAGCCGGGCACAGGAAGCAGTAAGACAAGCGGAAGCGGGCCACATCGTTGCCGTAATCTCCAGTGGGGATGCCGGGGTATACGGTATGGCGGGACTTGTATATGAGGTGCTGATCGAGCAAGGCTGGAAGCCGGATACTGGCGTAGCTGTCGAGGTTATTCCTGGCGTGTCGGCTATTCAATCGTGTGCGTCCTTGCTTGGTGCGCCTGTCATGCACGATGCTTGCACGATCAGTCTCAGCGATCATCTGACACCATGGGAAACGATTATTCGCCGGGTTGAGGCAGCGGCTTCCGCTGATTTTGTTATTGCTCTGTATAATCCCCGCAGTGGACGCCGGACACGCCAGATTGTAGAAACGCAAGAGATGTTGCTACGTTACCGTGATCCAAAGACACCGGTTGGCTTGGTCAAAAGTGCATATCGGGAGCGCCAGGACGTGGTCATGACGACGCTGGAAGATATGCTGAATCACGATATCGGTATGTTAACCACCGTGATCATCGGCAATTCCTCGACCATGATGTACGAAGGGCTCATGGTCACGCCGCGCGGATATCAGCGGAAGTATACGCTGAACTCCGCGGAACAGCCGCTCAGGCCACATGAGCGGCTACGCACCGAAGCCGAGCCATGGTCGCTCGGCGCGCAAGAAGCCCGCGCTGCCGCCTCCGGCGAGGCAGCGGGCAATGGCACGGCCCGCGATGCGCAGGCCGTGCCAACGGCGGAGCCAGCCCTGCGCGGCGCCAGCGCCGGAGCGGGCACGGCTCCGCAAGGGCAGCCGCCCGCAAGCGCATGGGCGGCGACCCCGCCTGCGGCAAGCCCGGCGAGCGGTGCTGGCACCGCCGTGCTTGCCGCAGAGCGGCCCGCGTCCGCGGCGGCAGAGGCCGCACCGCGCGCTGCCGCTGTGGCGCCACGTGCCGGCGCAGCCGAGCTCGCCGCCGAGGCGCTGACGCGGCTCGCGGCAGGCGGTGCGCTCGCAGGCGAAGCGGCAAGCCGCTGGCTGGACGCATCGGCGTCAGGCCCGGCAGCCTCGCAGGGCGCGAGCAGCGTAGCGGTGCTTGGCGCAGCCGCTGCTGTGCCCGTGCCGGGGCGCAAGGCGCCGCTCTTTGAGATCGGCGTGTCGCCCGGCGTGGGCAACAAAAAGTTCACCGCTGCTCAGATGGCCCTGCTGGCGCAGTGCGCAAGCGAGGATGGTGAACTCGAGTATACGCCAGAGCACCAGATTATTCTGAGAGTGCCGACGTTTGAACCGGATGCGTTGGTAGATGAGCTGCGCGCAGCAAACTTTATCGTGGTGCCGATTGGGGATGTGATCAAAGTCAAAGCTTGTGACTTCTGCAATCTGGAGAAGGACGACGCGGTGCCGATGGCTAACCATTTGCAGGACGTGATCGGTGGATTGTCTGCTCCGAAGGAAACGAGCGTAGCGTTAAACGGCTGCGGTATGGCTTGTTACGGGGCAGTGCTGGAGGATATCGGTATCGTGTACCGCAAAGGAGGATACGATCTGTTCCTTGGCGGGAAAAAGTTTGGCCGCAATGCCCACCCGGCTCAGCCTGTAGCAGAGGGCATTCCGGGTGATCAGATCGGCGGTATTGTGGAACGTATTGTCGCGGAGTACAAGGAAAAAGGCCATCCGAACGAACGTTTCCACAAGTTTTTTAAACGCGTTGGAGTTATTCAAGGCTTCCGCCATGTGGATGCGCCAGTCACTGTTGAAGTGAATCCGGTATGTGGTGACTAAGAGTGGAAGTGCGTAGTTTGGGTTACGGGCTTGAAGTCCACTTAAGCATCAGCGGCAGAGTAATCTACGGAAGATAAGAGGCCACAAAGCCAAAAGTTAACCCAGACACAACTTGGCTGAAACCCAGCTGATTGAGATAGATACAACATTTACAGCTTCATCAATACAGACTTAGACATAGATTATACCTTTCTTCCTTGGAACCGAGTGGAGAGCCTTACGAATATGAGAAATCTGATCTGTGGATCGGACAGAGGAGGAAATACGAAGATGGATGCAATTTTGTTGGTGGGACACGGGAGCCGTGATCCCGAGGGGAACCGCGAGTTAAAGGAGTTTGCACGTGAGGTCGCGGAGCAAGCACCGGAGAACACACTGGTCGAAACCTGTTTTCTGGAATTAACCAGACCAAGTATTGCGGATGGGGTTACCGCTTGTGTAGATCGAGGCGCAACCCGTGTCGTACTCGTACCGATTATTTTATTTGCAGCCGGTCATGCCAAGATTGATATTCCGAATGCGATTGATCGTGCCAAAGCACGTTATCCGCAAGTACAGTTTATCTATGGTCGTCCGATTGGTGTGCATGAAAAAGTCGTGCAAATTATGCAAACTCGTCTGCAAGAGGCGCAGCCTGTACGGATTGCAGCTCAAGGTGAAGGTGGAACAGATACAGCAGTTGCAGTGGCCGCTCCGCCTGCTACGGTGACTGATGAAGAGACCGCTGTACTTGTACTTGGACGGGGAAGCAGTGACCCGGATGCCAACAGTGACTTTTTCAAAATGACCCGTATGCTGTGGGAGAAGTTGCCGTACAGATGGGCAGAAAGCAGCTTTATCGGCGTAACCCAGCCTTCTTTCCCGGATGGATTGGAACGTTGCCTCTTGCTTGGTGCGAAAAAAATTATCGTCATGCCGTATTTCCTCTTTACCGGTGTGCTGATTAAACGCATTGATGAGATGACGGCCGAATTTGCAGCCGCACATCCAGATATTCAAGTCGAAATCGGCGGTTATTTCGGCTTCCATCCGAAGCTGGTCGAGCTGGTGTTGGAACGTGCACACGAGGGGCTATATGGAAGGGTTACAGCCAACTGTGACAACTGCCAGTTCCGCCTCGAAGCGGCCAAACACCATCATCACCATCACGACCACGACCATGGGCATGACCACGATCACGACCATGATCACGACCATGATCATCACCATGACCACCATCACCATGATCATCACGATCACGGACATGACCACGGGCACGATCACCACCATCATGAGCACGATCATCACGATCATAGTCATGACCACGAGCATTCCGAGCACGCTGCGGAGGCTGCATCTACTCGTGAGGCGACACTTGATTTCCATCATGACCATGACGAAGAGTTGCATCATTCACACCATGAGCACGAAGGACATCGGAGCAACCAGCAACACGCTTCAGAAGCAACAGCAGGAGATATTCAGCAGCATGCATCCTCTTCTCAGGCACAAGTGGCAGCAACTTCCGAGCAGGTGAAGCGTTCATGATTCTTATGTTATGCGGTACAAGCGATGCACGCGAACTTGCGATCCGAATCCAGCAACAAGGACATAACGTCCTGACGTCGGTTGTGACCGAGAGTGCAGCCCAAAGTCTGACCGAAGCCGGTTTATTAGTGCGGACAGGCCGATTGACCGTAGAGGCGATGGTGAAGCTGATTCTGGAAAATAATACCCCTGTCCTTGTGGATGCGAGCCATCCTTTTGCCGAAGAAGCCCATGCGAATGCTATGGAAGCCGCGAAACAAGCGGACATTCCTTACATTCGTTACGAACGAACGGGGCTTGCTTATGATGACCATGAACTATTACATGTCGTGTCATCTTATGATGAGGCAGCACTCAAAGCCAAAGAGCTGAAAGGTTCTGTCATGCTGACAACAGGCAGCAAAACGCTGCAAATCTTCACCAAGCACCTGCTCGGTGATCCGGATATACGACTTGTTGCACGCATGCTCCCCCGTCTCGACAATATGGAGAAATGCGGTGAGCTGGGCGTAGAGCAACGCAATATTATTGCGATGCAAGGACCTTTTTCCAGGGAAATGAACGAAGCACTGTACAAGCACTATGCAACAACGGTGATGGTCACCAAGGAAAGCGGTAAAACCGGAGCCGTGGATGAGAAAATCCAGTCTGCACTGGAGCTGGGTATTCATGTTGTGCTGATCTCACGTCCAGAGGCGGAGTTTGGCACGGTGTTTGATCATTTTGATGGTGTACTGGACGAGCTGAAAAGTATTTTGGGAAATAATCTCCCCGATAGGCTTAATTTGAATAACGCAACTTTGAACGGCTTGATTGTAAATATCGAAAGAAGAATGGAGTGATTCGGGTGGATTTTAAGACGGAATTTAAACCGCTGACCGTGCAACCTCAGGAAATTGAAGGTAAGAGCTTTGAGATGATTACGGAGGAACTGGGGGAACACCCGTTTACCGATGAGCAGTATCCGGTCGTACAGCGTGTCATTCATGCTTCGGCTGATTTTGAACTGGGCCGTAGTATGGTATTTCACCCGGATGCGATCCAGGCGGGAATTGCGGCGCTACGTGCAGGTCAGTCAGTCATTGCCGATGTGCAAATGATTCAGGCGGGTGTGAGCAAGGATCGTATTCGCGGTTTTGGCGGCGATGTACATGTACATATTTCCGATCCAGATGTAATGGAAGAGGCCAAACGCCTCAACACCACTCGTGCCATCATCTCGACGCGCAAAGCAACCCAAATGTATGACGGGGGCATCTACGCCATCGGTAACGCGCCAACGGCGCTACTGGAATTGATTCGTCTTGTCAAAGAGGGCGAGGCCAAGCCGGGGCTGATCATCGGCATGCCGGTAGGTTTTGTATCTGCGGCCGAGTCCAAGGACGAGCTACGTAAGCTGGACATTCCTTTTATCACCAACATTGGTCGCAAAGGCGGCAGCACCATCGTTGTGGCAGCACTTAACGCAATCTCGTTGATGGCTGTAAAGGCATAGAGCGGCGGGAGTACTAAGGCGGTTTGCCTCGTTCGACCAGTGAGGTCAAACGAAATCTACCTGATCTGATTTAAGTCTGGTTAGCGAGTCGTGCCGAATCCTAATGAGAACTGGAAGAGTCTTCACTAAGGGCCATGTCCGAATCTGTTAAAGTCCAGCAACTTCTAACGATCACCAGGAAGCTTATTTTGAGTGAAATCACCCTTTTGAAATTCTAACGATCCTGAGAAACGTTATTTCGCTCAAAACCACCCAAAAGCGCTGGAAATCGCACTGTTTTAGTGAAATAGCGTCTCCTGAGATCGTTAGAATTCCAGCGAGGGCATATTAGGCCAAATAACGTTATCTGTGATCGTTAGCGCTCAGTCGTGAGTGTGTGGGTGTTAAGTAAATGAGACGCTTAGCGTGCGAGTCACCAGAGATGGGGATTCCGCTCCGGTAACTTCTAACGATCACCAGGGGTTAGTGTACAGTTACTAGCACCGCAGTTGTTGAGTAAAACTAAAATCAATGTATCAACATCCATACAAGACCAAACAACAATGAACAATCAAAATCAACCAACAATCAACATAAGCGCACGAACAAACTAGCATATAGAAGGACGGGAGGTTCAAAGCCATGGAAAAGAAACGCATGAAAAGCGGAGAAGCACCGGACCCGGATAAACCGATGCGTTCCGGCTTTACGACCGGTGCGTGTGCGACAGCCGTTGCCAAAGGAGCGACACAGCTCCTGTTAACGGGTCATATCCCTGCGCAAGCCGTGGTTTCCTTGCCCGCCGGCTTTGACCACTCGTTCGAGCTGATCGAGCAGGAACTGATGACGGACGGCACGGCGACTTGTGCCACGATCAAAGACGCCGGGGATGACCCGGACGCCACACATTTGGCGAAAATCATTGCGCATGTGTCTTGGCGGGACGAGCCGGGGGTAGAGCTGGATGGCGGCATTGGTGTGGGGCGTGTTACGAAGCCAGGATTGCCCGTGCCTGTTGGGGAAGCGGCCATTAATCCCGTGCCGCGCCGTATGATTACCGAAGCAGTCACCCAAGTACTTGCGGAATATGGTACTGCAAGAGGGGTACGAGTGGTTATCAGCGTACCGGACGGCGAAGAGATTGCGAAGAAAACGCTCAATGCGCGGCTTGGCATTCTTGGCGGTATCTCCATTTTGGGTACACGCGGCGTGGTCGTTCCGTTCTCTACTTCGGCGTACAAAGCCAGTGTGGTACAGGCGATTTCCGTTGCTCAGGCTTCCGGTTGTGAGCATATTGTACTGACAACAGGCGGCAGCAGTGAGAAATACGCCATGAAAATGATGCCCGAACTGCCGGAGGAAGCCTTTATTCAGATGGGTGACTTTGTCGGCTTTGCGATCAAACACGGGAAACGATTGGGTATGAAACGCATCAGTCTGGTCGGGATGCCAGGCAAATTCGCTAAAGTGGCTCAAGGGGTCATGATGGTGCACTCCAAAAGTGCGCCGGTGGATTTTGGATTTCTTGCGTCCGTGGCTCGCGAGACCGGAGCTGGCGATGATCTGGCGCAAGCGATCGAGGAAGCCAACACGGCGACTCAGGTAGCAGATATGATGACCGAAGCGGGATATTTGCCTTATTTTGAAAAGTTATGCTTATACGCCTGTCAGCACTGTCTGGAACATGCGGGGGGCGACGTAACGGTGGAAGTGGTGCTCGTCACCATGAAAGGAATGGAACTGGGGAGGGCGGAAATCAGTGAACTCGAACATAACAACTGGAGCAAAGAATCGTAACATCCGCATTATTGGCGTAGGGGAAGAAGGCGCGGCGGGGCTGACGGCAGACAGTCTACAACTCATTCAGGAGGCCGATGTGCTGGTAGGCGGCGAACGTCTGCTGCAATTTTTCCCAGCGTTTGCGGGAGAGAAGCTGGTGATCAAGAGCAGTTTGAATGACCTCGTTGCGAAAATAAAAGCGTTGCAGGACTCTCACACCATCGTTGTGCTTGCCTCAGGAGACCCGCTGTTTTACGGCATCGCCGGGTATTTCGCGCGCAAACTCGGCCCGGATCAGTTGGATATCCGGCCTAATCTCAGCTCGCTGCAGCTGGCATTCGCAAGGCTTGGCGAGAGCTGGCACGACGCCGTGCTTGAAAGCGTGCACGGTCGCCCCCTCAAAGGTCTAGCCCAGCGCATCGATGGCAAAGCCAAAGTCGCGCTGCTCACGGACGAGCATAACAGCCCCGCTGCGATCGGGGCGTATCTGCAACAGTTCGGCATGACGGAGTACGATGCCTACGTTGCGGAAAACCTGGGCGCGGCAGACGAGCGTGCCCGCCACTACACCCTGGACGAGCTGGCAGCGGCTGAGTGCAGCCCGCTGAACGTCGTCATTTTGTTGCGCCGTAAAGATGCACCGGCGCCGCGCAAAGGCTTCGGGTTTGCAGATGAAGAATTCCATCAGCGCAAACCCGAGAAGGGCCTCATCACCAAGCGTGAAGTCCGCGCGTTCAGCTTATCTGAGCTGAAACTGGGCGAGGACAGCATCGTGTGGGATATCGGCGCAGGTTCCGGATCGGTGGCGGTGGAGTGCACGCGGCTGGCGCCGCGAGGCCAGGTCTTCGCCATCGAAAAGAACGAAGGTGACCTCGTGAACATCGAGGCCAACCGGATCAAATTCCGGACGGATTTTACCGTCCTTCATGCCAAAGCGCCAGCGGGGCTGGACGAACTACCGGGTCCCGATGCGGTGTTCATTGGCGGCAGCGGCGGTGAACTCGCGCAGCTGATCGCTTTGTGTGCGTCCCGGCTGCGCCCCGAGGGACGCATTGTCGTGAATGCAGCGACCATCGAAACGCTGCATGACAGCATGAAGGCGATGCGCGATGCGGGCATGGATGCTTCCGTGACTTTGCTGCAGACGGCGCGGAGCAAGCCGATCCTGAACATGACCCGTTTTGACGGACTGAATCCGATCTATGTCATTACAGGTCAATTTATAGCAGGAGCAGAAGCGGAAGCCGAAACAGCGAACGGAGCGGAATAGTTTGGCAGGAGACGAAGAAGGGGAGAGTCGCATTAGTACAACAACAGGAAACATCAACAGTACCGGAATTCACACGGAAAGTTCAGAGAGCATGACAGGAGCCGGAGTTACCGTTGGCACATTGTATGGCGTCGGTGTCGGGCCGGGAGACCCGGAGCTGATTACGGTCAAAGCATACCGGATGATTCGCGAATGCCCGGTAGTCGCCTATCCGAAGAAACGCAAAGGCGGCAAATCCTACGCTCACGAAATCGTGGAATTATATGTGAATCCAGAGGAGAAAGAGATGCTGGGGCTGATCTTTCCAATGACCAAAGACCCGGTTGTACTTGAGCGGGAGTGGGGCAAAACCGTGGAAGCGTGCTGGGAAGCACTTAAGGAAGGCAAAGATGTAGCGTTCGTGACGGAAGGTGATCCGAACTTATACAGTACATTTATCCACCTTGCACGTCTCATGCGTGAACTTCATCCTGAAGTGCCGATTAGCTCGATTCCGGGCATATCCTCCGTGCTTGGTGCGGCGGCAGCGCTGGATATCCATCTGGCAGATGGAGATGAGCAGGTTGGCATTATTCCGGCTACAGCGGATAAAGAAGCGATGCGGCAGGCGATTGAGCATCACGATACGATTGTGTTTATCAAAGTAGCAAAGGTGCTGGACCCGATGCTGGAGCTGCTGGAGGAGATGGGACTTGGCGGCAAAGCGTCGGTGGTCACCAAAGTCACTTCTCCTTATGAACTGGTCTGGCGTGACGCCCGTGAACTGAAAGGGCAGGAGCTGGAATATTTGAGCCTGATGGTGGTGAGCAAATAATGAAAACATTAGAAGCAAAAGTGTACATCGTTGGTGCTGGCCCGGGAGATCCCGAGCTGATTACGGTAAAAGGTTCGAATATTTTGAAAAATGCCGACCTTGTTCTGTACACGGATTCCCTCGTGAATGATGAACTGATTGCGACTGCCAAACCCGAAGCCGAGGTGTTGCAAAGCTCCGGCATGGATTTGGAACAGCAGGTCGAACTGATGTGCACAGCGGTTCGTGCAGGACGCAGTGTAGCACGTGTACATACGGGTGATCCGGCGATGTATGGTGCCATTTTGGAACAGATGGTTTTGTTGAAACAACAAGGCGTGGAGTACGAGATTATTCCAGGCGTTAGCTCGGTATTTGCTTCGGCAGCGGCGCTGGGAGCGGAGCTGACTGTGCCGGAACTGACGCAGACCGTCATCCTGACACGTGCGGAAGGACGCACCCCTGTGCCTGAACGGGAGAAGCTGCGCGATTTGGCCTCCCATCACTGTACGGTGGCGCTCTTCCTAAGTGCAACATTGGCGAAAAAAGTCGTGGTGGAATTCCTAGCCGCAGGCTGGAGCGAAGATACACCAGTGGCGGTAGTGCAGCGAGCAACATGGCCGGATCAGAAAATTGTGCGTACCACGCTGGCCAATCTGGCTGCGGATCTGCGTGCCGCAGGCATTACGATGCACGCGATGATTCTGGCAGGCTGGGCGCTTGATCCTGATCTGGTGAACCGGGATGCTCACCGTTCCAAACTGTACGACAAATCCTTCACCCACGGCTATCGCAAGGGAGTGAAGTCCGGTGAGTAATCCGTTTGCTGCTGTAGCCATTACGAAGCACGGCGTGGAGATGGTGCGTAACCTCGAAGGACAGTTTCAGGGTACAGACGTCTATTATATGAGCAAATTTGCCCGTGGCGATGAGGAACAACTTGGATATACACTGTTTGAAGGTTCGGTGAAGCTTATTCTGCCAGACCTGTTCAAACGTTACAACGGCATCATTCTGTTTATCTCGCTGGGTGCCGTCGTCCGTATGATTGCTCCGCTGCTGGTGGACAAAAAAGTCGATCCTGCCGTGCTGGTCATCGATGACCGCGGCGAGAACGTGATCAGCGTGTTATCTGGTCATCTTGGCGGTGCCAATGAACTCACGCGTCAAGTGGCGGAAGTGCTTGGTGCGCGTGCAGTCATTACGACAGCTTCGGATGTACAGGGCACGATCCCGGTGGATATGTTTGGTCGTGAACTGGGCTGGATCGTGGACAGCTTTGATAAAGCAACCCCGGTAAGTGCGGCGGTGGTCAACGAAGAGCCGGTGGCACTTATTCAAGAGACAGGCGAACGCAACTGGTGGCGGTATAACAAACCTGTACCTGATCACATTCGGGTCTTCGGCAGTATGCAGGAGACGGAAACGTTTGCGTTTAACGCCGCACTGGTGGTCAGTGACCGTCTGCTTTCATCAGTGGAAGAGGAGCGTTTTCTAACCAATGGTGTGTTGTATCGTCCGAAGAGCCTCGTGCTCGGCATGGGCTGCAATCGCGGAACGGCGATGGAGGAGTTGGAGCAGGAAGTGCTTGCCACGCTGGAAGAGCTGTCCCTGTCCGTGAAGAGCGTGCGCAACGTGGCTACGATTGATCTGAAAAAAGATGAGGAAGGCCTGCTGGCTCTATGCGCTAAGTACGGCTGGGAACTCGTCACTTACACTCCAGAGGAACTGAATATGGTTCAACTTGCCAATCCGTCCGAGACGGTATTTAAATACACCGGAGCCTATGGCGTAAGTGAACCGGCGGCACTGCTCTCTTCGGGAGCGGATCATTGGCTGCTGGAAAAGAAAAAGAGCGGCAACTTGACGATCTCTGTCGCACGGGTTGCGTTTGATTAAGCTAGGGTTCGTGTGATTGGAAGCAATTTGGTGTGGTCAACCAGCGTGGCAGCTCTAACGATCACAGATGACGCTATTTTCCCCAAAATGGACAACTCTAAATTCTAACGATCACCACAGACGTTATGTAAGCATTTTTCAGAAAAAATAGCTAGAATTCGAGCTTTTTACCCCAAATAACGTTCCTCAGGATCGTTAGAATTTGAAAGTGTACCTTTTTCGCAAAATAAGATCTCTGGTGATCGTTAGAGGTGGGGCATCAAAGGAAGGGCCGGTACTTAGATAATTGGGTACTTCTGTACTTCGATACCTTGAGTTGCTATGGGTTGAATCAGTTGTCTCGGTTGCCACCCGTTGCATCAGTTGTAGAGTCAGAGTTACGTCTGCCGAGGCGAGATCACGCAGTCCATCCGAGTGGGCTAAAGCTACATTCCCTTGATGCGTTCACATACAAAAAGTAGTTGTCATCACCTTATGAACATGACCGTCCCAGGCCGTTGGAATCGATATGGGATGGTCTATTTGCTATATGTAAAACAAAGGCGGGATGAACGATGAATTCAAAAAATGTAAAGAACACCGTATCCAATAATCAGGTCTTACCAACGAATGAAGTTTTACCAACGGAGTCTAATAACGGAGTCACACCAATGACGTCTAATAATGGAGGCGCAACAAGGACGTCCGATAACGAAGTCGCAACAATGATCTCCAATAATGAAGCCTTACCAACGACGCCTAATAACGAAAGGGCACCTCGGCTGATCATTGCGGGCACAGGCAGTGGAGCGGGCAAAACGACTGTAACGCTCGGCCTAATGAAAGCCCTCGCCCAGCGCGGATTGAGCGTACAGGGATTCAAATGCGGCCCGGATTATATTGATCCAACGTATCATACGGCAGTGACAGGTCGGGCTTCACGTAATCTGGACGCATGGATGACTTCGCCTGCATATGTGAAGCAGACATTTCAGCGGGCTTCCGCGGGACATGATATCTCCATTATTGAAGGTGTAATGGGCCTCTACGATGGCAAAGATCCGCTCAGCAACATCGGCTCTACCGCCGAGATCGCGATGATTACGCAGACACCTGTGATTCTGGTTGTGGATGTACGCAGTATGGCACGGAGTGCAGCGGCAATTGTACTAGGTTTCCAGCAACTTGAACCTGAGTTAAACATTGCCGGTGTAATTGTTAATCGTTGCGGAAGTGCGGGACATTATACGATTGTGAAAAAAGCCATTGAGCAAATGTGCGGCATTCCGGTCGTTGGGTGGCTAAAGCGAGATGAAGACATGTCTATCCCCGAGAGACATCTCGGACTTGTTCCTGCCATCGAGCGTGGAGAACTGGAGCCGTTATTCCAACGGGCGTCCGATGTGTTGCTAGAGGGCACGGATCTGGATCATTTGCTAAAATTGGCCGCAAGTGCTCCCCCTCTCCAGTGCTTGGAAGAGAGCGATGACGCTGCAGCCAGCTCTATAGCAATCCAACCGGTCCATGCTCACGACATCGTTCAAGATTCTAGTTCTGATCAATCTAACGATACAAGCAAAGACAGCCTTACACTTAACGCTACCGACACCATAAGCAATGCCCACACAGCCAGCGTGAACGATGCCAACTATGTGTCCCAACCGACAGTTCTCCACATCCACAGCAAGCCAGATACGTACCAGCCTGTTATTGCCGTCGCTCGTGATGCGGCATTTAACTTCTATTATCCCGATAACCTGGAACTGCTCGAAGCGGCGGGGGCGAAGCTAAAATATTTCAGTCCACTCGCTGGTGAAGGTATTCCGTCCGAGGCGGACAGCATTTATCTGGGTGGTGGTTTTCCTGAGGAGTTCGCGGCGGTGATTGCCGGAAACGAGCGTTTTCTGGAAGGGCTACGTGAAGCAGCCCGTTCTCAGATGCCGCTGTTTGCGGAGTGCGGCGGCTATATGGTACTGGCCGAAACGCTGACGGACCGTGAAGGGCGGACGTATAACATGGCAGGTATTATTCCTGCGCAGGTACAGATGCAGAAAAAACGAGCTGCACTGGGATACCGGGAGGCGAGTGCGGTTCAGGACTCTTTTCTGCTAAGACAGGGTGAAGTGCTGCGGGGGCATGAATTCCATTATTCAACGATGACGTACCGCGACGAGCAACCTATCCCATATGCTTATGAGACGAAGGGGTTAAGGGGTTCGAAGCAGGAGGGATATGCTTTGGGCAATATCGTGGCTGGATATACGCATGTGCACCTTGGTTCTGATCCGCAAGCCGCACAGCGATGGGTGGAGCATTGTCGACTATACCGCAAGCACCAAGCTTAGTTCGAACGCAGCATCCGTGTGCAAATGATCGCGTTCAGAGTGCTCAGATCAAACGTGTATAAAGCATTCATATGCGGCACGGAAGTAATGTTAAATATGGATACACTGAGCCCAATATGGAGGGATAGAGGTTAGAGAACGAAGTACGATGAGGCGGTTTTTCGTTTGATGGAACCAGCCTACTATCCCTCTTCCGGCAATAAGCGGAAGGGCTTGAATTTATTTTGAACCTCCTGAGACTTTGGTCGTGAAGTTGGGTCTTGGACTGTACAATTAAAGGTTTTTAGTGAATCATGTGGAATGTGTTAGGGATGGAATGTGTTGTGACAAGGGAGACGGTGAGTCCAAGCTGGATAGGCATGATATGGATATGCCAAACCGTTATACGGCTATACTAGGAAGTATTGTGAGATGGGAACATCTTATTCGAAACCTAAGTGGAAGAGATGAAGAAACACCACGGTAGTCGATTTTATAAAGCGTGGTTAATTTATAGGATATGGAGTGTGCAGACGAATCTAAACGAATAACATCAGAAGAAAGGAGATGATTATAATGGATCATCGCAAAAAGGCACTTTTAATTGGAGATTATACACATCCGGACTGGCATCCGCTACAGGGGGTAGACGGGGAGATTAGCCGGATTTTTCAAGATACGATTACAGTTCAATGTAGTGAAAATCGCAACATGTTGCTTCATGAAAATATTTCGGGATTTGATGTATGTATCTCATACATGGACGATTGGAGAGGCAAAGTCTCCCCGCAGCAGACAGCAGGTCTGTTGTCTTACGTAAGTAACGGGGGCGGTCTGGTCATCTTACATAATGGAATCTCGCTTCAGAATCGAAATGAGATCAAACAGATGATTGGCGCCAAATTTCTTCATCACCCGCCGTATGCGCCACTGGAGTTCACGGTGACGGAAGAGAGCCATCCTGTGACGGAGGGTATTTCCGGTTTTACGATGGAAGAAGAACCATATGAATTTGAGTTTGGTTCATTTACCGAGACTAAAATTTTGCTACACTATCAGTCTAAAGAGGGGCCGAAACCGGCAGCCTGGGCACATAAGTATGGACTTGGGCGGATTGTTTATCTGATGCCTGGGCATTCAGTTCCATCCTTTGCGAATGAAACATATCGTCGATTAGTTTTGCAAGCGGGAAAATGGGCAGCGCGGTACGTGTAAGGAAGCTCTCCTTTTTGCATGTCGAGGTTTAACAGGTGTAATATATAGACAACCGAAGAGGAGGATGAATAAGATGAGCGATTTGTTCAAGAAGGCGTTCTCGTTAGGGCTTGGTCTTACGTTAGTTAGCAAAGAAAAGATTGAGAAAACCGTGGATGATCTGGTGGAGCGCGGGAAGCTTGCACCTGGAGAATCCAAAGCGTTTGTTGAACGATTGTTGGAGCGCGGGGAAGAAGAGCAAGGCCAGCTGAAACGTGTCATTCAGGAGCAGGTCAAACGTGTGCTTCAGGAAGCTGGCGTGGCGTCCGAAAGTGACGTAACCAGTTTGGAACAGCGTGTCGCGGTTTTGGAAAAAAAGCTGGCCGAGCAGAATCAGACACCTCAACTTCAACTTGATGAATCCCCGGCTCCGGTTGTCGAAGATTCTCCTCCTCTCAAAGGAAACGAGATCGAATAGATGGCTGTGCGGATCAAACATGTCGGCAGATACCGGGAAATTGCCATGGCGCTGGTGCGTCATGGCTTCGGTTATATGGTCGAGGAGTTGGGTTTATTCCAGCTACTCGCGCTGCCTAGACGGTGGATGTCGCGTGAAGCGCAACCTACCAAAACGTTAAGTGAACGGATCAGGCTGGTGTTGCAGGAGCTGGGGCCGGCTTTTGTGAAGCTGGGGCAACTTGCAAGCACAAGGGCAGATCTATTACCTGAATCGGTGATTCGTGAATTGGTCAAATTACAGGATCAGGTTCCGCCGTTCTCGTCAGAGACGGCACGGGGTATTTTGGAACAGGAATTGGATACACCGCTGGAAGAGATCTTTTCCCGGTTCGAGGATACCCCGGTGGCCGCGGCCAGTATTGGTCAGGTGCATCTGGGCAAACTTCAGAGCGGAGAGGCGGTAGCGATCAAAATCCAGCGCCCCGGCATATCGCGGATTGTGCAACGTGATCTGGACATTCTGCGAGAACTGACTGCGATGGCGGAGAAACGTTGGGATTGGGTGAAACAATACCAGATTCCGCAGATGGTGGAAGAGTATGCCCAGGCTCTGATGGCAGAGCTCGATTACACGGTGGAAGGTCGCAATACGGAGAAGATTGCACAGCAATATCAGCAGGACCCTAAAGTGAAAATTCCGATAATCTACTGGGATCAGACCTCATCACGTGTATTGACCATGGAGTATATCGAGGGCATTAAGCTGAATAATCGGGATGAACTGGTGAAGCGTGGTCATGATCTGAACAATATTGCCGAGCGGCTGGTGGATGCGTTGCTCAATCAGATTTTTATGCATGGCTTCTTCCATGCCGATCCGCATCCTGGTAATCTGATGGTGCTGAAGGACGGGCGACTGGCTTTCATCGACTTCGGTATGGTGGGCAGTCTGAGTGATGAGATGAAGCAGCAGCTTGCCTCGCTTATTATCGGGCTGATGCGTAAGGATACGGATAGTATGATCCGGGCGATTGAGAAACTCGGTATGATGCCGGATGACATGGACGCGCGCGCCCTTCATGTGGATTTGGACAAACTTCGAACGAAATATTACGATATCCCTTTTTCCAAAATCAGTGTAGGACAGGCGCTCAATGATCTGTTTGGCATTGCCCAGAAACATAAGGTTGTCATGCCCGCAGATATACTGTTGATGGGCAAATCCTTGCTGACGATGGAGGGGGTCATTGAACATCTAGATCCTACTTTGAGCATTGTGGATATGGCAGAGCCGTTCGGGCGAAAGCTGCTCAAGGAACGTTTTAGTGCGGGTCGGATCAAAAATCGGCTGTTTCGCAGTGCGGCAGATATGGCCGAAAGTGTCATTGGTTTGCCGGGACAGCTACGGCAGTTGTCCTCCATCATCAGCAAAGGCAAGCTGCGACTGGAGATCAGCGTTCCCGAATTAGAGTCGCTCATGCGTAGACTGGATCAGATCAGCAATCGTTTATCGTTCAGCATTGTGCTGCTCGCCTTCTGTATCATCATGGTAGGACTCATTATCGGTTCTTCGATTAGTCACCAATCCACGATGCTGTGGGATATTCCAGTGATTGAGATTGGTTTTCTCGTGGCGATCCTCATGGTGGCATTTCTGCTGTACTCGATTTTTAAATCGGGCAGGTTTTAGGGCGGAAGTTCAAGCTTTTATAATAATGAAGTTAGCAAACGAACGCCAAAAAGTGATTGCTTGACAATAGGTATAACTCACCATAACCTGTAAATGCCAAAATAGACTGCAAGGCCTTTTATGAAAGGTCTTTGCGGTTTTTTTTTGATGAGCAGAGATACAGAGAGTTAAATCTAGAAGAATGAAGATAATAGGGGATAAGCACCTGTTTTTGCGATATTACAGTGTTCGTACATATGTATGTCTGTAACTATAATATTAAGTCAGTAGATTAACGGCCCCGGTTTTTCTGAGAGAGGAAAACTAACAACAGGCATTGCTCTGTCTATCCAGCAAATATAGTTGAGATTAGATGGTGAGACGAGATGCCGTAAGCAAGAAAGACAGCTGAATGGTAACGGAAATGGTCAGTACATGCTGGAACGGCAATGACATGATGATTATGAGACGGTGTTTGCGGCTGAATCAAGGCATTAGATCATCATGCACTTAGGGACAAGTAGACTAGCGATAGACAGGTTAAGGAAGCGGTTTGCTTTTACACACCACTGTCATTTTTATGGGTCCCCAAGGTGAGAAATTGGACGTGTACGACTCCCGTTATTCTTCAGCAGGTTCGTTAATTTGAGGGACACATCTAGGAGGCAACGCAAGAACATATGAATACGTTAAAACAACAGTGGTTTGGCAACATTCGCGGAGATGTGCTCGCAGGCATCACCGTAGCACTCGCGCTTATTCCGGAAGCTATTGCCTTCTCGATTATCGCTGGTGTCGATCCGATGGTCGGCCTGTATGCGTCGATTACGATTGCAATCGTCATTTCGATTGCGGGCGGTAGACCGGGCATGATCTCGGCAGCAACAGGAGCTATGGCGGTATTAATGGTAGGGCTGGTCAAGGATTATGGCGTGGAATATCTTTTTGCGGCGACCATCCTGACGGGCATCATTCAGTTTATTTTAGGCATATTTAAAGTGGGGCGATTTATTACGTTTGTGCCTCATTCGGTGTTGACCGGATTTGTGAATGCACTAGCGATTCTGATCTTTATGGCGCAGCTCACCCACTTTACGGGAGCGAACTGGATCATGTATGCGATGGTGGCGGGAACACTGGCAATCATCTATATTTTGCCGCGTTTTTTCAAAGGGGCTCCGGCTCCGCTTGTAGCGATTATTATCATGACTATTATTACGGTGGTCTTTCATCTTGATGTCAAAACGGTAGGTCAGATGGGCAATCTGACAAGTACATTGCCGATGTTCCATCTGCCGAATATTGCGTGGACATGGGATACACTGATGATCCTGTTGCCGTATTCGTTTACGATGGCACTTGTCGGTTTGCTGGAGTCCCTTTTGACCGCGACCATTGTGGATGAGATGACGGAAACCAAAAGCAGCAAAAACCGCGAGGTGCGTGGTCAGGGGATTGCAAACTTTGTAAACGGATTGTTCGGCGGTATGGGTGGCTGTGCAATGATCGGACAGTCCGTCATTAATGTGAAGTCAGGCGGACGCGGCAGACTGTCGACATTTACGGCAGGTGCGTTCCTGGCGATTTTATTGTTGCTCTTGAGCGGTGTGGTGAAACAGGTACCGATGGGTGCGCTGGTTGGCGTGATGTTTATGGTGTGTATTGGTACGTTTGACTGGAGTTCTGTGAAAAATATAGCCCGCGTCCCACGCGCTGAAGCGATCGTTATGGTGGTGACGGTAGCGATCGTTGTTTACACGCATGACCTGTCGCTTGGTGTAATGGTTGGCGTCGTGCTCAGTGTGCTGCACTTCGGCTGGAAACAGACCAAAATTCGCGTCCAGTCTAGCGAAGAGCAAGGACAGAAAGTGTATCGTGTACACGGACCATTCTTCTTCGGTTCCTCGTCCCATTTCGTGGACAAATTCGATGCGGAAGCCGATCCGCAGGACATCACCATTGACTTTGGCGGCTCGCATATCTGGGACAACACCGCGGTTGTAGCGATTGGCAAAGTAAAATTCAAATACGCGAAGCTTGGTAAAACCGTGCATTTGCGTGGATTAAACGAGGAAAGCTCCCGATTGCTGGAGCGCAGCGGTTTTAAGGCTTCTGATGCGGGTACCGTCCCGGGGACGGGCGGACACGGAGCATAAGGCTGAAGTAAAGCGTAAGTTCATGTAAGGCTCGGGTAAGGCGTAAAGTTAAAGCGAAGTGTAAAGTTCAAGTAAGGCGTAACGTTTAAGTAACTTGTTCCAAAATGGTATTGGTATTGGTATCTGAACGTTACAACATCAACAGACGGCAAGTAAGCTAAAAATAGCGGACTGCGATGCGAACGAATATAGGCTATAGATAACGCTAGACAGTATTGATATGCAGCGGTCTCCTTGCGGTGTGTGCCGGGGGAGTCGCTTTTTTTGTAGCTGTGAGCGCTAACGATCAGGAGAGAGCTTATTTAGCCCAATTTGGGCCATTTTCATTTCTAACGATCACCAGAGACGCTATTTTACTGATTTCGCTACTTTTAGTGAGAGTTTTCGTGATTTTTGACGAAATAGGCTTCGTGGCGATCGTTAGAATTCAGCCAAGGCATAATTCGAGCAAATAAGCTCTGTGGTGATCGTTAGGACTTTCGTGGCTGGTGTCACAGTAGTTGGTGTAGCTTGATTTACGAAAAACAAACCTTGTGTGTTCCGTACTCCCTATGTCCGGCTTATTATGCGCCGCGTGTGAAATATAAACTTAAAACGTCTGCTTTTTACGCTACATTCATGCTACAAGTTGGCGCGGTAGTTCAGTTTCGCTTTTGTTTTGCTGGATGAACGTGTAAACTACAGGGTATGGAGAAGAAGAGCAATGGAATGATTGCTTTTTAAAAATTCATTTCATAATCAGAGTTGAATTCAGGAAAACTAGTTTGGACTCACAGGATGTGTACTGCAGTTACGGGTGTGATTGGAGTAGAGAATCAGGTTCAGATGCAGAACTCGGGCACAAGGACGTAAATAGCAGGCTCGTATGCCGACTCAGACAATGACATAGACTCAATCAAGTTCAGACGGAGATGCCTATGCATTTCCAAGGGGGCTAGGGTCTTCTATGAAATGAACTTATCTAAATGAATATACAGAGGTGTAACGATTGGCAAACTTTGAACAACTGGGCATTCGCCCGGAATGGTGCGAGGTGCTGAAACATCAGGGCATCGCCGTGCCAACTCCAGTACAGGAGCGTTCCATTCCAGTACTGCTGGGTGGACGTGATATCATCGCCGAGGCGCAGACGGGCACAGGGAAAACGCTGGCTTTTTTGCTGCCGATTATTCAGAAAATTAACGTATCCGACCGCTCTCCGCAGGCACTGATTATTGCGCCTACGCGTGAGCTGGCATTGCAGATTACGGAAGAAGCGAAGAAACTGACCGCGAACGATGACAAGCTGCATGTGCTTGCGGTATATGGTGGACAGGATGTAGAAAAGCAGTTGCGCAAACTGCAAAACGGAACGCAGATCGTTGTAGGAACACCAGGGCGTCTTCTGGATCACCTGCGCCGTGGTACCTTGAAGCTCGATAATGTGAAAAAGCTGGTGCTGGATGAAGCAGATCAGATGTTACACATGGGCTTCCTGGACGATGTAGAAACGATTTTGAAAGAATTGCCGCATAGACGTCAAACGATGCTCTTCTCGGCTACGATGCCTAAGGGCATTCGTGTTCTGGCGAAAAACTACATGAAAGACCCGGAGGACGTGAAAGTTTCCTCCAAGTCCGTGATTCCGATTCATCAGATTCGCCAGCAGGTGCTGGAATGTACAGATCGCGGCAAGTTTGATGCACTTCGGGGTATGATTGATACGTATCGCCCGTATTTGGCGATTATTTTCTGCCGGACGAAGCGCCGGGCTTCGAAGCTGAACGAAGATCTGAGAGAAGCAGGATATGAGAGCGACGAGCTTCACGGGGACTTGTCCCAATCCAAGCGAGAGAATGTCATGAAGGCATTCCGTGATGCGAAGCTGCAAATCCTTGTGGCTACCGATGTCGCCGCACGCGGTTTGGACGTTGAAGGGGTTACCCACGTATTCAACTACGATATGCCACATGATGCGGAAAGTTATATTCACCGTATCGGTCGTACAGGCCGGGCAGGTGGAACGGGTCTTGCCGTGACGTTTGCAACCCAGCACGACAGACCGGAACTTGCTCGGATCGAGGAAGGTACGAATCAGAAGCTGAATCGCATCCAATGGACAAGCGAAGGACCAGTCGCTTCTACGGGAGCTTCTCGCCGCGTAATTAATAGCGAGGGCAATGATGAGCGTGGTGGTCGTACTGCCGGGACAGGCAGTGCCCGTCGCGGTGCAGGTCGTAACGACCGCCGAGATGGTGGACGTGGCGGTCGTGGATCACGCGGAGGCGAAGGTGGCCGTAGCGGTGGACGCAGTGGCGGCCGTAGCGGTGACGAGCGCAGCGCAGGCCGCGGATCGGCGCGTAGCAGCGACAGCAGTCGCGGTGCAGCAAGCCAAGGCCGCAGCAGCAGTAGCCGCGGCACAAGCCAAGGCGGCCGCGGTGGAGCAGGCCGCGGCGAAGAGCGCAGCAGCGGCGGCTGGGCTGGCCGCAGCGCCGACAAGCGCACCGCTGGGCGCGGTGGCGCTGGTTCAGGCCGCTCGGACTCCGCTGGACGCGGTCCGAGCAGGGGCGACCGCCGCGATTCTCGTCGCGGGCGGTAACGCACTGGCGCAAGCGGCGATGCAGCCGCATATTGCGCTAGAAGCATCATAGCCATGCCACCGCAGTAGCGGATGCCGCATGGCCCATATCGAGAGCGTTCGGGTACGTCATCGTACCGAACGCTCGAACCAAGGGTCGCGACGGAAGCACGTCGCGGCCCTTTTTTACAATCAGGATGCACATGCACTTATTCACACGATGTGAACTGCACTCCAGCCCTCACTCGTTATGCAGTCACCACGCTATGATGGCTCCCCTGTGATCGTTAGAATTCGCACAATATGAACCAGAACGACAAAACACCTCATCCTAGACCTAAGGACGGGGTGTTTTTGGTTTAAAACTTATATGATTAAAAGATGGCACGATATCTTGCTTACTAGATCACAACAATGCAGGGAAGCTCGGTGTACCGTTCGTCTATAATTAGGGAGCTGATTTGCATTATTTTACTTACGGGTTAACTGGTTATTACACGCGGTTCGCCCACTTTTTATGAATCCGAATCTGAACGTAAGCCAGTCTTGATACGATATAGACCGGCTTGTTGCACAGACGGTCACCCATGGACATCAGCATACTGGTCGCGGTATTTCTCGTTATATACCCTGCCGACGGACTCCGCGAGTCCACCGCGTGCCTTGGTTGGATAACGCTCGATCGTGTGATAAAGCCGCATAAACCGGTCTTTGGGCATGAAACGTGCATAGCGGGTGATCAGACTGGGAAACAGTTCAATATATTTGCTCTTACGCACGGCAGCGGCCGCCACGGCGGTCAGAATCTGGATGCCATTATGCAACTGTAAAATGTGAACCTCATACGTGGCGATATACCGAATCGCGTCTTCACGGATCAGTTCCGGCTTCAGCCGGGCAATTTCACCAATATACTCGGCGAGCAGCCGCTCGAAGTTCTGGAGCAGTAGCGGTTTAAGTTGCAAGTCCATATCGCTGCGTAACACGAAGGATTGCAGTAACGCGATCTGTTGCAGACGAATCCGATCGTTATAGATCAGGGAGCCGATCTCGCGCAACATCTCGTAGGCGAGTGCCTCGTCCTCTTTTCGCGCTTCGGCAACAAGGGCCCAGTTCCGATTGATCCCTTGGCGAATGATCTCTTCGTCCAATCGTAGCAACTGTCTCATTTCGCGCCGCTGTTCAATCTGGAATGAACGCTGCTGCAAGAAGATCAGGCCGCCGAACAGTAACAGCGTCACCGTAGCAGCGATCATAGACTGGTCCAGCGTTTCACCGAAATAAGTGGCTGCGGCGCCGATCAAAAGAACAAAGAAAGCATCACGGACCATCCTGCGTTTTACTCGTGAACTTGCTTTTTCCTCTACGGTGACAAGGGTGCTACGTCCGCAGGAAGTGCACTGATCTTCCCAGAGGCAGGTATACTGCCCGCAGCGTTTGCAGATATGCAACTTTTGGTAGGCATATGTCGTTCGATAGAAAGGCCGGATGGATACTACTTTTTTCGTACTACTCATGCTCCATCACGCCCACCATTTAGAATATTGTACAGGGTACGATCCGTGTCTTCACGGGAGACGGGCTTTCGCCGATGAACCTGAAACGTGATCACTTTGATCATAACAAAAAGAAACACTATGGCGAGGCATACGTATGTAACCATAATTCCGTCCCTTTCTAAGGCTTGAAGATCAAGCGCTGTTATATTGCGGTTTGTTGGTAATAGCTATATCATATTTCCATAGTTGGAATTTGAATTCCAACAAAAGCGCTAAAATCGTCGATTTTTGTCAGACATTACAAAATTGTAACTCAGAATAGGGGTGCTTTTCAGATTTTATTAGAAGACTGTTAAGATTTCCTTAAGGCTTGACGCCTATAATAAACTATTCGCATTTTAATCTCAAACGTGAAGGAGTACAGCCCATGCTGCGGATACGCAAAAAACGCTGGCTCAGCGGAACTCTGGTTCTGCTGGCATTACTAACCCTGCTGCTGCCTTCGGCATTGCTCCCCCAAGCGGAAGCTGCCCAGGCACAAACGAGTGGAATCGACGCGGTGCTTGTAGCCGATGTCAGCAACTCGATGAATACAAGTGATCGCGACAAGATCAGTAACGAAGCGATGAAAATGTTTATAGATATGCTGCCCACCGTCGGCGATAAAGTAGGTATCGTGGCTTACACCGATCAGGTGGAGCGAGAAAAGGCAATGCTTGAGATTCAGTCTGACGCAGATAAAAGTAATTTGAAAGACTTTATCGACCAGCTTGGCAGAGGCCCATACACCGATATATCCGTAGGTGTTGCGGAAGCCATGAACATATTGAGCCATGGGGCCGACCCGTCGCACTCGCCCATGATTGTACTGCTTGCGGATGGCAATAACGATTTTAACAAAAGCAAAGGACGCACCCAGGCCGAGTCGGACGCGGATCTGGCAAAAGCCGTCAAGGATGCGCAATCGAAAGGTATTCCAGTCTACACGATCGGCCTTAATGCCGATGGCAAGCTGAACAAAAATGCACTTGCAGACCTTGCCAAACAAACAAAAGGCAAGTCGTTTATCACCGATACACCGGATGATCTGCCGCAGATTTTGAGTGAAATTTTCGCCGATCATGCCAAGCTGAATGTTGTGAAGCTACCTTCTGTAACCGGAAACGGCAGTTATCAGGAAGTTACCGTGAACGTGCCGAATGACAGCGTGCTCGAAGCCAATATTTCCATCATGTCTTCGAAGCCAGTACAGGTACAGTTAACCGATCCTTCTGGCAAGAACGTAAACCTGAATTCGAATGAGGCCAAGCTATCTACCTCCAAAAGTTATTCGCTGGTGAAGCTCTTGAAACCTCAGGAGGGCGACTGGAAACTTCGGGTAAAAGGGGCTCCGAAAGACAGCATCGATATCAACTTGCTGTTTAACTACGATCTTCAACTCGTTGCGGACCAAATTAAGACCAAGTCCTATACGAAGGGTGACAAGATCGACCTGTCAGCGAGGCTGGAAAATGGCGGTCAACCGCTACAAGATAAAGATCTGTACGCGGACATGAAAGCCACGTTGATCGTGAATGACAAGGACGCAGGCAAGAGTGAAGAGCAAGCGCTGAAGAACACCGGCTCCGGTTTTACCGGAACCTTTGAAGTGCCGGACAATCACAACTATGAACTGATCATCCGTGCAGAGGAAGACAGCTTTTACCGTGAAAGTGCACCGATTGTCATCAATGCAGGGGGCACAGGCGGAAGTCAGGCACAACCGACAACGCCACCTGCTGCGAATGATAAGCCGTTCCCTTGGTTGCCCGTCATCCTGGGTGTGATTGCCCTGATCGTGGTGGCGGCCTGCGGTTGGTTCCTGATGGGCTGGCTGAAACGCAAAAACCGCGGCTTTGTCGGTCAGATCATCGTGGAGATTCGGGATGAGAACACTGGAGACAAGTCTTATCCGCAATACAAAAAACTGGCATCCTTCCGGGGCAAGTTCCACCTGCATCAATTGTTGCAGCTTGATCCTGAACTGAAGGAAACCGAAAAATATATATTTACTCCTGGAAATGGAGACCGATTGATCATTCGCAATACCGCAGGAGGTACGCTGGAGAAATCAGGTCGTGCGGTAGATGCAAGCTCAGGCGTTGAACTGAAGAACGGTGATCGACTGAGCATCCCGCTGCAACAGGCGGATAAAACGATTTTGATTGAGTATTTGGTGTGACGTGTTGGAGCTCGTTGAATGAGAGCTTTAAAAGACAGATTACAATTTACACGTTAACGGAGAGGACAGAGAAAACCTGAAGAAGCCAAGCGTTCGCCTGAAAGCTTTCTGAAAGAAAGCTGCTACGGAAGCATACGCTATCACCGGATATCAACCTTGAAAAACATATTCAAAGATATCCGGGGATAACAGCGATCGTAAGATTATTCTGTCATCGGAGTGGCAAGTGTAAATGATATTTCTAGTCTTTTTAATTGAAATACAGGGAGGATATTGAATGAAACCGATCGTGAGAGAACATATTCAACAACTGGATGTATCACTGGGCGGAGGTATCGTCAGTGAGAAAATCAGGGTCGATACGATTGATAACCCGATTCTGATTATCGGTCTGGGCGGAACGGGAATTGACGCGCTATTGCGTCTGAAATATCAGATCAATCGTCGTTTCAAGCTGCCGCAAGACCCGGTGTCCAAGAAAAAGATGGAGAAGCCGGACAACGTTGAATTTCTGGCGTTTGAGACGAACGAACAGGATCGCGCGAAGAAATACAGAGGCATCGGCCTTGATCCGATCAACGAATTTGTACTGCTTTCGAATGCCGAGATTGGTGGTCTTTTGCAGAACCGCAGCGTGCTGGAGCCGTATATTACAGACTGGCTGTCTCCTGAACTGAGCATCACGGACGGTATGAACGGAGCCGCAGGGGTGCGTCAGGCTGGACGTTTGCTGCTGTTTACGAAGATCAATCAAGTCGTACAGGCCATCGATAAAAAGATCAAAACATTATCCGTTGGTACGAACAAAAAACTGATGGTATTCCTGCTCACCGGTCTGTCCGGTGGTACAGGCAGCGGCTGCTTCCTCGATATTTCCTATATCGTGCGTGGCATCATTGAGCGGGATCACGGCTCTGCCGGGATTGACCGCGTCAACACGCTCGGTTACCTGTTTACGCCAGACGTGAACTTGTCCAATAAAAGCCTGAGTGAGCATACACGCGAATATATTCGCAAGAATGGATATGCAGCGCTCAAAGAGCTGGATTACTGGATGAACGTGGACAGCCGCGGTGAGCGGTTTACCCAGAAGTACGGCAACATTTTGGCCGTGAACTCACCGTTGCCGCCATTTAACCTGTGTCATCTGATCTCGGCGACCAATACGGAAGGCAAGTTATTGGAGAATGCCTACGACTACTGCATGAACGTTACGGCGGAGAACATCACCAACTTTATCTCCAGTGAAGAGAAGCAGTCGGGTGAGGAATTTGCGATCCACGACTACATCAGCAACATTCGCACCAACATCGCACAGATGAACAAAGTGTACCCGGCCAACTATGACTACAACATCATCGGTGCATCTTCGGCTGTACTGCCGATTGAAGAGATGACAACATATCTGGCCTACCGGATGTTCGACAAAATGAGCACCATGTTCTCCAAAGCACCGAATCAGGAAGATACCGAGAAGTTTGCGCGTAAGCTGGGTATTGATCTCGAAAGTGTCGTTAAATCCTTCGAATCACGCGTACCTGAACCGCTACCGGGTTACCAGAACAGCGAACGTCTATCCTATGGCAACGTGGTGAAATCCCAGGTCGTCAACATGGATACGGAGCTGGAACAGAACTTCCTGGCACGTGCCCGTGAGGAATATATCAAGGCGAAGAAACAGCTTCCGGGCGAGATTGCGGGTCAGTTTACCGAGCAGATTCGGCGTATGTTTTTGCATCCTGAGCAGGGGCCGTTCTATGTCTCTCGTTTGATTTATACCGAAAAAGGATTCTGTGTACTGAAAATGATTCAGTCGTACATCGAAACGCTACGGGAAAATGCGTTCCGCATTCCACGTGATATTGAAGCGGCTCAGGAGCAATCCGAAGAGAAGCTGGGTGATGCGAAGAGTGCTTTTGTCTCCAAAGAGAAGAAAAAGAATGCTTATATCGAAGCAAAAATTCATGAATACTGGCTGCATGCCGATGTGGAACGCAACGACCAGATGATTGAGTTCTATGAAGACTTGTATGAGCTGCTGAATCAAGAGAACAGTCGCATTTATAACGTATTTTCCGAGACGCTGAATGCACTCAGCTCCATCTTTGCCAAGAACGGCGATCTGCTGACACGCGGCGAAGAGCAAACGGATCATAAAGGCAACAAAACCTATTATTGGAACGTGGTAAGTGTACCGGATATCGTGAGCGTGGTGGACGGGTTGCTGGACAAACGCGACACGGATGATCTGATCCGCGACTTCTCGCGTGAGCTGCTGGAGAATTCGAGCCAGTGGGTGAAGGAAAACGAGATTGATATCGTCAGCTCTATCTCTGATTTCCTGAGTGAAAAATTCGGTGATCTCATTACTCGCTCCATGGAAGATTTTCTGGTGATCAAATACGGGAAAGACGAGTCCGTTGAGAAATTCGTGGAACGTTTTATCGCAGGCAAGTTGGATGACGAGGCTGTTCCCGTGTTTAACCTGAGCAATAGCACAGGCAGTCTACATTTCCCTTCCTGGGGGTTTGTGTCCGTGCCAGCACAGGCTCCGGGTATCTTGAAAGGGATTCGTAACTACCAGAACAATGCCGTAGGCAAATCTCACTTTACTGTTAAAGAAAGCGAAGTGCGGAACCGTATTTTCTGGCTGAATACACGCAACGGGGTACCACTCTTTGTATATACACCGCTCAAAGTGTATGAAGAGAGCTATGAACGCACGATTTTGGACAAAGAGGGCATTGGACGCCATCTGGTGCAGACGGAGAAAAATAACTGGACGTACCTGCCATCTCCAATCCCGGAAAAGTCTTGGGGAGATGTGTACGAGAATGCCCGCGTGAAGCAGTATAATGCACGGGTTCGCAATGAATTCGAGCAAGCGCTCGGTTATAACATTGTCACTGCCAAATCGCAGGATGAAAATACAAGTAACCGATATGCGATTGTCACGACGGAACCGTTTGACCTGTCTGCCAAGCTGGCTGCTTACGACATGCGTCTCACATCGAACGCACCGAATCTGGGTGAAGTGAAACGGGCTGTCCTTGAACTGAAACGTCTGCAATCCGAAGGGTTGCCACGGGTAGATACGAAGGATATTTTCGGAAGTATTAATGAAGATATGGCGAAAGAAAACCTTGTACGCTCTCCACAGCTTATCGCGCGGGTACGTGAGGAACTGGCGAAGATGAATGCAATCACTGCGAAAGTGGCTGAACTGGAAGGCATTCTCGCACAGTATCAGGATGAAGAGCAGTGGTATGATCGCTTCATCGAAGCACTCTATACAGATACGATTGTTAAAAAGGGCGCACTATACGTCTATGACCGTGATCCGGAGGAAGACGCATGGGAACCGTTCGCTAACCTGATGAAAAGCCGTAATTTCGCTGAATACGAAGTGTTTGGCAACTTCCGCGGCCTGTCCGAGAAGGATCGCAGTACATTGCTACGCAAATCCTCCCGTCGCGACAACGACCTGACCGCTTCCGAGGATATTACACCGCTCCTGAGCAAGCTGGATGATCTGGCGGCATTGTTTATGGAGTCACGTGATCGTCTGGAGTATGAGCGGGTAGAGCTCGCGAACGGAGAAGACATCTACCAGTTCTATAGAACGATGTCGTCGAAGCTGAACGATATTCGCAGAAGGCTGAAATAAGGTGGCTGATGGTATGAATGTACCAATGAATATGCAGCACAAAGAAAACGGGATGCAGCACGCCTTAAAGCGTGAGCTTTACAAGTACGCTTCCCGGTACGCCGTAGAACAGGAACGCCAAGGAAGCCAAGGGGATGGACGCAGCAGCATCCATTACCCGGCCTTGTTCCTTTTTGTTGGTGATCTGGTGAAACCTGCGGTGTCCGCAGTGCATGATATTAACCAGTTGAAGTGGGATAACGAAGACGGTGTAGTATACGTACACATTGGGACAGATGATACATCGAATGAAGCCGATGCGGGAAATGCATCGAGTCCTTCGAGTCCTTCAAATGCTTCAAACACATTGAATCCAGTGGATGCAGTGAATGCAACGAATTCGTCTCACAATCAGGAGAAAGCAAAATCAGGTTACGGGGCCGAGTCATCCTATGAAAACGCTCAGGTCACGTACCACCGTTTACCAATCTCCACCTCGCATTCACAGCGGAGTTCTTCCAAAACGCTGCGCAAGGATGTACACCGTCGCTTTCACGAGTCGGCAGCGGCGCTTTTTGGATTAAATCGAATGATGCGGCGGGTAAGCAACCGTATTGCTGAATATGGACGGCTGTATTCGTCCTTTGATCGAATTTACGTAACCGTCATTACCCGGGCCGATGATCCGCTGAATGTACTGTTGCCGGAGATAACGAAGCTGGCCGAGACCATTCTGGCACAGTCTTTCAAGTCGGTACAGACGGATCTTCATGTGCTGGTTAGCGAGATGGAGCAGGTCGATTCCTTTGGATATGCCAGCGCAGCGGGACTTGCTTTTCTGCGTGAGCTCGATTACATGCAATCGTTGGATTACATGTTCAGCGGCAAGTTGCTGGTGACGGAGGACGGGATATCCATTCCCGTAACCTATCCTGCAGCGCCCTTGTTTGATCTGGTCTATGTACTTTCGGACAAAAACGAACGTGGCACCGGTGTACCTGGCGGCTGGATTGAAAATGCCGAGATCATCTGCCGCATCTGCCTGCTGAAGAACCGAAAGCAGGAGGAAAGCTATGAAGACCGGGCTGCCATCGCCAGCACGGGCGCGAATACCTACAATAATACGTCGTTTAAAAATAATATCCGTACCACCTCGGATCAGCATGGGTATGCCAGTGCAGGTTTTGCCGAGATCAGGCGGCCGAACAAACCGATCGCACTGACCGTGCTGTACCATCTGTACCGTTATCTGCTCAGCCGGATGCAACAGGAGCCAGACTGGAGCATCAAGGACAAAATGACCTTTTTCGGACTGGATGCCTCCTCCGTGGAACGTAAGGTGGAGGGGCTGTTGCCAAGCGAAGACCTCGTTAGTGGCATGAGCGGCATCATGACGCATAATCGCAGCTTTGCTGAACTCAAGCCGCTCTCTTTAAGAGAGGCTGAGCGAGCGCTATATGGAGAAGGAGCGGAAGCCTACTTCCGTGAAAATGTTGTCCGTCCGGTGCAGGAACGTGTACGCGAGCGCAGTTCTTCGGGGTCGCTTCGCCGTCAGGCCGAGCAGTCTCATATGGAATATCCCGAAATAGGATACTTTCAGTGGGCTGCCTGGAGCGACGGTGAGCCAGGGAGTGTTCGTGAAGCTCTGCTCGCCCTGATCCGCGACAAATCGATGCAACTCGAATCCGCACGGGCACTGATGGAACAGCGTCAGCAAGAGCGGGTGGAGGATCAACCGATCAAACGTGCGCTCTTCCGTGATAAGCAGAACGTGCGCAATCTAATCGATTGTTTACTGGAACGTGTATATGAACCCAAGGTAGAACTGCTACGGTTGGAAAATGAACTGCATTTGCTTCGTATCTACGATACGGAAATGGAAGAACTGCATCGCTACAGTCGTCAAGTTACAACCTCACTTGAAGCGCTGGAGCGTACATTGCGTGAAGTAGCGGAAGAGAGCATTGCCGCTGCTGACGAATACATTGGTCAGAACGTCATGGAGTATTACGGCAAAGTAACGGAAGAACTGATCGCCGATCTGGAGGCAAGACGGGGGCGGGAAGTATGGTTCGAAGATCGCTACATGGGAGATATGAATGAGCTTGCGATCAAAGGCAGTGACCGTTTGCTTGCACGCTTAATGGAAGTTTGCCGTGACTTGTTGCTTTCCGCGGAACCGCTACGCTTGTCGTTTGAAGAGGAACTACTGCAACGAGCTAATGTGACGATTACGTACAGGGATCGGGATGTGTTGACCCGTGATGATCTATTCCGCAGGCTGTATCGCACATTAGAAGATCAGGCCGTTGTCCGGATACGGGTGTTCGACTATACGCAAGAGCATCGGTATGAAGAGAAGTACTTTTTTTGCGACCATCACAGTGCTTTTATGGACTACGCGGCACATGCCGAGGAAACCTCACGCATCTACAAGCTGGGTGTGGTGTATGAGGAACGTAGCAGCGGGGTAGAGAAGCTTAATCTGATGGGTGGTTTCCATCTGGAGGATCTTATGGTGTACCGTAATGGTAAGGTGTACTACGATTCTTATACGGAAAATGGTTATGAGCTTCACCCTGCGGAGCTAGCAGAGAAACTGTCTCCGCTTCGGTAGCGGAATGAAAGAACATATAGCACAATGCACGTTGGAAGGGGCATCCTGTTAAGGGAGTGTAGAGGTAAACCATCTTTAAGTTCAACTTGCTTAGATTAAGCAGAGGTGTCCTTCTATGTTTCGTGGGTACTAAGTCAGCCCGCTTCTGGCGGGCGTTGAGAAAGGATGCATGCAGACATGCAGCGAAAAATCAATCTTCTCCTGGTGCTGTTCAGCCTAATTGGCGGAGCAGTTGGTTTTGCGGCAGGAGAAATCATGCTGCATCAGTGGCTTGGGGAAATGCCGCGCCTGCTGCTGATGGGGTTATATTTCGGTGTGCTAGCACTTAGCGTGGGGCTGTTCTGCCTACTGGCAGAGATGATCTCACCAAGACTGAACGGTGCTTCGTGGAAGCTCAGGTATCTCAGCTTGTCCTGGAAGCTGCTTGTGCCTGCAACGCTAGCACTGCTACTGGTTGTAGGGATGGGATTGCAATTGCTGTACCAGATCAATCCGGGCGGGGCAAAACAGGTCAAAGACATCATATTGATGATCGATAATTCAGGCAGCATGAACGAGACTGATCCCAATAACGGGCGGTTTGAAGCAGCCAAGACGCTCATTAATCAGATGGAGAGCGACAAACAGGTGGCTGTCATTACGTTTGACGATCAGCCTCAACTGTTGCAGCCGTTTATTGCCGTAGATAGTGAAGCTGCCAAAAGCGAAGTGAATAGCAAAATCGACGGCATTGTCACCACATCCGGGGGGACGAATTTTGATGCGGTACTCCGGGAAGGCATGAAACTGATCGAAGGCAAACAAGATCCGAAACGGGGAACAGTCGTTATCCTGTTATCGGACGGATTCAGTGATGCTGATATCGCAGGTATTTTGCCACAATATGTACAGGAACAAGTAGCTATCCATACTGTTGGTCTGAGCTTGGTAGACCCTTCGGGTACGGATTTGCTTAAGAGCATTGCTCAGCAAACCGGCGGGATGTACTATGATGTACCTGACGCAGGTGGGCTGAATGTCGCGTTTCAGCAGATTTACGATACGATTGATGAACGTACTCTCGTGACGGAGCGTACAGGTGCGATGGAACACAGTATGTATCTGGCCATTTTCCGTGTTGTGGCTTTGCTTCTGATCGGTGTGGCGCTTGGCGTATCCCTTGGACTTGTGTTTGATAACCGTCATCTTGCACTCAGCTTCGGTGTAGGTGGTGCAGTATCAGGTTTGCTAGCCGGACTGTTACTGGAGTGGGGGTTAAACGGTTCTAGTGTGGGTGATGCTTTCGTTCGATTTGGAGCCATGCTGATCCTGTCAGGTATACTTACCCTTTTCTCCTGGATTGTTCCGATCAAAGAGAACACACCACGCAAGAGCAAAGGGCGCCGGGATGCTGGCCGTGGAACTTCTTCTGCGGAAGGATTCGGTAGGCGGCCAAGAGATACACACAGCAAAGGATTCTAACATCGGGGAGGTCAACGGA
This sequence comes from Paenibacillus sp. FSL R7-0272, assembly GCF_037969905.1. Classification (NCBI taxonomy): domain Bacteria; kingdom Bacillati; phylum Bacillota; class Bacilli; order Caryophanales; family Paenibacillaceae; genus Paenibacillus; species Paenibacillus sp. FSL R7-0272. Next base: position 5,951,689 of record NZ_CP150221.1, on the reverse strand, counting down.
ATATGCGGTTTATGAATGCAGATGCAGATCCTTCGGCTCCCCGGATTCGAAAGTTGACGCTCGCAGTAGACGAAGGTCGTTGCACACTTCGCTGGCTCTGGCCGGAGCAACTTGAGGCGGTATACGTGGAACGATTGGAACTTAATCTTATGAATACGGATCGTGTGGGTGAAGAACACGGGAGCGTTGTTGATTATGGAGACCATGTGGGCGGATCGACACAGGGCAAGCTGAAGCTGTATACGCGAGAGGAGTACAAGGCGAATAACGGGTATGTGGATCGAATGACCGGCTTTGGTGCGATTCAGTACACGGTGTACGCATGCCAGATGCATGAGGATGGGCCTGTACTGATCCGTCAGCAGGATGAAGATAATCAGGGCATTGCAAGTGCAGGCAAGGCGGATATCCGCTTTGCCATTCGCTATAAGAGCGGTTTTTTTCAGAAACGCAAGACGGTGTTGATCACGGTAACTGCTGAGGTACCTGTGCCTAAAGAAGCGCTTTGTTATGTTCGTAAACAAGGTGGCGTTCCGCTGAACAAGGACGATGGAACGGTGTATCCATTTGTGAGTGATTTTGTACCGGGGAAAAATGAAATGCCGCCCGTGGAAGTGGCCAAAGACGACTATATCAGGTTATTCTTCACGGACGGCCCCAAGTACGGAGCTGCCTATCGGCTGATATCAGATTAAACAGACATGACGACTGAAGTTGAGCTTTCAAGCGATTGGAAGGTTGTTCTGTCATCGAAGTGTACCGTGTAAATAACTCCATTTAACTTGGATGTATTTTACACAGATAAGGGGAGGGGAGTGTCTATGAGTTTTTTTAGCCGGTTTTTGAAGAGACAGCAGCCGGAGGAACGGCCGTTGTTCTACGATATCGTATGTCCATACTGCTTTAGCAAATTCTCACCGGAAGAGGTTGTGTTCCGTGCGGCTCACCATCGTGATGATGACGAGGATTATGCACTCGGAGAAGATGCCAAGCTCAACCGATATCGGGAACGCTTTGGGCTGGATACGGTATTTGATATGGAAGCTGTGCTGTCACCTTATGATGTACCGGAGGAGCACCGGATCTATTCGGATAACATTGTCATGGGCCTGAATGATCGTTACGGTGTGATGACACGCCGCCGTCTGTGCCCGCATTGTCATAATGAGTTGCCTGTAACAGCGGGTAAGGCACCAAGCAATATCATTTCAATTATTGGTGCATCCCAGGTCGGGAAATCCGTGTATATGACTTCCTTAATTCATACATTGCAGCATTATACTGCGGATCATTTTGATGCCGCTTGTATGCCGCTGAATGCCGAGATCAGCCGCCGTTTCCGTGCGGATTATGAAGAGCCGCTGTTCGAACGAGGCGACTTGCTGGATTCCACGCAGAAGGAAAAGCTGCAGGAGCCATTTATTTTTCAGTTTGTGTTCAAGGACGAGGATAAAGCGCCGCTGACCCTGGTGTTTTTTGACGTGGCAGGTGAAGGTATGGTGGAGCAGGATTATCTGGGCTTGCACGGACAGCATATCAAAAACTCGGCAGGTATTCTGTTCATGGTTGACCCGCTTCAGATTCGTTCGATCCGGGACAAAATCCGCATTAACCTGGGTAACGAACCGGGAGAATGGACGCCGAAGTACGATGAGCCACGCGATGTGGTACTGACCCTTTTTGGTGACTTCATCGCCTATCAAGACAAGGCCAAAACCAATATTCCAACCGCTGTCGTGCTCACCAAAAGTGACATGTTACATTCCCTCAAGGACGAGGAGGGCGATTACATCAAATCCAATAGCAATGTGTTCCGCAACATGGTGCACCGCGACTCTTTCGACCTGACCGAGTTCGAGAATATCGACGGGGAGATCCGCCGTTTTATCGAGAAAGTGGACCGTCCGTTTAAAGGTACGATGGATGTGTATTTCAAAGACACCGCTTATTTTGCCGTATCTGCGCTGGGAAGTAATCCGGTAGATATGAAAATTCAGGGTGTAGTTAGTCCCATCCGAGTGGACGAGCCTTTCCTGTGGCTGCTATACAAACTCAAGTACATTGAGGGGAGAGTGGGATGATGCGTTCTACTAACACTCCGCCCATTGAACAGCAGATGTACACGAGAGAGCGGCGCGGGGTATTCCGGACAACGGAGGGGTTTGACACGGTGGCTGCATCACCGGGACTGGAACCTTCTTTTATCAAAAAAATACTTCATCCTTACTGTGTCTATGATGCTCCTGCGGAGCTGACAGGCCGAAGTGAGAAGGACGAGAGCAAGTATCCGGCTTCGATGCACCTGCTACATCTGGAGAGTGGCGAGACCATTCTCGGGCAAAATGTGTATCAGGCTGCGGATTTTACCGGCCTGCGCAGCGCGTTTTTCGCTCACAATTATGTTCTATCACCGGCAAGCTCGGAAGAATATATGAAACGTGGCGACTGGCTAGATGCCGTGTTCGCCAACTCATATGATATCGAGCAGGGTACAGAGTTACCTGCACTGGCAGCATTACCTTTAGCGACAGAAGGTGGAGCAGGACTTGGAACTGAACTGCCCGGTGGTAGCTTTGAGGCAAACACGTCACCGAGCCAGATTCTAAGCGCTCTGAAAATGGACGAGACATTGTTCAAGCGTATGCTGTATGCCGTGATGCAATCTGTGGCTGCACGTCGCAAGGTATACATAGCACTGGATGTGCCAGCAGAGGAAGTAACAGCAGGAGCCAAGGCATTGCTTCGTCTGCTGTACAAGGCATTGCCGTATGCGTTCCGACGTCAGCTTGGTTTTATGACATTTGCCAAAGAGCCACAGGCCAAGAAAGGTATTCATGTGCAATTTGTGGAGCGTGGCACACTGCGTCCCAAGGATCGAAATACGGAGAAGGATTTTACATTTGATCTCGTCTCTGGGCGTGTCACACACGCGGATGCTTCAGTTGCGAAGTTACCATACGCAGAATTTGCGTGGTTTTTGATGCAGGATCAGGCAAGGTCGGCCGAGTTTTATGGATTTGCCGATGAGATGTTGGCAGGCATGGAGCCTGGACGTGAACTTTCCATCGAAGCCTATGGGGAGCTATCTGTATTTTACAGCCTTGAACAAGGCGTAGAGGATTTATATCTGAATAACAAACATGAGGTCTTGAGCGGCTTGTTGACATATCTGAAGCCGGAGGGCGGATTACAGCAGCGTTCACGTCTGAACGAACTGTTCCTGACCTTGCTCAGCCGGGAGCTGGATAGTGTACGCCGGGAAAATGTACCCGAAGAAGTGGTGGCTTCTCGCATCGGTGAGTATTTTAGGGTCGCTGCACCAGTGGTGAAGGCCCGGATTGTGGATTATTTTATCTACGGTGTAAACAATGCACGAGCGCAGAAACGATTGCGCGCTGTGCAGGAGCTGTATACCATTTTGGATCGGGATGCTCAGTTGAATCAGGCCTTCTTTGATAAGGTGCTGGGTAATGCTTCTTTAACCAAACTGCTGTTTGAGCCATATCTGGACAATCAGCTGAAACGTACCGAAACGGCAGCAAGCGTGATTGAGCTTATCCAGCGATGGGTTACGGCTCATCCATCTGCCATCCAATCCGCTTTTTTAGTGGAACGGTCTTGTACCGAGCTACGGGAAAGACTGTGTTCTGCGCCCAATCCGGTGCAATCAGCGAACGAAGCTCTTCAACGGGTTAGCGTTTTGGACTTTATCACCGAGAGTAGTGCGATGGAATCGGAAATTACCGGATATATCGGACAAACAGAGTTTTTTGCCGATTCAGGACAGCAGGCTACAACTACGCATCCTACCAGCAAACCAACCACTCCGTCCCTTGGTAAACAACCGGTTGCATATCAGGAGGCTTTAACCAAGCTAGCTGACAAACTTGCTTATGTCATCAACCTGTTTATGATCCAGGATCTTGATCTGGACCGGGTGAATCGGGAGCAACTGTTGCAGATCGATATTTTGCAGCATGAGCATGAGGTTCGGGATTGGTCGGTACGTCAAGGCTCGGATGTCGTTGCAAGAACCAATATGATGCTGGCAGCCAGAGCTTGGCTTAGCGGCGACGGTAATGCGGAAGAAGGAATGGAATCTCTCTCCCTTGCTGAGCGGGACGAGCTTCAGCGCTGGACTCGTCGCTGGCTCGCGGCAGAGCTACGGAATCAGCCGGGAACACCAGCGTATGAGGCATTGTCGCTTGCGTTTTATCGCGGGGGTAGCGGGAGTAATCGGCTTGATTATTCGGGTCTGATCGAGTTTGCACGCAGTCATATGGGGCACCCCGAAGAGATCTATACTTTTTTTGAATGGTCTGGTGCGCAGCGCATGTTTGTTCGCGGTTCTAACGCACATAAAGGATATGCAGATGCCATCATCCTGTATTTCAAAACGCATGATCGGGAAGCGTTCCGATCCAAGTCTGCTTTTAAGCCGTACTATGCCAAAGCAGGAAAAGCGCTGAAGCCGGTCTATGATCGGGCCAAAGCGGAACTTGCCTCCCCGTTCATGCGCATGTTAACAGGACGGAAGAAAACACGGTGGATGGGATTGTTGCTGTTGTTCCTGATTCTCGGTGTTGCAGGTGGTACGTATGCTCTGATGAACAATTCATCTGAACCTGAGGTACAGCCACCGATAGATCGGGAACCTGTAACTACCACGAATCCCGAAGAGAAGCCAGCAGACTACATTGCGTATATTGTTGCAGAGAACAAGCAGGAAGGGTCTAAATCACCAGCCCAATTAGTCATCCGCTTTCGGAGCGAGACAGGCGGAATTCCTTTTGAAAAGGGGAATCTTCAGCTACATATGGATGACGGAAGCACAAAGGATATCGATGTTACAGACCAGTGGGAAAGCCTGAATCGTGGTGAAGGCTCTGATACAGAAAATACAGGTCAAGGTTCAGCTGATTCAACGACTGGGGTAACAGACGAGACAGCAACGAAACAAGGTGATTCCTCGAAGGAACAGCCAGATGTTTCAACGAGTGAAGCGGATAAGGGTGCTCCATCCGAAGTTGACAACGCGTCAACAGGCACAACAAATGAATCACCGGAGCAAAGCCAAAATAAAACAGGTGATAATTCAACCGATGAAGCTTCACCAGAGGGCCAGAATAAAACGGATACTAAGGCACCGTTAACCTTGGCAGAAGCAGATCGCTTGTACCCCTATGGCATGCAGATTAAGTTGCCAGACGATATCAACCCCGATCAAGTTGTGAGCATCCAGCAAGGTGCAGAAGGCTCGGGGATCACGATTAACCTGATGCAGAAGCCAAGCTGAATTTGTATTAGGCACCATGTGAATTGGAACTGGCAAGGAACTATAAAGTGAGATTTGAGGGATGATTCTGAAACGGAGGTTTCAGAATCATCTTTTTTTGTGTAACAATTATCTTTTCTAGATGAAGTGTGCTGATGAGTTGTTTTTGTTCACAAATTAGACATATATCAATTGATTCAAATTAAGGTAATTAGGCGAGTGGTGAAAAATCGCACGGAATGACTGAGAAATACTCTCATATAATAAGTGTCATAGTAGCCAATGAGATGCTGATTTCGAGCAAAAAACGCCTTATATCATCAAAAAAATCGGGATTTTCGGTTGACAAGTGATAATGATTATCAGTATCTTTAGTGTAGCAGATTAAACAGTTTCTTTTAAAGGTTAAAGCGTCGGAAAATTCAGAGTATTGAATCAGAATATAATTTCAATTTCGTTGTCGTTATGATAGCCGGAATACATACCGGGATTAATGAGAGAGGGATGATCGCATGTTTCGTCTGGAGACGTCCAAGCTGGATATCGCTTATGAGGAAAGACTGATTGTTGAGGATCTGAATATTCAGATTCCCCAAGGGAAAATTACCGCACTTGTGGGGGCCAACGGTTCGGGGAAATCAACGATTCTGAAGACAATGGCACGTATTATGTCTCCGAAGGCAGGTAGCGTGTTACTCGACGGCAAGTCCATCCATAAGCAGTCTACGCGTGAAGTTGCCAAGCAACTTGCGATTCTGCCTCAGAATCCTACAGCACCGGAAGGGCTGACCGTTACAGAATTGGTTTCCTATGGTCGTTTCCCTTATCAAAAAGGATTCGGTTCCATGCGTGCAGAAGACAAACGCATGATTGAGTGGGCGATCGAAGTGACTGGCATGACGGAATTCCATGACCGTCCGATCGATCAGTTGTCCGGCGGACAACGTCAACGTGCCTGGATCGCTATGGCACTTGCACAGGAAACAGATATTCTGTTCCTGGACGAGCCGACAACCTTCCTCGATATGGCTCACCAGCTTGAAGTATTGCAGTTGCTGGAGCATCTAAATGCCACTGCTAATCGTACCATTGTGATGGTCGTCCATGACCTGAATCATGCATCTCGGTATGCACAGCATATGATCGGCATCAAGCAAGGTAAAGCCATTGCAGAAGGTTCCCCAGTTGAAGTGATGACCTCAGACGTGCTGCGTGAAGTATTTAACATTGAAGCCGACATCGTTATGGACCCGCGCTCCAATGTACCGCTCTGCTTGCCATATGCGCTCGCTGGCGAACGTCCAAAACCAGTTGCTCCTGAAACCAAGGTAGTGAACAGTGCGATGGTTCATGCGGCAGGTCGCGCCGAACATCGTGTGCAAGCAACAGGCAGTTAAAATAAACGAGCTGGATCGGATGTGCGATCCTGAATTATAGAAATGAAGCCGCTGTGCGCTGTTAGCACGCGGCTCATTCGCATTCACAGGAGGTTTCATTAATGAGCGCAATCAATTACACCTGGCTTGAACAATATGCACGTATCTCGAGGAATCCCATTTTGAACTCTGTCTACGCTGCACCTCTGGCTTCGTTAAGGGACGCAGAGCAGGCAAGAGATATGCTAACAGCATATAACGAACATTTGCGTGCAGATAGCTTGCAAACCGCAGCGGTGTATTTCATGCATTCCGTTCGTGGTTTGCTCTTGGGTATACATTACCTAAACGCGATGTGTGACAAGGTGCTGGATATTTCTCTGGATAATATTCGATTACAACTCACCCTGCAGGACGGATATCCCGCATTTCATTTTCAACTGCTAGATGACGCTGAAAAGGCTCATCCAGCACCCCCCGTCAACGACGAGCACCACTCAGCGGTAGCTTCTACATCTACACGTCAGGCGATGCTTACAGCTTATTACGGAGAACAGCTTCGGCCTTTAATTGAAGGAGTGGCACTGGCTGGCGGGGCGAATACAGGTCAGATGTGGGCACAGCTTGCGTCGATCCTGAGATGGTTCAAAACGCTGGCTGTTCAGATGGAGATTACAGATCAGGAGCGAGAAGCTGTTATTCAGGGGTATGAGCATGTCATAACGATGCCACCGGAAGTTCTGGGATTACGTAAAAATCTGTTGAAATTCAAGCCGGTAGAGATAGACAGCCCGTATCAACCGGGGGAGAAGATCTTAATGAAGTCAACATGCTGCCTGTATTATAAGGTGGACGGGGGTCAAGATTATTGTTACACGTGTCCCAAACTGAGCAAAGCTGAGCGGCAAACTCGATATGAGGCGATTGTAGCTTCCCGGTAAATTTGAAGTTCACACTTGAACACGTTTATAATTGGGATATTACGATCTCATAGGAGGAATTAGCAATGTCCGTATATTCGTACAAGGCGGTAACCACCGCAAATCAGGAAGTGCCGCTGGATATGTATCAAGGCAAGGTGCTCGTTATTGCAAACACAGCGAGTAAATGTGGATTGACCCCGCAATACGGTGAATTGCAGAAGCTCTATGACCGTTATCGTGATCAAGGCCTCGTCGTACTCGGATTTCCTTGTAACCAATTTGGTGGGCAGGAGCCGGGAACAAGCGAAGAAGCTGAATCCTTTTGTCAGATTAACTACGGCGTTAATTTCCCGGTCTTTGCAAAAGTAGATGTGAACGGAGAAGAGGCTCATCCCCTCTTTCAATATTTGAAAGAACAACAGCCCGGATCAGGTGAAACCAGCGATATTCAATGGAACTTTACCAAGTTCCTTGTAAACCGCGAAGGTGAAGTTGTTGGCCGCGTTGAACCGAAAGAATCACCAGAGTCCATGAGTGCAACGATTGAGCAATTGCTCGGTTAATGTGCTACATCTGCTGTAAGGTAAACGTATGATGACGAGAAGCCTGTCCTGCTATTTCGCAGGGACAGGCTTCTTTTATTGTCTAAAGTGTTGTATCTACACAGAATACTATACTCAAAATTATTATGATTTGGGAAGTGGCTTGCTAAGCTTGTAATACCCTTGTTCGGAGGCAAGCTTCAGCAGATTACGAGCATAACTTCCAGCCCATGAATAGCCATGTCTGCGCTCCTCGCTGATGTCCAGAATGTTCATATATTTTTTACCGTCCCGATCTGCGTAAAAAGGAATATCTTCATCGACGTTATAGAAACGGTACCAAATGACACTGCCAGCATCGGGCTCGAAATAAACGGGGCCTTGCCGATTGTATTTGGTGCCATCTTCACGAACGGTATCAAACCATTTCAATGCGCTTTTAGCAGCATGTTCGATTTCAGGTGTCTGAGGTAGAGACATAAGGAAAGCGGTAATGGCAACTGACTCTGATCCCGATTTGGAAGCCAGCTCATAGGCTCGGCCAGGTAACGGTTCATAGGTCACAGGATCATGCTGTGCACCCCAGACAGTAGGTACTCCCTTATTTATAATCTGGGCTTTCAGGGTATAAGCAATACCTTTATCTAATGCAAGCTTTAGTTTACTGCGTTCCTGGCTCGTCAGAATATCATTATCAAACCCGTGTTTGCGCTGGGTGATATCATCTAGTAGAATCATCGTTTGCACCATCGCATTGTCATTGTACGTTACGGCATCCGAATAATTACTGCGTTTAGGATAGACCTGAGGCCAGCCACCCGAAGGGTACTGTGACACGAGAATAAAATCAACGGCTTTGCGGACACTGTCTTTAAAGATCGGATTACCGGTTTTGACATACATTTCAGTCAGGAAGCGGATTTCCGATGTTGTAGCATCATTATCGAAGGTTCCAAGCTCAACACCGCTCGGGTCTTTCCAGCCAGAACGTTCCGTTACACCATTCCAAGGGGTAGCATATTGTTTCTCCATGTCTTTGTAAAAGCCGCCGTGCGGCATCTGCCAGGATACGATATTCAGTGCATAAGCCGTATCTTTGGCGAGATCCCCAGTCGCGAAGTTGCTTATATCCCTGAATTTCTGCAACAAAGAGGACACATCTACAAGGGTAGGACTAGACTTCTGGCTCGGCAACACTTCGGTTTTAATTGTCACTGGGGCGGAGGAAGGATTAACATCGGCAGCAGCGGCATGTGGAGTGACCAATGCGGCAGTGACCATGGCCATAGAAAGTGCAACGGGTATGATGCGTAATGGGGCTAACAATTTAGGTTTACTCAAGTGAACGCCTCCTTAAGCTATTATTTTCCCGAACTAATATGGAACATATATATCATATAAGCCAATAAAAGGATTCTTTATATTGTAAGCGCTTACCAATAAAGAAATCAACCTTTAATTTCAAATGGCATCCATTTTCGCATTTTGTTCATTCATCCTGCCTATTGTGTTCGATAGAAGATAGCTGGCACTGCGCCAAAACGGAATTTGAATGATTTGGAGGGCATAAGCAATAGGCAACTCGGGGAAAATGTAAGCAGTGAAAATAAGATTGGGTCCGTACTTATAACGTATAAAAATCTATGGTGAACTTAAGACAAAAGTAGAACTGTCGCATGTTTTATGAGGAAATTGAATTTATTTTTGCAAAACCTATTGCAATGTGAAAAATATCACATTATAATGAGTGTATAAAGTGAAATAAATCACAAGTGATCTACCGAATGAATAGTGAATTATTTCACAACCATAACCATGTTTATTAAACTCATTATTTTATATACTCCAAGGAGGAACTCTCATGAAAATCGCAGTCATCGGATGTACACACGCAGGAACAGCAGCTATCGTAAATACCGCCAAATTATACCCGGATGCCACCATTACTGTATATGAACGCAATGATAATATCTCTTTCCTGTCATGTGGTATTGCGCTCTACGTAGGTGGAGTGGTCAAAGACCCTGACGGCCTGTTCTACTCTTCGCCGAATCAATTGGCAGATCTCGGGGTAGTGACCAAGATGCTTCACGAAGTTACAGCAGTGGATGCCAAAGGCCACACCTTGCGGGCTAAAAATCTGCAAACCGGGGAAGAATTTGAAGATACATTTGATAAACTGATCATGACTACAGGTTCATGGCCTGTTGTGCCGAAGCTGGAAGGCATCGAGATGGATAACATCCTGCTTTGCAAAAACTACAATCACTCCAACACTATTATCGAAAAAGCCAAAGATGCGAAACGTGTTACTGTAGTTGGCGCAGGATACATCGGTGTGGAACTGGTCGAAGCATTCCAGATGAACGGTAAAGAAGTGACGCTGATCGACAGTGTGGATCGTATTTTGAACAAATACCTTGATCCTGAATTTACAGATGGAATTGAAGATACGCTCACGAATAAAGGCATTAAACTGGCTCTCGGTCAAACCGTACAGAAATTTACGGGCGAGAACGGCAAGGTAACCAAAGTCATCACATCCAAAGGGGAGTTTGAGACTGACTTGGTCATTCTTTGCATCGGATTCCGTCCAAATACGGAGCTGCTTAAAGGCCAAGTGGATATGTTGCCAAACGGTGCAATTATCGTCGATAAATATATGCAAACTAGTCAGGAAGATGTCTTTGCTGCAGGTGACAGCTGTGCGATCCACTACAATCCAACCGGCAAAGCGGCTTACATTCCACTAGCAACAAACGCCGTGCGGATGGGTACACTCGTAGCGAGAAACCTGGTTCGTCCAACGACACCTTATATGGGAACACAGGGCACATCGGGCATCAAAATTTATGAGCAAAATATTGCAGGAACAGGAATGACCGAGATGTCTGCTAAAGAAGAGGGGCTTGTTGTCGAATCGGTTGTTCTGGAAGACAGCTACCGTCCTGAGTTCATGCCAACGGCTGAGAAACTGTTGCTTAAAGTGGTTTACGAACAAGCGACTCGCCGGATTGTCGGTGCACAGGTAATGTCACAAGTGGATCTGACGCAGTCGATCAATACGATCTCGGTTTGTATTCAGAACAACATGACGGTGGATGAGCTGGCGTTTATCGACTTCTTCTTCCAACCGCACTACAACAAACCTTGGAACTTCCTGAACACAGCAGGTCTGCAAGCCCTGCCTCCGGTAGAGGTTAAAGCGCCTGCGCTGGTGTAAGTCGTGAGGTGAGTCATGAATGTAGGCGGCTAGCAACGATATTAAATTTGGGTACATCATAAAATAAAGACAGAAGGAAGGCTGGCGATCATATCGTCAGTCTTTTTTTTTTGTCGTCTAAGTAGCAAATTGAATCATCTTCTTAGATTACTTTGTGATTATTTGCACAAAGTTTTCGACAAGGTCGAGATACAATAAAACCATAGATGAATTCAATGATTTGCGAACGGATAGAAGACAAAGGAGAGGATGACATATGGCGACCAAAACACCTCTGGAGGTTGCACAATATACGGCGCAGGCTGGTGTTAAGAAAGCACAGAATCCGGTTTCTTCTGTGCTGATTCTTGGTTTCCTGGCGGGAGCCTTTATTGCGCTTGGGTTTCTGCTCGATATTCGCGTAATTGCATCTGCACCAGCGGAGTGGGGGAGCATTGCAACGTTTATCGGAGCGGCGGTGTTCCCGGTAGGTCTGATTCTGGTTTTGATTGGTGGTGGAGAACTGTTAACGGGCAATATGATGGCTGTACCGCTCGCTGCAATCACAAGTAAAATCTCTCCAGCCAGCATGTTGAAGAACCTGCTACTTGTGACCGTGGGTAATCTGCTCGGTGCATTGTTTGTGGCCTTTTTCTTTGGTCATGTGCTTGGGCTCACCGCAGAGGGTGTATACCTGAGCAAAGTTGTCGATATGGCAGGACACAAATTGCATGACAGCTTCCTGCAGGCTTTTATTTCAGGCATAGGCTGTAACTGGCTGGTAGCGCTGGCTGTCTGGCTGTCTTATGCAGCCGATACGATGAGCGGTAAAATTCTGGGCATTTGGTTTCCAACGATGGCGTTTGTGGCTATCGGATTTCAGCACGTTGTGGCCAACATGTTTCTGATTCCAGCGGCGATCTTTGAGGGGCACTTTTCCTGGGGCCAGTACGTCATGAATTTTATTCCGGTTTGGCTAGGTAATTTAACGGGTGGAGCGTTGTTCGTAGCGGCTGCGTATTGGATGGTATATCTGCGTAAAACAGAGTCAGCGGCCAAGCCGGAGACGGTTGTTCCTGCTATGGTTTCTTCAGTGGAAGCAGAAGGTAGAGCGATGTGGAGTAAACAGGCGTAATTTATGGGAGAGTCGACACTTAGGAGCATTGTAGCATCATATTTGTAAGAATACGGAATAACGAAGTGAGATGATGCATTTCATCGCTTCACGACAGGGTTGATCGTGGGGAGATGGGAGGGGGTCATCTTTTTTTTGCCCAAAATTAAATTCGCCATGACAAGGTTCGGGGGAACGAAACCTGAGCATGGCGAATTTCGGGAGTGGTCCATGATATGGCATGAGGAGGAAGTGGGGAAACACCAGCCTAATGCCTTGTTCTTAATTTACCCTTCGATTCAAAGATTGAATCATAGGCAAAAAACTTTTTTCAAAATTAAAATTTTCGAATGGAATGAACGGTTTGCACACACAATGTGCTCTCCAGCAATGATGAAGATTTGGCCGATTCATTCTGTTCTCTTTACGTTATAACCCTGAACGGGATATGATATAGGGATAGCTATTGAAAGAGGGGGAGCCCAATGATGATTGAACAGGAGAATGGTGTATTTCCAGCGGTATGCCCGCTCGATTGTCCAGACACATGTGGTCTGCTATTACATAAAGAAAACGGTAAAATTACGAAGGTCACCGGTAATCCGGATCATCCGATTACGAAGGGTGCAATCTGTAATAAAGTTCGAAATATGACGGAGCGGGTGTATCATCCGGGGCGTCTTCAATATCCGATGCGACGTGTCGGCGCCAAAGGTGAAGGCAAGTTCGAGCGTATCAGTTGGGACGAAGCGATTCAGGAAATTACAGGAAAGTTCAAAGACTTGTCTGCAACGTATGGACCTGAGAGCATTCTCCCTTATAGCTTTTACGGCAATATGGGTGTGCTAGGTGTCGACGGCATGGATCGGCGTTTCTTCAATGCGCTAGGCGCAAGCGTGCTGGAGCAGACGATATGTAATGCTGCTGGTAACACAGGCTGGAAATATACGATGGGAGCCAACCACGGCACGTTGCCTGAGGATACAGAGCATGCGGACCTGATTGTGGTGTGGGGTGGGAACATTGTCAGCACCAATATGCATCAGGTTGTACTGGCGGAGAAGGCTCGTAAGAACGGTGCCAAAATCGTTGTCATTGACGTTCATCGTAACCGGACGGCTCAGTGGGCAGACTGGTTTATTCCGCTCTATCCGGGTACGGACAGTGCGCTGGCACTGGGAATGATGCATGTGCTGTTTGAGCAAGGACTGACGAATGAAGCATTTATGCAAAAATATACCGTGGGACACGAAGCGCTACGCGAGCATGTCCGTAGTTACACACCGGAGCGCGTAGCACGCATTACAGGCGTGCCGGAAGAAACGATTGTGGAGCTGGCACAGCTCTACGGAAGAGCGCAGGCCGCTCATATTCACATTGGCAATGGCTTGCAGCACCATGACAATGGGGGCATGAACGTGCGCAGCATCGCCTGCTTGCCTGCAATTACAGGGCAGTGGCTGAAGCGCGGCGGCGGTGCAGTTCGCACGAACAGCTACGGGAGCACCAACGGTGACGCGCTCGAGCGGCCTGACCTAAGGCAAAATGCCAATCCGCGGGTCGTAAACATGAACCGGATTGGCGAAGCATTGCTGGAGGCGGAGCAGCCGATCCGGGCTATGTTAGTTTACTGCAGCAATCCACTGGTGGTAGCACCGGATACGGAACGAGTGGAGCGAGGTTTTGCACGGGAAGATCTGTTTACTGTGGTTCATGACCTGTTCATGACGGATACGGCAAAATATGCAGATATTGTGCTGCCAGCGACATCATCTTTTGAAGCAACAGACCTATACCTGTCCTACTGGCACCAGTATGTCCAGCTACAAGAGCCGGTGATCGCACCAATCGGCGAGAGTAAAAGCAATGTGGAGCTGTTCTCGTTACTTGGACAAGCCATGGGTTATGATGCGGACATCTTTGGTGAGAAGCCGGAGCAGATGATTGAGAATGCACTTCAGGGCACGGAGAACCCGTATATGAACGGGATTACACTGGATCGTCTGAAGCAACAGCGGTTTGTGAAGCTGGACATGTCGGTCCACGAATCTTTCCTGGAACATCTGCCTACGCCATCAGGCAAGATTGAATTATACTCCGAGCAGATGGAACAGAAGGGACTACCGCCATTACCGACATACGCCGCGCTAGTTGAAGGTTTTGATGGAGAGAATCCTGCTGGGCCAGATGAAGCGTATCCACTGATGTTTGTATCTCCTCCAAACCATAATTTCCTGAACTCCAGCTTTGGTAATTCAGCTAAACATCAACGTTTGGAGAAGATGCCGCTACTGCAAATTCATCCAGAGGATGCGGCTCGCCGCGATGTGCAGGATGGCGATGCCGTTGTGGTGTGGAATGAACGCGGACGTATTGAACTGACTGCCAAAGTGACGGATGCCATGCTTCCGGGAACGGTCATCAGCCAAGGACTGTGGTGGGACGGCGAGGGCAAAAAACAGCGCTCCAACTCGTTGACATCCAGCCGCTTGTCGGATATGGGGAACGGTGCTACCTTTTTCTCGGCCACTGTTGAAGTGAAGCGGCAATGAATGTGCTTGCAGCCAGATAGTTTTGATGTAATATAGATTCATATTATAATATCTTTAACTTACAGGCTTCCGCCGTGGCGAGTTGTGCCACGTGTGCGGGAGCTTTTTGTGCGGACAATGGTAAGGGTATGTCAGGCTAGAAGATGTAAGGAGTATGGGTAAAATGTTGAGATGGCTGGATAACTATCCAAAAGAAGTGAAAGTGTTTTTGCTGGCAAGCATGGTGAGTGCCACGGGTAGTGCTCTCATGTGGCCGCTGACGACTATGTATGTATTCGACGAGCTGGGGCGCACGATGGCAAACGCAGGTTTTGTTATTTTGATTCAATCTCTGGGTGGTATTTTTGGACAGCTGCTTGGTGGCTCTCTATACCATCGTGTAGGTGTGAAAAAACTAATCATTGGTTCGCTTGCACTAAACGCGGCAGGATTGTTCGCATTGCCTTGGATTAGCGCGTACTGGGTTGTTTTTATCTGTGCAATGGGTTGGATTGGGTTATTCAGTTCATTATCGTTGCCTGCAATTCAAGCGTTTATCGGCTTCCGGTTTGCCGAGCGGCGCGGAGATCTGTTTAACATTATTTATGTGGCGAACAACATCGGTGTGGCGATTGGAACGGCGCTTAGCGGATTTCTCGCTGACTTTTCGTATCATCTGAGCTTTGTGTTAAACGGGGTGACCTCAGCAGGATTTGCAGTGTTTTTCTGGTTTTATCTGTCCCGGGCGGAGCCGGAGCAGGGAGAAGTACAGCTGACGAAACGCAAAACCGTACCAGACGGTCCGGGCATCTGGACACTGCTGGGGAACACTCGGCTGTATCTGTTTATGAGTCTGGGCGTGTTGTTCCTTTTATTTGGAAACTCGATTTGGAATACAGGCGTATCCCCGTATATTATTTCAGAAGGATTGGAGAAAAGAATGTACGGTCTGCTCTGGACACTTAACGGTGTGCTGATCTTTGTGGGGCAACCATTCACCAGTTGGATAAAACGTACGATGGCTCGTACCTCCAGCGCCCAGATGACAGCGAGTGCCGTATTTTATGGGCTCGCCTACATTGTTATGATCACGATGTACAATTATCCGGGCATGGTACTTGCGATGGTGCTCGCTACTTTCGGAGAGATGTTAATCTCACCGGCAACACCGGCATTTATATCGGAGCATGCGGGGAGGGCAGCCCCTTTTTACATCGGTGTCTCGGGCGGAATTGGAGCGGTTGGACGTGTAATCGGTCCGTATGCGATGGGGGTTATGTATGATAGACAGGGCTTAATCCCTGTAGCATGGCTGGCAACCGGGACGGCTGCAATAGCTCTGCTTGGATTTGTACTACATGCTGCGCTGAACCGTAACCGGGAGACTCGTGAATACGGCATGGACGCATAGGTTTCTAAGTGAAACGGACAAAATGAACATACTGAATCTAAACAACAGAGACGACTGAAATAATATAGATTCTAATGAACTTATCTCAAAATGAGATTGACAAAAAAGTTTATATATGCTATAATTTACATATAAAAACTTTCCGTATATACTAAGGTTCTCCTGGCCAGGGGGACCTTATTTTTGTTGATACGGGAGGAACATGTGATGAGCGAGAAGAAGGAGTCCAGTATAACGTCTCTGATTTCAGCATTTGCCCGAGCCTACCATATGGAGCATGATGAACCACTTATCTTTAATGATTTTGTAAGTCGAAAACTGATCACTTCAGAAGAGTTCGCAACAATTAGCGAAAACATGATACGAGGCATTCATTTCTTTCACCCGGATGCGGATCATCAGTTCAGGGGTGATTCAAATCAGATATTAAAATGGATAACCCAAGTCCAGCTGTCACCGATCACGCTGGCTCGCTCTGCCTATAGTGAACAGGTGATGCTGCAGGAAGCTGCGCTGGGCGTGAAACAGATGATTGTTCTTGGTGCCGGTATGGACACGTTTGCGTTTAGGCACCCGGAATTGGGGGATGAGTTGGACATATTCGAGGTAGATCTCCCATCGGAACAGCAGTTAAAGAAAGAGCGTTTGAGGCAGGCAGAGCTGGTTATTCCACGCAATCTTCATTTTGTACCCATGGACTTCACCCGTGAGATGATTCGTACGGATTCTTGGAGCAGCCTATTCCGAGATGTGAGAACCATGTTTACACTGCTTGGCGTTTCGTATTATTTGCCCAAAGAAGACCTCTGTCGTTTAATTCATCACGCGTTTGCACCTCTTCCAGCTGGAAGTTCAATCGTGTTTGATTATGCAGATGAACATCTCTTTCAGGAAAAGGGCAAATATAACCGTGTCGAAAACATGGTCAAAATGGCTACGATGGGGGGCGAACCGATGCTATCCTGCTTCACGTATGAAGACATGGAGCATCTGCTGGAAAAAGCAGGTCTTCTCATCTATGAGCATCTATCCCCTGAAGAAGTACAGGAGCGGTATTTCAGTCAACGAACAGATGACTTGTCTGCTTTTGAGACGATTCATTTTATTCATGCGGTAAAAAAGTAATCTGATCCCGTGTAAGTCTCATTCGTTAGATCGTTTGACTTGCTTTATATGGATATTTATCTATAATCTTTATTTTGATCTTAGGTTGGATTTTTAAGGCTGATCTTGGGACAATTTGAGGTATAGGCTCTCCTATAAAGCAAGTCCTCTTTTTATAATCATTGATGCTGAACATAAGCGTTGAAGCCTATGTGAGGTTCAAAGTGAGATATGAACGTATTGAATATGTTCTTCTTTTCTGCGAAAATCAAATAAAATGGTTGAAATCGCTATCACTAGCGACTATAATGAAAATGTCGAAACGTTTCAATCTGTTGTGTAGAGCAGATTTCTCAATATTTCTTTTTATATGATTAAGAAGAATTTGATTACGAAGGAACGATCATGACTACAGTTTTGTTTGTACTCCAGCAGAGAGACAAGAAGGTTGAGCATGAATTATTTTTTTGGAAATACCTCGAAACGTTTCGATCCATAATTGAAATGGTTGAGAAACAACTAAAGATTTATAATAATAGTACAACCATAACATACTTTAAAGGTACCCTGAAACATCATCTCAAAATATATGCATCACAATGAATAGTAACTATAATGGAACAGAGAACAGGACGAAATAGTCATGGACGAGTGAAGCAAGAAGGGGCGAACTAGGAATGGCAACGATCAAGGATGTGGCAAAGCTGGCGGGTGTAGCACTCTCCACTGCTTCCTATGCATTGAATGGGGACAGCAAGGTTAGTGCCAGGACCAAAGCCAAAGTGCTTGAGGCAGCACGGGAACTGAATTACCGTAAAAACGGCTTTGCCATGGATCTGAAACGGAGCCGGACCAATACCATCGCGCTAATCTTGACAGACTTGTCGGGACCTTATTACTCCGAGTTGATTCGTAGTGTGCAGGATGTGGCGCTGGCGAACGGGTATGACCTGATTGCGTGCAGCTCGATGGGTGGAGGGGATTCAACGGCCGTACGTTTTTTGCGTGAAAAAAGAGTGGACGGAGCCGTTGTTCTGGCTCATAACATCGATGATGATATCTTGGTTCAGTCTGCCGGGTCGCGATTCCCCATTATTGTCATGGATCGACAGCTATCTGGCGATCATCTTGTTAGCGTACTGGTGGATGGAGAGCAGGGAGGATATCTGGCGACTCGCCGTCTAATTAGAGCGGGGCATGAGAATATTGCTTATATCAGCGGACCGTCCAATTCCTATGATAATGCGCTACGTTACCAGGGGTATCTCCGAGCGATGCGGGAAGCAGGCCTTACCGAAAAATCCAAGTGGCGTTTGAACGGCAATTTTGTGCGCGAGGGCGGTTTCAGCGCGACCAAGATGATGATTATGCAGGGAGAGCTGCCGTCAGCAGTGTTTTACGGAAACGATGAGATGGCTATAGGTGGACTGAAGGCATTTGAAGAGAGCGGTATTTCGGTGCCGGGAGATGTTTCCGTTATTGGATTCGATGATATCCAGCTGTCTGAATATATTCAACCACCGCTGACCACGATTCGTCAGCCGAAGCATGAGGCGGGATCACTGGCCGGGCATCTGCTGTTCCAGATGTTGAATGGAGAGAGTGTTAATCCATCCTACACATTAACGATTGATCTGGTAGAGCGCGGGTCCGTGGGGTCTCCTTAAGGTCGAGAGTAGGAAATAAGGTTACCGAGTTTGCATCATGGTATGTAATATTGGTGGCAACTGGGGCAGTAGATGCAAAAGGCGGAGCAAGTATTCATCACAGCAAGACTTGGCTAAGATGGATACATAACGACGAGAAGTGTGATCTGTAAGTGAACACAATGTGTTACTTGTATTACAGCATGAGGGTTATCGTTGGAACGGGTCGGGAACGACCGGTTCAAAGGGAGCCCTATTCTTTTTCAAAAATATCGAAACGTTTCGATTTTAAGTCGTAAACTAATTTAAGGAGTGATAGAGAGATGGCAACAACTATGAATGAAACGATTCGTCTGGCAGCCGGAGAAGTCACATTTACTTTTTTGAACAGTGGAGATTTGTATCAAGCCACTTCCGGCTCAACCATGCTGAATCAACTACTTAGCAACCCGATTGATGGGTCTTTGAATAATCTATACCTGCGTGTATACGGAGAAAATGGGGAGATTCTTTCCTTCCCTCTCCTCGGCGTGCATTCCGGTAGCCAAGTATCTACGAGCAAATTACATGCAGACCATCAGCTGATCTGGACAGGCAGTGTGCAACCGAACCCTGCAGGACAGGCGATCCAGTATAAAGTTGTATTTACGCTTGCCCCGCAAGGAATCTGGTTCTGGGATGTGAAAATTACAGGACAACAGCAGCGTGTTGATGTGGTGTATGGACAAGATGTGGGACTTGCTGATCCGGGCGCAGTACGTAGTAATGAAGCCTATCTGTCGCAATATATCGACCATACGGTATTTGAGGATGTTGCAAAAGGTTATGTGGTATGTTCACGTCAAAACCAGCCTCAGGGCGGCGTTTTCCCTTATATGCAACAAGGCTCTCTCACCAAAGCAGTGGGCTACTCGACGGATGGGTTCCAGTTCTTCGGACTGTCTTACAAAGAAACCAATCAACCTGAAAGCCTGAGTCGTTCGTCTCTGGCAAACGAAACTTACCAGTATGAGTTCGCTTATACTGCATTGCAATCCGAGTTGTTGGAATTGAACGGTGAGGCACAGGTTGTTTTCTACGGACTGGCGAAGCCTAACCATGCATCGGGTATTTCCGCACTGGAGTATGGAGATGAAGTTGCAGCAGCATGGAACGAAGTACAGGCTTTGAACGCAGAACAAGGTGAAGTATTTGAACAGGTGAAACTTTCCTCGTCTCTGGGTGAGCCACTGGCGGCACTGGATCTGACGCAGGAAGAGATTAACCAGCTGTACCCTGACCGTCATCAGGAAGAACGTAGCGGGGATCAACTGTTGTCCTTCTTTACCGAATCTTACGAGCATATCGTATTGAAAGCCAAAGAACTGATGGTGGAGCGTCCACACGGACATATTCTGATGAGCGGCGGTAATGTAAAACTTGGTGCACAGGTTATTACAACCACCTCGTATATGTACGGAATGTTTAACTCACAGCTTGTCATTGGTAACACCAATTTTAATAAAATGATCAGCAATGCCCGCAATGCTCTGAACGTGCCAAAAACGGCCGGACAACGCATCTATGTTGAGATCGATGGGCAATATCGTCTGCTGACGATGCCGTCTTTGTTCGAGATTGGGTTTAACTATGCTCGCTGGATATACAAAATGGAGTCCGATACACTCATTGTGACGAATTACACAACGACGCATTCTACGGAAGTACGCATGAATGTGCGTTCTACAAGTGGCAAAGCTTATCGTTACCTGGTGACGAACCAGGTTACGATGAACGTGAATGAGTACGAGTATCCACTGCACATGACGCAGGATGGTAGCACATTGATTTTCAAAGCGGATTCGAAGTCTCTGAGTGCAGGAACGTATCCTGAGCTGGAGTACCGCATGACGGTTGAAGGTGCCTCTGTACAAGCCGGGGACGAAACACTGCTTGCCAGCGGTGTTCGCAGTGGTGCTGCTTCACTCGTAACGTTAAGCTTAGAAGAGACTGCGGAATGGACGCTGAAGGTTCAGGGCATGCTGGAAAGTCAGGTGACTGCTGGTGCTGACACAGCAACTTCTACTCTTTCTTTTGAAGAAGAAGTGCAGGCATACCGTGAGTTCTTTGCAGGTGTCATGAATGGTTTCCGTTTGTCCCGCGGCGAGAGCCAAAATGCAGAAGATTTGTTCAAAGTTAATGCCCTTGCTTGGTGGTACACGCATAATATGCTGGTTCACTACTCTGTGCCTCATGGTCTGGAGCAATACGGCGGTGCGGCATGGGGTACACGTGATGTGTGCCAAGGTCCGGTAGAGTATTTCATGGCCGCTCAAAAATATGAGCAGGTTCGCGATATCATCAAAATGGTGTACACACACCAATACGAAGATGATGGTAACTGGCCGCAATGGTTTATGTTTGACAAGTACTTTGCGATTCAACAGGAAGAGAGCCATGGCGATATCATCGTATGGCCGCTGAAAGTGCTGGCAGATTACCTTACTGCGACAAGCGATTATGCCATTCTGGATGAGAAAGTGCCTTATACAGTTAAACACAGCTTTGGATTCACAGAAGAGACAGCCACCGTACTGGATCACGCGAAAAAAGAGATCGAGTACATCCGTGCACACTTCCTGCACGATACGTTCCTCTCCTCCTATGGAGATGGAGACTGGGATGATACACTTCAACCAGCCAATGCACAACTCAAGCAATACATGGTGAGTAGCTGGACGGTTGCCTTGACGTATCAGTCCGTGAACGTGTTGTCACAGGCATTGAAATCTAAAGACGAAGCTTTTGCAGAGGAGCTTGCAGCACTGGCACAGGGCATCCGTGATGACTTCAACCGTTACATGCTGGGCACAGATGTGATTCCAGGCTTCGTGTACATGGAAGAGGCAGATCAAGCGAAGCTGATGCTGCACCCGACAGATACCGAGACAGGCATTCAATACCGCCTGCTGCCAATGACACGCAGCATGATCGGCGAACTGCTGAACGCAGAACAGGCTGAGTCACACTATGCACTCATTCGTGAGCAGTTCCTCTGCCCGGATGGCGTACGTCTGATGAACCGTCCGGCGCAATATGCAGGCGGCGTGAGCACACACTTCAAACGTGCAGAGCAAGCGTCCAACTTCGGACGTGAGATCGGTTTGCAATATGTGCATGCCCACATCCGTTACGTGGAAGCGATGGCGAAGCTGGGTAAAACGGATCAAGTGTGGAACGGTCTGGCGATGATCAATCCGGTGGGGATCCGCGAGGTTGTACCTAACGCGGAGATTCGTCAAGCGAATGCGTACTTCAGTAGTTCGGATGGCAAGTTCAACACCCGCTACGAGGCGCAGGAACATTTTGACCAGCTTCGCAAAGGGACGGTAGAAGTGAAAGGCGGATGGAGAATCTACTCCAGCGGCCCTGGAATCTATATGAACCAGTTGATCTCGAATGCACTCGGTATTCGTCAGGAAGGCGGTAATCTGGTCATTGACCCGGTACTGCCAGCTGAGCTGGATGGCATGCAATTCGAATTCGAATATGCAGGCACGCCGGTGACGTTTATCTACCACCTGAATGGGAAAGCTGTCAGCCGTGTAACGGTGAATGGCAAAGACGTGGCTGGGGAGCGTACAGTGAACCGTTATCGTGAAGGCGGGGTATGCATCTCGCTGGATGCGTTCAAAGAAGTAAGCGGCGCGGCTGAGCGTACGATTGTTGATATTTATATGTAAACTAGTCATTGCTGTCCTCTCTAGCGAGACCAGCAATAAGAGCCAACCTCCTTTCGGAGAGTTGGCTCTTTCCTATATCATTCGTGTTTTGCAGGAGGTTGTTGTCAGATACCTGCTATTATAGCGGAACCGCAAGTACGGTATGCAATAATTCATTATGACGGACATGTTTGGTCTCGTAGCCCAGGTGAGTCAGACGGCAGTGTAATTCGTCCAGCAATGGGAAATGGCGCTCGTGCAAAGCGCGTTGTTGTTCCTTGTCGCCTGTGACCTTGGCATGTCGTAGGTAAGCGTCACGATGGGCAGAGTCCGTAAACATCAGGTCGGTGAGGCAGATTCTGCTCGTGCCGCAGGCTTTGAGCACACGCTGGATTTCTTCCAAAGCGAGCTGTTGCTGATCCGGGCCCAGATGATGGAAGGCGAAGCTGGATACAACAAAGTCGAAGGATTGCTCGGCAAAAGGCAAGGCCAGAAAATTACCAAGCTTCACCTGCATCTGAGGATACTTGAGGCGGCATGTTCGCAGCATTTCCCGTGATTGATCGATCCCGGTCATGACAGCACCCTGACGCAGCATTCTGCCAGCCAAATTGCCTGTCCCAGTGCCAATGTCCAAGCCAGTTTCTCCAGGCTGAGGAGCAATAGACTGCAAGGTCTGTTCTAATGCTTCGTCGTAATTACGGTATAGGTTAAATGGTTTGTCTGCTGTTATTTGTACGTGGCCTGAGGACGCAGTCGTGGATAGGGTTGAATCTGCTTGTGGAGTGTAATCCTCTGTATCTGTCATAGTTTGAACCCGCTGATCATGGAGGGCCGCTTGCTGATCATAATTCCAGCGGTCATGCCAGTTCTGTCTTGCTTCCCGCAGACGGCGTGCACTGCCAGCCAGATCATGCAAATGGCTGACATCCAGTGAACCGTCCTGACGGTTCAGGTCGATCATACGCTGGGTCGTATCCATCATTCGCTTCAGCTCTATCCACTGGGCATACATGACTGCTTGTTGCAGTTCCAAATATTCCTCTAACCCCTGCTGGTTACCTTGATCTATCTCGGCAAGAGCTTGAGTAATGTCCTGCAAAGACATGCCAATCTCGCGCAACGCTGCTATTGTCTGCAGACGCCATATATCATTCTCCGTATAAGTGCGGTATCCATTGCCGGACTGCTTGGCAGGCTGAATTAACCCTTTTTCCTCATAAAAACGAATGGCTCTTGCGGAAATCCCCAGCCGGGATGCGGCTTCTTTGATATTCAATCGGATGTACCTCCTTACCTTATTGAACCGTATCTATAATTGTTACCATGGAATCAGTATAAAGTATGACGTTACGGCAAGGTGAAGTGTTTTTTGCAATACACTGGCATCGCATCTTCTAATCTGTGGTTCTGGTGTGTACCATTTGTGAGCATTAGATACGTTTTATTTGTGCTCTAATCTTTCATGATTTGGTCAAACGAAGGTGGAATTTTAGTCCTCCCGGCGGCTATGCTACAATAGATAACAGAATAAAGAACATGATAAAGATAGCGTAATCAAGCTAGGAAAAAGATATTTAAATGAAGCGAATCAAAAAATTGAATGAAGATATCGAAAGGTTGAATCAGCATGTTCACCAGTCATACGTATCAAATCCGTGCTTCTGAGATGAAGGATGCAAACCAGCTAATGGAGCTGGATATGCTGGTCTGGAATGCATCCACCTCGCCTGCACCGATGCAATGGAGATCCAGACAGCAGTATTTGCAATATTGTCCTCCTGGCAGTCAGCTCATTGCGGTACAAGAGGATCAGGTATGCGGATACGTGGGCTTCCATCCCCCTACGGGGATGCCAGTGAATCGGCATGTCTATGAAATCCATATTGCTGTTCATCCGGATTTTCGCCGCTCTGGTGTGGCAACAGCTCTAATGAAAGCGATGAAGCAACACGCGCTGGAGCAGGGCATTCGTAAACTCAGACTGCGTGTATTATCGAGCAATCCGGGAGCGGTTGCCTTCTATGAGCAATGTGGGTTTATAACCGAAGGCAGGCTTGTATCTGAGTTCCGAATCGGTGGCAGGGATGTAGACGACATTTTAATGGCTTATTTTATTGATGCCTAAACGGTTAGACGGATGTGTAGGGGAAGAAACTTTGCTTAGGGAGGAATACACAATGGATATGGGACTTCGCGGTAAAAAAGCACTCGTGCTGGCCTCCAGTCGAGGCCTGGGCAAAGCAGTTGCGGCACAGCTGGCACTGGAAGGTGCGGATGTGATGTTGGCCAGCCGAAGCGGGGACAAGCTCGCTATCGTCAAAGAAGAGTTGCTTGCACTTGGCGGCGGAGGACGTGTCGAATATGTCGCAACGGATGTAACACGCAAGGAGGACATCGCGGCACTTATTCAGGCTACAGCAGAACAGTTTGGCCAGATCGACATTCTGGTTAACAATTCTGGCGGCCCGCCCTCCGGTACGTTCGAGTCACTGACCGACGAGGACTGGGAGCGTGCGTTTGAGCTAAACATGCTTAGTTATGTCCGGCTGATTCGGGGTGTGCTTCCGTATATGAAGGCAAACGGAGGACATATCGTCAACATTGCCTCCACATCGGTGAAGCAACCCATTCCGGGTCTGATTCTATCCAATACGTTCCGTACGGGTGTGTTTGGTCTTGCCAAGACGCTCTCTCAGGAGCTTGCACCTTACGGCATACTGATTAATACCGTAGCCCCTGGACGCATCGCAACAGATCGGATTCGTGAGTTGGATACGGCGAGGGCAGAACAGAATGGAGTCAGTGAAGACGAGATTGCCGAGCAGTTCCGTAAAGAGATTCCGCTGGGGCGTTATGGACAGCCGGAGGAATTCGCCAAAGCTGTCGTATTTCTGTTGTCTGGTGCCAACTCCTACATTACCGGAACATCATTAATTGTGGATGGTGGCATGGTGCGCGCGCTCTAAAGGACGATGTACCTGATAAACGTTAAAGCCCCTCCTTCACCGCTGCTGACAGCGTGGGAAGGAGGGGCTTGGCATGGAAATCATCCTGTAGGATGCAGAGACAGGTGAGATTCCACGTACGATTTGCTTGCTAACGGTTGGTTATGCAGGATCTTTACTAAGATCAGAAGTGCTCGTACCTGCCTGATCTGTCGTGCCTGCTTTGTCTGTTTTGTCGTTCTCTGGCAAAGGTTTAACTGGGGTGCCAGACTCGTCTTTCAAACGAGAGCCATGGTGATGCTCGGGCTGAACGGATGGGCGTTTGCCATTAACAAGGTCTGTGATGCGCTGGGTTAGATCGGCAACCCGTTCATCATACTGAGCCTGTGTAATTTTCCCGTCTTTCAACTCTTGCTGCAGATCGGCCGTTCTATCGGTTGCAAGCTGCTGAATAAGGGTTTGCACGTTTACCTTCTGGGCAGAGGCAATGGCTGCGAGGGTATCCCCTTTTTTGAGTGATGAAGTTAATTCATTGGTGGTCACTCCGAGTAAAGACGCGAGCTTGTCCAGGTTGCGATCGACTTCAGGGCCAAACCCCCGTCCAGGCAAATCCATTCCAAGCGCAGGAAGTTGTGGTTTCTTCTCACGTAATGCGGATGGTTTTTCTTTTACCAGTTCACTCGCGCGTTCCGTAAGAGCGGCCAAACGTTCATTATATTGGGTTTGTGTAATCTTGGAGTCGGTAAGCTGTTGTTGCAGTTCCTTTTTCTCCGTGGCTACCAGTTTATCAATGAGCGTCTGTGTCTCAACCTTTTTTGAGGCAGCAATTTCAGCAAGGGACTTGTCTGCTTTAATGGCTTCTTTCAACTCATCTTTGGTGATGCCCAGCACAGAGAGAACTTCTTCAGCATGAGGTCCGAACCAAGGTCCAAGTCCTCGTTCCGCTTCGCCAGGTGGTTTCAATATATGGGACCCCATCGGGGCAGTGCGTTTGTTTTGGAGTGCATCGGATGCTTTCGCTGCAGGGTCTGCATGAACCGCAGTTGTTGCCACCAAGCCCCCGCCAAGTGCAAGTGTTAAAGCTAAAGCGCTGGTTACTTTGACTGCCTTTGATGTTGTGGTTTTCTTCATCCGTGATCATCCTTCTTCCTTTGAATAGAGTTTGTGGTTATATAGCCACAACGCTATCTTAGGCACCGAGCATGAAGCAGAGATGAGTTCAACCTTAAGGGGAAGTAAAAAATGGTGTCACAACCACAAATACCCCTCATCTATGGGACATGTGCCGTCACAGACAAAGGGCAAGCGGATTAGGGTGATGTATGATGATAAGGTATTTCAGTGTAATGAAGTGTATTTTGATTTACGTAGATACTTCGGTTAGTTGTGATGTAGTTTTGTTTATGAAAATGTTATATCCGTCCGTTTCATGTCCATTATGTAAGGCTGTGTTATCGCAAAAGTTCCCATTCATGCTGTAACATGCCGTATACCGCATGATTGACGTATCCTTTAGGCAGCTTTTCCGCCTGGCGAATGACACCTTCAAGCACGAAGCCAAGTCGTTCCGGAATAGCACGGCTACGTTTGTTGTTGGTGGCACAGCGAATTTCGACCCGATTCAGATCCAGTGTCACGAGGGCGTAATCCACCAAGACACGGCAGGCACTGGTCATTAGGCCTTGTCCTTCGAAACCTTTACCAAGCCAGTATCCGATGCTTACGGAACGGCTTGTCCAGTTAATCTCGTGGAAACCGATGATACCTGCAAGTTCTCCTTTTAACCAGATGCCGGCTGTGAAGCCGCCGTTCTCCGCAGCTTGTTTTAACGCGTTCGTAATAAAGCTCGATGTATGTTCAATGTCGGTCACCTGATCTACCCAAGGCAGCCAATGTCTCAGTTGATCTCTGGAACGGTCCGTCAGTTCGAACAGCGGTTTGGTGTGCTCCATCAAAAGCGGGCGAAGCTCTGTATATTCATCCAATGAATAGGTAAACATGATTGCAACCTTCTTTCTTTATATAATAGGTAGATTAGCGGGGAGGCCGGGGCAATTTGCGCTCCAGAGCAAACAGATCTTCTTCCATGGAGGCCATGCGCTGGTTTACCGTCGTGCGTGCGTCACTGAGTGCCTGATTATATATGTAGGGAGCAAGCTGTGTCATAAACAGGTCGAGGACGCCCCATGCTGCCAGATCGCCCAATTCTTCGCCGCGTTCCTCTTCAAAATACGACTGGATCGTGCGAATGGCTTCATCCTGCTGTTCTTTGGTCAGTTTTAGCGCGTTCACTTGGGAAACCCTCCCTTAAATTTAGTTTTACTCATATGCTACATGATTCGTGCGAACTCGTCAAAATGGTATTGGGCCTAACTTGAATCGGGTAGCGTGTGCGTTTGATCCCGATTTTCATGTTGTTATTTATTGAACTCCTTCCCCGTTAAAGGTATATTTAAATGAAACGCGTACGAAACTTTCCATGAAAGAAGATATTTTCAGGAAATGGTTTCGTCATTAAGGAATTTTACCCGGAATTGCTGTACTATTGTACTTTTTGCAAGCTCCAATCCATTCATGAAAGGTTTGATAACTGTGGACAACCGATTCACAACCCCACCTAACTTTATTAAAAATATCATTACTGAAGACCTCCGGTCGGGCAAAGTCCAGGAAGTTATTACCCGTTTTCCACCGGAACCGAACGGTTATCTGCATATTGGTCACGCGAAGGCGATCTGGATCAACTTTACGCTGGGCGGCGAGTTCGGCGGCAAGACAAACCTGCGCTTTGATGACACGAACCCGGTGAAGGAAGACGTGGAGTACGTGAACTCCATCCAGGAAGACGTGAAATGGCTCGGATACGAGTGGAACGAGAAACGTTTTGCCTCGGATTATTTCGATGAGATGTACAACCGTGCGGTCTTGCTTATTCAAAAAGGTAAAGCCTATGTCGACGACCAAAGCGCCGACGAAATCCGTCAAATGCGCGGAACGCTGACCGAGCCGGGCAAAAACAGCCCATACCGCGAGCGTTCGGTGGAAGAGAATCTCGACCTGTTCACACGTATGCGTGCAGGCGAATTCAAGAACGGAGAAAAGGTACTTCGTGCCAAGATTGACATGGCTTCGCCTAACATCAACCTGCGTGATCCGGTCATCTACCGTATCTCTCATGCACATCACCATAACACGGGCGACAAATGGTGCATCTACCCGATGTACGCATTCGCACACCCGCTCGAAGATGCCATTGAAGGTGTAACTCACTCTTTATGTTCCCTGGAGTTTGAAGATCAGCGTCCATTCTATGATTGGGTTATCGCGGAATGTGAGATGGAGAGTCAGCCACGTCAATACGAGTTTGGCCGCCTGAACTTGTCACAGATGGTAACGAGCAAACGTAAGCTGAAGTTGCTTGTGGACGAAGGCCATGTGGATGGCTGGGACGATCCGCGTATGCCAACGATCTCGGGTCTGCGTCGCCGGGGGTACACACCGGAAGCGATTCGTGATTTTGTATTCGAAACAGGCATTTCCAAAAGCCAAGGCGTGATCGATCTGCAAACGCTGGAGCACTTTGTTCGTGAGGATCTGAAACTGAAAGCTCCGCGCACCATGGCTGTGCTGCACCCGCTCAAAGTGGTTATCACCAACTATCCTGAGGGACAAGTGGAGTGGCTGGAAGCCGAGAATAACGTGGAAAACCCGGAGATGGGCAACCGCCAAATTCCGTTTTCCCGCGAGATTTATATCGAGCAAGACGACTTTATGGAAAATCCGCCGAACAAATACTTCCGTTTGTTCCCTGGCAATGAAGTTCGTCTGAAACATGCCTACTTCATTAAATGTAATGACGTGATCAAGGATGCGGATGGTAATGTCGTTGAGATTCATTGCACTTATGATGTAGAAACGAAGAGCGGCAGCGGCTTTACGGGCCGCAAAGTCAAAGGCACGATTCACTGGGTAGAGGCAACTCAAGCGGTACCCGCAGAATTCCGTTTGTACGAGCCGTTGATTTCGGCAGAAGCACCGGAAGCAGAAGCGGAGGCCGAGGTGGTTGCCGCTGTAGCAGGGGCTGAGATTGAGGCCGATGTAACTGGAGCAGAGACTGCCGAGCAACCGGAAAAAACGTTCCTGGATCAGCTGAACCCGAACTCTCTGGAGATCGTTCACGGCTTCGTGGAGCAAGAGATGAAAGAAGCGAAATCACAGGACAAGTTCCAATTTTTCCGTCATGGCTACTTCAGTGTTGATCCAAAGCACTCCGAGCCAGGCCGTCCCGTATTCAACCGGGTTGTATCGCTGAAAAGCTCATTCCAATTGCCGAAGGCATAAGGTATAAAGTAGATACAAGAGGATATGGGATGAGGTAGACGTACAAGAGCGTGAGATAGACAAACAAGTGAGTGGGATAGACGGAAACAGTAGCACAGACGCACAACAGCATGAGATAGACGTACAACAGTAGCATGGGACAGAGCTGGTGGGTAACCCAACTGTAGCCGTGAGGTTAATTCATCCACCGAATGCTTGAAGGGTTAGGGTTAGAGTTAGAGCACCAAGTTTCGAGAGTAACAAGCTGCACAAGCATTAAAAGGGGCGCTCCTTCATCCTTAAGATGACGGGACGCCCTTTTTGTGTTTTTCGATATAGAGGGGATGTCCTCTTTTATAGTATGCAAATTACTCTAACGATCACAGCGGTTCAACCCCTTAATATTGGACACTAGCTAGCTTTTTCTCAGATTGACGCATCATAACGCAATGGATTTGGGTTCTATGGTTCCTTCGTTGACCAGGCGCAGGTAATCTGTCGGCGACCAGTCGTGTAGACTGCCGTGAATACGGTCTTTGTTGTAATAACGGATGTATCGATCTACCTCGGAAAAGGCTTCTTCGTAGCTTTCGAAACAATGTCGCTGGTAACACTCACGTTCCAGAACACTATGAAACGATTCAATAAAAGCATTTTTATTCGGTGTTCGAACGGGTGTCCGCTCATGCTCTAAACCTGCTTCTTCACAGAAGTTATAAAACGCTTTGCTTATAAACTGAGGGCCGTTATCGGTACGAATCACGAGCTTTGGCTCGGTTTTAGGGATACGTCGTGTTACCATAGCCTGCCGGAGCGTATTCAAGATGCTCTGCGTGTCGCAGGCTTTACCTCGATGGTGAGCGACGATTCGGCGATCAAAAACATCAATAATACTTGCGAGGAAAAAGTGCCGGCGTTTCCCTGCAACATAACCGTACTTGATATCCATCTGCCACAATTGGTTAGGCCCATCTACCGTTCGGTTATTAGCTACTTTTCTCGGTACAGTATGCGTTCGTTCGCGCTGAGGGAGAAGGATACAGAGAGACTTACAGAGCCGATATACCTTCTTTTTGTTAATCACCAAGTTGTATTTCCGGCGCAACAACACGGTTAGTTTTCGGTAGCCAAACGCCGCATCCGGCCCTTGGATCAAACGACGAAGAAACCCGAAAATCCGAGTGTCCGAGATACGCTTCCCCTGCTGGTTGTAAGAGTATCCAGGGATTTTTCGTCCGCTACTTATGGGTTGCTGGCGTTCAGGGTGTTTCAAGTGATAATAGTATGTTGAGCGAGGGACATCGCAGATCCGAAGCACCGTACGGACAGGATATCCTCGCTCAATCCAACCTATCGCGGTTTGTAGTCGGGGTACTTTTTTTTAACGAGATCCTTGAGAATCTGGTTCTCTAATTCTTTTGCGCCGAGAAGTTTCAAAGCTTCATCGTATTTCTCTTGTAATTCTTGATAGTTGGCTGCATCTTGCTGTATTTGTTGCGTTTCTTTTTGTTTTTTAGCCACCAGTTCCCCCACCTCATCTTCATATTGACGAACCCAAGTCGTCAGCGTTTTAGGAGACATGCCGTACTTTCGTGCCACGACCTCTGTCCGGAGGCCAGAAAGCACCTCTACGACATACTCCTTTTTCGCCTCAACCGGGCATCTAAATCGTCTTTTCATGAACACTCTCCTCATTTCATTTAGTGTATCTGAGGTGGCTTCGAGTGTCCAATTGGATTAGGGGGCTTTAAAGACAGGGAACGCTATTTCCCCGTTTTTCGGCATTTCTGAATTCTAACGATCTGTACGGAGCTTATTTCCTGAAAATGTAGTCTTTTCACCCTGTTTTCCCCGGTTTGAATGGAAATAAGGCTTCTGGTGATCGTTAGAATATGAAATGACTAAAAATTGCACAGATAAGCTTCGTGGTGATCGTTAGCGGTTAGCCGCGAGAGTTACCACTAATTTTTCACAGGACTGTTCCATTGTCTGCAGGAATCATTACGCAAAAACTGAAGCTTCATTTGTTCAATGACTTCTCAGCTATTCCTCAACTACATCTTCCATCTACTTACCTCATTTACTTACCTTATTCAATTACTTCATCTACTGAACTCATCTAGCTCGTACTGCGAATTTCCCAGCACGCAGTGCTCTGCTTCATGCGAGGGTGGTCAGCCACATCCCCACCTACTTGTCTTCATCCATATTGCCCATCTCGGTCAGCACCGTTGGCTGGTATCCATTACGACGGTTCCACAGCCACATGATGGCAAAGCCAGCAGCGCCGATGAGTGAAAAGAAGACACCGATGTTGTACATTACCTCTGCACCGAAGCTCTGGAATAGCCAACCGCCAAACAGCCCGGCAATAACGCCGGAGAGACCACCCCAAGCCATCGTATACACCGCTTGCCCGGAGGAGCGATAAGGCCGCGGAATAAACAGCATCGTCAGTTGTGTACCCACATAGAAATAACCGCCAAAGGTGACCGAGTGCATGAGCTGAATAAAGACAACCTCCATCGGGTTGTTAGCCAGCGCCATGAGCTGCCAGCGAAGAGCAAACAACAGGCTGACCAGAATCAGAGAGCCCAGTAGTATGCTCATTTTGCGTTTCAGTAGCCGATCCAGCAACAGGAACACACCCACTTCGAGAATAGAGGATGTGAAGATGGCCCAGCCAACCATCTGTTTGTCGCCGCCCATCTCTACAATATAAAGCGACATAAATGTACTGTTCATGGCATTGGGTACCGAAACGAGCACCCCAAGACCGATAAAGATCATAAAATACGGGTTAAACATCACTTTGCCGAATCGCCGGAACGTCACAATCGGGGTATCAGAAGCAATGGGCTGCCTTGGCAGAAGTACAGAGAGTATAAACGCTACAGCAATCATACATGCAAAAATAATGGACACACTGCTCACGCCAAAGCGGTCAATAACCGGCCCGGCAGCAACTGCAGTCAGCGCCCAACCTAGAGAGCCCCAGAGCCGAAAGGATCCGAACTTCTGACCTGTACCGTCGATATAACCGAGAATCAGGCTGTTGGTTTGAGCGAATAAGGGACTTTGGAAAAAATAAAAGAAAATCATGGCTACATAGATCCAGGCATACGAGGGCGCATAAAATACCCCCTGTGCAAGCACAAAGGTGCCTCCCATCATCATCATTAGCACAATGCGGATATTGCGAGACTTATCGCTCCAGAACCCCCAGAACGGATTGGCAAACAGAGAAACAAAAGGACCGATGGCCATGAGGCTGCCGATCTCCAGTTTGGTCATACCGATCTCTTGAAGATAGAGCTGCAGGAATCCGGCAAAGATTGAAATGGCTCCGTAGATGAAAAAGTTATATAGTTTCAGAGAGGTCAGCGAGGAAGTGCCTCTCACAGGTGCAGATCTGTCCAATTGAGCCATTCCTTTCCGAATCGAATCATATTGTTCAATGTATCATTTGTTGAAAGGGGATTCAACGTATAGAATATATGGACTAAAAGGTATGTCCTAAAGAATGTTCTTATCCCAAAACGGATGCGGCAAAAGGTATGATATAAATGTGCACTATATAAATTAGATATAAATTTAGGGTAAGGAATGAATTTGCATCGTATCGATCGACTTCTGGCATACGATTGGAGTTTCATTAATATGTTGCACGAAGATATAACTCAGGTTCTTACGGGAAGAGGAGAGTGCTATGGACGCTGAAAAATGGACAGGCATTATATTGGCAGGTGGATTATCCAGCCGAATGGGAACGAACAAAGCACTACTCGAACTGAATGGTTCAGCCGTGTTAACTCATATAAACAATGCGATCAGACCCGCCGTATCCCGAATTGTAGTTGCAGCAGGCTCTAACGAAGCAATCTACAGCGCACTGGGGGATAAGGACTTTGAATTCGTAAAAGATGTTTACCCGGGCAAGGGGCCACTTGCGGGGCTCGACGCAGCACTCAGTGTCTCCCAGACAGAGTGGAATCTGGTTAGTGCCTGCGACATGCCGCTTCTGCAAACCTCTTTTTTCAATGGAATGAAGAGGCTCGCAGTACAATATCCAACATGCAATGCTATCGTTCCGCGAGTAGAAGGACGCATTCATCCCCTTGCAGGGGTTTACCACAGGCGTGTGCTTCCCGAGCTAGAGCAGTGCCTTATTCATGACCGGCTACGTGTCATTCGCTGGCTGGAAGAGATCGGTTGCCATTTTGCCGAAATAGACGAACTGGAGCAAGTAGGTATTGAACATGCCGCACTACAATTGAGCAATATGAATACTCCCGAAGAATTCGAGAATATACGAATTCATCTTCAGCGTTCGGAGTTTCCTTCTGGAGGTTGAGCAACGGGATTCAGGCTATTCTCTGCATGTTGATTTCGATAGAGTAGAGGGCTTTGGCCTGTCCAGCGTTTGAATTGTCTACTGAAATGAGACAAGTGGGTGTAACCAAGTTTGATGGCAATCTCCCCAAGCGAAAGATCAGGTTGCTCGATCAACACCTTGGCCTCTTGCAGTTTCAGGCTGGACAGGTAGGCCCGCGGAGAATGACCAAATACTTTGCGAAAAACCTGTAAACCATATCCCGGACTAATGCCAAACGACGAAATGATCTGCTCGACTTTGACCGAAGATACATTGTCGTCCCGTGATCGTAACTGGGCATGGAAAGCCTGCTTGATCGCTTCAGCGATCGCTCCTGCGTAATGCATGGCGGTCGGAGCAGGGGCATGAGCAGCATCCACCGAGATCGTGGATTCGGGTGTATTCTCTGCTGCTTGAGATAACAGCGCAAACAGTTCGAACATCCGTGCTTGCATGAGTAATTTGTCTGTGGACGAATAAGCCTCGGCTGTATTAATCATGCTCATCCAGCTTTCAAGCACGGCTTTTATTTTCATATTATCTCCCGTACCGGCGGCATAGATTCTGCTACGCTGGGACATGAGTTTTAAGGTGAATACCGGATCATCTACGTTAAAATGTGCGCTAAAATAGGTCATACCCTCCGCAGAAATACATGTATTGGTATGTTTGAATCCGGGCGGAATGAGCAGAATAGAGCCCTCATCTACCGTATACGTGTAGCCATGAATCACACTCTCCTGCGTTCCCTGAATGATCAGAATGATCTCAAAGCCCGGATGTGTCTCCTCAGGCATAGCCCACCTATATGGAACTTGCTGGCTATGAGCGCCATAAAATTTGATGTTACAATCGATAATTGGAAGCCAGTGAGCCAGCGTATGGTATGGCATCTCTCGAAGCTGCGAACGGATATCCATGACATTCACCTCGGAAAAGGGTAAAAAATACTCGCCTTGTGCCATCGGCACTATGCATGTACTTCATTATAATCAGTTTAACGCGGACATCCTAATATATCGGGATATGCAAGCGTATCAACAGATATTAAACAACGAATAAAACGATACTAGCATTAATGTAAACGCTACCATTAGAAGCGGGAACATGTCAACTTACCTTATGCACTCAAAGGAGACTATTTCATGGACAAATTATTATACGGCGTAGCCTATTATGATGAATATATGCCATATGAAAGACTGGACAAGGACATTCAGATGATGAAGGATGCTGGGATCAATGTCGTACGCATCGCCGAATCAACGTGGAGTACCCATGAACCCCAAAACGGTGTGTTTGATTTCACTTCCGTCGATCGGGTGCTGGATGCGATGCATGCGGCCGGAATTCATGTCATCGTAGGCACACCAACGTATGCTGTTCCGACGTGGATGGTGAAGGAGCACCCGGACGTGCTGGCAACAACCGCACAGGGACCTGGAAAATATGGAGCAAGACAGATTATGGATATCACGCATCCGACGTATCTGTTTTATGCAGAGCGCATCATTCGTAAGCTGATCTCACGCGTGAGTAAACATCCCGCTGTCATTGGATATCAGACAGATAATGAAACGAAGCACTACAACACAGCTGGAGACAACGTGCAGTTACAGTTTGTTAAATATATGCGCAACAAGTTCAGCTCGCTGGACGAGCTAAACAAGGAGTTTGGACTGGATTACTGGAGTAATCGGATCAACAGTTGGGAGGACTTCCCTTCCGTTATGGGTACGATTAACGGTAGCCTGGGAGCTGAGTTTGCCAAGTTCCAGCGGCAATTGGTCACGGATTTCTTGGCGTGGCAAGTTGGGATTGTTAATGAGTACAAACAGGAAGGCCAGTTTGTTACCCAGAACTTTGACTTTGAATGGCGCGGGTATTCCTACGGCATTCAGGGGGATGTGGATCATTTTGCAGCATCCCGACCTTTTGACATCACCAGTGTAGATATCTATCATCCTTCCCAAGACGAGTTAACCGGCATTGAGATTTCGTTCGGAGGAGATGTGGCGCGTTCCACCAAACAATCCAACTACCTTGTTCTGGAGACCGAAGCACAGGCCTTCTGGCATTGGGTTCCTTATCCGGGCCAACTGCGATTACAGGCATTCAGTCATCTGGCTTCTGGGGCTAACATGGTTGCCTACTGGCATTGGCACTCGCTGCACAATTCGTTTGAGACCTACTGGAAAGGCCTGCTAAGCCATGATTTCGAACCGAATCCGGTGTATAACGAAGCGCAGACAATTGGCCGCGATTTTGCTCGCCTGAGTCCTAAGCTGGTGAATCTGAAGAAAACAAATCGGGTGGCTGTACTGTTCAGTAACGAGGCGTTAACCTCCATCAAGTGGTTTGGCTTTAACTTTACCAGTGACAAGAACTACAACGACGTTGTGCGCTGGATGTACGATGAGCTGTATAAAATGAACATTGGCTGCGATCTTATCGATCCTTCCGTGGAGAGTTATGCAGATTATGATGTGCTTGTGGTGCCTGCTCTGTATGCGGCTTCGGATGCGTTGCTGGAAAAATTAAACCAATTTGTACAGGACGGCGGACATATCGTGTACTCGTTCAAGAGCGGTTTTGCCAATGAACACATCAAAGTTCGTTCTTCACGTCAGCCCGGACTGATCAGTGAAGCATGTGGCATTAGCTACAACTTGTTTGTTGAACCGAAGCATGTTGGGCTACGCGATGATCCATTTGGCGTAGGTGAGGAGCATAATCAGGTACACACCTGGATGGAGCTGATTACGCCGACGACTGCGGAGGTGCTCGCTTGGTACGATCATCCACATTGGGGAGAGTATGCGGCGATCACGCAAAATAACTACGGTAAAGGCAAAGCAACATATGTTGGCTGTTATACGAGCGCTGCCGTCATTCGCAAGGTGCTGGAACGTGTGATGAAGGACGCGGGTGTATGGGGAGCGGATCAGGAGCTTGCTTTTCCACTCATTGTGAAGACAGGGGTGAACGATCAGGGGCATACCATCCGCTACTATTTCAACTATTCGGATGAGCCGGTTTCCTTCAAGAATCCGTATAGCGAAGGGACAGAGCTATTATCAGGAGATTCGATTGCCGCTGGGCAGGAGATCAAGCTGGAACGATGGGGCGTACGCATTATCGAACAGAACTAGGGAATAATAGTGCAGATTTTAAGTTCCCAAGGAAAATAGAAGATTTTAAATTGTTCTTTTACACTTTAACGGAGAGGACAGAAAAAACCTGAAAAAGCGAAGCGTTCGCCTTTATCACCGGATTTTCCCTTTTGGAAAAAGGAATCAAAAAAATCTGGGGATAACAGCGATTGAAAGGTTATTCTGTCATCGGAGTGGCCTGTGTAAAATCTTGGTTCAACATTTACTTCATATTTTCCGAAAAAAATAACAAGACCATGGCGCCCTCGGCTTTGATGCCGGGGCGTTTGTCTTATTTTAGCTCAGGAGTGGATGCGCTGTGTTTAACGAACTCTACCGTCGGCTGATAGATCCTTTCAAGCGCAGCATTCGTAATAAATTGATACTGACAATGACCCTGGTCGCTGTACTGCCAGTCATTGTGATAACTGCGGTAGCCGCGGAGAATGCGCGTTCCTCCATGGAAGCCGAGGTTATGGATACGAACCGGGTCAATATGAATTGGGCCTCTGTCTATCTGGCAGAACAGTTTACCCGCATGAATAATATCATTTATTCCATTCAGATCAGTGATGAGCTACATCAGTATTTGGCGTTGGGCCAGGAAGCGCCTGCTTCCAGCCGTTTTGACGAACAAAAGGCTGTTTTTAATATGCTGAACAGTGTGTACTATTCTGCTGGCAATTATGTGTTTGGGGTTGAACTGTACTTGAAGGAGCAGGACACCCTGTTCACCTTCAATTCTATGGAATCCCGAATTAAGACGGTTGCGGATATTCCGCAAGGGTATCATAAGCTTTTTACGGAGCATAAAGATTTTACAATTATCAATGATCCGGTAGATCCGCAAAAGTTCCATATGACCCGCAGCATGAACCGCTTTGAGGATCAGGCTCAGATCGGAGCGATCAGTCTGGAGATCAAGTGGGCCGAGTTTAACCAGACGCTTGAACTGCTCGACAGCAGGGGAGATTATAACGCCTATATCGGAGACAGTTCAGGTCATCCGGTATATCAGCCGAACTCCTCCATCCAGCCATCGGATGAAGCGTTGAAGCAGCTGAGCGAAACGAAGAATAACGCGGGTTTTATTCGTACAGCACAGGAATATATTTTCTATCACGATATTGAGTCAACAGGGCTACGGGTGATTAAAATCGTACCGGATCATGTCATTAACGAGAGTGCACTGGAAACGATGAAGTATGGGCTAGTTGTGGGCGGAGTGGCAACGGTCGTGTCTGTTGCTCTGGCGGCACTGGTCGCTTGGCGAACCTCTAAACCTATTGTCAGACTGGCGAATTCCATGAAGGGTATTCAGTTGATCAAGGATCGTAAAGTAGAGCGTAGCGGACGAGTGGATGAGATTGGCCTACTGGAGAAAAATTTGCACGGTATGGCTAGTCGAATTCGGGAGCATATCCGGGATAACTATTTGATGAATCTGGAGAAACAGACAGCCGAGCTCAAAGCACTACAATCCCAGATTCATCCCCACTTTCTGCAAAATACATTACAAATGATCGGTGGCATGGTCTATTCGCAAAAGCCGGCAGATAGCTACAAGGTGATCCGGGCATTAAGCGAGATGTTCCGCTATATTGTACGGGCACCGGACGGCCTTGTCCCTCTGCAATCCGAACTGGATCAATTGGAGCATTATATGCTGATTCAGAAGCAACGTTTTGCCACCCGGCTTGAATATAAGCTGGAAATTACGGGAGAACTCCGAGAGTGTTATATTCCGAAGTTATCCTTACAGCCTATTGTAGAAAATGCATTTTTGCACGGGCTGGAGAAAAAGCCTGGGGAGTGGAAGCTAGGCATCGAAGTGCTCTGTGATCCACAGCAGGGTAGGGTGACCATTCAAATTTGTGATAATGGCATGGGAATGGAGCCGGATCGGCTTGCAGAGATGCAATCGAAACTGGAGCGTATTACGCGGCATACCGATCGGGTATGGAATTCAGGCACGAGTATTGGACTGCTCAATGCCGCATCACGAATGGTGATGCATTTTGGGCCCGATTACGGTATGCGTATGGAAAGTAAACTTGGGCAGGGAACAAAAGTGATCGTAACGATCCCCTGCACAACAGGAGGCGAGCCCTTGTGAGTAAGGAGATCTATAGAGTGTTGCTGGTGGATGATGAGCCGTGGAATCGCGATATTTTACGTAATCTTGGTGAATGGGATGAGCTCGGCTTGGTTGTCTGCGGTGAAGCAGAGGATGGAGAACAGGCGATACAGATGGTCAAGACGTTGCAACCTCATCTTATTATTACGGACATGCGTATGCCTGGATCGGATGGTGTCGAGCTGATGCAGACGCTGAGCAGTCAGTACCCGGAGATTAAGGTTGTTGTGGTGAGCGGTTATGATGATTTTAATTATGCCAAACACGCTCTGCGGTATCGTGCAGCTGATTATCTGCTGAAACCGGTGAATCCGGATGAACTAAATGCTACGCTGGCGAAATGTAGTCATGAACTGGATAAAGCTGCTACGGCACCAGAAGTGTGGGAAGCTTATCCGGCTTCATTCGCGGGTGAATTCTCTCTGTTCCAGCAGCAAGCACGTCTGCGCTTCAACGACTTGAACCTGACGAGCCTGCGGGAATGGTTTCATCAATTAGAGCAAAAGATGGAACAAAACGAGGTTCGAAGACCTCGCCAGCTTGGACGTGCGGTTTATGAGCTGCAGAATATGCTGGACGAACTATGTGTGTCCAATGGGCTGTTCGATCGTCCGGAAGAGGGAATATTGCCTCCTGCAGCAGCGCTGGGTTCGATCCGGGCGGCTGTGGAATGGATCTCCGCTTCCTATTATCAGGCGCTGGAACAATTAATTGCCCAGCGTAAGTATAAAAACAAGCTGAACCTCGAAGAGGTAAAGCAATATATGCAGCAACACTGCATGGAGATGATTACGCTGGAGCAGCTTGCCCAGATCTTTTTTGTCAGTAAGGAATATTTGAGCAAAGCTTTCAAGAAAGAATATGACGTGAACGTGACCGATTATGTGGTTCAACTTCGGATGACCAAAGCCAAAGAGTGGGTGATGGATGATCAGATTCCATTCAAACATATCGCCGAGATGACGGGGTATGAAGATGTGTCCTACTTCTATCGGGTATTCAAAAAGCACTTTGGTGTGTCACCCGGAGAGATGCGCAAAGGCCAGCATAAGTTGCCTAACCCATTCCCCGAATGAATCATTCGGGGAATGTTGCTTGGATTAAGGTTTAAAATAATCCAATGGAAGAGTCTAATTTTGTCCAATGAAGCGCTTACATTTGGCGATATATAATGAGCCTATGAAAGACAAACCAGTCACACCGGGAGGTCATAAGAGATGAAAGTATGGAAAAGCGTTGTAAGTGCGGCACTGGTCAGCGTTCTGCTCGCAGGCTGCGGCTCGAATGCAGGCACGGATAATGAACAGAACGAAGTCAAAGCTGGCAGCACCGTAAACCTCAAAGTATTCGTTGCTCAACCAAGGCTGAAAGAACATTACGATAAATATATAGAACAGTTCAAAGCCAAGGAAAAAGCAGACAAAAACATTGAAGTGAATGTGCAACTGGAGATGCCGCCAGCAGATAATGCACCTCAGATTTTGAAAACAAGACTTGCTTCCAATGATGCACCAGACGTATTCGCTCTGCACGCGGTGAATGAGATTCCGCCTTTCAGCAAAGCTGGATATCTCGAAGACTTGTCCAATCAACCTTTTGTAGATAAGTTACTGGATTCGGTCAAACCTTCGGTAACGGATGCAAGCGGCAAAGTCGTTGCGGTTCCACTGGAAACCTTGTCATGGGGTTATCTGTACAACAAAGATATCTTTAAAGAACAAGGGCTTGAGGTTCCAACAACGTTGACAGAAATGAAAGCGGTTGTAGAGAAGCTGAAAGCAGCTGGCATTACACCGTTTGAGCTGTCTTACAAAGAAGCTTGGGTTCCGCAATTATTCCTGCCACTCACTGTAGGGGCGCTGACACAAACGGAGCACAAAGACTTCGTGGAAAAAATGAACAAGGACGAAGCTTCCTTCTCCGATATGAAAGCACTGTTTGATGTGTTTGATCTCGTTAATGCGAACGGAACGGATAAAGCGCTTGAAGTTGGAGCCGATGACGGCGCTGCCGCTTATGCTACAGGCAAAGCGGCGATGTGGATTCAAGGACCTTGGTACGCAGAAACGATTCTGAAGTCCAACCCTGACGTTAATTTTGGTGTAGCTCCAATGCCACTGAACGATAATCCGGATGATACGAAAATCAACCTGAGCACATCCACTTCACTAGCTGTATCGTCATCAAGTAAAAACAAAGAAGTCGCACTCGACTTTGTAAACTACATTCTCGATGACAAGGATTCAAGTGCATTCTATGAAGCGCTCAAGTTTAATCCGGTTGCCAAAGTGCATACGTTCAAGAGCTTCCCGTGGGTAGACGACGCCCTGAAATATGTTAATGAAGGCAAAGCTTATCAAGATCCAAAGATTCCACAAGCCGTGAAGGATGAGTCTGGTAAAGCTCTTCAAGGGTACTACTCCGGACAGTTGAATCAACAGCAGGTGATCGATGCGCTCGACAAAGCGTGGAAATCCTACAATAAAGTCAATAAATAAGAGCGGGATGCTTAACAAGTAAGCGCCTGAACGATCAACAAGGTTGAGCTGTAAGAAAGCAGTACCTGCATTTGTTGACAAAATCTCGTTCGTATCTGTATTGAGCTCGGGGTTTTGTCAACAAATTAGCGGTACTTTATTTCGTAACAGTCTCGAAGCAGATGAAACGGCTGGCTGAACGATCTTCGTTCCCCCGTTAACCTTCATCCGCTGTGCAAAAAGGGGGAGAAGTTATGGCTACGAATGTGTTCAAAAAGTATCTTTCATTGCTCGCGTTCACAGCGCCGGCCTTTGTAATCTATGCGATTTTCCTGCTGTACCCGACGTTTAGCGGGATGTTCTACAGCTTGACGGATTGGAACGGGTTAAACCGTGACTACAGCTTTATCGGGCTGGGGAACTTTGTGGAATTGTTTAAGGAAGATCCTGACTTCCTCAACTCGCTGTGGTTTACGATGAAATATGTTATTTTTATGCTGATTTTGCAAAATGTCATTGCATTGCTGCTCGCCGTGTTCATTGAGTCGCGTACACGCAGCAAAGGGTTATTCCGCACATTGTTCTTCATGCCCAATATGATCAGTACAATCATCAGTGCATTCATGTGGACGTTCATCTTTTCCCAGGTGTTGCCGCAGCTGGCTGAGAAATTGGCCGTTTCTTTTCTCGACCAACAATG
Source organism: Paenibacillus sp. FSL R7-0272 (assembly GCF_037969905.1). Taxonomy (NCBI): domain Bacteria; kingdom Bacillati; phylum Bacillota; class Bacilli; order Caryophanales; family Paenibacillaceae; genus Paenibacillus; species Paenibacillus sp. FSL R7-0272. The sequence goes on along the minus strand of NZ_CP150221.1, from coordinate 5,908,755 downwards.
GCTCGGTGATCCGAAGTTCTCCTTCTACTCGATTCTAATCGTATCGCTTTGGAACGGTGTGGGCTATATGATGATCATCTACCTGGCTGCATTGCAGGGTGTACCGAAAAGCCTCAAGGAAGCCGCGGTCATTGACGGTGCAAATGCATTTCAAGTGTTACGTAACGTCGTACTGCCGATGATTACACACGCTATTACAATCTGTTTCTTCCTGACACTGAACGGTGCATTCAAAGTGTTCGAGGTGGTCTATGGATTGACAGGCGGCGGCCCGGGTCGGGCTACACAGGTCATCACCATGAATATCTATGAAGAAGCTTTCTCGAACAACTTCAGATACGGTTATGCCAGTGCCAAATCGGTTGTATTGTTTGCTATCGTTCTGATCTTTACACTCATCCAGATCACCGTCATGAAGAGAAAAGAGGTGGAGGCATGAGAATGCAGCGACTGAATAACTACCTGATTCGGCTGTTACTGATTCTCGGCTCTCTGGTAGCCATGCTACCGATCTACATGGCTGTGGTGAACTCATTCAAAACACAGGGTGAAATGTTCCAATCCTTTATTGCTCTGCCGACCACATTACATTGGGAGAACTACACGGATGCGTTTAACAAAATCAATCTGCTCGGCAGCTCGCTGAACTCCGCGATTGTGTCGATTCTGGGTATCGGAGGCATCGTCTTCTGTGCTTCGCTTGCAGGATACAAACTGTCACGGACTTCCGGCAGGCTTAGCAATCTGATCTTCTTCATGTTTGTCGCTTCCATGCTGGTGCCGTTCCATTCCATCATGATCCCGCTGACGCGTGTCGCGAAGGGGATGGGGGTGCAGGGAAGCACTTACGGACTGGCTCTGATCTATATCGGACTTGGTGTAAACATGGCGATCTTCCTCTATCACGGGTTTGTGAAGTCCATTCCGCGTGAACTCGAAGAATCGGCTCAGATCGATGGATGTAACGAGTTCCAGACGTTTTTTCAGATTATTTTCCCGCTGCTGCTCCCGATCACGGTGACGATTGCAATTCTGGACTTCCTGTGGATCTGGAATGACTTCCTGTTACCATTGTTGATGTTGACGGATGTGAACAAATATACGCTCATTCTATCCACAAATATGCTGTTTGGTGAGTATAACAAGGAATGGCCGTTAATTCTCTCTTCTCTGGTTTTGACAGCAATTCCGGTTATCCTGATCTACGCATTCTTCCAGAAGTTTATTATGGAGGGTATTGCGGAGGGTGCGGTCAAAGGATAATAGGTATAGGAGCTTGTTCCTGTTCCTGCGATTCCACTCTACACACTTAAGTGTGTAAAAGCTCATGCTTATAGCCTTGAACTGCGGATATACTCCGTTAGTTTAAGGCTATTCTCATTTATGGAAAGAGGGACACCAAGGTGAGCATCCCAAATAAGCGCAAGTTGAGTATCAGCAGTACAATAGGGGCGACGACGTATTTTACAATATTGCAATGCAAAGAGATGTCGCTCACACGCTGGGCTTCATTAGCCTGTGTGCTTCTTGTGCAAGGACAATCAGTCCGTGCTCCATCTCATCTTGCGAAGCATAGGCATAAGAGAGCCGGATATGACTCGCATCCATGCGATCATACAGATAACCTGGATGAATGAGTACATCTGCTTCCAGACAGGCAGAGAACAACTTGCGGGTAGACAAGGGTTCCGCTGTGAAGCGTAGCCAGATATAGAACCCGCCTTCTGGCGTTGCCCATTCTGCAATGTCATGAAAATAGCGATGCAGTAGCTCCAGCATGAAGTCTCTGCGTCTTCGGAGCTCCGGACGTAGCCGCTCCATATGAGTTGTGTGATGGCCATCTGTAAACCATACAGCTGCGGCTTCCTGTGCGAGTGAACTGGTACCGTAATCCGTTTGCATTTTGATATCGGCCAGCCTTCGAATGACGGGCACAGGACCGACAAGCCAGCCAAGACGAAGACCTGGACTGACCGCTTTGGAGAGAGTGCCCATATGCAGCACCCGACCTTCCTGATCCATTGCCTTAAGTGGAAGAGGAGGAGGGTGATCCAGCCAAAGTTCCTGATAAGCGGCATCCTCCAAGATCGAAATGCCGGAGTTGCGGGCGAGGGACATCAATTCATCCCGGCGACGGCAGCTCATCACGCTGCCTGTAGGATTATGGAAGCTCGGTATGGTGTACAGTAGCGGGAAGGACTCGCTGTTATTCTCGTCGTTTCCTGAGTGCAACGTATGTATCGCATGTTCTAAATGCCCCAGATGTAATCCCTCTTCCTCCATGGCAATTCCGTTTAGCTTTAGCCCTGCCGATTGGAAGGCGTGGATGGAATAGAGATACGATGGCTTCTCTAGCAAGACAGCTGACCCACGAGGCAGCAATCCCACAGAGATCAGATGCAGTGCTTGTAGAGATCCCGACACGATCAGAATCGAATCAGGTGAGGCCTGAATGCCATTAGACTGCAAATGTATGGACAACGCCTCACGAAGCGCCAGGCTGCCTTGAGGTTCGATGTAATTCAGCATACGTGTTTGGCTGGACAGGGTCTGGAGAATTTTATTAAACGCTTCGTTTGGCATCAGTTCCGGTGCGAGCTCACCTGTACCCAGCCGAATAATGCCAGTCCTGAACTCCGCCTGATTAATCTGCTGAATCTCGGGCAAATTCGGATAGTACCAGCCTTCCTGTGCAGCTTCGCTCCAGTTGGGTAAGGCGGCATGGGCCATACTGTGCCAACCGGAACCGGAGACGTAGGTACCGCCTCCGTGTCGGCCTTCAATCATACCTGCCGCAGTCAGGTTATCCAGAGCGGTGACCAGCGTACTGCGGTTTACACCCATGGATGTTGCCAGTGTTCGCTGAGAAGGCAGACGAGTCCCAGCCGACCACTCGCCTGTTGTGATTTTTTGCCGGATATAGGCTTCAATCTGACGATACATAGGCAAATCAAGCGCAGGGTTAGGCTGCCAAATTTGTCTAGAAGATGTATTGGAATATTGACGTCCCATCAGATAATTTCACCTCCTGTAGTTATAAAGATCAAGTTGTCGCGTAGTTGCTGTCGATCATGTGTCTATGATTGTTGTTAGGATGTGAGAGATACAAGGTTCTAAAGAAAGTGTCCGTTATCGTGTTTGTATCGTCCACTATACCATTTGGTTGGGCTCCATGCCATCCAAGTGGTTGGTTACGTCTTTCCTGATTTCATTTACGCTGAAGAAAGAGATAAGGGGGATGGGCAATGGACGTTTTTATTCATGCAGTGGTGCTGGCATTTGGCTTGATCTTACCGCTGGGTGTTCAGAATGTATTTATTTTCAATCAAGGGTTAACACAGAAGAAATACTTGCATGCACTGCCGGCTATAATTACAGCAGGGATTAGTGATACGCTGCTGATTGGAGCCGCTGTAGGGGGCATGTCTCTCATTTTGATTCAATGGCCTATACTCACCCATGTTTTATATGCGGCTGGAAGCCTGTTCTTGCTCTACATGGCCTGGGGGTTATGGAAATCATCGGCTTCCTCAGATAAAGCCCCGACAGCGATGTCGGCAGGACGGCAGGTTGCTTTTGCCGCTTCGGTGTCTATTCTCAATCCGCATGCTTTACTGGATACCGTGGCTGTCATTGGTACAAGTTCCATTCAGTATGCAGGGGCGGAGCGTATGTATTTTACAATCACAACAATGGCTGTATCCTGGGTTTGGTTTCTGGGGCTTGCCGCCGCAGGCAGCGTAGTTGGCAAACATGATCGCACAGGGTATCTACGAATTGTGCTGAACCGCGTATCCGCTTTGATCATGGTTGGAATCGCACTGATGATGTGCTGGAGGCTTTTTAACTCCTAAATCAGGTATTCAAAGCACATGAGCAAGGTGAATCAATAAAAACTAGGGAATCGTAAAGGCTGGATGGGTGTAAGAAGGGGGCAGCCGTGCACCTGCTAGCTAACACTTCGTAGCAAAAAAGCTCCCCGTCACAGAGTCACGGGAAGCTTGATGTATCCGTTTATTCTGCTTTTAGCAGCATCGATTCAATGAACACTTTAAGATCCTGGCTTGTTGCGTTCAGATGGTCAATAATCTCACTGAACTCCGTTACAAGTTCAGACTGTGCATTGCTGGACTGTGTTATGGAGGTAATTTCCTGTTCCATCTGCTGAATGGAGGACTGCACATCCTTGAGGGAGCGTTCAATATTCACGGTCGCCTCCTTGGTTCCGGTGGACAGTTTACGCACTTCGGCGGCAACTACGCCGAACCCGGCACCTGCCGCGCCCGCGCGTGCGGCTTCGATGGCTGCATTCAGGCCAAGCAAATTCGTTTGTTCCGATACTTCACGAATAAATACGGCAACTTTGTTGACCTCACCGGAGTTCTTCACAGCAAGGCGTGTATTGTCCAAAATTTGCGTAGACGAAGCAGTTAGCTGTTCAGACTGTGCAGCAACCGTCTGCACCATCTCTGATAACCTGCCGCTAATGCCTGTAATCAGGTCGGTAAAGTGCTCCAGCTTTTCTTCGTTCTGGAGTGAAAAACCTATAGCAAGCGTTCCTGCAATCTTTCCTTGATCATCATAAAGCGGAGTGGCGGATGAAATAATGGGTGTGCCATAAAATTTGGCATCAATGCGATTGGCTGAGGTCTCCCCATGCACAAGTGCCCGGCGCAGTGTAGGGTCTTCAAGAGAGATCGGATCTCCGGCTCTGATGCCAAGATCAAGCTCGTTGCTGGGAACGTAATACCAGAACTTTTCGGTATCGGTAACGGCAATCATGATATCGTGTTCTTTCAGCATAATTTTAAAATAAGGACTTGCTGCAGTGAGTGCTTCTACGATGTTCAATAAGTTCAGCTCCTGTAGTATGTGTATATATCATCTGGGTGTATATTATACATCGTCAGATCGATTAGCATAATTTAGGCCTAAAAAGGGCATAACGTCTATTACATTTTTTTGAAGCGTTTGAATCAAAGCATGTTATGTTTTTAATACGATATTTACACATGTGCAAAAAAAACAGACGGGAACATGATGTTCTCGTCTGTTTTGATCATACATAATACAGCCCTTATTGTGACGTTCTCAAATGACGGAATGTTCGATAAAAGGTGTGTCTTCCGTTAGGTTGTTGAAGCATTTTTTGCGTGTCGTAGTGCTGTACGGCTTCGTTCTATCCACCGATCTGCGACATGCGTCGTACCGTCGGGGTGTGGGATTGCATTTTTTTCTCCAGTGCCAGCGCCATTTCATGATTTTTCGGTTTGGTACCGAGTGCTTTCAGGAAAAGTGCGGCCATCGCATCGGGATCATCTACATAGCGGCGAACATTGTATTCATCTGACCAGTACAGACAAGCCTTGATATGTCCGTCCGCTGTAAGGCGTAGCCGATTACAGTTATCGCAGAAGTGGTCACTGACTGGATGAATAAGACCAAATGTGCCTTGGGAGCCTGTAATTTTCATATTACGTGATGGGCCATTCCCGGCAGGGCCCTCGGTATTCTCAACCGTCCAGCCAGCCTCGGCACATACATCCGTAACAGCCTCCAGCGGCAGATAAGATTGGCGCCAGGAGTCGGAAGCCTGCCCGATTGGCATGTATTCAATAAATCGCACATGTAGCGGCTGATCCATCGTCATAGCGATGAAATCCTTGATCTCATCATCGTTAATGCCTTTCATGAGCACGACATTCAGCTTGATCGGTGCCAGGCCCACCGCAGTAGCTGCCTCGATACCCTTCAGCACCTTATTGACATCTCCACCGCGTGTGATCATAGAGAAGCGGTCAGCATGCAGGGAGTCCAGGCTAATATTAATGCGGTTCAGGCCAGCATCCTTCAAAGCCTTCGCCTGTTTGTCCAGCAACAAGGCATTCGTGGTCAGTGCAATGTCCTCGATGCCATCAATGGCAGAGATCATGCCCACAAGTTTATGCAGATCCTTACGTACCAGGGGTTCTCCCCCCGTGAGCCGAACCTTGCGCATGCCCATCGGGGCGAGCACTTTTAGCACGTCCGTAATTTCTTCATAACTCATTATCTCATCATGCGGAGCAAACTCCATGCCTTCCGCGGGCATACAGTAGACACAGCGCAGATTGCAGCGGTCCGTAACGGAAATACGGATGTAGTCATGTATGCGGCCAAATGAATCCTGAAGCAGTTCCATGCAGACCACCCTTTCAACAGTTCAGATTGGAAACCTTCTATAGTAAAATGATACGACAATTGTAAAAGCAACAGTTGCATCAAATTTTAGCTATTTCTCCAATCCGCGTCAATGATGACGTCCCGTGATAGCAATTTAGGCAGGCTGATTCAATTGAAATTGGCCAACGACTTGTTGCAGGAACAGAGTAATGGCCTCCACATCATGGGAGGATTGTTGAACCTTCAACATATCCCGAATCAACGCCATCATCTCGGCTTCCACCTCGGCGGATGTCACCCGATTTTGGTGGCTGATGGCAGCGATATTTTCCATCAAAAATACGACCTGATCGACGACTTGGGTACGCTCGGCCTCTTCGGAGCTGGCTTTTTGGAGAAGCTCTGACGCTGCTTGAACCAGCGTTGTTCCTTCGGCAAGCACCTGGTCTCCTTCGGTGATTTGCTTGGAAGCTGCGCTTGCAGCCGTCGAGATCCGATCCAAAATCTGATGAATGTCCTCTGTAGAGGAGCGGGACACATCGGCCAGCTTACGAATCTCTTCAGCGACAACCGAGAATCCGCGTCCATGCTCTCCGACGCGAGCGGCTTCGATTGTCGCATTTAATGCGAGCAGATTGGTCTGTGCCGATATTTCTTCAATGACCGCTAAGGCGCGGTAGATGTCTTTCATTGTGCCAAGGAAGGAGAGGATCGTCTGGTTAGTATCCGACACGGCACTGGAGATTTGAATCATTTTATCACCGATGCGATCTACTTCCTGTCTCGCTACACCAATCTGTTCATTGGCTGAAATCTCCAGCTGTTGCAGGGTCAGTCGCATATGATCAGCGGCCAGCTTGGCTTGATCCAGGTCTTGTAATTGCGTACGGGTAGCTTGAATCATTGAACCAAGCTTGAGGTTGACGCGGTCAGTAGTCACTTGGGTGGTCTCTGTAGATGCGCGCATCAGATGCTGATTATCCATCACGTCCACCGTAGCCCGCTGGACTTTGAGCATAATGCTCTCCAGAGAATCAATCATGTTATTAATCCATTTAGCCAGTTCACCTGATTCATCTTGAGCAAAAGCATTGGTGTCCAGACGCTGGGTAAGATCACCTTTACCCTCCGCGTTCACCCGAATGAATTGACTGAGACTCCGCAAGTCCCCATGGACGCGGTTGTATTGTTTGCGATGAAGCTGGAATGCACCCAAGAATCCCAAGATGACATGAAAGCCGGCGATTGCAGCAGCGTTCCATCCGCTGCCTGTCAGCACAAAAATCAAGGCGGCAGCAAGAAGGGCCGAGAGCATAATATAGAAGCTATGCTGTTTGAATTGCCGCCATCCGATACTGCGTATGCGGTACACTTCTTCCAGATCACCTTCGCACATCATGCCCCAGCGATCCGGGCAGTGAGGGAGATGAAAGGTGATACCTTTACCGATGACGGGAATATGGCGGTAATCCGAATAACCGGGATAGGACACAAACAGATTGGAGCCATTTTGAATCGTTTTCGATACGCCCGGATGTAATTGGCCGGTAGAGGGATCGGTGAACATCAGCTCAAGCTCTGTATGCTCTTGGACAGACACGATGCCCCAATCGGTTGTTACACCGTCTTTCAGGTTTTCTCCATGTGTGAATGTTCGATCCTCGAAGCGGCTCCGAGATAGAGCAGTACCTGGCTGTAGCTCAGGTCGCAACACAGACTCGGCCATAAACAGATAGTTATCACCTGAGTCCGGATAGATGTGTCCCGATTCACGCTGAATGAGATCACCAAGCACGTCGCCAGGAATACGGCTGCATAAAGCACCTGCGTACCTACCTTGTTGCACGATAGGGACAATGAACAGCAGGGTAATCGCGTCATGAAACGTGGACGAGCGTGGCCCGATCTCCAGTGTGAGCGGATCAGAATACGGACCATATAGGCACTTCTGACCGTGTATAGTTGCTTGTGCATAGCTCAATCCGGGACCAAAGGATATATTCTCGTGAGGGGTATAACGCTGACCTATATGTTTCTGATATGTAGAAAATACAACCTGATGCTGCTCGTTAAGTATGAACAATTCCGTACTATCCTGGGTGCGTGCGTAGCTCGCCTTAAACCAGGTATCCAGCTTTTCTGCCTGTGCTGATCCGTGCTCCACCTTCTGGAAGTTAACCGATCCGATCTGCTGAAGCAATCGATCCAGATGACTCCACTGATCACTCGCCCAATCGATCAATAACTGTCTTCTTGTCTCCGCGATCCCTTCAAAAATGTGCTCCACATCTTCCTTCCGGTGTGCATTCAACCGATAAGACCACCACAGCGGTAACCCTTTTTTCCATCCCAGCCAATCAAACATGATGACCACCCCGAATTTTGGATTTAAAAAGATTTGAACAGCCCTCAAACATGTTGTTTTTCATGATTTTGTGGTAATTCAAGCTATAGTTGGTGCAACTGTATCCCACCATGGCTGTATTACAATCTCTGTCTATATCCATCGTTATACATGAAATCTCATAGCATTACGAGTAGATGTGTCATATTTTCCGAATATTTAATCAATTAATACAAATGAACATACGCTGTTTGCAGAAGAGGGAGTGGAGAGTATGCTTCATTTATGGTAGCCGCATGTTACTTTATGTCACAAAAAATGTGCAAGAGATATACAACAGATATGCAAAAAAATGCTGAGAATTAATCTCATTTTACAGTGTGTCACATGTACAAGCCCATACTCCACACAGTTTGTATAATGTAATTTTCGGCCAAATCGATATAGTAGTATCTAACAAGTCAACCCGTTACGTTTGTGTAGGTTAACCTTCCACCATTCAGCCTTGACGTTTGCTCCAACCATCCCATCCTTCCAAAGGAGAATGCCTATGAACTCTCCCTCTGTTGTATCTCTTCATCCATCCACAAGAGTTACCTCTGAACAACAGCTTATCGAGGTGGATCATGTTTCTGTCATCTTTGGCAGCGGTCCTCAGCAAGTAACGGCGCTATCCGATGTGACGTTCCATATTGCTCCCAATGAATTTGTCTCCTTACTGGGTCCCTCCGGCTGTGGCAAATCAACATTACTGCGAATTGTCGCTGATCTTCTACAGCCAACAACAGGCCGTGTTCGAATTGCAGGAAAGGAACCGAAGCAGGCAAGATTGCAACGGCAGTTTGGTATGGTCTTTCAGACTCCGGCTCTGTTCGATTGGCGAACGGTGCGCCACAATGTAGAATTGCCGATTGAACTGCTAGGTACCCGGCGAAAAGAGTGTCGACGCATTAGCAGTGAACTGCTGGATATGGTTGGACTGACGAGATTTGCAGATCATTATCCATGGCAACTGAGCGGAGGGATGCAACAACGCGTGTCTATTGCACGTGCACTGGCGCTTGATCCACCCCTTCTATTAATGGATGAGCCGTTCTCTGCGCTGGATGAATTCACCAAAGAAAAATTGCAGATGGAGCTACTTGAGATTAAACGTTCCACCGGAAAAACCTTCCTCTTTGTTACCCATAGCATCCCCGAAGCAGTCTTTTTATCGGACCGCATCATCGTACTCTCTGCCCATCCGGGCCAAGTGCATTCGGTTCATTCCGTGAACCTTCCAGCTGAGCGAGAGAACCAGTTGAGGGAAACCGAACCTTTCTATCAGATGATAATGACAATTCGTAACTGTTTTCATGAGGAGCGTGATGCGACCCATGTTCCTTCGTTTACTTAAACCGGGTTACCGGGCCTGGGTGATGATCTGGATCATATCGATTTTTGTCCTTTGGGAAGGGCTGGCGTGGATGCTACATCTGTTTATGTCTCCGCAGCAGGCCACTTCTCGTCTACCCTACCTTCACGTTGTTATGGATTCGTTCTTCCGTCACTGGAACACGCTGGCGGAGCAAAGTTCGGTTACCTTTGGCAATGCTGCCATCGGTTTTGCCGGAGGAACATTGCTAGGAGCATTACTGGCACTGCTCATGAGCGCCGCAGTCTGGATTGAACGCACGTTGTCTCCTTACGTAGTGTCTTCACAGATGGTTCCGGTGATCGGGCTTGCTCCGATCGTATATGGCATTATTCATAATGCGGAGTGGGCGCGAATTGTCATGGCGGCATATGTTACCTTTTTCCCTGTTATCATCCATACCTTAAAAGGTTTGAAAAGCGCTTCTCCCCAGCATCTGGAACTCATGCGCGCCTACGGCACTTCGTGGAGGGCACGTTATATAAAGTGTTTGCTGCCTTCGGCGCTTCCTGGTCTATTCTCCGGCATGAAAATTGCGGCTCCGCTCGCAGTGACCTCCTCCATTGTGGTGGAACTGATGGGCGCACCTGATGGACTTGGCGTACTGATGGTCAGCTCGCTGTATTATGGTTCAGCACAAGCAGGTATGTTCTGGGCAACCATCATGCTCAGCATGGGCATCGGGCTTATCTCCTATCTGTTCATCAGCTTGGCTGAACACTGGCTTACTCCATGGCAGCCCGAATTCAGACCCAAAGGAGGGGAGTAGCCATGAGCGAAAGTAGCGTATTCCAGCCAAAAAGGGATGAAGGAACCACAAGCGGAGTTACAGGGCATGCTCTTCCTGGCGAGAGGGGATCGAGACAACAAGCAGAACATTCGTCCTCGTCTACTGATTATTTCCGCACAAGTACTTCGCAGATTGGCATGAAGGCCGGCATGCTGCTCCGCAACCTGTTGCCTTGGCTCGCAGGAGCGATTTTTCTAACATTGTGGCAACTGCGCTTCTTTCATGTGCTGCTGTCACTGGAAGATTATCAGTTGCCCGTACCCTCCGCCATTGCTATATCCATCCGGGATAATGCCGAGATGCTCTTCCGCTATGCCATCTACAGTGGTACCGAGATGCTGGGCGGGTTTCTGATTGGCTCGCTGCTAGGGGCTCTGGCTGCGATGGGAGCTTCACTTTTTGCAAATAGTGGCAGGGCAGCCGTCACAGTCCTGTCTGCGCTGAATGCAGTTCCGATTGTGGCTCTGGCTCCCATCATGAACAACTGGTTCGGAGACGGGATTTGGTCCCGGATCGCCGTTGTATCGGTCATCACGATGGCCGCGATGGCTGTCAGCCTGTTCAAAGGTCTAACCTCCATTCAGCCGCAGTATGAAGAACTGCTGAGCAGCTTGGCGGCGAGCAGGAAACAGTTCTTTTGGAAGCTAAGGATGCCCCATGCGCTGCCATCTCTCTTTGCGGGTCTGAAAATCAACATGTCGACCAGTATTATCGGCGCGATTGTAGGGGAGTTTTTTATCGCATCCCAAGGGCTGGGTTACTTGCTCTCTGATCAGATTCGGCTCGCCAACATGCCGCTGGCCTGGTCCTGTATCGTCATCGCAGCGATTCTCGGCATTGTGCTCTATGAGACGGTTGTTCTGGCTGAAAAGCGCCTGCTTCACTGGAGTCGTGCGCATACGTCAGCACAGTAGACAGGTATGTACAGAAAAAGTGAGCACATAGATAAGGATTCGATTATCCCTCCAATACAATTCTGAATGCTCCGTATTCTAGCGGGAGATTCGTTCTCCGTTTCGCGTACCGTTAACAAGATCCATATATAAACAGGGGGGTGTTCTGTACATGTACAAAACGTTGAAGCCGGGTTTAGGGATGTTGATCTTGTGTGTGGTGCTGGTGCTGGCAGCATGTTCTGCAAAAAGCGAACCAGCAGCGCAGCCAGCCGCTGCAAGCTCGGGTGGTTCAGGAACCGCGGAGCAACCATTAACCAAAGTGAAGATTCAGCTTAAATGGGTACCGCAAGCACAGTTTGCCGGAATATATGCCGCGAAGGAACAAGGTTTTTTTGCAGAGGAAGGCATTGATGCGGAGATTATTCCAGGTGGCCCGGATATCGTTATTGAGCAACAGGTCGTTAATGGTGCAGCTGATGTGGGCATTACGGGAGTGGACAGTTTGCTGGTCAGCCGGGATAACGGTCTTCCCCTCGTTTCACTTGCCCAGATCTCACAGAAGAGCAGCTATCGCCTGATCGCGAAGAAGTCAGCAGGCATTACCGATCCGGCACAGATGAAGGGCAAGAAGGTCAGTACCTGGTTTGGCAGTCAGCAGTTTCAGGTGCTTGCTTTTATGGAGAAGAATGGACTCGATCCGAAAAAGGATATTGAACTGGTGAAGCAGGGCTTTACGATGGATCAGTTTTTCAATGATCAGGTGGATGTGGCGACAGCCACGATTTATAACGAATATCACGTTGTGCTGGAGAGCGGCACAAAAGAATCTGATCTGGACGTGTTCAACATTGAGGACGCCGGAGTCGGCATGCTGGAGGATACGCTGATTGCCAAGAAGGACTGGGTGGAGAACAATCACGAATTGGCGGTAAAAGTAACCCGGGCTATCCTGAAAGGCTGGAACTATGCCATTGATCATCAGGATGAGACGGTGGACATCGTGATGAGTAATGTCACGGAGGGCAGTACGACTCGTGAACATCAAGTGACGATGCTTGAGGAGATTGCCAAGTTGATTCGTCCGGAAGGGTTTAGCGAGAAACAAGTGGGCAGTTTTGTCGAGGAATCGTTTACCCGCACGGCAGATATTGCACTGAAATATGGACTGATCAAGAAAGCAGCTAATCTGGATGAAACACTAGAGAAGAGTATATATGAAGAGGCCGTGAAATAAACCCGGAGGCTGGGCGGTTTGGCAGAACGGAAGATGTATAGGAGCCTTGAAAGAGACTGAGACATGGAACATAAACCCATAGATGAATTAATCGTTGTCGCTTAATACCGAGTTCTTGGATGCACGTCATCACATGGATGGGCGTGACGTTGGAACGTTGCTACATGCATCACATAGGAGAGGGGAGCACGGTGGATGACTTCTGTGGATCAGCAATCACAACGTCTGGGCGGTACGAAGGAAGAATGGCTGGAGAAGGATCGCAAATATGTCTGGCACCACGTCTCACCGCATAACGATCACCCGTTGATTGCCGTTAGCGGTGAGGGGAGCTGGATTACGGATCAGGAGGGGAAACGTTACCTCGATGCCATGTCGGGTCTATGGTGCGTCAATGTAGGGCATGGACGTGAGGAGATTGCCAAACGTGCCTATGAACAGATGAAAACTCTCGCGTACATTCCAATGACACAGAGCCATGAACCGGCGATTTTACTGGCTGAGAAGCTGAATGAATGGCTGGAGGGAGAGTATCGAATCTTTTTCTCCAATTCAGGTTCGGATGCCAATGAGGTGGCTTTCAAAATAGCCCGTCAGTTCCACCATCAGAACGGTGAGCCAACGCGTCACAAATTCATCTCTCGTCACCGTGCCTATCACGGTAACTCTATGGGTGCACTGGGCGCCACGGGGCAGGCCGCACGCAAGATCAAATACGAGCCGCTCGGTGTAGGCTTCTCCCATGTTCCTCCGCCGTACTGCTATCGGTGTCCGTTTGGAAAAAGTAAAGATAGTTGCGGGCTCGAATGTGCTGCCATCTATGAGGAAGTCATTCAATGGGAGGGCCCGGAGACGGTGGCTGCCGTAATTATGGAGCCGGTGATTACCGGTGGAGGCATGATTGTTCCCCCTCCAGAGTATATGCGCAGGGTACAGGACATCTGTCAGCGGTATGGCGTGCTGTTCATCGTGGATGAGGTCATTTGCGGCTTTGGCCGCTCCGGGCAGAAGTTCGGTCACCAGAACTACGGTGTACAGCCGGACATCGTCACAATGGCTAAAGGCATGACGAGTGCCTACGCCCCGTTATCCGCCACGGCGATAAGAGCCGGCCTGTATGACTCTTTTCGTGAGCCAGGAACGGATAACCATTTTCGCCATGTGAATACGTTTGGCGGGAACCCGGTATCCTGTCAGGTTGCGCTGGCGAATCTGGAGATTTTGGAAAGGGAGCAACTGGTCAGCCGGGCAGCGGAACTGGGTCAACTGCTCGGCGAGAAGTTATCACCGCTACTTGAACTTCCTTCCGTAGGGGATATCCGTCTATTCGGATTCACCTGCGGCATCGAGATGGTTGAGCCAGACGGTTCACCGGCGACAACCGAGAACGTCATGAAGGTGCTGGCTCATTGTAAAAGGGAAGGCATCCTGATCGGCAAAAACGGGGATACGGTGCCAGGATTTGCGAACATTTTGACCCTATCGCCGCCCTTTGTCACCACAGAGGAAGAACTGGATCTTATCGTAAGTCGTTTGTTTACCGCACTTCGCAGTCTGGATGAAGGTAGGCAAGAGTTGATTTAACGCGTGACAAGGAGGAGAGGAAGGATGCAGACCATCACCGAGTTATCCATTAATCAGCTGAGGTTGAATGAACATATTGAACAGTTAGCTCAGATCGGCAAGATTGGAGATACAGGGGTATGCAGGCTTGCCCTTACTTCAGAGGACATGGAGGGCATCAACCAAGTTAGGTTCTGGATGGAGAAAGCAGGTCTTGTGACTCGAATGGATGCTTTCGGTAATCTGATTGGTCGCCTGGAAGGGACGGATGCAACTAGACCTATCCTGCTGGTCGGTTCACATATCGACTCCCAGCCGTATGGAGGTCGTTATGACGGTGCGATTGGTGTACTCGGTGCGCTGGAGGCCGTACAGTGCCTGATTGAACAAGGCATACAGCCACGCATGCCGATCGAAGTGATTGCTTTTTGCGATGAAGAGGGATCACGGTTTAACAAAGGGTTATTCGGTTCACGAGGCATCACAAACCAGTTGGAGGAAGGGGAGCTGGAACGTCAGGACAAAAACGGGGTGAGTCGCCGGGAGGCATTGGCATCCTTCGGGTGTTCACCCTCAGAATTCGCAGCAGCAGTGTACCCTCCCGGTTCCATTGGCAGTTATCTGGAGCTACATATTGAGCAGGGACCTGTACTTGAGGCTATGGACGCTCGGATCGGTCTGGTGACAGGCATCTCGGGTCCCCTCTGGCTCACGGTGACCATGAAAGGTATGGCTGGGCATGCAGGTTCTGTTCCGATGGTTATGCGTCATGATGCACTTGCGGGTAGTGCCAAAGTGATTGCGGCCTTTGATGATATGGTCCGTGAAGACCCGGGAGCGCCCACTGTCGGTACGGTAGGAAGTCTAAGGGTGTTTCCGGATTCAAGAAATATTATACCGGAAGAAGTGAGCTTTACCGTTGATTTGCGTGATATGGAGATGGAGCGCCGAAACCGGCTGGAAGCCCGTTTGATGACATTGCTGGATGATATCAGTTCCCGATGTGGTCTGACCTATACCGTCACCGAGGATACCAACAGTGAACCGCGTTATTGTGCCGGATCCGTGATGTCCATCATCCGCTCTTCCGCGGAAGAGATGGGAATAACGATGCCCGAATTGATGAGTGGCCCGTTCCATGATGCGCTCGCATTATCTTATGTGTGCGATTATGGCATGATCTTTGTCCGCAGCAAGGACGGTATCAGTCATCATCCCAGTGAATATTCCTCTCCGGAGGATATTGCATTAGGTACGGAGGTGCTCTATCGAACAATAAGCAAGATGTGCACCGGTAATCCACCAAAGGAGGCGGGATAACGTTATGGCAAAAGTCAGCATCGGTTTGATTCAGGCTTCCCATGAGATTGAAGGATCGGCCTCTGTTGAAGTGCATAAGGAGGCATCCATTCAGAAGCATATTACACTTGTACGCGAGGCAGCGGCACGAGGGGCCAAGATCATCGGACTGCAGGAGGTGTTTTACGGGCCTTACTTTTGCACGGAACAAACACCCAAATGGTATACATCCGCAGAGCAGGTTCCCGAAGGGCCGACGACCCGGCGTTTTCAGGAACTGGCGAAGGAGCTTGGTGTTGTCCTTGTTTTGCCCGTGTACGAGGTGGAGGGCATTGCTTCTTATTACAACACGGCGGCGGTGATTGACGCGGATGGAACGTATCTGGGCAAATACCGCAAGCATCATATTCCGCATGTGGAGGCGGGGGAGGGCACGAACGGCTTTTGGGAAAAGTATTATTTTAAACCCGGGAATCTCGGTTATCCGGTATTTGATACGGCTTACGCCAAAGTGGGCGTGTATATCTGTTATGATCGACATTTTCCTGAAGGGGCACGTTTGCTTGGGCTGGCAGGGGCAGAGATTGTTTTTAATCCATCGGCTACAGTGGCAGGCACCTCGGAATATCTATGGAAGCTGGAACAGCCAGCGCATGCGGTAGCCAACGGATATTATGTAGCGGCAATCAACCGAGTAGGCGTGGAGGCGCCGTGGAACATGGGTGAGTTTTACGGACAGTCGTATCTGGTGGACCCGAGAGGGCGCATGGTGGCGATGGGGAGCAGGGATCAGGATGAAGTAGTCATTGGCGAGATGGATACGGAGTTGATCCGTGAGGTACGTAATGTGTGGCAGTTTTACCGGGATCGCAGACCAGAGACGTATGAACATCTGGTGAGCTTGTAGAACGGATCTAGAGCGTTGTGGCAGGAAGTATAGGCTTGGCATTTGTCAGGCATATCAATGGATGGTACGGCAGAAATCTTAAATCCGCGGGAGGTGCGTGACATTGATGAACCGTTCTGGAACAGCATGGTCGGATTACGGCTGGGAAAATCGTTTTAGCGAGATGAAACCAGCCATGACCAATAAGGAAGCGATGGAAGAGTCCAACCGCTGTCTGTATTGTTACGATGCCCCATGTATTAAGGCATGTCCTACGGATATCAATATTCCTTCTTTTATCAAAAAAATAGCAACAGGACATCTCAAAGGGTCGGCTCGTACCATCATGGATGCCAATCCGGTTGGCGCGAGTTGCGCACGTGTCTGTCCTACAGAAGAGTTATGTGAGGGGGCCTGTGTGCTGAACGAGTCCTCGAAACCGATCCGCATTGGTGATCTGCAGCGCTATGCGACAGACTGGGCAATGGAGAGGCATGAACCGCTGTTTCATGCAGCCCCGTCAAACGGGAGAAGTGTGGCTATTGTCGGGGCAGGACCGACAGGGCTCTCCGCAGCACGCGAATTGGGCCGGGCAGGATATGATGTGACCATCTATGAAGCCAAGGCGAAAGGCGGCGGACTGAATACCTATGGCATCGTATCCTTCCGCCTGCCGGAGTCGGTCCCATTATGGGAAGTCGATCAGGTGGAGTCACTCGGAGTAAAGATTCGATACGGTGTAAGGGTTGGTGTAGATATAGCGGCCCCCGAATTGCTGGAACAACATGAGGCTGTCATTCTCGCATGTGGGATGGGGTCGGTCCCGATGCTGGGCATTGAAGGGGAGACGCTGGAAGGCGTTTATGATGCGATTGAACTTGTGGAATCCACCAAACAGGGGGTGCCGCCAGCGCTGCATGGTTTGAATGTAGCTGTGATCGGCGCAGGCAATACGGCAGTCGATGCAGCAACCTGTTCGGTGCGTCTGGGGGCAGAGCGCGTGCAGATGTTGTATCGGCGCGGAGAGCGGCAGATGACGGCCTATGCGTTTGAGTACACGTTTGCCAAACAGGAGGGCGTGGAGTTTCGTTGGTTTACGATGCCGGAGCGTATTCTTGGAGACGAGAATGGCAGGGTTCGAGCAGTGGAATGTGTGAAAATGGAACTTGTAACCCCGCCTGGCGGCGGACGTGCGATGCCTGTGGCGGTGGAGAATTCAACCTTTATTATCGAATGTGACACGGTGATTCGGGCTATTGGACAAAATCGGTTATTGCCGCTCATTGAGGCATTCGAACTGAAACATCACGGAGGTGTGGTAGAAGTCGAGGCGCATACGTATCGTACCTCACATCCTCAGGTGTATGCGGCAGGAGACGTCATTTTTGGTCAAGGCCATGGAGAAGCGATGGTCGTTTCAGCGGTACAACAGGGTAAATTGGTCGCTGCCACGATCATGAAAATGCTGCCTGGTTGCTCGGAAGAGAGCGCGTAAGGAAGTGTGTACGTTTTCTCAGAAACTCATCTCCACGGGGCTTCATACTTGCTCCTAATCGGCTAACGATCACCAGACACCTTATTTCGGCAAAAACAAGGCATGTGAAATTCTAACGATCACCACGAAGCTTATTTCACCCAAAACCTGTGGATTCAGGCCGGAAATGGACAAAAAGAGCAATATAACGCTCCTACGGATCGTTAGAATTTCCAAAGGCCGAATTTTAGCTAAATAAGCGCTGTGGGGATCGTTAGATGGCTATCCTTGTTTACGTTCATCTTAGCAAGCGTAGATTCACTCCAAATCACATCAAGGAGGGTTCGATATGGCTGACTTATCCATCAATCTGGCGGGCATCCGGTCACCTAATCCATTCTGGCTCGCCTCGGCGCCACCAACCAATACCGGATACCAGGTACAGCGTGCGTTTGAAGCGGGCTGGGGTGGTGCGGTGTGGAAGACACTTGGCGAACCGATTATTAACACCTCCTCCCGTTTTGCGGCTGTACATTTTGGCGGTCAGCGTGTGGCAGGCTTTAACAATATTGAACTGATTTCCGATCGCCCCCTGGAGGTCAATCTGCGCGAGATCGCCGAGACGAAGAAACGTTTCCCTGACCGCGCAGTCGTGGCATCGCTGATGGTGGAACCAAAGCGGGAAAAGTGGCATGAGATTGTCAAAAAGGTCGAGGCCGCCGGCGTCGATGGTCTGGAGCTGAACTTTGGATGTCCGCATGGTATGGCAGAGCGAGGCATGGGCGCCGCATCAGGCCAACAGCCTGATCTTGTCGAGCTACAGACGATGTGGGCAAAAGAAGTGGCTACCACACCGGTCATCGTAAAGCTGACTCCCAATATTACAGATATTACGGCAACAGCCCGCGCGGCTGTAAGGGGTGGTGCGGATGCGATCTCACTGATTAATACAATCAATTCTCTCGCTGGTGTTGATCTGGACTCCTGGAACACCGTTCCGCATGTAGGCGGCAAGGGAGCTCACGGTGGATACTGTGGCCCGGCTGTAAAACCCATCGCGCTTAACATGGTGGCGGAGTGTGCCCGTCATCCCGAAGTTGGTGTGCCGATTTCGGGTATCGGCGGCATATCCGACTGGCGTGATACGGCAGAATTTCTGCTGATGGGCGCAACGGGAGTACAGGTATGTACGGCGGCGATGCACCATGGATTCCGCATTGTGGAAGACATGATCGAAGGGCTGAACGATTATTTGGATGAAAAAGGACTTCAGAGTGTAGCCGAACTGGTCGGTCAGACCGTGCCGAGATACTCGGATTGGGGCAATCTGGATCTCAACTACAAAGTGGTTGCCCGCATCAATCGGGATGTATGCATCAATTGCAATAAGTGCCACATTGCCTGTGAAGACACCTCTCATCAATGTATTGATATGTTAACCGACCCGTCAGGTGCTTATCTTGAAGTAGTAGAGGAGGATTGTGTCGGCTGTAATCTGTGTTCCATCGTCTGCCCGGTGGACGGTGCGATCGAGATGATTGAGCTTGCACCAGAACAGGAGCCGGTTACCTGGAATGAACGTCAGTCGGCGATTTCCCTGCTGCAATCTGTTCATAATCCATCAGCCAAGGAGGCGATTTCATGAGTACACGTACATTGATTCGCGGTGGTATTTTGGTGACGGCATCGGATACCTTTGAGGCCGATATTTTAATCGCAGCAGGGAAAATAGCACAGATCGGTATGGGGTTAATCCCCGATGATCAGACAGAAGTACTTGATGCAACAGGCTGTTATATCATACCTGGCGGCATCGATCCCCATACTCACCTCGATATGCCGTTTGGCGGCACAGTCACAGCGGATGATTTTGCTACGGGCACAACGGCCGCGGCCTTTGGTGGTACCACAACCATCATTGACTTTTGTCTGACTCAGAAAAGCCGTCCCTTATCCGAATCCCTGCAAGATTGGCATCGCAAAGCCGAAGGGAAAGCTGTGATTGACTATGGATTTCACCTGATGATTGGCGAGATGAATGAGCAGGTGCTGGAAGAACTGCCGCAAATGATTGAAGAGGAGGGCATATCGTCCTTCAAGGTATTCATGGCATACAAAAACCAGTTTCAGGCCGATGACGGCATTCTCTTTCAGACGTTGCAAAAAGCCAAAGAATACGGTGCACTTGTGATGGTGCATGCCGAGAATGGAGATGTCATTGACCTGCTTGTGAAGCAGGCGCTTGCTGAAGGTCACACAACACCGATTCATCATGCACTGACCCGCCCTTCTATGCTGGAGGGAGAAGCAACGGGACGTGCCGCCCGTTTGGCCGCATTGGCGGATTCACAGCTGTATGTGGTGCATGTTACTTGTGCCGAAGCCGCCGAGCAGATCGCGCGCATGCGTGAGATGGGACACCGAATCTGGGGAGAGACATGTCCGCAATATCTGACGCTGGATCAGTCCATAATGGATCAGCCGGACTTTGAGGGGGCCAAATATGTTTGGTCGCCTCCGCTCAGGGAGAAGGGACATCAGGAAGCACTATGGAATGCGCTCCAAAGCGGACAATTACAGACCATTGGTTCGGATCATTGCTCGTTTAACTTCAAGGGGCAGAAGGATCTCGGCAAAGATGACTTCAGCAAAATTCCTAACGGGGGGCCTGTCATTGAAGACCGGCTAAGTATTCTATATTCGGAAGGCGTAGCCAAAGGCCGCATATCGCTCAATCAATGGGTGGATTTGTGCTCGACCAGAGCAAGCAAATTGTTCGGATTATTTCCTCAGAAGGGAACACTTGCGGTGGGTACGGATGCGGATATTGTTATTTTTGACCCTTCCATAACCAGGGTGATTTCGGTGGAAACACATCATATGAACGTGGATTACAGCGCGTTTGAAGGCATGCAGGTACAGGGATGTCCGGTGACCGTGCTTTGTCGTGGCGAGTATGTGATACGGGATCGGCAGTATGTAGGCAATGCAGGAGCAGGAAAATATGTAAAGCGTAATAAGTATGATGCAGGAGCACCGATTCCACCGAGGCAACCGGTGACTGCGATTCATGGGGGGCGGAACTAATGTCGAAACAGATGTCGGAGCACGAAGCTTTTGAACTGGAGAAGCTGGACATTGAGCGATTGGTTGCACAGGGGTATCGAATCTGTTCGGTCCGGGAACATCTGGAGGGCGCTCATGTGACATGGGCCCACCCTGATTTTCCAGGAGAGAATGTGGAGCAGCATGTGGGTACAGCCTCGGGCCGAAAGTGGTTCAGTCATATTCTCATACGTCAGCTACAGGAACAGCGTAGCGCATAATGTAGTGTGTGACGGGGACGTTGACGTTGACGGACGGCTTAGTTGCCATTTACCTATCCCTGTCTTTAATACGTACAGACGTGCACTCTTTATACAAGTGATCCATGCACGTATTCATAGGCATATAGCGCAAGTTCCATAGCAACCCGTTTCTCGGGTAGAAGGTAGTCTATTCCTAAAAGTGATTCGATTTTATCCAACCGATGGTACAACGTTTGTCTGACGATAAACAGTGCACTGGCCGTCTCTTGTTTGGAGCAGCAGAGCGCCAGGTATTGTTTCAGTGTAAGGAGCAGTTGACCTCCCTTCTCCGAATCATACCGAATCAGTGGGCCCAGGTATTCCGTAATAAAATCATTCAAGTTACCGTTCTGTTTCATACTGGCGATGATGCGATAGCAGTGGAGATTACTGTAAAAGGGCTGCTCCATTACTCCGATATCTTTCTGAATACGTAACGTTTCCTTCGCGGATTCAAGACTCTCTCGCAGGCGTGGGTATTCCGAATAGTTCTGACCGATACCATACAGACCGGAGAAGAGCTGGTGAGTTTGCTCCTGCTCGTGTCGCCGAAGTTGCTGAATGCAGGACCACAGATTAGATTTACGCAGAGATGCAGCCTGCGGGTCAATGACAATGAGAATGATCTGGAGATTAAGTACAGTGCTGTAGAGGGTGAAGCCTTCCCGGGCAAATACGGAGCGGGCAACGATATTACGCTGAATCAGTATCTTTTGCAGTCTGAGACTGTCGTGTTGCGTAGGGTTGCTGTCGAATAACACAACTGCGGCCTGTCCTGCACAGAGGGCCGGATGTACGGCTGCAAGATATTCATGAATTTCTTTCGCGGAGTGATGTCCGTTTAACCAGTCAATGACCCACATATCCTCTTTATAACGCCGTTTTTCCTCCATGTACTGGGTACGCATCCAATCCTGGGCTATGGCAG
Source organism: Paenibacillus sp. FSL R7-0272 (assembly GCF_037969905.1). NCBI lineage: Bacteria > Bacillati > Bacillota > Bacilli > Caryophanales > Paenibacillaceae > Paenibacillus > Paenibacillus sp. FSL R7-0272. The sequence continues at coordinate 5,886,418 of NZ_CP150221.1, read as the reverse complement.
CAGCACATCGCTCCAGCGCATGAAAAACGTACTCGTGGGATGGGTACGGCAGAGCTGGAGTGGGAGGTTCAGGGTCTGTTTGTTTCTGAGGAAAAAGGATGAGGTCGGCAAAGGTGTACTCCAGTGCCTGAACTGGGATGCTGATTGGATTCATTGTGAGCCGACCGGAAAAAGGGTCTGATACCTCTACAGTCGAAGGGTTCGCTGTATAACCGTCAAGGGTAGTGTGATCCATCGATTCACGTTGATCCAACCACAGTTGTCTCTGCTTCTCCAGTTGCTCACGTGGGACATGAGGAATGGCCGTCGCTTCACCTTCCAGCGGATATAAGGCGACAGCATACCCGGTATTGCGTGACAGCAGACGCAGTAGCGGCTGTACACCATCCCCATTCAGCAATAGCTGATGAAAGGAGGTGGTGAGCTGATCCAGTTCCGCGACCATACGCTGATGACTGCGAATCAGGGCAAAATGCAAATCCTGTGTAATATCAATATACCGGACTTGTTCATGAAACCAGATCAGCGGGAAATCCTCCGCCTCCGCCAGTTGTTTCATCGCCTCAAGCTGTGATCGTGTATGTTCCCCGAGTTCAATGCATAACCCTGCGGCACCGCAGGCAATCAATTGTTGCAGAAAAGACAGACCATGCGACTTGCCTTCAGGCCAGCCGATCCCTGTTGTCAGCACCAATTCTCCGCCGCTCAGCAAGCCCCCAATCTCAGGAACCTCCATAATATGTACCCAGCGTACATAACGCTCCAATGCACGCTGACTGGCAAGGTACTCGGCCTTGCGAAATACAGGACGTTTCAGCATGTCTCTAATTTGGATATGAAGCGTGGTCTCTCCCACATCATCACCGCCCTTTCCCATGACTCACCTGTAAATTTGATACAAAGGATGCTGGATTCAGGGTGTTTGCTCACTGGATTTTTAAAGATAAGTATACGTGCATTTAGATAAGATGAGATTAAACCTGACGCTCATTTGGTCTGGATGACAAAAATAGTTATCCTTTTTGTTTTATATCTAAAATGAGCATCAGATATATGTTCGACTTTTTACCATCGACACGATAAAAAATGCCCTTGATCAGGCACGGGAATCATTACAGATTCCAGTACCCGTCAAGGGCAAATCTTTGCTCGCGTTCACATCTGAATCATGGTGATAACGATAGACTGAATTAATCGACGATTTTTTTCTTTTTGAATTTCATCAGGAACTCATACACGATTGGCACGATGACCAGTGTGAGCAGTGTAGAACTGATCAGACCACCGATTACGGTAATTCCGAGTCCTTTCGAGATGATACCTGCACTTTCTTCGAGACCTGTTACCAGTGGCAGCAGGGCACCGATCGTTGCGAGAGCGGTCATCAGGATTGGACGCAGACGTGTAGCTCCGGCTTCCAGCAGCGCTTCACGCGTTGTGAGTCCTTCGTTTTCCTTATGAATAACACGGTCGATCAAAACAATGGCGTTGGTAACAACGATACCGATCAGCATCAGTGCACCCATCATAGCGGATACATCGAGTGTACCGCCTGCGATAAACAAACCAACCATGATACCAATCACGGTGAATGGCAGAGAGAACAGAATCGCGAATGGTGCAAGTCCGCCGCCAAATGTCACCACGAGCACGAAGTATACAATCGCAATGGCTGCCAGCATTGCCAGACCAAGCTGTGTAAAGGTGTCATTAATCTGTTCGGTTGTACCGCCAAACTTCACTTCAACGCCATCCGGCAAGTCCAGCTTGTCGATGTTGGCTTTCAGGTTTTGCGAAGCTTTGGTCACATCGGATGCCAGAATGTTCGCTGTCACCTGTACAACCACTTTACCATCAATACGCATAATGGAGTTTGGTGAAGTGCCTTCTTCCACTTTGGCTACATCCTTGATCGGAATCTGGATGCCCAGCGGTGAAGTGACCTTTTCATTTTCAATATCCTTGAGGCTGCTGAACGTTTTGTTGTCCGTTTCTACATAGACTTTATACGTTTTGCTGTCGATATCCACTTCCGTAAGAACCGGACGTTCACGTACAGGGCTCAGTGCCATTGCCAGTTGACCTGCCGTGAGTCCGAGTTTGCTCAGCTTCTCCTGATCGGCAACGAGCGTGTACTGACTGTAGGTGTCGGATATGGTGGTATCTGCTTTTTCGAAAGAGTCCTTATCCGCCTGAACCAGTTTCAGGACTTCTTCCGCCACAGGTTTCAACTGCTCTACATTGTCGCCGTAGATGGACAGGCTCAAGTTGCTGCCCCCGAATCCGCCAGACATGTCGAGTTCATTCCATGTGCCTTTGGTCACCTCTTTTTGCAAACCTTCAACCAGCTGGGTTTTCACATCGGTAAAGTCTTTGGTGTCTTTATTGTATTGGATGTAGAAGAGTGCAGAGTTTCCGCCGCCTCCACCCATGCTAGCGAGCGGGCTACCGCCGCCGATGGAATATTGCATCTTCTCCAAACCTGGCTGTTTCAGTAACCATTTCTCAGCAACGAGAGCTTCTTTTTCTACATCTTCACGAAGTGAGCCCGTTTCAGGACTATACGTGATCGTAACGAATTTGTCCTTTTGCTCCGGCAGGAAACTTGTGCCAATGAATGGGTACAGGAACAAGCTGCCGACCAATAGTAGAACCGCAATAAGAACGGTAACGATTTTATGAGAGAGCGTCCAGTTCAACAGACGTTTGTAGCTTTCGGCCAGTTTGCCCGGCTTCTCTTCATGATTTTGTTTGTTCTTGATTCCTTTGTGGAACAGGCTGTGTGCCAGCATCGGAACAATGGTGATCGCAACCAGCAGGGAAGCCAGCAGAGCGAATACCATGGTTAAGGCGAATGGCATGAACAGTTCTCCGACCATACCGCTAACGAGTGCCAGCGGCAAGAAGACCGCAATCGTTACAATGGTGGAGGAGAGAATCGGGATAAACATCTCGCGAGTTGCCTCACGAACCAAATCCCGGCCTTTGAGTTTCTCGTTTTTGAGTGTCAGCCTACGATAGATGTTCTCGATAACAACGATGGAGTCGTCGACAACCCGGCCGATCGCGACCGTCATTGCTCCGAGTGTCATCATGTTCAAGGTAATGTCCATCAGGTTGAGTGCCGTCAATGCCATGAGCAAGGAGAGCGGAATCGAAATAATGGAGATAATCGTTGAACGGATGTTACGCAGGAAGATCAGGATAATCAGAATCGCGAACAAGGCACCAAATACAGCTTTGCCCAGCATCGTGTTGACGGAATCCTGGATAGGCTGACCTTGGTCAAGCAGGATCGTCAGTTCTGCATTTTTAAATTGCTTTTGCAGTTCTTCGGCTTTACTTTTGACGGCTTTAACCACGTCCACCGTATTGGCATCGTTGGATTTCACTACGGAAATACCGATGGATTCCTTGCCGTTCGTGCGGGAGATGGACTCGGCTTGGCCGATGACCTCAATTTTGGCAATGTCGCTCAGCTTCACGGTTGGGATGCCAGCTGCGCTTGCCGCACCTGCGGCACCCGATGGATTTGCTGTAGCAATATTGCCGCTATCAGCTTGACCAGCTGCAGGATTGGACCCCTGCGCAGCACCAGATGCACCTTGTCCAGCTTGAGCCGATGGATCAGCGGTTTGAGCACTAGTTTGACCGGTTTGAGTACCGCCACCTTGGGAAGCCCCTGGCGTAGCTGCACCTTGTTCTGTAGCCGCCCCAGCACCTTGGTTTGCACCAGCTCCGCTTGGTACGACTGGAATCGCTAGATTTTTCAGATCATCGAGTCCGATGATGTTGCCGTCCACAACAACGGCTTTCTGGGATTTATCCAGTTCGAATAGGCCGAGCGGCACACGAATGGATGAACCTTTAACGATTCCGTTCACCGTATCTTCGCTTAGACCGAGTTCAGCCATTTTGGCTTGATCAAACGTCAATTGCACTTCTTTAACGTACTGACCGGACACTTGAACCTGAGCTACACCATCAATATCTTCTAGTGCAGGTTTGATATCCGATTCCACGAGCCGTGTCAGTTCTTCCAAATCCCCGCCGTCTTTGTCAGACAAACTGAGGGATACAACCGGGAACGAGTTAATGCTGAATTTGGAGATGGTTGGTTTCTGCACACTGTCCGGCAATTGCACCTCGTTCAGTGCTTCACGAACCGTAGCTGTTGCGTTCGTCAGGTCCGTTCCATAGTCGAATTCCAGTGTGATCGATGCCGCATTCTCCATAGAAGTGGAGGTGACGGTCTTCACACCCTCGAGGTTGCGTAGCTTCTGTTCCAGCGGCTTCGTGACATCTTCTACAATACCTTCTGGAGCCGCACCCGGATCAATCGCCGTGACATTCAGAAACGGTACATTGATGTTCGGAATAGTCTCCTGCTTCATCGTCATTCCGCTGTACAAGCCTGCGAATGAGATGATGATGGTCAGAATCCAGATCGCAAACTTGTTGTTCAGTGAAAAGTTAATAATCCCTTTCATACGTTGGTTTCTTCTCCTCTCTGTTTCTCCTGTTTATGTGTGTGACGAGTCAGCCTGGATAAACCGGTTATACATGGTATCCATAATGTGCTGAAGCTCGGAGTGCATCGGTTCAAGGATAGTTATCCCTTCCAGGTTACGCATCATGCCGAGAATGATGGCACGCCTTGGCGTAAATTCCATGATCTCTTGTCTTAGTATGGCTATGGTCTCAAGCACATCATTTTTGGATTGACCGGCGGGCAGGTCGCTTGATGCGATATCTTGCATCTGTTTCAGAATATGGACGGGATGCCGCAACATGGTTGCATCTAGTTGGGGTTCAGCAATCCAGGCAGGCCACTGATCCAGCGGAATCAGAGGTTCAGGCCGATGCTGGAGGCAGCCCTGTGCTGCATAATCCATCATTTGCAAAAGATGCGTAGCCATCTTATTGACCGTAAGAGAAGGCATTTCGGTAAACCAGATTTTGACGTACGACAGGAATAGTCCATGTGTCAGCAGGGTAAGATCAATCGTATAAGGCTCGATCTCGGAGCCGTACAGATCTTCGAGCTTGCTTTTGAACCAATGCAACGTACGGATCTCAATATCTCTTTGCTGAGGGGTACAGTGCTCCTTGCGCTGTTGTTCATCATCCATCATCATGCTGCGTAGCTGGACACGTAAAAATTCCTTCAATTCCGCGACATGCGTTAGCAGCACCTCAATCTGTTTATGTAGCCGTTCTCGGGAGGTCAGGCTGTTTTCATGTTCAATCTGGGACATCTCGTCCATAAGAATGTAAACACAGTACTCTAGTGTACTGGCTTCCAGCTCCTCTTTGGATTTGAACATGAGATATAAGCTGCCTTTGGACATCCCGCATAATTCGGCAATCTCCTGCATGGAGGTTGCTGCGCTACCCTTAGCGGAAAACAGCTTGAGCGCTGTGGTGATGACCAGTTTTCTTTTTTCATTCATCCCATGGATCGGGTTCATTAAGGGTATGTTCACCTCACTGGGAACTCTTGAGTTCTTGGATTGACTTTGTGGTCAAACTAAGTATAAACGATGTGAATGAGGGATTACAAATGTGCACGGTGTAGGGGTGTGAAAGAGCCGAAAAGTGGACTGAGGAAAGAACCGAGAGGAGAGCCCAGAAAGAACTCTGAATGAATCGAGAGAAGAACTGAGAGAGTACAGTACGCAAGCCGTAAAGCTGTACGTTGTACTTTTTGGAGAGGGAATGGAAGAATGTATAAAGGACGCATCGAAAACACATCAACACATCAAGAACGCATAAATCCCGCTTTAAGAACGCTTCAAGAACGCTTCAAGAATGCTTCAAAAACACATCAACACCTCAACAACGCTCTTAAGGACGACTCGAGAACATATCGAAAATTTATTCTAACGATCACAGTGGAGCTTATTTGAGCAATATTCATCCTTTTGAAATTCTAACGATCACCAGAAACCTTATTTTGTTGAAAACACAAGCTAGACGTTCATTTTCGCATCAAAATCCTGAAATAAGCTCACCTGAGATCGTTAGAAATCTAAAACCTGTAATTTGGCCCAAATAGCGTTACTGGTGATCGTTAGAAATTAAATGCATGAACCGCGCTACTTCGGAAAAGGAAAAGAGAGAAAAAACGAAGGAATATCGAATGAAGGGAAGTAAGCCAAGCAAAACAAATCAAAACAAATCAAAACAAAACAAGAAAGAGTAAGTAAAGTAAAGAAGTGAGGGAGGCGAGAAGTAGAGAACGAAATAGGGGCAAAAGCGAAGGAAAGCGCAAATAGAAAGTAAACCAACATAAATCGATATAACCTAAAATAAATCAGAACAAATTAAAGAAGATATAATACAGTTCAATAAAAGAAATTAAAATAAAAAAGGAATAAATGAAAATCCAAGCAAAGCATGGTGAGTCTAAGAAAAAAGAGCAAGTGAAGTAAAGAGAAAGCAGACTATGCTCCTCCCATAAAATCGTATACAGCGATCATGATGATTACTCCCAAGAAAAAGAGATAGAAGAGTGCAAGTGCGATCAAGAACGAATAACCGGTATACGCGCCGATACGTACCAACCATTTTTTCATAAAAAGCACTCTCCTTCTTTCCAATGAGCTTAATGACAAGGTCTTCTCTTGAATTACATTATATTCCAAATTAACTGTTGTGCTTAAAAAATTTCACCTAAAATTTGTACTTACACAAATCTACCTACACAAACCTACGTATACGAACGCACTCCACAATCGTATCTCCACAAACGCACCTCGACAAACGTACTTAAACAATCGTACCTACAAAAAAGACGACTCCCTGAGTGAAGTCGCCTTTCTGCCTGAAGTTGATAATATCCATTATACTGCACGATATTCATTACATTACGTAATGATTTTCAATCCTACCGCTGCTACCAAAATCATTGCAATGAACAGTAGTCGCTTCGCTTCTTTACGTTCACCAAACAGAAGCATTCCCGTCACCGTACTTCCCACTGTGCCAATTCCTGTCCACACCGCGTAAGCTGTACCCATAGGGATAGATGTCATCGCGTAAGATAACAGCGAGAAGCTGAATACGAATGATACCAGCATCAGGACAATATAAGGCCATCCCTTACGCGTAGAAGCACCGTTGATGCCGATGACCCCAAAAATTTCACAAATTCCTGCACCTACAATCGCAAGCCAAGCCATTAGACGGCACCTCCTTTAACCTGTGGTTCCTGCTTCTCTTGCTGATCCGTGACGAGTTTCAGCCCAATGACACCGCAGAGCAGCAGTCCAATCAGTAGCATTTTAGCCAAACGGAACGGTTCACCAAACAGTAGCATTTCGGTCAACACCGTACCGGCTGTACCGATCCCCGTAAACACTGCGTAGACCGTACCCACAGGCAGTCGTTTAGCCGCAGCAATGATCAGGCCGAAACTAATGACAATGGCGAGTCCCGTCAATGCCCATTCCCAAGCATTCGAAGCATGTTTTAGTCCGCTAACCCACACAATTTCAATAATGCCTCCTACAAAAACGTATAACCAGTTGCGGTTCATGATGTTCAATCTCCTTCTGGCACGATAGGGCGTGCCTGTTCATTCAAGCTGTGTATACCATTCCAAAAGACAGGCCAGGAAGCATCCAGCCGTCTCTTGTACCGACGTGAGCTTCCATAGATAATTTCAACAGTAATGCCATCGAGAAAGGTCATAAAAGCAATGGCGGCCTGCTCGGCAGGAATAGGCGGAACATCCCCCTCGCGAATCGCACGTTGCAACAGCCGTGACAATGCACGCTCCATTCCGTCCAGAAATGGATATACCAGATCCATCACCTGGCCATACAGATCGGGCGGCGGATAATAACAGTTGCGTAGCATCAACCTGGCAGAGGCGTGATCCTGATACTCCTGCTCGAACCACGTCAGCAACCCCCGCAGCCGTTGTTCCAGTGGCAAGTGGGCGTGATCTCGGAAATATTCCAAGGTATGTCGCCGTACTTCATCAAATGCATACTCAAGGGTGTGCATAAACAAGTCTTCTTTACCGCTAAAATGTGCATATATCGAGGGTTTCTTAATCCCGACTTCATCAGCGATCGCTCTTAGCGAAGCCCCTTCATAGCCGTCTCTGGCAAAATGAAACAGGGATGCATCCCGGATGGAATAAGCAGTCATTTTGTTCACCTTCCTAACGGTCGTTAGGTAACATCTTTTCACACATTACATCTTCTGTCAAGCCAGGATAGAAAACAGAAAATACACCCGCCGCACATGAAACGTACAGACGGATGTATCTTGTTACAAGGATATATTTAATTATTTTGGAGCCTGGTCAGAAGGTAGTAAACCCAAGAATGAGCTGCAGTTTATACAAAATGCCTTTCAGGAAGGTGGTCTTCTCCTGGAACTCTTCCAGATTCAGAGTGAATTCGGCATCTTCATTTGTCCAAATGCGCTTGAAATAATTCGCAACGTTTAACGTAAACTTGTTGTCTGCCGGAGCTGCAATCCACACATTGTTCTCCAAATTGTAGTCATTCAGATTCCGGGGAGTGAAGTTGGTTGAGCCGCCGAGCACGATATGATCTCCAGCAGCTTTGTCAATATACATCATTTTGGTATGGTACTGTTCCTTGGTCGTGTTATACCAGCGAATCTGGATTTTGCCATTCGATTTACCATGTAATTCCGCTGCTACAGGACGATTAGGAATGCCGATCTTCTCCTGACCAAAGGCGTTTTCGTTAGGGTCAAGTACAAGCCGGATATCGGTTCCTCGCTCCGAGGCATCCAGTAAAGCCTCCAATACTTTTGGTGAAGCGATGTAGAACATCCCCATCCAAATGGTATCCCCTTTTCCCACCTGGCTCAGCTCATCCAGCAAGGCATCATTGACTTTGCCTTCGGTCACATAACGAAGGCGAACAGGCCGATCATTTTCATCGGCTTCCTCGGAAGACGGAGTGTGGGAGATTTCGTCATAGACAGGGAGCTGGCCCCCGCCCGATATATCTACAACAGCTTGCTCCGATTGAATGATATCTCCAATGATCGGGCCGGTAACCTCAAAGCCAATGTTGGAGTGATAAGCGCTAGGATCATGAATGTTACCTGATGATACAATAGCTGTTTTTTCGCTGAGAACAACCTTGCGGTGATTGGCCTTTACATTCAGCAATTTCAGATAGGAACGTAATGTAACATCCGGGCCATCTGTCGCCATCAGGTTAGGAATCCAGCCTTTACCGGACTGACCGAACCACTGGAAGAACGTACGCCAGACTGCGGAATATACCGGTGTAGAATCACGTAGTGGATCAACATTAGTGATGACGACATGAATATCGGCTTGTTTCATCTGTTCCAGTAGCGGATTGGGGGCCGAGTTATAGTTGGTGTTCACTTCATCGGTAATGAACCAGATGTCCATATCGGGATGTTGCATTTTCTTGGCAAGGAGTGCATCAGTAAACTCCTGGCTGACAGGCGGAAAGTTCTGTCCCTTGTGTTGATAATTGTTGAACAGAAACATATCCACCAGGACAAATTGCTCGGCATCCTCAACCACCTGTTTCATCCGCTGAAAAATCTGCTGTTCATGCTGCATCTGTCCGTCGGCAGAAGGGTACGTGAGGTCATGAAGGAACTCGACATTCTTCACCCGATATTCTTGACTTTCATAAGAGATGCCTGGTGGTAGCGGTTTATAGGTCTGGTAGAGCATAACAGCAATAAACCATAGGATAAGTAGTGCAATTGCTGTGCGTATGTATGGGAATTTGCCGCGGGAAGATTTGCGGTCAGAGGTATGGCGGCGCAATGGGAACAATGTTGGACTCCCCCTTTCTGTACTTGCTGACGTTTATTACCACAGGTGTAGCGATGTTGACGCAGGAGGCAGAATTCGGATGTTGTATGAGAATCATGAGAGTTTTACAGGCGAATCATGCAATTTGGATTGGATGAATCGACAGCTGTAGGGTCGTTGTGTATAATGAACGTATTATTTTTGTAGAACGTTTATGGAGAGAAAGTAGGTAATCACGTGTATTCCATCAAACAAGTCGCTGCCATGCTGGGCATTCAGGCGGTCACGCTCCGGGCTTGGGAAAATCGTTATGATGCGGTTACCCCTGAGCGGACAGAGTCGGGTTATCGCATGTACACGGAAGAGAATGTAGCGGATCTGCGCTGGCTAAAGGAGCAGATTGATCAGCATCAGGCCAATATCTCCGAGGCTGTACGTATGTTGAAGATCAGGAAAGCTAAAAGGCCTGATTCTTCTTCACCTGCGCCGATGGTGCCCCCAGTACCCGTGATGGAAGAAGCTCATGCACAGATGGCCGATCAGATCTATGATTCCCTCTATCATTTTCAGGGCGAGCGTGCCAACGGTTTGATTGATTTTGGTTTCACGATGTACGGATATGACAGCATGTTCTACCATGTACTCGTACCGATCCTGGTTCGGGTTGGAGACGCATGGGAAGCAGGACGTGCGACGGTAGCGCAGGAGCATTTCATGACGCAATTGATCTCCCAGCGGTTTTATCAGTTTTTCCATCTGTTCCCGATCTATCCGCATCTGCCCAAAGTTCTTGCTCTCTGTCCGGAAGGGGAACATCATCAGGTTGGTTTATTGTTGTTCTCTTTATTTATGCGCAAAAATGGAGCGGAAGTCCTGTATCTCGGGGCCAATACGCCGGAAGAAGGGGTATTTCCGATTCTCCGTGAGCAGAAAATCAAACTGGTCTGTCTTTCGATTACGAGCCCCGGACTTGTGGAACCTTGTGATCAGCTGATTGACCGAATTCGGGACGAGTTCCCTCATATCCGTTTTGTGCTGGGCGGCAAAGGGTTTGAACGTGCTAAGCACGCTCGTCACCCGGAATGGATTATGCCTGAAGATTCGGCAGACTGGCAGTCCTGGATTGAACGGGAGTATTTTACGGATCGGCCACCAGGTGCCTAACAAGTGAGAGGATAACAATTGAACATAAGGCGAATGTTGATGGAATAGACTCATATAGGACATCCTTTGATCCAGCGATCAAGGGATGTTTTTTTATGGATTATATAGATCTTTAACGTGTAAAAAACAATTAATTTGACCCGCGGGTCATTTTATGTTTTACTTGTCGTATAATATTTGTACACGATTTGTATAATGTTTTTGAGTTTACCCGATTAAAGTGTTTCGTTGCGGTTTAATAATAGTTTAGGGGCTTGAGAACTAGAGATAGTCCTACATAGAAAGGTGAGTGGCATGATACCGAATCAACAACGCAAACGTGCAGCCGTCATTGGCGCAGGCCCGGGTGGGCTTGCAGCAGCCATGTTACTGTCCGGTCAGGGATATGAGGTTGATGTATACGAGAAACAGCCAGCCATTGGCGGACGATCTTCCCGTCTGGAGCTTGGTGAATATAAGTTTGACCGCGGGGCTACCTTTTTGATGATGCCTCAGTTGATTGAAGAGATGTTTGATGTGGTCGGACGCAAGCTCTCGGATTATGTAGATATGAAAGAACTGACCCCGCTGTACGCTTTGAACTTTGGAGATAAGGTGTTCACGCCTTCACGCAATCGGGAGGATACAGCAGCGCAGATCAAAGAGCTGTTCCCCGGCAATGAAGAGAATTACCTCCGGTACATGCGGGACGAAGAAGTGAAGTTTGGCAAAGTGATGCCACTGCTCCGCCGTCCGTTTGGCAAACTCACCGATTATTTACGTAAAGATGCGATTACGGCTCTACCTAAACTTGATATAAATAATACGGTTTACGGCATTCTTTCCCGGTATTTTACCGACGAACGTCTGCGCTGGGCGTTTACATTCCAGTCCAAATATTTGGGGATGTCCGCATGGGATTGTCCAGGAACATTTACGATCTTGTCGTTCATCGAACACCAATATGGACTGTTCCATCCAATCGGCGGCGTGAATCGGGTATTCCAGGCGATGGCGGATGTTGTTGAGGAGAATGGCGGACGCATTCACACCCGTACACCGGTGAAACAGGTTATTGTTCGCAATGGTCGCGCCGAGGGTGTACTGCTTGAAAACGGCGAACGGATCGAAGCGGACCATGTCGTGCTCAATGCCGACTTTGCCCATGCAGTGAACCATTTGTTCGAACCTGGCGTACTTAAAAAATATACACCCGAAAAAATGAAACGGAAAAAATATTCCTGTTCCACGGCCATGTTGTATCTCGGTGTAGATGGTGAGATCGACCTGCCACATCACTCGATTTATTTTCCGGAAGATTACCGGGTGAATGTAGACGAAATTACCAAGCACAAAATTTTATCGGCAGATCCGTCTCTATATGTTCATAACCCATCCAGGCTCGATCCGACACTCGCTCCGGCAGGAAAATCTGCACTTTATGTGCTGATGCCAACACCAAACCTTACGGGAGACATCGATTGGGAGGCGGAACGAGCGAAGGTGCAAGAAGACATGTTGAAGCGGCTCGAAGCGATTCCAGAACTGGCAGACATTCGTGGCCGGATCGAAGAATGTATGCTGTTCACACCGCTGGATTGGCAGAATGAGCTGGATGTATACCAGGGGGCAACGTTTAATATGGCACATAATCTGGGCCAGATGATGTATCTGAGACCGCATAATCAGTTTGAGGAATTGGAACGCGTTTGGCTGGTGGGTGGAGGTACGCACCCGGGTAGCGGCTTGCCGACAATCTTTGAATCGGCGCGAATCAGTGTCAGATTGATTCAGGAAGAGGATGCACGAAGACGTACCAAGCCATCCTCCTACGTGAAGACTGCCCAAGCCGGAGGACAATCATGAAGCGGGCAGCTGTTGTAGGTGCCGGGATTGGAGGGCTTACCTCAGCGTTGCTGCTGAACCGTCAGGGATGGGATGTTACCGTGTACGAGCGAGGCTCTCGCGTAGGCGGACGGATAGCTTTTGAACAGGAAGGGGAATACCGGATCGATCAGGGGCCAACCATTGTCCTCCTGCCCGAGATGTTGCTTGGCATTTTGGAAGAGGCCGGTGTGGATCGCTCCAAAGTCGAGCTGCTACGCTGTGACCCGTTATACCGGGTGCATTATCACAGCGGACGTGTCATGACCAAGAAGACAGACCGGGCAGAGCAGACCGCCGAGATTGAACGGTTGTTCCCGGGAGAAGGCCGAGGATTCAACAGGTTTATGAAGGATATGGACACGTTGTTCCCCGCAGGCCGGGCAGCGTTTCTGGAACAGATGTTTCCGCGCAAAAGGGACTTCTTCACCCCTTCGCTCATGTCGCTTATGGGCAAGCTGCGTGCACACAAGAGTGTGCGGAAGGCCGTTGGGGATTATTTTGAACATGAAGAATTGCTCGATGCGTATTCGCTGCAAAGCTTGTATATCGGTGGATCGCCCTTTGGTACACCTGGGATTTATTCATTGCTTCCTTACGCCGAGCACGAATATGGCATCTGGATGGTGAAGGGCGGTTACGCGGCTCTGCCCGCTATTCTGGAGCAGGAACTGCTCTCTCGCGGCGGGAAGATCAAGCTGAACACGGAAGTCACTGGACTGGAGATCCGCAATGGAATATGCGAGGGGATTGAAACGGCTGATGGTGCTGAAAAGGTGGATGCCGTAATCTATAACGGAGATTTTCCGAATTTGAGCGGGCTGATGAAGCAGGTACCGGAAGCACCCGTGAAACGTAAGCCGTATCGCCCTTCATCGGGATGTGTGCTGATTTATGCCGGAGTAGATAAACGGTGGGAGGATGCCACAACGCATCAGTTTTTCTTGCCACCAAGCCTGGATGGTAGCTTGCGCCAAGTTTTCAACGAGCGGCGCATTCCCGCGAAGCCATCGTTTTACGTCTTCAATCCGGCTGCAGTGGACGAGACCGCTGCACCTTCAGGGCGGAGTGTACTGTATTTCCTCATTCCGGTACCGGACGCAGAAGGCGTGAACTGGGAACAAGAGAGTGAAGCGCTGGCAGAACGTGTGCTGGAAGAAGCAGAAGAACGAGGATTCCCGGGACTCCGTGCAGCATTGCAATGGAAAAAAGTACGTACACCTGCTGACGCCGCGCGTGATGGCTTATACGGTGGAGGAAGCTTTGGCATTGCACCTGTCCTGTTTCAGTCGGGTGTGTATCGACCGCAGCCCAAACCGTTCTCGAAGATACAAGGTTTATATGCTGCCGGAGCATCGGTACATCCAGGAGGCGGCGTGCCCATTGTCATGCAAGGCGCTAGGATGGCTGTCAATCAACTCATGAAGGAGATGGGGAAATGAACGAAGCGATTTTAAGCAGGTGTGAAGAGTTGATGCAGAAGGGCTCCTCGTCTTTTTATCAGGCGTTTAAGGGCCTGCCCAGTCCCCGCCGCGAGGCGGTATATGTCATCTATGCGTTTTGCCGCATGATTGATGACAGTGTGGATGAGCCGGAGCAATCAACGTATACGATCCATGAAATTCGTGAATTATTTGAACACCTCGAAGAAGCGGAGGGGCACTTTATCTGGCCGGCACTGAGATGGCTGTTCAGCAGCTTCCCTCATCTGGACAAAGGCCCGTTTTTTCGTCAGATGGAGGGCCAATTAACGGATCTGGAAGTGACCCACTATACAACGCTAGAACAGCTGGAGCACTATTGTTATCTGGTTGCCGGAACCGTAGGCGAGATGCTGCTACCTGTGCTCCGTAATGATAACGGAGCGGAAGTAGCGATGAATGGTATCGCACTAGGCAAAGGCATGCAGATTGTGAACATTATTCGGGATGTGGGTGAAGACCGGGCCAGAATGCGCCGTTATGTACCGCTGGAGATTATGGAGAAACACGGATACTCCGAACAGGACTGGGAAGACGGCATTGTGGATGAACGATTTATCGCCATCATTCAGGATCTGAAAGCAGCAGCGCTGAACTGGTTCCGGATCGGCATGGATCGTCTGGACACCTATCCGGTTGAAAGTGCCTTTTCGATTGAGTTAGCCGCGGCCTTCTATTCAACGATCCTGCACGCCGTGGAGCGTAACGACTACGATGTGTACACGAAACGAGCATATGTCAGCGATGAATTGAAACTGGAGATGCTGGGCGCGATTGTGAAACGGTATCCGATGCTGGCGTATCAAGCTTCCCGAATGGCGGTATCCTGATGGTTCAGTGGGTGTACTGGGTATGGTACGCCATTGGTGCCATCCTCATGCTTACGATTGGTGTGCCTGAGGCGTTATCCTTCTCTAATGGGCTATTTCTTGTATTCTACGCGTTGTATGTGCTTGACCTTATATATCAGCAACATCGCCGATCTGACCTGTCCGACCAGTCAGTCAAGTGGCTACGGCCCGACCTCTGGATATCGTCCTTCATCATCTGGCTGGGCGGTATGGGTGTGGAATGGATCGGTGTACATACACACTGGCCTTTTGGCGAGTATGCCTATTCCGACTTCTTCGGAATCCATCTGTTCAGTGTACCGGTAACACTTGGATTCGCCTGGATCGCAGTCGTTGGCAACTCGGCGCTGATTAGCGGCGGTGGATCGACCTGGGGTGGGAAGTTGGTGCGAGCCCTCAAAACGGGATTTTGGGCAATTGTGCTGGATTTTGTACTCGATCCTGTAGCTCATGCAAGAGGATTTTGGGAATGGCAGGCTCCAGGAGGGTTCTACGGTGTTCCGTGGACAAACTACATCAGCTGGTTCATTATGGGAGCATTTCTGTCTCTCTTTTTGCCGGCCATGCCGAAGGATCGACATTCCCTACTGCGGGCAAAATGGTTGTACCAACTGTTTATCCTTCTGTTTGGCCTGCTTGCGCTAAAAGAAGGCATAACAGGCAGTTTCATCATTGCCATCGCAGGTGTGCTGCTTGCCGAGGGGAGCTGGCTGTATGATTCGCGCCGTAAAGTCCAAAGCGTTTGACCGAGTCTTCTCGCTGTACAACCATTATTATTTGTTGCGTAGACGTTTTCGTTCGTTTACGCTCTCGGGTTCACTCGATCCACAAATCGTGGATCGTAAGGGCTTGGATGGAGTGCTGCCTATAGCGCCGGATCAGCCCGTGGTCTATTTTATGAACCACAGCTCATGGTGGGATGGACTGCTACTGTATCATGCCGCGAAGCAAACTTCGCGCGGGGATCATTATGTGATGATGGAGGAGCGGCAGCTTCGGCAGTATGCTTTTTTTCGCAAACTCGGAGCGTATTCAATCAACAAGGACAGTGCATCGGGTGTGCGGACATCGTTGCAATATACGAATGAGCTGCTGGCTTCTGGCAAAAGGGTCTGGATATTCCCGCAGGGTGAAATTCTGCATCAGGAGGCTCGGCCGATTCAGTTTCGTCCGGGCATTGGACTCGTGCTCCGTCGTTTTCCGCATGCTATTGCTGTGCCAGTTACCTTATGTCATGGCATGGTTCAGCATGACCTGCCGGAAATTTCTATGAAGGCTGGCTTGCCGATTGTGGAAGATTGGAAAACGTGGAAAAGTGAAGAGATTGCTCATCGGCTGGGACGTGTGCTGGAGCAACAACTGAATGATCATAGAGCAACGTTGATTCAGCTTGGACAAGGAAGTCTGCCAGATGCACAGCCTCTGATTCGGGGAATTCGCTCCACTAGTGAAAAATACGATGCGGCACGAAAGCAGGTGAACCGATAAGATGAATGAGAGTATGAATGCATCTGAGATATTGTGGATGTGTCTGGTGGGAGGGTTGCTACTGCAATTGCTCTTTGCGGTGTGGAATGCCGCTTGCCTGCCCAAAATACGATCATTCCATAAGGTGAATATCGTGCCATCCGATCAGCTTGTTTCGGTATTGATCCCCGCGCGAAATGAACGAATACATATTGAAGCATGTTTGGAAAGTGTGCTTGCCAGCGATACGAAGGGTTTTCGTATGGAAGTGCTGGTACTGGACGACCGCTCCGAAGATGAAACCGCCGCTTTGGTTCAGGCGATTGCCGAGCGAGACTCACGCGTACGTTTGCTTCGGGGTACTGAACTACCTGCGGGCTGGATGGGGAAATCCTACGCCTGTCACCGATTGGTTCAGGAAGCCCAAGGAGACTGGTTTATGTTTGTGGATGCGGACGTTCGGGTCAAGCCGGATGCCATTCGGCAGACTTTTGCTGCCGGGTGCGCGCAGGGCGGCGGGCTGGTCACCGGCTTCCCGTACCAGGTGGCGAAGACCTGGATGGAAAAGCTTGTTGTGCCCATGATGATGTTTACGATCATCAGCCATCTTCCTATTTTTATGATACGCAGATCGGCAAGTCCGATGTTTGTCGCCGCTACGGGGGCTTTTTTGCTTATTCATCGAACAAGTTATGAAGCATCCGGCGGTCATGCAGCGATTCAAGGGCATCTGGTGGACGACATGAGTCTCGCCAAAGCAGTGAAACGTGCCGGTCATCCCGTGATGCTGGCGGATGTCCATGATGTGACGAGTACGCGGATGTATCAGAACGGTGCAGAAGTATGGAACGGATATAAGAAAAATATGTATGAAGGCATGGGACGCAAGGACGTGCTGTTGCTTGGGACGATGCTGATGTACTTTGTGATGTATATTGTGCCGCCGCTGGGTCTGGTTATAGGGCTATTAACGGGCAGTGAAACGTCATTTCTCTATGGTTTCATAGGCACATTGCTTGGCATGGCCGTAAAACGGGTATCCGATCATATCGGAGGTCAGCCGTGGTGGCTGGCTCTTTTTCAACCGATCAGCATGGCGTGTGTGATTGCTATTGGTCTGGCCTCATGGCAGGCAGGTCGATCTGGTAAAGGGTATGTATGGAAAGGCAGGCGTTATAGCTGATGCAGAGTGTACAGGAGAACGGAAATGGTGACGGTTCAGAAGATACAGAGAGAGACCAAGGTATAGGAGAAGGTAGTAAAGGGGCAGGAATGTTGCTGGGAAAAGAGATGAAAATGGATAACGGGCACCGGGCGGAGGCCTCAAACGGGAACTTGAAACAGGATGTCATTATAATCGGGGCAGGCTTCGGCGGTCTATCCTGTGCGATTCGCCTTGCTACGGCGGGCTTGCGAGTAACCATTCTGGAGCGTCAGGCGCATGTGGGCGGCAAGTTGCAACAGATCCAGCAGGACGGGTATCATTTTGACCGCGGGCCGAGCACGATTACGATGCCGGATGCGTTTCGCTCGGTTTTTGATCAGGCAGGCGTGGTGATGGAGAACTATGTGCAGTTGTACGAGCTTGAGCCTAGAACACGTAATGTTTTTGCGGATGGAACAGTGGTCGATCTGTCTAGAAATCGCGGCTGGATGAAAGAGCAGATTGCTGTGTACAGTCCGGAGGATGCCTTGCGTTATGATGCGTTTATGGATGAATCTGCCGCATTGTATGCGGAGGCGAATCGTCATTTTCTCGGTAAGTTGCTACTAAATCCGTCTGATAAATACAACCTCCAGATGTTGCGCAGTCTGCTTCGGGTGCGGCCTACAGTCAGGCTGGATAAGTTGCTACGCAGGTATTTCAGCCATCCACACACACTCGCCATGTTCGGACGGTACGCCACGTATGTAGGATCATCTCCGTATCTGTCGCCTTCTATTTTTGCCATGATGGGTCATGTGGAAGCAGAGGTGGGCATCTACGGGGTCAAAGGCGGAACGTATCAGCTGATTGAAGGCATGACCCGGCTTGCGCAGGAAAAAGGCGTGCAGATTCTGACGGGTGTAGAAGTGCATCAGATCGTGACTCGGCATGGCAAGGTGATCGGCGTGGATACGGATCGGGGCTTTATGGAAGCAGAACAGGTCGTGGCTAATGGAGATGTGCTTAGTGTAAACAGGTTACTGCTCGCGCCGGAGCATCGGAAACGAATGAGTGATGCCCGGATTGCCAAGTACGAACCTTCCATCTCAGGATTCGTAACCCTGGCGGGAGTGCGCAGAAAGTACGATCAGTTATTACATCACACGGTCTTTTTTCCAGAGCAGTATAAGCTGGAGTTTGATGATATTTTCTGTGATCGCAGGATGCCTTCAGATCCAACGATATACATCTGTTACTCGGGTTATTCCGAAGCAGGTATGGCTCCGGAAGGGGCCAGCAATCTGTTCATTCTGGTGAATGCACCGTATTTGTCTCAAGCGTGGAACTGGGAAGAGCAGAAATATCGTTACGGTGAGTTTGTGCTGGAACAATTGGAGGCGCGTGGTATTGGCGGGTTGATGCAATCGGAAGTGTTAATTTGTTACACACCGCAACATATTGAACGGGATACACTCGCTCATCAAGGGTCGATCTATGGCATTTCCTCCAATTCGGTGAAACAGACTTTTATGCGACCAGGCAATCAGAGCAAAGATGTTCAAGGGCTCTGGTACGTTGGCGGTACAACCCATCCTGGCGGCGGAACCCCGATTGTTACGCTGTCCGGCCAGCTTGTGGGGGAGCGACTTGCAACGGAGCTGGGAAGGTAGAGCAAGCGCGTGGAGAACCAGGTGTGCTGGAACTTGATGAATTTGATGAATTGAATAAGGCAGACCGGGGCTGACAAGACCCTAATGAGGTGAAACAGCTGCTCTGATATTGGACTGAGTTCGAACAAGTAATGCAGGGTTCAATCGTGCAGAATAGTTGTTTTGAGGCTGCAAAGAGTTGCACAAGTGCTCTGAAACCCTGACAAAATAGCGTTTGAGATGATGGGGTTTTGGAGTGTCCTTTCAATAGGTTGAGAGGAACGGTATACTGGATAGAGTTGTCCATTGCAACCGCATTTTACATAGAAACAAGAGGTACAGAGCAACTCAGCATGGGGTAGGGAACAGGAAGCATAACAACGCAGATGAGCCTACCCTGCACATCATTCTCACATAGGAGGTCTCATCATGAACGAACAAGAGCGAGCCGGCAGACGGCTGCTGCCCGAAGTGGCAACGGGAGAACGGAAGCTGGAGCACGTGCGCCTCTGTCTGGAGGAGAATGTGGCAGGAGAAGGCATAACGAGCGGACTGGAGAAGTATGCGTTTCGTCATCATCCGCTGCCGGAGCTGGATTTTGAAGAGGTGAATCTGGACACTTCGTTCCTTGGCAAAAAAATGCGTACACCCTTGCTCATCAGCTCGATGACAGGTGGAAGCAAGACCACAGGCGCGATCAATGAGCGCCTTGCACGGGTAGCGAACGCCAGAGGCTGGGCGCTCGGCGTAGGCTCGATCCGGGCTGCCGTAGAGCAGCCGGAACTCGCAAGCACATTTGATGTCCGCCGCTGGGCACCGGACATCCCGGTCATCGCGAACCTGGGCGCGGTTCAGCTGAACTATGGCTTCAGCACGGCTGATTTCCAGCGTGCCGTGGATATCGCCGGCGCGGATCTGCTTGTGCTGCATCTGAACACGCTGCAGGAAGTATTCCAGCCCGAAGGCAATACGAACTTCAGTGGTCTGTACCAACGAATCGAGAAATTGTGTCGTGAGCTGGACGTGCCTGTCGGTGTTAAGGAAGTTGGTTTTGGCATCGATGGTGTGACGGCACAGCGATTGTACGAAGCAGGCGTAGCCTTCATCGATGTGGCTGGCGCAGGTGGTACAAGCTGGGTACAGGTGGAGAAGTATCGCAACAATAACCCGGTACGCCGGGCGGCTGCTGAAGCTTTTGCCGATTGGGGCATTCCGACAGCTGAATGCATCCAGGATGTGCGGGCACTGAACCCCGATGGGGCGCTGATCGGTAGCGGCGGACTGTACACTGGCGTGGATGCTGCCAAAGCATTCGCGCTCGGTGCTGACCTCGCAGGTTTTGGTCGCTCCTTGCTCGAATCCGCCGTCACCTCCGACGAAGCACTGTCCGAGCGGCTGGAGCAGGTCGAATTCGAGCTACGCACCGTCATGTTCGGCATCGGCGCAGGCAGCGTTGCAGAGGTGAAGCGGACAGAACGTCTGGTTGAGCGGCGGTAATGTTGTTGGGGTCGGGCGACATGGATGCCGAGGACTCAGAGTGCGGAAGCGAAGGTTAGTGAGCGGAGTGGCTGTATCGACTCAGAGGCTCTAACGATCTCACAGAACCTTATTTCGTGCATTTTGCGGTGTTTGACAATCTAACGATCACCAGAAGCGTTATTTGTGTGAAATTCCGCAAAAATGAGTGAAAAACGTAGCTTTTCAAGTAAATAAGCTCCCTGGTGATCGTTAGAATCTCAAAGTGACCAAAAATGGGCAAATAGCGTCGCTGGTGGTCGTTAGAATGATTCGAGTCCCATCGTAGCAATCGCAGATCGTTCTAAATCCGCTCAATTAAAATAGGGCGGTTTTTTTTGCATATCAAAGTAAAATATTTACAAGTTAAATATTGATGATACTTACCAAAATATTGTATGATCGCATTAAGCTTCATTTCATGGGAAGGCGGTGTCCCTTTGAGCGAAAAAGCTACAATTCGTGACCATTTAGAACATTTTTTGAAAAGGAATCGAATGACCATCAATCGCTTTTCCGAGATTTCTGGCGTGAATTCCGGGACATTGAGCGGTACGTTGAAAGGGAATCGTCCGATAGGCTTAAATCAATTGGATCGCATTACGGCTGGCATTGGGATGCCTGAAGGCGAATTATATGAACTATACATACATGAGTATTTAGTAGACTCTACCCTGGATTGGAGAAGGCTCAGACCTTTTTTATATCGTTGTGCAGAGCTAGGCCATATAACACATATGGAGACAGCGGTGAACTATGTGATGGATAACCTTTCCTATGTGCCTCTGTTGTTTGAGCTGGCAGAGCAGTTGCATAGCGAAGGCAAGATGGAGGCTTGTAAACCGCTCTATCGCTGTGTTGCTGAGAGTGAGAAGTTGCAACATTCGGAACGTCTGGCTTTATGCCAATATCGTCTGTTTTCGATAGGACTTTCGAATGACCAGGTTAATAATCTTACGCTAGCCACACGATTCGAACTATTTGTAGAACGTCTTGATGAGCAATACCAATTCGATGCGCTGAATGAACTGATCAATGTGTATGCATCCTTGCGCCGCTGGGACAAAGTGAAAGAATTCGCTGACCAGTTACAGATCAAAGCTTTTATTCAATATGATGCCAAGAAAACATTACGAGAAGTAGAGACCAGAACCAAAAAGAAGATTGTGTATTATGCTTTGTATTCGTATCTTGCGCTTGCTGAGGTCAGTTATCAACATGGAAAATACAAGGAAACGCTTCAGTATGTCTCAAAATACGCTGATTACAGCTGGATTAAAGAGCCCACAGAAGAGGAAAAGATGGTAATTCTTCAGTTTCAGGATTGGTCAGAAGGGAATAACTACTATTTCAGATTGCTGTCGGGTGAAACAGAGTTGATTCCAGATTATTTAACGTATATCTCTGATCGAAAAAAAGAAATATTTCCTGCGCTATGCGCCATCGTGACCGCAGCAAATCGATATAATGTCAATATTGACGATGTACTTGAGCAGTATCAATCTCATCTGGATTACGAGGAACAGAGCAGTCGCTTCGGAAAAATGAGCAAACAATACACCAATGATCAGTATGGTATTTTGCTGGCAGGGTTGGGTACGTACTATTTAAGAAATAACCACTATGACAGAGGCGTAGCTTACATTCGCCAAGGCATGGAATTTGCGATTGAAAATATGAATAAAGATGGGCTTCTCGATTGTTTGGGACTTTTTGATGATTTGCAGTACGTGGTCACTGGACTCGGGGTCAAGCCAAGTGCCGAAATGCTTATTCAAAAGATTCAGAGATTATACAGTCCCGAACGATGAGTGGGTACAACAAGGAAAGATTAGATTATGCTAAGTAAAAAGTAACAAGGAACGTATCCACATGTATGTATAGGCCTAGGGGCGATCTCCACAGGTCTAAAGAAATTAGATTTGTTGCACTCTGATACATCCTCCGTTTTGAAATTCCTTATACAGACAGTTGGTTAGATTGTCCAAAGGTGTTTCAGAAAAGGGTGTTTTTTTGTCGTTTTCACTGTTGGAGTTTATTTGAATTTATGTTAATTAGCAGGATGTCCTACAATGGTACAGCAGGGAGGGGTGTTATGGAGCAGAACGAACTCAAACTGCGGATCGAAGAAGCGAGGGAGAGACTCCATCAGATAAAAACGGAGTACGGCGAGCTTCTTCACCCTCAGGTGATCCACCAATCTATGGTGCTGGATGAACTTATTAATATGTACAATCAGGTTAAAAGGATAAAGCCGATGGAGTAATCCATCGACCTCTGGGCGAGAAACTTTGGCCGGTCGCTCGCCCTTCTATTTTAACATAGGTAGATGTGTAGAATGAGAAACATTCAATTTAAGTACAATTTTCCTTCACAGTTATATTCTCATTAGTTATCGTGATGAGGGAAGTTCCTGACACAGATTCTGTATATCCACAGGCTGTTTTTGTATAGGTTTTGCCGCGACTGTCCTTAAGTATGACGTAGACGGAGCTTTCGCCTAGAAATTGCAGCTTTGGAGTAAACTTTACTTTTTCCTCGCTAACGATTTCTTCGCTAGAGGTATAGAGCAGGTCGGAATCTTCTGTTTTATCTGCTGTGCTCGCATCGAGAACGGGTTGATTCAAATGGGTTATGCCTGTCTTAATCTGAGTAATGTCATAGTCTGACTGATTATCAATCGTAATTCTGAGTTTGCGGAACGGATCCATGGCATTTAGAAAACTCATCACTACAATGGTACCCAGTGCAAGGAACAGGCCGAGGGCAATCATTAGTTTTATTTTGGAAAAGGGACGACGTGGTTTGGTGTGCATATGGTTAAACCGTCCTTTCTATTGGATTGTTTTATACGGGCGTCTCGTATTAAAGATATAAACGCAGGGATGCATGCAAAAGTTGGTGCAGGAGCATTATTTTACAGTGTATGTTCAAACAATAAGGTACAATATGAAGGAGAACGAGCAGAGCAATAAGATAAATGCTTGGAAACGTGTAAAGTCGATTAGGATGAATGCTCAACATAAGAAGTTGAAGCGCTTGGAATAAGGTTCATTTAATGTGGTTCATGTAATGAGGTACTTGAAGAGGTGCTGATTTGTAAGTGTACTAGACTGTACATAAAGTTCATACGTAGGCCATCGTAACATTCACACCGAAGTGATCACAACTAGATAAGGAGGAGATAATATGGAACTGTCTCCAATGAGTACGGAACAATTTGCGAGTTTTCGTAGCCGTTCAATTGAAGATTTTGCACAGGAAAAAGTAGAAGCAGGAACGTGGGCGCCAGAAGAAGCGCTACAACGGGCAGAGGAATCGTATGAGCGTTATCTTCCGGAAGGATTAGAGACGCCGGGGACATATGTGTTTAATCTGATGCATCCGGTGGACGGCATTGTCGGATACCTCTGGTTTAATATTACGGAGAATCGCCGGGGGAAAGAAGCTTTTCTGCTGGATATCGTGGTGGAAGAAGCATATCGCGGAAAAGGGTACGGCACAGAAACGATGGATGCACTCGAAAAGACCGCGCGAAGTCTTGGGGTGGACCGCATCGGGCTACATGTGTTTGGACATAATGAGCGGGCAAGCAGCCTGTATCGCAAGATGGGCTATGAAGTGACGGACTTGACGATGTACAAGGAAATCAAAGGCTAGCAGGAACCAGGGATTTGAAGATGGAGATGGCTGCGGG
The DNA here is from genome assembly GCF_037969905.1 of Paenibacillus sp. FSL R7-0272. Taxonomy (NCBI): domain Bacteria; kingdom Bacillati; phylum Bacillota; class Bacilli; order Caryophanales; family Paenibacillaceae; genus Paenibacillus; species Paenibacillus sp. FSL R7-0272. Next base: position 5,861,791 of record NZ_CP150221.1, on the reverse strand, counting down.
TGAATCGGCGAAGTTCCTTGATGCCTTGGGGTTTGTCATATATAATGGATAGGATTATCCATACCGAACAAGTAATGAATGAGGAGTTGTCATATACATGGCTTTGAAAGCAGGAATCGTTGGTTTGCCGAACGTTGGTAAATCTACATTGTTTAATGCAATTACACAAGCAGGTGCCGAGTCTGCAAACTATCCGTTTTGTACGATTGACCCGAACGTGGGGATCGTTGAAGTACCGGACGAGCGTTTGGACAAATTGACAGAACTCGTTGTACCGAAAAAAACAGTGCCTACCGCATTTGAGTTTGTTGATATCGCAGGTCTGGTACGCGGAGCTTCCAAAGGTGAAGGCCTGGGTAACAAGTTCCTTGCTCACATCCGTGAAGTGGATGCCATTGTGCACGTTGTTCGTTGTTTCGTAGACGAGAATATCACTCACGTCGATGGCAAGATTGATCCTGTAAGTGACATTCAGACGATTAACCTGGAGTTGATCCTGGCGGACATCGAGAGTGTTGAGAAAAAAATCGACCGTTCCAAGAAAAACATGAAGGGTGGCAACAAAACGGCTGCTCAAGAAGTGGAAGTATTGGAGAAAGTCAAAGCGGTCCTTTATGAAGACAAGCCTGCACGTAGCATGGAGCTGACAGACGAAGAGCGTCTGATTGTACGTGACTTGCACTTGCTTACGCTGAAACCCGTTCTGTATGCGGCCAATGTGGCTGAAGACGAAATCGGTGATGTAGCGAACAATGCATATGTGCAAAAGGTACGTGAGTTCGCAGCTGCTGAAAATGCAGAAGTGGTGCCGATCAGTGCAAAAGTGGAGGAAGAAATCTCCGAACTGGAAGGCGAAGATAAACAAATGTTCCTGGAAGAGCTCGGGATCGAGGATTCCGGTCTGAACTTGCTTATCAAAGCGGCTTATAAATTGCTCGGATTGTATACGTACTTTACAGCGGGTGTACAAGAGGTTCGTGCATGGACCATCCGTAAAGGAACAAAAGCGCCTGGCGCAGCGGGTGTCATTCACACCGACTTCGAACGCGGATTCATCCGTGCAGAGGTTGTTTCTTATGACGATCTGGTTGCTGCAGGTTCCATGAACGGTGCCAAAGAGCGCGGTCAACTGCGTCTGGAAGGTAAAGAGTACGTGGTAAATGACGGCGACGTTATGCATTTCCGTTTCAACGTGTAATTTTTAAAAAATAGGATTAAAGGCGGGTCAGTCTTCTGAGGCTTACCGGTTAAAATAAAGAACAGCACCTCTCTGGTTTCTCAGAGAATGGTGCTGTTTTTGTTTGCATTTTACTCCGAAACAACGGTCAGGATATGCAAGGTTGATTCCGTTTTCACTGGATTGTTTACCCATGATGGATATAATAAAAGAAAGAAGGACCTTTGGAGGAGGTGGCAAGAGTGGATATAACGTCCCGGTGTGTTCGATACGATCCTCTGCTTGTAGAAAAAGCGAATTTAACCGAAGAAACACAGGAGTTACTGCTTCATTCTGGCTTGCCACAGCTTACGTTGGACGGTGAAGATGTACTTGGTATTAGGTTCAACCCATTGCCGGATATGGAGTTAATGAGGACATCGGATGATCTCAAAACGCTGTTACCCATCGGTTATGAATGGGATGAGCAGACGGCCATTCTTGGGGTGGAAGCTGGAACGGGCATACTGTATAGAGTCGATGTGCAGAGTGGAGAGTATGCTGTAATGAACAGCAGTCTCCACCTGTTTCTGGCGTTTCTGAGCAGGTACACGGCAATCGTAGAGGAGCACTCCAAAGCCTATGAGCCCACGGTCATGACACTGGAACAAGCGGAAGCGAAGCTGGAAGCATTTCGACGCGGAGAGATTAAACCTCGTTTAACGCAAAAAGAGCAGTCCGGAAAAGATGAAGCAGTGAAGCAACTCCGTTTATTTTATACAGAGAAAGACCCTGTAAGTTTGCTTGATGAAGAAACATGGTGGAGTGTTGTGCTGGAGCAGTTGGAGGACGAATTGCTCTAGCCAGAGGCATAAGCATATGCTATAATTAAGAGTCGTATACCCATGATAAAATCTTTGTTTTAATCGATGAGATGAGACAAGGGCTTTTGGCGGTAGGCGATTTCTTTATATCACTTTAAAAGTAAAGGATTTGATGACGTTGTAGCGAGGTTATACGTCGATCATATAACACAGAATTCGAATGAGATGCTGCGGTCAGGGGATTCAGAAGAATCCTGTGGTTTGTGGAATTTTGAATGATAGATATATACAGCAAGTGTGCATGTTGGTTCGTTATGAAATACGGCATGTGCAAAGACAAAATAAAACGTGAGGTGACTATACATGTTGGATAAATTGCAGGCATTGGCCGATCGTTATGACAAGCTGAGCGAGCTTTTGTGTGACCCGGATGTAGCTAGTGATAACAAAAAGCTGCGTGAATATTCGAAGGAGCAATCCGATCTTCAGCCGACATACGATGCGTACAATGAGTACAAACAGGTAAGCGAGGATCTGGAAGCTGCGAAGGAAATGCAAGGCGAGAAGCTGGATGACGAGATGCGCGAGATGGTCAAAATGGAAATTGATGAACTGTCTGCTCGCCAGAAAGAACTGGATGATCTGATTCGTGTACTCATGCTACCCAAAGATCCGAATGACGACAAAAACGTTATTGTGGAAATTCGCGGCGCGGCTGGTGGAGATGAAGCGGCATTGTTTGCGGCGGATCTGTACCGGATGTATACCCGTTATGCAGATGCACAAGGCTGGAAAGTCGAGCTGATGGATGTGAACACGAACGATCTCGGTGGATTCAAAGAGGTTGTATTCATGATCAACGGACGCGGCGCGTACAGCAAAATGAAATACGAGAGCGGTGCACACCGTGTACAACGTATCCCGACAACGGAATCCGGTGGACGGATTCATACATCGACTTCGACCGTTGCGGTAATGCCGGAAGCGGAAGATTTTGATATCGAAATTCATGATAAAGACATTCGTGTGGATACGTTCTGTTCCAGTGGTGCCGGTGGACAATCGGTTAACACAACGAAATCGGCAGTACGGGTAACTCACGTGCCAACAGGTATCGTAGCAACGTGTCAGGATGGTAAATCCCAGAACTCCAACAAAGAAAAAGCGTTGCAAGTTCTGCGTACACGTATCTTTGATATGAAACGGATGGAAGAAGAAGCGAAAATCTCCGTAGAGCGCAAAAGCAAAGTGGGAACGGGTGACCGCAGTGAGCGGATTCGTACGTACAACTTCCCGCAAAGCCGTGTAACCGATCACCGCATCGGTCTGACGATGCACAAGCTGGATCAAATCATGAACGGTGAGATTGAAGATATCTTGTCTGCACTGACGATTGCTCAGCAGACCGAGATGATGGATAGAGGAGAATAATCTGTGACGGGCGGAACGTTTGTAATGACGCCGGAGCAGAGTTGCCGGGAAGCCTTCGTAGAGGCTTCCTCTTTTTTGGAGAAGTGCGGCGTGTACGAGCCGCACAATAATGCACGGCTGCTGCTGGAGCATGTACTGGGCGTCTATGGCGCCCAGTATTACATGATGCAGCCGGAGCCGTTCCCCAGCGGGCTGCGTAGCCGCTGGGAAGACGCCGTCACGCGCAAGGCTGCGGGTGAGCCGGCGCAGTACATTATCGGCAGCCAGGAATTCTACGGGCTGCCGTTCGAGGTCACGCCGGCCGTGCTGATTCCGCGGCCGGAGACCGAGCTGCTGGTCGAAGCTGTGCTACGCGCAGCAGACCGCGTGTTTGCCGGCGCCGGCGGTGCCGTGCGCGCCGTCGACATTGGCACGGGCAGCGGTGCCATCGCGGTCACGATGGCTTCGCTTCGCCCGCAGTGGCAGGTGTCCGCCGGGGACCTCTCGGCGGATGCCCTGCATGTGGCCGCGCGCAACGCGGCCGCGAACGGCGTACAGATCGACTTCCGTGAAGGCGATCTGCTTGCACCGTTCGCTGGGGAGCGGTTGGACATCCTGGTGTCCAACCCGCCCTACATCCCGGCGGGAGATATCGCCGGGTTACAGCAGGAGGTGCGCGATCATGAGCCGCGCCTCGCTCTGGATGGCGGTCCGGACGGGCTCGCCCCGTACCGCATCATGGTAGAGCAGCTGAATTTGCTGCCTGCGCCGCCGCAAATTGTCGGTTTTGAGCTGGGCATGGGCCAGGCTCAAGACGTGGCGGCTTTGCTGGAATCGGCGGGGCACTGGCCAGAGATTATCATCGTTCCCGACCTTGCCGGAATTGAGCGGCATGTCCTGGGTGTTCGACCTTCGGAACAGGTGACAAAAATGTAAGGCACGTAAGTTTTCTTTTTGCCGCGAAATCCTCTACAATGGGGTATGCCGAAGATTTTCTGAATGCTTGGAGGAACATAAAGACATGCTGCACAAATTCAAAAAGATCGACTACTCCATCGTTTTTATTTTGGTGATCCTGATGGTCATTAGTATAATGGCCATTTACAGTACTACGTTTGGTCGTCCAAAGGTCGAGGGATTCTCCAAAAATATGATTGTATTTTATGTTTTGGGTTTTGTTGTTTTTTTCGGAATGTCCATGATCAACTATAAATTTATCGTCAAAAATTATTTATATATCTATGGGCTGGGTCTGTTACTGTTAGTTCTGGTTTTGTTCATTGGTAATGAGTATTACGGAGCCCAAGGTTGGCTTTCGATTGGCGGAATCAGTCTTCAGCCTTCGGAGTTGTTCAAGCTATGTCTGATTGTCATGTTATCGACACTGCTCGCCAGGAAGAAGAACAGGCCTTTGTTTTTTGGGCGAGATGTCATTCCGATCAGTTTGTGTGTGCTGCCGCCCTTGCTGCTTGTATTGTTGCAAAATGACCTGGGTGCGGTACTCAGCTATATTTTTATCTGGATCGGTTTATTATGGATCGGCAATATCAAATTTTCACATGCATTGATTGGTTTTGTACTGGCGGTAAGTGCTATCGTTGCTGGCATACAGGCATACATTCATTATCATGATGAAATTACAAGTTTCCTCAAAGATATTAAACGTGCACACTGGGCAGAACGGTTCGACCCGTGGCTTGTGCCTGAACTGACATCGAGAGACGTCTTGTGGCAAACGTACAATGCCAAACTTGCCATTGGTTCTGGTGGGGTTACGGGTAAAGGCTACATGGAGGGTACGACCATCCAATCCAATCGGGTACCACTGGCCTATGCAGACTCGATTTTTGTACAGATTGGTGAAGAGTTTGGCTTTGTTGGTGCATCGGTACTTCTTTTATTGTATTTCATCCTGATTCATAGGTTAGTCTTAATCGCTTTGGAATGTAAGGATCGTGTAGGTGCTTATTTGATTGTAGGTATTATTGCGATGATTCTGTATCAGGTCTTTGTCAATATCGGGCCGTTTATCGGACTCATGCCACTGACAGGTATCACCTTGCCATTCATTAGTTATGGAGGAACATCACTGCTCATTAACATGATCAGTATGGGCATTGCCATGAGTATCAAGGTACACACCGAAGAGAATGAAGATATCCTGGGAGCAGCGGAGCAACCGAGTATTACGGAACTGATCTTGAAGCTGTTCAGACGCAAACCTGCGCAACAGGAGCAACCGGAACAGTGAACATGAATGTTTACAGAAATATTGAAAAAGAAGTCAGATCAACCTTGGAATCGTTCTTCCCGGCATTCGCTGGGGAACGGACTTTCAAGGTTTTTTGCTTTAAAATCAACCGGATTTCCATTCTCCCATCCAATTAGGTACAATGGTAATATTGATCATTATTGGTAAAGTGCGATGTGTGAACTAGGGGGATATTCAAACATCATGTGGAAAACGGTAAAGAAGCTGGATGGCGTCATTCTTTTTGTTCTGTTGTTGTTAATGGCGATTAGTATACTTGCGATTTATAGTGGAACACGCTTTGATCCCAAACTCGCGAATCATCATGTGAAAACAATCTATTTCTACGTGGTTGGGTTCATTGCAGTCATCGGGATTGGTTTGTTTAATTACAAGTTGTACGTAAAATACGCTTTTCTTCTATATGGTATAGGCATTGTTTTCTTGATCCTGGCCAATGTGCTTGGAAGTACGTTGAATAACGCGAATGGCTGGCTGAAAATCACGGAAAGCATTTCGTTTCAACCTGCGGAATTGTTCAAAATGATCCTTGTTCTATTTCTTGCCCATTTAATTGTGAAGCGTAAACGTGGGGAGCTCGGGTTCTGGAGAGATGTCGTACCGATTGGGCTCTGGACATTTATTCCCTTCGTACTGGTTATGGCTCAGAATGACCTGGGTAACGCTCTCGGTTATGTGGTCATTCTGGTTGCTATTTTATGGATCGGCAATATAAAGCTGAAACATGCGTTAATCGGGCTGGCGATTGTGGGTGCTTTCTTTATTGGTTTCATCAAATCGTATACCTTCTACCATGATGAAATATTCGCCTTTTTGGAAAAGATCAAACGGGAGCACTGGGCTGAACGGATCGATCCGTGGCTTGTACCCGAGAAAGCTACAGCCAAAGCGATGTGGCATACAAAAAATGCAGGACTTGCCATCGGATCGGGCGGGATTATGGGCAAGGGTTTTTTGGAAGGAACTTCGGTTCAAAGCGGACGTGTGCCGTATACGTATTCGGATTCCATCTTTGTGGTGGTCGCGGAGGAATTTGGTTTTGTCGGAGCTTCGCTCTTAATCCTGTTATATTTTATCCTTATCCACCGGATGGTGTTAATCGCACTGGAGTGCAAAGAAAGGGCCGGACCCATTATCATTGTGGGTATTATCGGGATGTTACTCTATCAGGTGTTTGAAAATGTAGGTGCATTCCTTGGCCTCATGCCTCTAACGGGCATTACCCTGCCGTTCATTAGTTATGGCGGTACGTCTCTGCTGATTAACATGGCCTGTATTGGGCTGGTGATGAGCATTAAGTTGTATGGTGATGAAGACGAGGATGAATGGTTTCCAGAGGAGCAATCACCATCATGGATGCAGCGGATTCGGAGTCTGATGAAAAAGAAAAAAGAGAATAGCGCGATGTAGTTGTGTTTTTCACGAGTTGGAGGGATTATTCAGATTAAAGTAGCATCTAATCCATTACTGTCTTCGAAAGAAAGCTTAGTGGTCACTAAGCTTTTTTTATATGCCCGAGAAGAGATGGTTTAGGGGCATTTCGTAGAATAAATGAGTGCTGAAATCATCTCCTTTGAGTAAGGAATCTCTTTTCGCAACCGGCATAATGAGTATGTCTGTGTTTCTTTCCCGATCTATAAAGCCAATTCATCCGTTTCTATGAAAACTTTAATAGATTTCTGGTTTGTACTAGGTTTACTTCTTCCTCTACCGGGCATACTGATAGACATGAGAGAGTTGCAGCTGGATATCGGAACCGAGGGGGAGAACGGGATGAACAGACGAATTGGTAAACAAATTGGACTTATCCTTGTATGTCTTATGATGATCATTATGATGTGGGAAGGTCAGAAAACCGATGCGGCTGTTGCTGCTACTACTATTCCGGAGCAATCGATCCGTTTGCGGATTCTAGCGAATTCCGATGCGGCGGGAGATCAGCTCGTGAAACGTGAGATTCGGGATGCGGTCGTTGCACAGATGGGCGAATGGGTTGGGGCGCTGGAAAATCCGCAAAGTCTGGAGCAGGCTCGGTATGTCATTCGTGAACATCTGTCCGAGATTGAGAATCGGGTAGGAGAAGAGCTAATGAAACGTGGTCTAACTTATGATTATCAGGTGGAGCTTGGCAAGGTTCCTTTTCCAACAAAGCTGTATGGGGGTACGGTATACCCTGCTGGCGAGTATGAAGCGGTACGGATTACGCTGGGCGAAGGCAAAGGGCAGAACTGGTGGTGTGTACTGTTCCCGCCACTCTGTTTCATCGATGCAAGTACAGGGGACGCGCTGGCTAAACCAACGACAACGACAGTCTCTGCCTCAGCTGCGGATGCTGTAGAGGTGAAAGCAACTGTGCAAGGTGAAACGCCTGAAGCGAGATTCTTCCTGTGGGATGTGGCTGTGAAAATATGGGATTGGGTAGCAAGTTTATTCGCCTAACAACGAATATAAAACATATTAAAATGCAGTGCAATATAGAATAAAAAACTAAGGGATGGAAGTTTCGTTGCAAATCTGCAGGGAGCTTCCTTTTCTACATGAACAGGATATGCGGGAGAAGTACCCTATGGTTGGATCGAACCTGTAACGTGATAGATATGGTATACTTATATGTACTGAAATTGAACCTACTTGAAGTTTAGGGATGATGATATATATGAGCAGAGAGCACGAAAAGGTACAACAACCCTCGTTAGAGGACAAGCATGATCATGCGGCGGTAGAGAGAGCCGAGGTGGAACACAATACAGCCTTTTGGGATGTCAGAGCACTTTTGCATGAGCAGAGTGAGGGCGAGAACATAAATGTGCACGTTCAAGAGATTTCCCCAGTATCGGATGTGAAAAAGGGGAGCGCCGCCCGCGAAGCGGCGCTCGCTGACTTGCAGGCTGCAGCGGCCTGCCTTCGTCAAGGGGAGACGGTTGCCTTCCCGACCGAGACGGTCTACGGCCTCGGCGCAGACGCGCGCAGCACGAAAGCGGTGGAGGCGGTATTTGCCGCCAAAGGGCGGCCATCCGACAATCCGCTGATTGTGCATATCGCGCACCGTGACCAGCTGCATGAACTGGTCACTGAGGTGAATGCAACAGCGGAAGCGCTGATGGCGGCCTTCTGGCCGGGCCCGCTGACGCTGGTGCTGCCGGTTAGGCCAGGGGCGGTGTCCCCGCGGGTCACTGCCGGGCTGGACACGGTGGCCGTGCGCATGCCGGACCACCCGGTGGCGCTGCCACTCATTGCGGCGGCGGCATGCCCCGTGGCTGCGCCAAGTGCGAACCGCTCCGGGCGGCCTAGCCCAACCCTCGCCGCACATGTGCGGGAGGATCTGGATGGCCGCATCGGCGGCATTGTGGACGGCGGCCCCACGGGGGTGGGCGTCGAGTCCACCGTGGTGCAGGCCGGTGACGACGGTACCGTCACCATCCTGCGCCCTGGCGGCATCACGGCGGAACAGCTGTCCGCCGTAGCCGCCCGTGTCGCCACGGACCCGGCGCTTCTCGCCGAAGGGTCCGGTGGCGACAGCACTAGCCCGGCGCCGCGCTCGCCGGGCATGAAGTACACGCACTACGCACCCGCAGGGGCGCTGTGCGTCGTAGAGGGGCCGCCCGCAGCGGTGGCGGCCTGGACCCGCGCCGCCCTGGCGGAGGCGGCACAGCGCGGGGAGCGTACCGCGGTGCTGGCGTTCACCGAGCACGTGGAGCAGTACCGCGCCGATGCCGTATTCTCGCTGGGTAACGCCAGCGAGCTACAGGAAGCTGCGCGCAGGCTATACGCCGCGCTGCGCAGCTGCGATGAGCAGGGAGCCACATATATTGTGGCGGAAGCCTGCTCGCGCGAAGGGCTGGGAGCAGCCGTCATGAACCGGCTGCTCAAGGCGGCAGGCAACCAACTTATTCAAGTTGGCTGAGCCGCATACCTTAACGCTCCTGCCGCCGGATCAGGAGCGAGCCTCAACTTTTGCAAGCATTCATCACTCTTTCATGTAGCTGTTACGTTTAACGTAACAATCTATTATTTTCATATTAGCAAAGCATACTTGATCTGCTTTTTCTTATCGGAAAGCTCTATCGACACTTCACCCTCCAGTTTCCCTGTAACCGTCATGTTTGAGTTCTTGTCCGCATATCGTGTACAAGAACCTTATGTGACTTGGGGGTATGAGGATGTGGGATGTGTCTGCCCATGTAGGGCAGTTGGTAACCATTCTGATTATGGCGGTTGCGCTGGGGCTTGATGCATTTTCGCTGGGCATCGGCATTGGCATGAAGGGTATACGGCTACGTGATGTACTGAAAATTAGCACCGTTACGGCACTGTTTCATGTCATCATGCCGCTTGCTGGCATGTATATGGGGAAGTATGTCAGTTCCTTGCTGGGCAATATTACGAATTATGCAGCAGGCGGCCTGCTGGTACTGTTAGGTGCTCACATGATTTTGAATGCATTTCGTGAAGGGGAAACCAAGCTGGTCGATCATCGATCTTTGCTGGGTATTCTTTTGTTTTCGCTTAGTGTCAGCGTAGATTCATTCTCTGTCGGGGTATCGCTCGGTATGTTCAGCAGTGATCTTGTCCTGACGATCTTGGCCTTTGGTTTCTGCGGTGGTTTGATGTCGATCATGGGTCTGCTCCTGGGACGTAGGGTAAGTCAGAATTTGGGCGATTACGGTGAAGCTGTAGGCGGGGCGATCTTGCTTGCCTTTGGACTTTTGTTTATATTTTAAAAAATAAAGCGGTTGAACGATAAGATAGGTAGTTCACATCTTGATTATATGGGGAGGCTATCACAATGAAACATATTTTGTTTGTATGTACAGGAAACACGTGCCGCAGCCCCATGGCAGAAGGGCTTCTGCGGAAACTTGCAGCCGAGCGCGGTATCGAGGTACATGTTCGTTCAGCAGGTGTGGCTGCATCGTCAGGCATGCCGATATCACGTCATGCCGAAGCAGTTTTGAAGGATCATCAGGCAGAGGGCCCATCCCAGTCTACACAGCTTAGTGAAGCGTTGATCGAATGGGCAGATCTGATTCTGACGTTAACCCGGAGTCATAAGCAACATGTGATGCAGGTGTTCCCGAATTCCATTCAGAAGACCTACACGCTGAAGGAATATGCCGAGAATGACGCACAAGTGCTTCAAGATCTGGAGGAATTGGACAGCCTGTTTGCTACACTGGAGATGAAACGGGCCCTGGGCCAGGAAATTCTGGCCTCGGAGAGGGAGCGCGCAATCGAAATTCGGCAGCGTATTCCGAGTTTTGATATCTCCGATCCGTTTGGTGGTAGCCGGGACGATTACAATATTGCGGCAGCAGAGATTCGTACAGCGTTATCCAAGCTTCTGGATAAGCTTGAATAATTCAGCTGTACAGAGACAAGATATAGAAACAGAACATGGAATGTAAATTAACCGTTGATTTTAAAGTGGGGTTGATTTATGATGAAGGGGAAAACAGGGATCCGGTGTAACTGGCGACGAAGTGGGCACAACCACAATGGAGCACCGGAACAAACGGCCGGTCGCCTGGGCAAAAGAGCAATTCTGCGATACCCGCAGACTGCTCTTTTTTTCGTCTTTCATCTGATTTTTCGCTATAATAGTACCTGAAATGCCATGCAACGTATGCGTTGAGCAAAAGCATCACAAGATGACGGGCATGATTTTATCGGGAGGCGATAGGATGACTATTGAACTGGATTCAGAACAACCCGGATTGCAACAACAGGCAGCATCAATCCTGCGCGAACTGGCGACAGCCGGTAAACTTGGCTCTGGCCATGTTGTTGTTATCGGCACGAGTACAAGTGAAGTTGCAGGTCAGCGCATCGGAACAAGTGGTGCCGTCGACGTGGCAGATCAGTTGCTTGCAGGTATTCGCGAGGTGCAGACAGAGTTTGGTTTCGACACTGTATTTCAGTGCTGTGAGCACCTGAACCGGGCGCTTGTGATGGAACGTAGGTTGCTTGAGCGGCTTGGACTGACAGAGGTTGGCGCTGTACCTGTGCCGAAAGCTGGTGGTTCCATGGCATCTACCGCCTATCGTTCACTGTCCGATCCATGTCTGGCTGAGCATGTCCAAGCCCATGCAGGTATGGATATCGGGGAGACTATGATTGGCATGCATCTTCGCCATGTTGCGGTTCCTTTTCGGACATCGCTTCGTTACATTGGAGAGGCTCGTGTTACAGCAGCACTTACACGTCCGAAACTGATTGGCGGCGAACGTGCGGTTTATCGAATGGAAGAACAACCTGATTCGACCTTTTGTGACTAACGTATAAAGTGAAATGATGTTTACACGTAAACGGAGAGTGCAACACCAATCTGGAGAAGCGAAGCGTTCACGTTTATCACCGAATTTCCCCTTTATCAAAGGGGTTCAAAGAAATTTGGGGATAACAGTGATCGTAAGAGGGTGATGCAATCGAAGTCAGGAGTGTAGCCTGAAGGCTCGCTTTATAACTTCATTATAATTTAGGAGGAATTTAATCATGGAACAATTGCGTAAAAATGACCCTGCAGTATTGGAAGCGATGAATCTTGAACTGAAACGTCAACAGAACAACATCGAGCTGATCGCATCCGAGAACATCGTAAGTGAAGCGGTAATTGAAGCACTCGGCTCCGTTCTGACGAATAAGTACGCTGAAGGTTATCCAGGCAAACGTTACTATGGTGGCTGTGAGCATGTCGATATCGTTGAAGATATCGCGCGTGATCGTGCGAAAGAACTGTTTGGTGCAGAACATGCGAACGTGCAACCGCACTCCGGTGCACAAGCGAACATGGCTGTATATCTGGCAGCATTGAAGCCTGGTGATACCGTTCTGGGTATGAACCTGGCACATGGCGGTCACTTGACCCATGGTAGCCCGGTTAATGCTTCTGGTTTGCTTTACAACTTCGTTGCGTATGGTGTTCAAGAAGATACATTCCTCATTGATTATGATGAAGTTCGCAAAGCAGCATTCAAACATCGTCCTCGTCTGATCGTAGCAGGTGCAAGTGCATACCCGCGTACGATTGATTTTGAAAAGCTGGCTTCCATCGCCAATGATGTTGGCGCGCTGTTCATGGTTGATATGGCACACATCGCAGGACTTGTTGCAGCTGGACTGCATCCTAACCCGGTGCCACATGCACACTTCGTTACAACAACAACACACAAAACTTTGCGTGGACCACGTGGCGGTATGATCCTGTGCCGCAAGTCCTGGGCAGCTGCCATTGATAAAGCGGTATTCCCAGGTTCCCAAGGTGGACCTTTGATGCACGTAATCGCTTCAAAAGCTGTAGCATTTGGTGAAGCGTTGCAGCCTTCGTTCAAAACGTATGCTCAGAACGTGGTGAAAAACGCACAGGTGCTGGCTGAAACATTGATTGCTGAAGGATTGAACATTGTATCCGGCGGTACAGACAATCACTTGATGCTGATTGATACTCGTAGCGTGAACATCACGGGTAAAGAAGCGGAACATGTGCTTGATTCCATCGGTATTACCGTGAACAAAAACGCGATTCCATTCGATCCAACAAGCCCGTTCATTACAAGCGGTATCCGTATTGGTACACCTGCTGCGACTTCCCGTGGTATGGACGAGAAAGCAATGGTAGCGATCGGTAAGATCATTGCCAAGACGCTCAAAAATCCAAAAGATACAGCAACGCTTGATCAGGCACGCGCAGAAGTGACTGCACTGACGGATCAATACCCACTCTACACCGACCTTAAATACTAGTAATACTTATAATATTGCTCGTGCTGTTTGTATTTGAGATGTTCAGGATGTGAACACGCAGACGGAGCAAACCGAAAGAACCTGAAGAAGCGAAGCGCTCGCCTTTATCACCGGAATTCCACCAACTAATTAATGGATCAGAGAATTCTGGGGATAACAGCGATCGAAAGGTCATTCGGTTTGCGGAGCATCTTTAGTGTTCACAGGTATTGAGAGCATTCAAGTGACATAACAGCACGAGCAAACAGGACCGGATGAATCATTTTCCGGTCCTGTTTTTGTAGGATTTGCTTTTCTGTAATGATTAGGTGCCCTTTGATGGTGTAATTCAGTGTGGGTGATGATATAATATACAGGATTTATCGAGCCTGTGAATGACGGCTAGGTATATTTGGAAATGCTTAACTCATGAAGAACTTACCGGAGGGACAATTTAATGGGAAAATTAGTAATATGTGATCACCCCCTGATTCAACACAAACTGACGTTTATACGCGACATGCGTACGAATACGAAAGATTTTCGTGAATTGGTTGATGAAGTAGCAACATTAATGGCTTACGAGATTACAAGAGATGTTGAGCTGGAATCCATTGATGTACAAACGCCTGTAGCTGCGACACAAGGAAAAGTAATTTCTGGACGTATGCTTGGACTGGTACCGATTCTGCGTGCGGGACTAGGGATGCTGGATGGCGTTGTGAAGTTGTTGCCAGCGGCAAAAGTAGGACATGTTGGTTTGTTCCGTGACCCGGAAACACTGCAACCGGTTGAATACTACACCAAGCTGCCTACAGATGTGACTGAACGTCAACTTATTGTGATTGACCCGATGCTTGCAACAGGGGGATCGGCAATCGCAGCGATTGACGTGCTCAAAAAGCGCGGATGCACTCAGATCAAAATGATGAACCTGGTCGCAGCGCCAGAGGGCGTAAAAGCAGTACAAGATGCACATCCAGATGTAGACATCTATGTAGCTGCGCTTGACGACCGTCTGGATGATCACGGATATATCGTGCCAGGACTTGGCGATGCGGGAGACCGTTTGTACGGAACGAAATAAGCATATTTTCATGCGGATTAGAAAAGGAGCTTTGCTCAAATGTCCAAAAAAATTAAAGTGATGACTATTTTCGGGGTGCGCCCAGAAGCGATCAAGATGGCTCCGCTGATTCTGGAATTGCAGAAACATCCCGACTCTATTGAGTCGATTGTTTGCGTAACTGCGCAACATCGCCAGATGCTGGATCAGGTTCTTGAAGTTTTCGACATTCATCCCGATTATGATCTGGATGTCATGAAAGATCGTCAGACCCTGAACGAAATCACCATTCGTGTTCTTGGCGGTCTGGAGCCGGTTTTGCGTGAAGCCAAGCCAGATATCGTGCTCGTTCACGGTGATACGTTGACTACATTTGTAGCCAGCTATGCAGCCTTCCTGCAACAGATTCAGGTCGGACACGTGGAAGCCGGTCTGCGGACGTGGAATAAGCTGTCACCATACCCGGAAGAGATGAACCGCCAGCTGACGGGTGTTTTGGCCGATCTGCATTTTGCGCCAACGGACTGGTCTTCTTCCAATCTTGCCAAGGAAAATAAACCGGAGTCTAGTACCTACGTCACAGGCAACACGGTAACAGATGTGTTTCAATATACAGTACGGGAGGATTACAAACACCCGGTACTTGATTGGGCCCAAGGCAAACGCCTGGTGCTGATGACTGCTCATCGCCGCGAATCTCAAGGCGAGCCTCACCGCAACATTTTCCAGGCCGTCAAACGTATTGCTGACGAATTTGAAGATATTGCCATCGTGTACCCGGTGCACCCTAGTCCTGCTGTGAAGGAGCCGGCTCACGCGATTTTGGGGAATCATCCCCGTATTCAGTTAATTGATCCGCTAGACGTAGTGGATTTGCATAACTTTTACCCGCACACTCACTTGATCCTGACTGATTCAGGCGGTTTGCAGGAAGAAGCGCCTTCGTTTGGTGTGCCTGTTCTTGTATTGCGCGATACTACAGAGCGCCCGGAAGGCATCGAAGCAGGTACGCTGGAATTGGTAGGGACAGAAGAGGAACGTGTATATGAACGGACCAAGGCTCTGCTTACGGATGAAGAACTGTATGCAAGCATGAGCCAAGCTGCTAATCCATACGGTGATGGACATGCTTCGGAAAGAATTGTCAATGCGATTTTGCACCATTTTGGCGTAAAAAGTGAGCGTCCGGAATCATTTCACAGAAAGTTCAAAAAATAATTCACATTTTCTGTTGGATTTATAGAGGGGATAGCATACAGTTAAACTGTACGGTTTACGCGGGTTTATGGGCTTTCTTAAGCTGTAGACCCGTCGTTTCTCCCTTTAAAACGCTAAAATCAATCAATTGACAAAGGCTCTCATCATTCAGTAAAATTAACTGGGATTGCAAGGGTGGCGTGGAAAATGGCCGATTCGAACAAACCAAATTCATCCCGTAACCATGATGATAAGGTCTGGAAAGCAATGGGGCTCGTGACAGCTTTTGGGATCGAGATTGCCTTGCTCGCTGTTGCCGGATATTACGCTGGCTCGTGGTTGGACAGGACCATTGGAGGCAACGGAATATGGATCGCCGTAAGCGTTCTCTTTTTTCTTGCGGCAGGCGGGGTAAGCATTTACTTTATTGCTAAAAAATTCATGGGGGAAAGTGATGAGTGAACTAGCCAGATATCGCAGATGGATGACCGTTTCCGTCATGTACATTCTCATGATTTGTTTTCTGACGGCTGCATTTGCACCTCGTTTGGAAACGATTGCTTTGGGACTGGCCCTGGGTGTTAGCATCAGTTTGATTAATGCATTTTACCTGGGCTACAAGGTGAGGAAGATGTCCGATGATGCGGCAGAAGGTAATCTGAAGCGTGTGAACCTGGGATTTTTGACAAGAGCGGCGCTCGCAGTGCTTGGTATTTACATATCGATGCGCTTTCCGCAGTACTTCAATACATATGCGGTTGCAGGCGGTCTGGCCATTGCGCAATTTTCCCTATTAATTATAGGGATCATCATGTCCCGCAAAGCAGAGTGATTTTGAGTGTGGTAACTTTCAGGTAGAGAAAGGGGTGAGAAAAAAATATGCATGAAGCTCCAGTGATTATGCTTGGTGGATTTCATCTGGACTTGTCCGTACTATTGATGTTGATTGTAACCAGCGCCATTGTCTTCATATTTGCTATCATCGCTACACGGAACCTGTCGGTGGATAATCCGGGAAAGCTGCAAAACTTTATGGAGTGGGCTGTTGAGTTCGTTCGTAATCTGATATCCAGTACGATGGACATGAAGAAAGGCAAACACTTTATTTCTCTCGCACTTACGATGATTTTGTTCATCTTCGTAGGAAATATGCTTGGGCTTCCATTCCAGGCCGTTACCGATGTTAAGGATGTTAATGCAGCTACCGTTTTCGGGAAACCAATCGTTACAGCGGTTGAGGCTTATGAAAAGGCTCACGCGAAGGACCCAGAAGCGCATCCACATATCGAGCTGGCTTGGTTCAAATCACCAACAGCTGACTTGTCCGTAACGATGGGACTAGCTCTTGTAGCCTTCCTCGTAGCACATGGACTTGGACTGTTCAAGAACACTAGAGGTTATCTGAAGCACTATGTGCAACCGTACGCGTTGTTCCTTCCGATTAATATTATCGAGACCGCGTCCAAGTTGCTCACGCACGGCATGCGTTTGTTCGCGAATATTTTTGCGGGTGAGGTGCTGATTGCAACCATCCTCAAACTGACCAGCTTTAAAGTGCTGGGCGCTATTTTCGCAATACCGCTACTTGCAGTGTGGCAAGGTTTCAGTATCTTTATCGGCGGGATTCAAGCTTTCGTTTTCGTCATTCTAATGATGGTGTACATTTCACAGACCATCGAAACGCACGAAGAACATTAAGTTTTAGACCTGCGGGGATCTCTCCATCAGGCTGAACAATAAAATTGATTTATAATTTTAAGGAGGATATACAAATGGGAGCAATGGCATTAATCGCAGCAGCAATTGTTGCAGGATTGGGCGCTTTCGGCGCAGGTATCGGTAACGGTATGGTAATCAGCAAAACAGTGGAAGGGATCGCGCGTCAACCAGAAGCGAAATCCACACTGCAAACAACAATGTTCATCGGGGTAGGTTTGATCGAGGTATTGCCGATCATCGGTGTGGTACTCGCATTCATGTTCTACGGTGCTGCTTAAGACATAACACAGTACGGCGGGGAAGGCTGTAGCCCTCCGCGCCTTCTTTTTAGCTAGGAACTTATCCTGTAAGGGATAACGGTTTAGGATACCTCCAGGAAGGAGTGAACAGATTGAGTTTCTTATGGGAAAATACGCTTCTTGCGATTATCGCATTTTTGGTTTTATACTGGCTGCTTAGCCGTTATGCTTTCGGTCCGTTGTTCTCCATCATGGAAAAGCGTCGTGAACTCGTAATGAGCCAGATGAATGAGGCTGCTCAGACTCGGGAACAGGCGATTGCTTATGTGGAGGAGCAAAAACAGGCTCTGGAACAAGCGCGCAAAGAAGCTCACGACATTATTGAACAATCCAGACAAACGGGTGGCAAGCAGGCTGAATCTATTCTGGCTGATGCCAAAGCTGAAGCAACTCGTCTCAAAGACGATGCTGTACGTGAAATTGAGAGCGAGAAGAACAAAGCGGTTGCCGCTCTTCGCAGCGAACTGGGTACTGCTTCCGTTCAGATTGCTTCCAGATTGATCAAAAAAGAAGTTGAGAACGGTCCAGCACAAGAGGAACTTGTGAACCAATACCTCAATGAGGTAGGGGGCCGACAATGAGCCGCGATACGATTGTTGCCAAGCGTTATGCAAAAGCATTGTTCGAAGTTGCTCTTCAGCAGCAGCAAGTGCTTGAAGTTGAACAGGAACTGCGTGCCGTTGTCAGTGGATTAACCGGAGATCAAGAGATTATCAAATTTATTGTTTCTCCAAACATCTCTGATGAAGCCAAGCGAAATGTGCTTCATGCAAGCCTTGATGGCAAAGTGTCCGAACCTGTCCTTCGCACGGTTTTGCTTCTGATTGAGCGTGGCCGCGTGGAATTGTTGCAAGACCTGTTGGATGATTATGTGAGAATCGAAGGGGATTCCCTTGGAATCGCCGATGCTCGCGTATACTCGACCTATGCATTGAAGGAAGAAGAGAAAGAAGCGGTAGCCCGTGAGTTCGGTGGCCGTGTGAATAAAAAGATCCGTATCGAGAACATTGTTGATCCTGCACTGCTGGGCGGATTGAAAGTCGCCATTGGCGATACGATCTATGACGGCAGCTTGGCTGGCAAGCTCGAACGTCTTGAGCAGTCTTTTAACAGACGAGTACAGTAGATTGGGGTGAGGACACTTGAGTATCAAACCAGAAGAAATCAGTACATTAATTAAGAGTCAGATTGAACAATATAAGACTGATATCGATGTAGTCGAAGTTGGTACAGTTATTGAGGTTGGTGACGGGATCGCCCGTGTATACGGACTCGAGAATGTCATGTCCAACGAGTTGGTTGAGTTCCCAAGCGGTGTAATGGGCCTCGCCATGAACGTAGAAGAAAGCAATGTCGGTGTCGTTATCCTGGGACCTTACTATGATATTCGTGAGGGCGACCAAGTGAAACGGACTGGTCAAATCATGCAGGTGCCTGTAGGCGAAGCATTGATTGGACGTGTCGTGAACCCGCTTGGTATTCCAGTGGATGGCAAAGGACCAATCGCTACAACGGAATTCCGTCCGGTTGAAGGTAAAGCACCAGGCGTAATGGATCGTAAATCCGTTCATGAGCCGATGCAAACAGGAATTAAAGCCATCGATGCAATGGTACCAATCGGTCGCGGACAACGTGAGTTGATCATCGGTGACCGTCAAACAGGTAAAACATCAATTGCCATTGATGCGATCCTGAACCAAAAAGGTAGCGGCATGAAGTGTATCTATGTGGCTATTGGTCAGAAGCAGTCTACGGTTGCACAAGTTGTGGAAACTCTTCGTCGTAAAGGCGCAATGGAGTACACCATTGTTGTAACAGCAGCAGCTTCCGATCCATCACCACTCTTGTACATCGCACCGTACTCCGGTTGTTCGATGGGTGAGTATTTCATGTATAAAGGCGAGCACGTCCTGGTTATCTATGATGACTTGACTAAACAAGCTTCTGCTTATCGTGAGTTGTCCTTGTTGCTCCGTCGTCCACCGGGCCGTGAGGCTTATCCGGGTGACGTCTTCTACCTGCACTCCCGTTTGCTGGAGCGTGCTGCGAAGCTGAACGATGAACTGGGTGGTGGTTCTTTAACCGCACTGCCGTTCATTGAAACACAAGCTTCCGATGTATCTGCTTATATTCCAACGAACGTAATCTCCATCACGGATGGACAGATCTTCTTGGAAGCTGACTTGTTCAATGCTGGACAACGTCCGGCGATCAACGTTGGTATCTCTGTATCCCGTGTCGGTGGTTCTGCTCAGATCAAAGCGATGAAAAAGGTTGCAGGTTCCCTGCGTCTTGACCTCGCTCAATATCGTGAGCTTCAAGCGTTCTCCCAGTTCGGTTCCGATCTGGATAAAGCGACTCAGGCTCGTCTGAATCGTGGTGCACGTATGATGGAAATTCTGAAGCAAGGTGTTAACCAGCCGTTGCCTGTAGAACAACAGGTTGTCAGCTTGTACACTGCGGTTAAAGGATTCCTTGATGAGATTCCAACAGGTGATGTTACTCGTTTTGAGCATGAGTTCCTTGCGTTCATGGAGAGCAACCACCCGGAAATTCTGGGATCGATTCGTGAAACGAAAGAATTGACAGCAGACAATGAAAATGCACTCAAAGGTGCAATCGAGAAGTTCAGAAAGAGCTTCGCAGTCTCTGTCTAAATAGATGATTGTAGCTGCGGAGTTGTCTAACCGATTCCGCATGTCTGCATGCAAAACTTTGACTCAGTCAAAGCAGGAATATGCTTACGAAGTAGTTTTGACTATGTCAAAACTTTAAGGTGGTGAAATCATGGCAAAAGGCATGCGCGAAATTAAGCGGCAAATTAAAAGCGTACAAAGCACAAAGCAGATCACCAAAGCAATGGAGATGGTTGCAGCTGCAAAACTGCGTAAAGCGCAGGAAAAAGCAGAGGCCGCACGTCCTTATTCAGAGAAGTTGAAAGAAGTTGTGGCGAGCATTGCCTCCAGTACCCAAGGTATCCAGCACCCGATGCTGGAAAGCCGTCCGGTCAAAAAGACAGCGTATCTGATCATTACGTCAGATCGGGGTCTTGCAGGTGGATACAATGCGAACGTTCTGCGTCAGGTGAGTCAGACTCTGAAAGAGCGTCACAACTCCCAGGACGAGTACGAATTATTCGTTATTGGTCGTAAAGGGCGTGACTATTTCAGAAGACGCGAAATAGCTATGGCTTCCACAACTACAGATCTGTCGGACTCACCTTCATTCGCAGATATCAAATCCATCGCTCATGAGGCAGTTCATGGATTTGAACTGGCTGATTTTGATGAATTGTACATTTGTTATAACCGCTTTGTAAATGCGTTGACCCAGATTCCGACAATGGAGAAACTTCTCCCTATGGAAACACCTGAGTTAACTCCTGCGGATGGACCGACTGCGAGCTACGAGTATGAACCGTCAGCTGAGGCTGTGCTGGAAGTTTTGCTTCCGCGTTATGCGGAAACATTGATCTACGGTGCACTGTTGAATGGTAAAGCGAGTGAACTGGGTGCGAAGATGACAGCAATGGGTAATGCAACCAAAAATGCATCGAAACTCATTAACGATCTGTCATTGACTTATAACCGTGCCCGTCAAGCAGCGATTACGCAGGAGATTACGGAAATTGTGGCAGGTGCCAACGCAGCACAAGGCTAACCGTTTTTTATTTAATGAAGGCTTGCACTGCAAAAATGAACGAACGGAATTTTATTTTTGCCAAAGTAGCAGGCTTGTAGGAGGGGAACGTTAAGATGAACAAAGGACGCGTTGTGAGCATCATGGGTCCGGTTGTTGACGTCGAGTTTGATCGCGGCGGTCTGCCGGAAATCCTCAATGCCATTACGATCACTACAGTAAACGAGAGCGGTGTGAGTGTAAATCTTACACTCGAAGCTTCGAAACATCTGGGTGACAACCGTGTACGTTGTATCGCGATGTCCTCCACGGACGGTCTCGTACGTGGCATGGAAGCCGTAGATACTGGAGCTCCAATCTCTGTACCTGTCGGTGAAGCGACACTGGGCCGTGTATTTAACGTACTCGGCGAAGCGATCGATACTGGCGGTACAGTTGTATCTGAACATAAAAACCCGATTCACCGCTCTGCTCCTGCATTCGATGAATTGACTACCCAAGCGGAAATGCTTGAAACAGGTATCAAAGTTATCGACTTGCTGGCTCCTTACGCAAAAGGTGGTAAAATCGGTCTGTTTGGTGGTGCCGGTGTAGGTAAAACGGTAACCATTCAGGAATTGATCAACAACATTGCGCAAGAACACGGCGGTATCTCCGTATTTGCCGGTGTTGGTGAGCGTACCCGTGAAGGTAATGACTTGTATCACGAGATGAGTGATTCCGGCGTTATCAACAAAACAGCAATGGTCTTCGGACAAATGAACGAGCCACCAGGCGCGCGTCTTCGTGTAGCCCTCACAGGTTTGACCATGGCGGAATATTTCCGTGATGAAGAAGGCCGTGACGTGTTGCTCTTTATCGATAACATCTTCCGTTTCACCCAAGCGGGTTCAGAAGTATCTGCCTTGCTTGGACGTATGCCATCCGCGGTAGGTTACCAGCCTACGCTGGCAACAGAAATGGGTCAATTGCAAGAGCGTATCACTTCAACGAAAAAAGGATCGGTTACATCCATCCAGGCGATCTACGTACCTGCGGATGACTATACTGACCCGGCTCCTGCAACAACGTTTGCTCACTTGGATGCAACAACAAACCTGGAGCGTAAAATCTCCGAGATGGGTATCTACCCAGCCGTAGATCCACTCGCATCCAGCTCCCGGATCTTGTCTCCTGAAGTTGTTGGCGAAGAGCACTATAGTGTCGCACAAGGCGTTAAACGTATCTTGGCACGTTATAATGAACTTCAAGATATCATCGCAATCCTGGGTATGGACGAGCTCAGCGAAGAAGACAGAGCGCTCGTATATCGTGCGCGTAAAATTCAACGTTTCTTGTCCCAGCCTTTCCACGTTGCTGAAGCATTTAACGGTATTCCGGGTAAATACGTTCCGGTTAAAGAAACAGTGCGCAGCTTTAAAGAGATTCTCGAAGGCAAGCATGACGATCTGCCGGAAGCAGCATTCCTCTTCGTGGGTACGATTGAAGAGGCAGTGGAGAAAGCTAAAACACTGGTATAATCTGAGTCCAGGATTGTCCTTATGAAGCGAGCTATCCTTCGGATAGTTTCAGGAGGGATGGAATTGAGCACCTTTTTGTTGGAGATCGTAACGCCTGAGCGTCTCGTCTATTCACAGCAAGTGGATAGCGTCATCGCTCGCGGTATTGAAGGGGAACTGGGGATTCTCCCTGGTCATATCCCGATGGTCACACCTTTACAGATTGCACCGATCACGATCAAAAACGGAAAAGAGAATAAGCAAGTCGCCATCGGCGGCGGCTTTATCGAAGTCCGCAAAGATAAGGTTGTTGTACTCGCAGAGAGTGCCGAATTCCCGGAAAGCATCGATGTGGATCGTGCGCGTGCGGCCAAAGAGCGGGCAGAACGCCGGCTTGCCAGCCAAAGCAACCAGGATCACTTTGATCACCGTCGTGCAGAGATTGCTTTGCAAAAAGCGGTTAACCGGATCAACGTATTCGGCAAATAAAGTAACTTATGGAGCCCGGCGGCATTGTCTGCCGGGTTCTTTTACTCTTTTATGAAGAAATAATGATAGAAATAAAAAAAGTGGAATACGATGATGAATTGCCACTACGCTATTTATGGATTTGAACGTTAGAGAGTTATCTCTTTATATAGTATGAATAGCTTCAAATAATTAGATTCACATTTCAATGATCAGGTGAATAAGATGTAGGACTTAAGTAGTATGGGCATATCACCCTGATAGAACTAATTTTACGAGATTCAGTAGAATTATTTCCGAGGAAATGACAGAATCGATATCGTTATAACGCTATTTTATGTCGTTTTAGTCACCCATTACTGGCGGATAAAAATTAAAATATTTTTTGAAGTGGAAATCAATGTAGTTGACAAGTAATAGTGAAACAGCCTATATTCCTTAGAGTCAGCAGATGCAGGAAGTAGGGCGCTAGATGTCCATCATCTTGTAGAGTTGAATTGTTGTTGCTTGATCAGGTAGGCATCAGAGATCTTGTCAATTCGAGGGGGACCTGACAGTAGAACAGAGATGTTTTTCTGGTTTTCGCTCATTCCTGTGTACTAACAAGTTATGGGGATTAGGCATATGATATGCCGATCGCTGCAACAATCAAGGTGGAGGTAAGAAGATATGGGTAATGATCTGGCGAATCAGGTGAACCAGACATTGAGCACAAACAGCCTGATCTCAATTGTTGTTTCTCTTATATGTATAGCGATTACATGGTGGTCATTGCAAAATCTGAAATTGGATTTAGTGATCAGACAGCCGAAAGGTCCTCAGGGGAGACTGTTACATTTGTTGCTGGCCATTATTCTAGGGCATGCCGTTGCTGGCTTTGTTATTGATTATTTGTCCTGGACTCAAATGTTAAGAAATTTGTTTTAATGTTGAGATGGTTGGTTAATCATCTGTTAGGTTCTTCAAGCAGCTCATTGTCGAATAACATCGATTAATTGTGTTAACAATTAGAGTATGAGCTGTCGGCCAAAATATAAGAAAGAAATGTGAACGTTTAACTGACCAAATTTGAATTGTTTATGTAAAAAATGCTTGTATCGAACAATTCAACAATGTTATGATGGAAGTTAGGGAATTCACAATTTTTCACTAATTATGTAGGTTATAAAGGGGATATCCGGTAGTTACCGGCTAAAAACCATCCCAATTGGTCTGTTCTGATGCTAAGATGGCCTTTTTAATGACTTTTCAAGCCATAAAGCAGGATGTACAGTACACATGGTATCATCGATATGAATTATACAAACCAATTCTTTTCTGATCAGACATCTGTGCTTACATGCCAGAATATGTCGAAATTCCACACACAGCAACAGTCCTTTCTATCACAGTGGGGCTTACGTATTCCGGAATGAGGAAAAGGGAATAAAAGCGCGGAGGGAACCATGATGAGCAAATTTATCGTCCGCGGTGGCAAAAGGTTGACCGGAAGTGTCAAAGTTAGCGGCGCTAAAAATTCTGTTCTTCCGATCATCGCTGCCTCTCTCTTAGGGGAAGAAGGACAAAGCGTTATTATTGACGCACCTCCTCTAGACGATGTGATGACGATTAACAAAGTGTTGGAATCGCTAGGAGCGGGAGTTACATACCGGGACGAAGTGATTACCGTAAATGCGGAGAACCTTACTTCCTGTGAAGCCCCGTATGAATGGGTTAGTAAAATGCGGGCGTCTTTTCTGGTCATGGGGCCTTTGCTGACGCGTTTGGGTAAAACAAGAATCTCATTGCCTGGGGGATGTGCCATCGGTACACGACCGATTGATCAGCATCTCAAAGGGTTTGAAGCCATGGGAGCCGAGATTAGCTTGGGCCAAGGTTATATCGAAGCACGTAGCCAAGGACGGTTGCGCGGGGCGAAAATTTATCTGGATGTGGCTTCTGTAGGTGCCACTCAAAATATTATGATGGCTGCAACTTTGGCCGAAGGTGTTACGGTTCTGGAGAATGCGGCGAAAGAACCTGAGATTGTCGATCTGGCTAACTTCCTGAACGGGATGGGTGCAAAGGTTCGCGGAGCCGGTACGGGCGTTATTCGTATCGAAGGCGTTGAGAAACTGTCTGGTGTTAAGCATACGGTAATTCCAGATCGTATTGAAGCAGGAACGTATATGGCTGCCGCAGCAATCTCTGGTGGTGACGTATACGTTGAAGGTGCGATCTCTGATCACTTGGGCTCCGTTATTGCTAAACTTGAAGAAATGGGTGTAACAGTACAGCCTGACGAGAATGGCGTGCGTGTTATTGCAGACCGTCCACTCAAAGCAGTGGATGTCAAAACGTTACCATACCCAGGATTCCCGACAGATATGCAATCCCAAATGATGGCTTTGTTGCTGGCATCCGAAGGAACTAGCGTTGTGACTGAAACGGTTTTTGAGAACCGCTTTATGCATGTTGATGAGTTCCAACTGATGAACGCAGAAATCAAAGTTGAAGGAAGATCCTCCATCATTACAGGCAATGCTAAGCTGAAAGGTGCTAAAGTGACAGCTACAGACCTGCGTGCAGGGGCTGCTCTGATCATTGCTGGCTTGGTCGCTGAAGGCACAACTGAGGTAGGTGGTGTACATCACATCGACCGTGGTTATGTACATTTGGCAGAAAAGTTAAATGGCCTCGGGGCAGATATCTACCGAATTTCGGTGGAAGAGCCTAAGCTGGATGCAGTTAAGGCGCCTAGCGAAAAGGTTGAGGAAGAAGTTCCTATGTTTAAAGTACAACCAACTTGGGTGTAAACCCTCGTTTATATCACATAGCGTTATTTCTGTATAGCTACCCTACTGTGGAGAATACAGGAACAAGATCAAACGTATCGTATCCGTTTGATGAAGCTGAGCCTCCGGGCTTGGCTTTTTTTGTTCTTTTTACAAGTTCAAACGATATATGAGGATGGTCTGTTAAGGACCTGATTCTATTAATACCTGATCCTAACTTTGTATAACATAACATCTAGGCTTATATCTATTTTGACCATATGAAAGAGCGGGTGTTCCATACCCAATGATCGGGATGCACTGTGTAAACCGCGTAGTAGCAATGCTTTCAGGTATCTACTCATACAAAGGAAAAGGTGCTCATTAAATAGCAACGGTTTGCGTTTCTCTTAAATCCGGTTCTATCAGATCGAGTGAACTCATATCTTAAACTATGGATTTGAGAAAAAACCAGCCATGACTTGGTCATCGACAACGGAGGGGTATCACGGATGAAAGAAGCTCGTGTACAACTAAAAGTACCTCTTGCCCCGCGGCCCGGAATGCAGGGATCAGAGGAGAATTTAATTCAGGATGCAGAGAAAGACAGGTTGAATCCTGAGAAGAAGAGAGGTGCCCCGTTACAGATGGCAAAGGTGCAAATCGTAATGGGGAGCAAGCAAGAAACGATACATGCTAAACGTAGGGGATTGTCTACGGAGGAACTGAAACAGGAAACTACAGAGCATATAAATATCCCGCTTATTGAGTTGGATGCGTTTCGTAAGGTCAGACGTCGTCGTATGCGTGCATTCGGTCACCGTCACGGCTGGGGACGCCACCCTGGGCGTTGGCAGCCCGCAGTAGCGGTATCAGCACTGCTTGTTCTGGCGATATGCATTCCGGTCATCCTGGTGTGGCCGCGAGCAGGAGAACAGGTAAAATCTACGCCTGCTCCTACAGGTGTGGACTCTGGTACCGGTCTACAGTCTCCTAATCCTGTACCCGCTGTGCCTGTAAGCTATCCTGAGCCGAATGTGCGTGTTTACTTGTCTGCTACCGGGACAACGTTGGAATTACCACTTGAGACATATGTGACGGGAGTAGTTGCTGCTGAGATGCCAGCTGAATTCGAGTTAGAAGCGTTAAAAGCACAAGCGATAGCTGCTCGCACATTTATCGTGAGAAGACTTGCTGCAAATGATACAAGTGGCGTACCTTCAGGCACAGCAGATGTCACGGATACGATTAGTCATCAGGTCTTCATTCCACCCGATCAGGTCAAGGCAGACTGGACAAGGCTAGGTAAAGCGAAGGAATGGAAAAAACTTCAGCAGGCCGTTCGTGAAAGCCGCGACGCAGTTATGACGTATCGGGGTCGTGCGATCACAGCATCCTTTTTCTCAACCAGCAATGGATATACGGAAAATGCAGAGGATGTGTGGGGCAATGTTGTTCCCTATTTGAAAAGTGTAGCTAGCCCCTGGGATAAACAGCTTGCACCAGGTTTTGAAGAAACAATTACGATGAAGCGCAGTGAAATTTTGCAGAAAATGAACCTGGATGCAATTCCGGTGTCAGCAGATAAGAATGGTTCCTGGATCAAAGTGTTATCTACGACCAAGGGGCATCGTATTAAAGAAATGCAGATTGCAGGTGAAACGTTCAGTGGTCCGGAAGTCCGTAAACGCCTCGGACTCAGATCCAGCCAGTTCAGCTGGAGAACAACAGGCGATGAAGTGCAGATTACAACGTATGGTTACGGCCATGGAGTGGGTATGAGTCAATGGGGAGCAAATGGTATGGCGCAGGAGGGGCACACGGCTACCGAGATTCTGAAGCATTATTACACGGGAATCTCTTTCGGACAGGCATCCAAGATGCTAGCCTCAAAGCAGGGGAAGTGAGTATAGTGAGTGGTTCTCTACCAACCTCCCGTTCCGGAGCTTTTAAGATTTGGCTATATATGAGTAAAGTGAGAGCATACGGAGAGCTCAGGGGACAGAAAAGACCTGTAGAAGTGAAGCTGAAAGCTTTTTGAAAAAAAAGCTGCATCGGAAGCATAAACTTGCCTTTACTACCGGATTTCACCTTTGAAAAAGGAGATAGAAGAAATCTTGTAGTAACCTGCGGTCGAAAGGTTTTCTGGCCCCGAAGCGGTGCACGGATGAACACTGATCTCTAACATATATAGCATTCTTTGAAAGCTGCGTGAAAATTTTTAGAGTCGCGCGTGTATAAAAGAGTTGCACCCGGTAACACTTGTTACTGAGGTGATCAAGATGAATGAAAACAACAAAAAATCAATCCAAGAAGAAACTCCTAAAACAACTCAAGGAGTACCGGCAGCTCAGCCCTCTTCATGGAGAAAAGCAATGTCCAAACGTTGGGTTTTCCCGGCAGTCTACATCGCAGCAGCAGGCATTATACTAACTCTAGTGTGGGTCTATCAGGGAACAGGCGGCAAAGCGCTGAACCCGGACTCTCCTAAAGAATCAGTAGAAACAGGCGCAGCGAGCAACGAGGGAGCCGTTACAGGTGGGGATCAGGAAAGTGTGGAAGTTGTTGCAAAGTCGGAAAATTTTGTTTGGCCAGTAGCATCTCCTTCCGAGATCTCGGTTGTGAAACCATTCTATGACAACGAGGCTTCAAGTGAAGAGCATGAAGCAGCGATGGTGCAGTACAATGACACATTTATTCCGAATACGGGTGTCGATCTGGCACGCGGTGATAACAAATCATTTGAAGTCAAAGCAGCACTCAGCGGTAAAGTTACACGTGTTGAGCAAAATCCGCTTACAGGTCAAGTGGTGGAGATTACTCACAGCGATAACCTGAAAACCGTATACCAAAGCCTTGCGGACGTCAAAGTAAAACAGGACGATGAAGTGAAGCAAGGAGATGCGATTGCATCTGCCGGTGTGAGTGAGCTTGGAAAAAACCTAGGAAATCACCTTCACTTTGAAGTTTATGAAGATGGTCAGCCTGTAAACCCGCAAGGATATCTTCCGGAAAAATAAATGATTTTTACCGCACTAACATCATGGGCAGGGGTGAATAACCTCTGCTTTTTTTATGCTTTTCAGAAAATAATGGGACCTTCGAAGCTTGTCACACCTCTAAACCGCGAATATATAGGCATGCTCCTCATATAATGTACCAAACTATCCACACAGTAGGGAGGCGGGAGCGTGCACGATTACATCAAGGAACGGACCATCAAAATTGGTCGCTGCATTGTTGAGACGAGAAATACGGTCCGTACCATTGCCAAAGAATTCGGCGTGTCAAAGAGTACTGTGCATAAGGATTTGACGGAGCGTCTGCCGGAAATTAACCCTGATCTTGCTGACCAGGTGAAACACATTTTGGAATACCATAAGTCGATCCGTCATTTGCGGGGCGGTGAAGCGACCAAAATCAAGTACAAAAAAACGAGTGGAAAAAAACGTGAGGTGCTGGCTTCCGCCAAATCATAAGCAAGTTCTTTGAGAACTAGGCCAAAAAGCTCACAGCATGGATTGAATCCCTCCCCTGAAGTATGATATGTTAAAAGCTGGTACAGGATCGAATTATGACATCTTATCAGCCCGATTTTTACATATATATGTTGCACTTTGTCGAACGAGCGGTGACGTGATAAGAGACACTTTTTCACAGGATACGCTGACCAAATAATATCACTTTGGGGGCTCTTTTATGTTTAGCAAGGATATCGGTATTGATCTTGGCACGGCAAACGTGCTTATTCACGTGAAAGGAAGCGGAGTTGTTCTCAATGAACCTTCCGTCGTGACCATTGAAAGCGATACGAAGCGGGTCCTTGCTGTCGGGGAAGAGGCGCGTCGTATGGTGGGGCGTACGCCGGGTAACATTGTTGCCATTAGACCGCTGCGCGATGGCGTTATTGCGGACTTCGAAATTACGGAAGCCATGCTTAGACATTTCATTAGTCGTGTAGGGGCAAGAAGCTGGTACAGCCACCCGCGAATTTTGATCTGTGCACCAACGAATATCACTTCTGTAGAGCAGAAGGCCATCCGCGAAGCAGCGGAGCGCAGCGGTGCCAAAGAAGTATTTCTGGAAGAAGAGCCGAAAGCGGCTGCGATCGGGGCAGGTATGGATATTTTCCAACCGAGCGGCAATATGGTCGTGGATATCGGCGGCGGAACGACTGACGTTGCAGTCCTGTCTATGGGCGACGTAGTCACCGCCTCTTCTATTAAAGTTGCGGGGGACAAGTTCGACGAAGCGATTATCAAGTTTATTAAAGCAAAATACAAACTCATGATCGGAGAACGTACAGCCGAAGATATCAAAATCGCAATTGGTACCGTTAACCCTGCGGGTCTTCAAGCTGAGATGGATGTTCGCGGCCGTGATATGGTAACCGGTCTGCCGGTTACAGTTACTGTGTCAGGTAGTGAAGTGCAGGAAGCGCTATGGGATTCCGTGCAATCCATTATCGTTGCGGCCAAGTCGGTACTGGAGCGCACACCACCTGAACTGTCTGCGGACATTATTGACCGTGGTGTCGTTTTGACTGGTGGAGGTGCATTGCTGAACGGATTGGATGAACTGTTGTCCAATGAATTGCATGTTCCGGTATGGGTTGCAGAGGATCCGATGCACTGCGTTGTAAAAGGAACAGGCATTATGCTGAATAATTTGGATCAAGTAGTTAAGAAAAAATTCTAGTTTGCCGATATAAAAAGCAGGCAGGTTCACCGAAAAGGTGAACAGAACGGACAAACAGCTACCTGCGTTGCAGGGACAAGCGTTTAAGGAGAGGGGTTCATTCATGTTAAGAGGTCTGTACACCGCTGCTGCGGGAATGATTACAGAGCAACGCCGCCACGACACTGCTACACAGAATATCGTAAATATGAACACAACGGGATACAAACAGGTGAATAGCGTAAACCGCTCCTTCCCGGAAATGCTCATTACTTTAACGGGCGGGGATGCCAATCTTCCAACAAAGCGGCTGGGCAAACTCAACTCGGGCGTATTCGCTGAGGAAAGCTTATCCATGAATGTTCAAGGCGCTCTTATGGAAACGAAACGTACAAGTGATTTTGCAATCTCATCGAATTTGAGTGTGAATGATCCGCAGACCAATCAACCCATTCGGTTTGATGCTTCCGGCAAGTTTGTACGAGCAGATGGAACGGTCACGTACCAGCCGCAAGCATACTTTACGGTTCGAGATGCACAGGGAAACACGCGTTATACACGTGATGGTCATCTGGATGTTAATGGAACAGGGCAACTTCTCAGCTCTACCGGTTCTCAGGTGCTGGACAGTAATGGGCAACCGGTTGTATTGACAGGTTCTGTGGAGCAATTTAAAGTGGATGAGCAAGGCCGCCTTGTTAATGCGGTTACAGGTGTTCCAACAGGCGTTACGCTTGGAATCAGTATTATTGACCAGCCGAATCAGCTTGTTCGTCAAGGTGACGGTAATTTTAGTCTGAATGAAGATAATGGTGCAACGGCTCGGACGATGAATGCTACTGATATTGTGCAGATTCATCAAGGTTATCTGGAAGGGTCGAATGTAGACGCCTCTCAGGCTACCGTTGACATGAATGCGGCATTTCGTGCCTACGAAGCAAACCAGAAGGTCGTTCAGTTCTATGACCGCAGTTTGGAAAAGGCTGTTAACGAAGTTGGTCGTGTCTAACGCCAATTGTAATTGTAACCATATTACCGCGTAGTGATGGGCGATAAGCCCTTTGCGGAGCAAAGCAGGGGAGGTAAAATCACCGCATGAATAATTCCATGATTAGTGCCAAGGTGTCGATGACTGCGATTCAGCAACGGCTGGATGTCATTTCCGATAATATTGCCAACGTGAATACGGCAGGCTATAAAAGTAAACAGGCAAACTTTGAAGATGTATTGACTCGTATACAGCAACAAGATGACAAGTATAAGCAGGATGGGCGTTCGACACCGATGGGGTATAACCTTGGTTTTGGAGCACGTCTGGTCAATCTCACCAGAGATATGTCCCAAGGTAGCATGCAGGAGACAGGTAACCCGACAGACCTAGCTATTGAGGGCAATGCGATGTTTGCTGTTCAGGCAGATGGTCAGAAAGTATGGACACGTCAAGGTGCATTCCACTTTGTGCCTGATATGCGTCCAAAAGCGAATCCGAACGATCCTGACCTGATGGTGCTTGTCAATGGGGATGGGAATTTAGCTCTGAATCGTCAGGGAGAGCCCGTTACTGCTCCGAAAGACAGCACAGTTGCTTTTGATGAGAAAGGTAATCTGCTCGTGCGTCAGGGCAACGGCAACGCCGTAATTAGGGGACAGCTACAGATGGTGGATATTGAGCGTCCTGAAGGACTTGTGCAATTAGCGGACAACCTCTTTGGTTTGGGTGCTGGGTTAACCGAGAATGACGTATTCGGGGTTAATGCAGCAACACGTGTACCTCAGGCATCGATCCGCACTGGTTTCCTTGAGCAATCCAACGTAGATATGACACAGGAGATGGCGTTGCTCATGCAAGGTCAGCGGACTTATCAACTGGCGGCACGGGCACTTACGTCTAGTGATTCCATGGCGGGTCTTGCCAATAATATGAGAGCATAAAGGTGAATGGGATGACAGAAACACAGCAGCAGAACAGCAAGCCGGAGCAGAAGGAAGTCAAGAAGAAAAAGAAGAGTTGGTGGCGCATCGCAAGATGGTTTCTGATTCCGATTTTGCTTGTTCTTGCCCTCGCTGGCGGAATGGTCGCTGGGTATGTGGTACTGGGCAAACAGGATATCGGTTCCGTATGGCAATGGAGTACCTGGAAACATGTCTATGATCTGGTATTTGCTCCATAAGATAACGAGTTCAGCGAAAACTCCTGCGTAGGCAGGAGTTTTCTTTTTGGTGTTGAAAACAGTATAATGATGGATGACGTTTAACGTCAGAAGAGGCCTCCCCTGCGAAAGACATTGCTTGTCATCGCGAAGAGAGACCCCTTATCTCAACCTTCACTACTGCAGTCATGAAGGATATTACTAGTGTTAACCCTAAAACAACATTTCATACAACATTAAAAATGAAACTCATTTTATATGAGGATCGACTTGATCATGCTCGTTTAGTGTTTTCCGCACTACAGTAAGTGGAGAGAAGAGAATTGTTCAAAAGAAGCAAAGCGCTCGCGTTTGTCACAGAATTTTACCCGTTATAATGGGATCAAAAAAATTCAGGGACAATGGCGATCATAGAACAATCTCTTTCCGAAACGACGCTATTGCGCCGGCATTATTGCATGATGGAGAGCCTTCGTATAAACACCCCGAGAGGAGATTAAATTGTGTTAGATATCAAACAAATTCAATCCATTATCCCACATCGCCCGCCGTTTCTGTTGGTGGACAGAATTTTAGAGATGGAGGATGGCAAACGTGCTGTCGGTTTAAAAAACGTAACGATTAATGAACCGTTCTTCATTGGACATTTCCCTGAGTATCCAGTAATGCCAGGCGTATTGATCACAGAAGCGTTGGCTCAGGTTGGCGCAGCAGCTATGCTGAATTTAGAAGCAAACAAAGGCAAAATTGGTTTCTTGGCGGGACTCGACAATTTCCGGTTCCGTGGCCAAGTTGTGCCTGGGGATACGTTGATTCTAGAAGTGGAAATTACACGTCTTAAAGGCTCGATTGGTAAAGGTCAAGCTACTGCCCGCGTGGATGACAAAATTGTTGCTGAAGGCGAAATCATGTTTGCACTGTCAGACCCAAGCTGATTACATAGGCATGTATATATCATGCAGATAAGTTGAACAGCTACGTGCATAAATAGAATTTTTATATAGACGGAAGGGGCTTATTGGATATGGAACAGTTAAGCGCAGCAGCAGCCGAGACGTTACAACAATGGTTGGAGGATGCTTCTATCGATGAAGCAACGAAACAGGAGCTTCGTGATCTAAAGGATCAACCCAAAGAGCTGGAAGAGCGTTTCTACAGAAATCTGGAGTTTGGTACAGGTGGATTGCGCGGTGTTATTGGTGCCGGTAGCAACCGGATGAACAAATATACAGTCGGTCGTGCTACACAAGGCTTTGCCCGTTATTTGCTGGAGCAACATGGGGACAAGGAAGGCAAACCTTCTGTTGTCATCGCACATGACTCCCGTCACTTCTCACCTGAATTCTCGCTGGATGCGGCGCTGGTACTGGCGGCTAATGGCATCGTAGCCAAGCTGTATCCATCCCTGCGCTCTACACCACAACTGTCCTTTAGTGTTCGACATCTGCAAGCGACAGGTGGTATTGTGGTAACGGCGAGCCATAACCCGCCAGAATACAACGGATACAAAGTGTACAACCATGAAGGCGGACAATTAGTACCGCATGAAGCAGAGCAAGTCATTCAATACATTCAAGAGGTGCCTTCTCTTGCAGATGTGAAAAAAATGACACGCGAAGAAGCCGAAGCACAAGGTTTGCTGGTTTGGCTTGGTGAAGAAGACGATCAGGCATTCGTAGACACCGTGGCAAGCCGCAGTCTAAGCCGTGAGCTGATTCAATCCGGCATCGGCCGTGATTTCAAAATCGTATATACACCGTTACACGGTACAGGCAATCTTCCGGTTCGCCGCGTACTGGAGCAGATCGGATTCGAACAGTTGTATATTGTCGCTGAACAAGAGCAGCCGGATGCTGAATTTTCCACAGTGAAGTCCCCTAACCCAGAAGAGCGCGAAGCGTTCACACTGGCAATGAAGCTGGGCGAATCCGTAGGCGCAGATATTCTGATCGGTACAGATCCGGATGCAGACCGTATGGGTGCTGTCGTAAAAGACAAGGATGGCAAATATTTCGTCTTGTCCGGTAACCAATCGGGTGCCATTATGGTACACTATCTGCTCAGTCGTCTCCAAGAGACAGGCGCGCTGCCAAGCAACGGTGCAGTAATCAAAACGATTGTAACGAGTGAGATGGGGGCAGTTATCGCTCAGCATTACGGTGCAGAAGTGATGAACACCCTGACAGGCTTTAAATATATCGGTGAAAAAATGAACCAGTTCGAAGCAACCGGAAGTCATACTTTCCTCTTCGGATATGAAGAGAGTTATGGCTACCTCTCCGGCAACTATGCCCGTGACAAGGATGCTGTCCTTGCCTCGATGTTGATTGCCGAAGCGGCTGCTTACTATAAGAGTCAAGGCAAGACACTCTACGATGTGTTGCAGGAGCTGTACAACCAGTTTGGATTCTTCCTCGAAAAACTGGAGTCCCGCACGCTGAAAGGCAAAGACGGAGTCGCACAGATTCAGGCGAAAATGACTGACTGGCGTTCTAATCCACCGAAGGAAGTTGCGGGCATCGCTGTGCAAGATGTGCTGGACTACTCTTTGGGTCTGGACGGCCTACCGAAGGAGAACGTGCTGAAATTTATTTTGGCAGACGGATCATGGTTCTGCCTGCGTCCTTCCGGTACAGAGCCGAAGATCAAAGTGTACTTCGCTGTGCGCGGTGAGAGCTTGCAAGATGCAGAGAGCCAGATCGAACGTCTGGTTTCGGAAGTTATGTCGCGTGTAGACGCGCAATAAAACAAATGGTACTGTAAGAAAAAGATGCAGAAGGCCTCTCCGCACCGTAAGGTTGGTTGGCGGAGGGGTTTTTCTTTGAAATAAAATGGATCGTGTGCTGGCATATTAGAGAGTGTGTTAACACATGCTGAACGTAAGAATTATAAGAGCAGAACGGGCATTTGGTTCCAACAACTGAGGAGGTACACGTAGTGCGTCAAAAATGGCTTTATTGGAATAACGCTTCCCGGAAGTGGTTGTGGCTCATCGTTATTATTGGTTTGGTGGCGTCCATTCCGGTCATCCGTGACCGGGTGCAGACAGAATCTTCTACGAACAAAGTAGAACTGGTCTTCAACTACCGAGGACTCTTGGATATTTCCGCGTATCAGGCTCACCCGCAAGATTTCATTGATCAACAAATGACACGTCTGAAAGACGCTGGTGTGACAACGATGGCTGTGTTTGAGAGTACACTGGACGAACTCAAAAAAACACGCCGATTGATGGTTTATTCAGGTCAGGATCTTGCGAATATGACCAAAGAAGTGATTCCTTCCAATGCGAACTATACCTATGTATTGTTCACATCTGAAGAGAATGCGCATACTTATACCCCTATTATTGAACAAACGTTCGCTGAGCGTCAGATCCCGGTTCAACCTTGGGAGTATGAAGGTCGCAGCGGCTTAATATTGCAGACACCGCCGGAGAATGCCAACATGCAACCGATGCAGCCTGACCCGGTTGCGGTGAAAATGCTGCGTGATAAAGGTTTTCATATTTTACCCCGTATCTCCGACACGGTACCTTACAACCAACAATCGATGGAACGTTTGCTGACCTTCTTCGAAGAGAATGGCGTAACACGTATCCTGTTTGATGGGGATGCAGTGAAAGGGTACAATGATAATGCAGAGATGAAAAGTCTGGATCAGTTTGCTCAGCTCCTGAACAAACATCATATTGGTCTGGCGGCGATTGAAAATCTGAAGAAGCCACAGGCAGGATTCCAGACGCTGGCTTACAAAATTGATTACAACGTAACTCGTCTCTATTCACTAAGCGACTCCGATGCGAATCTGAAAGAAGATACCATTGCCGACCGTTTTGTACTGGCAACCAAAGACCGTAATATTCGCATGATTTATATGAACGCTTCACCGAGCCGGAATACGGCCAAAGCTGAGATCACCGACCCGATCGAAAATCTGATCAAAAGTTTGGGTGAGCCAGGACATGCCGTTGAACGTATGGCCAAACACGGCTTTGAGCTCGGACAAGCTGAAGCATTCACTGTGAAAGATTCGTCTATTCAACGGTATGCGAAGCTGATCGCTCTTATCGGAGCAATTGCTTTGATCACACTGATGGTTTCATATTTTGCACCTGCATTCACCATTGCCGTGTTCCTGCTTGGACTAGTAGGAAGCGCGGGTCTGTTCCTGTTGAAACCTACATTGCTGGAGCAAGGAATCGCCTTGCTGGCGGCCATTTCCGCACCAACCATTGCGATGGTACTGGTGGTTCGTACAGTGAATGCAACACAACTGCGTCAACCGGATGCCCCTGCGAGTCGTCGTTTGGCACAGACCCTTGTTTTATATGTAAGAACATCGATCATTTCGTTCGTAGCTGTACCATTTGTGATCGCATTATTGAATAGCATTACGTACAGCCTGGTTATTAACCAGTTCCGTGGAGTCAGCTTGTTGCACTTCGCTCCGATTGGTCTGGTTGCGATCTATATTATATTCTATCGTGGTTCCGGTTCAATCTCTGTGAAACAAGTGAAAGACATGCTTCGTATGCCAATCAACATTTTGATGGTTGTACTGGCGCTTGTTGCTGCTACTGTTGGATATTATTATTTGAGCCGTACAGGGAACGCTGGTTCCGTTACACCATTTGAGATGTTCCTGCGTACCACGCTGGAAGATACGTTTGGCGTGCGGCCTAGATTCAAAGAATTTGTACTGGGACACCCGCTGTTTATCGTTGGCGTGTTCGCCGCTTTAAAATACCGTAAAGTGATTTTTGCGCTAATTATCGCCACGATGGGTCAATTGTCTATGGTCGATACGTTTGCGCATATTCATACACCAGCTGTACTGTCACTGATTCGTGGGGTGATGGGACTCGGACTTGGCTTGATCTTTGGTATCATTGCTGTGGGTGTGTGGCAAGTCGCGGAAGGATGTTGGAAAAAATGGTCACCACTTCTAAAAAGTTAGTCATCTCAGGATACTATGGATTTAACAACAGCGGAGATGAAGCTGTACTGAAATCCATTCTGACTGCCCTCCAGGAAGAGAGCCAGCGGTCCAATGTTACCATTGAACCGATTGTGCTCTCCATTGATCCGGAGTGGACAACCTCGATGTATGGCGTCCGTGCTGTACATCGTATGAAGCTGAAGGAAGTTCGTGAGGCACTTAAGGAAAGTGATGGACTCATCAGTGGCGGCGGAAGCCTGCTACAGGATGCAACGGGACTGAAGTCCATTCCTTATTATTTGGGTGTGATCAAGCTGGCTCAGTGGTTGAAAAAACCTACATTTATCTATGCGCAGGGTATTGGCCCTGTTCACCGTAAAATCTTTAACCCGATGATCAAATCGGTATTTAAATCCTGTACCTATGTATCGGTTCGAGACGAGCAATCTGCAGATTATCTGCGTCGTCTTGGACTGAAGTGGAATCAGATTCATGTCGTGCCTGACCCGGTGATGGGTTTACCTTTGCCAGATACAGCATCACCAGTCCGGGATGAAGCGGACCCTTCCACTGCTGGGGAACAACCAACTCATGCCAAACTACCGGTGATCGGAGTGTCTGTTCGGTTCTGGGAATCGGATCGTAAGGAATTGACGGCTATTGCGGCTGGATTGAAGAAGCTGGCTACGAAAAAGGCTGTCCATCTGCGCTTTATGCCGTTCCATCTGCCCGATGATGTGCAGGCATCCCGTTTCATTATGGAAATGATTGATGATGTGACAAGCAAAGGTAGTGAAATTAGTATTACGGACGATCTTACTGATCCTCAACAAATGCTGGAGGAAGTCAGTCGCTGCGATCTGATGATCGGTATGCGTCTGCATAGTTTGATCTACGCAGCTTCACAGTATGTCCCACCTGTGGGTATCTCGTATGATCCCAAAATCGATCAGTTCCTGCTTCGACTGGAAAGTGAGCCTGCAGGCAATACCAGTTCACTGGATGGGGATAAATTTGCAGAAACGGTTGCTGGATTGCTGGAACATCGTTCACAATGGTTGAAGCAACATGAAGATCGTATTACTGCATTGAAGCAGGAGGCCGTAGAGCCTGCCAAGCAAATTATTACCTATTTAGGCCGCAAAGGATGAGATAACAATGAGTCAGACCGGATCTATTCCTACCGTTTCCATCTATGGTATCCCCTTTTCCAAACTAACGATGAAAGAAACGGTACAGGTGCTTGAAGAAGCCGTGTTGTCGAAACAGCCGCATCAGGTTATCACTGCCAATCCAATTATGGTTATGGCTGCGCTAGAAAATCCCGCAATTATGAAGGTGATGAAGGATGCGGAGATGATTGTTCCGGACGGAACCGGCGTAGTATGGGCTGCAGGCTACTGCGGTGATCCTGTAGCAGAACGAGTGCCCGGCTTTGAACTTTTACATGAATTGTTGCGGGTTGGAGAAAACTATCGGTGGGGCGTGTATTTGCTTGGTTCGACTCCTGAAGTGATTCAAGAAACGGCAGTTCGGTTACAACAGCAGTATCCGGCTATTCGTATTGTCGGTTATCGCGACGGTTTCTTCGGTTCGGCTGAGGATGAGCAGGTTGTAGCTGCGATACAGCAGGCTGCACCTGATCTGTTATTTGTCGCTCGCGGTGCGGATACCCAAGAACCCTGGATTCACAAGCATAAGCATGCGTTGCAAGTTCCTGTCATGATGGGGGTTGGCGGTAGCTTTGATGTGATCTCTGGCAAAAGCAAACGGGCACCTAAACTGTTCCAAAAGTTAAGACTGGAATGGTTCTATCGTTTGCTTCGTGAACCTAGCCGGGCTGGACGGATGCTTGCGCTCCCGAAATTCGCATTGAAAGTGATGCGGGACAAAGAAAACGTGACAAAAGTCCGTTAAAAACAGGTAATTACGAGATAAATGCTTGTTTTTGCTAGAAATTGAGGATAGCTTTTCAGAAATGATCAGCGTATAATTCATTCCGGCACATACGTGTGTCACTCGAATGAAAACAATCTTTGATTGCACTAGGCACTCCAGCTAAAGGAGCTGTTACACTTCATTACTACGATTGCAAGAGAACCTTCGATCGCCCTTATCCCCAAATTTCTATTTATCCTTGTTCAAGGATGAAATTCGGTGATAAAAGCGAACGCTTCGCTTCTACAGGTTTTCCCTTGCACTCTTCGTATCGTGTAACTGTTGCCTCAGAATCAACAATAAATTTTCATCAAAAGTGAAAAACAATGTTTCTTTATATATAGAAAAAGAGAACAGGGGATTTATAATTTTT
Organism: Paenibacillus sp. FSL R7-0272; assembly: GCF_037969905.1. NCBI lineage: Bacteria > Bacillati > Bacillota > Bacilli > Caryophanales > Paenibacillaceae > Paenibacillus > Paenibacillus sp. FSL R7-0272. The sequence goes on along the minus strand of NZ_CP150221.1, from coordinate 5,821,691 downwards.
CTGAAGGTATTATAATTGGGGGTCGAATGTTCAAATGGTAGCGATCTTTATCATTGGATTTCTGGTGTCAATGGGACTTGCTTTAGCTCTTACACCACTTGTTAAAAAGTTCGCAGTCCGCATCGGTGCAATGGATACACCGAATGCACGTAAAGTGCATACACGTATTATGCCGCGTCTTGGCGGATTGGGTATTTTTCTGGCATTTATTATTACGGTTGCTGCGCTGCTTCCGTTTGTCTCCGCTTGGTTTACAACTCGCGATATGAGTTTTGTCAGTGCATTTCTGGTCGGAGGCTCCATCATTGTATTGATTGGTGCGCTGGATGACCGTTTTGAATTGTCTGCCAAAGTGAAACTGCTTGGACAGATCGTGGCTGCGTCCGTCGTTGTATTTGGATTTAACATCCGCGTAGACTTCGTGAACATTCCGTTTCAGGATGCGTATTCTTCACTCGAAACGTGGGTGTCTATTCCGCTGACGATTCTGTGGATCGTTGGTGTAACCAACGCGATTAATCTGATTGACGGACTGGATGGTTTGGCTGCCGGTGTATCAGGGATTGCCATTGGTACCATTGCAGTGATGTCTTTCCTGATGGGTAATACGATGATTGCTCTGATGTGTCTGGTATTGCTCGGTAGCATTATCGGGTTCTTGTTCTTTAACTTCCACCCAGCGAAAATATTCATGGGAGATACCGGTTCACTATTCCTTGGTTTCTCCCTGGCGATGCTTTCGATGCTCGGATTTAAACAGATTGCAGTCGTGTCCTTCATTACACCGCTGATTATTATCGGTGTACCGCTCTCGGATACTTTGTTCGCGATTATTCGCCGTGCGGTGCAACGGAAACCGATCTTCTCACCGGATAAAGGTCACCTGCATCATTGCTTGCGTGAACTTGGATTCAGCCATCGTCAGACCGTACTGATTATCTATGGTATTGCTGCGTTCTTCGGTGTGCTGGCTATTATCCAGTCTTCGGCTGCGATGTTTGAAGCCAACTGGGTAACCTTTGTTGTGATCTGTATCATGATGTTCTTCCTGCAAGTTGGGGCAGAAGTCATTGGACTTGTAAGTAAAACGAGAAAACCAGTGATTAACTTCCTGATGCGTATGCGCGTGAAGCTTAATCCACAGACCCGTTCGAAATCCTAAAAAATTATTTCGTTTCCTGCTATCGTTCAATATTCTAATATTAGACCCTTGCCTTATCCCGATTGGGATAAGGTTTTTTGTTTTTTTTGAGATTTTTACTAAATAATTGGAACCTTTTTGCCGATAAATACTGGTAACTGACTTAAAAAGAGGAGAGATGATACGTAATGCAACAAAAGAAACGGCCGTTGATTTGGATCATGTTGGTCACCATGGTGCTCTCGTTGTTCCCACAAGGTCTATTCGGTGGGTCCGTTGCTTCGGCTGCCAACGCACTGACTACCTACTTTACACCAGATAATACCGCGATTAGTCAAACGGCGGATTTGAACATTGAAGACTCAGCAAATGCTAGATTTTTGACTCGGGATCGAGCTTATCAGACGACTCAGGGGACAATTACAATAACAGGTGCATACGCTTTTGTATCCAAAGATACGATGCGTGTCAAAGTCGAACAGCTTAACTCGGTTAGTGCACCGAGCAACAAAACGAAATGGGAGCCTGATGCTACCCGTTCCAATACCACTGCAGTAACTGCGAGTACGAGCGGTAATAACAACTTTACGGCAAACAACATCACCTTGTTTCCGGGTTTTAACCGGATTACCTTCACAGGAACTCAAGGATCAGTAGAGCGTTCAGATACGTTTTATGTGCTGTATGATCAGGTTCCATTTATCCAGGATTTTAAAATTTTTACGGACCCAAGTACAGGTTCCAATACATCCTATGGTTTGAATGAAGGTGCGCAGACAGTTGTCAATACACAGTTTGTGTCTGTTCAAGGTAAAGTGCAAAATGCAATTAAAGTAACTGTTTCATTGAATGGTGGAGAAGAACTCGATTCGTCTTTGCTTCAAAACGGAACATTTTTCACGCCACAGTTAAAACTGACTGCTGGTTTGAATAATCTGAAATTTAGAATTGCCAACGGTTCGGATTCTATCCTTACCGAACGTGCAGTTTATTACTACGACAAGGATCAGCCATTCTCTACGCTCAACGTTTCATTAACGAGCGGTGGAACTACAGATACGAAATCGCTACTGAACAATATCCCGACATTCTCGAATGCAGCTACCGAAGCCAAGCTTGAAGTTCAGATGGTGCTTCCTTATATCGCAAGCAATAGCTCATTTAAGGATTCAGGATCGTTCACAGTCAATGGAACAACGATGACGTTCAGCAACGCAACGGAAACCATTATTCCCGGTCCGGATGGGTCAACGCCTGAATACCGAATCATTACATTCACAACCGATAATGCGTATCCGTTACAAACATCAACCACAACACCAGCTGAAATTTTGAAGAATCAAACGGTTAACGCCGTTGTAGGGCATGGAACATTTAGCTCTGGATATCAAGGGAAGTTTACTTATGCTCCAGGTGTTAAAGCTATTACCAATATGTACTATCTTCCAGATTATAGTGGTGGTGCAGTAACCAATAAAGTACCACTGGACAATGCACAGATTGCTACAGCAGATTTTTATATTATGGTGGATTCTAGCCAAGCTATTGCAGGCGAAATGGTAAAAGGTGAATACCTCCCAACCGGAACAACCAAGTTGACGATTGAGGGAGCACCAACGGGAACGAATGCGCCTACCGGTCTTTCAAACAATCAAGCGGTCTACTTGGTAAAAAATGTGGCCAATGGCACGCAGAAAATTCGTTTTTATTATGGAAATCCTGATCCACATTATGATGTTACCGTATCGTATGCTGCCAAAAGCTATATTTACGTAGCCAACTTGTATGATGGACAGAACTATACATTCAATTCAAAAACGACCCAGTCCTTAACGGTCAATGGTGAGTTCGTTGGATTCAGTACACTTGTATCTCCTCCATTCACAAGTCAATTATTTGTGAATGGTGTAGCCAGAACTCCTGCTGGTTTCCCGGGCACTAACGGTAAGTTTTCCTTCCCGTTGACTATTGGGGGGACGGGAGAACTTGTATATGGAGAGAATACCATCACCATTACAGGCACGGATAAAGACGGTGCAGGTAAGACTAAGGTCATTGAGAAAAAAATCAGAATTTACATTTCAGACAGCAATGTGTCCAATATTGATAAATTCATGCCGGTCCCTGTTCCAACGGATGGTCGTGTGGAATTCAGCAAGGCAGATGTTAGTGTATACACCCCTGAAGAGATGGTCAATATCTTCAAAGTAACGCCGGACTTCATTATTCGTGATGGAAAGTATGTAACGAGTAAGGATAGATATGACCTGGTGTTTAAGGGTGGCGGTGCCACTATTGCAAATCTGTACTCTGGTTCCAAGCTGATCTACAGCTATCCGATTCCAGCAACGGATACAGGAGATCCAAACAAGGCAACTCAAGATGGTCATATTGCTGACTTTGCGGGGAATCAGGATGAATTCATGATTCGGATCAGGAACTATATCTTTGATGCACCAGGTAGCCATGTGTACACATTAGAGCTGATCAACAGCACGGGAGCCAGAACGACACAACGGTTGGAGATCTTAAGAGAACCATCTTCTTATCGTATCCTGTCTCCTGTAGCGACAGTAGGACAACAGATTGTCGTTAACAAAAACTATGTACATTTTGATATTGAAGCTGAAGGTGCAACACAAGTATTGATTGGTAAGGAAGCGGCTGTTAAACGTCCGGATATGGATAACCGTTTTGTCCTGGATTATGTAGGATTGTCTCCGGATAAAAACAATGCGATCAAAATCCAGATTACGCGAGAAGGCGGCAAGATTAACGATACGGTTAACGTGTTCTATACAAGCACCGTTGGAGTAGATGCACAGTATATGGCTCCGAAAGTGGCTAACAAATATTCTGCATTTAATAAGAAGCTGGAATTGTCGTTCCCGAAAGGAACCATTCTGCAATCAGCTTCCAAATCAAGCAGTGGTGTAATCAAGTTCTACCCGGACAACAAAATTTTGTTTGGTATTGCTGATCCGAAGGACGGCGTTCTGGAACGGAAAAATGACTACGGCTTTAATATTGGACAAGCAGATCCACGTAGTACGGGAGGGTTATCACCAATTACAGTCCCGACTATTTTAACAGAGATGTTTAACTCCAACCTGACGACAAGCAACTTCGTTCCAGTATCCGATACGTATTGGATTAATGGAGGAATTGGTGAGCTTGGGGATAAAGGGGCAAGCGGATATAAGCCAGGAACGAACGGAGTAACACCATACTCCCTGGAAGGAAGTTTTACACAATTCCCTACAGAACGGATTTTGGTACCTTCTAACCGTGGTACATTGACTCTTGCTTACGATCCATCGATTGTAGATGAAGTAGGTTCAACCATTAGCGTATTCCGCTACTCCGATAAGAGCAATATCGGACAGTGGGAACCCATTGGTGGAGCTGTGGATACCAAGAAACATACCGTTACCGTTTCTTTCGACGAGTTTGGTTATTACAAAGTTATGAAGCAAAGTAAGAGCTACCCGGATATTACGAATCACCCATGGGCAAGAAATATCCTGAATGCTCTGTATTCCAAAGGAATCATGAATAATTTGCGATTCAATGCATTTGGTGCAGATGATCAGACGACGCGTGGGGAGTTTGCTACCCTGCTGGTCAAAGGTTTGGATATTCCATTGAATTATTCGAATACACAGACCTTCTCAGACGTTTCTCCAACAACAAGAAGTGATACGTGGGATTATGCTTCCATTGAGACAGCAGCCAAAGCAGGTATCATAACAGGACTTAGTGATGGATTCTTTGGTGTGGAAGATCCGATTACACGTGAGCAAGCAGCAGTAATGATCGCTAGAGCAATGAGTATGAAACTTGCTGCCAATGATAGTAAGCTTGCAGGAACGTTGTCTAAATCTTTCCAAGACTCTAATCAGATTGAGTACTATGCCCGTCCTTCAGTGCAGGCTATATCCAAGGCAAAAATCATGGAAGGTAGTCCCGTGCAGGGCAATGCCAAATCATTCCTTTTCAATCCAAAAGGTAACCTGACTCGTGCTGAAGCAGGCAAAATTGCTGTGGAATTGTTCAAGAAAGGTACCAAACTTTTCCCTAAAACACTAAGCTAATTTATCAGATATGGAAATGTTTTAGGAAGAACCTGTCCCTTTAACAAGAAGGGGCAGGTTCTTTTTATGGGTAAATATGAGATTGTATAGAACGCATTTATAATAGAAGGAAACAGTTTTTTACCAATAACTATTTTTGTAATTTGCTAGAGATTAAGATACAATAGCGTTAAATACACAATGATCTAGAGGGTGAAGTTAGCTTATGAAACCGATTTATTCTAAGGCCCAACTGGGCTACATGAAGGCAAAGACACAGTTTGAGAAGCAGGCAGTCTTTCTTGAGAAAAAACTAGAAGATACACGTAAGACACAGGAGATTTCTCAGGAAGTGATGGAAGGGCTTGTTCAGACGACCGGCTTCCATGATGCGTATAATAATCTGGTTCTGGCGGAAAACGAACTGATCGAATGGTCTCATACCACAATGAAACATGAGAAGACGTATCGTGAGAACCGTATCGCGATTGATGACATGTATTTGAAACTTAATAGTGATCCTAAAATGCGTGCACAGATTATTGATTTAGCAATGAAAATTCGATAATCTACAAAATTGACACATGAAAGAGGGCCAATGGGCTCTCTTTTTTTATTTTGAATATTGTGGAATTTGTCGCTTCATTGTCAAAAATATGGGGTATAAATAAACGTCCAATGCGTTTCTGACTCCTTCATGTTGCAGGCAAAAAATCACCAAAGTGGCGCTACGACTGGTTTTTAGCACGCTAGAAACCCGCACTGCATCAATACATAAATAAATTCAAAACTTTTTTTGAAGAATGCGCAACTTTTTGAAATCTACTGCGTTTAAGATGTAGAGTCAAAAACATTGGGGAACTTACCAAGAATGACCTCGTGAAGAATCTTGTCTATTTATTAGAAAAAATTGCTTTACGGCACGAGAGACCCATTGTATAATACGTAAGGTAGGATTAGGAAACTACTCTATTTACGTGTGGTTCTATTATTATTCTAGGTAACAAGTTTCTGTGATATGCTCACAGACATCATTTATATTAACTTGCTCAGAACTCTGGAAAGGGGGTGCAACAATATATGAGGAACACGAGCGACCCTATTAAAGAAAATTCAAATGTTATGAACACCCAAGGAGGAGAAAAAAAGGTTATGAAGAAAATTTTATCCGTAGCATTGTCTACAGCAATGGCATTCTCAATGTTTGCTTCTGTAGCATTCGGTGATACAGCAGTTTCCCCGCAACAACAATTTGATGCATTGAAAGCAAAAGGTATCTTCGAAGGCTTCCCTAACGGTACAGCTGGATTGGATCAAGAGATGACTCGCGGTCAATTCGCAAAAGTTATCACTAAATTGCTCGGTTTGAAAGAAGTTACTGGTCAATTGTCATACACAGACAAAAACTATAACGCTAAAAACTGGGCTGTACCTTACATCGAAGCAGTAACTGCTGCGGGTATCATGCAAGGTAAAGACACAACTAAAAAAATCTTTGACTTCAACGGTAAAGTGACAATCGCTGAAATGGCGACTATCCTTACTCGTGCGCTTGACCTGGAAGTTCCAGCTGAAACAAACAACAGTGCTCCAGAATGGGCTAAAAAAGACGTTCAAGCAGCAATCAACGCTGGTCTGGTAGATGCTAACGCTAACTTCACAGCTAACGCTTCCCGCCAATTGCTGGTAGGTGCAGCTTATGCAGTGGATCAAGCTCAAAGCTTGAAAGTTTCTTCTTACGAAGTAAGCGAAGCTGGTAAAGTTGTTACTTTCAAAATCAGCGATGGTGAATCCGTTAAAGTAACTTTGGATAAAGCTCTCGAAGCTAACAAAGAAACTGAAGTGAAATTCACTTACAAAGAAAAGCAATTCACTGAAAAAGTTACTTACAAAACAACTGTAGCTCAAGCTGTAGCTTCTGTAACTGCTACAAACTTGAAAGAAATCACAGTTAAATTTGATGGTACTGTAGATCAAAATTCTGCTGAAAGCAAAAACAACTATGTTGTTAACGGTTTGACTTTCAAAAGCGCTACATTGTCCGATGACAAAACTACTGTAACTTTGTTGGTATCTGAAGGTAACACTTCTTTGACTAACCAAAGATCCACTAGTCTTCAAGTCAACAATGTGAAAAATGCTGACGCTTCTAAAACTATTACACAAAAAGTTGAGTTTACTCCACTTGATGTTGCAGTTCCAGAAGTAAAAGAAGTTAAAGCTTTGGGAACAAAAGCTTTCAAAGTAGTTTTCAGTGAGCCGGTTAAGGCTGAAACTGTAAACGCAACTTCTTTCCGTGTAGATAACAACGTAATTGCAGCTTCTGTAAAATACGTTTATCCTAACACTGCAATTGTAACAACTGATCTGACTACTGGTGATCACACATTGCGTGTGAGCGGCGTACAAGACTACTCTGGTCTTGCTATCGTTCCAGTAGAAAGCAAATTTACAGTAACTGAAGATACAGCTGCTCCTAAAGTAGTTGGTGTTAAATCCAATGACTTGAAAGAAGTAACTGTAGAGTTCGATGAAACAGTGAAAAGCGTTGCAAGTGCATATGCTAACACTTCAGGCAACACTGCTCAATCCATCGAAATCAATGACAACAAAGTTACATTGAAATTCAACAATCCATTGAATGTATCCGAGAACACAGTTTATCTGACTGCAGTTTCTGACTACAGCAATAACTCTGCTTCTGTTGATGCAAAAGTAACTCCAACATTGGATACAGTTCGTCCAGCTGTTGTTGATGCTAAATTCAAAATGGAAAATGGAAACTACATCGCTGAGATTCAATTCAGCAAATCTTTGAAAGTAGATTCCGCACAAAACCCTGAGAACTATGTTCTTAAAGATGCAGACGGTAAAGTAGTTACTGTATCTGGTTTGACTTCTAAAGGTTACCCAGTAATTACACCAAGTTATACTGATAACAACAAAACTGTTAAAGTTAACTTGGGAAGCAGCTTGAAATCTGATGCTACTTACACTCTGACTGTATCTGGTGTTATCGATACTGCTTACATCGGAAATGTATTGTTGCCTTACACTGCAACTTTGAACGCTAACACTGCTCAAAACGGTAGTGTAACACGTGTATGGTCTGATGTGCCTAACGGTGTTCGTTATGTGTATGTTCAATTCAACAAAACTTTGGCTACTACTGGTGACGGTAACGCATTGGATGCAGCTAAATATATGGCAATGAACGTTGATAACAACGGTGTTGCTACGACAACTGCTAAACAACTTGCTAAAGAGAACAATGATATCACATTGATCTCCACAAACACAGTTAGAATTGCTGTTACAAACAATACTGGCATCGATTGGGCACAGCCTGTTAAAGTGTCAGCAAGCTACATCAAAGATTCCGAAGGCAATTACTTCAACACTGGTAACTACACTGTAGGATCTAACGTTGGTACTGCGGATGTTAAAGCAACTACTGATGATGTATATGCTACTAGCCGCAATGAAGTTAAAGTTAAATTTAACACTGCATTGTCGAATGTTAACTTGGGAGACTTTGATTTGAACGGAATTAGCCCTACAAGCTACACTTTGGCTGATTCTAACAAAACTGTAGTTCTGAAGTTTGCTGATAACACAATTGCTAGTGATGTTGATGGTTATACTTTGAAAGCTACTAACCCTAGCACTCAAGATAGCTTCGGCAATAAACTGCAAGCTTTCACAGCACCTGTTAAAGATGGTATTGCTCCAACAGTAACTTTGGGTAATATCGTAAGACCTGCAAACACAAACACAATTACAGTAACTGTAAATGCGTCTGAAGAACTTAAACAAGATGCTAACTACAATGCAGCTTATATCCAAGATCTGTTCAGCATTGATGCTGGTAGCGGTGTAACTACAACAGTAAATGGTGTTTCTATCAGTCAAGATGGCAAAACAATTACTGTAACTGCAACTGTATCTGGTGCTACAGATGGTAAAGTAGCTACTGTTAAATTTGATGGTTCTAAAAATAAAGCAGCAAAAGCTATTACTGACCAAAACGGTAATGCTCTGGATGAGTTCTCATTCGGTAAACAGCTGTAATTCAGAACTTTCTAAACTCAAGAGGCTTGCATCATATTTGATGCAAGTCTCTTTTTATGTTTATCATCACAAACAGTTCAAGGATGAAGATTATTTAATATATAATAGTTACATTTGTAAGTTATGTTATAGGTATGTGAATGGATCTGAAAGGAATATGTCAAGTTACCCATAGGATTGTGAAGAAATAACAACATATAAGTGGCGTATTATAAATCTTAAAGCATAGATAAAATAAAATTAGATATTAGCTGTAATGTTTAATTCTTTTAATCACAACAACATCGTAACTTTCTTCCCTTCCCAAACGTTTATACTATATAGCAACAAGCAACTTATGGGAGGTTTGGAAGTGGATCAAAAGAAAATGGTTGTGAGCTTGCTCGCAAGTGCAATGTTGATCAGTTCAACGGTTGGTACAGTGATGGCTGCCAATACAACAACGAAATCATCTGCCAACAGTAGCGATAGTAAAACAACAACACCGAAAAAACAGGTTGTACATACCTTGGGGAACCTGGCCCCTGTTAAAGTGACTGCACGAAGTACTGTAAGATTAACGGATGTGAATATTCTGGCTCAGGATGATGGGAACGTCGTGACATATACGCTATCGTATCAGAATAATGACAGTAAACCTCTAATGATGATTGATTATTGGAGTAAGGTAAAGACGAGTGGAGGCACAGTGTTCTCCCCTAAACTGATCGCGAAGGATCAGGAAAAGAAATCAATTTCCCCTGGTTCCACGGTAGAACTGACTTATGTCATGAAAGCAGGACGTGAAGTAAAGATCAGTGACCTGAACTTCCTCATCGTGAAATGGGATTTTAGTCAAGCCAACTATGAGCGAACACTGGGCAAGTTTAATGTGCCCGCTTCCTATAGCATTACTACACCCGTGGGTAAACCAAAGACGGTTCGTCTGAGTGACTCTGCTGTGAAGGTTAAAGTTTCTGGCATCAAAGTCTATCCAGGTGAAGATAAGAAACAGTATGTGAAAATTGGTGTGAATTTAAACAATATTAGTTATAAATTATTGGAGAATCCAAATATCAAGTGGATTTTGCGTACACCAGGTGGAGCTAATTACCCGTTAACGCCAGATAAAGACAGTGCTACGGTGAGTATTCAAGCACAGGCGAACAAGTCTCTTGGTCTGATGGCTTCTCTTCCTACATCGGTGAAACTGCAAAAGTCTGAGTTGCTGCTTGTCGAAGAGCAGGGTGAAGAGAAAAGTGTGCTTCCTGTGGCCGCTTTGCAACTGCCTGAGGCAAGTAAAAGCAATGTTGAAGTAACGGCAAATCAGGCGAATATTATTTCGATTGATGGACAGCCTCTCTCGACGTTGCTGAGCTCATCCAGAGTGCGTGTAGAAGATGAGGAATATACGTTGAACATGCAGATGGTACTCAAAAACGAAGGGAAAAAGGCCATCAAGGTACCAACGTATTCCTTCGAAGTACGTACAGCCGATGGAACGATTAATCCCATTGAGACGAAAGCATTGGATAATTTAAAATTAAACCCAGGCGATATCAAAACGATTAAGCTGAGTGGAACATTCCAAGGGGATGGTGACACGAGCAAGATGAAGTTGTATGTGATGAGCCCTAAGGATAAGACCGAGGGCACGGATACGACAACGGCAACTCCAGCGAACGGATTGGTCTTCTCTTATCCTGTTGGGGTCTATATTTTGCCTGAATCACCATCTGGCGGAGATGCTCTGACTACAGAAACAGTCATCAAAAACAATAAAGGTACATTTGGCGTATCAATCGGTTCGTTACAACGTCTGCCGTGGTTGGATAGCGATATTATTGCCGCAAAGGTAACGATTCGCAATGCATCAACCAAAACGGTACAACTTCCTGAACTGGAAGCGATGTTTACAATAGATTCGGCTCAAATCGATGGAGATAAAAAGTTAATTTACACGCAATCCGGCAAACTGTTAGGCGCAGGTATGACAACTGAAGCTTATCTGTTAACTAAAATCCCATCGGATCTGCGGATGTCTCGTCTGGAAATCAGCTTGAATGAAAAGGTGAGTGAAGAAGAAACAAACGAATGGATTACACTTAATACTTCTGGATTCATCCAAGCAGTGTCCTATGTCTCTAACGGTAAAACGTACACATCCGGTTCGGGGGATAAAGAGACGGAAATGGGTGCTCGTAGAACAATTCGTTATCCAGGGGCATCATCCGATATCGTGTATACCGAATTTGAGATGACCAATAAATCACTCCGTCAGAGTGGACTTGGCAAGCTGGTAGCTTACTATAAATCAGCAGATGGTCAGTACTATAGAGCTACAGCGAAACAATCCGAGCGTCTACCGGGACCTGGACAAAAATCGATTGTAACCTTCTGGGCTAAATTGCCGAAATCCGTTACATTCTCTGACTTGAAGCTGGTTGTAGGTGAAGGGGTTGCTGATGGCAAGTTTGTAACTGGTGAAGGGGAAGCGACGGCTTACGTGAACGCTATGGCATTTGAGGTTCCGCCAGTCTCCATTAATGTGCAGACTTCCCTAAGTAATATAGACCTGTATCCGTATAACCTTACTGCCAATAGTGTACGTGCTTATCTGGCAGGCACCACGTCTGTACAGATTGAGATGAACTACACACTCACTCGTAACGAAGAGACAGAGATGGCTGAGAATGAACACAAACTGATTATTACATTCACTGATCAAACAGGGAAGACATATGAAAAAGAACTGACTGTGGGCACAGATATCAAGGTAGGTAAGAACCAAACTATTACATGGAGCATTGAGGATAGCATTTTCGAGAAGCTTCGTGGTGGTTCGTATCGTATTAGCCTAGATGACCAGTTCCAAGGACAGCGCATTCGTCTAGCAGAGCAAAGCTATGGTTACGATGTGACAAAACTTCCAAAGGAAGAACCGATCATTAATTTTGATTCTAAATGATTAGATTTTGAATTAAGGTTATGGAAAAGAAGCAGTATTTAAATTATGTACTGTATAGTAAACCTCGCTTCCCCATGCAGGAGAGCGAGGTTTTACTTGTCCCATCTGACCTTTTTCTCTATAGTTAAAGTTAATAGATTACCAGAGGAGGAACAAATTACAGATGAAACCTTATATGAAAGTCTCTTTGGCTGCACTGGCGATTGGTGTTGGCGTGTGGATCGGGGCGGTATATAACGATACGGCCATTGGTGCGGGTACGAGTCAACCGGGAACCGCAGATGATCCGGTGGTAACGAAGAGTTATGTGGATCAGCAGATTGCAAAAGCGCTGGGTGGCGGAGCTACTACAAGTCCAGGCGCGTCCACTGGCAACAATGGATCGACGGGAACAGGCAACACAGGCGGATCAAGCACTGATCCGGGGTTGCCGCCGCTGGTATCAGGTACAACCGATGCCGTAGAGATTGTAACCGTGAAGCCGGGTCAACAGCTCCTCGGCAAATCTGGCGCGGAGTTCATTGTACGTAGCGGTAAAGCTGTAATCGTCAGTGAGGGTACGAACGGTGTAGCCGATCTGACGGACGGGGTGGACCTGACGAATGGGCAGGCAGCGCCGACCAATCACCTGCTTTCTTTTCCAAGGGACGGACGTGGCATTACGGTTCTGGATGGTAACAAATACAGCCTGACGGTTATGGTACGCGGTGGATATACGTTGAAATAGGTTGTGCAGTTTGGTACGGAATTATTCTCTTTTATTTGCGGCCTATTGCTCAGATTAACCAGTTCTAACAATCATTAATACGGCTAGCCGGGCAAGTTCCTGCTCACTCTATACTTGTAGACAACCAACAAACGGAGGTGCAGTAACAATGGCTAGAAGTAATAAGAAGGTCATACCGGAAAGTCGTCAAATGCTCGATCAGATGAAGTACGAAATTGCTGCCGAGTTTGGTTTGAATGTTGGATATGGTGGTCGTAGCAGTTTAGCTGGTGCAGATACCGAGTTCGGTGGAGAGCTTGGCGCGATAAGTGATCATTCATATGGGCAATATAAAGGCTGGGGACATCTCACATCTCGGGAGAATGGATCGGTCGGTGGAGAGATTACGAAACGTTTGATTCGTCAGGCAGAACAGCACCTCTAGAACTCATACGTAACTGACCCTGAATTGACACCACTTGACAAATACGATAAGATGGCAGTTGAGGTATGCAACCTTTTCCACTAGGGAAAGGTTGATTTTTTGTTAAGGCAATTACCTGAAAAATCCTTGTCTTCGTTATTGCGGATCAGTGTCCTTATTATACTGTAAGCTTCTTCGAGGGTATAGTGAACGAATCGCCGTTATGTTTTGTTCGGGCAATCGCCATACTATAGTTATGGGAGGTTGAAACTTCATGTCTATTAAAGGCCGACATCTATTTACATCAGAGTCTGTAACCGAAGGACATCCGGATAAAATCTGCGATCAGATCTCGGACGCCGTATTGGACGCGTTTCTTGCGAACGATCCAAACGCTCGTGTAGCGTGCGAAGTTTCGGTAGCAACAGGTCTTGTGCTCGTTATTGGTGAGATCAGCTCTGCGTCTGAATATGTGGACATTCCGGCAATCGTACGGAATACAGTAAAAGAGATTGGGTACACTCGTGCCAAGTACGGTTTTGATTATAATACATGTGCGGTACTGACATCACTCAATGAACAGTCCGCTGATATTGCACAAGGTGTTAATGCCGCGCTGGAGCATCGTGATCCAGAGCAAATGGCACGTGAAACAGAGAACATTGGTGCAGGTGACCAAGGTTTGATGTTTGGTTTTGCAACGAACGAAACACCGGAGCTAATGCCGCTACCCATCGCATTGTCTCACCGTATTGCACGCCGTCTGGCGGAAGTGCGCAAGAACGGTACGCTGGATTACCTTCGTCCAGATGGTAAGACACAAGTGACAATTGAATACGACGGTGACAAGCCGGTACGTGTGGATACAATCGTCGTGTCCACGCAGCATGCGGAAGAGACAACACTGGAACAAATCCAGAAAGACATCAAAGAGCAGGTCATCCTGCCTGTTGTCCCAGCAGAGTTGCTGGATGAGCAGACGAAATATTTTATTAACCCTACAGGGCGTTTCGTTATTGGCGGACCTCAAGGGGATGCAGGACTGACTGGACGTAAAATCATTGTTGATACATATGGTGGTTATGCACGTCATGGCGGTGGTGCGTTCTCAGGTAAAGATCCGACAAAAGTAGACCGTTCTGCAGCTTATGCCGCTCGTTATGTAGCTAAGAACCTGGTTGCTGCGGGTTTGGCTGACAAAGTGGAGATTCAGCTCGCTTACGCGATTGGTGTAGCGAATCCGGTATCCATTAACGTGGACACATACGGAACAGGTAAAGTTAGCGAAGAGAAGCTGGTGGAACTGGTGCGAAACAATTTCGACCTTCGTCCAGCTGGCATCATTCGTATGCTGGATCTGCGTCGTCCGATCTACAGACAAACGGCTGCTTACGGTCACTTTGGCCGTACAGATCTCGATGTACCTTGGGAACAAGTGGACAAAGCAGAACTCTTGAAAACACAAGCGGGTCTGTAATACGTCAGGCAAACATAAAGCTCTTGGTTCCGTTTAGGAACCAGGGCTTTTTTGTCATGAGCTCCTGAGAATCTTATTAAATAATAGACTCTTCTAGCCTAGTAATCTTAAAGACAAGTAAGCCCGATAAGTTATAAATTAAATGTAATATATATCCAAATAACTAACAGATATTCCTTCTGTGGCCGACATACATATAGAGGTCTGTAAATCAGACATAAGGACTAAGGATTGAGGGGAAAGGATGGGTGTTTGTGAAGAATTGGGCCCGTAAGGGATGGATTACACTATTAATCGTGATGTTAATGACACAGGGTTTGCTAGGCGGCTGGACAGGTGGAAATACAGCTTATGCCGCAGATGACTTGGCTGCGAAGGGAATTAGCGCCACATTACCTTTGTTAAATGCAACACAGGCAGACGGAACACAGCCGCTGAAGATTGAATTTACCAACCCGGTGAGAAAAGTAGCGAATACGCAAGAGCTAATCATTATCCACCGACTTTCGGATAACTCGGTTGTGCGTAGTATCAATGTTGGTGACCCGACTGTAAGTATTACACCTGATAATGTGGCTGTTGATCCAGATCTGGGAAAGGTGGTCACAATTACGCCTAGTCCTGCATTGCCAGCTGGAAGTTTCTATGTCTCTATTGGCAATCGATCTTTTGTATATGCGGATGGCCAAACTTTTTTTGAAGGACTGGATAAGGAGTGGACGTTCCATGTAGCTTCTGTAAATCCGGCTAAACTGCTGAATCGAACACCGCAAACGGCATCTACGGGCGTATCGCCTTCAGCAAATCTCACATTGACCTTTGATCAAGCGATGTCTAGAGGTACTGGAAAGCTACAGATTTATCAAGGGAATGAATTGTTTGAAGAGGTGGATGCGAACTCTTCGCAAATTAGTTTTAACAGTTCACAAACCATTGTGACAATTGACCCTGTTCGAAACTGGGCGAATAATAGCACCGTATACATAGCTATACCCGAAGGTTTTTTCCGTGATGCGCTTGGCAATGACACGGCTGCGATCCAGCGAATCGACTGGGGATTCAGTGTGATCTCCGATCCATCGGCTATCACAGTGGCTTCTTTGTCTCCAGCAAATGGAGCAACAGGCATAGCTCTTACGACGGAACTAAACGTAACCTTCACCAAAGAATTGGATACCAATTATTCCGCTCAAGCCATCCTGAGAAGTTCAAACGGCGGTACGGTGAACGCAACAACGATCATTAACAGCTCCAACAACCGTCAGCTGCGTATCATTCCGCAATCCAGCCTGACGAGTAACACAACGTATACGGTGGATATTCCGGGTAACGTCTTCCGGGATCGGTCCGGCAATCTGTTTACAGGCCTAACGGGGACAACCTCGTGGACGTTCAGAACCTTGTCTGTTGACACGACACCACCGGTGCTCAAAACAGCAAAAATGTACAGCAATACGATTATTCGTTTGACGTATGATGAATGGTTATCTACGTTTGACCTGTTGCCTTCCAGCTTTGCAGTGACGGTCAATGGAGATAATCGCAGTGTAAGTACGGCGTATGTTTCAGGGGATAGCGTGTATGTTGTGCTGGATACAGGTGTCGCTGTAGGACAAGTTGTGAAAGTAGCTTATACCGTCCCGACGACAACTTCACGTAGAGTTCAGGACTTGTCCCTGAACTCTGCGGTCTCCTTCTCGGCACGAGATGTAGAGAATGGACTGGACTCGATCATGTCCAAACCTCGTGAAGGTGTGGCATATACAAACAGCATCGTTCTCTACTATCCGGAGACGGTATATATTAACTCCAGTGATGCGTATAAACAGTTCAGTGTTACTGCCGATGGCAAAACCATTGGCGTAAGAAGCATCTCAACCAACACTAGCTCACAGGTTACGTTGAACCTTAGTTCTTCAATTAGCAATGGTGAGGTGGTACGAGTATCGTATCAGCCAGGTGACCAGCCTGTAAAAGATAGCCGCGGGCAGCCGCTTGCAGGTTTCAGCGGTTTCTATGTGCGGAACAGTAATGATTCAAAGCCGCCTGTATTCCAGAAGGCTGAAGTTAATGCTAATAAGCTGTGGATGTATTACAATGAGCCGCTAAGCCGGTTAAACAAACCGATGAATAATCAATACTCGGTACTGGCAGACGGCAAAGCGATCTTTGTTAACAATGTAGACATTGATGATGATCTGGTGACACTAACGCTGACAACTCCAGTGACAAGTACGCAAGTGGTGACGTTATCTTATGTACCGGGAACCTCTCGCTTGACGGATATGGCTAACAATCAGGCCGTTTTACTGGATCTTGTACCTGTGACACAGACCTTCGGAAACGGTACAATTCTGTCCGGTATTCTGCAGGGAGATACGGTCCAGATTAACTTCCGAAACACATTAAAATCAGAAGCTGTACTGACTCCCTCGCAATTTAAAGTACAGTCTGGCAATGAAATCATTCCGGTTAGCTCCGCCTCGGTTAATGGGTCTGTTGTGACGGTTAAACTGTCCAAAGCTGCTCAGACCGGACAGGTTGCTACAGTGACGTACACCCCAGGTGGCGTTCAGCTTAGAGATGCTTTGAATACAGAAGTGGCTGCGTTCGGACCATTGACGTTGCAAGAGAAGGCAGCGACTACGACGCCAACAGATAATACATCGTTAGGACTCCCGGCGTGGCTGACGGAACGTAATGCAAATAACTCCGGTTTTGCTCAAAGTATGTTAATTCTAAGTACAGATGCAGCAACAGCTAAGATGGCAGCATCTCGTTATAACCGAACAATACAGCAGTACACACTGGACGAAAATAAACTTGAACAGGCGTTCAATTATGCCTCGAACAGCTTTAAGTTGAATCAACCGATCATATTCGAAGTCCCAACGACGAGTGAAGCAGCCTATGTGGGTATTCCATTCCACAAGCTATCCCAACTGGCAGGCAAATATCGTGCAGGTACGATCGGTGTCAAATATAAAGACAATGTATGGATGGTCCCTCTTGCAGACCTGAAGTTTGTAACAATGGGACAAAGTGCGGGAATCACAACGGCTCCAGGGACAGCGACCCTGTACGTACAGATGGAGCCTGTGCCAAGACTTTCAGCAGGTGCCATGGACTTCATGTTATCCAGATCCAACGCACAGAGTCTGGGAGAAGCAACAGAAACCTATGTTACGCTCTTTAATGGAAACACGGGGAAGAGTGTAGAGCAAAATATTAAAAGTGAATATTTAACGAAGGTGCCTGGAAACACATCTACACTGTTAACAACCTTGACAGCGATTGACCCCAACTCACAATCGTTATCGTATATACCAACGGCTTATCGAACCTCTTCGACAGGGATCGTAGCACGTGGTTTGTTGGATGGAAACCGCGTGATTGCACCGATCACCCATCTGGTCAGCTTCCCTAAAGCGTCGGACTGGTCTAGGGAAGCGTTAACGGAACTCGCTTCCAAATGGATTATCACTTCAGATAATCTGGACAAGTATAATACCAAAACGAATATCACTCGTGCCGAGTTTGCTGAACTTGTTGCAAGAGGTTTGGGACTCAAACCGGATGCATCTGCAACATCATTTACGGACCTTGGCAGAAAACCTGAGACCAATGGATATATTGGTGCTGCAGTGAAGGCAAAGATTATTCAAGGGGTAGGCAATGGGAAGTTCCAGCCAAACAGCCCGGTCACGCGTGAACAAATGGCGATTATGCTCGTCAAAGCAATGGATTTCGTAGGCCAGCCTCCGGCACTTCAGGAAAAGGCCGAGGATACGCTCAAGGTATTTAAGGATAAAGCCAAGATCAAAGGTTCCAAGGATTCTGTAGCAAAAGCCGTGCAAACAGGCATCATCCAAGGGCACCTCGATGAGACTTTCAGACCTACGGGTAAGGCAACGAGAGAACAAGCAGCAGTGATGTTAAAACGGATGTTGGATCGGATTGGTTATCTGTAGATATATTGAACTGGATACAAACCCATTCAATATGGAGGTTTAAATAGTAATATGCAGGATGATTCCCAGGTATGGAGGTTTACTCTATACCTGGGTCTTTTTTTACCAGAAAAGCCCTTAATATTCATGATTAACGTAACTTTTTCTACAAAAAACAGTCTATTAATAGAAGGGTATGCTAGGGATCACGCTGTGAGACTGTCACTAGGCAGGATCTGTGTGATATCTAAGATTGATATACAAGATGGGAGAGACGTTTCGAACATGCTGGGGAAACATGGGAAACAGCTGGAAGGCGTTAAGTACAATAAGGCAAAGAAATGGGCAATTGTAACACTGGCAGGTGTGATCTGGATTGCGCCTGTGATGAGTGCAGGTGGACAGATGTGGTCAGGAACTTCGTGGCAATCCGTAGCCGCGGCGGCATCGACGAATACGAGCAAGCTGGGCGAAGAGATTTTGACTTCGGGTGCGAAGCTCATGAAATACAGATATACGACAACACGTTCAGGTTCGAAGGTAAATGTGCTTGCCGATGTGATCCAGGTAGACTTGCAAAATCCATACGTGAAACTGGATGTAATGACAGGCAAGGGAAATAAATTAAACAGTAAACAAAGCACTGGCGGTATGGCGAAGGAAAACGGCGCGGTCGCTGCGGTGAACGGAGATTATTTTAACGTATCCGGAGAAATGTCACCGATCGGCGGTCAAGTCTCTGACGGTGTATTGGTGTCTACGCCTTCGGAACTGAAGGGCATGTATGCTCTCACGGTAACCAAAGATGGCAAGCCGATGATTGATGAATATTCATTTGACGGCACAGTAAAGGCGCAGGATGGTTCAACATTCGCTCTGCGTGGGATAAATAAGGAGGACTATACGGTTGAAACGGGAGCGGGTACATACAGCCATGTGAACTCCATGTATATTTATACACCTGCATGGACGTCGACCAAACGTCCGAATGATCCTTCCACAACGCCGACGGAGGTACTCGTTCAGAATGGTGTCATCACGCAAATTTCGGATAAAAAGGCATTAAATATGACCGTACCGCCGGACGGGTATATCCTCCGTGCACATGGTACAGCGGCAACATGGGTCATGAGTCACCTGTCTGTTGGACAAACAGTTGGAGCAGATTACAAGTTGGTTGCCAAAACGACAGGACAGTCTGTTGACCCGAATAATCTGGACATGATGATTGGCGGTCATACGATTCTGGTGAACGGAGGTCAGGCTGCTTCCTTCTCGCGGAATATTGCTTCTTCCGGCATAGGTGGTGTCCGTGCCAGAACAGCGGTAGGATATTCTCAGGATGGGCGATATGTGTATATTATTGCAGCCGAGAAAAACGGCAATAGCAGCGGCATGTCCTTGACCGAATTGCAGTCGTTCATGACGAGTATCGGGGTATGGAAAGGGATGAATCTGGATGGCGGCGGATCAACAACGATGGTTACACGTCCGCTAGGTGAACAGTCAGCCAGTCTGACATTTAATACCGAGTATGGTACCGAGCAGCGTCAAGTTGTGAATACACTTGGTGTGTTCTCCACAGCACCCGAAGGTAAGCTGAAAGGTTTTGCGGTAAGCGGCAGCCAAACGTTGCTTGCAGGTCAGGAAGGCAAGTACTCTGCAAAAGGCTATGACACGTACTACAACCCGATCTCGACAGGCAATATTCCATTGACCTGGAAATCCAGCAATAACGGGATTGTCAGCGTCAGCAACGGAACGGTCAAAGGTGTGAAGCCGGGTACAGCAACATTGACGGCTACAAGCAGCGGAGCTTCATCTTCGATCAAAGTCACGGTACTGGGCGGTAGCGAGCTGGCTTCCCTGACTGCCGGATCTGGTCTTGGTTCGCTCCAAGCGGGTACAACCGTTTCTATTCCGGTGACGGCTACAACGAAGAGTTGGCAAAGCGTGACTGTACCAGCTGATTCTCTGACATGGGAATTCATCGGGTTCAAAGGAAAAGTGGCAGGTGACCAGTTAACGGTATCCTCTGTGAATGATGGAGCACAGGTGGGTTATGCGATCGGCCGTTATGATGGTTACAGCACGGTTGTTGTACTCTCTGCAGCAGCGAGCGAAACGATCTGGGAAAATTTCGAAAACGCGAACTATCCGATTAACTTCACAACAAATGTAGCAGGGGTGACAGGCTCGGCCGCAGTCGTGGTAGGAACCGGTGAGAAGGCAAGCTCAAAGGTACTGCAACTCAGTTACGATATGACGGGCGGAACCGGTAAAATGTATGCTTATGCTCAGCTGAACGGTTCAACAGGCAGAGACGTATTAGCGGCCGCAACGTCCATGTCGATGGATGTGATGGGTGACAAGAGTCTGAACTGGCTACGTGCAGAATTTACGGATGCTAAAGGCAAAACGGTATATGCCGATCTGGCTAAAGCTATCGACTGGAATGGATGGAAGAAGGTTAATGTTGACCTGAATGGACTGAACATCGCTTATCCGGCGAAACTGAAACGTGTGTATGTCGTGAATGTAGAAGATGGACAGGATGAGCGTGCAATGACGGGAACGGTTGCGTTCGACAACATTGCGTTCACCATGCCTTCCAAATCCAGCGAAGTTGGATTGCCTACGGGTACAGCTTCACTGGTACTTGGACAGAAGTCAATGACGGTGAACGGTACAAAAAAGGTGATTGATGCAGCACCAGTCATTAAAAATGGAACAACATATGTGCCCATCAAACATGTACTGGATGCCTTTGGCGGACAGGCGAACTGGGACAGCAAAAATCAGCGGATTACAGTAATCCGCGGCAGCAAGCTGATCGATCTGGTGGTAGGTCAGAAAGAATTTGTTCTCAATGGCAAAAGACAGAGCGCAACGGTTGCACCTTACGTAAGTGGGGGTAGGACTTTAGTCCCCCTCAGACTCGTTTCCGAGCAACTTGGGCTGACTGTAAAATGGGAACAGAACACGAAGACCGTTACCATCTCATCGTGATATGGTATGATATATACCGGAAACGATAGAAATGGAGTCGAACAAACGTGGATTTACAAGCCGATGCCATAGACCGCGTCATAAAAAACGCCATACAAGTCATGGAAAACAGCAAATATCAAATGTTTGAAATCATGGACTCCACTCGTGATGAGTTGAAGACGCTCAATGAAGAGTTGAAGTCGGTGCTGAAGGAAACGGCGGAAACGATCGAGAAAGTAGATCAATTGGAGCTGAATTACCGCCGTTCCCGGATCCGGCTTACAGAGGTGAGCCGCGACTTTGTCCGCTATTCGGAGCATGATATCAAGCAGGCGTATGAAAAAGCGACACAGCTACAGCTGGATCTGATGATTTATCGTGAGAAGGAAATGTATCTAAAGGCCCGTCGGGATGATCTGCAGAAGCGTGCCAAAAATGTGGAGGCTTCTGTAGAGCGTGCCGAGACGATTGGTTCGCAGATGGGCGTTGTGCTAGAATACTTGTCAGGAGAGCTGGGTCAGGTGACCCGGATTATCGAATCTGCCAAGAATCGACAAATGATTGGTTTGAAAATAATTTTGGCCCAGGAGGAAGAGCGGAAACGTATTGCCCGCGAGATTCATGACGGGCCTGCGCAGATGCTTGCTAATCTAGTGCTTAGGACGGAAATTGTAGAAAGAATGCTCATGAAGCAGGATTTTAAGATGGTTCAGGCCGAAATAGTAGATTTGAAAGGCCAGGTTCGTTCAAGTCTTGAAGAAATGAGAAAAGTTATATTCAATCTGCGTCCTATGGCACTGGATGATCTGGGATTGATTCCAACGCTTCGAAAGTATGTGCAGGATTTTGAAGTAAAAACAAAAATTCGGTCGCTTTTTGAAACAAGAGGCAAGGAACATCGTCTCTCATCTGCAATGGAGGCTGCAATCTATCGTCTCGTGCAGGAAGGTCTGTCTAATGCTGCCAAGCATGCTTATCCCACATATGTTGTCGTAGAAATTACATACCAGGCTCAGCTCGTCAAAATTGTCGTTCAGGACAATGGGCTTGGGTTCAAACC
This sequence comes from Paenibacillus sp. FSL R7-0272, assembly GCF_037969905.1. Taxonomy (NCBI): domain Bacteria; kingdom Bacillati; phylum Bacillota; class Bacilli; order Caryophanales; family Paenibacillaceae; genus Paenibacillus; species Paenibacillus sp. FSL R7-0272. Next base: position 5,798,851 of record NZ_CP150221.1, on the reverse strand, counting down.
GGAGCTTCTTGCCAAGAAAAGCAAGGATCACAACCACTTCGGTCTGATCGGGATGAGAGAACGGGTTGAACTGTTAGAAGGAAGAATAGAGATTGAATCCGCAGAGAACCAGGGAACCAAAATAGTCATTCATATCCCGACAAACGTGGATAAGGGAAAGGAGTAGCAGGATGGAAAACCGTGATACTGGAAAAACATCAATTAAAGTTCTCTTGGCTGATGATCATCAGCTGTTCCGAGAGGGCTTGAAACGCATTTTAAATATGGAGGACGACATTGAGGTCATCGGGGAATGTGGCGATGGCATTCAAGTGCTCGAATTCTGTAATCAGGATAAACCCGATATCGTTCTGATGGACATTAACATGCCTGTAGAGAACGGCGTCGAAGCCACTGAGAAGCTGCGCGAGCTGTTCCCGGATGTAAAAGTTATTATTTTGTCCATTCATGATGATGAAAGTTATGTATTCGAAACACTCCGTAAGGGAGCCAACGGATATTTGCTGAAGGATATGGAAGCAGAGTCGCTGATCAACGCGATTCGTTCCGTTCATGAAGGGCATGCATTTATTCATCCTAAAGTAACGGGCAAACTGATTATGCAACTTCGTCGTATGACGTATCTTAACGAAACAGGTGCGATGAGCGAAGGCGCTTCGAAGGAAGCAGGCGTTAAATTTGTTGCTGGAGACAATAACCCGCTGACACGTCGTGAAGCTGAGGTATTGCGTTTAATGGCTGAGGGTAAGAGCAACAAGATGATTGGTGAATTTTTGTTCATCAGTGAAAAAACAGTGAAAAACCATGTCAGCAGCATTCTGCAGAAGATGGAAGTGGACGACCGTACACAGGCCGTTATTAACTCCATCAAATATGGCTGGGTTACACTCTAATTCTAATAATTGTTATACAGGTATCTACTCGCGCCCTATCCAGTAAGGATTGGTTTGCGGGTTGATGGACTTTATCACTGTACATGAACACAGTGTAAGGGTGTCCTGAACATTGGTTCAGGCGAGCGCCGACTGGTTGTTTGGCTGTAACCCTTCGGAATACGCTGCATATACTACGGTATACAGGGATGTTCGCCATGTGTGAACATGACCTTCCGAGGAGGTGCAGTTGCCATGGTTGCTCATCTGACTATGATTCTGCTCATATACTTCCTGGCGGCAATGGCCGTTCATCTTATGCACCAGCGCCATACTTCCCGCCCGGAGTCCGAAGGCTTCGAGCAGATTTTGCTCATTCCTTCCAATCAGGTAGGACGGATTGAAGGCATTATTCGATCACTTTGCCTGGAATTATTATATCGCGGCAAGAGCTTTACATTAACGGTGGTCGCCGAGCAACAAGAGGCAGAGACGATAACCATTATTGAGAAGATGATGCAAAGGCAAGGCATGGAGTTGTCTTATCTGCCTGCTGTGCCAGCAGAACTTGAACATACCGGGCAGAGGAATGGTGATTATCGCCTCATTGATCTGCGTAGGTCCAATGATGAAGCTGGGTGCAGATAATCCTCACATTTTACACGTTTGCAGACGTTGATATGCCGATTCGATATGAGAAAGATTACAGCTTGTTGCTGTAATCTTTTTTTGTAATTGTAGCCAAGTCTGCCTTTAAATTGAATATGGGTTTTATTGCAATCTATGGTTAAAGACTGGATTTATCACTCCAAATGACGCTGAAGAAGCATTTTGAAGTCAGAAGTCTTAACTTAGAAGTATAGACTGATAAAACTGGAAAAAGTTGCGCATATACAAAGGAAAAATTCCAAATTTTTAAATGAGTTAATACGTGACGTTAAGGTTGTCTTGACGGGCAGAATTCAAAATCATATACTTGATTTATATGTAAATTGAGGAAGAAAAGAGTCGAGCTAAGTAGCTGAAGGAACGGGATACGGTGAGGTTGAAATTCGAAATGCTTTAGAAGATGGTCATCGTATGAATAATTATAATCACTGTGATATGCAGAATTGACATGAAGCACATGCTCCGGCGAAGACGTCGGTCAGCATGTGCTTTTTTTGTTTTTCGGATACGAACAAGGGAGGGAAGACGCGATGCAGGTTGGGGTTTACGTGTACCGGGCGGAGGAAGAGTGGGATATGGTCATGTCTCTCGACATTCAGGTGGATGTCCTGTGGTGGCTTGAGGGCATGAGTGGACGGCATGTGCAACAATGGCTGGTGTTAAGTATGCATCTTCCGTTAAGTCAGGCTTCGTGGCTGGTAGATCAATTTGTACCCGAACGCAGCATGGATATGTGGCGTATGGAGGCGTGGCAAAGCTACTTGAATACCAAGCTGGACTTGTATGAGCATCTCTCGGGTGAAATAGAGGCAAGGAGAGCGTTGGTCGAACAGGCGGAAGCGGTAAGATGGAGGAATGGAAGTAGATTGGACAGAGGGGAGAACGATAAAAGGGAAAAAGGAATTGGTGGGGATGGAGGGAAAGGGACTGCAGCTATCCGTGCAGTTAGGGTTGGCGGGATGCCGAAGCCATATCCCGCCGAGTATTGGGCTCAGCTGGAGCAGTGCGCAGCTCTGCTGGCTGAGCGGATGAGCGGCCGCCAATTACTGGCGGCCGAGGCCGAGGCGCTGCTGGCGGCGGAGCCCGCCATGCCGCCAGGGGCTGGCGCGCGGCTGCGCAGCTCGCGCGCTTGCATGGGCGGCTGCAGCTCACAGCCGCCCTCGAAGGGCCTGCCACGCGCCGCAGGCTCGCGTGGCTCGGCCGCGCGCGAAGCGCGCCCCGCTGCCACCGCTGTGGCAGCGAAGCCAGGCAGCGCGTGCCCTGCGCTGCCTGCGGCCTGGCGGCGTGCGCCTACTGCGAGGCATGCCTCGCGCTAGGGCGCAGCCGTGCTTGTGCGCTGCTGCTACGCAGTGCAGCGCAAGGGGCCGTGCCCGCACGCGGCGAAGCATCGCGTGGCACGGCCCTGGCCCCCACCGGCGGCGGACTCGCCCGGTGGGGGCTAAGCGCAGCGCAGAGCGCGGCAGCTGCCGCGGCGCTCGCGTTTTTGGCCCGGCCGCCCGCAGGGGATGGGCCGGGGCGGTTCTTGCTATGGGCCGTGACCGGGGCCGGCAAGACGGAAATGATATTCCCACTAATCCAGCACACCCTGGATCATGGGGGACGAGCGTTGGTCGCTACACCGCGCAGGGATGTTGTGCTGGAGCTGGCTCCGCGCCTTGCCAAAGCATTCCCGGACATCTCGCTCGCAACGCTCTATGGCGGAAGTTCGGAGCGCTGGAAAGACGCGCAGCTTACTCTGGCCACCACACACCAGCTTATGCGTTTTTACCAAGGTTTTGATCTGGTGATCATCGACGAACTTGATGCATTTCCTTATCATAACGATCCCATGCTGGCCCATGCCGCTACATCTTGCTGTAAACCGGAGGGGCATTTTATTTATTTGTCCGCTACGCCGCCAACCCGTTTGCAACGCGAGGTCGCTTTGGGCAAACTTGCTCATGCCAAAGTGCCTGTCCGCTTCCATCGACATCCGCTACCTGTACCGAAGCTGGTTAACATGCCTACTGTGGCACAATGCATCAAACGCAAACAACTTCCAGCTACCATTGTGAGCAGCATTCGTACCTCCTTACAACGTGATGCTCAGGTATTTGTTTTTGTAACGCGTATCGCCCAGATTGAGTCCTTTGTGCACCTGATGCGTCGGACTTTTCCTGCGATATCAATTGAAGGCACTTCATCGCAGGATGCGGAGCGGGCCGCCAAAGTCATTGCATTTCGTGAACGCTCCATCCGTCTGCTTGTGACAACCACCATCTTGGAGCGAGGCGTGACGATTTCGCGTAGCGATGTATTTATTCTGGATGCAGACAACGGACTTTTCGACGAGGCTTCGCTCGTACAGATGGCAGGCCGGGCAGGGCGCTCCTTGGATGATCCGGCAGGCCGTGTCGTATTTGCTGCATCCCGCCGTACTCGTTCCCAAGTGAAAGCTGTATCCCAGATTCGCAAAATGAACGCGATTGCCCGTCGCAAAGGTTACCTCCGTACGCCAGCTCCAAGATCATAGTCATCATTACATCAACATACACAACTGAACTTGAATAGGCTCACTACAGACTAATCGTTTATGTGAACCATTATTTACACCAGTATCCACCTTCAAACAAAACTATTCCATCGCTACACAAGCACTAGTGGTCTTCACACATACTAACCGAACGTGTATTACATACTTTATGCTCGCTACGTCGTCTCGTTATATCGTTAAGAAAGGAGAAGCACCTCATGTTCAGTTATATTTCTCATATCTTCGAGCATGTTCAGCGTTTAACCGGACAACTCCATAAGCTGCTTGGCCCGCCGGGTTCACCATGTTTGACCTGTGGAACCCGTGCGGTGTTGTCCTCACGTTATCCCGGGATCTGCCCGCGTTGTGTACAGCAGATTCCATGGATTCGATCGATCCGTTGCCAGCGCTGTGGACGTGGTGTAGGATGCCCTGACTGTGTGCGCCCGCATATGCAACATCGCTCTTTCTTCTGCAATCGTAGCGCCGTCCAGTATAACGATCTAATGAAAGATTGGATAAGCATGTACAAATTTCGAGGCTATGAGCGCTATGCCCCGCTACTAACTGCTATGTTAACTCAAGCTTTTCAAGCGATGAGTGAAGAACTGACTCTTATATATGAAAAAGAAACCGGGAAGCCGCTATGGCGACCGGATGCGGTCACGTATGTGCCCGTGAGCGACGAGCGTCTGGCCGAACGCGGCTTTAATCAGGCGGAGCGTCTGGCAACAGGGCTTGCCATCACCGCTGGTTTGCCCTGTGTTGATCTGTTGCAACGCCAGATCAACACAGGGAAACAAAGCTTCAAGTCTCGCGCCGAGCGATTCGAGACGATGAAACATGCCTTTTCTATCAAGCTTGATGAATTTGATTTCAGCCTGCTCAAGAATTACAGCAAGCCGTTTAAATTACTTTTAATTGATGACATCTACACGACCGGAAGTACGTTAGACGCTTGTGGGCATGTCATTTTACATGCCGCAAGTAAAGCCGGCGTAACGGTGGAGATTTATACACTTACATTAGCCAGATCGTAGCCTGTCTTGATGAGGAGGAGGATGTGTTACAGGAACGTTTGCTCTTATATTAATGACTAAATGTTTGTGAATCTGTTTTTTGTGAATTCGAGATTTGATAGTCCAGTTGTTTGATGATATATCGATTGAAAGCGTTACAAGAAAATTTTTACATGTTAAAAAGAGGAATCAATGTTATCTCGTAGAATAGATAGTTCTGTCATTCACCACAAGTGATCCTAGGAGTGGGGCAAACATATCTTTTGAAGGGGAGAACAACATTGGTTGCAGGGAGAAGAAAAAACGGCTTTTATTTATGGACTGTCCGTGTACTGGTATTCATGCTGGTATTCGGTCAGTTTGGCGTGTACGGGGGGAACCGGGCACATGCCGCAACGAGTAGCAGGGTTGTTTCCAGCAGTTACGACTACCATTATGTCCTTACAGAGCAAGATGGGAATCTTCGTGTCAATCAAAAAGCAATTGATCTCAGATGGGCAAGAGATTATAGCTTGAATTCGTCGGGATATTCATTTTCTCGAAGACAGTCTGTTTCGGGAACAGTTCCGAAAATGACGAATGTAGCATTTGGTACATACACATCTACTTATGCTGGGAAAGTAGAAAAGGCGATCATGATCGATTTTTCAGAAATCTGGCACTACTACACGGTGATGGAATATAGACAATCCGGTACAAGCGTGGGGCAGTGGGATATATCTCATGTGGATGTCTTTGGATATGAAACGCCACGATATGTACAAAACTTCGAAGCGACTCAGCTTAGTCTGGTTGTTAATGCGGATACAGGTGTTGTTGTCGATTTTGTCTCCAACCTTAACCCGTATTACACCCGAAAAGCAGAATCTTTTAGTTTTGTGAAGGAATCAGCTACCAATCCTCCAATCACATCCACCCCGGAAATTCCGGTGAACTTAAGTGCCGCGGCTACTGATGTTGCGGCCAATCTTGCATGGGGTGCTGCCAAACAGGCTGTCCAATATGAGATTGAGGAGAATGGGACCATTAAAGGCCCATTTTATGGTGTTGGTTATGCGAGCACTCAGTTATCCCCAAACACTTTATATACCTATAGGGTACGCGGGGTGAACAAACTTGGAACAGGTGAATGGAGTGAACCTTATACCCTGACCACACTGCTGAAGAAACCTGTTCTGACAGTAGTAGCAGAAGAAAGCAAGAATACAGTTCAATGGAACGCAGTTGAATACGCGGATCGTTACCAGTTGCAAATCGACGGCGGAACACCGATTGAGCTTGGTAATGTTACTTCTTATGAGCATGGAGCGCTTGAAGCCAACTCTACGCATACGTATACGCTCAAAGCTTATTCGGCTGCAAATGAGAGCGATTGGAGCGTAACTGTAAAACAGTTGACCGTACCTGATCGTGCAGATGGATTCAAGATAACGGATGCTACGTTAAACAAACTGTCATTATCTTGGAGTGCAGTAAAAGGGGCTACAGGTTATGACGTGGAGATTGACGGTACAATCGTTGCTGTCACTGGCACCACATACAATAAAACAGGTCTGACACCGAATACCGAATATACATTTAGAATCAGACCTAAAAATGCAGGAGGGCCAGGAAGCTGGAGTCAGGCTATCACAGGAACGACTCAGATGAGCACACCGGTTATTCAAACGAATGCAACACAAGAGGAAATTATCCTCGTATGGCCAGCAATTGAGGGAGCTACTTCCTATGAAGTTGAGGTAGATGGAGTGGTTATCGGAGGCATAACGGAACCCATCTACACGCATACAGCACTTAAAGCGGGAACAGTACACAAATACCGTGTGCGTGCTATTAATAGCAACAATACAAGTGCTTGGACTGCAGTAAAATCACAAACTACACTGCCTGACTCTGTCAGTGGTCTGGCGATTAACACTGTGACCAATGCAGCCATTGCGTTAAAATGGAATGCTGTCTCAGGAGCAACCGGTTATGATCTGGAAATCGACGGCACCGTTGTAGCGGCTACCGGGACTGCATATACGAAGAGCGGCCTCGCGGCAAACACGGATCACACTTTCCGTATTCGTTCGAAGAATGCCGCGGGTGTAGGCGCGTGGAGCGAGCTGATCAGTGCAACAACATTACTGAACACGCCTGTTCTGAAAGCAACATCGGAAGAAACAGCAATCAACCTGACATGGGTAGCGATTGCCAATGCAACGAAGTACGAAATAGAAGCGGACGGCGCAGTCGTAGCTACGGTGGAAGAACCAAGCTATAGTCATACCTCCCTGTTGCCAGGCACAGCACATAAATATCGTGTTCGTGCATTAACGGAAACCAATACAAGTGCATGGACAGCCGTTCTAACACAGAGCACGATTCCTGCATCCGTCAGTGGTCTGGCGATTAACACCGTGACCAATGCAGCCATTGCGTTAAAATGGAATGCTGTCTCAGGAGCAACCGGTTATGATCTGGAAATCGACGGCACCGTTGTAGCGGCTACCGGGACTGCATATACGAAGAGCGGCCTCGCGGCAAACACGGATCACACTTTCCGTATTCGTTCGAAGAATGCCGCGGGTGTAGGCGCGTGGAGCGAGCTGATCAGTGCAACAACATTACTGAACACGCCTGTTCTGAAAGCAACATCGGAAGAAACAGCAATCAACCTGACATGGGTAGCGATTGCCAATGCAACGAAGTACGAAATAGAAGCGGACGGCGCAGTCGTAGCTACGGTGGAAGAACCAAGCTATAGTCATACCTCCCTGTTGCCAGGCACAGCACATAAATATCGTGTTCGTGCATTAACGGAAACCAATACAAGTGCATGGACAGCCGTTCTAACACAGAGCACGATTCCTGCATCCGTCAGTGGTCTGGCGATTAACACCGTGACCAATGCAGCCATTGCGTTAAAATGGAATGCTGTCTCAGGAGCAACCGGTTATGATCTGGAGATTGACGGTACAGTCGTAGCAGTTACCGGCACAGCCTATACGAAGAGTGGCCTCGTAACGAATACCGACCACATTTTCCGCATTCGTTCGAAGAACGCCGCGGGTGTGGGCGCGTGGAGCGACGTGATCCGTGCAACAACACTACTGAACACGCCTGTTCTAAAAGCTGCATCCGAAGAAACAGCAATCAACCTGACGTGGGCAGCGGTAGCGGATGCAACCAAATATGAGATTGAGGCGGATGGCGCAGTCGTGGCTACGGTGGAAGAACCAAGCTGCAACCATATCTCCCTGTTGCCAGGTACAGCGCATAAATATCGTGTTCGCTCATTAACGGAAACAAATACAAGTGCATGGACAGCTGTACTGACGCAAAGCACGATACCTGCATCCGTCAGTGGTCTGGCCGTTAACACAGTAACCAATGCAGCCATAGCGTTAAAATGGACAGCTGTAACAGGAGCCACCGGTTATGATCTGGAGATCGATGGCACCGTTGTGGCGGTAACCGGCACAGCCTATACGAAGAGTGGCCTCGTAGCGAATACCGACCACACCTTCCGCATTCGTTCGAAGAACGCCGCGGGTGTGGGCGCGTGGAGCGAGCTGATCAGTGCAACAACATTACTGAACACGCCTGTTCTGAAAGCAACATCGGAAGAAACAGCAATCAACCTGACATGGGTAGCGATTGCCAATGCAACGAAGTACGAAATAGAAGCGGACGGCGCAGTCGTAGCTACGGTGGAAGAACCAAGCTATAGTCATACCTCCCTGTTGCCAGGCACAGCACATAAATATCGTGTTCGTGCATTAACGGAAACCAATACAAGTGCATGGACAGCCGTTCTAACACAGAGTGCCGTTCCAGGTAAAGTTGAAGGGCTATTGCTCAACACAGCAACAACTGCAGCAATCTCAATCAAATGGGCAGCAGCCATCGGAGCTACAGGCTATGAGCTGGAAATCGACGGCACCGTTGTAGCGGTTACTGGAACAGCGTACACGAAGAGTGGTCTGGCGGCGAACACCGACCACACTTTCCGAATCCGTGCCAAAAATGCAGCCGGAATCGGTAGCTGGAGTGACATGCTGAATGCCTCTACGCAATTAAACCTGCCAACCGCTTTGAAAGGTGTGCCAGAAGAAACAGCAGTTGTTTTGACATGGACAGGGGTCGTTGGAGCAACGAAATATGAGATTGAGGCAGACGGAAGCACTGTAGCAACCGTGAGTGAACCTTCTTACACTCACAGCGAGCTACTTGGTGGCACTGCTCACAGGTATCGCGTACGTGCATTGACCGATACCAATGCGAGTGCATGGACAGCCGTGGTCTCCCAAACGACACTGCCAGGAAGTGTATCAGGTCTAACTGTGAATTCTGCAACAACCGCAGCAATTGCGCTAAAATGGAATGCGGTAAGCGGGGCAACCGGTTATGATCTTGAGATTGATGGTACAATCGTGGCAATCAATGCAGTTGCCTACACGAAGAGTGGGTTTGCACCCAATTCGGAGCATTCCTTCCGAATTCGAGCGAAAAATGCTTCCGGTGCCGGAGCATGGAGCGAAATAATTACGGGAGTAACTCAATTAAGTGTAGCGGTTCCTAAAGGGACAGTAGATCGAACAAGCATTACAATCACATGGGAAAATGTAGCTGGTGCTACATCTTATGAGATTGAAGCAGACGGACAGATTGTTGCGATTGTTAGCGATCCAGCATTTGTACATCTGGATTTATTACCGGCAAGTGTGCATAAATACCGTGTTCGGGCTTTTAATGATCAGAATACGAGTGTATGGTCTTCTGCTCTGAGTATTAGAACCTTGAATTAATGATATATAGTAATTACAATTCCGGAGACGGGTTTGCGTAAACGTGCATCCTGTCTTCGTTTTTATTTCGTAAATAAGCTATGGACTTCATATGAGAAAATAAGGTAATGTATAGATATTATCTAGTCGGAAAAGGAAGTTTGAGAGGGGAGTTTTAGCGATGAATCTAGGGAATTGTCCTCGTTGCGGCAAATTGTATGCATTGAATTTTCGTGATGTGTGCTCGAACTGTATCAAGGAAATGGAGCAGGAATACCAGATCTGTGTAGACTATTTGCGCGAGAATAAAGGCGCCAACATACAGGAATTGTCGGATGCGACAGAAGTCTCAATCAAAACCATTACGAAGTTTATCCGAGAGGGACGGATTTCCATCGAAAACGCCCCGAATATGATGTATCCTTGTGAAGTGTGCGGAATGCTGATCCGTGAAGGCCATATGTGCGATTCCTGCCGTACTCGACTAACGAAAGACTTGGCTGGGGCAGCTCGTGAAGTAGGTCAGAAGGATAACAACCAAGTAGGCGGACGAACCTACAATGCCGTCGACAAACTGCGCAATTCATAGGAACGTGGTCTTAAATACGAATAATGCTATAACAAATGTTTTGAAACGTACCGATAAACTTATTAAAGATTATCGGTTTTTTTTATTATCCTACTCATTTCGAACACATAAAGATAAAGAAAGAAATACGTATATCAACGAAAAAAAATCAGGTGAAAGGAAGTGCACTTCGAATGAAAATCAATGAACCGAGTCGAATTGGAGCCATCAATTCATATCAGAGGAATGTTGAATCCAATCAGCAGGCTGAGACCAAGAAAAGCCGCCGCAAGGATGAAGTATCCATTTCTCCGGAGGCGATGAAGATGCTTGAAGAACAAGGACGTACGCAAGATACAGGACGGTTGCAACGGATTCAGGAGTTGAAAGAGCAGGTAAGCTCGGGAACATATCAGGTAGACAGTAGCAAGCTTGCTGACAAGTTGCTACCGTATTTCAAGTCTTTTGATAAGGAATAGGTGATTATGTAATGGCAGCACTGGACAGATTAATTGCAGTTTTAGAGCAGATGGAGCAAAGTCACCGTGATATGCTGGCGCTCAGTCAGGTTAAACGAGAAGTTATCGTCAAGAATGATGTAGACCAGCTTATCGCTATCATGAATAAGGAATCCAAGTTTATGAAACAGCAGGAGCCGCTGGATACAGAGCGACTACATGCTGTTCACGAACTGCTTCAGGAGCGTGGCATCAAGTCGATGCTGAACCTGAATGTTACCGAGATTTCCAAGCTGATCTTTGATCCGGCTGACAAACAGCGGTTGTTTGAAGTCCAGAAGAAGCTGGCGGGAACATTACAAGAATTGAAAGATATCAATCAACTAAACCAGAAGCTGATTGAGCAATCGTTAATGTTTATTGATCTATCGATGGACATGTTTGCTTCAAGGCCTGAACAGGATGCAACTTATCAGCATCCTGCTGATAAGCACGGCAATCCAGGACGAATCGGTCTGTTCGACACGCGTGCCTGATTAAATAGGGGGAAACCAGGTGACATCTACATTTCATTCAATCGAAACGGCTAAACGCAGTTTGTTCGCACAGACGACCGCTCTTAGCACAACAGGTCATAACGTAGCCAACGCCAATACGGAGGGGTACTCACGTCAGAAAGTGAATATGCAAGCATCCATTCCTATGGAGCCGTTTGCATTTTTGCATAGTACGGCACCAGGGCAACTCGGAACAGGGGTAGAGTTCGACTCGATTACCCGTGTTCGCGAGAAGTTTCTGGATGACCAATATCGCAACGAAAATACCAACTTCGGGAGTTGGTCCATTCAACGGGATACACTGGAGAAACTTGAGGCAATTGTCAACGAGCCTTCCAAAACTGGTTTTCGTACGGTTATGGATAATTTCTATAAATCCTGGTCAGATCTAAGTAAAAACCCGGAAGACGTTACGGCTCGCCGAATTGTTAAAGAGACCACGCTGGCTCTTACCGATGCTATGAATCAGATTAGTCGTCAATTAGACTCTCTAAGTCAGGATCTGGACAGTAATATTGCGGTCAAGGGTAATGAAATTCAGGGTTACCTGGGTAACATTGCAAACCTGAACAGTGCAATTGTGAAGGTTGAATCCCTTGGCGATAATGCAAACGATTTGCGTGACCAACGTGACTTGATGGCGGACAAGCTGTCCAAAATTATGAATATTACCGTTACCGATACACCACAAGGCTACCAGGTTCAGATGAATGGACAGGAGCTTGTAACGGGTGGAGCGGTTCAAGCAACAGTAGATTCAGCATTTTTGAATAATGCTTATACAGCGGGTACGCTCACCAATGGTGAAGTTCACGGTATGATCAGATCCAGAGATACGCTGGTGAGTGATTATCGTAAACAGATGGATGACTTAGCGAATACGCTGGCCAATGGAGATATTGATATTACTATACCTGCGGGTTCCGTGTTGCCGGAAAATAATTCGTTGGGTCTTACGGGCGCAGCGCGGACACTGACCAGTGATCTGAAGGTTACAGTAAAAGGGTTGAACGGATTACATCAGCTGGGTTACAGCATGGATGGAACGAACAACGGAGGACTACCGTTCTTTACTGCGGCTGGAGGCGGAACTGCAATAACTGCCGGGAATATCTCCTTAAATGCTGAAATATTGGCTGATCCGAACAAAATTGCAACATCTCTGCGAACGACAACCGCTTCCGGCACGGAAACGGTGATTAAAGGGAATAACACTCTTGCGAACTTGATCGCAAACCTGAAGGATACTCCGATGAAATCCGCAGACGGTTTGAGCAGTGCAACGATTGGGGCTCAATTTAGTGCTATTGTGGGACAGTTAGGCGTTCAATCGCAGGAAGCCGCACGTCAGACATCCAACTCGGAGTTTCTGGTACAGCAAGTAGATACACGCCGTCAATCGGTTAGTGGTGTTTCACTGGATGAAGAGATGGGGAACATGATCAAGTTCCAGCATGCGTATAGTGCATCAGCGCGTTTTATGACCACATTCGACCAGCTGCTTGATAAATTAATTAATTCCACGGGTATGGTAGGCAGATAATAGAAGGGAGTGACACAACAGATCATGAGAATTACAAATAACATGCTGGGTTCGCAGTTGCTTATGAACCTCAACAGGAATGCACAACAGATGAACAACACTCAGACTCAACTGGCTACGGGGCGTAAGATCAACAAGCCTTCGGATGATCCGGTAGGGATCACGTACTCCCTTCGTTACCGCGCTGAATTATCATCTAATGAGCAATATCAGAAAAACGTGGATAGTGCCGTTTCCTGGCTGGAATTTAATGATACCGTGCTGAATCAGGCCGGTAATGTTGTTCAGCGATTACGTGAACTGACGGTTCAAGCGACGACAGGAACCAATCCTCAGACCGCACTCGATAGCATTAATGAAGAGGTAAAACAGCTGAAGGAACAGCTTATTGATATTTCGAATAGTAAGCTTAATGGGAAATACATTTTTAATGGCGAGACCTATGATGTCAAACCTTATGATTTTCCATCTAATGCGGACGGTACACTAGATACGAGCAATGCTGCTTCGGTAGTGACGGACCAAGGGAAAATCAATTTCATTGTAGGTGAAAGTGTGCAACTGCCTATCAATGTAAGCGGGAATGAAGTTTTCGGTACAGCTACAGAACAAGACAATCTATTTGTTATCATGAATACGGTTATGCAAGCATTGCAAGATGGCAACCAAAAAGAATTGGCTAATCAACTGGATATCATGGACTCTCGTATGGGTAAAATGTTGTCGATCCGATCCGAAATAGGAGCGAAAACAAACCGTGTTGATCTGATGATGGGGCGTTTGGATGATCTGGGTATCAATTTGTCTGATCTTCAAGCCAAAGTCGAGGATGCCGATATTGCAGAACTGTCCTTGAAATCCAAAATTCAGGAAAACATCTATAATGCCTCATTGTCTGTTGGCGCAAAAATCATATCACCTTCTCTGGTGGATTTCCTGAGATAAGAGGAGTGGGTGCAGTATGAAGATCCTTCCTGTGGTGCAGATTCAGACAACCCCTTCTATATTAAATATCGATGCCGACCCTGGAAAATATTCTATCCGTCAGCCGAAAGCGGATGTACAGCTTCAGACTAAGCCGGCTAAACTTACGGTTCAGAGTCATCCGATTGAGCTTAATGTAGATCAAAGCCAAGCATTCGCCGCCTATACAGGCGGGAATATGATTGATATGAATGCCCGAATTTACTCGGGAATCCAGCAAAATTTCCTTCAAAATCTAGCTGCGCGAGTAGAACAAGGAAATCAGCTGGCTGCCATTCACAAACCGGGGAATACGATTGCGAACATTGTGGGCAGCGATTGGATGCCGCAGCCTTTTCCAGAGACGAGAACTCCCGCATCTTTTGATAACGTCGACATTCGTATTAACACTAGGCCACCTGATATCAATTATGATCCGGCGGTTTCTGAACTGAATGTGACGGTGCACAAACCGGAGATCGAGTATCAACGAGGCAAGCTGGATATCTATGTGAAGCAATATGCATCAGTTAAATACACACCGCCAGCCATCGATATGGCGTTATAAGTTATAATGTGAGCTATAGACGGTCTCGGACGAAGCCCTCTATGGCTTTTTTTGTACAAAATCACCGCCAAGGAGGCGTTTATTATTATTATTCAGACAAGCATGTGGGGAGAAGTTGAAGTTCAGGAGAAAGAAATCTATCAATTTCCGAAAGGGTTACCTGGATTTGAAGAGGAAACAGAATTCGCACTAATCCCGTGGGTAGATACACCGTTTAGTTATTTGCAATCTGTGCGTGAGAAGGAACTGTCTTTCTTGTTAGTGAGTCCTTTTACGTTTGCGCCTGACTACAGTTTTGAGTTAAGTGCAGTGGATAAGGAAGAGTTGCAGATTGACGAACAAGTCGCCGTATTCTCTCTGGTTACCATCCATTCGCAAGCCAACAAATCAACAATGAATCTCCTGGCACCAGTCGTACTTAACCCGGAAAAACAAGTGGGCAAACAAGTTGTACTTCATCAGTCCGCATATGATACACGTCACCTGATCTGGGCCGAAGAGGAAGAAGATGCGTTATCCGTGAAAGGTGGAGTGTAATATGCTGGTTTTATCCAGGAAAAAGGGTGAGTCCATTGTCATCCAGGATCAGATCGAAGTCACGGTACTTGCTGTGGAAGGGGATACCGTAAGAATCGGCATATCCGCACCGAAGCATATTGATATCTTTCGCCAAGAGATCTATGCCTCCATTCAGGACGCCAACCGGGAGTCGGCCACACCGCTGGCTGCCGATGTTGAAGCATTCATGGAACGTCTTCGAAATAATGGATTAAAAAAAGATTAAAAATTTCCCATTTTGCTATAAACAGTTGCTCACCTCCCGTCGATATATAATTTAGACGCTGCTTCGGCAGGGCGGCCGACCTTAATGTCGCGGCGTTTACCACAAGGATGTGGAACTAACTTATTTCAGGGAGGAAACACTCAATGATTATCAACCACAATATTGCGGCGATGAACACTCATCGTCAACTGACAACAAACACAGCTAACACAAACAAAAACATCGAAAAATTGTCTTCCGGTCTTCGCATCAACCGTGCTGGTGACGATGCTGCCGGTTTGGCAATTTCCGAAAAAATGCGTGGCCAAATCCGTGGTTTGGACCAAGCTTCCCGTAACGCTCAAGATGGTATCTCTTTGATCCAAACAGCTGAGGGTGCATTGAACGAAACTCACTCCATCCTGCAACGTATGCGTGAGATTTCCAACCAATCCGCGAACGGAACAAACACAGATTCCGATCGTCAAGCTCTGCAAGACGAGATGAACCAATTGACTTCCGAAGTTAACCGTATCGGTAACACTACTGAGTTCAATACTCAAAAATTGCTGAATGGTGGTATCGGTTCCGGAGACAGCAGCAAGCTGACTCAAGCTACTAGTGCTACTAAAACTCTTGGTGCTGTAATTAGCACTGGTTCTGGAGATATTGGTGCAGGTGTATCCATCAAGGTAGATGGAACTACTTTTAACCTGGAAGGTGTAACGCTTGATGGAACAGATGCAACTACTCAAGCAGCCAGCGTTGAAACTTTGAAAAATGTAACTAGTGGTGGAACTAAATTAGGAGACCTCGTTGACATTAAAGTTGCAGCTGGCGTTCTCACATTTACTTCTAAATCGCAAGGAACCACTAGTACTATTGAATTTGCAGGTGCTGATGCAAAACTGGGTACAGTTGGTGCAGATGTCGGTGCAGCAGCCGCAGTGAAAGGTGATCCATCCACTGTTGAACGTGCTGGACTTCAAGGAACTGCTGCTCTTGGCGCTGTAACAATTAATGCCACAGACTCTCTTAAATTCACTGTAGGTTCCGAAAGTGCAGTTGAAGTTAAGTTGAATTCTGGTACAACTGCGAAAGTGTATGACACTACGAATGCAGATAAAAATGTTGCAAAAGCTGCAATGGATGATTTGGTTAAAGATTTGAATGGAGCTCTTCAAAAAGCTGGTTTGGAAGGCAAAGTAACTGCTTCTCTCTCCAAAGATAACGAAATCCAATTCATCTCTGAAACAGGAAAAGATATTTCTGTAACTAACGGTACAGGTACAGCTTTGACTACACTTGGTGGTGGCTTTGCGACGATCGGTAACGTTGAACAAGTTGTAGGTGCTGGAGCACAAGGTACAGGCTTCAACACGAAGTTCCAAATCGGTGCTAACACTGGTCAATCCATGTCCCTGCAAATCAACGATGTTCGTTCCGCTGCACTGGGTATCACAGGTAACGCTGGACAAGCTGGTTTCACAAAAGAAAACTCCGTTACTAACGGAACTAACGATATCAAAGCTGAAGCAGCTCTGAACATCTCCACTCGTGAAGATGCTTCTAAAGCAATCGCAGTTCTGGACAAAGCAACTTCCCTGGTTTCCAGCGAGCGCGCTAAACTGGGTGCTGTTCAAAACCGTTTGGAGCACACAATCAATAACTTGGGAACAGCTTCCGAGAACTTGACTGCTGCTGAATCCCGTATCCGTGACGTTGACATGGCGAAAGAAATGATGAGCCAAACGAAAAACAACATCTTGGCTCAAGCAGCTCAAGCAATGTTGGCTCAAGCTAACCAACAACCACAAGGCGTTCTGCAATTGCTTCGTTAATTTCAATTTGCTTTATCTTAAACCTTGGATCTTTGATCCAAGGTTTTTTATTGTAATTTTACAAATTTCCTAAAGCTGGAGAGGCGATACGCCGATATATATTATAAATGCGAACACAGTTGGAGGTCATTCAAGGATGAACATTCAGTTTTCATTGTCTGCCGCTACATCTGCAAGTAGTTCTACGATCGAGGTTCCAAACCAGGTAGGCACTTCTCAAACGGGAAGCGAAATTGCAAATATCAGAACGGCAAAA
Organism: Paenibacillus sp. FSL R7-0272; assembly: GCF_037969905.1. Lineage (NCBI taxonomy): Bacteria > Bacillati > Bacillota > Bacilli > Caryophanales > Paenibacillaceae > Paenibacillus > Paenibacillus sp. FSL R7-0272. The sequence goes on along the minus strand of NZ_CP150221.1, from coordinate 5,781,490 downwards.
GAAGCTTATAACAAGGAAAGACAAGGCGTGAAAATCCCGGTAGGCGAAGAGTTACTGATCCGAAATATTGACCGTGCTGTGAAGGCACTGCAAGGGCCAGAGACGACGCTAGACATTAGCATCCATGAAAAAACAAATGATATTATGGTCAAAGTACTTAACAAGGAAACGGGAGAAGTGCTTCGAGAAATTCCGCGTGAGCAGACGTTGGATCTGGTAGCGAAGATGATGGAAATTGCGGGCATCCTAATTGACGAGAAAGTATAAAAATTAAATCCACTTTAATAAGTGAGGAGTGAATTTATGCGTATAAACGGTTTTTCCGGTATGGACATTGATAGCATGGTCAAAGAGCTCATGACAGCCAAACGTGCTCCGTTAGATAAATTGAATCAAAAGAAAACAACATTGGAGTGGCAGAGGGACAGCTACCGTGAACTGAATAGTAAAATGTATGAATTCCGTAACACGAAGTTGCAGCAGACATACAGACTTTCTTCTGCATTGAATACGCAAAAGGCTGTAGTGGCTGGGAATACAGATGCTGTTAAAGCCGAGGCGGGTGGAACTGCCAATGGAATTAAGATGGAAGTTTCTGTTGAGCAGCTTGCAACCGCCAAAGCTAGGGTAACCAACGGCAACGGGCAGGGCTTTACTTCACGACAATCCTTAGCAGAGTTGGCGAATGGAATAAAATTTGGACAGCCAACGACAACTCTTGGAGATAGTGATTATACGAAAGAATATAAAATTAAAATTAATGATATAGAAATGACTTTTACAGGTAAAGATACTGTTTCTTCTGTAATTGCAAAGATCAACAGTAAATCGGAACTGGGTGTACAAGCAAGTTTCGATGAGTTAACGGGGAAGTTTAGTATTGCTGCGAAAGATTTCGGTTCTACAGGTATCCTTAATATTCAAGCGCTAAATGCAGGGGATAATTCTTTGTTTGATCTTTTCGGATCAAGCTCTACAGACGTTAATGCGAAGGATGCTATTGTCAAAATTAATGGAATTTTGCTTAATCCAGCCCCAACGAGTAATGTTATTACTTACAATGGTGTGACGATGAACTTGTTGGCAGAGACAGTAACCAGAGATTCAAATGGTGTCAAAACTGGCGATAATCCATTCACCATTACCACACAGAGTGATCCGGATAAAGCGCTCGAAACGATGAAGTCTTTTATCGAAGATTACAACAAGATTTTGGCCTTGTTCAATACCAAGGTAGGGGAAGAGAAATATCGTAGCTTCCAGCCGTTAACGAAAGATCAGCGTAGTGCAATGTCCGAGAGTGACATTAAACTGTGGGAAGAGAAAGCCAAAAGTGGTCTTCTTAAAAATGATGATATTCTCTCGGGTCTGACGTCTACCATGAGAAACATCATGGGTGAGAAAATGGGCGAGTTGAGTAATATCGGAATAACGGGTGGTAAGTACTTCGAGAATGGTAAAATTTATCTGGATGAAGATAAGTTTAAAAAAGCAATAATTAATAATCCGCAACAGGTTGCGGACATTTTTCAGGGATCAGGGGCGAACACGAATAGTTCTATTTTTGGCAAGTTGTATTCAGAGATGGATACAGCGATGTCTAAAATCGCAGAGCGCGCGGGTACGACCAAATTTAGCGGCGATGTTAACAGTATTTATAAAGAAGAAAGTGTAATGGGTAAGACGCTCAAAGGATATAACACAGAGATTACTGCACTAGAAAGACGACTCTCTGATATGGAAAGTCGTTACTATAAACAGTTTACGGCAATGGAAACCGCAATGAGTAAGTATCAGAGTCAAGCCTCGAGTCTTTCCAGTTTCTTCGCCAGATAGATTAATATTTAAAGATTGAAAGGGTGTAAATATGATTAAGTCTCCATATGATCAATATCGCAAGTCGTCTGTTCAGACCTCTTCACCAGGTCAGTTATTGATTATGTTGTATGATGGAGCTATTCGTTTTGTACGGACAGCGCTTGATGGATTGGGTACCAAGGATTATGAGAAGGTAAGTCTGAACCTGGGGAAAGCACAAACCATTGTTAGCGAACTATCTGTTACCTTGGATCAGTCTTCTGATATTGCAGCCAATCTGAATGTTTTGTATGAATATATTAATTACTTGCTTATTGATGCAAATACGAAGAAGAAACCAGAACCTGCAGAAGAAGCGCTGGGGTATTTAAAAGAGTTAAAGGAAACATGGGTTCAAGCGAGTAAAATGGTGTCTTCTTCTGAGCCTGGAGTCGTTCATGGATGATCTGATTGCTCAATTGGAGCAGTTAACAAGCCAAATTATGTTTCAGATTCATGAAGTGAGTTCAGAAGCATTAGAGGCGTTTGTGGATCAGCGTCAGGCAATCATTGATTTGATGTTGGAACGCACGGGTGGTCATGAGGCCACAGTAGCCGAACAAACAAGGCTTAAGGCTATTATGGACAATGACCAGGCAATTTTAAAGCGGATGAACGATCTGAAGATTGAAGCCAAAGATTGGCTCATTCAACGTAATCAAGCTAAAGCGCAAAAAAATGCATATGAAGTATCTTATGCAGTGGATAGCATTATCGTGGACACAAAGAGATACTAGTAAGTTATAATAGAATGCAGATATCTGAACGAGATATGTTGCATTCTTTTTTTTATTTTTATAAAGATTATTTCCAATCGTTCAACATTTCTCCCTATAAATCTACAAAAAATACCAATAAAACATTTTCTTTACCAATTGACAATGGATAAGATTAGGTGATATCATCTGAGTTGTGGGCTAGGGTTTTGGCCAGAGCTTCACTTCATTTGATGACGAAGGGAATGTTAGTGCATGCAAGGTAAAGTAAAATGGTTCAACGCAGAAAAAGGTTACGGTTTCATTGAGACTGAAGACGGCGGCGACGTATTCGTACACTTCTCCGCAATTCAATCCGAAGGCTTCAAAACTTTGGAAGAAGGTCAATCCGTAGAATTCGACATCGTCGAAGGCGCACGTGGACCGCAAGCAGCTAACGTAATCAAATTATAATCATCCGGACAATCCGACCTACATATATGGTTAGATGGTTTCCAAATTGAATTATCGCTAGCATCAGACTCCGGTGATCCGGGGTCTTTTTTTGTGTTTTATAGAAGCCATAACATAGCAGGTTTTACATAACAGATTGAGTAACCTCAAAAACGGTTAAATAGATGATCAAGCGCCTGATGTACAATCTAGTTAAATCTGTGATTTTGCTCGAAAATGGCGAAAAATCACGAAATATGGCGTTAAACTTACGTTGGTTGATGTGACTGGAGCAGATGTCATTATTCGGTCACCGGGAGTTTTTACATGGCGCTTACATTCGTGTTATAATGAAGTGGCAAAGATAAAGGAGGAGTGCCCTATGAATTTAAGTATTCGAGGTCAACAAATCGAGGTTACCGAAGCTTTGAAAGATTATGTCGACAAAAAGTTGAGTAGACTCGAGAAGTATTTCGATGCACCCCTTACCTCTGACGGTGCCGTTACACTGAGCACAACTAGAGGCTTGCATACAGTTGAGGTGACGATTCCTTTGAAGGGCTTTGTGCTCCGTGCTGAAGATGAGAGCGATGATATGTACGCATCCATTGACGCCGTTGTGGACAAGTTGGAACGTCAAATTCGCAAACACAAAACGAAAATTAACCGTAAATTCCGTCAGGAAGGTAGCCTGAAGACTCTCTTCGTAGAAGATCCGACAGGCACAGTGGCTACAGCCGAACTGGACACGGATACGGATGATGATTTGGAAGTTGTACGTACGAAACGCTTTATGTTAAAACCAATGGACGTGGAAGAGGCAATCCTCCAGATGAACATGGTTGGTCATAACTTCTTCGTATTTTCCAACATCGAGAATGAGGAAGTAAGCGTGGTTTACAAACGGAACGATGGCAAGTATGGCTTGATTGAGCAAGGTTAAGTATACTTACAGCATCGCTTCAATTGAATAGATAGCCCTTAGTATTGAATATAAGCAGGAGCCTATGCTTCCTGAATTGAACTTAACGAGAGCTTCCATCCTTCTAGGGATGGGGCTCTTTTGTGCGTAGCGAATGAATTGCAAGATGGAAATAAAATGATGAAACTATTCGCTATATTGTTGCGTCTAATAGATTAGGAGTCAGCAGGAAAATCAAAACAAAAGTAGAATTATAAAAGTTAAAATGAATTTTGATATTAAATTCCATATTTCCCACAAATGATCGATTGATCCTTGCAACATCTCGGGAAATAAAACAGTCCATTTGCAACTTCCGATAACGACTATGATTTTTTGCACTAAAACTCGGTTTATACGGGGGATGAAGTTCTAAGAAGTCTGCTACGGCGTGTTGCGGCGACCCTTACAAACTGTTACAATTTATGCAAAGAGAATCATTGTCCTGATGAGGAATTGTCAACGAATGATCGCTAATCATAATCAATGACAGACACAGCACCATGAACATGATTCAATAGCTCGAATTCTGGCATGTATTCCATAAACCAGAGCCGGGTGAATACGATCAGCTTCATGAGTAACTGTGGCAAGCCTGGAGTTGATTCATCTCATATGTTTTTTTGTTTGTTACCCCCAGGGGGAAATGGATCAACAATCCATCCGATGGTGTCGTATGGCGGCAGCAGGGGGTCTATTCTGTTTTGCACGAAAGGGGTATACCATGTTAGGACTTGTCAAAAAGATCTTCGGAGACATGAACGAGCGTGATGTGAAACGTCTGATGAAGACGGTCGATGTGATCAATAAACTGGAACCACAATTTCAGGCATTGTCTGATGAGCAGTTGAAAGGCAAAACGGAGGAATTCCGTGCCCGGATTGAAAAGGGAGAAACGACGGATGAACTTCTTCCTGAAGCATTTGCAACCGTACGTGAGGCATCACGCCGCGTATTGGGCAAACGTCATTATGATGTACAAATGCTTGGCGGGATTGCGCTGCACGAAGGCCGTATTTCTGAGATGAAAACGGGTGAAGGTAAAACACTGGTAGGAACACTGCCGGTATATTTGAATGCATTGATGTCCAAAGGTGTACACGTAGTCACAGTCAATGACTATTTGGCGCAACGGGATAGCCAGGAGATGGGACAAATCTATGAATTCCTGGGTATGTCAGTTGGGGTTAACCTCAGCGGTATGGACCATGCACTGAAACAGCATGCATATGCATGTGACATTACGTATGGTACGAACAATGAATTCGGGTTCGACTACCTTCGTGACAACATGGTGCTGTACAAAGAGCAAATGGTACAACGTCCATTGTTCTTCTGTATCATTGACGAAGTAGACTCGATCCTCGTCGATGAGGCACGTACACCATTGATCATTTCCGGACAAGCTCAGAAATCGACCGATCTGTACTATGCAGCGGACCGCTTTGTGAAACGTCTTGTGCCGGAAGAAGATTTCACGGTGGATATCAAAGTGAAATCCGTAGCGCTGACTGAGGGTGGCGTAGCCAAAGCGGAGAAAGCTTTTGGTATTGAGAACTTGTATGATCATGCCAACGTGACGCTGAACCACCACATTGTACAGGCTCTGAAAGCTAACGTCATTATGCGCCGTGATGTGGATTATGTTGTTTCAGATGAAGAAGTCATGATTGTTGATGAATTCACTGGCCGTCTGATGGCTGGCCGTCGCTACAGTGATGGATTGCATCAAGCGATTGAAGCCAAAGAAGGCATTGAGGTTCAGAACGAAAGCATGACGCTGGCAACAATCACATTCCAGAACTACTTCCGGATGTACCGTAAACTTGCGGGGATGACAGGTACAGCAAAAACAGAGGAAGAAGAGTTCAAGAAAATCTATGGACTTGAAGTACTGCAAATTCCGACGAATCGTCCAAACAAACGGGATGATATGGCGGATGTGGTCTACAAGAGCATTGATGGCAAGTTCAAAGCGGTTGTGGAAGAGATTGTAGAGCGTCACAGCAAAAACCAACCGGTTCTAGTGGGTACGGTATCCATTGAGAATTCGGAGCGTCTATCAGACATGCTGAAACGTCGCGGCATCAGACACCAGGTCTTGAACGCGAAGTTCCATGCGGAAGAAGCTGAAATTATCTCTGGCGCGGGTCAAGCGGGTGCAGTAACGATTGCAACGAACATGGCCGGTCGGGGTACAGATATTATTTTGGGTGAAGGTGTTGCTGAAGTTGGCGGCCTTCATATCATCGGTACAGAGCGCCACGAATCACGCCGGATTGATAACCAGTTGCGTGGTCGTGCGGGACGTCAGGGTGACCCGGGTTCCACACAGTTTTACCTGTCGCTGGGCGATGAATTGATGAAACGTTTCGGTGCGGACAACGTGCTCAACATGATGGAGCGTCTTGGTTTTGAAGAAGATCAGCCGATCGAGAGCCGCATGATTACGCGTGCTGTTGAATCTGCGCAGAAGCGGGTTGAAGGTAATAACTTTGACGTACGTAAAGTGGTACTCCAGTATGATGATGTCATGAACCAACAACGTGAGATTATCTACAAACAGCGTCGTGAGGTATTGGAGTCTGAAAATATTAAACAAATCGTTATGGATATGATCAAACCTTCCATTGAACGTATCGTTGAAGCACACTGCAGTGACGAGATTCCGGAGAACTGGGAGCTGCAAGAGGTTGCGGACTTCATGAACAGCAAATTGCTGGATGAAGGCTCGATTACCAAAGATGACCTTTGGGGCAAAGAAGCTGAAGAGATCATTGAGTATCTGTTCGAGAAAGTACAGAACAAGTACAATGCCCGTGAAGAACGTATCGGTGAAGATATGGTTCGTGAATTCGAAAAAGTGGTTGTGCTTCGTGCAGTAGACAGCAAGTGGATGGATCACATTGATGCGATGGATCAATTGCGCCAAGGTATTCACCTCCGTGCATACGGTGGTACAGACCCACTTCGTGAGTACCAATTCGAAGGTTTCGAGATGTTCCATCAGATGATCGCTTCGATTCAGGAAGAAGTTGCGACGTATGTGATGAAAGCACAGATCGAAAGCAACCAGGAGCGTCAAGCCGTAGTGGACGAGAGTCAGATCTCGACAAGCGGTGAACCTGCTGAGAAACGTCCGGTGAAAGTTTCTGACCAAATCGGCCGTAATGATCCATGTCCGTGTGGCAGTGGCAAAAAGTTTAAACACTGTCATGGTCAAGAGTAGTTTTCGTTTCATTCCTTTTATCGAAGTACCAAATGTAAGATAGGTTAGTTTAATCTATATCGTTTCACTTATACGGCTCCTTGCAGCCGGGGGTTCAATAAGATAAAGTGGAGGATGCATATCCGATCATCGGTGCATATGAATAATCATATGATGCTGATTGAGGGGTGACGTGCCTGCTGGTAACAGTATGCGCAAGCCTCACGGTATATTGTATCCGAGACTTGATCTTGATTATTGAACTTCCCGGATGCGGGGAGCTTATCTTAATGAAAAGAGGAATTGCACATGATCGATCCAAGCGTGAAGCAGGACCTGCGTGAAATAGGCAAGAAATTAACAAACCTTAGGGGGTCTCTTTGACTTAGATCTCAAGCAAGAGATGATTGAGAACTTTGAAGAGAAGATGTCAGCTCCAGACTTCTGGGATGACAATGAGAAAGCGCAAGCCGTCATTGCAGAGATGAACGCAGTGAAAGGTTCGGTAGATCAGTACGCGAAGTTGCAACAGGATTATGATGATGCATTGATGATGGCTGAGCTGGCTGATGAAGAAGGCGACGAAGAGCTCGCTACGGAGATTGGCAACAGTGTCGCTGCAATTGTAGGCAAACTGGAAGAGTTTGAATTACAACTTCTCCTGAACCAGCCGTATGACAAGATGAATGCGATTCTGGAGCTTCATCCAGGCGCTGGTGGTACCGAGTCGCAGGACTGGGGTCAGATGCTGCTCCGTATGTACACACGCTGGGCAGAGAAACGGGGCTTCAAGGTTGAGGTGCTAGATTATCTTCCGGGTGATGAAGCGGGGATCAAGAGTGTGACGTTGTCCATCAAAGGGCATAACGCATACGGTTATCTGAAAGCAGAGAAGGGGGTTCACCGTCTGGTGCGTATCTCTCCTTTTGACTCATCAGGCCGTAGACATACATCCTTCGTATCTTGTGATGTGGTGCCGGAGATCGACGATACCATCGAGATCGACATTCGTACCGAAGACCTCAAGATCGATACGTATCGTGCAAGCGGTGCGGGTGGACAGCATATTAACACTACCGATTCCGCTGTACGGATTACACATATTCCAACCGGAGTGGTTGTGACCTGTCAGAACGAACGTTCACAGATCAAAAACCGTGAGCGTGCGATGACGATGCTTCGTTCCAAATTGTATGAGCGCAAAATTGAAGAGCAGAAAAAAGAACTGGACGAAATCCGAGGGGATCAGTCGGATATTTCGTGGGGAAGCCAGATTCGCTCCTATGTATTCCATCCCTATAGTATGGTAAAGGATCACCGTACAAGCGTAGAGACAGGTAATACAGGAGCAGTGATGGACGGCGACCTCGATGCATTCATCGACGGTTATTTGCGTAGCCAAATTAAAGTAGAAAACGATTAATTCAAGTTCCTGTATGGACCCGTGCGCTGAGGCGCATGCTGGTGTATACAGGGGCTTTTTTTTGAACAATTTTAAGAAATGTTAAGAAGATTATGGATACGTTATATAAAAGGAGCGCGCGACAACATGCAAGAGCAACAACATTCATATCCTCAACGCAAAAAGAGGTTAACCACCTTCATTCCCCTGAATGGGCCATGGCGGAACGTCATCGATACCCTGTTTATTATTGTGGGTTCGTTTTTGATTGCCGTAGCTTTTAATTTATTTTTATTGCCAAATCAAATCGCTTCAGGTGGTGTATCGGGTTTATCCATCCTCGGAGACGAGTGGTTGGGCTGGGAACCGGCATATACCCAATGGGCGATTAACATCCCGTTATTAATTGCAGGTTTCCTGTTGATTGGCAAACAATATGGTGTGCGTTCCATCCTTGGAAGCATTGTGTTGCCGCTCTTTGTATATTTGACGAGTCATTGGGAGATTCCGACGGCTAATCCGTTGCTCGGCTCTTTGTATGGGGGCATTGGTGTGGGGCTCGGGATTGGGATCGTGTACCGGGGCAGAGGCTCAACCGGGGGCATGAGTATTCTGGCTCGCATTGTGCAAAAATACAGTGGACTCAGTTACTCGCTATGTGTTGTCATCATGGATGCAACCGTCATTATTTTGGCAGCCTTTGTGCTGTCGCTGGAGCAGTCTCTGTATGCATTAATCGGGTTGTACGTTACGGGTAAAGTCATTGATGCCGTGGAGATGGGACTGGGATACTCGAAGGTGGCGTATATTATCTCTAACCAGACAGAACCGATTACTAAAGTCATTCTGGCTGATCTGGATCGTGGTCTGACCAAGCTGGAGGCCAAAGGTGGATATACGGATGACCAGCGAACGGTGCTGATGGTTGTGGTGGGGCAAAATGAAGTGCCGAGACTGAAAGCGCTGATCCGGTCTGTGGACCCGGGAGCGTTTGTCATCATTAGTAATGCGCATGAGGTGCTTGGTGAAGGCTTTAAGCGCGGTGAGCATATTTAAGGTTTAAAAGCATGAGGTAGATATAAAAAAGCAGATCCTCTCTTTACCCCGATTACGGAGAAGGGAGGTTCTGCTTTTATTTTTTAGGATATAGGATCTAGACTAGGCAGGTTTTCCTGTATAAGCAAAACAACCAAACTAACTAAAATTTACACATCAACGGAGATGACAGAAAAAATCTGTAGAAGCGAAGCGGTCGCCTTTATCACCGGATTTTCCCCTTTAGTAAAGGGAATTAAAAAATCTGGGGATAACAGCGATTGGAAGATTATTCTGTCATCGTAGTGTCTGTGTAAATTATGTTCTGTTATTTATATAGGTTCCTGCCGAGTTTACAAGATTGGAGACAGCAGACGAGAAATAGCTTCTTTGAAACGTATCATAAAACTGCGATTTTGGTATTCTTCCAGCGATAACTCTCGTGATACATGCAGATCATGTTCGAACGTCTGTACAAGTGTCGTTGCAATGGCCTCATCATACATAAAGGCATTGACCTCAAAGTTCAACCGGAAACTGCGGTAGTCGATATTGGCAGTTCCGACCGAAGCGACCAAACTATCAATAATCAATGTTTTGGCGTGGATAAACCCATTATCGTAGATAAATACTTTAGCCCCTACTTTTAGCAACTCTCCGATATAAGACAGCGTGGCCCAATACACAAAAGCATGATCCGGTTTATTGGGTATCATAATACGAACATCAATGCCTGACAGGCAGGCAAGGCGTATCGCTTCGAATACACTGGCATCCGGGATAAAATACGGGGTTTGAATAAGAATCGAATGTTTGGCACCATTAATCATTTTCAGGTAGCTGTTCTTGATGTGCTCGATCTCGGCGTCAGGGCCACTGGATACAATCTGCATGGCGGTCTGACCTGAACCCTCAATTTGAGGGAAATGAGAGGGAACATACGGCGTGTCATGTTGTTTGGAAGCTTCGTTCCAGTCGAGCAGGAAACGTGTTTGCAGCGCATGCACCGCATTACCTCGAATACGAAGGTGGGTATCGCGCCAGTAGCCGAATTTCGAGTTGAGTCCGAGATATTCATCCCCAACGTTGAAGCCGCCAGTATAACCGAGATTACCATCGATGATAACGATTTTGCGGTGGTTACGGTAATTCATCCGTAGGTTGATCAGACTGAATTTGGATGGGAAAAAGACTTCCACAAGTCCACCCGCTTCACGAAGTTCTTTGAAAAATCGATTTCTTACCCGTCGCGAGCCCAGCGCGTCGTACAGCAGACGAACCTTCACGCCTTCACGCGCCTTACGGATCAGCGCATCCCGAATTCGTTTGCCGAGGCTATCCCCACGATAAATGTAATATTGCACATGCACATGATCTTGTGCCGCCTCGATGTCATCGAGAAGCCGTTGGAACTTGTCTGTTCCATCGGTGATGATCTCAACGGCGTTATGCTCTGTCAGGAGTGCCCCATTTTGTTTGAGGTTCATATAAATCATGTCTTGGCTATTTTCTGTTGCCTTGTTGGAGAAAGGCGTGCGATTATCCTGCAGCTGGGCAAGCTGCGCCTCGATTCGTTCCTCCAAGCCAAGCTTCTTGCGCTCTTTCCATTGAAAGAGGCGATAGCGAGTCAGATTCTGACCCGTCAATAGATAAAGGATGAACCCGAAGACCGGAATAAAGTTCAATACCAGCAGCCAAGCCCAGGAAGCACTGGCATCCTTGCGTTCAAAGAAAACGACTGCGGCAGCGAAGATAATGTTCAGTCCCAGGAGCACAATAAGTAATATGGATTCGATATGCACTGTAGTCCCCCATGTCTCATAATGACCTTCGGAGTCCAGTTCAATGTGACCTTAATTAAAAAGGGTATGTGTATGAACAGGACTCTGTATGTAATGTTTCCTTCTACTATGTATTTTAACAGAAGAATCCTTGTTCGTCCCTAAGGTAAAAAGTTATCGTTCGGATTTGTTGGGAATCCGTGTAAAATTCATGATAGATGGTTGTATTTATATAACTAGAGTCGTATAATAATACACAAATATGCATAGAAGCGACGGATTTGTCTGCTCAAGCTTTGACAAAAACCTTGAGCAAGGCACAAGTAGCGCATACAACAGGATTGGGGGAGCGAGAGTGAATAACAAATTAAGAGTGGCAATCGTCGGTTCCACCGGCTACGGCGGGGTGGAACTGATTCGTTTTTTTCAGAATCATCCGCAAGTTGAAATTACATCGGTAATCTCTTCATCCAGCAGCGGGGAGTCCATCGCCGATGGGTTTCCGCATTTGACGGACGTGATTCGCAGGCCACTCGACGGTGTCGATCCGGCAGAGATCGCAAGTCGTGCAGATCTCGTATTCACCGCGACCCCGTCTGGCGTAAGCGCGAAGCTCGTACCGAGTCTGCTGGAAGCAGGACTGAAAGTGATCGACCTGTCGGGTGATTTCCGTTTGAAAGACGGATCGGTGTATGAGCAATGGTATAAACACCCTGCACCGTCAGCAGAATTGCTGGAGAAGGCCGTATACGGTATGGCTGAGGTGTATGGAGATGAAGTGAAAGGTAAGGATTTTATATCCAATCCTGGCTGTTATCCAACAGCTACGTTGCTGGGTCTGATTCCTGCGGTGGAAGCGGGTTGGATTGATCCATCGACCATCATTATTGATGCAAAATCAGGTGTATCCGGTGCAGGGCGCGGAACGAGTCTGACCAACCATTATGCAGAGATGAACGAAAACTTTAAAGCATACAAATTGAATAAACATCAGCATATCCCTGAGATCGAGCAAGTGCTCGGCAATATCACCGGAAGCCCGGTGACGGTAACTTTTACAACACAGCTTGTGCCGATGACACGCGGCATTATGAGTACGATGTATGCAAAGCTGACGGGTGAGCATAGTGATCAGGAGATTGTGGACTTATATCGTAAATATTATGAAAACAGACCTTTTGTACGTGTGCGTGAACCGGGTATTTGGCCTTCGACAAAAGAAGTGTCTGGATCGAACTATTGTGATATCGGATTTTCGGTAGACCCGCGCACAGGACGTTTGACGATCATTTCGGTGATCGACAACCTGGTGAAGGGTGCATCCGGGCAAGCGATTCAAAATATGAACCTGATGATGGGATGGGAGGAAAACCTCGGGCTGAACATGACACCAGTATATCCATAACATGTGGCTTGTGAACATTGCAGGGGGAGCGCGCAAAGAAGCGGTGTTCCATCTAAAAGTCATAAGGCATGGGTATAAGTTGGGGGAGTTTCAGTTGAAGCAGGCGGTTCATCAGCATATGGCTGAACGCATACGGGGGATATGATATGGGAACAAAAGTGGAGCATCAAGCTTTTACCGTAGTTGAAAATGGAACCATTGTTACGCCAGGCGGATTCTCGGCAGGAGGACTGCACTGTGGTCTGAAAAAAACATCACGCAACGACATCGGAGCGATACGATGTGATATCCCTGCGACAGCTGCAGCGGTTTACACGACGAACGTGTTTCAGGCTGCTCCGCTCAAAGTCACTCGGGAAAGCCTGAGCAACGGACGTTTGCAGGCTGTGATTGTAAATAGCGGTAATGCCAATGCATGTACAGGGCAGCAGGGTGAAGAGGATGCATATGCGATGCGTGCGGCAGCGGCTCGTGAACTGGGTGTGGCTGAAGAGGACGTGGCTGTGGCTTCCACAGGTGTCATCGGTGAATTGCTGAAGATGGATGCGGTACATTCGGGCATCAAGGCGCTTCCGGAACAGCTGGGCAAAGAAGCAAACGAAGCAGAACAATTTTCACAAGCGATTCTGACTACCGATTTGGTGAAAAAGGAAGCTTGCGTCTCCGTCGTTGTCGGCGGCAAGACGGTAACGATTGCAGGAGCGGCCAAAGGCTCGGGGATGATTCATCCGAATATGGCCACGATGCTGGCATTTATGACCTCGGACGCGGTCATCGGAGCAGAAGCGTTGCAGCGCCTGCTGCGCCAGGCGACCAACCATACATTTAACATGATTACCGTAGACGGTGATACCAGCACAAACGATATGCTCGTAGCAATGTCTAGCGGTTATGCAGGTAATGAAGAACTGACGATGGATCACCCGGATTGGGAGGCATTTGCTGCCGGGTTCACATATGTATGCCAAGTGCTTGCCAAAGCGATTGCCCGGGATGGTGAAGGAGCAACCAAGCTGGTGGAAGTGGAAGTGACAGGTGCGGTTAGCGACGAATCAGCGCAAGCCATTGCCAAAACCGTGATCGGTTCAAGCCTGGTGAAATCTGCGATGTTTGGAGCTGATGCAAACTGGGGCCGAATTATCGCTGCTGTAGGCCGTGCAGGCCAACCCGTAAACCCGGATACGGTAGATATCCGTCTCGGAGACATTTCTGTGCTCGCTCAGTCTCGTCCTGTTGTGTTTGATGAAGAAGCGGCGCTGGCATACTTGCAGACCGATACAGTGCGTATTGTAGTGGACCTGCATCACGGTGAAGGCAACGCTGTAGCGTGGGGATGCGACCTGACGTATGACTATGTGCGAATTAATGCAGCATATCGCACGTAAGTAGATGATATATCATGGGTATAAATTGTCTTATTCCTGATCGGACTCATTTCAAATGGATAAGATATCGAGATCGTCTTAAAATTAGGTTCACCAGAAAGTTTACTAAAGTACCTAAACGTTATTAAAGGTCTTGAACTTGCAGCTTCATCTCCAGAAAGCTGCGTACCATCATAGATGTAAAAATGTTTATAAGGATTAAACTTTTAAATATAAAAAATAAACGAATGTAGTGGAAGAGGCGGAATCGATTCTGTAGAAGCGTAGCGTGCGCATTTGTCTCCGGGTTTTCCCTTTGGAAAAGGGGAATCAGAAAAACCTGGAGACAACGGCGATCGAAAGAACAATCCGAATCTGGAACGGCCAGCGTTTATCTATATCTTTTATATAGGTGTTAATCCTTTATAACCCCATTAGGAAGGAGCCTTGCCCGTGAATTCAACCATGCCAAACGGCAGTACTGCAACGGAAGCAGGTACGGAAAAACAAATGTTTGTGATGAAATGTGGAGGCAGTACGCTGGCTGCATTGCCAGAGTCTTTCTTTGCAGATCTGCGTGATTTGCAGTCCTCGGGAAACGGCCCGGTCATCGTTCATGGCGGCGGCCCGGCAATCTCTGATAACCTGGCGAAGCTTGGGATCGAAACCGAATTTGTAAATGGTTTGCGTAAGACCACTGAGCCTGTATTGGACGTTGTAGAAATGGTGCTGGCAGGTAGCATTAACAAACAGATCGTCCGTTTGATCCAGCGTGTAGGCGGTCAGGCTTTGGGTGTATCTGGTGTCGATGGCGGTCTCATTCAAGCGAAACCGGTAGCAAACCATGCCGAAATCGGCTGGGTTGGTGATGTAACAAGCGTCAAAGCAGAGATTATCCAGGGGATCGTAAACATGGGCTATATGCCCGTTATTGCACCCGTAGGTGTGGATGCGAGCGGACAGCGCTACAACATTAATGCCGATACGGCTGCTGGAGCGGTAGCGTCTCATCTAGGCGTAAGTCGAATGATCGTCGTGACAGACGTACCAGGCATTATGAAGACGATTGGTGGCGAGAAAAAAGTACTGCCATCCGTATCCGTACAAGAGATCGAGGATATGATTCAAACCGGCGAAATCTACGGTGGCATGATCCCGAAGGTACGCGCAGCAATTGCGTGTATCCACGGCGAGGTGCGCGAGGTTATTATCGTGGACGGCAGCGAGCCGCAGATCCTGAGCCGTGTGCTTGGCGGCGAGACGATCGGTACACGAATTATCCGAATGCAGTAGATGTAATACGAAATTCAGACTTTAGGGTTTTATTTATATAAAAAAGAATTTGTACACGGTGTTTTTATAAGAAGTTGAATTTACACGTCAACGAAGAGGATAGAGAAACCTGAGGAGCGAAGCACTCTTTTATCACCGGATTTTTTTCTATATGTCATTGTCGAACAATATGTTACACAAAAACGGAGAAGACAGAAAAAACCTGAAAAAGCGAAGCGCTCGCCTTTATCACCGGATTTTCCCTTTGAGAAAAGGGAATCCAAAAAATCTGGGGATAACAGCGATTGAAAGGTTATTCTGTCATCGGAGTGGCCAGTGTAAACTGCCTTTAGTTCTTCAATAAATATGATCGAAAAATCAGGGTATAACAATGATTCGAAAGGTTGTTCTGTCATCGGAGTAATTCCCGTGTAAATAAAGGTTTTCTCATAATGGATCGCAGTGTACGAATCGACAAGGAGTGATATGGTCATGGCAAAAGGCAACGAACAGCCAGGTTCTGGCACAGCCGTAGCAGGAGTAGCAGCAAAAGGTGCAACGGCACCGACGGAAAGCTCACTTTTTCAAACGTATGCACGGTATCCAATTAGCTTGGTCAAAGGTAAAGGCAGTTGGTTATGGGACGATCAGGGGAACCGCTATCTCGATTTCATGTGCGGACTTGCTGTGACGAGCCTTGGCCATGCACCGGAGAAAGTCGGAGCGAAGTTGAAAGCTCAGATCGATGAGCTGTGGCACGTATCTAACTTGTTCCAGATTCCAGGACAGGAAAAGGCAGCAGCCTTGCTGACAGCCAACACCTGCGCTGACGCGGTCTTTTTCTGCAACAGCGGCGCTGAAGCGAACGAAGCGGCGATCAAAGTGGCACGTCGTTATCAGCAGAAGGTGAAGGGTGAAGATCGGTATGAAGTGATTACCTTTGCTCAATCGTTCCATGGACGGACATTGGCAACACTGACGGCAACCGGGCAGGATAAGGTGAAAGAAGGATTTTTGCCACTGCCAGCTGGATTTGTAACTGTGCCTTTGCATGATATTCCTGCACTTGAAGCGGCGATTGGACCGAAGACCGCAGCGATTATGCTGGAGATGGTTCAGGCCGAGGGTGGAGTATATCCGGTGGAGCCGGAATTTGTGAAGCATGTGCGTAAACTGTGTGACGAACACGGCTTGCTCATGATCGTGGACGAAGTACAGACAGGAATGGGACGTACAGGCAAGCTGTTTGCTCACGAACATTATGGTGTTGAACCGGACGTGTTCACGGTTGCGAAGGGCATTGGCAGTGGATTCCCTGTTGGCGCAATGTTGGGTAAAGGGTTTCTGCGTGATGCATTTACACCGGGTAGCCATGCAACGACATTTGGTGGCACACCGCTTGCTTCCTCTGTTGTTATTGCGACCATTGAGACGATGCTGGAGGATCGCTTGCCAGAGCGTGCAGCCGAGATGGGCGACTATCTGATGTCGTCTCTGCGCAACCGTCTTGCGGGGAACTCATTCGTGAAAGATGTGCGGGGCATGGGCTTGCTCGTAGGGATCGAATGCGCAGAGCCAATCGGAGATATTGTGCTGGCTGGACAGAAACGTGGCATTTTGTTTGTCTCGGCTGGGCCGAATGTCATTCGTTTACTCCCCAACCTGTATGTAAGCAAAGAAGAGATCGATGAGGCTGTGTCCTTGGTAGCGGCATTGATCGAGGAGCACGTTGCGGCGAAAGCCTGATCGCATGATACTAAAATAAAGTACTGAACCGGGGCCTTCATGGCCCCCGGCACAAATTATAGTGAAAGAATCCCTGTAGCCGCATGGTGATTATGCAGCAGAAGTAGTGGAGTGTGACGATCCACCCGATCCACCCGCAATATAGACTGAACGAAACCGGCTCTGACTCAAATTCATGTATAGAGAGAGTTAGTTCAGTTCAGCCATTGACGTGGAACTTCTGCCCGTGCGGGTGCAGGGAACCGGAAATGAGGAGGAACCAATAATGGCAGTACAGCACACAGACAAGGTCCAGAAAATTGATTTGAGAGGCCGGGATTTCATCGAATTCACGGACTATACGGCAGAGGAAATTCGTTACCTGCTTGATCTCGCGATTGAGATTAAAGGCAAGCAAAAAAGCGGTGTACCGTTCCAGCCCCTGAAGGGCAAAACGATCGGACTTATTTTTGAAAAATCATCGACACGTACTCGTGTATCCTTTGAAGTGGGTATGTTCCAGTTAGGTGGACATGCGCTTTTCCTGAGCAAAAACGACATTCAGCTGGGACGCGGCGAAACGACGCATGATACGGCTAAGGTACTGTCTCGTTATCTTGACGGCATCATGATCCGTACGTTTGGACACCATAATGTGATTGAACTGGCAGAACACGCGGATGTTCCGGTGATTAACGGCCTGAGCGATGCAGCACACCCATGTCAGGTACTGGCGGATTTCCAAACGGTGCTGGAGCATAAAGGCAAGCTGGCGGGTCTGAAAATGGCTTATGTCGGCGATGGCAACAACATGGCACACTCTCTGATGCTGGGCGCAGCGAAAATGGGGATGCATGTTGCAGTAGCCACTCCGGAAGGATATGAGCCGGACAGCACCGTGGTCGAGCAAGCTCGTGCGATTGCACAGGAGAGTGGCTCCGAAGTAGTCGTAACCTACAGTGCACAGGAAGCCGTGAAAGATGCTGATATTGTGTATACGGATGTATGGGCGAGCATGGGCTTTGAAGAGGAGCAAAAGATTCGTGAGCAGGCGTTTGCGGCGTATCAGGTCGATGAGGAATTGATGAAAGGTGCGAAGCCGGACTACATGTTCCTGCACTGCTTGCCAGCACACCGCGGTGAAGAAGTGAGCGCAGGTGTCATTGACGGCCCGAACTCGCTGATCTTTGATCAGGCAGAGAACCGTCTGCATGCACAAAAAGCACTGATGGCCGCTTTGATGAGCGAATAGTCGCGATTTGCGGCAATGGCTTGATTTTACACGCCAATTTGGCGATGATAGATGCAATATAGTAATTGATCTTGGGGAGGACCATATCACATGGCTAAGGAAAAAATCGTACTCGCCTATTCCGGCGGACTAGACACATCTGTAATTTTGAAATGGTTGAAAGAAACGTATGATGCAGAGATTATCGCGTTTACCGCGGATATCGGTCAGAAGGATGAACTCGACGGACTCGAAGAAAAAGCACTCGCTACGGGCGCTTCCAAAGTATACATCGATGATCTGCGCGACGAATTCGCGAAAGATTTCATCTATCCCATGTTCCAGGCAGGTGCCCTTTATGAAGGTCAATACCTGCTCGGTACAAGTATCGCGCGTCCGCTTATTGCTAAACGTATGGTGGATATCGCGCGTGCAGAAGGCGCTACAGCAATTGCTCACGGCGCTACGGGTAAAGGAAATGACCAGGTTCGTTTTGAGTTGAACGCAGCTGCACTGACACCGGACATTCAAGTGATCGCGCCTTGGCGTCTGGAAGAGTTCCGCAATCAGTTCCCGGGACGTGCAGAAATGATCGCTTACGCTGAAAAACATGGCATTCCGGTTACCGCTTCTGCGGCGAAACCTTACTCCACAGACCGCAACCTGCTACATATCAGCTATGAGAGCGGTGTGCTTGAAGATCCTTGGTTCGATCCGAGCGCGGATGAGAACAAAGATATGTTCCTGCTGAGCAGCGCACCTGAGGATGCACCGGACCAACCGGAGTACCTCGAACTGGAGTTTGAACAAGGTGACTGTGTTGCCCTGAACGGCGAGCGTCTGAGCCCGCTGCAAGTGATGGAGCAACTGAATGAACTGGGCGGCAAACACGGTATTGGACGTGTAGATATGGTAGAGAACCGTTTTGTCGGCATGAAGAGCCGTGGCGTATACGAAACACCGGGTGGAACGATCCTGTTCACGGCACATCGCAAAATGGAATCCATTACGATGGATCGTGAAGTGATGAACCTGCGTGACAGCTTGATTACACGTTACAGCACGCTCGTATATAACGGGTTCTGGTTCGCACCGGAACGTCTGGCATTGCAAGCTCTGGTAACGGAAAGCCAGAAGAACGTAACCGGTACGGTTCGTGTGAAACTGTACAAAGGAAATGTGATTGGCGCAGGCGTGAAAAGCCCTGTCAGCCTGTACAATCCGGACATTGCTACCATGGAAGCTGATCCATCTGAAGCTTATGACCAAGGTGATGCAACAGGCTTTATCCGCCTGAACGCACTGCGTTTGAAAGTACATTCCGGTGTGGAGCAAAACAAAAAATAATTCACGGCGTGTGTATCACGCTACATCATAATTACTGACAAGGCGGGCCGTTCTTGCACATTCTGGCAGGGGCGGCTTTGTCCATGAGCGAAAGGGGATACTCACTGTGAGCAAGCTGTGGGGAGGACGTTTTACGAAGCAAACCAACCATCTGGTTGAAGAATACACCGCATCCATCAATTTTGACAAAGCATTGGCGGAAGAAGATATTCAAGGCAGTTTGGCCCATGTGACGATGCTGGGCAAATGCGGTATTTTGCCGGCTGAAGATGTGGAAACGATCAAAGAAGGCCTGATTACCGTTTTGCATAAAATCCGTGCAGGTGAAGTGGAATTCTCCGTATCAGATGAAGACATCCACATGAATATTGAGAAAAATCTGATTGAAACGATTGGCCCTGTCGGCGGTAAACTGCATACAGGTCGTAGCCGGAATGACCAGGTGGCAACCGATATGCACTTGTATCTGCGTGAACGTGTCGTAGGTTTTGTTGGCATGTTACATGCTTTGCAGGAAGCGCTAATCGGACAGGCTAAAGACAATCTGGATACGATTGTACCGGGTTATACCCATTTACAACGTGCTCAGCCGATTTTGTTTGCACACCACTTGATGGCCTATGTATCGATGTTCCAGCGTGATGCGGAGCGTCTGATGGACAGCTACAAACGGATTAATGTACTGCCACTTGGTGCAGGGGCACTTGCGGGCACAACGTTCCCGATTGATCGTCATTTTGTAGCAGAACAGCTTGGTTTTGATGGAGTATATGAGAACAGTCTGGACGCGGTAAGTGACCGTGACTTTATCGTGGAGTTTCTGGCAGCCGCTTCCCTGATCATGACTCACTTGTCCCGTCTGAGTGAAGAGCTGGTGCTGTGGAGCAGCACGGAGTTTGGTTTTGTAGAGCTGGATGATGCGTTCTGCACAGGCAGTAGCATTATGCCGCAAAAGAAAAATCCCGATGTTCCCGAACTCGTTCGTGGGAAAACAGGACGTGTATACGGTAATCTGATCGGATTGCTGACCGTGCTGAAATCTCTTCCGCTGGCTTACAACAAGGATATGCAGGAAGACAAAGAAGGTATGTTTGATACGGTAGCAACACTTGAAGGGGCGCTTCAGTTGTTTGCTCCAATGATCGCTACGATGAAAGTAAACAAGGATCGTATGCGTCAAGCGGTAAACCAGGACTTCTCCAATGCAACGGATATTGCGGATTTCCTCGTCGGTGAGGGTCTGCCTTTCCGTCAAGCGCATGAGGTGATTGGTAAAACGGTATTGTACTGCATCCAGAACGGCAAATATTTGCTTGATCTGACGATTGATGAATTCAAACAATTTTCACCGCTGTTCGATGATCGGATCTATGCTGTGTTACAGCCTGAAGCAGTAGTTAACGCTCGTAACGTATACGGTGGAACAGCGTCTAATCAGGTCGCGGAAGCTATTTCTCGTAGTGAGAAGCTGCTGGGACAGACGGAGCAATGGATCGAGAATCGGGGTTAACACCTAGGGGCAGTACTCAGTGAAGATCTGACGATGATCTGAATGGGATAGGATGTTACTGATTGTGATCAATGGGAACTAAAAGAAGCATGTTCAAGAGATGTACTCTCGGACATGCTTCTTTTTTAGGTTTCCTACTGCCTTATGGCCTCTGCCAGCTACCTTCGTTTACAGAAGGTAGCACCTTGCCATCCTGCACAACGATATGTCCGCGGACGATTGTACCTGCCAGACTCGACGGGAAAGTATGCCCGATATAGAGGCTCTGTTTATGCTTGGCGTAATAATTCTCTTCCGTCACGGTGAATGCTTTATTCAGATTTACGATGGCAAGGTCTGCATCCATTCCGATGGCGATACTGCCCTTACGATCTGCAAGTTCAAAACGTGTTGCCGGATTCGAAGCTGTCCAAGCAGCGACGTGCTCTAGTGGAATGTTGTGGGCTAATGCAAGTTCCAGAGCAGAGAGTAGTGTGAATTGTCCACCACTGATTCCGCCCCATGCCTGAAAGAGATTATAATCTTTCGGATCTTTCATCTCGTAAGGGCACGGTGAATGATCGGAAGATAGCATATCGAATTTACCTTCTGCCAGGAGGGAGATCAGTCGCTGTTGTTCATCCGCCTCACGCAGGGGAGGGGCACATTTGGCGATAGTCCCTTTTTCACGCAGGCTATCGTGGTTAAAGAGCAGGTAATGTGCGCAAGTTTCTACCGTGACATTCATACCACGGGCTTTTGCCGCCTCAATTTTAGCCACGGCTGCTGCGGAACTGATATGAACAAAATGCAGGGCGCAGCCTGTAATTTCGGAGTAGTAGAGTGCGCGTTCAACCGCTTCGACTTCCGCGAGGATGGGCCTTGTCTCCAGATAATCATCGGCGCTGACGAGTCCTGCCGCTTCCTTTTCAGCTTTCAGCCAGTTCGTTATTGCCGCGCTTTCCGAGTGCAGAGCCAGAATTTTGCCGAGAGCTGCAATCTTTTTCATGCCCGTCAGCAGTGTCATGTCGTCTACCGCTTCGAACTCTTTATTACCTGTGGTCGACAAGAAGGCTTTAAACCCAATGACACCAGACTCGGCTAATGGCTGCAAGTCATCTTCGTTGCCAGGAACGAGTCCGCCCCAGAGGCTGAAATCGACGAGTGATTTTTCATTGCCGATGCGTGCTTTCTCCAGCAGTGCTTCTTCCGTAACTGTCGAGGGGATTCCGTTTAGCGGCATATCGAAAAAGGTCGTGCAGCCACCTGCGGCCATCATCGCTGATCCGGTAGTGAATCCTTCCCAGTGCTCCCTTCCTGGTTCACTGAAATGCACGTGTACATCAATCATGCCTGGAAGTACATGCTGTCCAGTGGCATTCCACTCATGTGTAACTTCGCCCTCAAGTGTGGCGGTAATCGCCGCAATCTTGCCATCTTTCACGCCGATATCGACTTGTGCGACACCGTCTGGCAACACCACGCTTCCGCCACGTATGATCAGATCATAATGTTCCATATTCATCCCTCTCTCTTTTTATTGATGTTTAAATGGGTTGGCTCTGGCAGTTAAGTCAGGCTCATTTATTCGTAGATGGTACCTTTCTTGAATGAGGAACCCTTAAAGGCGAACTTGCTGAGTAGCAGATAGGATAGACCTGCGGTAATGAAGCCGATAATCCAGCCGATGTCAACGAGCAGGAAGGCTGCTCCAGCTCCGATGAGCATAGCTAACAAGGCGCTTGGGTTATACCCTTTGAAGGAGCCGTTATCCAGATATAACTCTGCTGTATCGACCTTTTGTTTTCGCAAGATGTAATATTCGACTAGCATGATCGCTACAATGGGGCCCAGGAATGCGGAATAGATCAGAATAAATGTATTCAAACCTTGAGCCGAGGAATCCTGTACGAGTACCCATGGGAACGAACAGAGGGCGAGCAAGCCGGTGATGACAACAGATGCTTTGTATTTAAGCTTGGTAACAAGCGAGATGACGTAAGCGGGTGGTACGATGTTAGCGACCATATTAACGGCAACTGCACCAATAACGATGAAGGCTGAGACGAATACGGTGATGTATGGGTTGTCCACAATAACAGCAAAGGCCTTGACTGGATTAGAGATGCCTGTTGCTGCCGCCATCATTGCACCGATCGTCAGAACGAATCCATAAGCGATAACGATCGGGAAGAAGTAGAGCATACTACGCTTTTTGTCACTCATGCCGCTCTTCAGCTCACGAGAATAATCACCTGCGCTTAGGAAGATGGCTGCGTAGTTTCCAAGGAATACCATGATGAAAGCAAAGAATGGAAGTCCCCATGTCCCTTTGGCATTCACCCAATTTTCGGTAATGGCTGTGCTGTGGGAGTTAAGTAATAAGGTGAATACATAGACGAGTGCAAGCATAATAACGACGGAAGCGAGAGTTTCAACCCACTTGATTGCGTGAAAGCCATAAAGTGACAGGACAATCTGAACGGCCTGTAGCAAGATAAAACAAACAGGAATGCTGTCTAAGCTGCCACCGCTTAATACTTTGACAATTTCATTCAAAGCCGTTGCTCCGACTCAGCTCTGGAAGCCGTACCACACGATGGCGGGCACACCACGTAAAAATGAGGAGATGATCGATCCTTTGATGCCAAAGGACATTCGCAGTTGAACAACATAGGGGATGCCTGTTCGATAACCAAACCGGTCATTGATCGCAAAGATCACGGAAATAATACCAATGGCAATCATCGCAGCTACAAATGTCTGAAACACATTGAGCGTGGCGACACCAGCAACAATGAGGCTCGCTCCGAGGGTCATGTTACCGAGGTTCACGCCATCCCCGATCCACATGAACATGTAGGGTACTGATCCGATTGTTCTCTCGCTCTCCTGTTTCGGTTTTAAGGAGTCGTCGATGCTGATTTCTTCGTGTAGCTGCGTCTGTTTCAGTACTTGTCCTGCCAAATTCGTTGACATATCTGCCCCACTCCTCTTTGATATGGGGTGCCGCAAGGCTGGTTGATCTCTGAATTAACGAGTCGTTCCATCCATTCCTGTCTGCACACCACAGATGATATAAAACATGTAAGATAAAATAACTTAATAATGTTATGTATCCTTACTTGTTCTTTGTATCTCTTATTTTATCATCTTGTTTGTACAATTCATTGACAAAAACGTAGATTGTTCTCGTAATTTCTGTTGAATTTGTATGAAAAAATATGACGTGTTATGTGAAGTTAGGATAAAATGGTGTAAAAAACGCATTTTTGTGTTCAAAACATCTTACAATGTTCGGGTTTCGCTCTCTACCCTATTATCTAGTTTCCGAAGTCCATCAATCTGACAGCTAACCACATCGCCTGGTTGAATGGTGACTGATCCCGGGGTGCCTGTTAAGATGACATCACCCGGATGAAGTGTCATCACGTTCGACAGAAAAGAAATCAGGTACGCAGGAGAAAAGATCATATGATTAACGGTATTGCTGTGGGCAACATGACCATTGTGCACCGTTTGAATCTCAAGTTCGTTCAAATTTTCGTATTCTTCAGGCGTTGAGAGAGAAGAGCCAAGGCTTAGGAATGTGTCAAAACTTTTGGCACGCTGCATAAACCGGGGGTTGCGGGCATGAATATCCTTGGCAGTCATATCAAGTGAGGTCGTGTAACCTGCTATAACGTCCATTGCCTGCTCCTCACCAATGCCTTTGCATGTTTGTCCGATGACAATCGCGAGTTCTGCCTCAGCGGTGATCTGTCCCGCTCCAACAGGCAGACGAATCATTTCCCCGGAGCCGATCAGGGATGAATCAGGTTTGAGAAAAATAACAGGTTCATCTTCGGGTGGGCGTCCAGATAGTTCGATGGCTTTGTCCCAATAGTTCATGCCTACACCAATGATTTTCCCTGGACGGCGATATAGCGCACGATAGGATACGTCACTGGCGGGCAGAGAAGCCAGTGAAGCAAGTTGTCCGTGTTCATTGCAGTACCAGTTACGTAGTGCGGTGAATTGATTTTTTTGCAGCAAAGTAAACAGATCTGTATCCCAGCTTGTGCCGAATTGCTCGTTCAGCCAAGCCAGTGGAGTAATGCCTCGATCCGTCCAAAATGCCACTTGTTCTCGCCCTTTATCTTCAATCGTTACAAGTTTCATCGGCACACCTCTTCCGCAAACTGTTTTGCCGTCCAATGCAATAACCTAAGATCTGTGTTCGTACCACCGATAAAAGATAACCCGAGGGGCAGTCCATCGAGACGGTGAACTGGAACTGTAACCTGGGGCAGGCCGGAAAGGCCGGCGATACAGGAGAGTTGCATTGTTTTGGCACGGTAAGCTTCTGCTTCAGGACCTTTCAATCCCAGAAGGGGAGCCGGGCCCGGTGCGGTTGGAATGGCAAGCAGACCCTCTTCTCCTAACAAGTCAACGAGGTTACGCCGTACGCGAGCGCGCAACTTCACTTCGGCCTCGCTAGCAGACTTTTCAAGGGAGCAAGCCCACTCAAAACGTTCTGCGATTCCTGGGCCAAATGTCGGGCGTTCTTTTGTCAGCCAGTCGCTGTGTTCGTGCGCAATTTCCAGCCCTTGAAGAACACGGAACGCCGCTGACCAGTCTGCCAAGCTCTCGCCGGGTTCGGTTAGATTAATGCATTGATAGCCTTCCAGCTGCCAACCCTCAATTCCATGTAATGTTGAGAGTAAGATCGAACAATCTTCAGCTTTTGGCAACTCCCACGCTTCTGTCGCTATGAAGAAATGAGTGAAGGGCTTCATATCTATTTCAGATGAAGAATCCGAACCGTTGTCCTTTAGAAGAAGCTTTTCTTTCAGTAGCACGTTGCCTACGTTGCGTAAAATAGTTACATCCTGACTCATCCAGCCGACTGTATCAAAGCTATGTGCAAGAGGAATGACCCCTTCTGTCGATACAGCTCCATGCGTTGGGCGGAAGCCGTACAGACCACAGTACGAAGATGGAATACGTACAGAACCGCCAGTATCCGTTCCGACGGTGAAATCGGCGAGCCCCGCTGCTGCTGCCACGGCGGACCCACTCGAGGAACCGCCTGGAATCCGATCCGAAGCGAGGGGATTGGTTGGTGTACCGTAGTGAGCATTTTCCCCATTCAGACTGTACATCAGTTCGTCCGTCTGTGTTGTGCCTTCGAGAATTGCGCCATTATCCAGTAGGGTAAGCAATGCAGAGGCAGTAGATGTTGCAGGATCATGTGTGCGAAGCCAATCGGGATTGCCTGCTCCGCTTGTTTCTCCCTGAATATTGAAAACATCTTTGACTGCAAAGGTTAGTCCACTTAGTGGGCCAGCTTGGTTAGCTGGGAGTCTGATTTCTGCATTAACGTATGCTCCCCGGTGATTAGACTGGAGTGCATCGGTTGTTTCTTTTGGACCCGTTTTCGTTGCAGATGTTTCTGTCTGTTCCTGATTCGAAGGTTTCATTAGTTATTCCCCTTTCGTTCTTATACTAGGGCTTAGTGCATTCAGGGAGGAACGGGAGTGGACTTGGTTCAACAACAAAGCCAGTAAAATGCCTACCAAAAGCCCGTTTCCGAGAAGTAGACGTAGCAATGGGGGTAATGTCGTAAAAATCTCCGACGGTAATCCCATAACGATAATACCTATGAATAATGGCGCAGCCGTCCGGTAGAGGTTTGCCGCATCCATATGAAGCTGTCCGAAATACTGGAGTGAAGAACCTAACAGGCGAAGGTATGTCACGAATAGTACAGCGCTTCCGATACTGAGCGGAAGTTGTGTCAGTAAACCGGTGACAGCTGGAATCAGGCCGATAGCCGCAAACATCAGACCACCAATGACAAACGGAAGTCTTTCTCGCATACGGGTTTGTTGGAGAAAGCCGACAGAACTAACATATGGAGCGTATGGAACGAGTCCGAGCACACCCGATATCACTGCAAGGATGCCGCTGATTGTAAAAGAACGTTTATACTGGCTGCTGGCCGCTTCGTGCTCATAGATAGCGTCCGTACCTTTCAGGGCACCAAATGTGTTTGAAGTGTTGATTAAACCGGCAATCACGGCGATTGCGATTACGCCAGCGTTTAATCTGCCCGTAGGTTCCCCGAGTGGAAACAAGCCTGCATCAAGTGTTCCCGAGTTGGATGTTCCCCCAGAGCTGCCGAAGATAAATACATGTAATGCCCAGCCGCCCAAAATCCCAATCAGCAAAGCATACTGTGCTATGGCTGTCCGTGCTTTTATGGATAAGACAGCAACGAAAATAGCTACGGTTGCCGCCAGTAAGAAAACGGCAGGTTGGATGACGTTCGGCTTATCGGAAGAACCTGATGAAATACCAAGCATACCTTCGAGAAAAATGATATTCAGTCGGCAACCGAGTAAGAACATAAATACAGCCATGACCCCTGGTGTAAATAATTTTGACAAAGGCGTAGCCAGACCGCATAAGCCAATCAGGATTGTGATCACACCCGAGATCAAAATGCCGACGGCGAGACTACCCCCGAGTTCCGTCAAGGATATACCAAGGGAAGGGGCGGATGCGCTAAGACTCAGGATGACACCCCACCATAACCCCGACTGTCCTTCCATGACGGATCTTTGATGTCCAAGCCATGCTTGTACAGCACATGCGATTCCGGTGAGAATGAATGAACACTGGATCAGAAATTGAATTCGTTCCTGAGGCAATGCAAATGCCGCCCCGACTGTAATAGGTATAACTACCGTATTGGTAAATAAGAAAAACAGCCATTGCAGCCCGCCCAGACCGGAGCGGAGCCAGTTGATTTTAAGCATGTGTCACCTTCCGTGTGGATCTTCGTTGAAAATGTTTCCCATGCATTCAGGTAATCCATGATGCAGTTGGTGTATCTTAACGAAGTCTGAATTGTACAAAAGGATTCCGGCAGTTCCCGGAATCCTTTCAATATTGCAAAATAGCCTTGTTCCTAATTGGAAAACAGCCCTGTTTCTATGATGTATCTTAATCCCTCAGAGCTTTACTCTATAGCTTTATTCTGCTTGCTCGTAAACGTCGAGGGCCTCTTGCACCCCGCGTCCAATCACAATCGGAGCTTTATGGCGAATTAACACAGCTTCTAGTGCGGATAGGACGAATAGTACGTTTTCTTTCCGACAACTGTAACCCATGGTGCCGATTCTCCAGATCTGCCCATGCAACGGTCCGAATGAGCTGGCGATCTCAATACCGAACTGGGTCAGAAGTGTAGTTCGTACAGACTCGCCATCAATGCCTGCAGGAATTTTTACACAGGTGACGACTGGAAGCTTCCATGCTTTATCGTTGAACAGCTCCAGACCCATACCGCGTATACCTGCCATCAGTGCTTTTTCATGCAATCGATGACGTTCGAAGCGTGTTTCAAGTCCTTCCTCCAGCAGAATGCGCAATCCTTCACGCAGGGCGTAAAGCATAGATGTTGCCTCCGTATGATGGTTCAACCGGCGTGGCCCCCAGTAATCTTGCAGCTGGCTCAGATCAAAGTAATTACTGCGGATTGGATGTGCGACATCCCGGCGATCACTCTCAAGTGCAACGCCACGTTCTACCTTTTTCCGACTTGCCAGAATGCGTTCTACCCGCTCGTTGTAAGTCATAGGAGCCATGCCAGAAGGGACGGATATGCACTTTTGGGTACCGCCAATCACGGCATCGAGTTGCCATTCATCTACTTTGACGGGAGCGCCGCCAATGGAAGCAACAGCATCAACGACCGTTAATACACCAAGTTCCCGGCAAGCTGGACCGATCTGGTCCAGTGGCTGCATGCAACCTGTTGAAGTCTCGCCATGTACGATGGCTAAAATTTTCGGCTGAACTCGTTTTACCTCATCAATTACTGCTTGTTGGTCGAATACTTCTCCCCATGGGCATTCCATGAGATGGAGTTCTGCGCCGTGACGTTCGGCAATTTCAGTCAGCAAATGTCCGAAGCGTCCGAAGATAGGAACAAGCACTTTGTCCCCTGGCTCGATCAGGCTGCACAGCACGGCTTCCAGACCGGAACGTGAAGTGCCATCAACCGGAAAGGCCCACTGGTTCTTTGTTTGGAATGTCTGCCGCAACATGTCCATCGTTTCGTTCATCATTCGGGTGAATTCCGGATCGAATTGACCCAGAATGGGTGTTGCCATGGCTCTTAAAACTCTCGGGTCAACCTCGACTGGTCCTGGGGTCATAATAGTTCTCAAAGGTGCATGAATTTCCCGGTACTGTGTCATCTCGTCATCGCCTCCTAGTTTCTGGTTGTTCATTCAGTATGCCAGCTTGTATAACAGGTCGATTAACAGGCGAACTCCGCGCTGTAAATCTTCCGTAGGGGTGAATTCAGCAGGGGAGTGGCTAATGCCGCCCTGGCTTGGTACGAATAATAATCCTGTTGGACAATATGTGCCGAAAATCTGTGAGTCATGTCCTGCTCCGCTGGTCATTCTTTTGTACGAAATACCTTCGCTTTCTAAAATCTCCTCGGCTGTCTGGTTTAACGTGCAATCCATCGCAACGGGAGGTTCATCCATCCACTTATGGCAAGCGACCGTTGTTCCGTGTTCAGAGGCGACAGTCTCGAATTCACTGAAGCATGCCTCGCAAAATTGCTCAATGATCTTCGCATCACTGTGACGAACATCCAGGCTAAAGGTAACCTCTCGTGCAATGACATTACCTACATTCGGTTTAACTTCCATACGTCCAACGGTGGCAACAAGTCCGGATTCATGGGCTTTGGCCCGATGCATCAATATTCGGATCAGCTCGGCTGAGGTGAACATCGCATCACGACGCCACTGCATAGGTGTTGTTCCGGCATGATTGCTTTCACCGTATACCGTAATGTTATAGCGGCGTTGTCCCACGATGTGGGTGACGACGCCGATCGATTTCTCTTCGCGTTCAAGGACTTGGCCTTGTTCGATATGCAGTTCAATAAAACATTCCAGGTCTTTGCGTGTTGGCTGCGCGTGAAGTCCGAGTCCGAATCCTGCCTCGTGCATCGCCTGTTCGAAGGGAATTCCGTTTACATCGTTGATGTGGTGAACGGCCTCGCGTTCTTTTACTCCCGTTATGTTGCCTGAGCCCCAATAAGTCATTGGGAAACGACTGCCTTCTTCTTCACACAACGATACCACTTCGATAGGTTTGAGTGGCTGACCATAATGTGTGAGCAAATGTTCCACAGCAATAAGTGCTGCAATGATCCCATAGGCTCCGTCATACTTGCCACCGCCGATCACGGTGTCGACATGAGATCCGGTTAACACTACGTTTGCTTCAGGATCACGTCCAGAAAGCCGACCAAACAAATTGCCGGCATCGTCATAGCGTGCAGATAAACCAAGTTGTTCTATTTTAGCTTGAATCGCCTTCTGAGCTGCGCTCCAAGCCGGGTCATAGAGCAAACGGGTTACGCCGCCGCTGTTGTCTTTTCCGTACGAAGCCAGCCATTCGACCATCTCTTCGATCTGCTTAGACAAGGCAGATGGTTTTGGTTGTTCAATCATCAAGTGCAGTATCCCCCATTCCGGCAACGCTAGCTTTCCGACCGATGTTAGATTAATTAACTTGGCATTGCGTTTAATTCATCGTAAAATAAAAAAAGTTAAAAATCATTCACGAAAATGTAGAAGAATAGCTGAATTCGTTGTGCATGTTAACTATAGGGGTGGAGAAGGATGAAAATGAGTGACCTGCTGAAGCTGGCTGTATTCAACGGCACAATCGTGGTAGGGGGAAGCGGTGGTTTGAATCGGGAGGTCCATACCGTCAATATGATGGATGCTCCTGATATTATCCCGTACTTGAAAAGAAATGAGTTACTGATTACGACTGCTTTTCACTTCAAGGATGACCTGCCGGCTCTGCTTGAACTGATTCGTGAGATGGGGCAACAGGAGTGTGCAGGGCTGGGTATCAAAAGCAAAAGGTTTCTCGGCAGCATTCCTGAATCCGCAGTTCAGCTGGCAAACGAGTTGGATCTGCCTCTGGTGGAACTGCCTGTTGATCCTTCGCTAGGTGATATTGTCAACAAATCGCTAAGCCATATCCTTGATGTACGAACAACGGAGTTGCATAATGCCATACAGACCCATCGCCAGTTCACTCAACAAATTATGAGCGGTCAAGGTATACCTAAGCTGCTTGAACAATTATCTGCTTTACTGCGATTTCCTGTTTATCTGCTCGGGCCGTATCTGCAGCCGATCTTCGGCCGAGTTCCTGCTAAAACGGCTGTACAACTGGAGATGTTATTATCTGGCGGCGGTCAAATTCATGTTGCGCCTTCCGTGTTCTCGGCATTTTCCTTGTTAGGTGAGGAACGTGAAACGTTAACATTATTTCCTGTATACACCCATAGGCAACTGCATTTCCTGTGTATTACCGGTTTCATATCACCTGCTGAACGTTCAAGCATTCTGACCATTGAACAGGCAACGAACGTAATTGCGTTTGAATTAATGAAGGACAATGCATTGAAGCAGAATCGGCGCCGCATCCAGAATGAGTTTTTTACAAACTTTATTGGAGGGGTCTTCTCGAGCAACGAGGAGATTGCAAACCGGGCAAGGGAGTTCGGACTGTCCAGCGATCAACGATACCTTTGTGTGGTCGGCAAGCTGAATGGCAAGGGTCGAGCAACGTCATTCATGCAATACAAGGCAGAACAGGATCAGATTGCCGAACATCTTCAAGGGGAGCTAGCACACTTCCGCCATCCCGTATATTTGTTTACCCATGACCAATCCTATGTGCTACTCATGCCGCTGGTTGAAGAGTGGGAGATGATTAAACCTTCCTTTATCGAGCTGCTGGAACGTTTGCAACGTAAAATTGCCATGTATTACGAAACGGAGCTGTCATTTGGTCTTAGCAGTTATGCCCAGCCACTTAGCCAGATTCCTTTATCTTTTAAAGAGGCTAATGAAGCTCTCTATTTCGGGAGTATATCTGGAAAAGCACGCTTCATTGAATTGTATCAGCCGAAGGAAGTATCTGAAATTTTGCGTTTGATCCCCCATGATCATCTGAGAAAATTTTATGTGGATACGATGCAAGGATTCGAAGATGAGACACTTAAGGATCACCATATGTTGCTTCATACATTGTCTGTATATCTGGAAACGCATTGTCATCTTGCCGAGACGGCAAAGCGGCTTTATATTCACCGGAATACTGTAATTTATCGACTGGAAAAATGCGAGGAGATTATTGGTCGTAGCTTGAAAGACCCGGAGGAGACGTTACGTCTTCGGATGGCCTTTCGGATCAAAGCGTTGCTACCAGAAGAAGGAAAAGCGGCGTATTAAGAGAGTGACCTAATATGATTACAAGCAGGCTGAGATAAACTGTACCTCCAGGTTAGTTATAGTAACCGAGGAGGCACAGTCCACTTTAAGCCTGCTTTTTTAGTGGGCAATTAATGCAGGAGAGGGAGGCCTCTCTTATATGCCTCAGTTTCTTTTAGACAGCGGTAGCCACTTCAGCACATCCTGGATTTTCATGTCCCAGTAACCCCATTCATGCTCCCCGGGCTCTTCCTCATAAGTTAACTTGAAGTCTGTGTCGGCACAGGCTTTGCGGAACGTCTGATTATCTTCATACAGAAAATCCTCTGTTCCACAGCATTGATAGAGGAGTGGTCGTGGGGCCGTGTTATGTTTACTTTCCTGAAGCAAATGGATTAGATCGTTCTCTGAACCTGCAAATTGCGGGCCGAAGATACGTAACAGTTCATCCTGCCTTAAGGCGGATGGGGCGTCGTTGTTCAGATGAGCCGCCATATCTAGAGCGCCCGAAAGACTTGCCGCCGCAGCGTACTGATCCGGTTTGCGTAAAGCCAGCTTGAAGGCGCCATATCCACCCATAGATAGGCCTGCTACAAAATTATCTTCGCGTTTAGCTGAAAGCGGGAAGAAGGAACGAGCAAGTGCTGGCAGTTCTTCGCTTATAAATGTCCAGTAACGCCCTCCCTCTGCCATGTCCGTGTAGAAGCTGCGATGAACCTGCGGCATAACGACAGCAATGCCAAGTGAAGCGACATAACGTTCAATCGATGTACGGCGGAGCCAAATGGAGTCATCGTCTGACATCCCGTGAAGCAAATACAGGGTTGGGTGCAGACCAGAACCAGTGACATTTTCCATTCCGATCTGATTGTGGGTCTGCTGTGGCAGAATCACATGCATGCTTGTACTTAATCCGAGGGCATCCGAGTAGAAATCACATTTAATGAGTGCCATACCAAAAAGTAACCCCTTTCATAGATGGAAGTTTAAAAAGGATATTTATATGCAATGGAAAAGGTACGAAATCTGAATGATATCAGCTACTATTCAAGGTTATACCCAAAATAAAGTAAACGCAATGACAGGATGTAAAACGTATTCGATATCTGGGCAATTATTTCATCACATATGATCCTCGCACCTTTACAACGTAACAATGTTTTGTTACACTGGCTTTAATGAAAAGGGGGTCCTGAAATTGACGGATGATTTGATCTCCAAAAAAGAGCTACTTGACCTGACAGGCATTTCATACGGTCAATTATATCGCTGGAAACGAAAAAACCTGATTCCTGAGGAGTGGTTTATTCGAAAGTCTTCTTTTACGGGACAGGAAACATTTTTTCCTAAACAGCAGATTTTACAGCGGATCGACAAGATTGTTCATATGAAAGACGGGTTGTCACTGGATGAACTGGCAGATGTGTTCTCGCCAACACTTGGTGAGGTGGAGATGTCAGACCAACAACTGCTGGATCGAAACATTGTTTCGTTAGCTTCGCTTGATCTGTTAAACGAGGCTGGTCGCCAGCAGTCATTATATGGTCTCGAACAGATTATGATGCTTTATGTGCTTGAAAAGTTGCTTCTCAGCGGGGATATCACTCAGCAGGAGGGGTTACTCCTGATTGATGTAATGTCTGAACACTATTACCGGTTTCGTGACCGTGCTAGTGAATTGCTGCTTATTCGCAAGATGGGCGTACCTGCCTTTATGGTGGTGAACTCGGGAGCTGAACTTTATTTTGATCAAGGGGTAAAAGTGGTACTTCGCATTCCGCTTGCAACGTTCATGGAAGAATTGAAACTTAAATTGGGCTGAGGGGGATTTTACGAATGGAAGAACGTCACTTAAGAAATGATTTGAATGTCACAGGCTCTCGCAAAACAACAGGCGGTTCTTATCACCGAGTGAATATTGACGGTATGGCTAAACTGGATGGTGATCTGGATTGTTCCTCCCTAAGCGTTAACGGGACGCTGAAAATCTACGGTTCTCTCGTCTCCGAGAGCACAACGATCAACGGAATGGCTAAAGTGGAGGGAGAACTGCGGACCCAATCTCTAGATGTCAATGGAACATTGGGAGTTCATGGTGCGGCGCGTGCCGAGAGTACGATGGTTAATGGAATGTGTACCATTAATGGTCCACTGGTCAGCAATCGGGTACGTGTGGATGGCATGACCACGATTAATGGAGACTTATCTACGCCTGAGTTTACTGTGAACGGAAAGTGTAATGTGCGCGGTAGAGTGGACAGTGAGCGTATTGATATCGGTGGTATGGCAACGATTGATGGAGATGTGCAGGGTGAAGTGATCAACGTTCAGGGCAATATTAAAGTGGGCGGACTACTTAATGCGGACAGTGTAGAGATTCGTTTATACACGTCCTCTTCAGCAAGAGAAGTAGGCGGTGAGCGTATCGATATTCGGCGCAAGGAACGCAGCGGATTATGGAAAGCGCTCGGATTGGGCGGTGCGCCATCGTTCAGGGCTCAACTGATCGAGGGCGATGAGATTGTACTGGAAGATACCGAAGCGGATACGGTTCGAGGGAGTCGAGTCCATATTGGGCGCGGCTGTAATATCCGGTTTGTGGAGTACTCTGGCGAACTGTCCGTTGATCCGGAAGCGAAGGTGGGCAACAGCGAGCGAATTTAGCCAAGAGGTAAGATGCAAGAGACGGCTCGTATAATCTTATAAAAGTAGAACTTATGGTTATCCCCCCAAGGTAGAAGGTTTTGCCATAAAGCAATCGGTCCTTGGACTGATTGCTTGTTACTTCTTTTCGGATATACTAATGCAGTCATATGAATAGAACGGGAATGGAGAGATTAACAACAATGGCTGCGCGTAACAATAAAATTGGATTTGTGCTGGCAGGTTTGCTGCTCAGCATCTTAATGGCCTCTATGGATAATACCATTGTGGCTACGGCCATGGGGGATATTGTGGGCAAGCTCGGCGGGCTCGACAAGTTCGTCTGGGTAACTTCTGCCTACATGGTGGCTGAGATGGCAGGTATGCCGATTTTCGGTAAACTGTCGGATATGTATGGACGTAAAAAGTTTTTTGTCTTCGGGATCATCGTATTTATGCTTGGCTCCGCTTTGTGTGGAACTGCGACATCCATCGTGGAACTGACGATGTACAGAGCAATTCAAGGGATTGGTGCAGGAGCACTGGTGCCGATTGCGTTCACGATTATGTTCGACGTTGTTGCACCTGAATCGCGGGGAAAGTTGGGTGGTCTGTTTGGAGCAGTGTTCGGTCTTTCGAGTGTCTTCGGGCCGTTGCTAGGTGCGTACATTACAGAGTATGCCACATGGGAATGGGTGTTTTACATCAATCTGCCGCTCGGTTTGATTGCATTTCTGTTTATCGCATTTTTCTATAAGGAATCTCACCAGCATCAGTCACAGCAGATTGACTGGCTGGGTGCCATTACACTTATCGGTGCTGTGGTTTGCCTGATCTTTGCGCTGGAGCTGGGTGGCAAGACGTTTGCTTGGGACTCTGCACAGATCTTGGGGCTGTTTGCCGGATTTATCGTGCTGGCGTTGATTTTCTTGTATGCAGAAACGAAGGCCAAGGAGCCGATTATTTCATTCGGTATGTTCCGCAAGCGGGTGTACTGGTCAAGTAACGTCATTGCCATGTTCAGTGGCGCTGCGTTTATTACGGCATCGGTATATATCCCGATTTTCATCCAGGGCGTACTCGGTGGCAAAGCGACCAACTCGGGTCTTGTGTTGTTGCCGATGATGCTAGGTTCTGTCGTGACGGCTTCTATGGGCGGTGTGCTCATGACCAAAACGAAATACCGCAATATTATGATTCCAACGCTGGCATTGCTTGTAGTGGGTCTGGGGTTGCTCACGACATTGGATGAAGGTTCATCCCTATGGACAATTCGGGTATACATGGTCATGATTGGCCTTGGTGTCGGTGCATCCTTCTCCGTACTTAGTAATGCAGCTATGAATGCCTTCGAACCGCAAAGACGCGGTGCCGCCAGTTCAACGCTGAACTTTCTGCGTTCCTTGGGCATGACGATGGGCATCACGATCTTTGGCATTGTACAGAGTCAAGTGTTTACGCGCAAAATGACAGACAGCATGGCTGGTGCCGCTGGAGAAGCTGGTGCAACGGCTGGGGCGCCTGCAGGTGGTCTGCCTGCCGGGATGGATCTGACTGATCCGCATGCACTGTTATCACCAGAGCTGCGTCAAGGGATTCCCCCACAGGTGCTGGAGTCCATCACACATGCGTTATCCTCTTCCATTGTACAGCTGTTTGCCTGGGCTGTTATTCCGGCAGCCCTTGCACTGATCGCGTCCTTCTTCATGGGGAAAGAGAAAATGGTTGTTGGAGAAGAGCAACACGAGTATACAGGTGGGCACTAAAGCAGAGGAGAACGAAGCCAAGCCATCACCGACCGTGTATTATGAAGTATAGATCCGGTGAGTCTTGAGTTATAACGTTTTGCAAGCTTTAAGCGCTAAGGAAACAAAAGTTTATGCAATAAACAGATTTTACAAATCCGTAAATCTAGTGCACCTGTCTCATATCCCGTACAAGGGTATGAGACAGGTGCATTTTTACTTTTTAAGGATCATTCGTTAGTTGTTTTTAAGGCTTACATTTGCCTACTTCAATATATAGGTTGAACTTTCATTTACACAATAACGGAGAGGACAGAAAAAACCTGAAGAAACGAAGTGTTCGCCTTTATCCCCGGATTTTCCCCTTTGGAAAAGGGAATCTCAAAAAATCCGGGGATAACAGCGATCAAAAGGTTATTCTGTCCTTGGAGTGTTCCGTGTAAATAACATGTATTTCAACTTATATATCTTCGCCTGAATTTAAGGCTGATTCCCCTCACGAATGCCATCCTCCACCACGGAAGGTTGCTGTGGATCAGGCATGCTAATATGACCTGAGCGGGCAATCAGACGGCTTTGTGCTTTGTAGGTATCGCGTGAGATTGTTTTGGTTTCAACGACTTTGCCATCAACTCGCTTCGTACGTACCGTCTCAACGATGTACCCGGGCTGTCCATTCTGAAGCACTTGCTGGGCACCGTCAGGTAGCACGTTACTGGATACATACTTTACAGGTACACTGAGCGTTTCAATCGTACGAGACTCCAGCGCATAACTGACGTTCTCGGGGAATGTGCCGAAAAACTTCACCACCATGCGCCCGCCTTGCACCTTGGCATGGATCAACAGGGATTTCTCGGTGCTGTTTCGAAAACGAAAGTTAATGGCGCCCGAGGCAAAGGTGGCATCTAACCCTTTCGGTATATATTTAACGGGCAACGAGTGATTACGCCGTTCCACAATATCCAGACCCGTTAGCAGAGCGGCATTATATACAGTGCTGGATACCTGACAGATTCCTCCCCCTATACCGGGCATCAACCTGCCGTTCACGATGACCGGTGCTTCCCGAAAACCATATTCCTTCTCCGCTTTGCGAATTACCTTTTCATAGTCGAACACACCTCCAGGCGGCAAAATCATCCCGTTGATGGCCTGAGCAGCCGCGCTGACGTTATGTATCCGACCTTGACTGCTGTTTCCCAGTCCTGTGGAAAATTGAATGATTTTACGTTCAATGCCTTCATCTTTCAATGAATCGATCGTTACCTCGGGTTTCAAGGTGTAAAGAGGTATAAGAATCCCTATGGGTTCTGGTTTTCCTCCATCCATTACATCGCTCAGCTCCCTGTGCAACTTGGTCTGCATGAGGGTGCTAAGTGTTTTCCAATCAATCCGGCGCACGCTTTTCTCCGGAATGTACTGCACTTGATCATTTGCGGTGATGCGGCGGACGGCTTCGGTCGGCGTACCGAAGGTTTCTTTTTCCCAGGCAGGGCTAAGCAATTGTTGAAAGGTTTGTTCATTGTAGTTCATATCCAAAGAGAAGGTCTGGGGAAATTGATACCGTGCATACGCGCGTTCCCACAGGTTCCCCTCATCCAGCTGTTGTACTGCGGCCTTGAAGCTGTCTGCACTGTAACTCACTCCTAGTTCGGCGGCAGTATGTGACATCGTTATCGGGTTTGGTTCGGCCACTTCCAGTGTGACAGGCCAGTCCTGTAATTGTTGAATGCGAGTGTGCAGTTCTGCCAGTACCTCTTTGCGATGTTTGCCATCGATGGCCCAGCCGCTAATCTGTACCCCTTTGGGCAAAGTAGGCTGGTTTACGTACATATAGAGCAATCCATAGGACGCGGAGCCGATCAAGAGCAGGGAGAACAGGGCGATGACCGTTACATGTATTTTTTTCATAACCAAACGCTCCTTTTGGCTTCTGTTGTTCCGGAATTCGTAACACTCTCTATCTATATGATCCAAGGGTGGAAAACTTTCGGGTACTCAATAGGTAACAAATTTGTTACAATAAACTTCATATGAATCCATGCTTCACCAGCAAAAGAGGGACAGGATGGATTTTTCCTGATGAATTTCAGGCCTTTTTAAAGGAAATGCCGGGATTGTGTCGAAATCATAATGGCTAACTATGTGAGCAGGAAGTGATGATGTGATAGAAATGCAGGACGTGTGGAAGACCTACGCCAATGGTACCCACGCATTACAAGGGGTGTCGGTGAAGATCGACCGCAATGAATTTGTCTATATCGTTGGTCCATCCGGTGCAGGCAAATCGACATTCATGAAATTGATGTACAGAGAAGAAGTGCCAACCAAAGGGCAAATATCCATTAACGGATTTAATATTGGCAAGTTGAAACCACGAAAAATTCCTTATGTGCGCCGTAATATCGGTGTTGTATTTCAGGATTTCCGTCTGTTACCGAAGATGACAGCATATGAGAACGTGGCATTTGCGATGGAAGTTATTGAAGCGCCGAAGCGTCACATCAAGAAAAGGGTTATGGAAGTGCTCGATCTGGTGGGATTACGCAACAAGGCCAACCGCGAACCTTCACAACTCTCCGGCGGGGAACAGCAACGGATTGCGATCGCACGGGCGATCGTGAACAATCCTTCCGTCATTATTGCGGACGAGCCTACAGGGAATCTGGACCCGGAGACGTCATGGGGCATTATGCAACTGCTGGACGAGATCAATTTCCGGGGCACAACGATTGTAATGGCAACACACAACAAAGATATTGTTAATACGATGCGTAAACGGGTTATCGCCATTGAACGCGGACAGATTGTACGGGATCAGATGAGAGGGGAATACGGTTATGAATTTTAGTACTCTCTTGCGACATCTGCGGGAGGGCTTCAAGAACGTATTCCGCAATGGCTGGATGTCAGTGGCCTCCGTCATGTCGATTATCGTCTCTCTGTTTATTCTTGGCGTGTTTATGTTGCTTGTGCTTAACGTGAACTCTATGGCCAATCAGGTAGACAGCCAGGTAGAGATCAGTACGTTTCTGGAGCTGAATGTGGACGAGAACCTGCGCAATGTCATTGGTCAGGAGATCAGTGCCATGCCTGAAGTCAGCGAGATTCGAATTGTTCCGAAGGATGAGGGATTAAAAGAATTTCGTGAACGTCTAGGTGAAAATGCGGATAATGTTCTCGGTGGTTTCGATGTAGATAACAATCCATTGCCAGATACGATTGAAGTTAAAGTAATTGAACCGGAAACGGTCAATTTTGTCGCGCAGAAGATTGAAGCATTGAACGAGAAACATGCCGAGAAGCCGATCATGAAAGTGAACTACGGCAAGGAAACGGTAGATGTGTTATTCAAATTTACGAAGCTTGTTCGTAATATCGGATTTATTTTTGTAGGGGGACTGGGCCTGATGTCGATGTTCCTGATCTCGAATACGATTCGCGTAACGATTCTGGCGCGCCGCCGGGAGATTGGCATTATGAAACTGGTGGGTGCAACCAACACTTTTATCCGCTGGCCTTTCTTTATTGAAGGGGCGTTAATTGGACTAATCGGTTCCGTTATCACGGTCGCGGTTCTGTTCTTCGGATACAGTCAACTGATGTCAACGATTGGTCAGGATGTCTTCATGCAGATGCTGAATCTAATTCCACTCAGCGAAATCTGGCCACTGATGGGAACGTTACTGATTGGGCTTGGTGTGCTCGTAGGCATTTTGGGCAGTACACTGTCCATTCGCAAGTCGCTCAAAGTGTAGAAAATGTCGAAAAGAATGGCAAAACAGGTTCATTATTGAACGCTGTTTGACGATATGTAGGAAAGACGCAACTGTTGTTTTGATGAAAGAAAGCAAAGAACATGCTGTTCACCACCTGTGCAGGTTGCTTTCTTGTGAATTCATAGGATGGGGGATCATCATTTTGAAAAAAACCGCTTCGCTGCTGGCCTTTATGTTACTGGCCGGTATGACGTTTCAACCTTCTGACGGATATGCCAAGAATAGCATCAGCGATATTG
Organism: Paenibacillus sp. FSL R7-0272; assembly: GCF_037969905.1. Classification (NCBI taxonomy): domain Bacteria; kingdom Bacillati; phylum Bacillota; class Bacilli; order Caryophanales; family Paenibacillaceae; genus Paenibacillus; species Paenibacillus sp. FSL R7-0272. The sequence goes on along the minus strand of NZ_CP150221.1, from coordinate 5,740,547 downwards.
ACCAGCAGATTAAACAATTGGAGAGCAAGGCAGCTTCTGCCAAGCAGGAGCAAAAGAAAGCTGCGGCCAACAAAAAGGAAGCCCAGCATTACAAAAATAAAACCAATGATTATCTGAAGGTTGTTCTGGAACAGATTAATGTCGTAAGTGATGAGCTGGCGAGTGTATCATTGCAGATTGAGAATACGGAGGAAGATCTCCGTACAACGAAAAAAGATCTGCAAGCGGCAGAAGAACGGATCGTTGCAAGAGAAAAACTGCTGGAATCTCGTGTGCGCCTGATGTACACAGATGGGGCAGTATCTTATCTTGATGTCCTGTTGTCCTCCACCAGCTTTACCGATTTTCTGACCCGCGCCGACTCGCTTAAAACGATTGTGGATCAGGATCAGCATCTGCTGGATGAGCATAAAAAGGACAAGCAGCTTGTAGTGGATAAAAAGGCAGATTTGGATCGGCAATATGCAGAAGCTAAAAGCCTGTATTCACAGAAGAAACAGCGCAAGTCGCAGCTGAACGAGAAAGAAAAGGAAAAGCAAGTGCTTCTGGCTTCATATGATGCTAAAATTGAACAATCCGAAGAGTTGACGGCTGAGCAGGAAGCGGTGTTGATGCAGATTGCTGGCAAACGCTCAGCTCTGTTACAGGAGAAAAATAAATTGCGTGAGCAACAGGCCGCAGCGGCAGCCAAAGCTCGGGCCCAAGCTGCGGCACGTGCCAAAGCAGCAGCCAAGGCGCCAACACGTGTAAGTTCAAGCGGTAACAGTGAGGTAACTTATTCGTCAGGTAGCGGTATTTTTGCAAGACCGGTGTCTGGTGGACGCATTTCTTCACCGTTCGGTCCGCGAATTCACCCGATTACAGGGGAAGTAGGCAAACTGCATGCAGGTGTCGATTTTGCCGTTCCAGTAGGCACATCCGTTCATGCGGCTTCCGGCGGGATTGTCATTATGGCTGAATGGTATAGTGGCTATGGTTACACGGTTATTATTGATCATGGCGGAGGTCTGTGGTCATTGTACGGCCATTTGCGTGAAGGTGGATTCAAGGTCAGCAAGGGAGATACGGTAAATAAAGGCGATACGATTGCCGAGTCTGGCAATACAGGGAACTCAACTGGGCCTCACTTGCACTTTGAAGTGCGTGATAACGGAACAGCTGTGAATCCGATGAACTATTTGTAGATTGTCTGATTTAATGCGTTGCAACTTATATAGTTTAAACTTCGAATGGAAAAATCATAATCCGTACAAGCTAGACATATACTAAGCTGGCATGTTCAGGGAATGATTCGGGGCAGTTCGAATCGGATGCGCTTCAATACTAAAGGCGGTGACAAACGGATGATGAAAAAAAGATCGGCGCTGCTGTTCGTTATTTTGGGACTGCTTGGCGGGAGTCTGTTAACCATCGTGTTAATGACTTATCCGGGCATTACAAGCCAGGTGAAACCCGGCGAAGGACTGCTGGCAAGTGTAACCGGCAGCTCGCAGCAGAAAAACGATTTAAAGAAGATTGAAACCGCAATGGATTTGATCTCCAGTAACTATTATAAAGATGTCGACCGTACCAAGTTGATTGATGGTGCGATCAATGGCATGATGGAATCTCTCGGTGATCCCTACTCCAACTATATGGGACAGGAAACAGCTGCCCAGTTTGAAGAGTCCATTGAAGGTTCATTTACCGGTATTGGTGCAGAGGTTTCCTCGCAAGACGGTAATGTCGTTGTCGTTTCCCCAATCAAAGGTTCGCCTGCTGAAAAAGCAGGTATCCGTGCGAAAGACATCATTATGTCCGTTAACGGTGAATCGCTTCAAGGACTTGAGCTCAACAAAGCGGTTAACAAGATTAGAGGTCCAAAGGGTAGCGAAGCCAAAGTACAGGTGAAACGTGCGGGATCGACAGAGCCGATTGAATTCACGATTGTTCGTGATGATATTGATTTGGAAACCGTTTATGCGCATATGGAAGATGGCGGTATTGGTGTCATCAACATTACGCAGTTCTCGCTGAATACAGGTGAACGCTTCAAAGAAGAGCTTGCTAGGCTCGAGAAGCAGAATATGAAAGGCCTGATTATCGATGTACGGAATGACCCGGGCGGTGTACTGCAAGTCGTTATCGATATAGCAGAACAGTTTGTACCGAAGGGTAAAGTCATCGTTCAGGTTGAAGATAAAAATGGCAAGAAGGAACAAAGTAAATCGAATGGATCAGCCAAACCTTATCCTATTACCGTCTTGATGAACAAAGGTAGCGCGAGTGCTTCCGAAATCCTGGCAGGAGCTTTGCAACAATCTGCTGGTGCTACACTCGTAGGTGAAAATTCATTTGGTAAAGGAACGGTGCAGACCAGCTACGATAAACAGATGGGCGACGGTAGCCTGCTGAAGATTACGATCGCCAAGTGGTTGACACCAAACGGTACCTGGATTCATGAAAAAGGCATCAAACCGGATATTGCAGTGAACCAGCCAGACTATTTCTCGGTTGCGCCGATTAATAAAGAGAAGTTGCCACTGAAATATGACAGCAATAGCATGGATGTGAAGAGTGCGCAGACGATGCTGAGAGGACTTGACTTCAAGCCGGATCGTGTAGACGGATACTACGACCAGAAGACCGAAGAAGCCGTCAAGGCGTTCCAGAAGAAAAAAGGCATTCAGGTTACTGGCCAAATCGATGAGAAAACGGCAGAATCTCTGGAAGCATCTCTGATTGAACGTATTGCCAATCCTCAATATGATGCACAGCTGAAACGCGCGATCGAAAATGTCTCAAAGGATATTTCGTCCGCTGTGTCGAAGCCATAAAGAAGGCTGATTTTCAGCCTTCTTTTTTTCTGAACCGGCTGAAGGAGAGGAGTGAAATGCTACAATGGAATGGGTATGGCCTTGGTTAACTGTATTAGGGGAAGCATTGTTACAGTTGTTGATTCAGCCGTTTTATTATATGGCAGTGATTCTGATTGCTTTAATTTATCATCGTCAGTTGCTGCAGGAACGGAAACTCTTCCATGTACGTATGCAGAGTTCGATCACGCAGGCGATTCGAGCGGTTCTCGGGGGAATTGTCATTGGTGTAATTGTGTCCATGATATCTCTTTTCCTTGGCACTTATCTTACGCTAGGTAGTGTAATCAGCATATGGATTGCAGCATTGGTTTTATCTTTAATTCGTATCCGTTATTTGTGCTTTGCCTATGCAGCGGGGGCACTGGGGATTCTGCAATTTGCTCTGAATGTAGCCTCCAGCTGGCAGCCTGTCGGTATGCTTGGACAAGCTGTGGAGACGGTGCGTGCATTGGACATGCCTGCATTGCTCGTGCTGGCTGCATTGCTGCATTTTGGCGAAGCTATACTGGCACGAATGCAGGGTGTATCTATGGCCTCACCGTTTCTGATGGAAGGTAAACGCGGGAAGTTGGTAGGCGGATATCAAATGCAACTCTTCTGGGCGGTTCCACTATTGATTCTTGTTCCGACAACCGGAGGTATCACAGAATTGGCGTGGACTCCGCTACTTCATGCAGGTCAGGGCTACACGCTAATGGCACTACCCATCTTGCTGGGATTTAGCGAAAATACACAAAGTATGCTACCTGGGCGTAAACTCCAGGTTTCAGCTAAACGTTTGATGCTGTATAGCTTGGCATTACTTGTATTCAGTCTGCTTGCCGTATGGTGGTCACCATTGACAGTGATTGCAGCCTTGGTAGCTTTTGCCGGACATGAACTCCTGGTGTGGTACAGCGCATTGGAAGAGCAGCAACTTAGTCCTGCATTTGTTCATCCTCAGCATGGACTTAAGGTATTGAGTGTAATTCCAGAGAGTCCTGCAGCAGAGCTCGGAATTGAGGCAGGGGAGACATTGTATAAAGTGAACGGTATACTCGTTCATTCTCCCGAAGAACTACACCGGGCACTGCGGATGAATCCGGCTTTTTGCAAGCTGGAGGTGCGTAATCATCAGGGAGAGAGCAAGTTTATGCAACGAGCGATTTACGAAGGCGAGCACCACCAGCTTGGTGTGATTATGGCACCGGATAAACATGAAGCATGGGCAGTTCAGCCACGTCCGGTGACGTTGTTGCATGTGATTACGCTCAAATTATTCACACGCCGGAAAGAGCAGCAGCGTATCGACGAAGCTCCACTGGCTTTACCACCAGCCCCTGTAGTGAGTGACAAAGGATCAGTCGAAATGTAATAAAAGGTACTTCCAGACGCCTTCGCTGGCGTGAGGAAGTACCTTTTTGCTTTATTTTTTCAAAATAAAAATGGCTATCTGGGTGCGATCACGCAAATGCAGCTTACCCAGGATTTCAGTTACATAGTTTTTGACGGTACCCTCGCTGAGAAACAGTTTAGTGGCAATTTCTTTGTTGGATAGTCCTTCAGATATAGCTTCGGCAACGGAAAGCTCCATGCGTGTAAGCCCATGCGTTTCAAGTGGCTCGTTTACCGGAGGAGAAGCTGGTGTTCGGAGCAAGCCCGCGAGTTTGCGTGCAATATCCGGATGGATCAGCATATCCCCGTTATAGACGGTTTTGATGCCCTGTACGATCCGGTCAGGAGGGACGTTTTTGAGTAGATAACCACTCGCTCCGTTCTGTATAGCTTGAATGATATATTCATCGTCGTCAAAGGTTGTCAGCATCAGTACCTGGATATCGGGGAAACGGGTTTTGATCAGAAGAGTTCCTTCGACCCCATCACATTCGGGCATACGTATATCCATGAGTACAACATCTACAGGTGTTCCTGATTCAAGGCAGACAAGTGCCTCCGTCCCATTGGAAGCCGTATCTGTAATGTGAATATCCGCATCGAGGCCGAGCACCACTTTCAGGCTTTCCCGGATGAAGGGATCGTCATCGACAAGAAGGACCTGAATGACGGAGGGAGGTTGCTCGGACAACGTTTTCTGAGTGCTATTGTTCGGTTCTGGCATGAGCATATTCCTTTCCGTTTTACAGTAAATTCATTTTGTTTGTCATGGGGATTCGAGTGATAACAGTATATGGGGCGGTGGGTTGAACCTCAATGGTACCTCCAATGAACTGTGTACGCTGACGCATACCCTCATGCCCAAGGCCTGTTGTTACACTTGTATCTAAAAGGGAGTGCATGCTGCCATCATTACTGATGCTCATACGAATCTCCTGATGCCCAAAAGCCAGCTGCAAACGAATGGAAGTGGCCTTTCCATGTTTAATGGCATTCGTTATAGCTTCTTTGGCGTTTTTGTACAACACAATCTGCATACTGGGATAGAGAGCGTGTGGCTGACCAATAATTTCGTAATGAGTCTGTATCCCCGTATCGCGACCGACTTCCTCTAATAGACGATCCAAAGCGTAGGCATCGGATGCATGAAAATCAGGACGAAGTTTATGAAGGGTGTTACGCATATCATCCATACTTGCAGCCAGCTGGTCTCGAATCTGCTTGACCATTTCAGTACCCTGTTCGTTATTCAAAGGTAGCGTGAGCAAGGCAGCTTCTGACATCATTTTGGTGCGTATTAGCCGATGTCCGATATCATCATGAAGCTGACGGGATATTCGAATACGCTCTTCTGCCTGAGCCGCATCTTCTAATTGTTTGGAAAATGACAGCAATTGTGCACGCGTCTCTTGTAGCTCATAATGCTTATGCCGTAGTTCGTCATACACATGCTCCAGTTGTTTGCGACCGTTTGCAGCTTTGGCTCCTTGCCAGGAGAGCGCTGCTGTCATCCATAAGAGCAAGTTTACGCCAATGCTCAGCTTCATAGAGCCCGAGAGCCAGCTAATGGTGTTCATTTGAACTTCCATGGCTCTAAGACTGAGCGTAGTTGGAGTTGCAACATGCCAATACAGTGCGAGATTTGTTGTAATCAGCTGAATCCCTAGAATGAACCATCTTACAGATCCACCGAGCCGATACATATAAACATAGAGAACCGATAGAGAGATGAAAATCATAAAGGGGCCGTATAGCGCGATCAACCAGCTGGCCCACATTATTTCTGCCAGAAATAACAGTGATTGCTGTGCGCCTGAACGGGTAAAGCGGTTCGCTACAGCGAGTAAGGTCGAGATGAGGATGTAAAAGGTGTACAGTGCTTCGCCATGTAAAGGTAGGGTCAAACTGAACAACACAGCAGGTACAACCAATAAACCATATTGCAGGAATCCCAAGGGCATATGTAGATGACATCCTTTTTTAACATAATGGAGAATAAGACGATAACGCATCCTTGATTATAACATAGGCCACCGCAACATCAGGAGATGACTTAAGTCACCTTTGAATGATGACTTTATGTACCTTCGCCAAGGGGAGACATTCGATACAATAGACATAGGAATATCGCGGTAAGAGCTCATATGGGAGGGGCATACGTAGATGAATATATTGGAAATGGATCACGTTGTAAAACGGTATGGCAGCAAGTTATCGGTGGATCACCTTAACTTAAGTGTGCAAAAGGGAGAGATTTTTGGTCTGCTTGGACCGAATGGAGCGGGAAAAAGCACTACGATTAGTATGATTGCAGGTTTGCTCAGCATGGATCAGGGAGAGATCAGACTGGATGGCATATCGGTGGAGGAGCGACCACTCGATGTGAAGCGTAAGATTGGACTGGTTCCGCAAGATTTGGCTTTGTATGAAACGATGAGTGCCGCGGATAATGTTACTTTTTTTGCCCGGCTCTATGGATTACGAGGGAAGAAGCTCAAAGAAAGAGTGCAGGAATCTCTTGAATTTGTTGGTTTGCAAGATAAGGCCAAGGATGCTCCATCCACCTTCTCGGGCGGCATGAAACGCAGACTCAACATCGCATGTGCACTCAGTCACAGGCCGGATCTGATCATTATGGATGAGCCTACCGTGGGCATTGATCCACAATCCCGCAATCACATTCTTGAATCGGTGCGAACGCTCAACAAGATGGGCTCGACCATTATCTATACAAGTCATTATATGGAGGAGGTTGCTGCGATCAGTAATCGGGTGGCTATCATGGATCAAGGCCGGATTATTGCTTGTGGAACCGAGGCTGAGTTAAGGGAACGTGTTGCATCGGAGGAAAAAATTGTACTTACCACTTCTGGCATGGATGCCGGTGCTGTGGAAGAACTTAAGCTTCACCCGCGTGTACGGGCAGTAGAAGTCACGGAAGACACATTAACGATTATGCTGCCTTCGGCACAGCAGGCGCTGCAAGATATGCTGTTTATTTGCAGCAAACATGACATGTCTATTCAATCTCTCCGGGTCGAAGAACCGGATCTCGAGACGCTTTTCCTCAATCTGACCGGGCGTACGCTTCGAGACTAGGAGGAGATGGCATGAGCATATGGCATATTTGTATCTTTGAACTCAGACGTATTTTGAAAATTCGTTCTGTAGTGATTAATCTGTTCATTCTGCCTTTATTATTAATTTTCATCTTGGGAACGGCATTATCGAGCGCGATGGGAACAGGAAAAGATACGATGCCTGATACGTTGCGCGTGGGGATTGTGCAATCAAATGAAGCGGCATCCTCTCCTGTAGGTGAAGCCCTGAAAGCCTTTGTGGCTGCACCTGAAGTAGCCCAAAAGATAAAAGTGAAAAACATGTCTTCACAGGACGAAACGATGGATGCGTTAAAACAAGGAGATCTTGATTTTGCGGTGATCATGACTTCGGATATGGTGCAACAATGGATGGCAGGAAAAACCGTTAAGCTACAATGGATACTTGGAAAAGACAATACACTTAATGTGGTGGGGCAGACCGTATTCACTAGCTTTACGGATGAGTTGAATCGACAGGATGCCATTGCAAAAGTTCTTGGGCCAGAAACGGTGATGGCGATTTCAATGCGAGATGGCACTGGACTGCCGTCAGCACAGCTGAATATTAAGGTCAGCAGCCCGGGGAATTCCGGTCAATCCTACAGCGCGTCACAGTATTACGCAGCAGCCATGCTGGCGATGTTTATGCTGTACTCTGGCATGACCACCGTTAACAGCCTGTTTACGGAGCGCGACAAACAAACGCTCGCGCGTCTTCAGGCAACGCCAGTAGGCAATGGAGTGATCTTTGCCGGCAAAGTTGCAGGTAACAGTCTGCTTGCCTTTTTACAAGCAATCATTATTATCGTCATGACCAACCTATTATTTGGCGTGAATTGGGGTGGTCATCCGTGGTTGATTGTACTAATCTGTATACTTATTACGCTGGCGTCAATGACTTTGGGTATTATTGTAGCCTTGGTTAGTAAAAGTGCTGCTTCAGCTACTGCATTAATGCAGGGGATTATCATCGTGATGACTTTTATTAGCGGCGGGTTTACTCCGATCGCCATCGATTTTGTACAGCGCATTAGCGAATTCACGGTGAATCATTGGGCGCTTCAAAGTTTTCTTAGTATGATGCTGGGTGCAACTTTGCAAGAGGTCATGCACAATATTTTCATGCTTGGGGCCGTGTGTGCAGTGCTAGCAGCAGCTGCTGCAGTGATATACAGAAAGGTTGGATATCGTTATGAATAGTCTGCATATCGCTTGGTTAATGATCCGGAGAACACTGGGACGTAAACGTGGCTTTGTTGCATTTTTACTGCTACCATGCCTTGTTGTGACAGGTGCAGTTGCTCTTTTTGGAAGTGAGCAGGCCAGTCGTGCGGTTGTTTCTTATGTCAATATGGATGAGGGGATCGCTGGATCATGGATGATCAAAGAGCTCGCTCGTACGAAGGAATACAGCTTCAAAGCTGCGAGTAACGAGGCAGAAGTGAAATCGGATATCGTTCGCCAAAAAGCAAGCATGGGAATTGTAATTCCCGCCAATTACACCGAATCGCTGTTACAGGGGAAGCCTGTGGAGATCCAGTGGATTGAAATGCGTGTCAGCGAAAGCTCATACATCCTACGAGCAGCCGCCGAAGGGGTTGCGGATGGGTTGAAACAGTCTGCTGTTGCCGTACAAACATCTGCTACCATGTTGCCTTCTAAAGCTGACGCTAAGAGTCAGGAAGCGAAACTCGAACAGCTCCTGCAAGAGATTGGGAGGCATCATCTATCCGGGGAAGCATTACATCTGCAACTGTATCCCAAGCCAGGTTTAAATAACGTCACCGGATTCACGATTATGTTCATGATGGGACTGTTAACGAGTGCAGTGGCTGTTATTATGGACGATCGAAAACAACATACGATGGCTCGAATGTATACCGCTCCAGTTAGGTCATATGAGATCGCGCTAGGAAACTTTCTGGGTAGTCTGGCGATTGGAGTCATCCAGATTATGCTCGTGCTCGGTATAAGCCGTTGGGTGCTGCATTATGATGCAGGGATTCCGTTTGGTATTCACTTTCTGATTCTTGGAGCGTTTATGCTGGTATCGATGGGATTAGCGAGTGCCGTGAGTGGCCTGATCCGTGAATCGAAAAATGCCAGTATGTTGAACTCGCTCATCATTGTACCAACTTGTATGATTGGGGGTTGTTTCTGGCCGTTATCCATCATGCCGGAGTATATGCAGAAGCTGGCGAACTTCGTACCGCAAAAATGGACGATTCAGGCAGTCGAAACGATCTCCGCCGGAGGCACATTGGCAGACATCACCCTGCCGCTGCTGATCCTGTTTGCCATGGCCGTGATCCTGCTGGCTGTCGGTTCCGTGATTCTTCGTCCCAATCAACCGGGGATGGATGCGTAAATTGGTGGCGGCGTAAATAGGAAAAGAGATAGAGGGAGTCAGTTAGGAGTTAAGAGTTAAAGCAAGAGCAAGAGTAGGAGCAACGGTAATTTAGAATACAGTCAAAAAAGCACGTTTTACGGGATGAATACCGTCAAACGTGCTTTTTACTGAGTTGTTTTGTTGTAACATGACTTCGTATATACGGTTAATAGAGGCTGAGGTCAGGCATGTATTTTTTTGCGGGATAACTGACTATGGCTGTAATTGGCGAAGCACCGTGATTTCAACCCGGCGGTTCTTCTGTCTTCCAGCTGCTGTTGTATTGTCTCCGGTTGGCCTGGTATCCGCATACCCTGCATATTGGAAGTGGTCGGGGTCGAGTTTCTCCTGATCGATGAAAAAGCGTAGTACTGATAACGCACGTTCACCAGACAACTCCCAGTTATCCTTGTACGCGGAATTGGCTCCTATTGGGACGTTATCCGTGTGTCCCTCAATACTGACCACCATTTGAAGATTACGAAACAAACTGGCGAGTTTGCTAAGTGTAGGTGCAGCATCTTTTTTCAAGGCAGCTTGTCCTTGATCAAACAGAAAACGATCACTGAGCGTAATGGAGATACCTTGCGGTTTGTCTGCCACGAAAATTTGATTATCCAGTTTATTATCTTCGATATATTGGGTAATCACATTGAACAGATTTTGTAATTCCTGTTCCTGAGTCCTGAATTGTTCTTCCCGCTCCGTGAGCGGACGGTTGCTATCATCAGGGGTATCTTTGTCCGAATCTGATGACGAATCTTGATCATCCTCTGAGCTTCCCTGGGGGGGCTTGGTGATGGTTTGACCCGGTGTATCCCTGAGTCCGTCCCCCAGTTCAAGTATGGAGTCGGATTTATTAAAAGTGCTTTGAAGGGATTGGGTCACGACGTCGTATTTACCGGTATCCAGATTGCTCATGGCGTACATGATGACGAAAAAAATCAGTAGTAACGTAATGAGATCCGCATAGGTAATCATCCAGCGATCCCGATGGTCAGCAGCTTCGCGTTTGGCACGCCGTTTACTGCGACGACTCATCTAATCCCTCCTTTGCGAGCGGAGATTGCAAGACCTGGCGGTGCGAGAGCGTAAAAGACTCTAGCCGTTTGCGAACGAGCTGAGGATTTTCCCCATTTTGAATGGCAAGCACTCCTTCAAGCATCATCTCCATTTCTTGCACCTCGTCAGCACCTCTGGATTTGATTTTGGAGGCGATAGGTAAAAAGATGAGATTAGCACTGGCAACCCCATAGAGAGTGGCCGTGAAAGCAACGGCAATGGCTGGTCCGAGTCCAGTCGGATCGGTTAAGCTGCCAAGTACCTGAATCAGTCCCATTACGGTTCCGATGATTCCCATCGTTGGTGCATAGCCGCCGGCAGATTCAAATATTTTGGCATAACCCTCATGTTTCTGTTCTACAGAATCAATCTCCATCTCCAAGATCTGCCGAACAACATCCGGGTCTGTACCGTCGACAACCATCTGAATGCCATCTTGCAAAAAGGGATGGGGATGATCCACAACTCTGCGTTCCAGAGCAAGCACACCGGATCTGCGGGCAATGGACGACATCTCGATTAGTTCTTCAACCCATTGTTTGGAATCCTGAGCACGACGTCCAAAGGCCATACGTAAAGCAGCAGGGATCGTTCGCAGACGATGTGCAGGGAAGCTGGCTACAACGGCAGCGATGGTGCCGCCGAACACGATTAGAGCAGCCGTTTTTTGTAACAGGCCGGACATATGGCCGCCTTCCCACAAAAAACCGCTGATAACTGCGGCAATTCCGGCAATTATACCGATAAGTGTCGCAATATCCATAAATTAACCCACTCCTATCTTCATTTCACGTTTGCATCACTAAAACGAACAAGGTATAATTGAACGGGAACAAATATTCCTATTACTATAAGTTTTCCCAACTGGAAATTCGGGGAACTTCGACAATATATAGTGACTATTATTTTAGACGATAGGGTGAGATACGGCAATGAGCGATATTATTATGAGCGACAAAACGTTCGAAATCGAGTCAGAGTTTTCTCCCCAGGGTGATCAGCCTGCAGCCATTCAGGAATTGGTGAAGGGTGTTCAGGAAGGGAAGAGATACCAGACGCTTTTGGGTGCAACGGGTACGGGTAAGACGTTTACCATTGCACAGACTATTGCCAAGCTACAGCGGCCCACGTTGATTATTGCGCACAATAAGACACTGGCAGCACAGCTGGCGAGTGAATTCAAAGAATTTTTTCCGAATAACATGGTTGAGTATTTTGTCAGTTATTACGACTACTACCAACCAGAAGCCTATATTCCTTCCTCAGATACGTATATCGAGAAGGATTCGAGTATTAATGAAGAGATTGATAAGCTGCGACATGCCGCGACCAGTTCCTTGTTCGAACGTCGTGATGTCATTATCGTAGCAAGTGTATCCTGTATATATGGTTTGGGATCACCTCATGACTACTCCAGTATGTTGTTGTCTCTGCGGGTTGGAATGGAGAAACCACGTAATCAGATTCTGTCCCGTCTTGTAGAGATACAGTATCAGCGGAATGATATTAACTTTGTCCGTGGCACGTTCCGTGTCCGTGGCGATGTTATTGAGATTTTCCCGGCTTCCAAGGGTGAACATGCCATTCGAGTGGAGTTGTTCGGGGATGAGATCGAGAAAATTACCGAGATTGACGTCTTAACCGGAGAATTAATCGGTGAGCGCGAGCATATTGCTATTTTCCCGGCATCTCACTTCGTAACCCAAGAAGAAACGATGCGTGTGGCACTGGTGAACATCGAACGTGAATTGGAAGAACGGCTTGAAGTATTGCGTGAGCAAGGCAAGTTGCTGGAAGCACAGCGACTGGAGCAGCGTACACGTTACGATATCGAGATGATGAAGGAAGTCGGGTTTTGCTCAGGGATCGAGAACTACTCCGGGCCGCTGACCTTCCGTGAACGCGGGGATACGCCATACACCCTGATGGACTACTTCCCGGATGATATGTTGATCGTGGTGGATGAGTCTCACGTTACATTGCCGCAGATCCGTGCGATGTACAATGGTGACCAAGCGAGGAAGACTGTGTTGGTGGATCACGGTTTCCGTTTGCCTTCTGCACTGGATAACCGTCCGCTGAAGTTTGAAGAGTTTGAAGGGAAAATGAACCAGATCATCTATGTATCGGCGACGCCAGGACCTTACGAAATTGAGCATACCGATACGATGGTGCAACAGATTATTCGTCCTACTGGCCTGCTTGATCCTGTTATTGAGTTGCGTCCGACGAAAGGACAGATCGATGATCTGATTGCAGAGATTAACGACCGGATTGCCAAAGACGAGCGTGTGCTGATCACTACGCTGACCAAGAAGATGTCGGAAGACCTGACGGATTACCTGAAGGAAGTTGGCATTAAGGTTAGATATCTGCACTCGGAGATCAAAACATTGGAACGGATGTCCATTCTGCGTGATCTGAGGCTGGGTACCTTCCATGTATTGATTGGTATTAACTTGCTACGGGAAGGTCTGGATTTGCCGGAGGTTTCATTGGTCGCTATTCTGGATGCGGATAAGGAAGGTTTCCTGCGTTCCGAGCGTTCCCTGATTCAGACAATCGGGCGTGCCGCAAGGAACAGTGAGGGTAAAGTTATTTTGTATGGTGACAAAGTAACGGATTCCATGGATAAAGCGATAAAAGAGACCGAGAGACGCCGTACCATTCAGATGGAGTACAATGAAAAACACGGCATTACACCGCAGACCATTCGCAAAAAAGTGCGTGATGTCATTGAGGCAACGAAGGTTGCTGAATCCAAAAACGAGTATCTGACCGGCGCCGCCGAGAAGATGTCGAAGAAGGAGCGCCAGTCGCTTATTCAGCGTCTGGAAGCGGAGATGAAAGATGCAGCCAAAAACTTGCAGTTTGAGCGTGCCGCCGAGCTTCGTGATGCATTGCTGGAATTGCGAGCAGAATAGATATAAATCGATAGAGGAAGCTTCATTGATTGAACATGGATGATAAGAGAACGGCCAGTCTGGCCGTTCTCTTATTGAGTAAATCGAAGTAAATAAATGTATCCATTGACCCGATAATAAGACATGTTGAAATCGTAAAATCAGGTCTATACTGATAAAAATGACGAATTTGGTTAAGAGGTTTATATATAAGTTGAACGAATCTTTACACAGAAACGGAGAGGACAGAAAAGACCTGGAAAAGCGGAGCGTTCGCCTAAAAGCTTTCTGACAAGAAAGCTACATCGGAAGCATAAGCTTATCAACAGATTTTTCCCCCTTAATAAGTGGAAATTAAAAAAATCTGGGGATAACCGCTACTCTCCAGGTTATTCTGTCATTGGAGTGTACACGTGTAAAGAATCTATAGTTCAACTTATATAGAATAGAAAAGCAATGAGAGGATGAATACTATTGGCGAGCGAGAACATTGTCATCAAAGGCGCACGAGCGCATAACTTAAAAAACATCGATATTACCATTCCGCGTGACCGCTTTGTCGTATTGACCGGTTTGAGCGGATCAGGCAAGTCCTCGCTGGCTTTTGATACGATATATGCCGAAGGACAACGGCGTTATGTAGAATCATTGTCTGCCTATGCACGTCAGTTCTTAGGTCAGATGGAGAAACCGGATGTCGATTCGATTGAGGGTTTGTCGCCTGCGATCTCAATAGACCAAAAAACAACAAGTCGTAACCCGCGTTCCACAGTAGGAACCGTTACTGAAATTTATGATTATCTGCGTCTCCTGTTTGCTCGTGTCGGTCATCCGCATTGTCCGGATCACGGGATTGAGATAACATCCCAAACCGTAGAACAGATGGTCGATCGTATCATGCAATACCCTGAACGTACCCGGTTGCAGATTCTGGCTCCAATTGTTGCGGGACGCAAAGGAGAGCACAAAAGTGTTTTTGCCGATGTATCTAAACAAGGGTTTGTCCGTGTAAGGGTTAATGGGGAATTACGAGACCTGTCAGAGGATATCCAGCTAGAGAAAAATAAAAAACATACCATCGATGTTGTCGTTGACCGGATCGTTGTGAAGGATGATGTTCAAGCTCGATTGGCAGATTCCATTGAAACGGCACTTAATCTGTCTGGTGGGCAGCTGCTCGTGGATATTATCGGTGAAGAAGAACTGCGCTTCAGTTCCAACTTTGCTTGTCCGGTGTGTGGATTCAGTATTGATGAGCTGGCGCCTCGGATGTTCTCTTTTAATAGTCCATTTGGTGCATGTCCGGATTGTGACGGTTTGGGTGTCAAAATGATTGTAGACCCCGATCTGCTGGTGCCGGATCGCCGTAAATCGATTGAAGAAGGAGCGTTTGATGCCTGGACAGGAGGAACGTCCACGTATTATCCGCAGTTTCTCAAATCCGTATGCGAACATTTCAATATCCCTCAGGATGTTCCTGTCGAGGATCTACCTGCTGATCAGATGAACAAGCTGTTGCAAGGAACAGGGTCTGAGAAAATTCGTTTCCGTTATGAAAATGACTTCGGACAGCGTAAAGAAGCATTAGTTACGTTCGAAGGGATCGTTAATAATCTGGAGCGTCGATATCGCGAAACAGGTTCAGAAGGTATCCGTGAGTTCATTGAAGGATACATGAGTGCCAAGCCTTGTGGTACATGTAAAGGGCAACGTCTGAAACGAGAGAGTCTTGCCGTAACCATTAATGACCACAACATGGCTTATGTGACTAGTTTGTCCATCGGTGAAGCTGGACGTTTCTTTGAGTCGTTGCAGTTGACCGAGAAAGAGCAGACCATTGCCAAACTGATTTTAAAAGAAATCAACAGCCGTTTGGGTTTTCTCGTTAACGTAGGTCTGGATTATCTGACGCTAAGCCGTGCTGCTGGAACGTTGTCCGGTGGTGAAGCGCAACGGATCAGACTAGCGACTCAAATCGGTTCCAGCCTGATGGGCGTGCTCTACATTCTGGACGAGCCAAGTATCGGACTACATCAACGGGATAATGATCGTTTGATCTCTACGCTCGCACATATGCGGGATATCGGAAATACGTTGATCGTTGTCGAACATGATGAAGATACGATGATGGCAGCGGACTATATTATCGACATTGGCCCAGGTGCAGGTATTCACGGCGGGACAGTAATGTCACAAGGTACACCTGAAGAGATTATGAATGACGAGAATTCGTTGACAGGTCAGTACCTCAGTGGCAAGAAGTTTATCCCGATTCGTACCGAACGCCGAAGTGTTGGCGATCGCTGGTTGGAAGTGCGCGGAGCCAAAGAGAACAACTTGAAGAATCTGAATGTAAAGATTCCGGTGGGTGTGTTTACCGCTGTAACGGGAGTGTCCGGTTCAGGTAAATCTACACTGATCAACGAAATTTTGTACAAAACGCTGGCACGTGATTTGAATCGTGCACGAGTACGTCCAGGGCAACACAAGGAGATTCGTGGTCTGGAGCATATCGATAAAGTTATTGATATCGATCAGTCTCCGATCGGACGAACTCCACGTTCCAATCCGGCAACCTATACCGGTGTATTTGACGACATTCGTGACCTGTTTGCACAGACCAATGAAGCAAAAGTACGCGGATATAAAAAAGGCCGGTTTAGCTTTAATATCAAAGGTGGACGCTGTGAAGCCTGCCGTGGAGACGGAATTATAAAAATCGAGATGCACTTCTTGCCGGATGTGTATGTGCCTTGTGAGGTTTGCAAAGGCAAACGGTACAACCGCGAAACACTTGAAGTGAAGTACAAAAACAAAAATATTGCAGATGTGCTTGAAATGACAGTTGAGGATGCAACTCAGTTTTTCGAGAACATTCCGAAAATTCATCGCAAAATGCAAACGTTGCTTGATGTAGGCCTTGGTTACATCAATCTCGGTCAACCTGCAACAACACTGTCCGGTGGTGAAGCACAGCGTGTGAAGCTTGCTTCCGAGCTGTATCGCCGTAGTACTGGCAAGACGATCTATATTCTGGATGAGCCTACGACTGGTCTGCACGTCGATGATATCGACCGACTGCTGAACGTCTTGCATCGCCTCGTCGATTCAGGAGAGTCTGTGCTTGTCATTGAGCATAATCTGGATGTCATCAAAACAGCCGATTATATTGTTGACCTGGGTCCAGAAGGTGGGAGCGGCGGCGGTACAATTGTAGCAACAGGAACACCAGAGGATATTATTAAAGTACAGGAATCCTATACGGGTAAGTATCTGAAACCTGTACTGGAGCGCGATACAGAGCGGAGCAGAGCTCTGCAACTGACGGAGTAGTTAGAGAACAGCGAATCTTTAAACTGTAAAATTAGATGAGAACCTTCTTTGCCTGGGAAATAGGCTGTGGATGTATGCCACCCCTTTTCTGCGGTGAGGAAGGTTTTTTTGATGATTAAGAGTAGGGGATACGTTTAAGGGAAAGTGCAAAATCTGTTAAAAGGTGGAGGGCGTTCACGGGAGTTTGTCTACAATTAGAGAGAATTAAGAAGTATTGAGAAGCATTAAGGAGTTTTAAGTGTAATTTTTTAAAAAAAAGCAACTTTATGAATCATAATTATGATGAGTTTATATTTATTCATAAAAATATATACTAACCCTTATAAGTTAAGAAGTAATAATTTTATCTTAGCCTCAGTTATCAGTGAATAAGGTTCTGTAGTAAAGGTGTAGTAAAGGGTGAATGAGGGAAGCTAGAGCTGTTCTCTTCAATGTTAGTCTATGGATGGCTGGTAGAAAAATGAAGAAGTAAGAAACGGAATAGGGGAGTATTTTAAAATGGTACCCTACCTTTGTAATCTATTCAAGTTGAGATAGAAAGTTTTGATATCTATTGAAGGTGCTTAATCTAGATAGAAAAAAAGTAGTCGCATTTGGGACTTCTTTTTTCATCAATATTTAACCGGAATAGATATTAATTAATTATTTACCATTTATCACTTTGATTTGAAGTTATTTGTTTTAACAAAACGAGTTCGATATCTTTTTTGATTCCAGCTAATCTACAATCATGGACAAGCTATATAGTAGCCACCTTGAGCCTTTGTTAAGGTATTAACAAGATGGAATATGTTATTTAATGTATGAATAGTAATTACCACTTGCTAGGAGTTATGGGTGACAATATCTAGAAAAATAGATAGATAAGGTACTGCTTCTAACAGTCCCTTATCTATCTATTTTCTTACTATACAAATTTACTTTTAATAGCTATGCACCAACTCTCATTAAGCGATACTTCAAAATCGGAGGGAGTAAGCTTTGAGCGTAACAATGTTTTTCTTGTAATGACTTCATCTTCATAATCATAGCCAAACCACAAATGCCACACTTCTAAGTTTATTTCATTATTAAGTGAATTTATATAGTCATACAAATCCTTTGCTAAACTTAATTGAGAAACATCAAACGTATAGATATGATTGAAACCTGTGTAATTACTCATGATTTTATAGGCATGAGGTGCACTTTCCACATGAAACCGATTAAAGTCTGCGAGATCACGATTATAAAGTACCTCTGCATCCTCTTTCATAGCTTTCCATGGTACTGGTCCATCTGGAACATTCATACGAATCATATCTCTTACCGTTAAAATCTCGGAGCCATTTTGTTTTACCTCAGGTATTGGACGATCTGCGGCAAGAAAGAATTCAAAACTCATCTTTGGTCACCCTACTCTCATAAGTTCTAGTCTTATATTATTTCAATAATTGGGATAATATTCAATATATAAATTTTAATATGTGATTAATTACAATATATTTACAATTTATGATTTATATAATAATATTATGGACGTGAATTACGTAAAAATATCCAAATATGAGAGGTGGGGTTTTAATATCTAAAAAATCACTATTAATGTTTATATTAACTCTAATAGTTTTGTCAACGTTTCTTATTATGTACCTTAATAGGGGGACAAAGGAATCATTTACTGTACTCACAAATGAGGATATAGATCAGTTAGATTTTACGAGTACTCAGTATGAGCCTTGGGGAATATCCTATATTAATTCTACCTCTTTGGAACGAGCTAATAAGAAAGTAAAGATTGCGATTATGGATAGTGGAGTAGATAATACGCATCGAGATCTTGAAGGAATTTACATATCTCACTATAACGCTATTAATCCTACCAATGACGCGACTGACAGACTAGGGCATGGAACTGCAATGGCAGGTATAATAACTGCTAATGACAATGGCAAAGGAATCAAAGGCATCTCTCATAATGTAGAGATCCTATCTATTAAGGTGCTTGATAATCAAGGGAAAGGCGATTTAAGTAATTTTGTAAGCGGAATAGAGTGGGCAATAAAACAGGATGTTGATGTCATTAATATGAGTTTCGGTATTAAAAGAGACGATCCTTTATTAAGGGGTGCAGTCGAAAAAGCAATGGACAAAGGAATAATTATAGTTGCTGCTGCAGGGAATAACCCTGGAATGAGCACTCAGTTTCCAGCAGCATATGAAAATGTGATCTCAGTTTCCGCCATTGATCATTTGGAAAATCCTTATCCTTATGCTTCTCTAGGGAAAATTGATTATAGTGCTCCTGGAGTCAATATTCTTACTCTTCAACCAAACAATAAATACCATGTTTTTGATGGCACATCATTTGCTACTGCTCATGTTACTGGAATCGTTGCTAATTTTCTTTCATCAAGTAAATATGTGAAGGATGATAAGATATTCGAACATATTATAAAAGACCTTAATTCTATCTCAAAGGATCTAGGAGAATCAGGGTATGATCCTGTCTATGGTAATGGTTCATTAACTTTTGATAAACGTCCATAAATTTTAAGATTGAAAGGTGTGGGTAGGAAATGATAAAGTCTTTTAATAAATCAATTATCGCCAGTATTTTAGCTTTCGTTATGATCTTTTCGTTTACATTCCAAGCACAAGCCCAAGAAAGTAGATTATCAGATTTTTCTGTAGGTTCAAACGTAGATGTTCTTGTAGATAATACCGATGAAATGGTTATAAGCGCTACTATGCCAGCATTAAATACAAGTTTTGCACGGGTAAGCGCACTGGCTTCTAAGAATGAAACCACTACTGACATTACAGGGACTCTTACAATTAATAAAAATTTAGGTAAGATGACTCTTATTACTAATGAGAAGTCGGAGGTCAGTACAGCAAATCTTCGAACCTATGACGTTGTTATTAATGAAGTCAATTCATTGGGTGACATAAATGCAACTTTTACTGATCTAGAAACAAATGAATCCTATTCAATTGAACAGGACAAGTTACAAGCTTCTTTCGCGATCCCCATTGGTATTGTAATCGGGGAAACTTTGTTGGCATGGTTAGTCGGTGTCGGTGCAACTCTAATTATAGCAACAGAAACTTGGGTAACAGTTAATGAAATTAGAGAGACACTAAGACAAAAAAAATATGAACACTACGAAGCCCAAATCATGGGGGGGAAACTTTACGTTGGTCATTCTATTGACTTAGCTGGTGCAGCTCATAGATTGGTAAACCCTATGTATACGAAATCGATGGCAAATGTTTGGTCAGTAAATAGTGCGGCAGCCGCACGTGTGGCAAGAGTAGCTGGTGGTGGAGCAACACCTGTAGGGCCAGAACTAAATGTTAACCAAGTACCTGGTTTCTTCTATTATGCACACTACCATACAGCGAGTAGGATGGGAGGACATTCTTTCTTTTAGCTGATCCCCTTAGCAGTCTTTCGATAATTGAAAGACTGTTTTTCTTTGTAAAAGACCGAATAAAACTAGATATTATCTGTATGGTGAAATCAAGAACAAACGAAGAGTCTCGGGGATCTTGCAGAAGAGCTCAACATCTCGAAAAGTACGTTGCATCAATGGATGAGCAAAAACCGCGAGCTCATAAACGAACCAGTCGCAAGTATAGATCGAGTCAAGGAACTCGAAACAGAGCTAAAAGAGATGCGCCGGTTGCTTCAAGAGAAAAAACATACCCTTGCGAATACACAAGAGGAGTTAGCGATTGTAAAAAAGGCGGTGCACATCTTCAGCAAACCAAAGCGTTAAGATTTCAGTTTGTGGAAAGCCATCGCTCCGAGTTTTCTTTGGAGAAAATGTGCGCCATTTTAGATGTTTCTCGGAGTGAATATTACAAGTGGCGGCTGGACAGAACAAGTCAGCATCACATGCGGAAAGCTCAGGTCATGAAGCGCATTCGACATCAGAAGCGGTGTGGTTGTCCTAATATCACCTATTTACTCCATCTGGAAAGATATTAGATCAGTTCCCGTACCGTTAGTGTTTGTATGCGTCAAATGTTCGATCCGTTCATAGCCCCAAGTATCGTGTCCAGGCCACAAATTCCACACATGATCATCCGATTGCTCCGAACACCCTGAATCAACAGTTTGAAACATCGACACCGAACACTGTATGGGTCACCGACATCACCTATATTCCATGCCAAGGAGGCCTGGCTATCTCTTGCCAGTGTTCTCGATTTGTATACGCGTGAAATTGTAGGCTGGATTCTGTACAACCATATGGAAACAAGTTTGGCGCTTGATGCACTCCAAGCAGCCTATGAGACGAAAAGCCCTGCTCCAGGGTTGTTTCATCACTCGGATCGTGGCTCTCCGTGCACATCAAAAGAGTACATGAAGCAACTCCAAACGTACGGAATGGAATGTAGCATGAGTCGCAGAGGAAACTGTTACGATAACGCTTTTATCGAGTCCTGGCATCGTATTTTAAAAAAGGAACTGATCTACTGTAACACCTCGGTTCAAGGCGCCAAAGGAAGCCTATACTGCCATCTACCAGTACATTGAGTTTTACTATAACCGCAAGCGAATGCATGGCTCACTGGGCTGTCTTTCCCCTGCACAATTTGCGATGAAGTTACGGACGAAACCGTAGCCTAAGTGTCCACTTTCTTGACATAGCTCCAGAACTGCTTGGTTCTACTTCGTGCTATTCCACAATACGTGCTGCCTGGCTCTGGCATCTACCCGGGCTCTTTTTACAAATTGCCTGTTACCCGTGTCTGTCATACCTTGACTGTTATTAAGAATCCTTAATGAAAGTGTTTACATATTAGACCGGGTAAGCTTTTGCGGGCAAATCGGTCAATCTGGATTTTTTTCATTTTTCTGGATGATAGGGCTTGCATTACTAACAGGGTACAGATAACATAGAGGAAGAGTTTAGGGTATGTGTTGGTTGTTCAACTATGGTGAGGAGGTCTGTCTATCCATGCTGCTTGCAGAGGCTGCCACAGCGAGTACATCGAATTTTAATGCATTTGATATTTTTGTGATCTTGTTTACGATCCTGATTTTTATCGGATTAGTTCGGCTCCTTCGGGCACCGAAGAAAAATTTGTTTGCTATCGGGTTTACAGTTGTCAGTCTGCTGGTATTTTTGATGACAGACTACGCGATGATCACAGGTTGGTTTGGTTAATAGCAATATTAAGATGCATAGAAATACGACCATGCAATAGTCATTTCGAACACTTTCCATGATGAATATGGGAGGTGTTTTTTCATGTCTGTATTCTTCGAAGGGAGGAAACTGAGAGAGTTTGATTATGTCGAAAAATAGCGAAAATCAAAACGATTGTATAGCCATAATTTGTATGATACATTGAAGGATACCGATATTGCAGATGAGAGAGAAGATAGATTCGGCCAGGAATCGGCTGTCCAGTCGCGCAAGAAGGATGTATAGAGTAGAGAGGGTCAGGTGAAGTCATGATAAGGTTAGTAAAACGGGCAACAGCCATGATGATGGTTGTTGTGCTCTCCATTGGTGTGATGACGGCGACGGCTGGTGCAGCAGCATCCAAGACAGGCATGCAAGCCAAGGTAATCGACGGCCAGGTGTATGTGAATACGAAAGATTTGGTGAAGATGTTCGGCGGCAGTGGACAATACGATGCCAAATCAGGAACGTATACGTATAAGGGAAGCGAAGCCATTCCCAAAGTGATTGAGAAGGTATCTCCGTCTGTGGTTGGGATTATAGGTAAAACGACGGAAAACCAGAACGGATCGGCAAACGATCGTTATAATCTGGCACATGGCACAGGAGTTATCATTCGCGCTAATGGATGGATTGTGACGAACGCCCACGTGGTAGATCAGTTGGTCGATCCGGTCGTTGTCACGACAGACGGGAATACATATAACATTACAGAATCGTTCAGTGATCCGTTAAGTGACCTTGCGCTGATTAAAATTAACGCTAAAGCACTCAAACCTGCGGTCTTTGCTAAAGCTTCACAAGCGGCTGTGGGCGAAACGGTAATTGCGATCGGCACGCCGATCTCCTTTTCATTGCGTAACTCAGCTACGGTTGGCGTGATCAGCGGTCTGAACCGTGGGGTGGAAGCGTCCTACCGCTTAATTCAAACAGACACGGCGATTAATCCCGGAAATAGTGGAGGGCCGCTCGTTAACTTAAAGGGAGAAGTCGTCGGTATTAACTCCATGAAATTCTCTGCCGTGGGCATCGAGAGCATGGGTTTCTCTATTCCTGTAGACACCGTGAACTTTGTCATCAATCAATTTTTTAAATATGGAACGATCAAACGGGCAAGTCTCGGATTACAGATGGAAGAGAGCTGGTCGGCCATTGTAGGTCTGCCTGCGGAAGATCCGTTGACGGTTACGAGTGTATTGAGTCCGGAAGCGAAGAAAGCCAAGATCAAGGAAGGGGATGCCATCTACAGCGTTGCGGGCAAACGTGTATCTTCGGTAGTCGATATCAATGAGCTACTCAAAGCCTACTTACCTGGACAAAAGGTAAAGCTGCTGGTGCAAACGGACGGAGACATCGTTACCCGCACATTGACACTTGTGGATCGAACCTCTCTTGAGGAGCCGTCCGATGATTCGCTTTTAACGGATGAAGAACAATAAGCCTGGCAAGCAACCCGAATTGAGAGAGGACGAATGAACGGAATGAAGAAGTCATGGTTACGCGTGCTGAGCACGGGCGTATTAGCAGGGATGTTGCTGACAAGCACAGCTCTGCCAGTATGGGCAGATGATGATGTGATCACCAATGAGCTGCGTGTCAAAGCAGGAAGTACAAGTGCTTTTATGAATGGCAAGAAACAAAACATCACGAAACCCCTCACGATTAAAGGCGTGACATTGGTGCCTGTCGGCGTATTCAAAAAAGCCTTTGGCAGTGAAGTGCGGCTGGAGAAAAATGATGTCATCAAAATCAAGGAAGGTCCACACGTTGTGGCCTTGAGAATAGACAGTTCCATCGCATGGATTGACGGTGCCAAAGTGGAGATGGGGACTGCCCCCCAAATGGTGAATGGTGTGTTAATGGTTCCTCTTCGCCCGGTTGCGGCAGGAATCGGTGCAACGATTGCGCCGAACAGTTCGGGAGAGATCGTCATTCGTTTGCTTCAAACGGGTGAGGGTGTGGATGAGGACGGCATCGACCTGGACAAAGGGAAAACGAGAATTGGCAACAGCTATTATGGCTGGTCGATTCATTATCCAGCCGATCTTCTGGTGTTGCAAACGAATGAACAGGAACGCATGATGACCTTTGGCGCTACGGATGAAAGTTATTTTCTCGAAGTGTATGTGAGTGACCAGAATGTGGTACTGGATGCGGATGACTTGCTGACACAACTCGTGCAGGTGGCCAAACAGGCAGGAGATACGGTACTGGACCGTGAAGCGGTATCTAAAGGAAACAATCCTTATGCAAGAGTTGTCGTCAAAGATGCGGATGGCGTGTTATGGGAGTTACGCCAGTACATTCATGACGGTCGTCAATATGATGTCTACTTGGCGGATTATGAGGCGATTAATTATAAAGATCTGGGCAAACATGCTTCATTGCTCAACTCTTTTGAACCAAGCTATTCGCAGTCAGATCGAACCATTAAGGATCTTTCCACGGTGGAGGACGACATGCGTGCGGCATGGAATGATGATTACGGAATTGAATTAAAGGTTCCAGCGGGCTGGTCCATGGACAATAATAATATGGTTTATAAAGATAAAGACGGTGCTTATTTGCAACTTCGAGTGACTTCAGCCAAGTCCGGTGCAACGGTGAAGGACTGGAGTGATCAGCTCGAGAAATGGATGCGTGAAACCTTTACAGCCGAGAGTTATCAGCAGATTGGTTCATTTACAACGGAAATCTCTGGCGAAACTGCCGAGGTGAATGAATTCCGTTATAACTTCGGGTCAGGATGGCAGACGGAATATGATGTGCTTTTGCAGAAGAACGGATATCGTTACTACGCGGAGTATACGTTCCCTGAAGGACAGGCCGCAGACAGAGCATGGTTTGAACGAATTATGAAGAGTGTAGAGATTGATTTTGACACGGTAAAAGATAATTTCGGTCAGCTGGATGAAGATCCATATCTGACAGATAAAATGAAAACGATCACGCGTACGTCCAAAAACTATCATTACAGCGTGGATATTCCGCGCTACTGGACGCCGTATAGTGATCGGTTTGAAAGCTCACCTGTCGTTTATACCTTCACGGGTGGCAACTTCTCCATTGCAGCTACAGAGGACAAGTCGATTGAGATGACGGTTAGTCAGCTGAGAGAGGCCTATGCAGAGGCAGCAAAAACGCGAAAAAGCTTCAATCTGATCCGCAGCGAGCAACTGACCTTTGCAGGTGTACCGGCATTCTCCTTCACGTACCATGAAGTGGATAAGGGTGTGCCGTATACAGGTCGTCAGATTGTGTTCGAAAAGGATGGAATCACGTATACGATCACGAGTGGTCTGAACGATGCGAACCGTACGCAAGTGCAGGCAGCCATGCTGGAAAAAGCAGTGAACTCATTTACTTTTATTAAATAACAATAGATGTGGAGAAATTGCCGGAGGGTTAAGAACCTTCCGGTTTTTTTCTTTGGCTGTGACTTCACAATGAATGGCATAAGGTGTAAATATGTTGAGAATGAGTGGAATCTCTATGGGAAAATGATGAAAATGACAAACGGTTTTTTCAGGAAACCGTAGAAGAGTCGGTGCAGAAGTGGTACACTATACTAGTTCAGGAGTTATTACTGCTGATTTGAGAAATAGAGAGACTGTAGGCCTTGATTTCAGGCAATACAGACTTAATGTATAGATATAGTGATACTTGACGTTGACAGTAGTGCAGGCGTACCGAAATACAGGTACCAAGGGAAGAACACTGGCTGAGGCCGGTATGGGGAGGATCTACATGAAAACAGCAACAATACGAAGAGAAGACGTTGAGCTTCTGGCACCTGCAGGGGACTGGGATTGCATGCGTTCGGCGGTAGCCAACGGGGCGGATGCGATTTTCTTCGGGGTCGAAAAATTCAATGCACGGGCACGAGCGAACAATTTCCGTATGGACGAGCTACCGGAGATTATGGCGTTTTTGCACAGTTACGGCGTAAAAGGGTTCCTGACCTTTAATATATTGATCTTTGAAAATGAATTGAAAGATGCCAAAGAACTCATCGATGCCTGCGTAGATGCGGGTGTAGATGCTGTGATCGTACAGGATCTGGGTCTGGTCAAAATGATTCGTGAGATTTCGCCGGACTTTCCGATTCACGGTTCCACGCAGATGACGATTACATCGCCTGAAGCGGTAGAGTTTACCAAGCCGTTTGACATGGAACGTGTCGTACTTGGACGGGAAAACAATTTGAAGCAGATTCAAAAGATTGGTGATCAAGCGAAACTTCCGATGGAAGTATTCGTGCATGGCGCACTTTGCGTATCCTATTCGGGTCAGTGTCTGACTTCCGAAATGTGGGGCGGGCGTTCCGCGAACCGTGGAGAATGTGCGCAGGCGTGCCGTCTGCCGTACGATCTGATGGTGGATGGTGTTCACCAGCCGATGGGGGATGTGGCATATCTGCTATCGCCGAAAGATCTGGCAGCCATTGATATTATGCCGGAATTGATTGAAGCAGGCGTAACGTCTTTCAAAATCGAAGGTCGACTTAAAACGCCAGAGTACGTGGCGAACGTAGTTAGCAAATATCGCAATGCGATTGACCGTTATTTTGACGGTGACAATACACGGACAAGCAAAGAAGAAATTCGTGAGCTGCAACAGAGCTTCTCGCGTGGATTCACACATGGTTTCCTGGACGGCACGAACAACAAACAGCTGGTAGACGGAACGTTCCCGAAAAGCCGTGGCGTTTACCTGGGTCGTGTAGATCAAGTGCTGCGTGACGGTGTTGTGCTGAAACTGGATGCACCCGTGAAACGTGGAGACGGTATTGTATTTGACGCTGGTGATCCAACGAAAAAAGAAGAAGGCGGACGTGTATATGATGTACGCCGCAAAGGTGTGAAGATCGAAGGCGAAGCCGGCGAAGGCTGGATCGTGGACATCGTACCAGGCCGCAGTGATGTAGACTTGCGCCGCGTAAAAGTCGGCGATAAGGTATGGAAAACCAATGACCCTGCGCTCGACAAACGTCTGCGTCAAAGCTTTGAGACCGATAAGCCTTACCGTGTCTTCCCGGTCAAAGTGAAAGTCATCGGCAGCCCGGGCCAACCGCTCAGCACGTGGTGGACCGACGTGCAGAAGGGAACGACCGTGCGCGTGGATTCGGAGATGGAACTGGACATTGCCCAGAAACGTCCGATGAACCATGAATTGCTCGAGGAGCAATTCGGACGTCTCGGCGGCACCGTGTTCCAGCTTGAGGATCTGGACGTCAATCTGCACGGTGACGTCATCATTCCGATGCGCGAGTTGAACAATATTCGCCGTCAGGCGGTCGAACAACTCGCGGGCGAGCGCCCGAAACCGCCCGTCTACGTGAAACGGGCGGTGGACGTATACGGCGATGCGGTACAACCTGCATCGCCAGTGGCTCGCGGTCAAGCAGAGCTGACCGCGCTGTGCCGCAGCCTGCCACAAGTGGAGGCAGCGCTGGAAGCTGGCGTCGGCATGATCTACGCCGACTTTGAGTTTATCAAGCAATTCCCGGCAGCCGTGGAAGCTGTACATGCTGCAGGTCGTAAAATCGCGCTGGCTACGCCGCGTATTCATATGCCTGGCGAGAACGGCTATCACAACAATATCTTGCGTTTGGAGCCGGATGCGGTACTCGTTCGTAATACAGGTGCGCTTTACTTCTACCTGCGTCACCGTAGAATGAATCCGGACGCGAAGCATCCGCAGCTGATCGGGGACTTCTCCTTGAACATCGCCAACCACAAGGCAGTGGAATTGTTCCTGGAGGCAGGTTGCGACTGGATCACGCCGTCGTATGACTTGAACATTCAGCAGATGGTTGATCTGCTCGGTAACTCCCGTACAAGTCAGACCGAAGTGGTAATCCATCAGCATCTGCCGATGTTCCACACGGAGCACTGCGTGTACTGTACGTTTATGAGTGAAGGCACCGACTATACGAACTGCGGACGTCCTTGCGAAGAAAAGCGGGCTTCCCTGCAAGACCGAATTGGGATGTCTCACCCGGTACGTGTGGATGAGGGCTGCCGTAACACGGTATATAATGCCGTAGAACAGTCTGGTGCAGAGTATCTGACTAACTTTATGGATCTGGGTGTATCCCGTTACCGGGTCGAGTTCCTGGAAGAGACACCGGAGCAGGTGAAGGAAGTTATCGACCTGTACAACCGTGCACTCCGCGGTGAGATCAGCGGTACACAAGTATGGAAAACCCTGAAAGCAACGAACCAATTGGGCGTTACACGCGGCCAACTGGTGAAATAATAAGCAACCCCAATCTCTGCTTTACGGAGCTCTTGGGGTTTTTTCTATAAAAGCGGCATTGGCAACCAAGGAGGTGTGAAGCGTGGCTCCATTTACGATGATGGATATCAAATTGCTGTGCGGGGTCACGGCATTCAAACACGGTGAAGAATATCAACAGTCTGGCAGGATTGGCAAGCTCGCTGTGAGTGAAGACCGACGTCATTATCAAGCCGTTGTCCGAGGGACAGAAGTCTACGAAGTAAAGGTAGACCTGGACGATGCGGGAGAGATTGAAGCGCATTGCAACTGCCCTGCATATGGCAACTATTATGACTACTGCAAACATATTGCGGCTGTTCTGCTTGCTATTCATGAACGTGAGGATACACCAGAGCCATCCAGCGGCAGAGGGACACCATCAAAAGTGGGCACACTGGTCGAAGAAGAGAAATGGGAACGGCCTTATTCAGATTTAATATCTACTGCACAAGGTCAAGAATCGCAGCAATTGGAGCAACCACATCAACCGAATCAACCGCAACAGCATAAGCCGCAGTCGTTGTCCCCTTCTCCTTTTGCACAGGCAGGTCGTCCGAGTTCAGCCTCAGGCTGGGGCCGCTCTGCGGATAAACCGTCCTACCGCACAGCAGACCAGATTTTATCCATGTTTGCGAAGGATCGCAGATTGCCGCATGAACGGGAGTCAAAATACACAGCACCGGTTACCCGCTCTATGCTACGAGAAGAATTACAGGTACAGTTCATCTGCAAGCTGGTACATGTGCATAAAGGTGGAGCCAAGCTGGCGCTTGAATTAAAAGTGGGCAACAAACGACTCTATGTCGTGCAGAAGGTCAAGCAGTTCCTGAACTCTATTGAAAAGGGCGAGCCCATGTCCTTCACCAAGCTGTTTCATTATGATCCGCTGCTACATGTGTTTCGGGCGGAAGATCAGGCTATCCTTTCCATGCTCATTCGTATGAGACAGAGTGAAGAGGCATACCGTGAATCGATTTCCGGTTATCTGGGTGCTTCGGACGGTCGCGATATCCTGATCGCTCCAATTGTCTGGAAGCCACTGCTGGAGTTGCTTATGCAAGCGGATAGCCGCATGGAGGGCACAGGCCTGGCAAACGGTCCGTTAACCCTAAGCGAGGGAGCATTGCCTCTATTTTACCGGATCGCAGAGGGGGCGAATGAAGGGTATCAGCTGGAGGTGTCAGGACTGCGTGAGTTGATTCTGCTTCCGGCATATGATGCGGCGGTTGTTGAAGGGCAGCTCTATATGTTAGAACCGACGCAGATGAGAAGTCTGGAGGACCTGAACAGTGCGCTCACATCCTACGGCATTAAAGAAAGCATTGATATCTCGTCACAGCAGGTGGATGAGTTTGTGCAGCATGTTGTACCGGAGCTGCGGACATTGGGGCATCTGTCGATTGATTCCCATGTGCGCGAACAGATTGCCGAACCCGAGTTGTCACCGAAACTGTATATCGACTTTTACCGGGAACGCATTACAGCACGTCTGGAATTCGATTATGGCGTCATGGTCATTAACCCGCTGGCAGAGTATTTAATTAACGAGGAAGAAAAGAAAGTCATCTTGATCCGTGACCGCTTCAAGGAACGCAATCTCATCGAGAGACTGGATCGTTCTTTTCTGGAGCGGGAGGGGAGTGTCTGGGCAAGCGAGCGTGAGGACGCCATCTATGATGTGATGTATCACCTGTTGCCTGAGTTTGAGAAGCTGGCCGATATCTATATGCCGAATGCTGTGAAAGCGATGATGCCAACGTATCCGGTACCGCCGAAGGTTCGTGCTGATCTGGGAAAAGGACTGGACTGGCTGGAGATTTCCTTCGAGATGGAGGGAGTCGACGAGCAGGAGTTGCAAGAACTGATGCGCAGCATTGTGGAAAAGAAAGCTTTCTTCCGCCTGCGAAGCGGTGTCTTTCTGTCACTTGAAAATGATGGCGCGAGCAGCTTCGCTCACATGGCTGACGCGCTTGGACTGGAAGCAAAGGATATCCAGAGCAGCCATATCCGGTTGCCTGCTGTGAGAGCGTTGCAGCTTCCGGGCAGAGATGAAGTTTCGGGTCATGTGAAATGGGGAGGATCGCTCAAACGTTTCCTAGATGATCTGCGTGATCCGGACCGGATGGACTTTCCGTTACCTCAGACGCTGGCGCCCGTGCTGCGGGATTACCAGGCAAGCGGGTATCAGTGGCTTCGTACGCTCGCACATTACCGGTTTGGCGGCATTCTGGCAGATGATATGGGACTGGGTAAAACACTGCAAAGTATCGCCTACATCACAGCTTCATTACAGGAGAGACCCGTGTATGAGCAGGGACAAGAGGCAGGGCTACCAGCTGATAAACACAACTCCATTTCTAATAATTGGACCATGGATGGGTCTAAGCAGGCTTACTTGGCTAACGTCAGTGGAACGATAGATGATGCATGGCACACCTCGCAGCAAGACGGTCTGACCATACGCACGCGAATGACACATCCGCCGGTATTGGTTGTTGCGCCTGCTTCATTAACTTACA
The DNA here is from genome assembly GCF_037969905.1 of Paenibacillus sp. FSL R7-0272. Lineage (NCBI taxonomy): Bacteria > Bacillati > Bacillota > Bacilli > Caryophanales > Paenibacillaceae > Paenibacillus > Paenibacillus sp. FSL R7-0272. The sequence continues at coordinate 5,709,543 of NZ_CP150221.1, read as the reverse complement.
ACTGGGCGAATGAGTTTGCACGGTTTGCTCCGCATTTGAATGTATTGATCGCCGCAGGACAGAAGGATGAACGCGCCAGCATGCTGGCGGATATGGACAAGGCGGATGTGATCGTGACATCGTATCCGTTGCTACGACGTGATCTGGATACGTATTTGGGAAGAACCTTCCATACCCTGATTCTGGACGAGGCACAGGCAGTCAAAAATGCATCGTCCCAGACAGCGCAAGCCGTCAAACAAATTCAGGCGCCGCGCCGTTTTGCCCTGACAGGTACACCTGTCGAGAATTCACTGGATGAACTATGGTCTATTTTTGAAGCCGTATTTCCGGGTTTATTCCCGAGCTACAGAAGATTTCGTGACTTGCCGCCAGAACGCATCTCGCGTATGGTTCGTCCGTTCATTCTCCGTCGCTTGAAGAAAGATGTATTGGAAGAATTGCCGGATCGGATTGAGACGGTGCAACGCTCTGAGCTGACGGTCGAACAGAAAAAGCTTTACGCAGCGTATCTCTCTCAGCTTCAGGATGAGACCACAAAGGACATGGAAGACAACGGTTTCCAGAAAAATCGGATCAAAATTTTGGCCGGTATCACTCGCCTGCGTCAGTTATGTTGTCACCCGGTACTATTTGTGGACGGATATCAAGGGGATTCCGGGAAAATGGAGCAACTGCTGGAGACCGTCCAGGACTGTCTGGCCGCTGGCAAACGCATTCTGATCTTCTCCCAGTTTGCAAGTATGCTTAACCTCATTCGTCAGACTCTTACAGCGCAAGGCAACAGCTTGTTTTATCTGGATGGACAAACCCCTGCCCAGAGTCGTGTAGACATGTGTCGCAGGTTTAATGAGGGAGAAGCTGAACTGTTTCTGATCTCGCTCAAGGCTGGTGGAACCGGACTGAACCTGACGGGAGCCGATACCGTCATATTATATGATCTGTGGTGGAATCCCGCCGTGGAGGAACAGGCGATTGGAAGAGCTCATCGTATGGGGCAGAAACAAGTGGTTCAGGTGATTCGTCTTGTGACGGAGGGCACGATTGAAGAGAAGATTTTGGAGCTACAACAGCGGAAAAAAGACTTGATTGCCGAGGTCATTGAACCGGGCGACGGAGGATCAACGACATTATCCGAGCAGGATATTCGCGAGTTGTTAATGGTGTAGAGGAAACTCGATTTTTATACAACAATTGTTAATAAATTGTGGTAATGTATAGAGAAATGCACCGCTTTTACCAACTTATTAATCGTGTTATCCCTATACTATCTTGATCCAGCCAAAGGAGTGTTTCCTATACGTATCCGCAAAGCGATTATTCCAGCCGCCGGACTGGGAACCCGGTTCCTGCCTGCCACCAAAGCCATGCCGAAAGAAATGCTGCCCATTGTGGACAAGCCAACTATTCAATACATTATTGAAGAAGCCGTTGCCTCAGGAATTGAAGATATTATTATCGTTACAGGGAAAGGGAAACGGGCGATCGAGGACCACTTTGATTATTCCTTTGAACTTGAACAGAATCTCGCAGACAAACAGAAGTGGGATCTGCTGAACGAAGTTCGTAAACCTTCCGAGATGGCTGACATCCATTATATCCGGCAAAAGGAACCGAAGGGACTTGGTCACGCGATCTGGTGTGCTCGCAAGTTTATTGGCAATGAACCGTTTGCCGTCCTGCTCGGGGACGACATTGTTGAAGCGGATCACCCATGCTTGCAGCAGATGATTGAAGTCTATGACGAACTACAGTCCCCGATTGTCGGCGTGCAACCTGTCGATTGGAGTGAAGTATCCCGTTACGGTATTATCGATGGAGAATTGCTAACTCGTACGGATGAACGTGTCTTCCGTGCGCGACGTTTGATTGAAAAACCGAAAACGGAGGATTCCCCTTCGAATCTGGCGATCATGGGCCGTTACATTCTTACTCCCGATATTTTCGAAATCTTAGGCAGGCAGTCTGCCGGTGTAGGCGGAGAGATTCAGTTGACCGATGCTTTATCCCGTCTGAATGAGCAAAGACAGATTCTCGCGTATCATTTTGAGGGCTTGCGCCATGATGTGGGTGAGAAGTTAGGTTTCATTGAAACATCCATTCACTATGCGTTACAGCGTCCTGATCTGCGGGAGGATTTGCTGAAGTATTTGAAAGATATCGTGGTATCAGACTGATTAACGAATTTATTCATTACTTAAGTTATCAATCCACTATTTCTTTGGAACGTTTCTACCAAGGACTGGACTAAAAAAAGGTTTGCCTTATAAGGCAAACCTTTTTTATATAAGATGTTAACAACAAAAGAGGATAGGTTCTAATTAAAAGTTAATTCTGCAATTCGTTTAATTTCGTCTGCTTCACTAGATGAGATGGCAATCAGTTTATTATATAGAGCCTCGTCTAATTTAAATTCTCGTTTGAGCGAAGCGAGGTACCAACGAGCAATTTCACGATTTGTCGCATCCGTCAGATCTTCGGCAATTCCCGTTTTAAGTACAGCGGTAGCTCCTGGAAGGTCGTTGGACATATACCTCATTTTCCCAGCATTGAGAATCATCGTTGGAGTGACCTGGAATGGCTGACCTTGAAGTTGTCCTTTAGGAAGAGTTTTAAGGTGCTCCACTCCATCTACTACATGCTGATATGCCTCAATTCCCGAAGAGAAATAAGCATTCTTTTTTGTGGTATCCCCTTGTCCAAGTGCCTGATACCCCAGATCGAATGAACGGCTGATCAATTGCTCATACCAGTCCATATCCCAAATATAGTTACTCGCATATTCTTTTCGTAGCGTATATGCCTGGTCATTTTCGCCTTTCAATTCGTATATGCCAATGAGTTGTTTTACCATACTTTTATTATATGGTTCTGCTTCGAGGCCGCGCTGCAACAATTGCACGGCTTCTGTGTAGAATTGCTCATCTTTCGTTTGCGTGTAGCCTTGTTGATAAAGTGACGCTAGAAGCATTAATGAATCCGGATGTGTGCTACGGATGGACAAATCCTTGTCCAGCGGAGCTTTGATTTGCCGGAAATCTTGACTGCTTCTTGCGAGCTCGTTACCTTCAATCGCATAATGATTAGCTTGTAGGAATCGAACAGAAACGATGAGAAGCACAATGATCGCTATTCCAGCAATTATACTGTACACTCCGCGTGCCGCAGCTTCTCCCATTTTTAAACGACGAGTTGGTTGAGGCTCAATCGCGGCACTCATACCTCCAAGACCAAGGAATACCAGCATTCCAATAAAGACATAGCTCATGTTGAAATCAAGAAGACTCAACACCAGGATTGACATAGAAAGAATAAAGTACACGAAATGTGATTCGCGATCCTCTTCATTCCGTCTGACATACGAGCGTACATATTGATAGAAAACATATAGTATAAACGCCATAAATACTAAAAATCCAACGAGGCCAACTTCGACAAGGTATTGCATGAAAAAGTTATGTGCCTGAGCACTGACATAAGGATTGTTCTGATATTTTTCATACAGTGCAGTCCATGCTCCGCCACCTGCCCCGATTACAGGATAATCGGCAAATAGTTTCGTGGCATCTTTGTAGAATGTGATACGCTCCAGCACACTGTGTTGCTGGAAGTTGATATTCTCAAGTCGTGTGCTAATACTGTCCGGCAAAATGTTACGCACGCCCGTACCGAGCAATAGCACAGCAATAACAACGGTTAGAACTACAGAACCTAGCGGAATCCATACACTGGATGCTTTTCGAGCTGACCAAGATTGAAACTTGGCTTCCAGCATAGGGGCTACAAAACGCTGAATCGCCCAACACAATAACGCAACAACAAGCGAGGCTCCTATAAGGATGGCCCAGCTCTTGGCTGCAAGAGAACCTGTGAACTGCTTTTGAAGTTCAATTCCTGCAGTATTGATAGGGTTTAAAACCAACAGCGTGCCAATTGCCGATACGGCACAATAGATAAACCATAGAATTTGTTTGGCTGGTTTAAGCAAAAGTAACAAGATAACAAATACGATAGGCAACATGACAAGTCCTGTACGAGAGAGTGTAAGCAACAACGACAGGATAATGGGAACAAGCATAAAGCCATGCAACATTTGAGTGAATATTCTTTTGGAACGAATCATGCTGAAGATGGAAATAAACAGAAATGCCATTAGAAATGCTGCGTATGTATTGGGATATTGAAACACGGACGCAAGCCGGGCGCCATTGGAATCATTCCAAATCGCCTGGTTGTATACACCATTGATTACGCCTGCGGAAAACCATCCAACTAACTTACCTGCAAAACTAAAGGCCCCTAACCAATTTAACAAACCAAATCCGACAATAACATATGCAATTCCTATTAAGGAAGATTGTATGATATGATTGATTTTGTTGTTTTGAAGCAGGTACATCGTCATCACAAAAATCATGGCATAGATACATTGGATGAGAATCATATTATTCGCCAAGTATTCTGATGCTGCATTAATTAGTGATAATACATAGGTAAGAGGGAGTAGTATAACGGCTACTTTGAGCCAATCTTGCTGTGTGTCTAACTTCATCTGCTTAAAGTAGATTGCCACCCATAATATAAATAGGAGGGTCGTAATGGCAACAGCCCAATAAATGGGTGCCTCAAACTGCAGCAATTGACCATTAAACAGCGCAACTTGGAACGCGGACCAGAGTAAAAATAAGATAAGTCCTATGGACAATGACCATAGGAGCGTCGATGCTGAATTGGCCGTAGCTTTACTCGACGTTTTCATTTGTTTCCCGTATACTGGATTCGACAAGGTTTGATTCTCCTTTTCTTGTAGATACGACAATATTTTAGCATAGAACATGCAAGTTGTCTTATCTACTAAATGTCAGAGAAGAATTAAAAAACTTATAAAGGACGTTTAAAAGTCAAATGGCAGAGTTGAAATCATTATTTTTCAAGATTCTTTATAAGATTGCTGTTAAAGTTAAGCCTCTAATGGTTAAGGTTTTTCCACTAAAAGTTAGACAAAAAATCAAGTTTACATTACTCAAGACAGCTTTCCCTCTTGAAAAAAACAATATGAAGACTAATGCTCCCATAGAGAACTACGGTGTAAATCTTGTTGGTTATTCACGTGCTGAAATGGGAATTGGGGAATCGTGTAGGATAGCTGCGCGAAGTATTAATGCAATTGGTCAAATTGATTTTGGTATTATTAATTTTATGGGAACTAATTCAGCGAGAATGAATGATACAACTTGGGTACACAAGGAGATCGTTGAACCTAAGTACAATATTAATTTGTTTCATGTAAATGCGGAGCAAATGATAGAAATTTATTCTCAGTATGGTAATACCATCTTTAAAAACCGATATAACATAGGGTATTGGCATTGGGAACTGCCTGATTTTCCAGATGACTGGAAAGAGAGTTTTAACTTGGTTGACGAAATTTGGGTTCCCTCTACATTTGTTGCTGATTCTATAGCACAAAAAAGTCCGGTACCTGTAGTGAAAATCCCTCATAGTATTGAAGTTTCTATTAGGGATATGAGAGAAAGAGCCTATTTTAATCTACCTCAGAATGCTTTTTTATTCCTTACAATGTATGATCTAAAGAGCTTTCAAGAGAGAAAGAACCCTATGGCTTCAATTAGAGCATTTCAAACCGCTTTTTTACCCGAAGATGAATCTGTTGGTCTTGTAGTAAAAGTGAATGGGATTGGTTATGCAAAAGAAGATTTAGAAGAGTTGTATAACGTCATAGGCGGATACAGGAACATTTATGTTATTGAAGGTACCCTTACAAGAAACGACACAAATGCATTGATTTTTATAACAGATAGTTATATCTCTCTTCATCGAAGCGAAGGCTTCGGTTTAGGACTTGCTGAGGCGATGTATTTGGGTAAACCGGCTGTGGGAACAGGATGGTCTTCCAACCTGGATTTTATGAACCATGATAACTCATGTATTGTGAGGCATACTTTGGTTAATTTGAAAAAAGACTTTGGTCCGTACAAAGCATACCAATATTGGGCGGAACCTGATATAGAGCATGCGAGTTATTACTTGCGTAAACTTTACGAAGATAGAAACTATTACGAACAGATATCGGCGAATGGAGAGGCGTACATTAAACGGTACTACTCCCCACTTACCATTGGAAGTTTGATTCAGAAAAGATTAGAGTATATTTCTATGTGGAATTTTGGAGGATAAAATGAATATTACATGTGTTATTATGGCTGGGGGAAAAGGCGAGCGATTCTGGCCAAAAAGTAGAACAAACCTTCCTAAGCAATTTTTGAATATTTCCGGAAATAAATCCATGATACAGCAGTCTATTGCGAGATTGGAAAAGATGGTCGACATCTCTCGAATATTTATTGTCACCAATGAACTTTATGCGGAGTTAATCAAGGCACAAATCCCCACATTGCCTGCTGATAATATTATCATTGAGCCTGTGGGGCGAAATACAGCTCCCTGCATCGGCATGGCCTCTATTATTATTGAGGATCGCTTTCCAGATAGTACAATGATCGTAATTCCTTCGGATCATATTATAGAAAACGAGGAGGGATTTGTAAAAATACTAAAAGCAGCTGTTGAAGTTGCCAATGATAATGAGAACCTAGTTACACTTGGAATCCAACCTACATATCCTGAAACAGGCTATGGCTACATCGAAAGTAGTAATCAAACAACAGAAGTTAATGAGCTTTCAGTTCATAAAGTTAGTCAGTTCGTCGAGAAACCAGACTTGGTTACAGCGCAATCTTATTTAGAAGCGGGAAATTTCTTGTGGAATAGTGGCATCTTCGTGTGGAAAGTTGAAACGATAAGACACTATATACAGGAATTAATGCCAGAAATGCATGATGTTTTGGAAACTATGAAGGTTGCACTTGATTTGGAAAATCGTGATGAAATAATACGTTCGGAATTTTTAAAGATGCCTGATCAATCTATAGATTACGGGATTATGGAGAAGGTTAGTAACATCTATGTTATCCCTTGTGTTTTTGGATGGGATGATGTGGGAAGCTGGACAGCATTGGAACGAATCAACGAATTAGATGAAAATGGGAATGTGATTCGTGGTAACATTCTGAACTTAGATACCAAACGATGTATCATTGAGAGCAATGGTAAATTAATTGCAACTCTTGGAATTGAAGATCTAATAGTAGTGGATACTGAAGATGTGACTTTAATTTGTACTAAAGAAAAGGCACAAGAAGTGAAGTTACTTTTAAAAGAACTGAGAATGCAGAAGATGGAAGAGTATCTTTAACAAATGTTGATTAATTTGAATATCATTTTATTTGCATATTAAAGGAGACTTACAAAATGAGTAAAAAAGCATTGATTACAGGAATTACTGGACAAGATGGATCTTATTTGGCAGAACTGTTACTAGAGAAAGGTTATAAAGTTTACGGTCTTCGTCGTAGAACAAGTGTACCAATTATGGAGAATATCAATCATATTAAAAATGAAATTGAATTTATTGATGGGGATCTTCTAGATCAAGGTTCTTTGATTCAAGCTGTTAAAAAGTCAAATCCAGACGAGGTATATAATCTGGCTGCCCAGTCTTTTGTTGCTACATCATGGGACCAACCTGGTATTACAGGACAAGCTACAGGTGTAGGGGTCACCAATATGCTAGAAGCAGTTCGTTATATCAAACCAGAGGCAAGGTTCTATCAGGCTTCCAGTAGTGAAATGTTTGGTAAAGTAATGGAAACTCCTCAAAGAGAAACGACCCCCTTTTATCCAAGAAGCCCATATGGTGTTGCTAAAGTATATGGACATTGGATTACTGTGAATTATCGTGAAAGCTATGATATGTATGCTTGTTCTGGAATCTTATTTAATCACGAATCTCCACGTCGTGGTGTGGAATTTGTTACTCGTAAAGTAACTGATGCAGTCGCGCGTATTAAATTAGGGCTTCAAAATGAACTGCGTATGGGCAACTTAGACGCAAAACGCGATTGGGGCTTTGCTGGTGACTATGTTAAGGCCATGTGGCTTATGCTTCAGCAAGATCAACCTGATGATTATGTTATTTCTACGGGAGAAACGCATACAGTCGAAGAACTTGTACAAGTTGCTTTCGATCACGCTGGTCTCAATTGGAGAGACTATGTTGTCATTGATCCAAAATTTGTTCGTCCAGCAGAAGTTGATCTTTTGTTAGGAGATTGTACCAAAGCTAAAGAGAACCTGGGCTGGGAACTGGAAGTTGGTTTTGAACAGTTAATTAAGATGATGGTTGATAGTGATCTAAGTAAATTACAAGGTTCTATAGGTTAGATAATCCAATGAAAAAAGCATTGATCACAGGAGTGAATGGGTTCGTCGGACGATATCTGGGATTAGCCTTGAAAAAACGGGGGATTACAGTTTACGGGACTTCTCGTTTGAAGCGATGGGAGAAGACAGAGCAATTAAACTTTGTTGATGAAATAATAATATCAAGTTTTTCTGATAAAGAAGACATTAAAAGGGTCATTAATCAAGTAGAACCTGATGTGATTTTTCATTTAGCAGCTCAAAGTAATGTTCGCCAATCTTGGAGTAGTCCTAGCGAAACAATCTTGGCAAATACAATGATAACTTTACTTCTGTTTGAATCAGTCAAAGAGATATCAAAATCGATTCGGATTGTTACAATTGGTTCTTCAGAAGAATATGGGCATTGGGATGGTATCAAGTTTCCTATAGTTGAAGATGAATACTTAAATCCAAAAAATCCGTATGCTATCTCAAAAATGAATGTATCTCTATTTGCTAAGGAATTTTCAAGTGTATTCGGACTAGATATAGTGCATTTAAGGCCTTTTAATCATATTGGCCCTGGTCAAGGGGCGGGCTTTGTCGTCCCTGACTTTGCACAACAGATCGTTGAAATAGAGAGGAAAAATAAAAAACCTGAAATTATAGTTGGGAATTTGAGTGCAAAGAGAGACTTCACAGATGTAAGAGATATAGTAGAAGCGTATGTCTTAGCTGCTGAACAGGGGATAACGGGACAAATATATAATATTTGTTCCGGAGAATCCGTGGAAATATCGCATGTGTTGAAGAGTTTAATCTCCATGTCCTCAGAGAATATTGTTGTTAATATTGACGAAAGTAAATTTCGTCCCAATGATATTCCTGATTATTATGGTTCAAACTCCAAATTCAAAGCCCTAACATTTTGGAAACCACAATTCACACTACAACAAACTTTAAATGATGTCTTGAATGACATGCGCAGTAAAAGAACGGATGGTAAATGAATGAAATCTAATAATATTCGTCTTACTTGGGATATGGTGAAACGAGAGTTTAAGAATAAGTATGCTGGTTCTACATTAGGATTACTGTGGAGTCTTCTTTTGCCTTTGGGATACATTATTATATACACAACAGTATTTTCGCAGTTAATGTCTGCAAAACTTCCTAATATGACAAGTACCTTAGACTATAGTGTCTATCTGAGTTCCGGCATACTAGCATGGACAGTTTTCAGTAGTACATTAGTTCGATTTCAAAATATTTTCATTGAAAATTCTAACATTGTTAAAAAAATATATTTTCCTAAATACATTTTAATTAATTCATTAACCATTTCATCAATAATTGAATTGGTGATGAATTATTTTTTGCTTTCCATAGTGCTAAGTCTATTCGGTTTCTCCTTACAAATAAATTATATGTTGGTTCTATTTATTATCATCTTGCAGCAACTCTTCTGTACAGGATTAGGGATGATTTTATCTATGTTTAATGTACACTTTAGAGATTTAAATCAGTTCACATCGATCTTGGTACAAATATGGTTTTGGTTAACTCCTATAGCGTATATATCAAGCGTTCTTCCTACTGGGGCCCAACAATTTATTCAATTTAATCCTATGATGTATTTTATTCAGGGTTATCAAAATTTGATACTTTATGGAGAAATAAATAATATAATCGTTTTGATTATAATTTCAACAGTGACATATTTATTGGGATGGTTAGTTTACAAGAAAATGATTGATGACGTCACCGATTTAATATAGAAGATTTAGGATTAAGAAAGAGGTGTCATGATGCAAAATTCGAATTTTGATGAAGAAGTCATCAAACAAAGATTGAAAGAAAGAATATACTATGCAATTGATAATAAAAGCGAACTAAGCAAGCAAAATGATAATAATTCCATGCAACCTTTAATTGATACACATAATATTTATAATGTGGAATTCTTTTCCCCTAGAAAAGTAATTGGTAAATTTGTTGTGTTTACTAAAAAGGCAATTCGGAAGTTGATGTATCCAATACTTATTAAACAAATTCATTTCAATCAGAGGGTTATTGATCATCTATATATTGTCGATCAGAAATTGACCCAAAATGTTGATGAAGCGAGATTACGCACTTTGGTATCTCAGTTAGTAGAAGAAATGGTTAGTGAATTCCGGATAGTTCTTGACACATCTACTGAGCAAATAAAACAAAATATTATATCAGAAAAACATCTATTGAATAGCGAACTGCAAGAAGTGTTAAGGAAAGAAATTGGGATAAAGATTGATGAAGACAAGTTGAAGGAGTTGGAGAGGGTTAAAGTGATCTCTGAGATGAAAGCTTCTGTTCTTAGAGATATCGCTAATATAGAACAAGATGTTAATAAAAAATATCAGCTATTGTTACTGGCGCTCAAAGAAAGCCCAGATAATGTAGAAATTGAGACAGAAGTAATAAAAACATTTGAAGAACTTCATCAAAGCGAGTTGAAAACGAATGAACATGTATAATTCCAGGTTGCAGTTATTACAACCGGATCTGGGGATTGTTTCTCGAATTGGAGAAATGAATTCCATAAAAATACTCGTAACTAATACTGGTTCTGAAGTATGGTATCCATATGATAAAACAAATCCTATATTAATCGGATATAGTTATTCCGATGGAAAGGGATTAAGAAAAGAAGGAATACGTACAAAACTTCCATATAATATTTCACCTGGGGAAAGTGTTGTCGTAAATTGTTGTTTTGTTATTGAAGAAAAATTAGATAAAGTCCAACTTAGTTGGGATTTGATTCATGAAGGTAAATCATGGTTCGAGGGTTATGGCAACATAGTTTTGGAAACCACTGTTGAATTAAATAGTGCTATTACTAGAGAAAAAGTTATAAATGATGAAACAGCTATTGTATGTTCTAACTTATCTAAAAAATTTAAAATGTATTCAAACAATTATTCAAAATCAAAAGAGTTGCTTACATTAGGTTTAGTAAAGCAACATAACAATTTTTGGGCTCTCAAAGATGTTTCTTTTGAAGTGAAAAAAGGTGAAACGTATGGCATTGTTGGCTTCAATGGTTCGGGGAAAAGTACATTACTCAGTATATTAGCTCAAACCAAAAAACAGAGTCACGGTTCATTTAAAGTGAATGGAAGAATTGCAGCCTTGCTTGAGTTAGGTGCTGGTTTTCATCCAGAACTTACAGGCAGGCAAAATGTGATGTTTAATAGCTATCTATATGGGATAAACAGCCAAGAGATTTTGAGCAAAATTGATAGCATACAAGAGTTTGCAGGTATTGGAGATTTTTTTGAAAAACCTGTAAAAAGTTACTCCAGTGGTATGTATGTCAGATTGGCTTTTTCATTAGCTATTCATGTTGATCCGGATGTGCTGATAATTGATGAAGCATTAGCGGTAGGAGATGAGGTTTTCCAGAGAAAATGTTATACCAAATTCGAGGAATTTAAAGCACAAGGCAAAACAATTGTACTGGTTACCCATGATCTGAACGCTGTTAGAACACTATGTGATCGTGCATCCATTCTTTATGATGGGAATTTAGTTTTTGAAGGTAATTCAAATGATGTTGCTAATTACTATCAGAAAATGTCGTTAACAGCTAATTTGCAAATTACGAATCATCAAGATGAAAGTTCAGAAAAACTAAGGTATGGAAATGGAAAGGCCAGAATAAGTAGCTATATTTTTTTTGATGAATTCGGAAAGGAAACTACTGTTTTTTCAACAGGTACTACCCTCAGGGTTAAAATAACCGCAGAAGCGGTAGAGTACATTGAAAATCCCGTAATAGGCATTATTTTCAAAACAATTAGTGGCGTAGAAGTGTATGGAACGAATACTAAAGAGCTGAAATGTATCAGTCCTTCAGTAGACAATAATGATAAATTCACTACAGTTTTCTCTATCCCTAACTATTTAAATGAAGGAACCTATTTTGTTACGTTGGGAATAACAGATCAGTCTAATGGAGAAATTGTAACCATAGATCGACTTATTGACGTTACCTTTGTAAGAGTACTCTCAGATAGTAAATGTATAGGATTGGTGAATTTAAATGTGGGGGGAGCTGCTGAAATTAATGTCAACTAATTACACGAGTGATCAGAAAATATATATTTTTTGCTTGGGGTTTAGAAAAGAAAAGGATATTGAAGCCGTAAAAAAAGAGGCTTTAACTTATTATAAATATTATAAATATACAAAGCAGTGCAATAATTTTAAGTTCATTTCTTTAGAACAAGATATAAAAGATAATGTGGAATTATATGATCCTGAATTAGATGTCTTTTATTGGGGCAATAACTTTGAGAATTTACTGAAAGAGCAACAACCCAATATAATTCATGTTTTTTCTGATAGCTTAGATAGCTATTATTTGTTTCAGAAGAATTATCAAGAAAAGATTTATATAACTTATATTACGATTACGGGTATTAATGGTCTTCCACAATATGAAAATAACTATCTTGAATATTTGAGGCATGCTATTGATGTAGGCAATTTATTTTTGTTTGTAGAGTCTACGGTTGTAAAAAAAGATTTTGAAGAAAAAGGATTAAGAACTACTTTAATGTTACCGAAGGTTAATTTAGACTTAAGTCTCTTTGCTCCAGAACCTCATAATGTTTTGACTCTTGGCTTCGCTTCTGCACCTTTATCAAAAGATTTATGGGAAGATAGAGGAGTGTATTTATTATTATCATTAGCGGAAGAATTAAGTGATTTTAGGTTCAAATTCGCATGGAGATACGAAGGTTATGAAGAAATTCTCAAGCTTATTGAGGAAAAGAATTTACACAATGTTGAGGTGTTAAATGGGTACCTCAATATGTATGATTTTTATAGTGACATTGATATAATGGTTGCCCCATTCACAGTAGATAAGCATAATCATTCATCACCATTATCAGTTGTTGAAGCCTCTGTTTTGGGAATTCCTGTCCTAGTGACTGAAATGGTAGGAATAGCAGATATTATTCGCGATAATCAACTTGGGGCGGTTGCAAGCTGTGATGCAGGCAGTATGGTTGATAATATTCGTGAATTATTTGACAATTATGACTATTATAGAAAAAATGCAAAGGAAAAAAGTGCGGGGCTATTTTCAATATTTAATAATGATGTTAGCTATCTGCATTACTATAATTCATCTGAATCCCAAGCGACTGCGCCGGATTTATTAGAATGGCGTAGACAGTTAGAGGCTATCAATAGCAGCCTAATCATGAAGAAGGATAATATGGCTAAGTATTATAATGATAAATTCATAGCTGACAATTATGATGAACATAGATTTTCCTCTTATCCTATGCGTACGTATGATGAGCTTGAAAGAAAATCTATAAAAATTCTTGTGGAAAAGTATAAATTCAGGAGTTTTTCAAAAGAGAATTGTATCATTGATATTGCTTCAGGAGATGGTAGAGTATTAAGGACATTAACTCCATATGGTTCTGTAACTGCTGTTGAAAATTCAGCATATATGATATCTGTCTCAGCAAAAAAACTTCAAACCAATGATAAAGTAATATATGTAAAGAGTGACTTCTTTGAGTTCAATACCACAGAAACATTTGATGTTGTTACTATGTTTAGATTTCTGAGACACTTTGATTATTTGGATCGGAAAATAATATATAGTAAAATTCATGGATTAATCAAGGATGGAATAGTAATTGCTGATTTTCCAGACAAACGCTCTGAGACTCAGTTGAGGGAATCTCTTGGATGGTCTGCTTTTAATATATATGATGTTTTTTGGACTGAGGTAGAAATTATAGAAGAGTTAAATGACAATGGTTTTGAAGTATTAGAAATGATTCCCGTAGGCGAACTGCTGATGTCTAAGAAACAGATAAGAAACAACCATTTACCATTATCCTTTACTGTTTGTTTTAAGAAAAGGCGGACTATATGAAAAAAAAAATAGCAATATGTCATTCTCAGGTACCCTTTTTTAAAGGAGGGGCAGAGTTACTTGTTCAATCGCTTTCAACCGAACTAAACAAGCGAGGTTATCAATCGGAAATGATTGCAATACCTTTTAAATGGTACCCAAATAACCAACTTATACAGAGCATGGTCAATTGGAGAGGAATCGACCTTTCTGAAAGTAATGGGGAGAAAATTGACTTGGTTATAGGCACTAAATTCCCTTCTTATGGAATTCAGCATCCTAATAAGGTGACATGGCTTGTTCATCAATATAGACAAGTTTACGATTTGTTGGGAACCCAATTTAGTCAGTATGGCTCCTCTCCAGAAGATTACTCTATAAGAGAGTTAGTTAAGAGATTTGATAATAATTCCTTATCAGAATCGAAGAAAATTTATACAATTGCTGATAACGCAACGAATAGACTTAAAAAGTATAATAATATCCAATCAGAAACGCTATATCATCCTCCAAAACATGTTGGCTCTTATTATAGTAATGAGATTGGTGATTATGTTCTATCGGTCGGACGTTTAGATAAACTCAAACGAACAGAATTTTTAATTGAAGCAATGGCTTACACAAATTCAAATATAAAATGCGTTATTGCTGGGGAAGGGCCTGAAAAAGAAAATCTCAAAAAAATGGTTGAAAAGCTTAATATGAAAGATCGAGTTGTATTCTTAGGCTTCGTAGAGGATAAGACTCTTTTGGAGTTATATGCCAATTGTTTGGCTGTGTACTATGCGCCATTTGATGAAGATTACGGGTATGTGACTTTGGAGGCCTTTCTTTCTAAAAAGCCTGTAATTAGTAGACGTGACTCAGGTGGAGTTTTGGAGTTTTTAGTTGAGGAAAGTAACGGTTTTATAGTGGATACAACTGAAGATATTGCAGAGAAATTAAGCTTTCTTTCGAATAATAAGAATGTTGCTTCTTCTATGGGAAACAAAGGATACAACGATATACAACATATCACATGGGACAATGCAATTGATAAATTGACAGAAACAATTAGATAGGAGTCGAGTGGGCTTTGAAGAAATTAGCTTACTTTTCACCGTTAAATCCAATAAAATCAGGTATCTCTGATTATAGTGAGGACTTAATACCGTATTTGAACGGTGAATTTGATATCGATGTTTATATCCCTAACAATTTTCAGATGGATAATATAGAACTACAAAATAAAATTAATATCAAAGAGTTTTACCAATTTGATGAATTGTATAACAACAAAGAATATGATGCAGTACTATACCATATGGGGAACAATTACACGGCTCATAATGAAATTTATGAGTTCGCTATTAAATATCCTGGAGTTGTGGTACTTCATGATTACTCACTGCATCATTTTTTTGCCGCTAAAACATTAGAACAAGGAAATATTTCTGCTTATAAAGAGGAAATGTTTTATTGTCATGGTAATGAAGGTCTAAATAAAGTGAATGAGTTTCTCAATCATAAAATTCCTCCTATTTGGGAAACTGACTCATTGAACTACCCTTTAAACTTAAGGTTGTTAGATCGTTCAGCTGGTATAATTGTACATTCTCAGTTTGCTTCTGAAATGTTAAAGAAACAAGCACCATACGCTCCAATAAGTGTAGTACCGTTGCCTGCCCCTTTGATTACAGATATAGATTTAATATATTCCAAGATGATTACTGAAAGAGAAACACTGGGTATCAGCAAGGATGATTTCGTTATATGTGCTTTAGGATATGCAAATCATACCAAAAGGATAGATAAAGTAATTGAAGCATTGAAACTTATTAAGGAAAATAAACTTATAAGGAACTTTAAATTTTTTATAGTCGGTGAAATTGCTGAATCGTATCCACTACAGGATTTAATAAAAAAAAGCAATTTAGTAGATGAAGTAATATGTACAGGTTATGTTAGTTTAAATCAATTTGACCAATATATAGCTGCATCGAATATGTGTGTTAATTTAAGATATCCAACGCAAGGTGAAAATTCAGCAAGTTTGCTTAAAATTTTAGGTCATGGTAAACCTGTAATTGCAACTGATATCGGATCATTTAGTGAGTTTCCAGATGAAGTGGTTTATAAAATTGGTTATGTTGAAAGCGAAGTTGATGAGATAATTAAGACAATTTTGAAGATTCTAGATGAAAACAAGGAAGTTAAAGAGAGACATATTATAAATTATATTCAGCAAAACAATTGCATGGCCGTATGTTTAGCAAACTATAAAAAGATAATTAGTGAGATTATTTATGGCCAACAAAACAATGTTAATTTGAGCTTTGAAAAATATGTTTCTGAACATGTCTCTAATTTATCTGAAATGTTTATAGAACTCAATGATAATAAAATTATTGATCAATATATAGATGGAAATTTAGAGATTCTCGTAGATTCATTTCTAAAGTGTGAATAATAACATAACTAGCACCTCTAAGTGGAATTGACAGTATCTGTCAATATGACAGATATTATATCTGGAATAATTAATTATTATTGAGGCGGTATTGATATGATTAATAATGTGAATAAAAATTATAAAAAAAAAACATTAGAAATTTTATTGCTAATAATTGGTGTTTTGATTTTATCTGTTGCATTGGCATTGCAGTTAAAGTTTTGGAAGGTAAATTTGAGTATTCCATTTGGCTATAGTGGGGATTTTTTATCAGCAAGTACGTTCATTAAAACAGTTATCGATTATGGGTGGTACATCTTCAATCCTTCTTTAGGAGCACCTTTTTACTTGAACATGAATGATTATCCACTGGGAGGGGATAATTTTAATTTTCTGATAATAAAAGTTATTTCTTTATTCTCAAAAGACTACGCGGTTGTAACTAATATATTTTATTTGGTCTCTTTTTATCTTGCATTTATTTCAGCCTATATAGTTTTAAGAAATCAAAAAATATCTTACTTTATATGTGTAATGGTAAGTATATTATTCTCATTAACGCCATACCACTTTATTAGATTAAATGGGGGGCACATATTTCTAGCTTTTTATTTTATGGTTCCGTTTGTGTTACTTGTAGCTTTGTGGATATTTGAGAGGAAAATTGATCTATTTAAATATAAAAATAACAAGTATTTTAGATTGAACATTTATACGATTCTAGTGTCAATATTTGTGGCATCTACAGGTGTTTACTATGCCTTATTTTCATGTTTTTTTTGGTTTGTGGCGTCCGTAATAACTAGTGCCAGATACAGGAGTTGGAAACTGTTTTTGAAGCCATTTGTTCCTATATCTATAGTTTGTATGGTGCTCATGTTAAATTTATCACCTTCAATATATTTTAAACTATTTAGCAATGATACCTCAGAATCCGTTCACCGCTCACCAGTTGAGACAGAGATTTATGGTTTGAAAATAGACCAAATTTTAATGCCTATTCAAGGACATCGTATAGAAAAGTTAAGTCATATAGCAGATACTTATGCATCTACTGCCCCACTGGTTAACGAAAACTCATCGGTGTCCTTAGGTGTTATAGGTGGAACAGGCTTTCTATTCTTAATTGCTTTAATTTTCATTAAGAATAACAATGGAAATTTAAAATCGTTAAACCAGCTGTCGAAGCTCAATGTAGCTGCATTATTATTAGCGACTATAGGAGGTTTTAGTTATTTTTTTGCTGCGATATTAACTCCGTCAATAAGAGGATTTAATAGAATCATTCCGTTCATTGCTTTTATGTCTTTAACAACAGTGGCAACATTATTCCAATATTATTTGAATAAATTTAAAAATACTATTATTTTTTATGTTATAGCAGTTCTTCAAGTTATAATTCTTATTTTAGGTCTTTTTGATCAAACATCTAATAACTATACTCCTGATTATTCAGGATTAAAACAACAATACAAAATTGACGAGGAATTTTATCAGAATATTGAAAAATCTGTTCCTCTAAAGTCGAAAGTATTTCAACTTCCGTATATACCCTTTCCTGAATACCCTCCAGTTAACAATATGGGTAACTATGATCATTTGAGAGCATATCTACACACTGACCCAGACTCAGTTAGTTGGAGTTTTGGCGCTATGAAGGGATCAAAAGCGGACTTAATTATAAGAAATATTGCGAGTAAACCTGTTAAAGAGATGTTGAACTCCATTTCTTACGCTGACTATAATGGCATAGTTATCAATAGACTGGGTTATAATAATGATTCCTTTGAAAAGAATATACAACTTTTAATTAAGTCTCCTCCAGTTGTAAGTAAAGATGGAAGTTTGGCTTTTTATGATATGTCAAGTTATTCAAAAGAGTTAAGAAAGAATAATGGGGCAGTATGGGAACAAGAGAAAGAAAAAACTTTGAATCCTGTTTTAGTTGATTTTAATAAAGGGTTCTTTAATTTAGAAGAAAACCCTCAAACGAGTTGGAGATGGGGCGAGAATAGAGCGGAAATCAATCTAAATAATTTAACGGATCGTAATGTTAAGGTGAAAGTAGAATTTTTAGTTTCAACGGGCTATTCTAATTTTTCAGATCTCAAAATCTCAGGTATATATGAAAATCATCTTTCTATTAACCAAAATCCAATGTTTGTTTCCGCGGAGATCACACTTAATTCGGGGATGAATTTCATATCTTTTGAAACAAATGCCCAAAAAGTATTAGCTCCGAGCGACCCCAGAAACATGTATTTTAAAGTAGAAAGGTTTAATATAAAAGATATGGAAAAATAGCATTCTGAATGGATACAAATTTGGCTAGGTTAGTATCTTAATCTCTGCACAATAATGAAGTTAGATGGCATGCCCCACGTTATTATAAGAGCAAATTAATGTATTATTAAATGACGAATTGTAATATGAAGTGGAAACTCACTGGAAATAAATAAAATTGGCCCATGGTTGGCTTCGTGTAGAATGAAGTCACCACAACAATCATTTACACAAGGATAATCCACCATGAGCTACGCACATTTTAGCATAATTGAACGTAGTCGACTAGAAATTCTCCATCAACAAGGAAAAAGTTAACGAGCCATCGCCAATGAACTCGATAGACCTCCTTCGATGATCTGACGGGAGATAGAACGCACGGCATCTTCCAAGTACGATGCAGAACAAGCCCAACAAGCGTAACATGAGAGGTGTGAGGCTCCGGTATCCACAGGGAAGCGGTCTTTAGGAGTATTGTTTGATAATAATGAAGATAGTTGGTTTAATGTGATTGAACTTACAGTATATACAAATATTATCTAATACGGAGTGGATGGATATGACAGCTAGTTATAGCAGGATTGAAGAGATAAGCGAGTTCGGTGATGAAAGAGGGTTTTTAGCAGTTTTAGAAAATAACAAGGTACTACCATTTGAAATTAATCGAGTGTTTTATATTTATAAAACATTACCTGGGGTACGAAGAGGATTTCATGCGCACTATAAAACAAGACAGGCTTTGGTATGTGTGTCAGGCTCATGCAAAATATATTTGGACAATACGATTAGAAAGACAGATATATTGTTAGATTCTCCTACTCAGATCCTTATACTTGAACCTAATGACTGGCATGAAATGTATGATTTTTCAACAGATTGTGTACTTTTAGTTCTGGCTTCACATTTGTATGATTCTGAAGATTACATTCGAGATTATGAACGTTTTTTGGAGGTATATGGCGGTGAGTAAATATTTTGTTCATTCCCAAGCTATTGTAGAAACAGATGATATTGGAGATGACTCTCGTATATGGGCATTTGCTCACATCTTGCCAAAAGCAAAGATTGGATCTAATTGTAATATCAATGATCATACATTTATTGAAAATGACGTGATTTTAGGTAATAATGTCACAGTGAAATCAGGAGTCTATATTTGGGATGGGGTTCATGTACACGATAATGTATTCATTGGTCCTAATGTAACTTTTACTAATGATCTTAGACCACGATCCAAACAGTACCCACCCGAATTCCTCAAAACGATTCTTGAGGAGTATGCATCAATAGGTGCAAATGCAACTATAGTGGCTGGAAATACGATTGGTAAGTATGCTATGGTCGGAGCAGGTTCTGTAGTTACCAAGAATATTCCTAATAATACGTTGTGGTATGGGAACCCAGCTCGATTGAGTGGTTATATTTGTAACTGTGGGGAGAAATTAAGCGAAACTCTGGATTGTCCCGAGTGTGGAAAGCACTACGGTTTAGAAGATAGCCTAATTGTAGAGATTTAATACTTTATGGGAAATAGGTGAGTGACAGTGATTCCTTTTTTGGATCTCAAAAAAATTAATTTGCGCCATGAACATGCCATTATGAATAGATTACACAATGTTCTACATTCAGGATGGTACATTTTGGGGAGCAAAGTAAAAGCTTTCGAGGATGAGTTTGCTTCATATTGTGGTACGCAATATTGTGTGGGTGTTGCTAATGGGTTGGATGCACTTGAACTTATTATTCATGGTTATGATATCGGCCCAGGTGATGAAGTAATAGTGCCATCCAATACTTATATTGCTTCGATACTATCAATTTCTGCTAATGGAGCTACCCCTGTATTAGTTGAGCCGGATTTGCTAACTTATAATTTGGATCCAGCCAAACTAGAAGAACATATCACTCCTAGAACAAAAGCAATATTAGTAGTTCATTTGTATGGGCAATCTTGTGATATGCATCCTATTGGAGAGATTGCTAATCGTTATGACTTGAGAATTATAGAAGACTGTGCTCAAGCTCATGGAGCACTATATGATGATAAACGCGTGGGGAATTTGGGTGATGCCGCTGCATTCAGTTTTTATCCCGGGAAAAATCTTGGGGCATTAGGAGATGGTGGAGCCATCACAACCAATGACGAAATTCTGTATAAGAAACTTTGTGCTCTTCGAAATTATGGTTCACAAAAAAAATATGAGAACTTATTTAAAGGCTACAATAGTAGATTAGATGAACTTCAGGCCCCCATTCTAAGCGAAAAATTAAATTGGCTTGATCAGGATAATGAGCGCAGAAGGGAGATAGCTACCTTCTACTTAAGTAATATTACTAATGAATATATAACGCTGCCAATCGTAGAGAACAAGCCAGAGTCACATGTGTGGCATCTTTTTGTAATTCGCGTAGAAAATCGGCCCCATTTTATCGAGTATATGAGTAGTAATAATATACAGACCATGATTCATTATCCTATTCCTCCACATAAGCAGGAAGCCTACAAGGAATGGAATAACCTTGTATTTTCGATATCTGAGAAAATTCATGCAGAAGTAGTCAGCTTACCCATAAGCCCAGTCATGGAAATGGAAGAAGTTATGCAAGTTGTGGAGGTCGTAAATGAGTACAGATCGAATTAAATTTTCTATAGTGGTACCCATTTATTACAATGAATTAAATATCCCGTATACCGTTCCACGGTTACAAAAACTTCAAAATCTTATGCCCGAATGTGACTTGGAGTTCGTGTTTGTGGACGATGGGTCTAAAGACAAATCTTTAGAGTTATTGCTCGAAGCCAAGAATCGAGATTCACGAATTAAGGTAGTCAAACTTAGCCGGAACTTCGGTTCGATGTCTGCAATACAAGCTGGATTAGGATATACAACTGGAGATTGCGTTGGGATAATCGCTGCTGATTTACAAGATCCTCCTGAAATGTTCAGAGAAATGCTGGACCACTGGAAAGTGGGTAAAAAAATTATACTTGGAACCAGGGCGGATCGTGAAGAATCTTTTTTTCAAAAGTTATTTTCTAATACGTATTATTACTTGTTAGAGAAGCTTGCGTTGAAGGGTTATCCGAAAGGTGGGTTCGATTTTTTACTAATTGATCAGCAGGTTGTTCAGGAAGTTATACAAATAAAGGAAAAAAACACAAATATCATGAGTCTTATTTTTTGGCTTGGACACGATCAGGTTCAAATTCCTTATGTCAGACAAGAAAGAAAGCTGGGAAAGTCTAGATGGACACTCTCAAAGAAAATCAAATTGTTTGTTGATTCATTTGTAGGTTTTTCCTATGCGCCAATCCGATTTATGTCTTTTATTGGTTTTTTTACCGCTATACTTAGTATTTTATATGGAGCTTTTGTCGTAATAAGTACACTTTTTGGAATTATTGAGTTACAAGGGTGGACCACGATTATCGCTTTAATAACATTTTTATTGGGTGTCATAATGGTTATGTTAGGAATGATTGGAGAATATCTTTGGAGGATATTAGATGAAAGCAGGGAGAGACCTTCCTATGTTATTGACCAAACGTTTGAATAAGGAATTTTTAAGATTTTTGATCAGTGGAGGAATAAATACACTGGCTACATACCTAATGTATTTATTTTTGTTGCTGTTCTTTAATTATTCCTTATCATATTCGGTATCTTACATTTTAGGAATCTTTCTATCCTATTATCTTAATTCGGTATTTGTATTTCAGGAGAAGATATCTTTCCGTAAATTTCTTAAATTTCCCATTGTTTATTTGGTACAATACTTAGTCAACATGCTGTTGATCTATGTTCTAGTTGAGTATGCTCATTTTTTTGTTCAAATCGTGCCCTTAGTTGCAATGATAATCACAGTTCCTATCACATTTCTTTTATCTAAACTAATTATAAAAAGCAATTAAATGGAGGTATTATTTTATGAAAGGAATCATTCTTGCTGGGGGCACTGGTTCTCGGCTGTATCCCTTAACTAAAGTCACAAATAAGCACCTTCTTCCTGTGGGGAAATATCCTATGATTTTTCATTCCGTATATAAACTTAAGCAAGCTGAAATTAAGGACATTCTGATTGTAACAGGTAAAGACCACATGGGGGATGTTGTAAACCTTCTTGGTAGTGGGAAGGATATGGGTGTCGCCTTTACTTACAAGGTGCAAGATGAAGCTGGTGGAATAGCTCAAGCTCTTGATCTTGCTGAGGATTTTGTAGGTGAGGATAAAATGGTTGTCATCTTAGGTGATAATGTTTTCGTAGATGATATATCATCTTATGTATCTAATTTTAAAAAACAAAATAATGGAGCAAAAATTATTATTCAAGAGACACCTGATCCGGAAAGATTTGGTGTACCTGAGATTCAAGATGGGAAAATTGTCTCAATTGAAGAAAAACCTGAATTTCCAAAGTCCAATTATGCTGTGACAGGTATTTACATGTATGATCATGAAGTTTTTCAAATAATAAAAAAATTAAAACCCTCCAAGCGGGGCGAATTAGAAATCACAGATGTTAACAATGCATATATTGAACGTAAGGCTCTTACCTTTGATATTTTACAAGGATGGTGGACCGATGCTGGCACACACGCCTCATTGGCTCGTGCTAATGAACTTGCTCGAGATATCGTCTTTGACGAAGAGTTTGGTAAGCTTAAGCTATAAAGGAGGTATACGTTTATGAGAAAAACTCCTCTAAAGTTGGAAGGTGCATCTCTTCTAGAACCTATAGTTCATGCGGATCATCGAGGATATTTTGTGGAAAGTTATAATACCTCAGAAATTACAGGAATCGGGATTAAAAGGGTATTTATTCAAGATAGTCAATCCTTTTCTAAGGAACCCGGGGTACTTCGTGGCTTGCACTATCAGCTTAATCCAAAAGCTCAAACCAAGCTGATTCGTGTTATTTCCGGCGCTATCTACGATGTTATCGTAGATATTCGTAAAGGGTCCCCGACGTTTGGTCAATGGGAAGGTTTTATTCTCAGCGAGCATAATCATCGTCAATTGCTGGTTCCAAAAGGGTTTGCTCACGGTTTTTGTACTCTGGTTCCAGACACCCAAGTCTTGTACAAAGTAGACGAATACTATTCCCCAGAGCATGATCGCGGCATATTATGGAGTGACCCGGCACTAGGAATTGATTGGCCTACGTCCAATCCGGTCTTGTCCGACAAGGATCAGAGGCATCCATTGCTGAAGGACGCGGAGATCAATTTTAATTTTGAAGTGAAGTAATTAGGAGGTTCCCATCCCATGAAACTGCTCGTTACCGGCGGCGCCGGATTTATTGGAAGTAATTTTGTTATGTATATGCTTGAGCAGTACCCGGACTATGAAATCGTCAATGTAGATGCACTTACCTATGCTGGGAATTTGGAGAATTTAAAATCTCTTGAAGGTAACA
Source organism: Paenibacillus sp. FSL R7-0272 (assembly GCF_037969905.1). NCBI lineage: Bacteria > Bacillati > Bacillota > Bacilli > Caryophanales > Paenibacillaceae > Paenibacillus > Paenibacillus sp. FSL R7-0272. The sequence goes on along the minus strand of NZ_CP150221.1, from coordinate 5,685,217 downwards.
AGCGACATACCTTTATCAAAGCAGATATTACGGATGCTGCCCAGATGGATCGTTTGATTGGCCAGGGTGTAGATGTCGTCGTTAATTTCGCGGCAGAATCACACGTGGATCGCAGCATACTGGAACCGGATGTTTTTGTGCGTACGAATGTGAATGGAACCCAGGCACTACTTGAAGCGGCGAAAAAACACAATATCACCAAGTTCGTTCAAGTATCGACGGATGAGGTGTATGGTTCTTTAGGTCCAACCGGTTTGTTTACAGAGGATACTCCTCTTCAACCTAACAGCCCTTACTCTGCTTCCAAAGCAGGAGGAGATATGCTGGTGCGTGCTTACCACGAAACCTTTGGTTTGCCTGTAAATATTACGCGTTGCTCTAACAACTATGGTCCGCTTCAGTTCCCGGAGAAGCTCATTCCGCTTATGATCTCACATGCGTTGAATGATGAAGCTCTGCCTGTATACGGAGATGGCTTGAACATTCGGGATTGGCTTTATGTGGAGGATCATTGCAGTGCGATTGATCTTGTTATTCACAAGGGACGTAATGGTGAAGTCTATAATATTGGCGGTAACAACGAGCGGACGAACATACACATTGTGAAGACTATCTTGGAGCAGCTAGGAAAACCTGAGTCTCTAATCCAATATGTACAGGATCGTCTGGGACATGACCGGCGTTATGGCATCGACCCAACCAAAACGATGACCGAGCTTGGCTGGAAGCCTAAGCATAACTTCGAGACAGGAATTAAGGAAACAATTCAGTGGTATTTGGATAACAAGGATTGGTGGACTCGTATTCAATCTGGTGCCTATCAGGAGTACTATGAGAAACAGTATGGAGCTCGTTTAGGAGACGATAAGGCATGAAGGTTCTCGTAACAGGTGCCAGTGGCCAGCTTGGACGGGATGTTGTGCTTCTTTTAGAAAAAGAGGGGCATGACATTCTCGCTTGTGATCGGGAACAGATGGATATAACCAATCAAGCTCAATGTAACGAGGTTATATCTTCATATCATCCAGAGGTCATTATACATTGTGCGGCGTATACTGCGGTGGATGCAGCAGAGACCGATACGGATGGTGCATATAAGGTGAATGCAGTAGGCACACGTAACGTGGCTGTAGCTGCAGAGAAAGTCGGAGCCAAGCTGATTTACATCAGTACAGATTACGTCTTCGATGGTCAGTCGACTACTCCTTATCAAGAATATGATAATACGAATCCTCAAAGTGTGTATGGCAAATCCAAACGAGCCGGAGAGTGGCTGGTACAATCATTGTGTTCTAAATGGTTTGTAGTACGAACATCTTGGGTGTATGGCCTTCACGGTAATAATTTCGTCAAAACTATGTTGAAGCTGGGTCAGGAGAAACCGAAACTTCAGGTTGTTCATGATCAAAAAGGTTCGCCCACATATACTGTGGACTTGGCTTTGTTCCTTATCGAACTAATGGGAACAGAGATGTATGGGATATATCATGCTTCTAACTGTGGAGATTGTACCTGGTATGAGTTTACCCAAGCTATATTTAAGGAAGCTCAAACTGTTGTCGGAGTTTCCATTCAAGCTGAATTGGAACCTTGCACAACAGAGCAGTTTCCAAGGCCGGCTCCTAGACCTGTTAATTCAGTAATGGATCACTTGTCCATTCGAACTAACGGTTTAACAGATCTCCGCCCGTGGCGGGAAGGTTTACGTGATTTTATCCGTTCTATGTCATAACCAAAACAAATCTATTACTCAATAATGAACTCTCGCTCTTGTATTTCCGGGCGGGAGTTTTCGTATATAATAAAAAGAAAAGTTTAAATTTGAGGTGCAGAGTGAACCAATCTAAAGTATGTGTCATGCTTTCTACATATAACGGTGCAAAGTATATCGAGGAACAACTTGAAAGTCTGATCGCACAACGCCACATCGAGATGGATATTTACATCCGGGATGATGGCTCTTCCGATGGGACTCTCCTAAAGATACGTAAATTTGCTGAATCTATTCCCCAGCAGATCGGGATCCATATTTTCAAAGGTGAGAATTTAGGCGTGATAGGGAGTTTTTTTGAACTGATGCGTTTAACGCAGCCGAAATATGACTTTTACGCCTTTTGTGATCAGGACGATGTGTGGAAGCCTTACAAACTCAGCAGAGCTGTGGAACAACTTCAATCAAGGCCGTCTAATATTCCGCTGATGTATTGTTCTTCTACCCAAATGGTGGATCAAGAGTTGAATCATTTAAACATATGGCCAAAGATTCCTCCGAAACCACTCAATATGTGCAATGCTTTAGTCGAAAATTGTTGTGTGGGTTGTACCATGGTTCTGAATTCAGTTACATTCGAGCATCTCAGAATGAATCTCCCCTCCGATCAAACAAGTATCATTATGCATGATTGGTGGATATATCTTTTCGTTGCCTCTTTTGGTGAAGTAATCTTCGATAAGGAGCCAATGATATTGTATCGACAGCATCAAGGAAATGTCCTTGGTGGCAGCAATGATAAACTTATTACAAAATGGAAGAACAGATGGAATCGTTTTATGAATGGAAAGAATCATTTTATTTTAAGTAAACAGGCAAGTGCATTTTTTGAGATATATAAGGATCAGTTATCTACACAACAGCAAGAAGACATACAACATTTTTTGTATCAGAGGAATCGTAGTTTGCGTTATAGAATCAGTTATGCCCTGAATATGCCATTCTACCGTCAAGCCTCGCTGGATAACCTTGTTCTCAAACTCATATATGTAATGAAGAAGGTTTGAAGTTGTATCTTGAATCTACTTTTAGTCCCTTCTGATGCCAACATATGCTATACTTTCAATAGTTAAACATGAGACGAAGTCAGGAGTTTTCAAAATGATTCATACAACCGATGCTTCACTAAGCGAAGTATCACATATAAATAAAAATGATAAGGTTGACGTTAGCATCATCATCGTTAACTACAATACACGTCAACTGACAATGGATTGTCTGGCATCAGTTTATGCGTCTCAGACCTCTTACCAATATGAGATTATTGTCGTAGATAATGCTTCACGGGACGATTCGGTTCAGGCCATTCAACAAGCTTATCCGAATGTGCGGATGATCGCCAACTCTGCCAACACCGGCTTTGCCGTAGCCAACAATCAAGGAATGGACATTGCCGGCGGACGCTACATTCTGCTCCTTAATTCTGACACGGTCGTTCAGCCAGATACGCTCCATACGATGGTCTATTTTATGGATCGCCATCCCGAAATGGGGGCCTCCGGTTGTAAAGTCATTCTTCCGGACGGCTCACTGGATAAAGCTTGCAAAAGAGGATTTCCCACACCATCTGCGTCATTCTACTACGCGTTTGGGCTTTCACGGCTTTTCCCGGATCGGCCGAAGTTCAATCAATATCAATTGGGGCATCTTAGTCCAGACGATGAATATCCAGTAGATTGTCTGGTTGGTGCATTTATGTTGGTACGTCGTGAGACCATTGAGCAGATTGGTGGATTGGACGAGACGTTTTTTATGTATGGTGAAGATATCGACTGGTGTTATCGTATTAAAGAGGCAGGGTGGGGCATTTATTACTATCCGCGTACATATATTGTGCATTATAAGGGTGGTAGTGCCCGTCGCAAACCTTTGAAAATTACGTATGAGTTTCATAGAGCAATGTGGGTGTTCCACCGCAAGCACTACGCAAAGAAATATAATCCATTAATGAACGGAGCCGTATGGATGGGCGTATCTTTAAAGTTCACGTTATCCCTCCTGCGCAACTGGGTATCTCTGCCTTCTCGTTCGAAGAGAACTGTTACACCGACGAGAACGGAAAATGAAGTATCATCCGAGGTGAAATCATGATTCGGCGTAATCAACGGTTTTTAACTCAATTGTATATCGCATCTGACTTTGGTGTTATTCAAGTATCATTTTTGCTGGCGTGGTGGTTGAAATTTGAGAGTGATCTGTTAACAAATCAGAATCCGCTACCGATTGAAAAATATATGATGTGGAGCCTGGTATATGCGGTGCTTGCTATATTGGCAGGTCTTTTATCTTCACTTTATGTACCTAAACGAAAAAAGCGCTTTGTTGATGAACTTTGGAAAATAATCCAATCTCACGGCATAGCCTTCTTCATGCTGATGAGTCTGATGTTCTTTTTCAAGGAAGTAAATATCTCGCGTGCATATCTTGCGATGTATATGGTCGGTAACGTGTCCTTCACGTTGATGTATCGTTATATGGTGAAGCTGCAATTAAAACACCTGCGCAAAAAAGGATTCAACCGTCAGTTTGTGCTGATTCTTGGGGCAGGCTCACTTGGGAAACGTTTCTATGACAATCTCAAAAGTTATCCTGAACTCGGGTATGAAGTTACGGGCTTTCTGGATGATTACCGACATTGGGATCAAGTGGAACAAAAGAGATACAGCCCGATTCTAGGGAAAATCGACGAACTGGAAGAATTTTTGTCTACGCACTATGTAGATGAGGTTATTCTGGCTTTGCCGCTGGATGCACATGATAAATATTCGCATATTATCAATGTGTGTGAGAAGGCTGGAGTGCGCACACTGATTATTCCGGATTTCTTTGATTATCTGCCGGCACGCCCTCACTTTGATAACTTTGCAGGTATGCCGATGATTAATGTGCGTGATATTCCGCTCGACATTACCATTAATCGTCTTATGAAACGTGCGTTTGATATTGTGTTCTCGCTCGCAGCAATCATCTTCACATCGCCTATTATGCTCATTGTAGCGTTGGGGGTGCGTTTGACCTCTGCAGGGCCGGTGATCTTTAAACAGGAGCGTGTCGGACTTAACAGACGTAATTTCATGATGTATAAGTTCCGTTCTATGAAGGCGATGCCCGAAGGTGTTGAAGATACAGGATGGTCAACTCAAAATGATCCACGTCGTACCGCCTTTGGAACGTTTATAAGGCGTACGAGTTTAGATGAATTGCCTCAATTTTTTAATGTGTTGTTTGGACATATGAGCGTGGTGGGTCCAAGACCGGAACGACCGTATTATGTCAACCAGTTTCGGGATGAAATCCCTAAGTATATGATTAAACATCATGTTCGCCCAGGCATTACAGGATTAGCCCAGAGTAAGGGGTTACGTGGAGATACCTCTATCGAGGATCGGATTGAACAGGATATTTTTTATATTGAAAACTGGTCTTTATTATTTGATATTAAAATTATATGGGAAACCATTCGCAATGGTTTGAAAAATGCATATTAAGTTTTCATGTATATACGAGAAGGGCATCAGATAGCGACAGATGAATTGAATGATCTCTCTGGCTTCCCTTATCTGATCCTTTTCTCACACCATTGAAAGTCGCCTTTGGGCGGCTTTTTTGTTTTGCTCCTGCTTTATTCGGGTAGTTAGTTACCAAAAAGTAATGTTACACAACATGTACCGTCGTTAATAGTAAGTGAACAGCAATAATTAATTTGTGATACTTGTAAACTACTTTGACTAATACGTCTGCAAAGGATGTGTAAATGATATGAAACGTATTGCCGCCGTTTTGATCCTGTTGCTCGTTACTGTGGGTACACTCTTTTGGGCACATGACAGTCAAAGTGAGGAGCAACGTGATGGATTTGCAAACTACCGATTAATCGCCCATGCGATGGGCAGTATTCGGGAACAGCCTTACACCAACGCGTATGAAGCGATGATTGCCAATTATGAAAAAGGTACACGGGTATTCGAAATAGACTTCATGCTCACTTCGGATCGCGTAGCTGTAGCCAGACATGAGTGGACGGCTAACATGAGTAAAATGCTGGGACAGGATGAAGAGTTGCCAGAGCATAAACAGGCCGGGGCACTTACACACGATGAATTCATGAACACACCGATTCTTGGCATGTACCAGCCAATGGATGCCGATGGAATTATGAAAGTGTTATCCAAGTACCCGGATATGTATATTGTAACGGATACCAAAGAGCAGAAGGACGAAGATATTCAGCAAGTGCTTCGATCATTGGTCAATGCAGCGAAGAAACATGATTCGTCAGCTCTAAGCCGAGTCGTGGTACAGATTTATAATGAACCTATGCTTGAAAAAGTAAAGGAGGTTTACAACTTCCCGTCCATTATCTACACGTTATACGCTACACAAGATACAGAGAGCCAAGTTGTTGATTTTGTGCAAAATAACGATATTGATGCTGTAACGATGCCGGAATATAAAGTAAATCAGAACTTTGTCGCTAAGCTGAAGAAGGCTGGGGCAGTCACCTATGTGCATACCATTAATGATACCCAGCAGGCGGCCAATTATGAAAAATGGGGTGTGTATGGGGTGTACTCCGATGTCCTGACAGAGCAGGAAATGGAAGAAATGAATACAAGGTTTGCTTGGAAACCTTAAATCATTCAAGACCCAGAAGAGACTCAATATATGCTAAAAAACATTTGTAAGAGAATCAAATTTTAAGACATAGACTTTTTAGGGATGGAAACAGCAAAAAAGTCTGTGTTTTTTCTGTTCGCCTTTTATACGAACATTGACACCTACTGTCTGCTGACTTAGACTTAGTTTACAAGCTTTTTAGGATGCAGAAGAACCTCTGGAGGAATGTTCGTTGATAGACATGATTAAGCAGTGGAGACACGTATTTAAGCTCGACCCCGACAGGGAAATTACCGATGAGGCATTGGATCAGGTATGCATGTCTGGAACGGATGCGATTATCGTGGGTGGATCATCAGGTATTACGTATGATAATACGGTAGATCTGATGTGCCGGGTGCGTCGCTATGAACTGCCCTGTGTGTTGGAAGTATCCGATCTGGAGGCAGTTGTGCCCGGGTTTGACGGGTATCTGATCCCGATGGTGCTGAACACAACGGACAGCAGATGGATTATTGGACAGCACCAGCAGGCTATCGAGCGTTATGGCTATTTAATTCCTTGGGATTTGCTGATTACCGAGGGGTATATTGTGCTTCATTCGGACTCGACTGTGGCGAGGTTAACCGGAGCAGATACGGAAATGACGACAGAGGCTGCGGTTGCTTACGCTCAAGCTGGAGAACGTTTACTGAACCTGCCCATTATATATATGGAGTACAGCGGAACTTTCGGGGATATGGAGCTGGTTGGCGAGACGCACAGACAATTGGAGAAAGCACATCTCATTTATGGCGGTGGAATTGATACAGCAGAGAAAGCAAGACAAGCTGCCCAAGTTGCGGATACCATTGTTGTTGGGAATATTGTGTACAGCCATTTGAGCCAAGCATTGGAAACGGTACAAGCTGTGAAAGGCGATCAAAGTAACACCTGACCGGTTTAGTTTACCATTCCCCCACATCCCCTTTAGAATCTGTTAAAATAGATCCTTGTCCCTTTATTGATTTAATTTCATTTAAGTAATATTGCTTTCAGGTGCCTAAATCTCTTTCCGCCCATGTGCATTATGATTTATGTTTACACAGGAACGGAGAGTACAGGAGTAATCTGAAGAAACGAAGACTCCCGTTAAACAAACTGAAGATTTATTACAGTTTTTTTGGTGTTTTTACCTACCCACAAAGTATATGGCGACTATGTTTACACGCGAACGGAGAGGACAGAAATAAGCTGGAGAAGCGAAGCGTTCGCCTTTATTACCGGATATTCACCTTTAGAAAATAGTTTAAAAAATCCGGGAATAACAGCGATTGAAAGCTTATTCTGTCATCGGAGTGACAAGTGTAACCGCAGGACCCACTTATACGACCAACTAATGAAAGGAGCATGCATGCATGCAACCTGTAAATATACATGACGCCGTAGCACGGCTGAACACTCCTCAGCGGCAAGCTGTTGAGGCAACGGATGGGCCATTGCTTATTATGGCTGGCGCGGGCTCGGGTAAAACCAGAGTACTGACACACCGGATTGCCTATCTGATCGCAACACGGAAAGCACCCCCGTGGGGCATTTTGGCCATTACGTTTACGAATAAAGCTGCTCGGGAGATGCAGGATCGGGTATCCCAACTGGTAGGCGGATCTCAGGGCCGCGATATTTGGGTATCCACGTTTCACTCCATGTGTGTGCGCATCTTGCGCCGTGACATTGAACGGATCGGTTTTACATCCAACTTTAGTATTTTGGACTCATCCGACCAGTTATCCGTTATTCGTAGCTGTATGAAAGATCAGAACATCGATACGAAAAAGTTCGAACCCAAAGCTGTTCAGGCGATGATGAGCACGGCCAAAAATGAACTGATTAGTCCAGAGCAATACGAGAAACAGGCGGGCGACTATTTTGAAGGCATTGTAGCGAAGGTGTATACGATGTATCAGAAACGTCTCAGAGCCAACAACTCACTCGACTTCGATGACCTGATCATGGCAACTATTCAACTGTTTAAAGAAGTGCCGGAAGTGCTCGATTTTTACCAAAAGAAATTCCAATACATTCATGTCGATGAATATCAGGATACGAACCGTGCACAGTACATGTTGTGCCGTATGCTGGCTGACAGCCACCACCGTATCTGCGTCGTAGGGGATAGTGACCAGTCGATCTATCGCTGGCGTGGGGCGGATATTACCAACATCCTTAACTTTGAAAAAGATTACCCGGAAGCACAGACGATCCTGCTCGAGCAGAATTATCGTTCGACTTCCAACATCCTGAATGCGGCGAATGAAGTCATCGGCCTGAATACGGGCCGTAAACCGAAGAAGCTGTGGACGGATAAAGAAGGTGGATCAAAGATCAAGGTATACCGTGCCGATTCCGAGCATGATGAGGGGTATTTTGTAACCTCCGAGATTAGTAAAAATGTGAAGAATGGCAAATCCTATCAGCATCATGCGATTCTGTACCGTACCAATGCTCAGTCCCGGGTTATCGAGGAAATTTTGATCAAGTCTGATATTCCGTATCAGATTGTCGGCGGCATCAAGTTCTATGATCGGAAAGAGATCAAGGACATTTTGGCTTATCTGCGCCTGCTGTCCAACCCGGATGATGATATCAGTTTGACCCGGATTATTAATGTGCCGAAGCGCAGCATCGGAGATACGACAGTAGCCAAGCTGGCTGCAGCAGCTGGAGAACGCGGGGTTTCCATTTTCCGTGTACTGCAAGTGGTTGATGATCTCGGTTTCGCTGGTCGCACACGTAATGCGCTGGTGGAATTCTATGATATGATTGCCGCCCTGCACCAGATGGTTGAATATCTGTCCGTGACTGAATTGACCGAGAAGATTCTGGAGATGAGCCAGTATCGTGACGAGATGCAGAAGGAAAATACGATTGAATCTCGCGCAAGACTCGAGAATATCGAAGAGTTCCTGTCGGTAACGATGGAGTTTGAGAAAAATAATGAAGACAAAACGCTTGTTTCGTTTCTCACCGATCTGGCACTCATTGCAGACATCGACAGCATGAACGATGACGAAGAGGATCAGAGCGATGCGGTCACGTTGATGACGATGCACAGTGCCAAAGGTCTGGAGTTCCCCGTTGTCTTTATCGTAGGTATGGAGGAAGGGGTCTTCCCTCACAGCCGGGCTTTTATGGATAATGAAGAGCTGGAGGAGGAACGTCGTCTGGCTTACGTGGGGATTACACGGGCTGAGGAACAGTTATTCCTCTCGTGTGCACAGATGCGGACCTTGTTTGGGCGTACAACGGCCAATCCGCCATCCCGTTTCCTGGATGAAATCCCGGATGAGCTGAAGGAGGATACTTCCATTGCACGCGACCGTTACCGCCGAGGAACCAGCACAGGCGGAGGTTCATATGGAGGACGTGGTTTAGGCTCCAGTGGTGGAAGCAATTTCGGCGGCGCTGCAAGTGCGTCCAAGCTGTTTGAGCAACAAAGCCGAAGTGGTTCATCCGCAACAGCTTCATCTGGGCCAACGTCCCGGGTAACTACGAGTACATCTCGTCCAACCTTTGCGGCACCAACATCGGCTTCAAAATCGGCCTCATCCGAAAGTGCGGCAGGATTTAAGGCAGGCGACAAAGTGCAACACGGCAAATGGGGGACAGGTACCATCGTTGCAGTCAAAGGCAGTGGTAATGATACCGAACTGCAGATTGCATTCCCGGCTCCAGTCGGCGTAAAACGTCTACTCGCTGGATTTGCCCCGATTACCAAAGTGGAATAAGAATAAACGGCCTATTGTATGATACTGGACTGACATGAACATCGATTCTGCCATGTCTCCCGATTACAATAGGCATGTTCGTTCTACATATATTAAATATACGGAGGGATGGCCCAATATGGACCCGATGCACCGGATGGAGCAACTCGTTACCGAGCTGAACCAGCACAACTATCAGTACTACACGATGGATCAGCCGCAGATCAGTGATAAGGAGTATGACCTTCTATACGATGAACTGGTTACGCTGGAGCAGGAGAGCGGTATGGTGTTGCCGGATTCTCCCACACAACGTGTAGGGGGCGAACTGCTCAAGGGATTCACCCCGCATCGCCATTTATCCCCATTATGGAGTTTGGACAAAGCGCAGAACATTGAACAGCTTCGCAATTGGAATACACGTGTATTAAAGCTGGTGAATGACTATAACAGCAAAAACCCGGATAATCCATTGCCTGAACCGGGTTATGTCATTGAGCTGAAGTTTGATGGACTGACCTTGAACCTGACCTATACCAACGGTGAGTTGGTGCAGGCTTCTACGCGCGGAAACGGAACGGTGGGCGAAGGCATTTTGGCACAAGTGAAAACCATCAAATCTGTTCCGCTCAAAATTCCGTATACCGGAGGTACGATTGAAGTGCAGGGCGAGGGCATTATGAATCTTTCTGTACTGAATCGATATAATGAAACGGCTGCCGAGCCGCTCAAAAATGCACGAAATGCAGCCGCAGGAGCGCTGCGTAACCTGAATCCGAAAACGACAGCTGAGCGTCGGTTGAATGCTTATTTTTATAACATTGGATACTCGGATGATATCCAGTTTGCCAACCATCAGGAAATGATGGACTTCTTGCGTGAGAACCGTTTTAAAGTTAATCCGTCACTCACCTATTTCCAAGAATTTGATGACGTTATGGAGCAACTCGAAGCAATTCAGGAAAATCGGGGGCAACTGGATTACCTGATTGATGGAGCGGTCATTAAGCTCACGGACATGCGAACTCGTGAAGTGTTAGGCTACACGGATAAGTTCCCGCGCTGGGCAGTTGCCTATAAGTTCGAAGCGGAAGAGACAACAACCGTACTGAACGAAGTCGTGTGGAATGTTGGTAGGACGGGTAAAGTGACGCCGCTGGCGCGGGTAGAAGCCGTTGAACTGGCTGGAGTGACCGTGCAGAACTGCACCCTGAACAATGTGGGTGATATTGAACGTAAAAATCTGAAATTTGCGCTGGGTTCACGTGTCTTTATTCGTCGTTCCAATGATGTTATTCCTGAGATTCTCGGCAAAGTGACTGAGGAGAATGACGGAGAAGAGATCATCTATCCAGAGCAATGCCCGGCATGTGGATTCCCGTTAGAGCAACGCGGAGCGCACTTGTTCTGTAATAACAAGCTGGCATGCAAACCGCAGACGGTTGCTCGTATCTCTCATTTTGCCTCCAGAGATGCCATGGACATTGAGACCTTCAGTGAGAAAACAGCGATTCAGCTATATGATGAATTGAATGTGCGTGAACCAGCTGATCTATATACATTGCAGTTCGATGATCTCGTGAAGCTGGAGCGATTTGGCGAAAAGAAAGCGAATAACCTTCTCGCAGCGCTCGAGCAGAGTAAAGATCGGGACCTGGCTTCTTTCCTGTATTCCTTGGGTATCCCCAACACTGGAAAATCCACCACGCGTATGCTCGCCGATCATTACCGTGATCTGCATGCCATCATGAATGCTACCGTAGAGGAGCTGGTTGAACTCCCCGATGTAGGTGGTATTGTTGCGGAGAGCATTGTGAATTTCTTTGCCGATCCGTTCACACAGGCTGCTATTGAGAAAATGCTGAATTTGGGTGTGAAAGCACAGGCACCAGAAGCGCCAGCGGTTGTGGTGGAGGATTCTTTCTTTAGTGGTAAAACGGTCGTGCTTACAGGAACACTGCATCAATTGACACGTGAAGAAGCAACGCAGAGACTTGAAGCGCTTGGTGCGAAGGTCACGGGGAGTGTATCGAAAAAAACAGATCTTGTCATAGCTGGAGAGAAGGCAGGCAGCAAATTAACGAAAGCTCGTGATCTCGGTATTCCGACTATCGAAGATGAGGACGAATTGGTACGCCTGCTGAATCCTTAGAACGTTAATATCTACAGCTTTGCGTCAGCACGTGTCATAGGCATTAATTAGGTACGTGATACAAGTAGCTTGTAAAGAAAGAGGCCTCCAAAACACGCAAATGTCGTGTCAGGAGGCCTCTTTTGTATACGCTGGAGATCTGTTATGAACCCGTTATGTTAGGAAAACGCTGAGAAGCACCGGATAACCATGCATCTTTGTCGTATCCCCGTTCTTCCCAATACCCGATATGCTCGCTGTCGATGACTTCAATACGGTTCAACCACTTGACCGATTTGTAAGCGTACATCTGCGGAATAACGAGTCGTACAGGTCCACCAAGATCCGCAGGGATAGGTTTGCCATCATGCATGACCGCAATCATAATATCATCCATTTGTGCCTGCTCTAGTGTAATCGCATCGGTATATACCCCGTCTCCGGAATAAAATTTGACGCTGTGCGCTCCAGGCTTTATACCGGCGTTCTCCAGAAAATGCTTCAGAGGAATGCCTTCCCATGTATTCTTGTACACGGACCAGCCAGTAACGCAGTGGAAATCACTGACTTGCACGGTGCGTGCAAGCTTGACGAACTGTTCCCAATTCCAGATCTGAGCACGTTCTACAAGACCATCTACCCGAAATGACCAGTTTGCATTAGAGAATGATGGAATGGGTGTTACCGTATATACACGAAAGTGTCCCTCGGCGCCCCCGCCAATTGGAGGAGATGAAGAAGATAAAGGTTGCGGAAGTGGAACCATCCGATTGGGGTCAGTCTCAAGCATGCTGTCTATGCTGTTATCAAACTTGAGGTTTTTACCTACCCATGATACAAATGTAGGTCCAAGAGTAACGGCGAGTCCTATACCCACAGCAGAACGGATGAAGGCCCGACGGGTATATACCGGTTGCGGTTTCTCCATGTTTGGGACGTTATTTCTACCAGAGTCTTTGTCTGCAGGGAGAACAGATGTAGCTGCTGGTATGTTACCCGTGTCCGGTTCCTCTTTGTTAGCGTTGGGAGCGGCTGGTTTATTTACACTTGTCTTCTGTATCGATGGTTCATTCGTTTGGATCGTACGGCGTGCAGGGTCTTTTAACCAACGTGTACGTGTGATGGAGTGGTAGATGATGTAAGGTAAACCAACCCATGTGAGCAAATCGTGAATCAGAAGCGCGGCATTGGACCACTGTGGGCCGGCCAGCTTGAACTGCCATAAAACAATTCCGGATAATAGCCATCCGATCAGAAGTGCAAGAACGATGATGGTATTTGCTTTTTGCCATGGTTTATTGCGAAGTTGCTTCCAATGTTTGCTGGCCAAAAATAAGTAATACACGACAGGCAAAAGCATGGCGATGCCCACGGCGATATGTAACCATTTTAACCAAACACGTCCGATACCCAGAGTTTCACGCCAGAAGCCACCAATTAATATGAGACCAGTAATAGCAAGTATCACAACGATCCAGGCATTCCAGGCATGAATAGAAACGAGCTTTTTGCCGTAACCTTTACGCATCATTTTTAACCACTGTTTCAAGTGTTTTCACCTCACGTCATGGATTTGATCTAGAAATCAAAATCTTAGGCTAAAGCAAAATCGTAATAGATCAATATTCAAAAATCCAGAAGCGGATCTCAGATAAGTTGTAGGAAGGGCACGTGTAAATGTGGGCGTGCTACTGCTCAGTTGGAACTGTTAACAACCTTGGAGTACTCCCTTTTATTTAAAGATACCTTATTATAAAGTTTTTGGATCACTTACTTCAAATTTGATCTTTTCCGAGCTATCACCTCTCTTGTTTGGCTAAGCAAAGCTAAAACTCGCTTCATTTCGATCATTCTCTCCAGGCTTTAAGATCGATCTTATTTTCAAAATGATAGAAGTTGAATAAAGTACTTGCTAAAAGCATGACAGCGTGATATATTATTTCTTGTCGCTTCAAACAGAAGGTAGTCGAGTAGCTTTGAAGATTGACGAAAAAGATTGTTGACAGAAACTCAGTTAACATGATATGATGATTTTCCTGTCTGGTTGACGTAAGTTGTCGCAAGATAAGGTGAACAAGTTCCTTGAAAACTGAACAAATGGATAGTAACTTTTGATTCACAATGAATCGTCAGATTCAAAATGAGCTTATCGCTCTTTTCAATACCCCGATGAGTTTCAGAGCGTTTAACGACGCTGACGAAATTCATCTTTATTGGAGAGTTTGATCCTGGCTCAGGACGAACGCTGGCGGCATGCCTAATACATGCAAGTCGAGCGGACTTGAAGAGAAGCTTGCTTCTCTGATGGTTAGCGGCGGACGGGTGAGTAACACGTAGGCAACCTGCCCTCAAGCTTGGGACAACTACCGGAAACGGTAGCTAATACCGAATACTTGTTTTCTTCGCCTGAAGAGAACTGGAAAGACGGAGCAATCTGTCACTTGGGGATGGGCCTGCGGCGCATTAGCTAGTTGGTGAGGTAACGGCTCACCAAGGCGACGATGCGTAGCCGACCTGAGAGGGTGATCGGCCACACTGGGACTGAGACACGGCCCAGACTCCTACGGGAGGCAGCAGTAGGGAATCTTCCGCAATGGGCGAAAGCCTGACGGAGCAATGCCGCGTGAGTGATGAAGGTTTTCGGATCGTAAAGCTCTGTTGCCAGGGAAGAACGCTTGGGAGAGTAACTGCTCTCAAGGTGACGGTACCTGAGAAGAAAGCCCCGGCTAACTACGTGCCAGCAGCCGCGGTAATACGTAGGGGGCAAGCGTTGTCCGGAATTATTGGGCGTAAAGCGCGCGCAGGCGGTCATGTAAGTCTGGTGTTTAATCCCGGGGCTCAACCCCGGATCGCACTGGAAACTGTGTGACTTGAGTGCAGAAGAGGAGAGTGGAATTCCACGTGTAGCGGTGAAATGCGTAGAGATGTGGAGGAACACCAGTGGCGAAGGCGACTCTCTGGGCTGTAACTGACGCTGAGGCGCGAAAGCGTGGGGAGCAAACAGGATTAGATACCCTGGTAGTCCACGCCGTAAACGATGAGTGCTAGGTGTTAGGGGTTTCGATACCCTTGGTGCCGAAGTTAACACATTAAGCACTCCGCCTGGGGAGTACGGTCGCAAGACTGAAACTCAAAGGAATTGACGGGGACCCGCACAAGCAGTGGAGTATGTGGTTTAATTCGAAGCAACGCGAAGAACCTTACCAGGTCTTGACATCCAACTAACGAGGCAGAGATGCATCAGGTGCCCTTCGGGGAAAGTTGAGACAGGTGGTGCATGGTTGTCGTCAGCTCGTGTCGTGAGATGTTGGGTTAAGTCCCGCAACGAGCGCAACCCTTATATTTAGTTGCCAGCACTTCGGGTGGGCACTCTAGATAGACTGCCGGTGACAAACCGGAGGAAGGTGGGGATGACGTCAAATCATCATGCCCCTTATGACCTGGGCTACACACGTACTACAATGGCCGGTACAACGGGCTGCGAAATCGCGAGATGGAGCCAATCCCACCAAAGCCGGTCTCAGTTCGGATTGCAGGCTGCAACTCGCCTGCATGAAGTCGGAATTGCTAGTAATCGCGGATCAGCATGCCGCGGTGAATACGTTCCCGGGTCTTGTACACACCGCCCGTCACACCACGAGAGTTTATAACACCCGAAGTCGGTGGGGTAACCGCAAGGAGCCAGCCGCCGAAGGTGGGATAGATGATTGGGGTGAAGTCGTAACAAGGTAGCCGTATCGGAAGGTGCGGCTGGATCACCTCCTTTCTATGGAGAATCGTCTTCTGCAACGAAGACATTCAAATAAGCAAGTTCACTGAACTTGCAAGCAATATTAAGTTACTATTCCATTTGTTCAGTTTTGATGGAATTTGAGGGGCCATAGCTCAGCTGGGAGAGCGCCTGCCTTGCAAGCAGGAGGTCAGCGGTTCGATCCCGCTTGGCTCCACCAAACAATTTCATCTATTTGTTGTGTTCTTTGAAAACTAGATATCGAAACGAAACAAACGCGAATTAGAACATTCCTTTAGGGATGAATGATGACTCGGTTCAAGTAACCGAACAACAATCATCCTAGCTGAACTTGTGTTAAACAAGTGAAGTGTTTTATAAGGTAGATTGCTGGAGCGAGTGATCGAAATGGAACGACTTTTGGCTTTGCGCAAGCAAACCAAGGGAAGTGACAGCTCGAACACGAGCGCAATGGTTAAGCTACTAAGAGCACACGGAGGATGCCTAGGCGCTAGGAGCCGATGAAGGACGTGGCGAACAACGAAACTGCCTCGGGGAGCTGTAAGCAAGCTTTGATCCGGGGATGTCCGAATGGGGAAACCCAGCTGGGGTAATATCCAGTTACTCTTGTCTGAATACATAGGGCAAGTAGAGGCATACCAGGGGAACTGAAACATCTAAGTACCCTGAGGAAGAGAAAACAATAGTGATTCCGTCAGTAGCGGCGAGCGAACGCGGAGAAGCCCAAACCAAGGAGCTTGCTCTTTGGGGTTGTGGGACGTCTCACATGGAGTTACAAAGGAACCGGTTAAGCGAAGAGGTCTGGAAAGGCCCGCCAAAGAAGGTAAAAGCCCTGTAATTGAAAGTCTGTTCCCTCCGAGACGGATCCCGAGTAGTGCGGGGCACGTGAAACCCCGTATGAATCCGGCAGGACCATCTGCCAAGGCTAAATACTTCCTAGCGACCGATAGTGAAGCAGTACCGTGAGGGAAAGGTGAAAAGCACCCCGGAAGGGGAGTGAAATAGAACCTGAAACCGTGTGCTTACAAAAAGTCAGAGCCCGTTTTAGGGGTGATGGCGTGCCTTTTGTAGAATGAACCGGCGAGTTACGTTCCCGTGCAAGGTTAAGGTGAAGAGCCGGAGCCGCAGCGAAAGCGAGTCTGAATAGGGCGAGTGAGTACGTGGACGTAGACCCGAAACCGGGTGATCTACCCCTGTCCAGGGTGAAGGTGCGGTAACACGCACTGGAGGCCCGAACCCACGCATGTTGAAAAATGCGGGGATGAGGTGGGGGTAGCGGAGAAATTCCAATCGAACTCGGAGATAGCTGGTTCTCCCCGAAATAGCTTTAGGGCTAGCCTCGGAAAACAGAGTCGTGGAGGTAGAGCACTGATTGGGTGCGGGGCCCGCAAGGGTTACCAAGCTCAGTCAAACTCCGAATGCCATAGACTTACTTCCGGGAGTCAGACAGTGAGTGCTAAGATCCATTGTCAAAAGGGAAACAGCCCAGACCATCAGCTAAGGTCCCCAAGTGTGTGTTAAGTGGGAAAGGATGTGGAGTTGCACAGACAACCAGGATGTTGGCTTAGAAGCAGCCACCATTGAAAGAGTGCGTAATAGCTCACTGGTCGAGTGACTCTGCGCCGAAAATGTAACGGGGCTAAACACACCACCGAAGCTATGGCTTGGATCGACTTCACTGCTTCTTTGAGGCGGTGTTTACCACAAGGACATTTTTGTCTGACAAGGTGTGAAGCCTTGGATGACCAAATGGTTCCCAGGGGATAAACACAGGACTTCGAAGCTGGAGTGAAGTCGATCCAGGGGTAGGGGAGCGTTGTATAAGGGTTGAAGGTGTACCGTAAGGAGCGCTGGACATTATACAAGTGAGAATGCCGGTATGAGTAACGAAAAGATCAGTGAGAATCTGATCCGCCGAAAGCCTAAGGGTTCCTGAGGAAGGCTCGTCCGCTCAGGGTAAGTCGGGACCTAAGGCGAGGCCGAAAGGCGTAGTCGAAGGACAACAGGTCGAAATTCCTGTACCACCGTAAATCGTTACGAGCGATGGGGGGACGCAGTAGGGTAGTGACGCAGGCTGATGGATGCCTGTCCAAGCAGTAAGGCTGATGTGTAGGCAAATCCGCACATTGTTAAGGCTGAGCTGTGATGGGGAGTGAAAATTACAGTAGCGAAGGTCATGATCTCACACTGCCAAGAAAAGCCTCTAGCCAGATGAAGGTGCCCGTACCGCAAACCGACACAGGTAGGCGAGAAGAGAATTCTAAGGCGCGCGGAAGAACTCTCGTTAAGGAACTCGGCAAAATGACCCCGTAACTTCGGGAGAAGGGGTGCCCCGGTAGTGTGAATAGCACGAGGGGGCCGCAGTGAAAAGGCCCAAGCGACTGTTTAGCAAAAACACAGGTCTGTGCGAAGCCGTAAGGCGAAGTATACGGGCTGACGCCTGCCCGGTGCTGGAAGGTTAAGGGGAGTGGTTAGGAGCAATCCGAAGCTGTGAACCGAAGCCCCAGTAAACGGCGGCCGTAACTATAACGGTCCTAAGGTAGCGAAATTCCTTGTCAGGTAAATTCTGACCCGCACGAATGGCGTAACGACTTGGGCGCTGTCTCAACGAGAGATCCGGTGAAATTTTAATACCTGTGAAGATGCAGGTTACCCGCGACAAGACGGAAAGACCCCATGGAGCTTTACTGCAGCTTGATATTGAATTTGGGTACGATCTGTACAGGATAGGTGGGAGCCTTTGAAGCGTGAGCGCCAGCTTGCGTGGAGGCACCGTTGGGATACCACCCTGATCGTATCTAGGTTCTAACCTGGTACCGTAAACCGGTGCGGGGACAGTGTCAGGTGGGCAGTTTGACTGGGGCGGTCGCCTCCTAAAGAGTAACGGAGGCGCCCAAAGGTTCCCTCAGAATGGTTGGAAATCATTCGAAGAGTGCAAAGGCATAAGGGAGCTTGACTGCGAGACCTACAAGTCGAGCAGGGACGAAAGTCGGGCTTAGTGATCCGGTGGTACCGCATGGAAGGGCCATCGCTCAACGGATAAAAGCTACCCTGGGGATAACAGGCTTATCTCCCCCAAGAGTCCACATCGACGGGGAGGTTTGGCACCTCGATGTCGGCTCATCGCATCCTGGGGCTGAAGTAGGTCCCAAGGGTTGGGCTGTTCGCCCATTAAAGCGGTACGCGAGCTGGGTTCAGAACGTCGTGAGACAGTTCGGTCCCTATCTGTCGTGGGCGTAGGAAATTTGAGAGGAGCTGTCCTTAGTACGAGAGGACCGGGATGGACGTACCGCTGGTGTACCAGTTGTTCCGCCAGGAGCACCGCTGGGTAGCTATGTACGGACGGGATAAGCGCTGAAAGCATCTAAGCGTGAAGCCCCCCTCAAGATGAGATTTCCCAGTATGTAAGACCCCTTGAAGACGACGAGGTAGATAGGCTGGGGGTGGAAGTGCAGCAATGCATGGAGCTGACCAGTACTAATCGGTCGAGGGCTTATCCAATAGCAAGTTTTAAATCGCGTGCATTTCGTTTCGAATCTAGTTTTCAGAGAACAACACTCTGAATATGCGCTGAACCATTCATCCACACCGCTGTGATGGACCGAATGGAACGCGAATGCATTTGTTTCACAAATGCTCGTTTGGTGGCGATGGCGGAGGGGTTCCACACGTACCCATCCCGAACACGACCGTTAAGCCCTCTAGCGCCGATGGTACTTGGACCGCAGGGTCCTGGGAGAGTAGGATGCCGCCAAGCAAAGAACCACTGCCGATGTAATTCGGTGGTGGTTTTTATTTTATATATAAAAATTCAGAAGACATTATGATTCAGGAGATGTGAACGTTACATCTCTTGTTTGACTTTAAAGGGAACCTCTGAGACACTCAAATGTAAGAAAAGGGCACAAGCAGCCTTTTGTACAGAATGAACTTACATTAGAAGAAAATGAGGTGCAGATTAGTATGGAACTTCGCAAATTAACGATCGACGATTATGAGGCTTGTATGGCGCTCTCCGAGTATGCTTTTCAATTTAAATTAACAGAAGATCAGTTAGAGAGGCGGCGCCAGGAATTCGCTAAGCATAATGTATTGGGTGTTTATGCGGATGGTCAGGTTGGAGCCAAGCTGCAGATTATTCCTTTTCAGACCTATATCCACGGAAGGTCCTTTGAAATGGGTGGAATTGCAGGTGTAGCGACTTGGCCGGAATATAGACGTAAGGGCTGGGTAGCAGGATTGCTGAAATACGCACTAGAAGAAATGAATCGTAATAAACAAAGTGTATCTTTCCTGCATCCGTTTTCGTTTTCTTTTTATCGAAAGTATGGCTGGGAAACCTATGTTGAATATAAGAAATACAAATTGTCTACGGCTCAACTGCCTGCCAAGCAACTGACACCAGGCACGATCAAACGTGGAAATGCTGAGCTTGCAGAATTGAAGCAGGTGTATGACGCTTATGCAGCGCGCTATAATGGGACTTTGAATCGTGATGATGCGTGGTGGGAAAATTCCGTTTATGTCAAAAAAGGAAGCCAGCGTGCTGTATACTATGATGAGGCAGGAGTGCCGCAAGGGTATGTCCTCTACGAAGTCAAGGAAAGTAAGTTTACCATCGGTGAGTTCATTCATTTGAATGAAGAGTCCAGACGAGGGCTTTGGACGTTCATTGCTAATCACGATTCCATGATTGACGAAGTAACTTTACAGGCACCTGCAAGTGATCTGCTTGCATTTCAATTGGACAATCCACGGATTGGGCAAGAGGTAGTGCCTTACTTTATGGCACGAATCGTGAGCGTGGAGCAGTTCATTTCGCAGTATCCTTTTGCCAGTCAGGACTCGCCCGTACAGATTTGGCTTGATGTCGAAGATGCTTACGCTCCGTGGAACGAAGGTGTATGGGAATTAAACGTGGCGATGAACGGAACCGCTTCAATATGGAAAAAGGCAAAATCGGATGGCGAGGGTCAGCTAAATCAGCCGATTCGTCTTAGTATTCAATCCCTTTCAGCCGTGTTAATGGGTTATCGTAGACCCGCAGAGATGGCACAGATCGGTAGATTGGAAGGGCCAGTGAGCGCTATCCAAGCGTTGGAAAAGGCAGTTCCCAAACGCGAAACCTATTTGCTTGATTTCTTTTGAGCGACGATCTATATCGAGTACGACTTCATTCCAACAGATACTAAGCGCAATTGGAAGCAATGAGAACTTCTCCCGAGGTCCGGGAGAGGTTTTTTTGTGTCAGGCGAATATTTCGTGTAAAATCGTAAAAAATGAATAGTGCCCCCACTTGGCAAAACAGTAAAATATGCTATAATGTATATAAAGTCAAAGAAAGTCAAAGTCAACTCAAGGTTAAATACGTAGGATTATATTTCTGGAATACGTACTATTTACCTATGATATGACGTTAGCTTTCTTACTGTTCTCTGATGAAAAGTACCGTAAGTCGGAACACATCATTGGAAGATCAAGGGGATATTCAAGGACCTTCGTGCTTCCTTTGTTCTCCTGTTTAACACTTGTATCAGCAAGATTCGCTGTTTCTCTGAGTGGTTAAATGGGTGGAGAAGGTGTACTCTGTGGGGGCGTGTGGTCCTTATTGACTTAACGTTTCAGACAGTGGAGGATGATTGGATGCGTAATATCTCTGATATTATTGAACGATATCTGAAGGGTATTTTGCATGAAAGTCCCGAAGGAATGATTGAAATTCAGCGTAATGATCTGGCAGATCAGTTTTCATGTGTACCTTCCCAGATCAATTATGTCATCAGCACCCGTTTCACTCTTGAAAAAGGGTATCTCGTCGAGAGTAAACGTGGCGGTGGTGGATATGTTCGTATACAACGCATTGAATTACCTGCCCAATCGGCGCTGCACAACCATCTGCATCACAGTATTGGTGACGAGATTGGACAGACTGCTGCGGAAGGCTTGATTTATCAATTGGAAGAAGCGCGTTTTTTAAGTAAGCGGGAAGCCGGGTTGATGCGTGCGGCTGTGTCGAGAGAAGTTCTTATGGTCAAACTTCCTTACCGGGATCAAATTCGTGCCAGAATGTTGAAGGCAATGCTAATATCTTTGCTCGGTAAATGAAAACTATCGGGATCAAAGGAGGTACATCTATATGCTGTGCCAAGAATGTAACAAACGTCCGGCTACACTTCATTTTACGAAAATTGTAAATGGCGAGAAGACGGAATTTCATATTTGTGAATCATGTGCCCGAGAGAAGGGGGAGATGATTCCTGGAACAGCAGGAGGATTCTCTATACACAACCTGTTATCAGGAATACTCGATTTTGATCCGGCAGGCAAAAGTTCAGGTGCTGCTCCTGCTAAAACGCTGCAATGTGAAGAATGTGGCATGACGTATGCCCAGTTCAGCAAAGTTGGTCGTTTTGGCTGCAGTTCCTGTTATAAATATTTTGACAGCCGTCTGGACCCTTTGTTCAAGCGAGTGCATGGTAGTACATCGCATGTAGGTAAAGTTCCTGCCAGAGCAGGCGGGCGTATTAAGGTGAAACGGCAAATTGCCGATCTGAAGCAAAATCTGCAGCAGAGCATTGCTCAAGAAGAGTTTGAAGAGGCCGCTCAGATTCGTGACCAGATCCGGGAACTTGAAAAAGAAATAGCTCAAGAGTAAAGTTTGTCATAAGTAGGAGGGAAGCATGATGCCTAATCTGCGTTTTACAGAGAAGGCGCTCAGTGACTGGATGCGCAGTGATGCAACTGATTCGGAGATCGTAATCAGCAGTCGTGTCCGGATCGCACGTAACCTTCAGCATATCCCGTTTCCAATGCTGGCTTCGAGTGAGCAATCGGAAGAGGTGCTGAATAAGCTGAGCGAAGTACTTCAGTACGATGACGTACACGCCTTTGGTGATTTTACTACACTCGATCTGATCGATATTGACGAACTCGACAAGCGTGTGCTGGTGGAAAAACATTTGATTAGTCCGAGTCTGGCGAATGAATCGACCAACGGAGCCGTAATTCTTAGTGAGGATGAGTCGGTAAGTATTATGATCAATGAAGAGGATCATTTGCGTATCCAGTGCCTCTATCCGGGGTTCCAGGTCAAAGAGGCCTGGGAGAAAGCTTCCGCTATAGATGATGCTTTTGAAGCGCACGTGGATTATGCGTTTGATGATCGCAGAGGGTATCTGACCAGTTGTCCAACCAACGTTGGAACAGGTGTCAGGGCATCGGTTATGATGCACCTTCCCGCATTGGTTATGACTCAGCAGATTGGCCGTATCCTCAGTGCCGTGTCTCAAGTGGGATTAACGGTGCGAGGGATCTATGGAGAGGGTAGCGAGGCGATGGGCAACTTGTTCCAGATTTCCAATCAGATTACACTTGGACAGACGGAGCAAGAAGTGATCGACAACCTCCACGGTGTTGTTTTACAGATGATTGGTCATGAGCGTACCGCAAGAGAACGGCTCATTACTGATTCCAGACTGCGTATTACGGATCGAGTGATGCGTTCATACGGGATTTTGTCTCATGCAGCGATTGTAGATACGAAGGAAGCAGCGCAACGTTTGTCGGATGTGCGGCTCGGCGTAGATCTTGGTTTGTTGGAAGGATTATCGATTCCAGTGATGAATGAGTTGAATGTAATGACTCAGCCAGGGTTTTTACAAAAAACATTTGGGGATATGCGTACAGATGAGCGCGACATCTACCGTGCTCAGTTAATTCGTGATACGATCAATGCAGCTAAAAGTTCTGGTTAAACCTTCCTTTAAGCGTTAATATGGGTTTCATGCCGCATCTGCGGCTTTTATATAATAAGCTTCCATCTAGACTGAAGCTACCAATGATTTTATTCGCAGCATGGCTGCAAACAAAAGTGATATGAAGAATACGAAGGGGCATTCAAATAGAATGGAATCCCTCGTTTTATCCAAAACCATGGAGGTGCAGGAGATATGATGTTTGGAAGATTTACGGAACGGGCCCAAAAGGTGCTCGCACTCGCGCAGGAAGAAGCTGTCCGTCTCGGTCACAATAACATCGGTACGGAGCATATTTTGCTCGGCCTCATTCGTGAAGGTGAAGGCATTGCTGCCAAAGCACTGATCGGCCTGGGACTCGGATTGGAAAAAATTCAGGATGAAGTAGAAACGCTGATTGGCCGTGGCCAAGAGCAACCTACGAACATTGCATATACGCCACGTGCGAAAAAAGTAATTGAATTATCGATGGATGAGGCGCGTAAACTCGGCCACACCTATGTTGGCACAGAACACATTCTTCTCGGACTGATCCGTGAAGGTGAAGGCGTTGCGGCACGTGTGCTCAATAACCTTGGCATCAGCTTGAACAAAGCACGTCAGCAAGTACTGCAATTGCTCGGTAGCAGTGAAGCAGTTTCCAGCCACAACGGCACACCTGCCAATGTAAGCACACCAACACTGGACAGCCTCGCTCGTGATTTGACGGCGTATGCCAGAGAGAATAACCTTGACCCGGTTATTGGCCGTAGCAAGGAAATTGAGCGTGTGATTCAGGTATTGAGTCGTCGTACCAAAAATAACCCGGTATTGATCGGTGAACCGGGTGTAGGTAAAACAGCAATTGCCGAGGGGCTTGCCCAAAAAATTATTGCAAACGAAATTCCCGAAACATTGCGTGATAAACGTGTAATGACGCTGGATATGGGTTCGGTTGTTGCTGGAACCAAATATCGTGGTGAGTTCGAGGATCGATTGAAAAAAATCATGGATGAGATTCGTCAGGCGGGCAACATTGTCCTGTTCATTGATGAGTTGCACACACTGATTGGTGCGGGTGGCGCAGAAGGCGCGATTGATGCATCGAACATCTTGAAACCGGCTCTTGCTCGTGGAGAATTACAGTGCATCGGTGCAACGACACTGGATGAGTACCGCAAATATATCGAGAAGGATGCTGCGCTAGAGCGTCGTTTCCAACCGATTACAGTGGATCAACCATCTCCGGAAGAAGCCATTCAAATTTTGCATGGCCTGCGTGATCGTTACGAAGCGCATCACCGTGTGAAAATTACGGACGAAGCGATTGTGCAAGCTGTCAAATTGTCGGATCGGTATATTACAGATCGTTTCTTACCGGATAAAGCGATCGACTTGATCGATGAAGCAGGATCAAAAGTAAGATTGAACTCCTATACGATTCCGCCAAACCTGAAACAATTGGAGAGCCGTCTGGAAGATATCCGTAAGGAAAAAGACGCCGCGGTTCAGAGTCAAGAGTTCGAAAAGGCAGCGGCACTGCGTGATACGGAACAAAAAATCCGTGAAGAGCTTGATACAACGAAAAATCAATGGAAAGAAAAACAAGGTCGGACCGATTCCGAAGTCACTCCGGAGGATATCGCTCAAGTGGTAGCCAACTGGACAGGAATTCCGGTGAACAAGCTGAAAGAAGAAGAGACACAGCGTCTGATGAATCTGGAGTCCATTCTTCATGAACGTGTAATCGGTCAGGATGAGGCTGTTAAATCGGTCAGCCGTGCCGTTCGCCGTGCACGTGCAGGACTTAAAGATCCAAAACGCCCAATGGGTTCATTCATCTTCCTCGGTCCTACCGGTGTAGGTAAAACCGAGCTGGCTCGTGCACTTGCTGAAGCAATGTTTGGTGATGAAAATGCCGTAATCCGGATTGATATGTCCGAGTATGGTGAGAAACACTCCACAGCACGACTGGTCGGAGCGCCTCCAGGTTATGTTGGATACGAAGAAGGCGGACAGTTGACAGAGAAAGTTCGTCGCAAACCGTACTCCGTTGTCCTGCTGGATGAAGTGGAAAAAGCTCACCCCGAAGTTTTCAACATCTTGTTGCAAGTGCTGGAAGATGGTCGTCTGACGGATTCCAAAGGCCGTGTTGTTGACTTCCGTAATACACTGATCATTCTCACATCCAACGTGGGTGCAGAAGCGATCAAACGTAATTCTACTCTTGGATTCACAGCTGTTGTGGATGCAGGTGCAGATTACGATAATATGAAGGGCAAAGTGATGGATGAGCTGAAGAAAAGCTTCCGTCCTGAGTTCTTGAACCGGATCGATGAAATCATCGTATTCCACTCGCTCGAAGAGAAACACATTGCTGAGATTGTTACTCTTATGAGTGAGGACCTACGTAAACGTCTTAATGAGTACGAGGTTGATTTTGAGCTCACAGATAACGCTAAGGCCTTCTTGGCGAAAGCTGGATTTGATCCTGCTTACGGTGCACGCCCACTTCGCCGGGCGATCCAGAAGCATATTGAAGACAAATTGTCTGAAGAGTTGCTTACAGGTAATGTGACTAAAGGGGATTCCTTACTCATCGACGAAGAGAATGGTGCATTGTCTGTAACGAAAAAGGAAGTAGCCGTTCCATCCAATGAGGAAATTGAAACAAAATAAGTATGATGTATGTGGCTGAATGAATTCAGCTACCCGCTTATATAGAACCTCCCTGGCTTTGGCCGGGGAGGTTTTTTTCGTATGTACGAATATATAAAAGGAAGTGTGAAGATTTGATTGAGATGAAGCGATATTGATGAGGAACATGTGTAAAGTTTGCGATAATCCTTTACGAAAAATCTCAAACAATGGTAAACTTTTAGTATCCCTGTATGTCAGGGCAACGAGTAAATTTTGTCGAATAATGCAAAATGCTGCTATAAAATAAAAAAATCAATAGGAGTGCTGAAGTGGCCAAAGTAAAAACCAAGTTTCAATGTACGGAATGCGGCTATGAAGCCCCCAAATGGTACGGGAAATGTCCTGGCTGTCAGTCCTGGAATTCGATGATAGAAGAAACTGAAACGGTAGTCAAAACACAAGGGAGAAATTCTCCTCTGTTTGACAGTAAAGATAAACCGCTTCCTATCATAGATATAGATAGCGGTCAGGAGCCGCGTGTACAGACTGGAATCGGTGAACTGAACCGTGTATTGGGCGGCGGCATTGTGCCAGGTTCGCTTGTTCTGGTGGGGGGCGACCCGGGGATCGGAAAATCAACGTTGATGTTACAGACTTCTCATGCGTTGACCCACTCGGGGTTGCGGGTTTTATATGTGTCTGGAGAAGAATCCGTAAAGCAGACAAAGCTGCGCGCAGACCGCCTCGGTGCACTTTCGCCGGAGCTGTATGTGCTCTGTGAAACCAATATGGAGCGGGTTGAGGAAGCGGTGGATCAGATCCAGCCGCATTTTCTTGTCATCGATTCCATTCAGACCGTATATCTGCCCGAAGTTACCAGCGCACCAGGAAGTGTAGCACAGGTAAGGGAATGTACGTCCAGATTCATGCGGATTGCGAAAGGCCGAGGCATTGCAACGGTTCTTGTAGGGCATGTTACCAAAGAAGGTGCCATTGCTGGTCCGCGTATGCTGGAGCATATGGTGGACTGTGTGCTTTATTTCGAAGGAGAGCGGCATCATACGTATCGTCTCCTTCGTGCGGTGAAGAACCGTTTCGGTTCTACTAACGAGATTGGCATATTTGAAATGGGGGAAGATGGCCTTCGTGAAGTCGGTAATCCCTCCGAGTTATTTTTATCTGAACGTCCACTAGGGGTAGCTGGGTCTACCGTTGTGGCGAGTATGGAAGGCACACGTCCGATGCTTGTAGAATTACAGGCTTTGATTTCCACGACCCACTTCCCTTCTCCTAGGCGGATGGCAACAGGTATCGACCATCATCGATTAAATCTAATTATAGCGGTGCTTGAAAAACGCATGGGTATGTTCCTGCAGACACAGGATGCCTATCTGAACGTGGCTGGTGGGGTGAGGCTGGATGAGCCAGCGGTCGATCTGGCTGTTGCAGTTAGCATTGCCTCCAGCTTGAGAGATGTGCCAACGAAGCCGGATGATGTCATCTTTGGCGAGATTGGCCTGACCGGTGAAGTTCGTGCCGTATCCAGGGCAGAACAACGTGTGAAAGAAGCCGCGAAGCTGGGCTTCAAACGAGTTATTTTACCAGAAAAAAGCTTAAAGGGCTGGAAACATCCTCGCGGGATACAACTGATCGGTGTGAATACCGTGGCAGATGCACTAGCGGTTGCTTTAGATTAGGGGGCATAACAAGATGAAGGACTCAAGCCAATTGGACAATATGAATGATTTGTTAAGGCTGATCGCACCAGGTACACCTTTCCGCGAAGGTCTGGAAAATGTGCTACGCGCCAAGACGGGCGCACTGCTTGTTGTAGGATACAGCCCTGAAGTAATGGAAGTGGTGGATGGGGGATTTTCGATTAACTGTGATTTCTCCCCGAACTACCTGTATGAGCTTGCCAAAATGGACGGAGCCATTATTCTGAGTGAGGATTTGAAGCGGATTCTGTATGCCAACACGCAGCTGATTCCGGACTCATCCATCTCTTCCTCAGAGACGGGCATTCGTCACCGGACCGCAGAGCGAGTGGCAAAACAAACGGGTAAGTTAGTTGTTTCCATCTCACAGCGCCGGAATATTATTACCCTGTACCAGGGAACACTTCGATATTCGCTTAAGGAAATCGGGGTGATTTTGACCAAAGCCAATCAGGCGATTCAAACGCTCGAAAAGTATAAAGCGGTGCTCAAGCAATCCCTTACGAATCTTAGTGCTTCCGAATTCGAGGAACTCGTTACGATTCCCGAGGTGGTTAATGTTATTCAGCGCACAGAAATGGTACTGCGGATCAAAACCGAGATTGAACGTTATATCGATGAGCTAGGTAATGAAGGAAGGCTCATTTCGATGCAAATGGAAGAGCTCGTGGGTACTACAGAGGAAGAAGCGTGGTTACTGTATAAAGACTATGCTCGTGATGACAGCGATGACAAGATTCGCGATATTATCGTGGGATTAAAAAGATTGTCGGACGATGAGTTGCTTGATGCACATCATATTGTACGGTTGCTTGGCTATCCTTCATCTGCGGCAACTTCTGAAGATTCGGTTGCCCCGCGCGGATATCGGGTATTAAATAAGATCCCTCGTCTGCCTAATGTAATTATTCATAACTTGGTAGATCAATTTGAGCAATTACCTCATGTCATCATGGCAACGATTGAAGAACTCGATGAAGTGGACGGCATTGGCGAGGTTCGTGCCCGCACCATCAAGGAAGGTCTCAAACGTCTGCAAGAGCAGATGTTTATTGACAGACAGATGTAGAGGTCGCTTATAACGGCTTTTTATGGATGAGGTGAAACAACATGTTAACCAGATTCATTCCAAATCTTTTTACCTTAGGTAATCTGTTTCTGGGTATGCTGGCCATTTTGCTGGCAATCAACGGAAAGTATAGCTCGGCCGCGATTATGGTTATCGTTGCGATGCTGCTCGACGGTCTGGATGGACGGGTGGCCAGAGCACTGAATGCACAAAGTGAATTCGGCAAGGAGCTTGATTCCCTATCGGATATGGTTTCATTTGGTGCGGCGCCTGCATTGATTATTTTCATGGTGTCTTTTCAGGATTCCATGCCGATCTTTGCCTGGATCGCAACGGCGGCTTTTCCGATCTGTGGTGCGATTCGTTTGGCGAGATTTAACGTGCGCCCGGGCATTCCGGGGTATTTCACAGGCTTGCCCATTCCTGCTGCAGGCGGTGTATTGGCTACGCTATCCCTGTTTCACAAAGATATCGGACCCATTAGTATGATGATTGCTACGTTGCTGTTGTCTTATCTGATGGTCAGCTCACTGAAATATCCCAATTTCAAAAAAGTCGGACTACCCCGCAAGGCGATCTGGATCGCTCCGTGGGTTGTGTTACTTGCGGTTGCACTGGCTGTTTTATTCCCGGATCAACTCTCCAAGCTGATTTTTATTCCGCTGGTGTTATATGCCCTATATGGCATGAGATACAGTGTAAGAACGGCAGCTTCTCGCAATCGTGCTAAGAAACGCAAGGACAAGAAATCATCGCGATCTTCTGACAACTAGAATGGTAGGGTAGTAAGTACCAACCACTCGGCAAACTCTAAGGTCCCTATGAGTTCAAAAAAAAGCACGTACATTTCCTAACAAGGAGTGTACGTGCTTTTTGCTTGTATTCTTTGATATATGACGAAGTAGCGGGGACGGATTAGCTAAGACAGATTAAACATCCCAAGCGTCGAACATTTCTGTGATTCGTGATTCACGACCTCTTCCATGTTGATGTCCAGCAGATTGCAGAGTGCAGACATATAGAACAGGTTCCGCCCCAACTCGGAGCTGATCACCTCTTTGCAATTCTCACACAATTCACCTTCCACATGCGTTTCCAGCAGGCCCTTGGCTTGAGAAATATCACTCTCGGGGGCATATTTCTGTTTGGTGGCGTGCAGCTCAATACAGCCGCATTCGGTAATGGCTTTGGACACAGCGCGGTTAACAGAGGCTCCGGCTTGTCCCGTTTTGGACAGTACATCAATCAGGCTGCGATGGCGCAGCAACAGTTCGGAAACTTGATCCTGAAAAGCCTGTAAACTTAGCGTACTCATTTTGCCACTCACCTCGGGATATGAATTGAATTCATTATATGCCAATAAAAGTCTCACTTTCAACTGATGAGCACAACATTTCCAAAAACTTCATGCTGACGCGATTAGGTTTTCGATAATTGGATCATACTGGATATGAAAATGAAGAATGATTTGAGGAGGTGCAGGAACTCATGTGGAGAAAAGGCATTTTAACTTTTACTGGATTGTGCGGCGCATGGTTCGGGTACACGGCTTATCATCTGGCAGGCAAGTCCATTCCTTGGATGGCTGAATGGATTCAATCAGCGGGACTGCTGGGTGCGGGTGTATCAACACTGCTGGGAGCAGTACTTTTTATGTCCGTATGCACGATCGGTGGCACAATGATGGCCAACAGATTAAACAGTGGTATCGATTCTTTAGCCAGGATACCCATGAACGAGCTTGCTGCTGGCGCGGCAGGCATCGTGGCTGGACTGCTCGTAGCCTTACTGATGTATCCTTGCCTGGCTTGGCTCGGAACCGCAGGAGAGGTGCTGCAAGTGGCTCTCACGGTGATCGCTGCATATTCGGGTTATAGCTTGGCTATGGCCAAGAAAGACGATCTGGCGGCATTCTGGAAGTCAGGACGATGGGGGCACCCAGAGCCTGAAGAAGAGCGAAGAATGGAAGAACATAAAATTTTGGACACCAGCGTCATTATTGACGGCAGAATCGCAGATATCTGCAAAACCGGGTTCATCGAGGGCACGATTGTTATCCCGGAATTTGTACTGGAAGAGCTGCAACATATTGCGGACTCATCGGATCTGCTCAAGCGCAACCGTGGGCGCCGTGGGCTGGACATTTTGAACAAAATCCAGAAGGAGCTTGATGTACAGGTATTGATCTACGAAGGCGATTTCGAGGAAATTTCCGAGGTGGACAGTAAACTGGTGAAGCTTGCCAAAGTATTACAAGGGAAAGTCGTCACCAACGACTTCAATCTGAATAAAGTCTGTGAACTCCAAGGGGTATCCGTACTGAACATCAATGATCTCGCGAATGCGGTGAAACCGGTTGTGCTGCCAGGTGAAGAAATTATGGTGCAGATTATCAAAGACGGCAAGGAGCACGGACAAGGCGTAGCCTATTTGGATGATGGAACGATGATCGTGGTTGAAGGTGGACGTGAGTATATCGGCATGATGATGGAAGTGCTGGTGACCAGCGTGCTGCAGACGTCTGCGGGACGAATGATTTTTGCCAAGCCGAAACTGTTGGAAAAAGCCCAATAAAAGCGGTATGATGGGTAGTGTATCGTTGTACGATGATGGATATCGAAAGAGATATGAATTGTCGCCCGGCGATAAACTGACAGACAAGGCAGGGATTGCGGCATGGATAAAGGGTGGGGCGTTGTCATTGTGGCGGCAGGCCGGGGAACCCGAATGGGAACGACCGAGAGCAAACAGTTTTTGCTGCTGCAGGACAAGCCCGTTTTCATACATACGCTTGAAGTATTTGCGGCTCTGGACGAGATCCGTGAGATGATTCTGGTTACAGGTGTTGCAGATGTTGAACGATGCCTGGAATGGGTAAAAGAATACCAACTGGAAACGCGTGTCCGCGTGATCCCCGGAGGGAAAGAGAGACAACATTCGGTTCATGAAGGCCTTCGGGCGCTCAGCACCGATGGGGTTCTCGTTCACGACGGGGTGCGTCCATTTGTGACCCGTGAGCAGATTAGAGAATGTATGGCTGCCGCCGAATCAGGCGAAGGTGCTGTGCTGGCTGTGCCGGTGAAGGATACGATCAAACAAGTGAATGCGGAAGGTATCGTTACAGCGACGCCGGATCGCAGCAGTCTGTGGAGCATTCAAACCCCGCAGGCTTTTCGTCTTTCTTCCCTGCTGGAGGCTTACGAATCTGCCGAACGTGACGGGTTTCTGGGGACGGATGATGCCATGCTGGCTGAGCGCCAGGGAATGTCGGTTAAGGTTGTGGAAGGCAGTTATACCAACATCAAACTAACAACACCGGAAGATTTACAGTATGCCGCGTTTTGGCTTGAGGGAGAGAAGAATCGATGATACGTGTAGGACAAGGATTTGACGTGCACCAGTTGGTGGAAGGTAGACCGTGTATTATTGGCGGGGTAACCATTCCTTATGAAAAAGGGCTACTGGGTCACTCGGACGCAGACGTGCTGTTGCACGCAATCAGCGATGCTATTCTTGGCGCGCTGGCACTTGGGGATATCGGCAAGCATTTCCCGGACACTGATCCGGAATTCAAGGATGCAGACAGCTTGAAACTACTGGAGCATGTATGGCAACTTGTGAAGGATCGCGGCTATAAGCTTGGGAATATTGATTCAACGATTATTGCCCAGAAGCCAAAGATGGCACCGTATATCCCGCAGATGGCGGAAGTCATTGCTAAAGCGCTGGAAGCGGATGTGGCACAAGTGAACGTGAAGGCAACAACAACCGAGCAATTAGGTTTCCCTGGACGAGGAGAGGGAATTGCCGCTCAATCCGTTGTATGCCTGGTACGTGTGTGATATCATCAATCAATTAGAGACGGAGGGAATCATATGAGCACAGAAATTCGGGTGCGCTACGCACCAAGCCCAACGGGACACCTGCATATCGGGAACGCTCGTACGGCGCTGTTTAACTACTTGTATGCCAAACACAATAACGGAAAATTTATCATTCGTATCGAAGATACGGACGTGAAGCGCAACATTGCGGGCGGAGAAGAAAGCCAGCTGAAATACTTGAAATGGCTCGGCATCGAGTGGGATGAGAGTATTGATGTAGGCGGAGAATACGGGCCGTACCGTCAGACGGAACGTCTGGATTTGTATCGCAAATATACGCAGGAACTGCTGGACAAAGGTCTGGCTTATCGTTGTTACTGCACGGAAGAAGAACTCGAACAGGAGCGCGAGGAGCAGTCGGCTCGTGGTGAGACCCCGCGTTACTCCGGCAAACACCGTGACCTGACACCAGAGCAGATCGAGGCATTTGAAGCTGAAGGCCGCGTGGCGAGCATTCGTTTCCGTGTACCGGCAGATCGCACATACTCTTTTAACGACATGGTTAAAGGTACAATCTCGTTCAACAGCAAGGAATCAGGCGACTTTGTCATTGTGAAAAAAGATGGCATTCCCACGTACAACTATGCCGTTGCCGTGGACGATCACTTGATGAAAATCTCCCACGTGCTACGCGGGGAGGATCATATCTCCAACACGCCGCGTCAGCTGATGATCTATGAAGCGCTTGGCTGGGAGCCGCCGCAATTCGGTCATATGACGCTGATCGTGAACGAAAACCACAAAAAACTGAGTAAACGCGATGAATCCGTAATTCAGTTTATTGAGCAATATGATCAGCTCGGCTATCTGCCAGAAGCGATGTTTAACTTCATCTCCCTGCTTGGCTGGTCGCCAGAAGGGGAAGAAGAAATCTTCTCGCAAGAGCAGTTGATCTCCATCTTTGATACGAAGCGTCTATCCAAGAGCCCGGCCGTATTTGATACACATAAGCTGGCGCACTTGAATAACCATTACATCAAAAATGCGGACCCTGCACGAATTGCCGAGATGGCTATTCCGCATCTGCAAAAAGCGGGACGTCTTCCTGCGGAGCTGTCATCTGAACAAAAAGAGTGGGCATATACGCTCGTACACCTCTATCAAGAACAGATGAATGCGGCATCCGATATCGTGGAACTGTCCGAAGTATTCTTCCGTCCAGAGGTTGAAATGGAAAGCGAAGGCGCTGCGGTGCTTGCTGAAGAGCAAGTTCCAACCGTATTGAAGGCATTTGCGGATAAAGTACAGGCAAGTGACGAATTTACCCCAAGTAAAATGGCTGCTCTGATCAAAGAAGTGCAGAAGGAAACAGGCTTTAAGGGCAAACAGCTCTTTATGCCTATCCGCGTTGCTTTGACCGGACAGACACATGGACGTGATCTCAATCAGACCATTGTGCTACTGGGCAGAGACACGGTCACCGAGCGTTTGCTGGCACGAGTGTAAGTATTCATTACCTCGACTTATGTAGTTGGATTCTGCTGGTTGTCAGTGCGAAGGCTTTTCGCTATAATAGCAACACAAGGTTGAATTGTCATAATACGTTCATATAGAACAGCAAAGACCGGGAGAAGTAAGCTGATTTGGACAGATCCAGAGAGGATGGCCCCACACAAGAACAGAGATTATATTTGTTCAAGCAAGTGGTGGCTGCGAGTCATCCACTGTCCGGCAGTCTGAAATGCACCCGTGAGCTGCACCGTCGAATCCGGCCCCGCTTCTATTCATTGAATAGAGGAAAACGTCAGGATAGATGGCGACGACTGGTTCCCGTTACCGAGCCGCCAGAGGGCTCATTCCTTTTATTCAAGAAGAGAATGAGCCAAGCAGAGTGGGACCGCGACTAACGCCTCTGCAGCTTCGTGCTGCAGGGGCGTTTTTTGTTTAGGCGAGTGCGCAAGTATACTACCAAGGAACACGCCGTCCGGCGAACCCGGAGGACGAGAACCGGAACAAGAGGGGAACGAGCATGTTCAAAAAGATCAGATCCGATATCCAGACGGTCTTTGAAAATGATCCGGCCGCCCGGAGTTGGTTTGAAGTCGTATTTACGTATTCAGGGCTGCATGCCATATGGGCCCATCGATTTGCTCACAATCTGTACAAACGAAGATGGTACTCGCTCGCCCGGTTCGTATCACAGGTTAGCCGGTTTATGACAGGGATAGAGATTCATCCTGGAGCTACGATTGGGGAACGTTTGTTCATTGACCACGGTATGGGCGTTGTTATTGGAGAAACCTGTGAGATTGGTGACGATGTCGTGATCTATCAGGGAGTAACTCTTGGCGGAACAGGGAAAGAAAAAGGAAAGAGACATCCCACGATTGGTAATAATGTGGTTATCTCGTCTGGCGCAAAGGTGCTGGGATCATTTCGTGTTGGGGATCAAAGCAACATCGGGGCAAACTCCGTTGTGCTGAAAGAAGTTCCTGCCAATAGCACGGTGGTGGGCATTCCAGGTAGAATCGTCAAACAGGATGGACGTAGAGTGGATCGTCTTAATCAACAATTGCCCGATCCAGTTATTGACTCTCTGCGCGGCATGCAGCGCGAGATTGAACGGCTGCAGGAGGAAGTGCGAACTTTGCAAAATACACGAGAATCGGAGAAATGCACATAACTCCATCGATCAACATAAACCGTGGAATCAAGTAAACGTAGTTTAGAATGAAAGGAAAAGTGACTATGACGCTTCAGATTTATAATACGATGAGTCGCACCAAAGAGGAGTTTGTTCCACAAGAGCCTGGCAAAGTGAAAATGTATGTATGCGGGCCAACCGTCTATGACTACATTCATATCGGCAATGCACGACCGGTGATCTTTTTCGACACGGTTCGTGGATATCTGGAGCAGATCGGACATGAAGTGAATTATGTCGTGAACTTCACCGATGTCGATGACAAACTCATTCGCAAAGCAGAGCAGCTGGGTACCGACGTTCCGCATGTGGCTGAAACATTTATTGCCGCGTATTATGCCGATCTGGAGGGACTCGGTATTCCTAAAGCGAGCAGTAATCCACGGGTAACGGAGAATATGCCGCTTATTATCGATTTTATCCGTGAACTGGTTGAAAAAGGTTTTGCATATGAAAATGGCGGTGACGTATATTATCGAACAGGAAAGTTCGAAAAATACGGTCAATTGTCTAAGCAAAACCTGCAGGAATTGCAGTTCGGTATTCGGATCGGTGTAGATGAACGGAAGGAACACCCGGAAGACTTTGTGCTCTGGAAAGCAGCCAAACCAGGTGAGATCTTCTGGTCTAGCCCATGGGGAGATGGTCGTCCTGGATGGCATATCGAGTGCTCTGCTATGGCAAGAGAATACCTTGGTAACACGCTAGATATTCACGGCGGTGGACAGGATTTGCAGTTCCCTCACCATGAATGCGAATGCGCACAGTCCGAGGCAATCACAGGCGCACCTTTGGCGAATTACTGGATGCATAACGGTTTTATTCGTATTGATAACGAAAAAATGTCGAAATCTCTCGGTAACGGTGTTCTGGTAAAAGACTTGCGTAATCAGTACAAACGTGAAGCGATTCGTTACTTTATGTTGTCCACCCACTATCGTAACCCGCTCAATTTTACAGAAGATACGATGGAACAGGCGCAAAACAGTGTGGATCGAATTGCGAATGCAGTAGGTAACCTGAGACATCGCCTGGGAGCTGTGTCTGTTAATCAGGAGGTTACACCTGAATTTTCAGCAAAACTAGACCGGATTCGACAACAATATCATGAAAAAATGCAGGATGATTTTAATACACCTGATGCAATCACGGCGTTGTTTGAGTGGGCTGCGGAAGCGAACCAGTTGTTGCAACAAGATGTGGTCAATGCCGCTGAAATTCATGCACTGCTTGAACTGTTCGAAGAACTCAATGCTGTGCTTCGAATCTACACGGATGTTGAACCAGAGCTTCTGGATGAGGACATTGAACGCTTGATTCAGGATCGAGTGGAAGCACGCAAGTCTAAAAACTGGGCTCGTGCGGATGAAATTCGTGATGAACTATCTGCTCAAGGGATTCTGCTGGAAGATACCGCACAGGGAATGAGATGGCGGCGCAAATGAGTGGAGAAAAAGAGAATGTTTTGTCTGGTTCTGTCGAGCGGAATGAACAGGCCAAGCAAGTGGTGACTAATAATCAGGTTAATGAACTTGAGGGGGGATGGTTTCCTTATCCACCCTCCAGGCCTGCACGATTGATTCCGCCAATCGCACTGGCTTACATCGGTGATGCGGTATATGAGGTTGCCGTGAGACAGTATCTGTTATCCAAAGCGAACATGCGTCCTAACCATCTGCACCGCAGTGCAACCAAACTGGTATCTGCCAAAGCACAAAGCCGCATACTGACAAGTATTGAGGCTGAACTGACAGAAGAAGAGCAAGATGTTGTGCGGCAAGGGCGGAATGCCAAATCGGGCAGTGTTCCCAAAAATGCAGATGTGCTGGAGTATAGACATGCAACGGCGTTTGAATGTCTG
This sequence comes from Paenibacillus sp. FSL R7-0272, assembly GCF_037969905.1. Lineage (NCBI taxonomy): Bacteria > Bacillati > Bacillota > Bacilli > Caryophanales > Paenibacillaceae > Paenibacillus > Paenibacillus sp. FSL R7-0272. The sequence continues at coordinate 5,647,652 of NZ_CP150221.1, read as the reverse complement.
ATTGGTTATCTGTATAGCAGTAGTCAGCATGATCGCATGATTCAACTGATCGGGCTGGGTATTGAGCTGGCGGAGCAAGCATCTGCATCCACGTCAAAATAGCTTCAGGGTTGAAATATATAACAAGCAATACAGAGAGGAACGAATGAGGATGGAAGAAGAATGGATTGCCGGTAAACACTCCGTAACGGAGGCGTTACGATCAGGCCGGACCATTAATAAAATATGGATTGCTGATACGGCTCAGAAACATTTGACGCAACCAATTATTGCGGAAGCCAAAAAACAGGGGATTGTCATTCAGCATGTGGACAAGCGCAAGTTGGACCAGACGGTTCCTGGTATTCAACATCAGGGTGTAGTTGCGCAGGCAGCGCCTTATGCCTATGCTGAGGTTGAAGATATTTTGGAAGCGGCCAAATCTAAAAATGAACATCCGTTTTTAATTTTGCTGGATGAGATTGAAGACCCTCATAATCTGGGTTCTATCTTGCGTACAGCGGACTGCACAGGAGCTCACGGCGTTATTGTTCCTAAACGGCGCTCAGCGGCTGTAACTGCAACAGTGTCTAAGACATCAGCAGGTGCAGCAGAGTATGTTCCAGTCGCTCGTGTAAGCAATCTGGCACAAACGATTGATCGATTGAAAGAAGAAGGCGTATGGGTTGTTGGTACAGATGTTACTGCGCGTGAAGGCGTGTTTGGCAATGGAGTATTTACAGGACCGGTTGCACTTGTCATCGGGAATGAAAATAAAGGTATGGGACGTCTTATTCGTGAGAAATGCGATGTTCTGGTCAAATTGCCTATGCAAGGTCAGATTAATTCCCTGAATGCCTCTGTGGCAGCTGGTGTTGTTATGTATGAGGTGCTTCGTGCTCGCCAAGAGCAGGAATAGATGATATGGCTGATTCCCGTGATGTGCTTCTTGTAGACGGGTATAACATGATTGGCGGCTGGCCTGAATTATCCAAAATAGCCGAAAACGAATTGGAAGAAGCGCGGAACAGGCTCCTCTTTCGGCTTGCGGACTATCAGGCTTTCTCCGGCCGTCGAGTCATTGTTGTGTTTGACGCCTACCTTGTGCCAGGACTCGGTAAATCCTTTACACAGAGCAAAGTTGAAGTTCATTTTACAAAGGAAAAAGAGACGGCAGACGAATGTATCGAGAGACTCGTTCGGGAACTAAGCATGCGAAGACGCCAAATCTATGTAGCAACCAGCGATATGGTAGAGCAACATGTCATCTTTGGACAGGGAGCGTTGCGCGTATCTGCCAGAGAGCTGCTGATTGAAGTGGAACAAAATGAAAAGGAATTGCAACAACGGCTTGCAGAGGATCAGGCAAGGTCAACACGGAATACAATTGGGGGCAAATTAAGCCCGGATGTTTTACAGCAATTTGAACGCTGGAGACGAGGCTGACAGCGGATTTCTTACAAATTTTTCAATATTGAAACTATTGACAATTATGTTATACCTGTTCTTTTTTAGGGATGCCGTGGTTGACGGTGGGAGGTACCATCATATATACTGTTCGTATATTTCATAGAGTAGAGTAACGGGGTACCTTGCGTTGCAGCCGGAGGGATTGTCTGTGAGTGTCGACCTCAAAGATATCATGTTATCCAAGTATGATTACCAAAGTGACGAAGACATTGTCGAAGCGGTCCGTGAAGGCGAAAGCGAAGCGCTGGAGTTTTTGATCAACAAGTATCGCAACTTTGTACGCGCCAAGGCAAGATCTTATTTTTTGATCGGAGCTGACCGGGAAGATATTATTCAAGAAGGAATGATTGGCCTTTACAAATCCATTCGTGATTTCAAAGGGGACAAGCTTGCTTCGTTCAAGGCATTTGCCGAACTGTGCATTACAAGACAGATCATTACGGCGATCAAGACAGCCACACGTCAGAAGCATATTCCGCTTAATTCTTATGTATCTCTGGACAAGCCCATTTATGATGAAGAGTCTGATCGTACGTTACTCGATGTGATTTGTGGAACTCAGGTCAGTGATCCGGAAGAGTTGATTATTAACCAGGAAGAGTTTGTAGGCCTGGAAGATAAAATGTCCGAGATTTTGAGTGACCTGGAACGTAAAGTACTGATGTTGTACCTAGACGGGAGATCTTATCAAGAGATTGCAGTGGATTTGGATCGTCATGTAAAGTCTATCGATAATGCATTGCAGCGTGTAAAACGCAAACTTGAAAAGTACCTGGAAGTTCGAGATAATTGAACAAAGGTTGTTGTCGTTGATGAAAAAGGCTCGGTGTTTGAGTCTTTTTTTATTGTCTGTAGTTTATATTGTTAAGGTTTGATAAATACTAGTAATCGCTCGGTTCATACTGGAGCAGTGAAAAAATCAGAGATGAGAGATACGTTGCGTTTCCTGCGGAATTAATACCCATCGACGAAAGGTTATTCTTTCGTTGACATGCTTATACCCTTGTGATAAAGTGTTTTAGGTAGGCCTATTTTACGGCTTTTTTTTCAGGATCAATTTAGAGACTCTGCTTCAATGTGGAAGTCTTCGGGAGGTGTACATCATGCGGGTAATTATTACTTTGGCTTGTACGAACTGCAAACAAAGAAATTACACTACGACAAAAAACAAGCGTAATCACCCCGACCGCATGGAGATGAAGAAATTTTGCAAGTTTTGTAACGAGCAGACTTCTCATCGCGAAACCAGATAGTTTTTTGGAGGTGTAGTCGGCGTGAAACGTAGTTTCAAATCTCTGATTTCCTTTTTCTCTGAAAGCTGGGCTGAACTTAAAAAGGTTCGCTGGCCTAATCGTAAAGAGCTGACGAACTACACGTTAATTGTACTTGGTACTGTTGTGGTTATGACGCTGTTTTTTTGGGTCGTAGATATCGGCATCTCCGCTGTGATCGAAGCGATTATTTAAGAAGGGTCCCAGGTGGCTTGATATGGAAAAAAGATGGTACGTCGTTCATACCTATTCAGGGTATGAAAATAAGGTCAAAGCCAATTTGGAAAAACGCGTAGAGTCCATGGGCATGGAAGACAAGATTTTCCGCGTTCTTGTTCCGATGGAAGAAGAAGTGGTAAACAAAGACGGTAAGAAAAAGACCGTTATGCGTAAAGTTTACCCCGGTTATGTCTTGGTCGAAATGGTTCAGACGGATGATTCTTGGTATGTTGTTCGCAATACACCAGGTGTTACCGGCTTTGTCGGTTCGACAGGTTCCGGTTCCAAACCAACAGCCTTGTTGCCAGAAGAAGTGGAACAAATTCTGAAGCACATGGGTATGGTTGAACCTAAGCCTAAAATTGAATTCGATATTAAGGAATCCGTACGCATTAAAGTCGGTCCTTTTGCGAATTTTGTGGGCTCCGTGGAAGAGATTTTGGTAGACAAAAGCAAGCTCAAGGTACACGTTAACATGTTTGGACGGGAAACACCGCTTGAGTTGGAATACACCCAAGTGGAGAAGATATAGTTTCTTCAAGTTTCTTGTGGGAGGGCTGTGAGGCCCGTTAACCACTATTTTGCAAGGAGGTGTCTATCATGGCAAAAAAGGTAATCAAAATGGTAAAACTGCAGATTCCAGCAGGTAAAGCAAATCCAGCACCACCAGTAGGTCCGGCATTGGGTCAAGCAGGTGTCAACATCATGGCATTCTGTAAAGAATTCAACGCTCGTACAGCTGATCAAGCAGGATTGATCATTCCAGTTGAGATTTCTGTATTCGAGGACCGTTCCTTTACATTCATCACTAAAACTCCACCTGCAGCAGTTCTGTTGAAAGTGGCAGCTAAAGTTGAAAAAGGATCCGGCGAGCCGAACAAGAAAAAAGTTGCTACCGTTAAACGTGACGCGGTACGTCAAATCGCGGAAACAAAAATGCCTGACCTGAATGCTGCTGACGTTGAGTCCGCAATGCGTATGGTTGAAGGTACTGCCCGCAGCATGGGTATCACCATCGAAGACTAATTTTCACACGAAACATGGCTTCGTAAAGCCGGCCGATTCGCGGCCGGTCAATGTGGGAGGTATATCCGCTAAAACCACAAAGGAGGAATATAACATGGCTAAACACGGTAAAAAATACCTGGAAGCTGCTAAGCTGATCGACAGCGAAGCAACTTACGAGCCTTCAGAAGCTGTAGAGCTTGTGAAAAAGGCAGCTACTGCAAAGTTCGATGAAACTATCGAAGCAGCAGTTCGTTTGGGCGTAGACCCTCGTAAGCAAGACCAGGCAGTACGTGGTGTTGTTGTCTTGCCACACGGTACAGGTAAAACACAACGCGTATTGGTATTTGCAAAAGGTGACAAAGCGAAAGAAGCGGAAGCGGCTGGCGCGGACTATGTTGGTGATGCAGACATGATCAACAAAATCCAACAAGGCTGGTTCGAATTCGACGTCTGCGTAGCGACACCGGATATGATGAGTGAAGTAGGTAAATTGGGCCGTCTGCTCGGCGGTAAAGGTCTGATGCCTAACCCTAAAGCCGGAACGGTAACTTTCGATGTAACTAAGGCTGTTCAAGAAATCAAAGCCGGTAAAATCGAATATCGTCTGGATCGTGCAGGTCAAATTCATGCACCGATCGGTAAAGCTTCTTTCTCTTCCGAGCAATTGAATGAGAACCTCAAAGCTCTCATGGATGCTCTGAACCGTGCTAAACCGGCGGCAGCTAAAGGTGTTTATCTGAAGAACGTAAGTCTTTCTTCTACGATGGGCCCTGGTGCACGCGTGAACGCAGCAGCTTTTAGATAAAATATTCTTGACAGGTTCGCCCTGTTCTGATATTCTGTAAAAGTTGTGAGTCCGAGTGACTGACCGTTGACATTTGAATATGCTTGCCGTAGACAGTAGGTGCCATATGGCTTAATTTCCTACCGAGGTGTGATTATACAACTTGAACGATGCAAATCGGATGCGAGTATATATCAAGCCTTCGTGATTCTACGGAGGCTTTTCTTAATGGGATAAATTTGATCAGGAGGTGTACAGATTGGCAAACGCAAAAGTGATTCAAGCAAAACAAGAGTCCGTTGATGTTGTAACAGCAAAATTGCGCGAAAGCGTGACAACAGTTGTTGTTGACTACCGCGGATTGAACGTTGCCCAAGCTACTGAACTGCGCAAGCAGCTTCGTGAAGCCGGAATCGAATTCCAAGTGCTGAAAAACACATTGCTTCGCCGTGCAACTGCAGCAGCAGAATTGACAGAACTCGATAGCGTTCTGACAGGTCCTACTGCGATTGCATTCAGCGGAGAAGATGCTGTAGCTCCAGCCAAAATTCTGAACGACTTCGCGAAAAAGAACGATGCACTGAAATTGAAAGGTGCTGTCGTAGAAGGTCGTGTAATTGGAGAAGCAGAAGTTAAAGCGTTGGCAGAACTGCCATCACGCGAAGGTCTCCTCTCCATGCTCCTCAGCGTGCTTCAAGCGCCAGTTCGCAACTTCGCGCTTGCGGTTAAAGCTGTTGCAGACAAAGAAGAACAAGGCGCATAAGCTACTTGATCTGAATACTGCCTAGCAGTAATGAAATACAAAAAAATAAAATTATATATGGAGGTTCAATCATGAGTAAAGAGCAAATCTTGGAAGCAATCAAAGGCATGACTGTACTGGAACTGAACGATCTTGTTAAAGCAATCGAAGAAGAATTCGGCGTAACTGCTGCAGCTCCAGTAGCTGCTGTAGGTGGCGGCGCGGCTGCGGCTGAAGCTGAGCAATCCGAGTTTGACGTAATCTTGGCAAGCGCTGGCGCTTCCAAAATCAACGTTATCAAAGCGGTTCGCGAAATCACTGGTCTTGGCTTGAAAGAAGCTAAAGAAGTAGTTGACAACGCTCCAAAAGCATTGAAAGAAAAAGTTTCTAAAGAAGAAGCAGAAACAATCAAAGCTAAGCTTGAAGAAGCTGGCGCTACAATCGAAGTTAAATAATTTAGCTTATCCAAGCTGAATGAACAAAACAACAAACCCCTTGACTTATATCAAGGGGTTTGTTGCTGTAAATGTAACTATGGAAAGTGAGTGAGGGCATGTCCAATCATTATTATTCGGACAAACCACAAGTAGCGCATGACCGCAAGGCCGCAGAAGCGGTGCTTCGTGGGATCAGTCTGCGACTGGTGACGGATGCTGGTGTTTTTTCTAAAAACGGAATCGATTATGGCAGCAGAGTGTTAATTGATGCGATGGAACTGCCGTCAGGCGCTCATGTTCTCGATGTGGGATGTGGTTACGGGCCAATCGGGCTTACAGCAGCAAAACTTGTACCGGATGGGCATGTCACCATGATCGATATCAATGAAAGAGCGGTTGAGCTTTCCAAAGAAAATGCCAAAGGGAATGGCATTGTCAATGTTACTGTATTGCAGAGCAATCTACTGACTGAAGTAAAGAAGCGGGATTTCGACGTGATCTTGACTAATCCTCCGATTCGAGCTGGCAAAGAAACGGTTCACACGATCTTTGAGCAGGCGTATGATCATTTGAAGGTAGGCGGGGCGTTATGGATTGTCATTCAAAAGAAACAAGGGGCACCTTCTGCGAAAGCGAAGTTGGAATCGTTGTTTACACGAGTGGAAGAAGTGACGAAGGATAAAGGCTACCGAATCTTCAAAGCGTTGAAAGAAGAGTAGAGGGATTGAGAGATACATTCGAATTTGTAAAGTAAGCAGGGGATCATTTTTTTTGCAATAGGACTATTGACTTGAAATTCAAGGCGTGGTATAGTTGTAAAATGTCAGTATTAAGATGCCCTACTTGGCTTTAGCTAACTAAAAATGTCAACCTTTTTTTACGCCGAACCGGGCTTATTATGCCTATGTTTGGCGTATAATATGTACATTTTGGGCAAACTGGGGATAAGAATGATTTGGAAAGACATCCGCCGATCAAAGTTGCTCTTTTATCGAACGACATTTCGAATAAGGGCTTTTCTTTATTTGCGGGTGCATTGCTTTGCTCTGTATGTGTACCATTATAAGGTTACAAACAGAGGTTCGCAACGAAATTTTTAAAGTGAGTAGACATTGAGGGGTGAGTTTAAGTTGGCAGGACATCTTGTTCAATATGGTCGACGCACTCGGCGCAGTTATGCACGAATTAACGAGATACTCGAAGTTCCGAACCTGATTGAAATCCAACAGAAATCGTATGATTGGTTTTTGGAGGAAGGGTTGCGCGAAATGTTCCAGGATATCTCGCCGATCCAGGATTTTACAGGTAACTTGATTTTGGAATTTATCGATTACAGTCTCGGAGAACCGAAGTATACAGTAGACGACGCGAAAGAACGCGACGTTACTTATGCAGCACCACTTCGGGTGAAAGTCCGGCTCATTAATAAGGAAACCGGAGAAGTCAAAGAGCAGGAAGTATTCATGGGAGATTTCCCGCTGATGACCAGCACCGGCACATTTATTATTAATGGTGCTGAACGGGTTATTGTCAGCCAGTTGGTTCGCTCTCCTAGCGTTTACTTCAGTACCAAAGTAGATAAGAACGCGAAAAAAACGTATACCGCTACAGTAATTCCTAACCGCGGCGCTTGGCTGGAGCTGGAGATGGACGCGAAGGATGTTGTTTATGTCCGGATCGACCGTACGCGTAAAATTCCGGTTACGGTTCTCCTGCGTTCCCTTGGTTTTGGCACAGACGCTGAGATTCTGGATTTGCTTGGTAATGACGAATATATCCGTAATACTCTGGACAAAGACAACACGGATTCCACCGAGAAAGCTCTCATTGAGATCTATGAGCGCCTTCGTCCAGGCGAGCCACCAACGCTGGATAACGCGAAAAGCTTGCTCGTTGCTCGTTTCTTTGATCCAAAACGTTACGACCTTGCAAACGTAGGTCGTTACAAAATCAACAAAAAACTTCACATCAAAAACCGTTTGTTTAATCAGCGTTTGGCTGAATCTTTGATCGACGCTGAAACAGGTGAAATTATTGCAGAAGCAGGTCAGATGGTTGACCGTCGTTTGCTCGACGAAATCATGCCTCACCTGGAGAAAAGCGTTGGATTCCGCACATATCACGTGGGGAACGGTGTTTTGGATGCCAATGATATCCCGATGCAAACGATTGATGTGTTTTCACCAATTGAAGATGGTAAAGTGGTTAAGCTGATTGCCAATGGCGACATTGACAAGTCCGTGAAAAACATCACGCCAGCGGATATCATTTCATCCATCAGTTACTTCCTGAATTTGTTGCATGGCATTGGAAGCACGGATGATATCGATCACCTGGGTAACCGTCGTCTGCGTTCTGTGGGTGAACTTTTGCAAAACCAGTTCCGTATCGGTTTGTCCCGTATGGAGCGTGTGGTTCGTGAAAGAATGTCCATCCAGGATGCGAATGTCATTACACCACAGGCATTGATCAACATCCGTCCAGTCATCGCATCGATTAAAGAGTTCTTCGGTAGCTCCCAATTGTCACAGTTTATGGATCAAACGAACCCGCTGGGCGAGTTGACGCATAAACGTCGTCTGTCCGCACTCGGACCGGGCGGTTTGACTCGTGAGCGTGCCGGCATGGAAGTCCGTGACGTCCATCCATCCCACTATGGACGGATGTGCCCGATCGAGACACCAGAGGGACCAAACATTGGTTTGATCAACTCCTTGTCGACGTTTGCGCGTGTGAACGAATATGGCTTCATTGAAGCTCCATATCGTTGGGTTGATCCGAAGACTGGTGTTGTCACTGAGCAGATTGATTATCTGACAGCAGACGAAGAGGACAACTATGTTATCGCTCAGGCGAATGCGAAGCTGAACGAAGATAGCACTTTTGCAGAAGATGCGATCATTGTACGTTACAACAAACAGTCGGATAACATCCTTACGATGCCGAGTGAACGAGTAGACTACATGGACGTATCTCCTAAGCAGGTTGTATCCGTCGCTACAGCGCTCATTCCGTTCCTTGAGAACGATGACTCCAACCGTGCCCTCATGGGATCAAACATGCAACGGCAGGCGGTTCCACTCTTGATTCCTAAAGCTCCGCTTGTAGGAACGGGTATGGAACACAAAGCTGCGAAAGACTCCGGTGTATGTATTGTTGCCGATTACGACGGAATTATTGAACGTTCCTCTGCGAACGAGATCTGGCTTCGTCGTGTAGAAGAGGTTGACGGTCAAGAAGTCAAAGGCGATATCGTTAAATATAAATTACACAAATTTATGCGTTCGAACCAAGGAACATGCATCAACCAACGTCCGATCGTAAAAAGAGGCGCTGCTGTTAAAGCTGGCGACATCCTTGCTGATGGTCCTTCGACGGAAATGGGTGAACTTGCTCTTGGACGCAACGTAGTCGTTGCCTTCATGACATGGGAAGGTTACAACTATGAGGATGCGATCCTACTCAGCGAAAAACTCGTTAAGGAAGATGTATATACATCCATCCATATCGAGGAATATGAGTCGGAAGCTCGTGATACGAAGCTCGGACCTGAAGAGATCACACGTGATATCCCTAACGTTGGGGAAGAAGCGCTGCGTAATCTGGATGAGCGTGGTATTATCCGCATTGGTGCCGAAATTGCTGCTGGCGACATTCTCGTTGGTAAAGTTACACCAAAAGGGGTAACAGAACTGACTGCAGAAGAACGCCTCTTGCATGCAATCTTTGGTGAAAAAGCACGTGAAGTACGTGATACATCTCTGCGTGTACCTCACGGTACCGATGGTATCGTGGTTGACGTGAAAGTATTTACCCGTGAAAACGGAGATGAACTGCCACCAGGTGTGAACCAACTCGTTCGTGTGTATATTGCTCAAAAACGGAAAATTTCCGAGGGTGATAAAATGGCCGGACGTCATGGTAACAAAGGGGTCGTAGCCCGCATCTTGCCGGAAGAGGATATGCCTTTCCTGCCAGACGGTACACCGGTTCAAATCGTTCTTAACCCGCTGGGCGTACCTTCCCGTATGAACATCGGTCAAGTGCTTGAAGTTCACTTGGGTATGGCAGCAATGCAGCTTGGTATCCACGTAGCAACACCTGTATTCGACGGGGCGAAAGAGTATGACGTCTTCGATACAATGGAAGAAGCAGGTATGCAACGTAATGGTAAAACCGTGCTGTATGATGGTCGTACTGGTGAAGAGTTTGAACGTGAAGTTACCGTTGGTGTCATGCACATGATCAAACTGGCACACATGGTTGACGATAAAATCCATGCCCGTTCCACAGGTCCTTACTCACTTGTTACGCAACAACCGCTGGGTGGTAAAGCCCAATTTGGTGGACAGCGTTTCGGGGAGATGGAAGTTTGGGCGCTTGAGGCTTATGGTGCCGCTTATACTCTGCAAGAAATCTTGACGGTTAAATCCGATGACGTTGTTGGTCGGGTGAAAACGTACGAGTCCATTGTCAAAGGCGAGAATGTACCGGAACCAGGTGTTCCTGAGTCGTTCAAAGTATTGATCAAAGAGCTGCAAAGCTTGGGTATGGACGTTAAGATTTTGAGTGAAGATGAGCAAGAGATTGAAATGAAAGAAATGGACGATGAAGATGACGCTGCGAGCGATAAGCTCAGCCTCAACCTTGAGGGTACAGAGGTCGGAGCGGAATAATCGCTTCGGGCGCATGATGACCGGCGTTTTTCATCAGGCTCACGTCATGCTCCGGCTACAGCCGGGGCATGCGTAACCTAGAATACAGGAATTGGTTAAGGAGGGTTGCTCCTTGTTGGACGTCAACAATTTCGAATACATGAAGATCGGGCTTGCTTCCCCAGAGAAAATTCGTTCTTGGTCCCGCGGAGAAGTGAAAAAACCGGAAACGATCAACTATCGTACGTTGAAACCGGAAAAAGAAGGGCTGTTCTGCGAAAAGATTTTTGGCCCTACAAAAGACTGGGAATGCCATTGCGGTAAATACAAACGCGTTCGTTATAAAGGCGTTGTCTGTGATCGCTGTGGCGTTGAAGTAACACGTGCGAAAGTCCGTCGTGAACGTATGGGCCATATTGAGCTTGCTGCTCCGGTATCGCATATCTGGTACTTCAAAGGTATTCCGAGCCGTATGGGTCTCGCACTGGATATGTCTCCAAGATCTCTCGAAGAGATCATTTATTTTGCATCATATGTAGTAACTGATCCAGGAGAAACTCCACTGGAGAAAAAACAGCTGTTGTCCGAGAAGGAATATCGCAGCTACCGTGAAAAATACGGATACGGCTTCCAAGCAGGCATGGGTGCAGAAGCAGTTAAAAAATTGCTTCAAGACCTTGATGTAGAGAAAGAGCTTGAATTCCTGAAGGAAGAGCTTCGCACTGCACAAGGACAACGTCGTAATCGTGCAATCAAACGTTTGGAAGTGATTGAAGCATTCCGTAACTCTGGTAATAACCCAGAGTGGATGATCATGGATGTACTTCCTGTCATTCCGCCGGAACTTCGTCCGATGGTACAACTGGATGGTGGACGTTTTGCTACGTCTGACTTGAATGACTTGTATCGCCGTGTAATTAACCGGAACAACCGTCTGAAACGTCTGCTTGACCTGGGCGCGCCAGATATCATCGTGCAAAATGAAAAGCGGATGCTGCAAGAAGCAGTTGACGCCTTGATCGATAACGGTCGTCGTGGACGTCCTGTTACAGGTCCGGGTAACCGTCCTTTGAAATCCCTCAGCCACATGCTGAAAGGTAAACAAGGTCGTTTCCGTCAGAACTTGCTCGGTAAACGTGTTGACTACTCCGGCCGTTCCGTTATCGTTGTCGGACCTTACCTGAAAATGTATCAGTGCGGTCTGCCTAAAGATATGGCACTGGAACTATTCAAGCCTTTTGTGATGAAAGAGCTTGTGAATAAAGGGCTTGCCCACAACATCAAGAGCGCAAAACGTAAAGTTGAGCGTGTGAGTCCTGAAGTATGGGATGTTCTTGAAGAAGTCATCAAGGAGCATCCGGTTCTGTTGAACCGTGCCCCTACGCTTCACCGTCTCGGTATTCAGGCGTTTGAACCGATTTTGGTTGAAGGTAAAGCAATTCGTCTTCACCCACTCGTATGTACGGCATACAATGCCGACTTTGACGGTGACCAAATGGCCGTGCACGTTCCATTGTCTGCTGAAGCTCAAGCGGAAGCGCGTATCTTGATGCTTGCATCAGGTAACATTTTGAACCCGAAAGACGGTAAACCGGTTGTAACTCCTTCTCAGGATATGGTTCTTGGTTCGTACTATCTGACGATGGACAATAAAGAAGAGAAGGGTACAGGTATGGTTCTGCGTACAGTCAATGAGGCTGTATCTGCATACCAACGGGGTACTGCCGGACTGCATGCACGTGTAGCTATTCCAGTTAAGGCGCTTGGTAAAACAAGCTTTACGGAAGAGCAACAAAAAGGTATGTTGCTGACTACGATCGGTAAAATTATCTTTAATGAAATTTTCCCGGCAACCTTCCCTTATATCAATGATGCGACTCGTGCGAACCTGTATCAAGGTACAGCCGATCATTCATTTGTTTATGAGAAAGGTACTGACTTGAGAGAGGCAATCATGAATGCTCCTCAAGCTGGCGGTGTCGGCAAAGAATACCTCGGTTCCATCATCGCTCGTTGTTTTGAAATTTATCATACAACCGAAACTGCGGTTATTTTGGATAAAATTAAACAACTTGGATTCACGTATTCGACGCGTGCGGGTATTACCGTAGCCGTGTCCGATGTTGTCGTTCCACCTGAGAAATTCGAAATTCTCAGACAGTCCGAAGATAAAGCTCAGATCGTTACGAACCAGTATCGTCGTGGTTTGATTACGAATGAAGAGCGCTATGACCGTATCATTGATATCTGGTCAAAATCCAAAGATGACATCACGGATATTTTGATGAAATCCATGGATCGTTATAACTCAATCATGATGATGGTTGACTCAAAAGCACGGGGTAACAAATCGCAAATCACTCAATTGGGTGGTATGCGTGGTCTGATGGCCAACCCGTCTGGTCGTATTATCGAACTCCCAATCAAATCGAACTTCCGTGAAGGTCTGACAGTACTCGAGTACTTTATTTCCACTCACGGTGCGCGTAAAGGTCTCGCGGATACAGCCCTGCGTACAGCCGACTCAGGTTACCTGACTCGTCGTCTCGTAGATGTAGCCCAAGACGTAATTGTGCGTGAAGACGATTGTGGTACAGATAAAGGCTTTACGGTTAGTCGTATCCAGGATGGTAAAGAGGTCATCGAAGATCTCTACGACCGTATTGAAGGCAGATACTGCTTCGAAACTGTTCGTCATCCGGAAACAAAAGAAATTATCGCTGGCCGCAATGAGTTGATCGACTCTGACAAAGCAGAAGCGATTATCAAAGCTGGCGTGACCAAATTGCAAATCCGTTCCGTTCTCAGCTGCCGTGCAAGTCATGGTGTCTGCAAGAAGTGTTACGGTCGCAACCTTGCGACAGGTAAACACGTGGAGATTGGTGAAGCGGTTGGTATCATTGCCGCACAATCCATTGGTGAGCCAGGAACACAGCTTACAATGCGTACGTTCCATACCGGTGGTGTAGCCGGAGACGACATCACGCAAGGTTTGCCTCGTATCCAGGAGTTGTTTGAGGCCCGTAATCCTAAAGGTCAAGCAACAATCAGTGAGATTGACGGTGTAGTTAAAGAGATTCGCGAAGCGAAAGACCGTCGTGAAATCGAAATTCAAGGTGAAGCAGAATCCAAAGTATACTCTGTTACTTACGGTTCCCGTGTTCGCGTAAGCGAAGGTATGGAAATTGAAGCGGGTGACGAGTTGACAGACGGTTCTATCGACCCGAAAGAAATGCTACGCATCAAAGGCGTACGTGGCGTACAGAACTACATTTTGCAGGAAGTACAGCGCGTATACCGTAACCAAGGCGTAGAAATCAATGACAAACACGTTGAAGTTATGATCCGTCAAATGTTACGTAAAATCCGTATCGTTGATGCGGGAGATACAACATTGTTGCCAGGATCATTTGTAGATACGCATGAGTACGAAAGAGCGAACAAAATTGCGATTCTGAGTGATAAAGAGCCAGCGGTTGCAAAACCAATCTTGCTCGGTATTACAAAAGCATCCCTTGAAACAGACTCCTTCCTCTCTGCGGCATCGTTCCAAGAGACAACACGTGTACTGACGGATGCAGCGATCAAAGGTAAAGTGGATCAGTTGCTCGGTCTGAAGGAAAATGTTATCATCGGTAAGCTGATCCCTGCTGGTACGGGTATGAACCGTTACCGCAGTATCAAATTTGCTGAGCCTGAAGATGGCCAATCTTCTGTAGAAGAACTGGAGCCAGTTTCGGTAGACTAATATAGATTTCCTCGTTCTGAGGAATTAAAGAATGTGTATGTCAGGAAGCGACGTTTGTAATATCCAAGCGGACGAATCCTGATGTACACAAACTTTATAAAAACTTTTTGGAATAACATTGACAATGCTTGCGCTAGATGCTAATATATCAAAGGTGCGTGGGCAGCTGATTGTAATTGGTCCTATTCGGAGGAATGTATGATGTCTAATGAAAAAGGCTTGCAAGATGCTCATGTCAAGATTGGTACCAAACAGACCATGCGGACAGTGCAGACAGGAATGGCTTCAGAAGTCTATGTCGCAGAAGATAGTGATCCGCAGCTCACTTCCAAAATCATTGCTTTGTGTGAACAACACAATGTGAAGTACACGAAAGTGGACACAATGAAAAATCTCGGCAAAGCGTGCGGGATTGGGGTGGGAGCAGCGATGGCTGCTGTCGTAAAATGATACGGTAAGGAACGTTTTTGTCCGAGAACATTTAAGGATTCTCCAAGGCAAAAACTTTTCATTTGTCTTTTTATGAACCGCCTGGGTCTGTGGGCTTAGATAAAGGTTTGTAAAGAAACATGAATAATTGAGGAAGGGGGTGGCAATCACATGCCAACTATTAACCAACTGGTTCGTAAAGGACGTCAAGCAAAAGTTGAGAAGTCAAAATCACCAGCTTTGCAAAAAGGGTTCAACGCTTTGAAACGTGAATCCACTAACATCAGTGCCCCACAAAAACGTGGTGTCTGCACTCGTGTAGGTACAATGACTCCACGTAAACCGAACTCTGCACTTCGTAAATATGCCCGTGTTCGTTTGACGAACCGTCTCGAGGTAACTGCTTATATCCCGGGAATCGGACATAACCTTCAAGAGCACAGTGTGGTATTGATCCGCGGAGGTAAAGTAAAAGACCTTGCAGGGGTTCGTTATCACATCGTTCGTGGAGCTCTCGATACTGCAGGCGTGAACAACCGTATGCAAGCTCGTTCTAAATACGGAGCTAAACGTCCAAAAGCTAAAAAAGCCTAAATTACGATAAGCAGATTGCCTGAAAGCCTTCTGGCTTAGGTCTGGAAGGTACAGGGACTGCTGAACAAGAAAGAAAGGGGGATATCCATGCCACGCAAAGGTCCAGTTACGAAAAGAGACGTGTTGCCAGATCCGGTATACAACTCCAAGTTGGTTACTCGTTTGATCAACCGCATCATGCTCGACGGAAAACGCGGTGTTGCTCAAAGCATTCTGTATAATGCGTTCAAGTTGATCCAAGAACGCACGGGTAATGACCCGATGGAAGTATTTGAGACAGCAATCAAAAATATCATGCCAGTCCTGGAAGTTAAAGCTCGCCGTGTCGGCGGTGCCAACTACCAAGTACCAATCGAGGTAAAACCAGAGAGACGTACTGCTTTGGGTTTACGTTGGCTCGTGAACTACTCCCGCAACCGCGGTGAGAAAACAATGGAAGAGCGTTTGGCGGCTGAGATCATCGACGCTTCCAACAACACAGGCGCTTCCGTTAAGAAACGTGAAGATACGCACAAAATGGCTGAAGCGAACAAAGCGTTTGCTCACTACCGTTGGTAGGATTCAGTTCACAAAAATAAACTTCAATTTTGAAGGGAGACCCATTTCATGGCTAGAGAGTTCTCCTTGAAAAATACACGTAATATCGGGATCATGGCTCATATTGATGCGGGTAAAACCACGACAACTGAGCGGATCTTGTTTTACACAGGACGTACGCACAAAATCGGTGAAGTTCACGAAGGCGCTGCGACAATGGACTGGATGGAACAGGAACAGGAGCGCGGAATTACGATTACTTCCGCTGCGACTACCGCTGCTTGGAAAGGTCACCGCGTAAATATCATTGATACCCCGGGACACGTTGACTTCACTGTTGAAGTTGAACGTTCCCTTCGTGTATTGGACGGAGCAGTAGGTGTATTCAGTGCGAAAGAAGGCGTTGAGCCTCAGTCTGAAACTGTATGGAGACAGGCTGACAAGTACGGCGTACCTCGTATCGCATATGTAAACAAAATGGATATCATCGGTGCTGACTTCTTGAACGTTGTATCTGACATGCGTGATCGCCTTCAAGCGAACGCTGTTGCGATTCAACTTCCAATCGGTGCTGAGAATGATTTCAAAGGTATCATTGATATCGTTGCTCAACGGGCTCATATGTATAAAGATGACCTGGGACAAGATATTGAAGAAACCGATATTCCTGCGGAATTCGTTGAGCAAGTTGAAGAACTTCGCAACGAATTGATTGAGCGTGTTGCAGAGCTTGATGAAGAACTGACAATGAAATACCTGGAAGGCGAAGAAATCACTATTGATGAGATTAAATCCGCTCTCCGTAAAGGTGTTGTAGATGTTAAGATCTTCCCAGTTATCTGTGGATCCTCATACCGTAACAAAGGTGTTCAACTGATGTTGGATGCTGTTATCGACTACTTGCCAGCTCCAGTTGACGTTCCAGCAATCAAGGGTCTTCTTGAGGATGGAACTGAAGCGGTTCGTAAGTCTTCCGATGAAGAGCCATTCTCTGCATTGGCTTTCAAAATCATGACTGACCCTTACGTTGGTAAATTGACATTCTTCCGCGTATACTCCGGTGTACTTCAATCCGGTTCTTATGTATTGAATGCAACTAAAAACAAACGTGAGCGTATCGGTCGTATCCTTCAAATGCACGCAAACAGCCGTCAAGAAATCACTGAAGTTTACTCCGGTGATATCGCAGCAGCTGTTGGTTTGAAAGATACAGGTACAGGTGATACACTATGTGATGAGAAACATCCGGTTATCCTGGAATCCATGAACTTCCCTGATCCGGTAATCGAAATTGCTGTTGAACCTAAAACCAAAGCTGACCAAGATAAAATGGGTGTGGCTCTCGGTAAGTTGACGGAAGAGGATCCAACTCTTCGCGCTCATACTGACGAAGAAACAGGCCAAACAATCTTGGCAGGTATGGGTGAGCTTCACCTTGATATCATCATCGACCGTATGCGTCGTGAGTTCAAGGTTGAAACTACTGTGGGTAAACCACAAGTAGCTTACCGCGAAACATTCCGTGCTCCAGCGCGCGTTGAAGGTAAATTCGTACGTCAATCCGGTGGTCGTGGTCAATACGGTCACGTATGGGTTGAATTCGAACCTCTCGAGCCGGGTACAGGCAGCCAGTTCGAAAGTAAGGTTGTCGGTGGTTCCGTACCAAGAGAATACATTCAACCTGCATTGTCAGGGATTGAAGAGCAAATGAAAAACGGCGTTATCGCAGGCTTCCCGCTTGTTGACGTTAAGGCTACTATCGTAGACGGATCTTACCATGATGTCGATTCCAACGAGATGGCATTTAAAATTGCCGGATCTATGGCGCTGAAAGCAGCGAAAGACAAATGTAGTCCAGTTCTGCTTGAGCCTATCATGAAAGTAGAAGTAACTGTTCCAGAAGAGTATATGGGTGACGTAATGGGTATGTTGAATTCCCGTCGTGGCCGCATTGAAGGTATGGATTCCCGTAGTGGAGCTCAAATCATCCGTGCTAAGGTACCTCTCTCTGAGATGTTTGGTTACTCTACAACTCTTCGTTCCGGTACTCAAGGACGCGGCGTGTTCTCAATGGAACTCTCCCACTATGAAGAAGTTCCTAAGAGCATCGCTGAAGAGATCGTTGCCAAAACAAAAGGCACCGAGTAGTTTTCTCACACTGAATGCTTGTGCTTGAAACATGGTTTGAAGCACCGCATTCAGTGAAACATAAAATCATAAATTTTAAGGAGGCCACGTTCAAATGGCAAAGGCTAAATACGAACGTAATAAACCACACGTTAACATTGGTACTATTGGTCACGTCGATCATGGTAAAACAACTCTGACTGCTGCAATCACAACTGTATTGTCCAAAACTTACGGTGGTGCTGCTGTAGCATTCGACCAAATCGACAAAGCTCCAGAAGAGCGCGAGCGCGGTATCACTATCTCCACAGCACACGTTGAGTACGAAACTGACACTCGTCACTACGCTCACGTAGACTGCCCAGGTCACGCCGACTATGTTAAAAACATGATCACTGGCGCGGCACAAATGGACGGAGCTATCCTGGTAGTATCCGCAGCTGACGGCCCAATGCCACAAACTCGTGAGCACATCTTGCTCTCCCGTCAAGTAGGCGTACCTTACATTGTTGTTTTCTTGAACAAATGTGACATGGTTGAAGACGAAGAGTTGTTGGAACTGGTTGAGATGGAAGTTCGCGACCTTCTTAACGAGTACGAGTTCCCAGGTGATGATACTCCAATCACTCGTGGATCCGCTCGTGAAGCTCTGCAAAACCCTGATGGTGAGTGGGCTCAAAAAATCGTTGAGATGTTCAAAGAAATCGACACTTACATCCCACTGCCTGAGCGTCAAACTGACAAGCCTTTCTTGATGCCTGTCGAGGACGTATTCTCCATCACTGGTCGTGGTACCGTTGCTACAGGTCGTGTAGAGCGTGGTACTGTTAAAGTCGGCGAAGAGATCGAGATCGTTGGTATCACTGAAGAAACTAAAAAATCCGTAGTTACGGGCGTTGAGATGTTCCGTAAATTGTTGGATTCCGCACAAGCGGGTGACAACATCGGTGCATTGTTGCGTGGTGTTGACCGTACTCAAATCGAGCGTGGTCAAGTACTTGCTAAACCAGCATCTGTTAAACCACACACAGAATTCACTGCTCAAATTTACGTTTTGACTAAAGAAGAGGGTGGCCGTCACAAGCCTTTCTTCACTGGATACCGTCCACAGTTCTACTTCCGTACAACTGACGTAACTGGTATCATCAACCTGCCAGAAGGTACTGAAATGGTAATGCCTGGTGACAACATCACGGTTACTGTTCAACTGATCTCTCCAATCGCGATCGAAGAAGGAACTAAGTTCTCTATTCGTGAAGGTGGACGTACAGTTGGTGCGGGTTCCGTAGCAACAATCCAAAAATAATTTGGCTCTTGCCAAATAAGTATAAGCAACAGTGTACTGGAACGAGTAACATTGTATTGTAACGAAGCTTCGGAAGAGTTCTTTATCCGACATCGGATAAAGAACTCTTTTATTATGTCAACGTTTCGGAACCTGCGTCATCTAAAATGAACAAGATTTATCTTATAGATTGATAGGTTAGGCAGCCTGGATATGAAGAAAAACATTGAGCTAAATTGAGTCGATTCTTTTGAAAAGATCAATTTAAATGTTTTTTTTAAATATGCTTGCAATATGCCCATCTTTTCTATATAATAATGAATGTTGTTCTTGTGACGTTGCGATGATGTGAGAGGTTACTGGCACACCCGGCCCCTTTGCCATGGGAGAGTGGCTAGAAAATTTTCACGGAGTATGTCCGATAAAAAATTGGGCGATAGAAGGAGGGACTAAAATGGCAAAGCAAAAAATTCGTATTCGTTTGAAAGCTTACGACCACAGAATTCTTGATCAATCCGCGGAGAAAATCGTTGAAACAGCAAAACGTTCGGGTGCAGGTGTATCCGGTCCGATTCCGCTTCCTACTGAAAAACAAATCATTACTATTCTTCGTGCGGTGCACAAGTACAAGGATTCTCGGGAGCAATTCGAACAACGCACTCATAAGCGTTTGATCGATATCGTTAACCCGACTCCACAAACTGTGGATGCCTTGATGCGCTTGGATCTACCGTCCGGTGTAGATATCGAAATTAAATTGTAATATATAGCAACAAACAAGACCACGTATAAAGGAAAAGAGGTGTCAACATGAAAGGTATCTTAGGAAAAAAACTTGGAATGACTCAAGTGTTTACCGCTGAAGGTAACGTAGTTCCAGTAACGGTTATCGAAGCAGGTCCTTGTGTTGTTTTACAAAAGAAAGATATTGAAAACGATGGCTACGAAGCAGTTCAAATCGGTTTTGCCGATAAGAAAGAGAAAAATGCTAACAAGCCAGAAGCAGGACACGCTAAAAAAGCGAATACTGCACCTAAGCGCTACGTTCGTGAGCTTCGCGGCATTAACATCGCGGAATATGAAGTTGGCCAAGAATTGAAAGCTGACATTTTCGCTGAAGGCGAGTTCGTTGACGTAACAGGTATTTCTAAAGGTAAAGGTTTTGCCGGCGTTATCAAACGTTGGGGACAAAGCACTGGACCTATGTCACATGGTTCGCGTTATCACCGTGGCCCAGGTTCGATGGGTTCGATCCAAGCTAACCGAGTTCCTAAAGGCAAACGCCTGCCAGGGCATATGGGACATGATACTGTTACAATTCAACGTCTTGAGGTTGTTAAAGTAGACGCTGAGCGTAATGTAATCCTCGTAAAAGGTTCTATTCCTGGACCGAAGAACAGCCTTGTAAGAGTCAAAGAAACGGTGAAAAAATAACCACTGAAGAAAGGAGGAACACAAAATGCCAAAAGTATCAGTTTACAATGTAGATGGTAGCCAAGTAGGTGAAGTTGAACTGAATGATGCGGTATTCGGTATTGAGCCGAATCAACACGTTCTGTACGATGCAGTTCTTATGCAACGCGCTTCTCTTCGTCAAGGTACCCACAAAGTAAAAGGACGTTCTGAAGTACGTGGCGGTGGACGTAAACCTTGGAAACAAAAAGGTACAGGTCGCGCTCGTCAAGGTTCGATTCGTTCTCCACAATGGAAAGGCGGCGGTATCGTATTTGGTCCGACACCACGGAGCTATGCGTACAAACTGCCTAAGAAAGTTCGCCGTCTGGCGATCAAGTCTGCTCTTTCATCCAAAGTGCAAGACAATGACATTATCGTTTTGGATGCTCTCGCGTTGAGCTCACCAAAAACAAAAGAGTTTGCAGCTATTTTGAACAATCTCAAAGTAGGTCGCAAAGCTTTGATTGTAGCTCCTAGCTATGATGATAATGTAGCTCTTTCTGCACGGAATATTCCGGGCGTGAAATTCGTAGCTGCTGATGGTATTAATGTTCTTGACGTGCTTTCGCACGACAAACTGATCATTACGAAAGAAGCAGTTCAGAAGGTAGAGGAGGTGCTCGCGTAATGAAAGATCCTCGTGATATTGTAAAACGTCCGATTATTACGGAACGTACTGCCGACATGATGAACGACTTGAAATATGTATTTGAAGTCGATATCCGTGCAAACAAAACCGAGATCAAAAAAGCGGTAGAAGCTATTTTCGGCGTAAAAGTGAAAAACGTGAACACACTTCGTGTTCCAGCTAAACCGAAACGGTACGGACGTTATTCCGGATATACAAGCGAATGGAAAAAAGCGTTTGTAACACTGACGCAAGACAGCAAATCGCTTGAGTTCTTTGAAACTGTATAATTGAAATCTTTGAAGTAAGGAGGGAAAACTAGTGCCAATCAAAAAGTATAAACCAACATCCCCGGCAAGACGGAACATGTCCGTTTCTACATTTGAGGAAATTACCACAGATAAGCCGGAGAAATCGTTGTTGGCCCCATTGAGCAAACAAGCAGGCCGCAACAACCAAGGTAAAATTACAGTTCGTCACCACGGTGGTGGACACAAACGTAAATACCGTATCATCGACTTCAAACGTACTAAAGATGGAATACCGGGCCGCGTTGCTACAATCGAGTATGACCCGAACCGTACCTCCAACATTGCATTGATTCACTATGCTGATGGTGAGAAACGTTACATCATCGCTCCTAAAGGTCTGAAAGTTGGAGATCAAGTATTCTCTGGTCCTGACGCAGATATCAAAATTGGTAACGCACTGCCGCTTGAAAACATTCCAGTAGGTACCGTTATCCACAACATCGAGTTGAAACCAGGTAAAGGCGGACAATTGGTTCGTGCTGCTGGTACAGAAGCTCAATTGCTTGGTAAAGAAGAAAAATACGTTTCCGTTCGTCTCTCTTCTGGAGAAGTTCGTCGTATTTTGAAAGTTTGCCGCGCAACAATCGGATCCGTTGGTAACCAAGACCACGAGCTTATCAAAATCGGTAAAGCCGGTCGTAGCCGTTGGTTGGGTCAACGTCCTGAGGTTCGTGGTGTGGTAATGAACCCTAACGATCACCCTCACGGTGGTGGTGAAGGTCGTGCTCCAATCGGACGTAAATCGCCAATGTCACCATGGGGTAAACCTACTCTTGGTTACAAAACGCGTAAGAAAAATAAAGCTTCTGATAAATACATCATCCGTCGCCGCACGAAGTAATACACACTGTGCATAACTTCGTGAGGCATCTACGGATGCATAAAAGCTATGTTTGAAGGGAGGATCTCCACATGAGTCGCAGTTTGAAAAAAGGGCCATTCATTGATGGCTACATGCTCAAGAAGGTAGAAGAGATGGAAGCATCAGGCAAGAAGAACGTTATCAAAACCTGGTCCCGTCGCTCTACAATTTTCCCACAATTCATCGGACACACATTTGGCGTTTACGACGGTCGTAAACACGTGCCAGTGTATGTAACTGAGGACATGGTTGGACACAAACTGGGTGAGTTCGCTCCAACCCGTACGTACAAAGGCCATACTGATGATGACAAGAAAACAAGAAGATAAATGAACATCTCTAATGTTTGAGAGGAGGTTACACAATGGAAGCAAAAGCACATGCTAAGTTTATCCGGATTGCTCCTCGTAAAGTTCAACTCGTTGTTGACTTGATTCGCGGCAAGCAAGTAGGTGAGGCGGTTGCCATTCTCCGTCACACTCCGAAATCCGCTTCTCCAGTTGTTGAGAAGTTGCTTAACTCCGCTATTGCGAATGCGGAACATAATTATTCTTTAGATGTTAATAACTTGGTGATCTCGCAAGCTTACGTAAACCAAGGACCAACGATGAAACGTTTCCGCCCTCGTGCAATGGGACGTGCAAGTCGTATTAACAAACGTACTAGCCACATTACTTTGGTGGTATCTGAAAAGTAGAAGGAGGGAAAACGTGTGGGCCAAAAGGTAAATCCAGTCGGACTTCGTGTCGGAGTTATCCGTGACTGGGAATCTAAGTGGTATGCAGGCAAAGACTTCGGCGATCTTTTGATGGAAGACGTGAAAATTCGTGAATTCCTGAAAAATAAATTGAAAGACTCCGCTATGTCTCGTGTTGAGATCGAGAGAGCGGCTAACCGTGTAAACGTAACGATTCACACAGCGAAACCAGGTATGGTAATCGGTAAAGGTGGATCTGAAGTTGAGAATCTTCGTAACCAAATTACGAAAATTGCTGGCGGTAAAAAAGTACACATCAACATCTCTGAAATTAAGAACCAAGACCTGGACGCGATCCTGGTAGCAGAAAGCATTGCACAACAATTGGAACGTCGTGTTTCTTTCCGTCGTGCTCTGAAACAAGCTATTCAAAGAACTATGCGCTCTGGTGCTAAAGGTATTAAAACTCAAGTAGGCGGACGTCTTGGCGGTGCTGAGATTGCACGTTCTGAAGGCTACAGCGAAGGAACTGTTCCACTGCACACACTGCGTGCTGACATTGACTATGGTACTGCAGAGGCTCATACTACTTACGGACGTATCGGCGTAAAAGTATGGATCTATCGTGGAGAGGTTCTTCCTACGGCTAAGAAACAAGCTGCTAAGGAAGGAGGCAACTAATCATGTTGGTACCAAAACGTGTAAAACACCGTAAGCAACAACGTGGACATATGAAAGGCCAAGCAAAAGGCGGAACTACGCTGAACTTTGGCGAATATGGTCTGCAAGCTACGGAACCGGCTTGGATTACGAACCGTCAAATCGAAGCGGCTCGTATTGCGATGACTCGTTACATCAAACGTGGTGGTAAAGTCTGGATTAAAATTTTCCCTGACAAACCAATCACTCAAAAGCCTCTCGAGGTTCGGATGGGTAGCGGTAAAGGTAACGTAGAAAAATGGGTTGCAGTAGTGAAACCAGGTAAGATCATGTTTGAACTTGCTGGTGTACCGGAGGATATTGCACGCGAAGCGATGCGTCTTGCCGCTCACAAACTGCCAATCAAAACGAAGTTCGTGAAACGTGAAGAATTGGGTGGTGAAGCAAATGAAAGCTAGTGAATTTCGCAACCTAACCTCTGCTGAAATCGAGCAAAAGATTGCCGGATTTAAAGAAGAACTCTTTAACCTCCGCTTTCAACTTGCTACCGGTCAGCTGGATAACCCGACTCGTATCCGTGATGTGCGTAAAGAAATAGCTCGTGCTAAAACGATCATCCGTGAAAGAGAATTGGGAATCGGTTAATTAGAGGTCGGATATACATTCCGTCCGTAATCAGGAAGGAGGCCAACAATGAGCGAAGAACGTAATGCACGTAAAGTTCAAACTGGTAAAGTTGTCAGTGATAAAATGGACAAAACGATTGTTGTTGCTGTAGAAACCTACAAAAACCACAAATTGTATCATAAACGCATTAAGGTTACTAAAAAGTTCAAAGCGCATGACGAAGAAAACACTGCAAAAATCGGTGACACGGTGAAAATCATGGAGACTCGTCCGCTTTCGAAAGATAAACGCTGGAGACTTACTGAAGTCGTTGAAAAAGCGGTTATCATCTAATTGCATGATCAGCATAGCTGGAAGGAGGAATACTAAATGATTCAACCATTTACACGTTTGACTGTAGCCGACAACTCCGGTGCGAAGGAACTGATGTGTATCCGCGTACTCGGCGGTACGGGACGTCGTACAGCTCAAATCGGTGATCTGATCGTTTGTTCTGTAAAACAAGCAACACCAGGCGGCGTTGTCAAAAAAGGTGATGTAGTTAGAGCGGTTGTCGTTCGTACGAAGCGTTCTGTACGTCGTAAAGACGGTTCCTACATCGGTTTTGATGAAAATGCAGCTGTTGTTGTAAAAGACGACAGAAGCCCACGTGGAACACGTATTTTCGGACCTGTTGCTCGTGAACTTCGCGAGAAAGATTTCATGAAAATCGTTTCCTTGGCCCCAGAGGTTATCTAATAGATTAAGCTCGTGATGTTTAGAAACAGGAGGTGTACGAAATGCCAAGAGTGAAAAAAGTTCTGGAATCCCATAACAACAAACTTCACGTTAAAAAGGAAGATACGGTTATGGTGATCAGCGGTAAAGACAAAGGTAAAAAAGGCCGTGTCATCGCTGCTTATCCTCGTGAAAACCGCGTCCTTGTGGAAGGTGTTAACATGGTGAAAAAACACCAGAAGCCTAACCAGCAAAACCCGCAAGGCGGCATTATCGAGAAGGAAGCTCCGATTCATGTTTCCAACGTGATGCACATCGATCCGAAGAGCGGAAAAGTAACCCGTATCGGTTACAAAGTTTTGGATAACGGTAAAAAAGTGCGCGTTGCAAAACGTTCCGGAGAAATTATCGACTAATTGAACCGAATGAGAAAGGAGGGCTATGATTCATGGCATCAAGAATGAAAGAACGTTACCTGCAAGAAATCGCTCCTGCTTTGATGCAGAAGTTTAACTATACAACGGTAATGCAAGTGCCGAAAATCGAGAAAATCGTTATCAACATGGGTGTGGGCGACGCTGTCCAAAACTCCAAAGTGTTGGATTCCGCAGTAAACGATTTGCAACTGATCGCAGGTCAAAAACCTGTAATCACTCGTGCGAAAAAATCAATCGCAGGATTCAAACTGCGTGAGAACATGCCTATCGGTGTGAAAGTAACATTGCGCGGCGAGCGTATGTACTACTTCCTCGATAAATTGTTCAACGTAACACTTCCACGTGTACGTGACTTCCGCGGTGTATCGAGCAAAGCGTTCGATGGTCGTGGTAACTACACTCTGGGTCTGAAAGAGCAATTGATCTTCCCAGAGATCGAGTATGATAAAGTAGACAAAGTCCGCGGTATGGATATTGTCATCGTAACAACGGCGAAAACAGACGAAGAGTCCCGTGAATTGCTTACGCAAATGGGAATGCCTTTCGTTAAATAATGTTGGCATAAACGTTCCGGGTGTCTGGAAAGACTCCCTTTTCTCCGAAATTATTTAGGAGGTGTCAGGCTAAAGTGGCAAAAACTTCGATGAAAGTTAAACAACAACGTACACCAAAGTTTAAAGTACGTGCTTATACACGCTGCGAGCGTTGTGGTCGTCCACATTCGGTACTGCAAAAGTTCAAAATTTGCAGAATTTGCTTCCGTGAATTAGCTTATAAAGGCCAGATTCCTGGCGTGAAAAAAGCAAGCTGGTAAAAAGTCCTGAACGGGAAGGAGGTTAACTCACAATGACTATGTCTGATCCAATTGCAGATATGCTTACTCGTATTCGTAACGCGAACACAGTTCGTCACGAAACGGTAGAAATGCCTGCTTCGACAATGAAAAAACAAATCGCCGATATCCTGAAGCGTGAAGGTTTCATCCGTGACGCAGAATATATCGAAGATAACAAACAAGGGATTATCCGTGTTTTCTTGAAATACGGTCAAAATAACGAGCGCGTTATCACTGGTCTGAAAAGAATCAGTAAACCAGGTCTTCGTGTTTACACGAAAAGCAATGAAGTACCTCGCGTACTTGGCGGCCTTGGAATCGCGATTATCTCGACATCCAAAGGTGTTATGACGGACAAAGAAGCTCGTCAATCGAAATCCGGCGGAGAAGTCGTCTGCTACGTTTGGTAATATAACGTCACAAGATAGGAGGTGCAACATATGTCTCGTATTGGTCGCAAACCAATTACAGTACCAAGTGGTGTAGACATCACTTTGGACAATACCGTTATCACGGTAAAAGGACCTAAAGGAACTTTGACTCGTGAACTTCACAAAGACATGAAGGTTACAGTTGAAAACAACGAAATTACAGTTGTGCGTCCTTCCGATAACAAAACTCACCGTTCTTTACACGGCACAACACGTAGCGTTGTCAGCAACATGGTGAGTGGCGTAACTGAAGGATTCGCTAAATCTCTGGAGTTGGTTGGGGTCGGATATCGTGCAAGCAAATCCGGAGATAAAATCGTTCTGAACGTTGGTTACTCTCACCCGGTTGAAATCACACCGGAAGCGGGAATCGAATTCGAAGTACCTTCGAATACGAAAATCATTGTTCGCGGTATCGATAAAGAGCGCGTAGGTGCTTACGCTGCAAAAATTCGTTCCGTTCGTGAACCTGAGCCGTACAAAGGTAAAGGTATTAAATATGAAGGCGAGCGTATCATCCGTAAGGAAGGTAAAGCCGGTAAGAAGAAATAAGATTTCTCTTACCGCCTTTTCGCGGCTTTCGGCTTGCTTGCTTCGTGTGTTTCTAATATACCCCGTGGCTTCTGCTTTGAAGCCAGCGAGGTAACCTGAAAGGAGTGAATCCCTGAGATGATTACGAAACCAGATAAAAACAAGGCTCGTCTGAAAAGACACCTTCGTGTTCGTAAGAAAATCCAAGGAACGGCTGCACGTCCTCGTTTGAACGTTTTCCGTTCTGGTAAACATATGTACGCTCAAATCATCGATGATGTAGCTGGTGTAACAATCGCTTCCGCGTCTACTGTAGACAAAGAATTGAGCACTGACATCAAAAATGGTGCATCTGTTGAATCTGCTCGTAAAGTTGGCGAACTCGTTGCTAAACGTGCAAAAGATAAAGGTGTTTCCAATATCGTATTTGACCGTAGCGGATATCTGTATCATGGTCGTATCGCAGCATTGGCTGAAGCGGCTCGTGAAGCAGGACTTGAGTTTTAAGATATTTTTCAAAAGGAGGTTAACGACTTGCGTGTAGATCCGAATACTTTGGAACTGTCTGAAAGAGTAGTAAACATTAATCGCGTAGCTAAAGTAGTAAAAGGCGGACGCCGTTTCAGCTTTAGCGCACTGGTTGTAGTCGGCGACGGCAACGGCTGGGTTGGAGCGGGTATCGGTAAAGCGGGCGAAGTACCTGATGCAATTCGCAAAGGTATTGAAGATGCTAAGAAAAACCTTGTACACGTTCCACTCGTAGGAACTTCGATTCCTCACTTGGTAACAGGTAAGTTCGGCGCAGGACGCGTTCTGTTGAAACCAGCATCTGAAGGTACTGGTGTTATCGCTGGTGGTCCTGTACGTGCGGTTCTCGAACTTGCTGGTGTAGGTGACATTTTGACAAAATCTCTGGGTTCTTCGAATTCCATGAACATGGTCAATGCGACTTTGGAAGGTTTGTCCCGTTTGAAGCGTGCTGAAGACGTGGCTAAACTGCGCGGAAAATCCGTCGAAGAGCTTCTGGGTTAGGAGGGAATTCTCATGGCTAAATTAGAAATTACCCTCGTCCGTAGCTTGATCGGACGTCCGGAGACGCAAAGAACAACTGTGAAAACATTGGGATTGCGCAAAATCAACAGCAAAGTGATCCAAAACGATAATCCTGCCATCCGTGGTATGATTAACAAAGTAAGTCACTTGGTAGCTGTAAAAGAAGTAGAAGCTTAATATACGGGTATACACCCACAAATCTTTAAGGAGGTGCAACGAACGATGAAGTTACATGAGCTTTCACCATCTCCTGGATCGCGTAAAGAACGCAAACGTGTTGGTCGCGGTCCAAGTAGTGGTACAGGTAAAACATCAGGTCGCGGTCATAAAGGACAAAACGCTCGTTCGGGCGGTGGTGTTCGTCCAGGCTTCGAAGGTGGACAAAATCCATTGTATCGTCGCTTGCCAAAACGCGGTTTCGTAAACCCAACTCGCAAAGAATATGCAGTTGTTAATATCGAAGACCTGAATAGTTTGCCTGCGGGTACTGAAGTAACTCCAGAATTCTTGATGACGAACGGCGTTGTTAAAAACGCTAAATCCGGAATCAAAGTCCTGGGTAACGGTGAAGTCACTGTGAAGCTGACTGTTAAAGCTAACAAGTTTTCTCAATCTGCGGTGGAGAAAATTGAAGCTGCCGGCGGTACAACCGAGGTGATTTAATGTTCAAGACCCTAAAGAATATCTGGCGGGTTGAAGATCTGCGCAAAAGGGTATTATTTACCCTTTTTGTACTGATCATTTACCGCATCGGCTCCTTTGTCCCCGTTCCGGGCGTTAACAAAGATGTGTTCGAAGCGACAAATTCTGCGGGTAAAGAAGTTTTTGGACTTCTCAATACGTTCTCGGGTGGAGCACTGTTCCAGTTCTCTATATTTGCTCTCGGGATCGTTCCTTACATCACTGCGTCTATCATAGTACAGTTGCTTTCCATGGACGTTATTCCTAAATTAGCGGAGTGGGCAAAGCAAGGTGAACAAGGTAAGAAGAAATCTGCACAACTGACTCGTTATTTAACGATCGGGCTGGCATTGATTCAAGCGTTTGGTACGTCGATCGGATTCAACCGCTTGTACAATACAGACATGATTCCTAACGCTACGTTTGCAGATTATATCTTGATCGCAATTGTACTTACGGCCGGTACTTCATTCCTGATGTGGCTTGGTGAGCAGATCACCGAGAAAGGCATCGGAAACGGAATTTCGATTTTGATCTTTGCGGGTATCCTGTCAACAGTGCCTAACATTATCAAACAAACAATCGAGTCCGACTTCATCCAACCTGATCAATTGTTCATGAACATTCTTAAAGGTGTGATCATCGCGATTGTCATCGTGCTGATTATCATCGGGGTCATTTACATTCAACAGGCGATTCGGAAAATTCCTGTACAGTACGCAAAACGTGTCGTAGGAAACAAAATGTACGGTGGACAGAATACACATATCCCGCTGAAGATTAATGCAGCTGGTGTTATCCCTGTCATCTTCGCATCATCGCTGTTGATGTTCCCAACGATTATTGCCAACTTCTGGGCTAATCATGGTTGGGCACAGTGGATCGGTCAGAACTTGACTACACACAAACCTCTTGGTATGGTGCTGTATGTCGTGATGATCTTCGGATTCACATTCTTCTATACGTTCGTACAGATGAATCCACAGCAGATGGCTGATAATATGAAAAAGAACGGCGGTTACATTCCGGGTATTCGCCCAGGTAAAGCAACCGAGAAATATCTGACCCGTGTCATGACTCGTTTGACAATGGCCGGAGCCATCTTCTTGGCAGTCATTTCCGTTCTGCCTGTATTCTTAGGGGCACTTTCTGGTTTGCCTCAATCAGCGCAAATTGGAGGAACTTCCCTCCTGATCGTTATCGGTGTTGCGCTGGATACGATGAAGCAAATCGAAAGCCAATTGATCAAACGCCACTACAAAGGTTTTATCAATAAATAGGCAATAGGTTCCGGTTGAGTAAAGATTTACTTGCCGGCACCTATTGTGCTGTTTGTTGATGTAGGGTAGTCTTGGAGGGAGTGACATAACGTGAACATCCTATTCATGGGCCCTCCGGGGGCAGGAAAAGGTACGCAAGCAGACGTCATTGTGAAAGAGTTCGGTATTCCCCATATTTCAACAGGCGATGCATTTCGTCTTGCGATTAAACAGGGAACTCCCATTGGCCTGAAAGCCAAGGAATATATGGATCAAGGATTACTTGTACCAGATGATGTTACCATTGGCATCGTTGAAGAGCGATTGCAACAGTCGGACTGCAGAGAAGGTTTCCTCTTGGATGGTTTTCCAAGAACCCTGTCTCAGGCAGAAGCGCTGGATGGCATCCTGGAACGACTGAACTCAGGTCTTGATCATGTGATCAACCTGAAAGTGGATCGCAACAAATTGCTGGCTCGTTTGACGGGTCGTCGTATTTGTAAAAACTGTGGATCGACTTATCATGTCGTATTTAATCCACCAAAGCAGGATGGAATCTGTGATAAATGCGGCGGCGAGTTGTACCAACGCTCTGATGATAACGAAGAGAGCGTAGGCACTCGTTTGGACGAATATATCAACAAAACAGCACCACTCCTCACGTTCTACGAAACTAAAGGCCTTCTTCGTCAAATCGACGGAGAACAGGATATCGATCAAGTTTCTCAAGAAATCGTGTCCTTGTTGAGAGGTTAATTGATGATCATTGGTAAGTCCGAAACGGAACTGGGTTTGATGAGGGAAGCTGGGAGAATTGTTGCGGAAACGCATCGTCTCTTGGAAGAACACATTGTTCCCGGTATTACGACTGGTGAACTTGACCATATGGCTGATCAATTTATTCGCAGTCAAGGAGCTGTGCCGTCTTTCAAAGGTTATAACGGTTTCCCTGCCAGTGTGTGCGCTTCAGTGAATGAAGAGTTGGTACATGGATTTCCCGGCAAACGCAAGTTGAACGAGGGCGATATCGTTACGTTTGACATTGGCGCGCAGTACCAGGGGTATCATGGAGATTCTGCCTGGACCTATCCAGTTGGCCGTATTTCCGAAGAAGCTCGTCGTCTTCTGGACGTTACCGAGGCTTCATTATACGCAGGACTAGCGCTGGTAAAACCAGACGTTCGCTTGTTTACAATATCTCATGCAATTCAGAAATATATCGAAGATGAAGGGTTTTCCGTCGTTCGTGAATATGTCGGTCACGGCATTGGAGCGAATCTACACGAGGAACCATCGATTCCGAACTATGGTCTTCCTGATCGTGGACCAAGGTTAAAGGCTGGTATGGTGCTAGCTATTGAGCCAATGGTTAACGCAGGCAGACGGTATGTCAAAACGTTGGAAGATAACTGGACTGTCGTTACAGCTGATGGATCGTTATGTGCCCACTTTGAACACACCGTAGCAGTTACACCTGAAGGTATGGAAATTTTCACAAAACTGAATGCGTAGGTGATTAGGCATGAACAATCCGTCGAATCCGCAGCTCGGTCAAATTGTGAAGATCCGTAAAGGCCGCAATGCGGACCAAGCCGCAGTAATTGTTGCTATAGAGGACAATAGGTTCGTATATATCGCGGATGGAGACAAACGAAAGTTTGACCAACCCAAGAAGAAGAATGTTCTTCATCTTGAACTTCAACCGATGATTAGCAGTGAGGTTGTAAACAGTTTAAACGAGAGTGGTCGGGTGACAAACGGAAAGCTCCGCTATGCGGTTCATTCGTTTCTGGAATCCACCAACATTCAAGCTGAAGAGAAAGGAGACTGACTAATGGCCAAGGAAGATGTCATTGAAGTGGAAGGCACGGTTCTTGAACCGCTGCCGAATGCAACGTTCAAGGTTGAGCTTGAGAATGGTCATCAAATTCTCGCTCACGTTTCCGGGAAATTACGGATGCACTTCATCCGTATCCTGACTGGAGACAAAGTAGTTGTTCAGTTATCGCCTTATGATCTAACAAAAGGTCGTATAACTTACCGTAAATAGTAGTAGACAGTTGCAATGAACTGTGAAGCTTATGAAGCGGGTTTTGCCCGGCAAAACTTGCGAAAGCTTCGAAGCCGGTTTTACAATAGTAGAACAAGGTCAATGCTTACGAAGAGGGTTTTGCTAAGCAGAACTTTGAGGAGGTAATTCACATGAAGGTAAGACCTTCGGTCAAGCCGATTTGCGAAAAATGCAAAGTCATTCGCCGCAAAGGGAATGTAATGGTTATCTGTGAAAATCCAAAACACAAACAAAAACAAGGTTAATGAAGGGGGTGTAGCGTAAAATGGCACGTATAGCTGGTGTGGATTTGCCACGTGATAAGCGCGTTGAGATCGCCTTGACTTATATTTTCGGAATCGGTAAAACGACTTCCCAGAAAATTCTGAGCTCTACAGGCATCAATCAGAACACTCGTGTTCGTGATTTGACGGAAGATGAAGTCAGCAAATTGCGTGAAAGTATCGACAAAGAGGTCAAAGTTGAAGGTGACCTGCGTCGTGAAATCTCTTTGAATATTAAACGTTTGACGGAGATCGGTTGTTACCGTGGAGTTCGTCATCGTCGTGGTCTGCCTGTTCGTGGACAACGTACGAAAACGAATGCTCGTACTCGTAAAGGTCCTCGTCGTACTGTAGCGAACAAGAAGAAATAATAAGGGGGGATAAGAGAAAATGGCTAAACCGAAAAAAGTCGTACGTACTAAACGTCGTGACCGTAAAAATATTGAATCTGGCGTGGCACATATCCGTTCCACTTTCAATAACACTATCGTTACTATTACGGATCCTCACGGAAACGCGATTTCGTGGGCAAGCTCCGGCGGCCTCGGATTCAGAGGTTCCCGTAAATCGACTCCGTTTGCTGCACAAATGGCTGCTGAGACTGCTGCCAAAGCTGCAATGGAACATGGGATGAAATCCGTTGAGGTTATGGTTAAAGGACCAGGCGCAGGCCGTGAAGCAGCGATCCGCTCTTTGCAAGCTGCTGGTCTTGAAGTTAACCTGATCAAAGACGTAACTCCAGTCCCGCATAACGGATGCCGTCCTCCAAAACGTCGTCGTGTCTAATGAGATTTGCCCCTGCGTGTGGTATACTTCCGGCACAATCTGCTAATAATGGTTGTTTAGGCATACTACTACATGTTTTCGCAAGAGAAGGTAAATGTTTCATAGAGGACCGACGTTTTGAAGGAGGGGTATTGCAGTGATAGAAATCGAAAAGCCGAAAATTGAGACGGTAGACGTCAACGATGATGGCACCTATGGGAAATTCGTAGTAGAACCGCTGGAGCGCGGATACGGTACGACGCTTGGAAACTCGCTTCGCCGAATCCTGCTCTCATCACTGCCGGGTGCGGCAGTGTCTTCGGTTCAAATCGATGGCGTTCTGCATGAATTTGCTACAGTTCCTGGCGTAATGGAAGATGTTACAGAGATTATCCTTAACCTGAAAGCTTTGTCGCTCAAAATTCATTCTGACGAGGAGAAAGTGCTCGAGATTGATGCTGAAGGCGAAGGAGCAATCACGGCTGGAGACATTCGTGCTGATTCCGATGTAGAAATCCTTAACCCGGATCTTCACATTGCTACGCTTGGACCAGGTTCGAGACTTCACATGCGTATTTTTGCCAATCGCGGTCGCGGCTACGTCCAGGCAGATCGGAATAAACGCGATGACCAGCCGATCGGCGTCATCCCTGTCGATTCCATCTTCACCCCGATCAGCCGCGTAAACTACGCTGTGGAAAATACGCGTGTAGGCCAAGTAACCAACTATGACAAGCTCACGTTGGAAGTTTGGACTGACGGAAGTATTCGTCCTGAAGAGGCTGTAAGCCTTGGCGCTAAAATTTTGACCGAGCATCTCATGCTCTTCGTGGGTCTTACAGACGAAGCGAAGGATGCAGAGATCATGGTTGAAAAAGAAGAAGACAAAAAAGAAAAAGTACTCGAAATGACGATCGAAGAGCTGGATCTCTCTGTTCGTTCCTACAACTGCCTCAAACGTGCTGGTATTAATACCGTACAAGAGCTGACTACGAAAACGGAAGAAGACATGATGAAAGTCCGTAACCTCGGACGCAAGTCTTTGGAAGAAGTTCAAGAGAAGCTTGAGGAACTGGGTTTGGGACTACGTACAGAAGAATAGACAGCTGAGTGCTTGAAGTGAAGGAGGGAAAACAATGGCATACCAAAAGTTGGGCCGTAATTCCAGCGCACGTAAAGCTTTGTTCCGTGACCTGGTAACCGACCTGTTCTTATACGAGCGCATTCAGACAACTGAAGCGAAAGCAAAAGAGGTTCGCTCTATTGCTGAAAAACTGATCACTAAAGCGAAAAAGGGAGATCTTCATGCCCGTCGCCAAGTGGCAGCATATGTTCGCCGCGAAACTATCGATGGTGAGCAAGATGCAATCCAAAAACTGTTTAGCGAATTGTCCGGTCGTTACGCTGAGCGTCCAGGCGGATACACACGTATCCTGAAACTGGGACCTCGTCGTGGTGACGCAGCGCCTATGGTTTACTTGGAACTGGTAGACCGCGCGTAATACAGATGTGAGATGAGGAAAGGGGACAGAGTCCAAGATTCTGGATCAACCCTTTTTTTCTCTTCATTTCGGAATTCGTGCTGTAAATGAAGCTCCGTAAGGGGCTTCTTTTGCTGTTCGGGATAGGGTTATGTATAGTATGGAACAAAGGTGTGGTAATATGCGCAACTTATGTATGACGGTAACTTATGATGGAACGGCCTACTACGGCTTTCAAGTACAGCCAGGAGGTAATACCATTCAGGACCACCTTGAGGATGCTATTCGTGCGTTGACTGGTGAGACGGTGAAAATCACGGGGTCAGGTCGAACGGATGCAGGCGTTCATGCCCGCAGACAAATCTTCAATTTTCCTACAGCGTCCCAGATTCCGGTGGAACGTTGGTGTATTGCACTCAACTCCAGATTGCCATCTGACATTGTTGTTATTGATGCAATGGAGGTACCGCTAGATTTTCATTCTCGTTATGCAGCGAAAAAGAAAACCTATCGATATACGGTCAATGCAAACCAATTCCCGGATGTCTTTAACAGAAGACTGCAGCATCATCATCATGCCAAGCTGGACATCACTGCGATGGAAGAGGGCCTGCGTCATTTCATAGGCACATATGACTTTACTTCCTTTGCTTCACGCAAGTCTCAGAAAGAGAATCATGTGCGTTCGGTATACGAAGCATGGATAGAAGTGGACCGTTCAATGTGCAGAGACCATCCTCGCGATCAGGGTGTCATTCACATTTATGTGAGTGGTAACGGCTTTTTGCAACATATGGTGCGTATCATTGTAGGGACACTGCTGGAGGTCGGAGAGGGTAAACGGAAAGCCTCTGATGTGCCGGATATGATTGCTGCATGCAACCGTTCTGCTGCGGGACCAACTGCAGTTAGTTGTGGTTTAATGCTCTGGGATCTTGAATACAAAAAAGATTAAATTTGGTGAGTAAAAAGCTCAAATAATACTTGCGAATTAGTCTCCTATCATGTAATATAAAAGTTGTGTTTTCTTAATGGCTTTCCCACAGCCCCAATTAAGATGTTCACATCGCAACAACTATCCATCAACACCTAAAGTTATCACTTAACGAACGAAGATAAATGAAAAATGATGATTTTGAACATTTAAGGAGGAACTTTTCATGCGTACTACGTACATGGCGAAGCCTAACGAAGTTGAGCGCCAATGGCACATCATTGATGCTGAAGGCAAAACCCTCGGACGTTTGGCGAGCGAAGCAGCTGCTTTGATCCGCGGCAAACATAAGCCACAATTCACTCCACATGTGGACACTGGCGATTTCGTTGTTATCATCAATGCAGAGAAAATTGTATTGACTGGTAAAAAAATGCAAGGTAAAAAATACTACCGTCACTCGATGCACCCAGGTGGTTTGAAAGTAACTACTGCAGAAGAGATGGTTAAAAACAAACCTGAACGTATGTTGGAATTGGCTGTTCGCGGTATGCTTCCTAAAACTCGCATGGGCGAGAAAATGAAGCTGAGACTTAAAGCGTACAGAGGCACTGAGCATCCACACGCAGCACAAAAACCAGAAGTTTACGAACTTCGCGGTTAATTAAAAGGAGGACAGTTTCATGGCACAAGTACAATACTATGGGACAGGTCGTCGTAAACATTCGGTAGCACGTGTTCGCCTTGTACCGGGTGAAGGACGCATTGTCATCAATAAACGTGATATTAATGAATACTTTGGTTTGGAAACACTCAAACTGATCGTAAAACAACCACTGACTTTGACAGAAACGCTCACTAACTATGACGTTTTGGTTATCGCTCACGGTGGCGGAATCTCCGGTCAAGCCGGTGCGATCCGTCACGGTATCTCCCGCGCTCTGCTCAAAGCAGATCCAGAATACCGTGCATCCCTGAAAAAAGCAGGATTCCTGACTCGTGACCCACGTATGAAAGAACGTAAAAAATACGGTCTTAAAGCGGCTCGTCGCGCACCTCAGTTCTCCAAACGTTAAGATTTTTCAAAGTCCTTGGCTTCGGCCAGGGACTTTTTTGTGTTTTATCTACTAATAGGCTATGCCTAATTTGAATATTCTAACGTTAACGTAATAGCAACATGATTCCCATTGAGAGAAAAACGAGGTTACAAGAGATTAGCTGTAACATTAGTTTTGTATATCCTTGAATTTTGATCTAATTCATATCTAAATTAACCTTCTTAATCCAAATGAATTCAGATTGATTAAGTAATGTCCATCCGCCATTCCCCTCTATGACTTGATCCACGTTATAACTCTAACTATCGTTAGCACAAATCTTAGCCGTTTATAGCAATACTCCTACTCCAGAGCAATATCATTTTTTCTCATGTCTCAGATATCAGTCTTTTTTATGAATACGATAAAGGGTCCTTACTTTTGTTATTTGACGGAGTTGCAGACTCGGGCTCTCAATATTCCCCAAATGAGGATGGTCTTCTGACAGGATACGCTCTTTAATGATGAAAAATATTTCTTCCTTCATCCCAAAAATCCAACAATAGCAACGTTTTTTCTCTTTAGGGTCTCAAGCACTTGAAAGTTACGTTTATAAGATTTTTGTATGGTTTTACCTACATTTCATCTAGAAGCCTAATAGGCACTAAAAATTCAGCTCGTTTATAGTGTATTTTTACGATTAGAATTGATGTAATTTACCAGATGGCAGGCATTGACATCGCGAGTGAAAGATTTATACTATACATAATTCATATTAGATTAGTCGGCTTTTGTGGTTTTGAGATCATGAATGGGGGAAATTGAACAATGAACTTGTTAGAAAAGGAAGAACTGGCTCGTACAAAAGCAGAGGAACTGGAGCACGCAAGCCCGGAAGATATTATTCGCTATGCGGTTGAAACATTTCCTAATATCACATTTGCATGCAGCTTCGGTGCAGAAGATGTTGTACTTGTAGATATGTTGCAAAAAATTAGCCCATCTACTGATGTTTTTTATCTGGATACAGATTTTCATTTTCAGGAAACATATGATACGCGTGATCGGATGCAAGAAAAGTACAACCTTGAGTTTGTAAAAGTATCGCCAAAAATCACACCAGAAGAACAAGCTGCTCAGCATGGGGAAGAATTATGGAAATCCGATCCCAATGCTTGTTGTAACATTCGTAAGGTAGAACCTCTGACACGTATTCTATCGCAGTATGATGCATGGATTACGGGGATTCGCAGAGATCAGGCACCAACGCGTGCAAACTCCAAGAAGGTGGAATATGATACTAAGTTTGGACTCATGAAATTTAACCCGATTGCACATTGGACGAGTGAGGATGTGTGGGAATATATTCGTGCTAATAACGTGACATATAATCCGCTGCATGATCAAAATTACCCGAGCATCGGGTGCGAGCATTGCACACGCCAGGTAATGCCTGGGGAAGATCCTCGCGCAGGGCGCTGGTCTGGTAATGATAAAACGGAGTGCGGATTGCACAAATAAGCTGATTAATAGAGTTATGGCATGATAGCGCAAATGTCTTTTTCAGTTAAACCATTTTAGAATGATAATGCAGTTTTCATCAAAATATCGGATGTTTTAATAAGGAGCTGACAAGATGACTTCGATTCTGCCTCATGGAGGTACGCTGGTGCAGCGTATCGTACAAGGAGAAGAACGTGAGCAATTATTGCAGGAAAGCAAAAACCTGAACTCATTGCAGATTAACACCTGGACGATCTCAGATTTGGATTTGATTGGTGTAGGTGCGTTTTCACCGCTTCAAGGCTTTATGAATGAGGAAGATTATCTGTCTGTCGTATCCCGAATGCGTTTAGCGGATGGCACAGTATGGAGCATACCGATTACACTGGCTGTAAATGATCAACAGGCTGATTCACTTCGTAAAGGTGAAACTGTAGCTCTTGTTGGTGAAGCGGATGGAGTAACGTACGGTCTGCTCGAGGTTCAAAGCATCTATAAGGTGGATCAGGCAGAGGAAGCTCGTCGAGTTTTCAAAACCGATGATCCTGAGCACCCTGGTGTGAAAAAACTGCTGGAGCGTCCTGCAACATATGTAGGAGGTCCAATTCGAGTGTTGAACCGTCCGAAACCGGCCAAGTTTGAAGATTTCTATTATGACCCGGCTCAGACACGTAAGATTTTCCAGGATAAAGGATGGAGAACCGTTGTTGGTTTTCAGACACGTAATCCTGTCCACCGGGCACATGAGTATATCCAGAAAAGTGCAATGGAAATCGTTGATGCACTTTTCTTGAATCCACTTGTAGGTGAGAC
Organism: Paenibacillus sp. FSL R7-0272; assembly: GCF_037969905.1. Classification (NCBI taxonomy): domain Bacteria; kingdom Bacillati; phylum Bacillota; class Bacilli; order Caryophanales; family Paenibacillaceae; genus Paenibacillus; species Paenibacillus sp. FSL R7-0272. The sequence goes on along the minus strand of NZ_CP150221.1, from coordinate 5,608,316 downwards.
GAAGTCTGATGATGTTCCAGCGAATGTGCGCATGAAGAGTTATCTGGTACTGCTGGAGAACTATTATCCGACGGATCGTGCGTTTCTGGGTGTATTCCCGGCTGCAATGCGGTATGCGGGACCTCGTGAAGCTATTTTCCATGCCATGGTACGTAAAAATTATGGCTGCACCCATTTTATCGTAGGGCGTGATCATGCGGGTGTAGGTGATTATTACGGAACCTATGAAGCACAAGAGATCTTCTCTAATTTTACGGCTGAGGAATTGGGCATTACACCACTGTTCTTTGAGCACAGTTTCTTCTGTACCAAATGCGGAAATATGGCTTCCAGCAAAACCTGCCCTCATGACAAGGAACATCATATGACTTTGTCGGGAACCAAGGTACGTGGATTGTTGCGTAATGGTGAATGTCCACCGCCAGAATTTACACGTCCTGAAGTTGCTGAGGTGTTGATTGAGGGTATGGCTGAGCAAGTCCATTCCTAAGGGTATATTTGTCCATCTTGTCCCATATAGATGATTAGAGTCATTTATAGGGACGAGGTGGTTTTTTTATGCGCAAAAACATGGGGAAACATCTGGTAGTCTGGGTCCGGTTAAAAACAGTGAAGAGGGTTATGCTGAGCCTATGTTTGTTGGCTATGTTTGTAGCGGTTGTTTCGTATGAGATGCCCTCGGCCAAAACGTCAGGATATTGGAGTTTGCCTCTGGCTGGCAAGGTGATCGCTATTGATGCAGGTCATGGCGGACCAGATGGGGGAGCCGTGAGCAGGCAGGGAGTTATTGAGAAGGATATCAATCTGTCCATTGCGCTGTATGTTAGAGACTATCTGCAACAGGCAGGAGCTCTTGTTGTAATGACTCGTGAAATCGATAAGGATTTGGCCGATGAGGGAACGAGAGGGTACTCCAGACGTAAGACAGAGGATCTCAAACAGAGAGTAAGACAGATTGAAGATAAACAAGCGGATTTATTTATCAGCATTCACATGAACAGTGTGCCATCTAATCGGTGGAGCGGTGCACAAGTCTTTTACACGCCTAATCATCCTGATAACGAAGGTCTTGCAAATCTGCTACAAGCCGAAATGATTCGGAATCTGGAAAATACAGATCGTATAGCGAAAACGGTGAGTACCGTTTATCTGCTTCAGGCTCTGAAAATCCCGTCAGCACTTGTTGAGGTCGGCTTCTTGTCTCATCCGGAAGAGGCTCGTCTGCTCGCTGAAGAAACGTACCAACGCAAAGTAGCCGCATCTATTTATAACGGTATTCTCCGATATGCTTCAGGTGAACGTCCGAAAAGTTAGTCATAAGAAGAGAGGTAGTGCTATAATTGGAACAGCATACCTAACACATGCCAATAGATAAAACCGAGGTGCTGTCTGATGTTATCAAAAGAACAGATACTTGAACTTTTACAGCCATTACAGGAACCGCAGCTAGGACAAAGCTTAGTGGAACTGGGATGGATTCGTGACATTATGGTGAAAGAACACCATGTGGCCTTAAGCATGGTGACACTGGAGAATCGGCCAGAAGATGCAACCGCTTTAACGGATGCTGCACGTAACCTGCTTTCCCAGCATGGAGTGAAGGATGTGCATATCCGCACACGGGTAGCGTCAGAGCATGACCGTCAGAGCCTTAACCTGGGACAAGTGCAGCAAGAGCAAGATCAGGATGAAGTGCTTGTAAAAGGTCATGCGGCTGGTCTCGATGGACATGAGCTGTTAAGCCCTGAGTCGGGAGTTCGTTTTATTGCCATAGCTAGTGGTAAAGGCGGCGTGGGGAAATCAACGGTTACCGTTAACCTGGCTGTAGCCCTGGCTCGTCAAGGGAAGAAAGTCGGTCTCATTGATGCTGATATTTATGGTTTCAGTGTGCCGGATATGATGGGGATTGAGGAATACCCTGTCGTTGAGGACGGTGTGATTCAACCGGTCGAACGTTTTGGCGTCAAAGTGATGTCTATGGGTTTCTTCATTCGGGAAAATAACCCCGTGATCTGGCGTGGCCCAATGCTTGGCCGGATGCTACGTCAGTTCTTCACCGATGTTCAGTGGGGCGAACTGGATTACATGTTGCTGGATCTGCCACCGGGCACCGGAGATGTTGCGCTTGATGTGCATCAGATGTTGCCACAGAGCAAAGAGATCATTGTAACGACTCCACATGCCACTGCAGCCTTTGTAGCGGCGCGTGCCGGAGCGATGGCCATTCAAACGGAACATGAGCTGTTAGGTGTGGTTGAGAACATGGCGTACTACGAATGTGGTAAATGTGGGGAGAAAGAGTATGTCTTTGGTCGAGGAGGGGGCGGACGTCTTGCCGAAAGCTTGCACACGGTACTGCTTGCCCAGATTCCATTAGGTGCTCCAGATAACCATCCTTCTGAGCCGGATTTCTCACCGTCTGTGTACAAGGCAGAGACAACAATAGGAGCTATATATGACGAGGTTGCCAAGTCGATCGAGTCTAAGTTTGAATGAGTTTTTTATGTGATTAAAATTTAATGTGCTTATAAATAAAGCCTGCGTCCTTTGGATGCAGGCTTTTTCACATGATCTCTACTTAGGAAATTGAAGCTTATCAACGTTTCTCTTCTTGTAGAACCTGGATCATCGTTGCAGTTCTATGAACTTCCACCGCCACCACCGGAGTCTCCACCTCCAGAATCACCACTGCCACCATCTCCCTGACCACCGGATTCCTGCCCCTTTTGCCCGCCACCGCTTTCCGTTTTAGGCTGGAGTTCTTCTTGTACCACTTTTTTCAGCAAAGTAAGAACTTCCATACGAAACAAAGGATTTTGCATCACTTCCTGCATAACGGTCATCGTTTGTTTTCGGTATTCCGGGGTTTTGGTCATATCCATGAACATCTTGGATACTTCAGGAGATTTCATGATATCCCCAATCGACTTCTGATACGTCGGATCTTTGATCAGTTGCATATGCAGTTGTTTGCTTTGTCCGTTAATCGCTTTGGCGAATTCACCGGCAAATTGCGGATCGGTCATGATTTTCTCGAATTCCTTCTGGTATTCAGGAGCGGTTATGGTATCTTTTACGGCAATACGTATTTGTTCCGAAGATTGCATTGGCATTAACATTTTCATTCCTACCGTTCCCGATCCACCACCAGAGCTCCCGCCTTCTTCTGACCCACCGCCGCCACCGCCGCCAGAGGAGCTTTGACCCGTTAGAGCCTCTTCAACAGCCTTTTTGCCTTCATCACTTTTCAAAATATCTACGACCATCGTTTTCATCTCTTTATAACTGCCCTGAGGAGGCGAAGAACTCTGATCTGAACCGCAGCCGGCGAGCATGACGGATAGCCCCAATACAACGTAGCATAGCTGCCATATAGGCCGTTTCATGTGTACAATCCCTCCTTGATTAGATACTGGATGTAGTATGTGATGGGAAAGGGGGAAATATGTTGAGCAATGATGGTTTTTTGCTGTGAAGGTTGGTAAAATAAACACTCGGGGGTGGAAAACATTTGAATTTGCGTAGATGGTTTTTCCTATTTTGGACAGCCTTGCTTATTGGCGCCGCGGGAGCATTAGGTACAGGATTGATTATGATGTTGGTAAACGGAGAAAAAATGAATGGTATTGCTGATTTTATGCTGTATCTTCTGATTCTGTTTGGCTCCGGAGTGATGATTAGCGTATATTCACAAATGGGTTTCTTTGCATATCTCATCTTGAATTATATGGGCAAGGGTGTATTCCCAAGACGCGGATGGCAGATCGTGCAGGTTGTGCTGACTGTGCTAGCTTTGCTGGACATCATGTTCTTGCGTTTGTTTGTCGGAGGAGGACGAGAGCGTATCTCGGACATTGTGCTGGGACTGATCATTTTGGCGGCTGCAATTGTTACCGCTTACGTGAAAGTGAAACAGACACATATCTCTGCGCTAGTACCAACGCTCTTTTTCATGATCGCTGTGACTGCAGTGGAAACGATTGGTGTACTGCGTATTGACGTTAATGCAGCCACCATCTTTATTGTGATCCCTTTGCTGTTATGTAATGCATATCAGATGCTGATCCTGCACAAGCTGGTCGATAGCTCAAAAGAAGCCGCTGTGAATCCTGCTCCGAGTCGTTGAACGAATGTTGGGTATAAAGAGTTGAAGGGTCATACCACATGAATAAGGTTTTCATAACGATGAAAAATACAAAAAGAGCTAACTGTGTTAGCTCTTTTTCAACTGTTTGCGTATTATTGGCCGCTGGCTTGATCGCGTACTTCCTTACCCTCTACACTTGAATGGTTGAGGAGTTCAGATACGGTGACGAATTCATAGCCCTGATTTTTTAATTTATCGATGATGGCCGGAAGTGCTTCATGAGTTTGTTTCGATGAGTCGCTGGCATGCAACAGGACAATGTCACCGGGATGTGCTTTGCTGACGACACGATCAACGATTGTCTGTACTCCGGGGTTTTTCCAATCCAGAGAATCTGTATCCCATTGTACAACTTGATAGTTTAGACTATTCGCAACCTGAAGCACGCGTTTATCAAAATCTCCGTTAGGCAATCGTAGCAAATTGGGTTCTTTTCCCGTTAAATCGGTTAAAATGCTGTGAGCTGTCGAAATCTCCTTGCGGATCTGCTCTTCGGTCAGGCTAGTATAGTTCTCGTGCCGATGTCCATGACTACCGATCTCATAGCCTGCATCTTTGATGGCAGTCACAATCTCGGGATGGGTTTTGCTCCAGGGTGAAGAGAGAAAGAAGGTGGCCTTCTGCACTTTATTCTCCTGAAGAACTTTAAGAATCGGTTCAGTTCGTTTATCACCCCAGCTAATGTCAAAGGTAAGTGCAATGACCTTTTTGTCAGTCGGTACACTGTAGACGGCGGAAGGTGCTTCTTCCGAGAACACTGACACGTTGCCACTTTCCAAATAAATAATACCAATCGCAAAAATGGCAGCAACGAGCACAATCAGATTACGTTTGATCTTTTTGCCGCTGAATACATAGAACGAGTTCATTTCGCTAAGCGCCCCTCTCCCAATAAAGAAATGCTTGTTTACTTCTCAATGTATGCTCGTACCGTCCAGTTATTCGTTTTACATCTTTGTTTGTCCATCATTTAGGTTTACAGGAGGTTGTTATGTTAAAATTCAGTACATTTATAAGAGATATGGGTAAGATTAGAGGAGCTTTAATCTGGTCATTTTTGTTGTTCGCTGTGGGTATAGGGGCAGGGTGGGTGAGTACTGGCCCCTTAGAAGAGTTACTGTTAGGGCAGATTGAAGGGCTTCGCCAAATCAGTCAGCAGTTGGAGCAAGGAGGAAATGTGCAGTGGAATTTCTTCTTGCTTATCTTTTTCAATAATGCCATTAAAAGTGTATTGGTTATCTATGCAGGTATTTTCTTCGGAATCTTGCCAATTATCTTTCTGCTAATCAACGGGATGGTGCTTGGCTTTGTTGTTCACACCACGATGAATTATGGGGCAAGCTTTTTTGATATTGTCGTAAAAGGGCTTCTTCCACATGGCATTATCGAAATCCCGGTTATTATTATTGCCTGTGCGTTTGGATTGAGGTTCGGCGGTTTGGTTGTGCGGAGTCTGGCGCAAATGGGAGGCGACAAACGGGCAATGATCGGATCTCGGTGGAAAGAGTTTATGAATATGACGTTAACGGCAAGCTTTTGGGTAGTCATCTTGCTTCTCGTTGCAGCGGTTATTGAGAGCACGCTCACATATGCACTTGTGAGAGGTTAAAATTATTTGTGCAAATTTTGTGATACCCAGCATTCATAAATTCCCAGTAATTTGACCATAACAATAAAACGGGTTTCAGCAGTGCAGACAAAAAAGAGATATGTTCAACAAAAGAAGATGCTGAAAGACGAGTGTGACTATAGAGGCTATGCACAAAAAGGAGAACTCTTAATGCTGGGTATGCTATTTAACGAGAAAGAATGCAAGGAACTGGACTATGTATTACGCAAAGAGTTGGATGAAATGCTGTTCGATCTAAGTGACCATCGTCTTGACCAAGAGATTAAATATGCTATAGCGAGTCGGTATAAAACAGTATTCCGTATGTATGCAAGGTTCGCCCCGCCTAAAGAGTTATCCAAGTATGCAAGAGGCGGTAAGTTAAAAAACTCCAAGCTATAAAATAAAGCTGAACATATAATTTTTAAACGATATGATGAGAGGTGTAGCTCTCTAGATAGAGAATGCGCCTCTCATTATATTCGCCATTTGCTAAAGGGAATGATCAACTTATTTGTCGAAATAGGGTTGACCTTTTCGAAACTATATGGTAAATTAATTTTCGTTCCATTTTTAAGGAGCCGTTTGATTGGACAAGCATTTTTATAAGACAGTAACTAAAACGGTTGAAAAAAATGCTTGCAAAGAAAACGTGGATGTGTTACATTATAAAAGTCGCCGCTGAAACGACGACAATATGAAAAACAACGCATCAAATTATGTTTGATCTTTGAAAACTGAACAACGAGTGAGTAAACATTCTGCTTGCAGAATGACGTGAAGGTTTTTGGTACATGCCATCTGGCTGTATGAAAACTGGAACACAAATGAGATTTTCAATCTCGTCAGATTCAAAATGAGCTTATCGCTCTTTTCAATACCCCGATGAGTTATACCGCGTTTAACGACGCTGCGAAATTCATCTTTATTGGAGAGTTTGATCCTGGCTCAGGACGAACGCTGGCGGCATGCCTAATACATGCAAGTCGAGCGGACTTGAAGAGAAGCTTGCTTCTCTGATGGTTAGCGGCGGACGGGTGAGTAACACGTAGGCAACCTGCCCTCAAGCTTGGGACAACTACCGGAAACGGTAGCTAATACCGAATACTTGTTTTCTTCGCCTGAAGAGAACTGGAAAGACGGAGCAATCTGTCACTTGGGGATGGGCCTGCGGCGCATTAGCTAGTTGGTGAGGTAACGGCTCACCAAGGCGACGATGCGTAGCCGACCTGAGAGGGTGATCGGCCACACTGGGACTGAGACACGGCCCAGACTCCTACGGGAGGCAGCAGTAGGGAATCTTCCGCAATGGGCGAAAGCCTGACGGAGCAATGCCGCGTGAGTGATGAAGGTTTTCGGATCGTAAAGCTCTGTTGCCAGGGAAGAACGCTTGGGAGAGTAACTGCTCTCAAGGTGACGGTACCTGAGAAGAAAGCCCCGGCTAACTACGTGCCAGCAGCCGCGGTAATACGTAGGGGGCAAGCGTTGTCCGGAATTATTGGGCGTAAAGCGCGCGCAGGCGGTCATGTAAGTCTGGTGTTTAATCCCGGGGCTCAACCCCGGATCGCACTGGAAACTGCGTGACTTGAGTGCAGAAGAGGAGAGTGGAATTCCACGTGTAGCGGTGAAATGCGTAGAGATGTGGAGGAACACCAGTGGCGAAGGCGACTCTCTGGGCTGTAACTGACGCTGAGGCGCGAAAGCGTGGGGAGCAAACAGGATTAGATACCCTGGTAGTCCACGCCGTAAACGATGAGTGCTAGGTGTTAGGGGTTTCGATACCCTTGGTGCCGAAGTTAACACATTAAGCACTCCGCCTGGGGAGTACGGTCGCAAGACTGAAACTCAAAGGAATTGACGGGGACCCGCACAAGCAGTGGAGTATGTGGTTTAATTCGAAGCAACGCGAAGAACCTTACCAGGTCTTGACATCCAACTAACGAAGCAGAGATGCATCAGGTGCCCTTCGGGGAAAGTTGAGACAGGTGGTGCATGGTTGTCGTCAGCTCGTGTCGTGAGATGTTGGGTTAAGTCCCGCAACGAGCGCAACCCTTATATTTAGTTGCCAGCACTTCGGGTGGGCACTCTAGATAGACTGCCGGTGACAAACCGGAGGAAGGTGGGGATGACGTCAAATCATCATGCCCCTTATGACCTGGGCTACACACGTACTACAATGGCCGGTACAACGGGCTGCGAAATCGCGAGATGGAGCCAATCCCACCAAAGCCGGTCTCAGTTCGGATTGCAGGCTGCAACTCGCCTGCATGAAGTCGGAATTGCTAGTAATCGCGGATCAGCATGCCGCGGTGAATACGTTCCCGGGTCTTGTACACACCGCCCGTCACACCACGAGAGTTTATAACACCCGAAGTCGGTGGGGTAACCGCAAGGAGCCAGCCGCCGAAGGTGGGATAGATGATTGGGGTGAAGTCGTAACAAGGTAGCCGTATCGGAAGGTGCGGCTGGATCACCTCCTTTCTATGGAGAATCGTTTCCCGCGTGGAAACATTCAAATATGCAGCTCAGCTGCAAACCACTCACTCGTTGCTCAGTTTTGAGAGCTCAAACTCTCAAAACTTCTCGTTTGTTCGACCGACACATCCGTGAACGGCCCGAACGAAACGATTTGTTCTTTGAAAACTAGATATCGAAACGAAACAAACGCGAATTAGAACATTCCTTTAAGCTGATCTTGTGTAAACAAGTGAAGTGTTTTATAAGGTAGATTGCTGGAGCGAGTGATCGAAATGGAACGACTTTTGGCTTTGCGCAAGCAAACCAAGGGAAGTGACAGCTCGAACACGAGCGCAATGGTTAAGCTACTAAGAGCACACGGAGGATGCCTAGGCGCTAGGAGCCGATGAAGGACGTGGCGAACAACGAAACTGCCTCGGGGAGCTGTAAGCAAGCTTTGATCCGGGGATGTCCGAATGGGGAAACCCAGCTGGGGTAATATCCAGTTACTCTTGTCTGAATACATAGGGCAAGTAGAGGCATACCAGGGGAACTGAAACATCTAAGTACCCTGAGGAAGAGAAAACAATAGTGATTCCGTCAGTAGCGGCGAGCGAACGCGGAGAAGCCCAAACCAGAGAGCTTGCTCTTTGGGGTTGTGGGACGTCTCACATGGAGTTACAAAGGAACCGGTTAAGCGAAGAGGTCTGGAAAGGCCCGCCAAAGAAGGTAAAAGCCCTGTAATTGAAAGTCTGTTCCCTCCGAGACGGATCCCGAGTAGTGCGGGGCACGTGAAACCCCGTATGAATCCGGCAGGACCATCTGCCAAGGCTAAATACTTCCTAGCGACCGATAGTGAAGCAGTACCGTGAGGGAAAGGTGAAAAGCACCCCGGAAGGGGAGTGAAATAGAACCTGAAACCGTGTGCTTACAAAAAGTCAGAGCCCGTTTTAGGGGTGATGGCGTGCCTTTTGTAGAATGAACCGGCGAGTTACGTTCCCGTGCAAGGTTAAGGTGAAGAGCCGGAGCCGCAGCGAAAGCGAGTCTGAATAGGGCGCCATAGTACGTGGACGTAGACCCGAAACCGGGTGATCTACCCCTGTCCAGGGTGAAGGTGCGGTAACACGCACTGGAGGCCCGAACCCACGCATGTTGAAAAATGCGGGGATGAGGTGGGGGTAGCGGAGAAATTCCAATCGAACTCGGAGATAGCTGGTTCTCCCCGAAATAGCTTTAGGGCTAGCCTCGGAAAACAGAGTCGTGGAGGTAGAGCACTGATTGGGTGCGGGGCCCGCAAGGGTTACCAAGCTCAGTCAAACTCCGAATGCCATAGACTTACTTCCGGGAGTCAGACAGTGAGTGCTAAGATCCATTGTCAAAAGGGAAACAGCCCAGACCATCAGCTAAGGTCCCCAAGTGTGTGTTAAGTGGGAAAGGATGTGGAGTTGCACAGACAACCAGGATGTTGGCTTAGAAGCAGCCACCATTGAAAGAGTGCGTAATAGCTCACTGGTCGAGTGACTCTGCGCCGAAAATGTAACGGGGCTAAACACACCACCGAAGCTATGGCTTGATGCTTTGCATCAGGGGTAGGGGAGCGTTGTATAAGGGTTGAAGGTGTACCGTAAGGAGCGCTGGACATTATACAAGTGAGAATGCCGGTATGAGTAACGAAAAGATCAGTGAGAATCTGATCCGCCGAAAGCCTAAGGGTTCCTGAGGAAGGCTCGTCCGCTCAGGGTAAGTCGGGACCTAAGGCGAGGCCGAAAGGCGTAGTCGAAGGACAACAGGTCGAAATTCCTGTACCACCGTAAATCGTTACGAGCGATGGGGGGACGCAGTAGGGTAGTGACGCAGGCTGATGGATGCCTGTCCAAGCAGTAAGGCTGGTTAGTAGGCAAATCCGCTAACCGTAAGGCTGAGCTGTGATGGGGAGTGAAAATTACAGTAGCGAAGGTCATGATCTCACACTGCCAAGAAAAGCCTCTAGCCAGATGAAGGTGCCCGTACCGCAAACCGACACAGGTAGGCGAGAAGAGAATTCTAAGGCGCGCGGAAGAACTCTCGTTAAGGAACTCGGCAAAATGACCCCGTAACTTCGGGAGAAGGGGTGCCCCGGTAGTGTGAATAGCACGAGGGGGCCGCAGTGAAAAGGCCCAAGCGACTGTTTAGCAAAAACACAGGTCTGTGCGAAGCCGTAAGGCGAAGTATACGGGCTGACGCCTGCCCGGTGCTGGAAGGTTAAGGGGAGTGGTTAGGAGCAATCCGAAGCTGTGAACCGAAGCCCCAGTAAACGGCGGCCGTAACTATAACGGTCCTAAGGTAGCGAAATTCCTTGTCAGGTAAATTCTGACCCGCACGAATGGCGTAACGACTTGGGCGCTGTCTCAACGAGAGATCCGGTGAAATTTTAATACCTGTGAAGATGCAGGTTACCCGCGACAAGACGGAAAGACCCCATGGAGCTTTACTGCAGCTTGATATTGAATTTGGGTACGATCTGTACAGGATAGGTGGGAGCCTTTGAAGCGTGAGCGCCAGCTTGCGTGGAGGCACCGTTGGGATACCACCCTGATCGTATCTAGGTTCTAACCTGGTACCGTAAACCGGTGCGGGGACAGTGTCAGGTGGGCAGTTTGACTGGGGCGGTCGCCTCCTAAAGAGTAACGGAGGCGCCCAAAGGTTCCCTCAGAATGGTTGGAAATCATTCGAAGAGTGCAAAGGCATAAGGGAGCTTGACTGCGAGACCTACAAGTCGAGCAGGGACGAAAGTCGGGCTTAGTGATCCGGTGGTACCGCATGGAAGGGCCATCGCTCAACGGATAAAAGCTACCCTGGGGATAACAGGCTTATCTCCCCCAAGAGTCCACATCGACGGGGAGGTTTGGCACCTCGATGTCGGCTCATCGCATCCTGGGGCTGAAGTAGGTCCCAAGGGTTGGGCTGTTCGCCCATTAAAGCGGTACGCGAGCTGGGTTCAGAACGTCGTGAGACAGTTCGGTCCCTATCTGTCGTGGGCGTAGGAAATTTGAGAGGAGCTGTCCTTAGTACGAGAGGACCGGGATGGACGTACCGCTGGTGTACCAGTTGTTCCGCCAGGAGCACCGCTGGGTAGCTATGTACGGACGGGATAAGCGCTGAAAGCATCTAAGCGTGAAGCCCCCCTCAAGATGAGATTTCCCAGTATGTAAGACCCCTTGAAGACGACGAGGTAGATAGGCTGGGGGTGGAAGTGCAGCAATGCATGGAGCTGACCAGTACTAATCGGTCGAGGGCTTATCCAATATGCAAGTTTTAAATCGCGTGCGTTTCGTTTCGAATCTAGTTTTCAGAGAACAACACTCTGAATGAAGTGAAAATCGGTACATCACGGAATGTGTGGTTGATTTTCAGTTCTGATTGATATGGAAGAAGCTATGCTTCGACCAATCGCGTTTGGTGGCGATGGCGGAGGGGTTCCACACGTACCCATCCCGAACACGACCGTTAAGCCCTCTAGCGCCGATGGTACTTGGACCGCAGGGTCCTGGGAGAGTAGGACGCCGCCAAGCGAACTCTTTCATCATACATAGAAAACAGGCTCTGCATGTGGACGTTGTACGATGAATTGCATTTGCACTGCAAATGCATATTATTCCCTGATAGCTCAGTTGGTAGAGCACTCGACTGTTAATCGAGTTGTCACAGGTTCGAGTCCTGTTCGGGGAGCCATTTGCTCTCATAGCTCAGTAGGTAGAGTGCATCCATGGTAAGGATGAGGTCACCGGTTCGATCCCGGTTGAGAGCTCTGCAAATGGGGCCCGTTGGTCAAGGGGTTAAGACACCTCCCTTTCACGGAGGTAACAGGGGTTCGAATCCCCTACGGGTCATAGTTTTATCTAATGTTTTAGGGATGAACATCCCAAAGATGGAGGCTTAGCTCAGCTGGGAGAGCATCTGCCTTACAAGCAGAGGGTCGGGGGTTCGATCCCCTCAGCCTCCACCATCTATTTTTGGGGATTAGCCAAGCGGTAAGGCAACGGACTTTGACTCCGTCATGCATAGGTTCAAATCCTATATCCCCAGCCATTTTAATATGAGTCATTAGCTCAGTTGGTAGAGCACCTGACTTTTAATCAGGGTGTCGAAGGTTCGAATCCTTCATGACTCACTTTTACTACATGCGCGTGTGGCGGAATTGGCAGACGCACTAGACTTAGGATCTAGCGTCTTTGACGTGGGGGTTCAAGTCCCTCCACGCGCATCCCTTATTTTGCGGAAGTGGCTCAGCGGTAGAGCATCGCCTTGCCAAGGCGAGGGTCGCGGGTTCGATTCCCGTCTTCCGCTCCAATATTTGCGCCCTTAGCTCAGCTGGATAGAGCGTTTGACTACGAATCAAAAGGCCGGGAGTTCGAATCTCTCAGGGCGCGCCATTATTACCTTTCATATCGGGATGTAGCTCAGCTTGGTAGAGCACCTGGTTTGGGACCAGGGGGTCGCATGTTCAAATCGTGTCATCCCGATTTTTGTTTATGCGGGTGTAGTTCAATGGTAGAACTTTAGCCTTCCAAGCTAATAGCGTGGGTTCGATTCCCATCACCCGCTTACTGATTCAAAAAAGTCTCTGCACTTATAGCAGAGACTTTTTTTGTAATGAATCTGAAACGTTGATATATCGTGTTAGGAGGCGATCTAAGGCACAGATCGGCCTTGTATGTATCTAAGAGCCGAATCCATTGTGTGAAGCAGTACACAACGGGTTCGGCTCTTTTATGTTGCTTTACGCTAAAGGTCAGTGATGACCAGCTTAGTAGCGGAGGTCCTTTTTTTCACAAAAGAACCAATCAATTAACGCTCGTGATGATCAGTTGCTCTCTTACGCATACCGGCCAGTCCCAGCAACCCGAGCAAACCAAGCCATCCCCAGTCCATTCCGTTGTCGCGGTCTGTTGTTGTAGCTGCATTTGTACGTACACTGTTAGTGCGGTAATCCCCATTGGTACGGTAGTTACCATCCATGTTCATGTTCAAGTTGCTGTTTGTACGGTCCATGTAGTTGCTATTCTGATAAGACTTTACACGTGAACCGTTGGTATCCATCCCGTTGGTCATATGGCCCTCAGCACCTGCAGAACCAGCCATTGCGGCAACGACTAACATGGAAGCAATAATGGTTGTGGCTTTTTTCATGATGTGAACTCCTCCTTTATGTTGTACGAACTATCAAGTAATCTGCCCAAATACACAAGAACATTATGTAGCAGGAGGAGTGTTAAGTTATGGGGGACAAACAAATTTACTGTGAAATACATAAGAAATATGTCTAAAGACAACGGTAAGTGTTAGAAAATCGAAATTTCTCTTTAATTCATTGCGTCAGTGTGGTAAAGTATACAAAAGCTTGCTTTGCCGGTCATGTTTCTTAGGAGCGCCTGTTATCCATGAATGCTAAAACTGGAGAATTGAAAGCCTACTTCCGTATTCCAAAACCTAGAATAATGTGACTGCATAATTATGAATTTTTTAGATTAGTTATGAGATGTTCAAGGTATAAAAAGTACGTGAAAAAGGTATCATGCGACAGCATATGGCTATTCATAGAAGCAGAACAAGAAAATGAATAAAAAAGCGTGTTTTTGTGATGTATTTCGGGGATAATCCCCATTTTTACTAGTAGAAAAATAAAGATTTTCGTACCATTTTATTGTATGATGTTATGAAGGTGTCAAATTTACGTGTACGAATGGAACGATCAGATGGGAGGATAAGCATGACTGAAACTACGGTAACCGCCAGCAAAAGCCAATCCAACAACCTGCTTCGGCGAGACGTGCGGTTCCTGGGCAACATACTCGGAGAAGTTCTTGTCCATCAAGGAGGCACGGAGCTTCTAGATGTCGTTGAGAAGATTCGGGAAACGAGCAAATCGTTGCGTGCAGAGTTTTTGCCAGAACTGTATGAAGAGTTCAAAACGATGATCCAGGAATTAGACTCGGACAATCGTCATCAGGTTATTCGAGCTTTCGCTATTTATTTTCAATTAGTTAATATTGCTGAACAAAACCATCGGATTCGGCGTAAACGGGATTATGAGCGTTCTGCGGGAGATGCTGTACAGCCAGGTTCGATTGAAAAGGCAGTACAGGACCTAAAAGAACGTGGATTGTCTCATACCGAAGTAGAAGAGATTCTGGATGATTTATCACTGGAACTCGTGATGACAGCTCACCCGACAGAAGCGATGCGCCGGGTTATTCTGGATATCCATAAACGGATTTCTGAAGATGTCATGCTACTGGACAATCCTACGCTGACGTTGCGTGAACGTGAACAACTGCGTGAGAAACTGTTGAATGAGGTTATTACGCTCTGGCAGACAGATGAGCTTCGCGATCGCAAACCGACTGTACTCGATGAAGTGCGGAACGGGATGTATTACTTTCATGAAACGTTGTTCCACGTACTTCCGGATGTATATCAGGAACTGGAACGTTGCCTGAATAAATTTTATCCAGACCATGACTGGCATGTGCCGACGTATTTGCGTTTCGGTTCCTGGATTGGTGGAGACCGGGATGGAAATCCATCGGTAACTTCAGATGTAACATGGCAAACGCTTCTCATGCAACGTAAGCTCGCTTTGCGTGAGTATCAGCGGATTATGATTGAACTTATGGGACACCTCAGCTTCAGCACCAACATCATTCATATCTCGGATGAACTGGCGCAGTCGATTGAGCAGGATCGCAACTGTGTTACTTTGAAAAAAGTGGACATTTGGCGTAATGAAAAAGAGCCTTATCGCATTAAACTGGCCTACATGATTGCCAAGCTGAACAATGTCCTTGATGAGAACAAGGTTGGTCAGCCGGATCGCTACCAGAACGCTCAAGATCTGATTGATGATCTGTTAATTATCGACCGTAGCTTGCGTCATCATTTTGCTGACTATGTAGCAGATACTACAGTGCGTAAAATGATTCGTCAGGTTGAACTTTTCGGATTCCATACCGCTGCTCTGGATGTGCGTCAGCACAGCAAAGAGCATGAAAGTGCGATGTCGGAAATTTTAGCAAAAATGAACATTGTAGACGATTATGCACGTCTGACAGAAGACGGAAAAATCGATCTGCTTGCTCGTTTGCTGGATGATCCAAGACCACTTACTTCCCCGTATCATCAGTACACGGAAGGAACGAGAGAGTGTCTGGATGTCTTCCGCGCAATTAAGCGTGCACAGAATGAGTTCGGTACAGGCTGTATCACGAGTTACTTGATCAGTATGACACAAGGAGCAAGTGATCTACTTGAAGTGATGGTATTTGCCAAAGAGGTTGGTTTGTTCTCCAAAGGGGCAAACGGTGAAGTGATCTCTACACTGCAAGCTGTTCCGTTGTTTGAAACGATTGACGACCTTCATGCAGCATCGGAAATTATGCAACGGTTGTTTAACTTACCTATATATCGTGCAAGCGTGACTGGACGTAATGAGTTGCACGAAATTATGCTTGGATACTCCGACAGTAATAAAGATGGCGGTGTAGTTACGGCAAACTGGGAACTGCGCGTAGCGATGAATGCGATTACGGCTGTAGGCAATGAGCATGGTGTGAAGCTGAAATTCTTCCACGGACGCGGCGGAGCGCTCGGACGTGGCGGCATGCCACTGAACCGTAGTATTCTTGCACAGCCTCCTCATACGATTGGCGGCGGCATCAAAATTACGGAGCAAGGTGAAGTTATTTCATCTCGTTATTCTCTCCAAGGAATTGCTTACCGCAGTTTGGAGCAGGCTACTTCGGCGCTAATCACAGCGGCTTTGAATGGTCTGGAGCCGCAAGAGTCGGCGTCAGAGCAAGCTTGGGATGAGATTATTAAGGACATCTCGGAAGTGTCACTGACGAAGTATCAGGATCTCATTTTCCGTGACCCGGATTTCTTCACGTTCTTTAAAGAGTCTACGCCGCTTCCAGAAGTAGGCGAACTCAATATTGGTTCACGTCCATCCAAACGGAAGGGCAGTGACAAGTTTGAAGACTTGCGTGCGATTCCTTGGGTATTTGCCTGGACACAAAGCCGTTACTTGCTTCCGGCTTGGTATGCGGCAGGTACGGGGTTGCAAAGTTACTATCAGGGCAAAGAGGAGAACCTGAACGTCCTGAAAGAAATGTATGCTAACTTCCCGTTCTTCCGTACGCTGATTGATACGGTGCAAATGGCGGTTGCCAAAGCAGATCTCGTGATTGCTAAAGAGTATTCGGCTATGACTTCCAATAAAGAAGCTCGTGACCGTATCTTTGGTCAGATCGAATCGGAGTTTAAGCTTACCAAAGAGCTGATTCTGAAAATTACAGGTGAAGCTGAAATTCTGGATGATGTACCTGTAATTCAGGAATCGATTCGTTTGCGTAATCCGTATGTTGATCCACTTTCCTACATGCAAGTACAGTTGCTAAGTGAACTGCGTGACATGCGGGAACGTGGTGAGGATGATACCGAACTACTTCGTGAAGTATTGTTGACCATTAATGGTATTGCAGCAGGATTGCGGAATACAGGCTGATGTTTGATCAAAGGATCATTCACAACGTTCATATGATGAATGATTTATGTAATAAAATAAATATCTATCTCTTCTTTTGAAAAGAGAGATTAGACGGGACTCCTTAGGGAGTTCCCGTTTTTACTGTTTTTGGAGGATATTTGTCATACAGTCTTGATTTTTGACCAAAGTTGATTTACGATTTGATTGGTGAATTACAAGTGTGGACGGGTATCAGAAGACGGAAGACCCATCAGCATGTCTGGGGGAATCAGGGTGGACAATTTGGAGAACAGGCTTGTGAAGCTGGTACTCAAGGGAGACCAGAGAGCCTTTGCAGAAATCGTTGAATTATACAAGGACAAGCTGTTTCATTTGGCATATCGGATGCTGAGCAACCGTCACGAAGCGGAGGATGTTGTTCAGGAGACGTTTTTGCGTGTGTTTCGAAATATGGAAAAGTATGATCCGAATCAGAAATTCTCGACCTGGATCTATCGGATTGCAACGAATTTGTGCATTGACCGGTTACGGAGAAAGAAACCTTCTTACTCACTTGATGCAGAACTGAATGATCAAGAAGGATCTGACGGCTACGCAATGCTTCCTAGTGATGATCGAACACCAGAGAGTGAAGCACTGCTTTCCGAAACACAGACCCTCATCCGTGAGGCGATTGATAGCTTACCAGCCAAGTATAAGTCCGTTATGGTTTTGAGATATTTACAGGACTTGTCATTACAGGAGATCAGTGATGTCACAGGTATGCCCGTAACAACGATTAAGACAAGGGTGCACCGGGGCCGTGATTTTCTGCGCAAAAAACTAGAATATAAGTTATAATCACAATCACCCGAAATTTTGGGCAAAATTATTTGAAACATATCCGAAACGGGTGCGTATGAAATGTATGCAAGTCTTATGCATGCTTTTTGCAGGTGTATGGACTAAGTGTCTAAGGAAAGGATTGGCTCTCATATGGATTGCAACTCGGCCGTCTCTTTAATGCATGAATGTTTGGATGAGTCGTTGTCCCCGGATCAGAAAACTGAATTGAAAAGCCATTTGTTGATCTGTCCGGATTGTCGCATGCGCTTTAAAGAGTTGGAACAGACGGAAATGCTACTCTTTGCCATGAAACATTATTCACCGTCTGCCTCGGATGAGCTGACCAATCGAATTATGAATGCTCTGCCACAGCCCAAGAGACAACAAGTATGGCTCAGATGGGTCAAAGGACATCCCGCGCTGACGGCGGCAGCCTTCTTTTTGGTCGTGATGCTCTTTAGCGCCTTCAATTTCTGGAATCAGAACAACGAAATGGTCGTTAAGGGGAACAGTCTGGATCAGCTCGTGATTCAAGGCAACACGGTTATTGTTCCAGAAGGTAAGTCAGTTGCTGGCGATCTTACGATAGAGAATGGAACCGCTCAGGTGTATGGTGATGTGAATGGCAATCTGACGGTCATCGACGGACAACTGTTTCAAGCTTCTACAGCGCACGTGTCAGGTCAGGTAAAAAGTATTGATCAGGCGCTGGACTGGTTTTGGTACAAAATAACCAATATGGTAAATGAAGTGGCTTACCGCTAAGTCAGGGTATAACTTCACGGGTATATACCAAGCAGGGTACCTCCGAATTGCGTGGGGTGCTCTTTTTTTATTGCCTAAATGACAGAGAAAGTACGAAAAGGAAGCTTATATGCAGTTTGTGACTGGAGTAACTTGCAACCTGAACGGTAACGTTATAACCTAGATAGTAATGAGAACATACTACATATAGATAAGCATTGAATAAATGCGAAGAAGGGATTATGTAAAATCCCAAATGGTTAATATGAGATCAGAGTTTACTCATCAATGGGGATAGCGGGGGCTGGCTTATGAATTATTTTGCTGACTTAACGTGGAAAGAGTCCATTAAGGACGTTATCGATATATTGATCGTTACCTATATTATGTACAAACTGATTTTGCTTGTGCGGGGTACACGCGCGGTTCAGCTACTGAAAGGAATTTTGTTCCTGGTGTTGATCTGGGCGTTAAGCACATGGCTAAATCTGTATACACTTAAATGGCTAATGAACCAGATGTTTACGTTTGGGGTTGTTGCGGTGTTTATCATATTCCAGCCGGAACTCCGTCGTGGTTTGGAACAATTGGGTCGAGGTAAACTGTTTGGGCGCTCAGCCGCCGCAAGTGATGAAGAGTTAACCGTGTTAATTGGTGAAATTATTAAGTCCGTTAACTATTTGTCTCGCCGTAAAATTGGTGCACTTGTCGTCTTCGAGCGTGAAACAGGACTGAATGACTACACGGAATCCGGGATCAAGATGCAATCTCTCGTCAGTTCTGAACTGATGATTAACATTTTCATTCCCAACACGCCGCTCCATGATGGGGCAGTCATCATTCAAGGAAAACAAATATCTGCAGCAGCCTGTTACCTGCCATTATCCGAGAATCCGTTTATCAGTAAGGAATTGGGAACGCGCCACCGTGCGGCAATCGGAATAACGGAGGTGGCCGATGCAATCTGTCTGGTTGTTTCGGAGGAGACAGGGCAAGTTTCTCTGGCGATGAATGGACAGGTAGTTCGTGATATTAAGGAAGAGTCGTTGATTGCCAAGCTGTATGAGGAATTGCGACCGACCTCCAACCTGAGCAAAAAGAATGCATGGTCAACCTTCTGGAAACGGAAGGGGGGACGTAACAATGGATAAATGGTTTAACAACAATAACTTTGCGAAAATACTTGCACTGGCGGTAAGCCTGCTTCTCTGGTTCATGATTCATCTGGATGAAGTACCAACTACACCAACCATCACAACGGGGATATCGAGCAAGGTTGTGGAGCGTACTGTACCTGTTCAGCCATATGGGCTGGATAGTAATGCTTATGTTCTTACTTCACTTAGCACAGATGAGGTGCGGCTGGAGATTAAAGGACAGCGTTCAATGCTTACGTCCATTTTTACCAATGATGATTATAAGGTTCTGGTTGATTTGAGCCAGGTTAAAGATGGTTCGAACACACTGCCGCTTGTACCTGATCTGCCTTCCGGCGTTGAAGTGGTCAGTATGGAACCTTCCATGGTAACGGTGAACGTGGAGAAATTGGGCACCAAATCGTTCAATGTGAATATTGTACCCGAAGGAGAGCCTTCGGCTGGATATACGGCTGGAACGCCCGTGGTTGAGCCTTCTGCTCCAGTTAAGGTAACTCTGCCGGAAGGACAGCTTGATGCTGTGGCGAGTGTTCAGGGCAGTGTCAGTGTTAAAGATGCGAAGGAAGATATAATTCAGAAAAAAGTGAAGCTTCAGGCATATGATGCTGAGGGTAAAGTCATCGAGAATGCAACCATATCACCTCAAACAGTCGAAGTTCGAATACCAGTCAATCAGCCCTACACTAAAGTTCCCTTGAGGATCAAATATTCGGGACAGTTACCAGAGGGTCTGGTGCTGTCCTCGGTCGAGCCGAGCGTGAAAGAAGTCTCGATTTATGGGAGTGAGGGTGCACTTGCAGGTATACAGTCCTACGACCAAGCTACTCTTGATCTTACGCAATTCACGGAGTCTGGTACCTCTACAGTTAACGTGGACTTGACGCCGCCCTCTGGTTCTGAGAAAATCGAGCCTAGTTCGATTCAGATCAAGGTGACGGTGTCCCCATATGATGAGGTCGAAACAACGACCAAAGTCTTTCCCAACGTGCCGATTCATTTAACTGGCGTGGGGAACGGGCTGGAAGGTGAGTTGGTTACTCCAAAAAGTGGTGGACAGAACATTACACTAAGTGGGCCAAGAACCATGCTTGAAGGTCTCAGTGGTGATGACATCAAGCTTACAGCCAATCTCCAGGGACTTGGTGTGGGCACACATGAGATTAAACTGGAAGCTAATCTGCCCCGGTTCGCTAAGCTGGATGAGGCGTCTAATAATTTAAGTGCCACGGTGAAGATCAGTGAGAAAGCCGCAGATGCGACTGCTCCTCCAGAGCAAAATTCTGGTGAGGATAATCCCTCAGGGCCAGATCCATCACCGGCAGAAGTTGAGAATGGACAGCCAAACACAGATCCTGTAGAAGAGCAAAACGAATCGAATACGGAACAGCAGGATCAAACTCAGCAGGGAAGTGCAGCGACCAATCGTGGTAGTGTAAATAACAATGCAAATAATAATAACGGCAGTAAATCTGGTTCTAATCCGTAATTATGCAATTTTTTATTTTCAAATCTAAAAATGATATTGATGTGCTCATATATGATGCAAATAGAAGGAGTTAGATCATGGGTAAATATTTTGGTACAGATGGTGTAAGAGGGGTTGCGAATAAAGAATTGACGGCGGAGCTGGCTTACAGCATCGGACGCTGTGGTGGTTATGTGCTTGCAGGTGGGGTGGAAAGACCTAAAGTAGTGATCGGCATGGACACACGAATCTCCGGACTTATGCTGGAATCAGCACTCGTAGCGGGTCTGTTGTCTATTGGAGCGGATGTAATTCGTTTAGGCGTTGTGTCTACACCAGGTGTCGCTTATATTACTCGTTTGCTCAAAGCAGACGCGGGTGTAATGATCTCGGCTTCCCACAATCCTGTTGAGGATAACGGTATCAAATTTTTCGGTGGAGATGGCTTCAAGCTATCGGATGAGACGGAGAACCGGATCGAAGAACTGATGGATGCGGCAAAAGATGAACTGCCACGCCCCGTTGGTGCAGGTCTTGGAACGGTGACGATGGATGAGCAATCTCGTTATCGTTATCTGGATTATCTGAAAACCACTGTATCCGAGTCGTTCTCTGGTCTCAAAATTGTACTCGACTGTGCCAATGGTGCGGCATATGAGCTGGCACCAAAATTATTCAGTGAGCTTGGGGCTGAAGTTATTGCCATTGGCGCTGAGCCGAACGGTCTGAACATTAACGAGCAGTGCGGTTCGACTCATCCGGAGCATTTAAAGCAAGAGGTGCTGAAACATCAAGCGGATCTTGGTCTTGCTTTTGACGGGGATGCCGATCGTCTGATTGCTATTGATGAAACGGGTGCCGAAGTGGATGGCGACTTTATTCTGTGTATTTGCGGAGACGCGATGAATCGGGCAGGTAAGCTGAAAGATAGCACGGTGGTGTCTACCGTTATGAGTAATATTGGTTTCTACAAAGCAACAGAGAAGCTTGCGCTGAAAACAGCCAAAACGGCTGTTGGTGACCGCTATGTGATGGAAGAGATGCGTCGTGGTGGATATAACCTGGGCGGCGAGCAGTCGGGTCACGTTATTTTCCTGGACTACAATACGACGGGAGATGGCATGCTAACGGCGATTCAACTTGTCGACACACTGAAAGCTTCAGGTAAAAAGCTGAGTGAGTTGAAAGCAATCATGACACAGTACCCACAAGTGCTGGTTAACGTTCGTGTTGAAGACAAGAGCAAATACGAAGGCAATGTTGCCATCGGAGAAGCGATCGCTGCAGTAGAAGAAAAACTGGGGGATAATGGTCGTGTGCTTGTTCGTGCATCGGGTACCGAGTCCTTGATCCGTGTTATGGCTGAAGGGCCGGATAAGGATGAGCTGGAGCAGTTTGTATCCCAGATTGCAGATGTTGTGCAAAAAGAACTGGTATAACCTACTGAAAAAAGCCTGTTGTCATGCGATTTGAGTGTTATTTTTCACAAAATAGATATCTTGGCATATGGTTATACAGAGGCTGCTTTGATTCCATATATTAACGATTCATTCATTGTTCCTGCGTCCTGGCCAGATAAGACTATGGGTCTGATTATTTGGCTGGGAGCGTGGGTAAATATGCTGAAATGGTTACAGGTACTTTGCTCCATTGCAAAATGGACTTCAGGTGCATATAATGAGTGGAGTCGTCATTCAGACACGGAAAGTGAGGATTGTAAGGTTACAGTTACACAAGCGCCAGAGCTTGGAGTTGCGCGGGACGCATGTTGATGGATTTCTCTTTTGCTAATCAGGAGATAACATGGGAAACATGGACGGCAATCAAGCTGACGAGGTGGAGGTGTTCGGATTGTTCGGCGGGGACCTCCCGGTGATGCACCAGAGCCGTAAACCGGATTGCGGAAAATGGATAGGTGACTGTCCACACAACGCGCCGGTAGGTGCAAAGGATCAGATAAAATTCAAAATGAATGTGCGTGAAGAGCGTAAACAGTGCGCGGACGGGAAAATGATGTACATTCATGATTGCATTCGTAATAGAGCATGAACACACAGAGCGGCAGAAGGCCGTTCTAATCATTGATAATTGAATAGGAAATGATATTCATGATACGGTAAGCAATCTATCATTTTCCAATACGTCCACCTCTGCCTGTTTCTCTTCCAGACACAGTATTCATATACAAACGGAGGAACTAAATTATGTGCGGTATTGTTGGATATATTGGTAATAAGAACACTCAATCGGTATTGGTCGAAGGATTGAAAAAGCTCGAGTATCGTGGTTATGACTCTGCAGGGATCGCTGTATTTACACCGCAAGGTCTGCAAATTACGAAAGCTCTTGGACGTTTGGCGAATCTTGAAGCAAAGCTGGATGGTGCTCCGCTGGTAGGTAATGCCGGAATCGGACACACTCGCTGGGCTACGCATGGTAAACCATCGGACGAGAATTCCCATCCACACACGGATGGAAGCCAGAAGTTTTCCGTTGTGCATAACGGGATTATTGAGAACTATCTGGAGCTGAAGGATGAGCTGATCTCCCAAGGTCACACGTTTACTTCCGAGACAGATACTGAAGTCATTTCTCACCTGGTTGCACGTGAATACAATGGTGATATTGTTAAAACTGTGCAAAAAGTGATCACGTTGTTGCGTGGTGCATTCGCACTGGGTGTATTGACAGAGCATGAGCCTGAGAAACTTGTTGCTGTGCGTCAAGCTAGTCCATTGATTATTGGTGTTGGTGAAGGCGAGAACTTCATTGGTTCCGATATTCCGGCAATTCTGGAACATACACGTAATGTGTACATTCTGAATGATGGCGAAATGGCTGTATTGACACATGATGCTGTCGAATTGATGACGATTGAGGGCAATTTTATTTCTCGGGAAATGATTCGTGTCGATTGGGATGCAGTAACCGCGGAAAAAGGCGGATTTGAGCACTTTATGTTGAAAGAGATTCATGAGCAACCAAAAGCATATCGTGATACAATGCTGGGTCGCATCGACAATGAAGGCAAAAAAGTGCAGCTTCCTGAGCTCAAAATGACGGAAGAGCAAATTAAAAATATTCGTAACGTTCAAATCATCGCATGTGGTACAGCGTACCATGCTGGTCTGGTTGGACGTACAGTGATTGAACAAATGGTTCGTATTCCGGTTGAAACGGATGTTGCTTCCGAGTATCGTTACCGTTCGCCGATCGTTCATAAAGATACACTTGTAATTGTGGTAAGCCAATCCGGTGAAACAGCAGATACGCTGGCAGCACTGCGTGAAGCTCAATCTAACGGTGCGCATGTACTGGCGATTACAAATGTTGTGGGTAGCTCGATTGCACGTGATGCAGACGATGTAATTGCTACATTGGCTGGACCTGAGATCGCCGTGGCTTCCACTAAGGCTTACACGTCCCAGTTGATCGCGTTCAACCTGCTTGGTCTGTACCTTGCACAAGTACGTGGTACACAAACACCGGATGAGATTGCACACACACTGGCAGCGATGCAAGCACTGCCTGAACAAGTGGAATCCATGCTGGAGCAAGCGGATGCGATTAAAGGGTATGCGGAGCAAATCTCTAAACATGAACATCTCTTCTTCATCGGCCGTGGTTTGGATTATGCGGTAGCACAAGAAGGCTCATTGAAACTGAAAGAAATCTCTTATATTCACTCTGAAGCTTATGCTGCAGGTGAGTTGAAACACGGTACACTCGCGTTGATCGAGGACGGTATTCCTGTTATTGCCTTGGCAACACAGGAGAACGTACTGGAGAAAACGGTAAGTAACATCAAAGAAGTAAAAGCACGTGGCGCAGACGTACTGGCGATTACGTACGAAGAGCACGTAGCTCCATTGCTTAAATCCGTTGACCAAGCGTTTGCGATTCCTAAGACACTGCCACTTCTAAGCCCAGCTCTGTCTGTTGTAGCGTTGCAATTGCTGGCATATTACGCTTCCCTCGCTCTGGGTCACGATGTCGATAAACCACGTAACTTGGCGAAAAGTGTAACGGTTGAGTAAAACCCTGGCTTGAATGAACAAGCACATGTTCAGTGATGAAAAAGTTGTGAACTAGTAAAAGAGTTTTGAATCGTATGGTACGAAAAAAGTTTTAACATCGAAAAGGGAGCCCGAGAGATTGACTCGTGGCTTCCTTTTTTTAGTTTTCAAAAATATACGATACAGCCTTAATCATTCGTTGTAGTGAAAATGAAAGAAAAAGACGAAGCCAAATGAAGAAGAGAGAGCCTTCCACGTATCGAAATAGCAAGTAAGGCACTTCGTAAAATAGTTGTTAAATCGACATCAACGTAATTTTTAGCTCTGCTAATCTTTACAAAACAAAAGTAAATTAAAATGAAAGTATAACTTCTTAAATTCTTCTGCTTATATAAGTTAACGAGATCAATTTAGGACAATCATGTTAAATTTTTGTAAAGTGAAAGGATTCAAAGCTTCGACGGAGGAAGTGAAGGTAATATATACCATTAGTACCATTCGAATTATTGGTAAATCATTCCTGTTGAATTCCTCGATTGATGACAAACTCTGCTTATTTCCCTCCTAATTGTGTTAATTTAAGGCAAAATATTAACACTTTATACTTCAAAGATCTAATTTAACCAAAATTTTACTATACATTCTTTGGAAATTTGATATAATTCTACGCAGGTCGACCTTCCAATTATTGAAAAAAATAGAATTGGTGGGTTTTTATACATACCTAAGCTGTGTGCGAGAGACCAGTCTACTGGATACCCAGCAAGCCGGCATGCGAGGACCGACAATTGTGGTAACGACAGCCAAGAATTTTTTGCTCGATGACGCCAGAAGTTTCAGAAAGAATGAAGCTAAACTTATCCCAATTACGATGGAGGATGAAGCGCGTGAGCATTTTTGAGAAGCTGGAATCTAACGTAAGATCTTACTGCAGAAGCTTTCCGGTAGTATTCGACCGGGCCAAGGAAGACCTGTTATATGCTGAGGATGGAAGAGCATACATTGATTTTTTTGCAGGTGCTGGAGCACTGAACTATGGTCATAACAACGATTATATTAAAGGTCGGATTCTAGATTATCTGACCTCCGATCGGATTATGCATGGTCTCGATATGTACACAATGGCCAAGCGCGAATTCATCCAGAGCTTCTCGGAACGAATCTTGGAGCCAAAGAAGCTGAATTACAAGCTTCAATTCTGCGGTCCGACGGGTACAAATGCGGTGGAAGCGGCACTCAAGCTTGCACGCAAGGCGAAGAAAAGAACCGGCATCTTTGCATTCATGGGCGGTTTCCACGGCATGTCACTTGGCAGCCTCTCGGCAACAAGCTCCAAGTCGATGAGGGAAGGAGCGGGGCTTCCTCTGGATGGAGTTACCTTCATACCACATCCGAGTGGAGCTTTCGCAGATATGGATACACTTGGTTATATTGAAAATATTCTAACGGATTCGCACTCCGGAGTTGATAAGCCGGCTGCCATTCTGCTCGAAACAGTTCAAGCTGAAGGCGGCATTCATGTTGCTGACGCACAGTGGCTACGCGGATTGCAACAGATTTGCCGCAAGCACGATATACTGCTCATTACCGATGAGATTCAAGTCGGTTGCGGCCGAACTGGCGAATTCTTCTCCTTCGAACGTGCGGGGATTGAGCCGGATCTGATTACCCTGTCAAAGTCGATCAGCGGGTACGGCCTGCCAATGTCCCTCCTGCTCCTGAAGCCTGAACTGGATCTCTGGACGCCAGGGGAACACAACGGCACCTTCCGCGGCAACCAGCTTGCTTTTGTGGCTGCCAAGGCTGCTCTTGAGTTCCGGGATAGAGTAGCCTTGGAACAACAGGTGAAGCAGAAGGAAGAGTTCGTGCGAGCGTTCCTTGATAAAGAAATCAAACCTCTACATCCTTCCATCACCATCCGCGGGCTTGGCCTGATCTGGGGCATTGACGTTTCGGGCTTTACGGATGAAGCCGGGGCGAAGCGGATGTCGGAGATCAGTTTCGAGAATGGGCTTATTATTGAAAGGGCCGGCAGAGGGGACCTCGTCCTGAAGATCATGCCTCCGCTGACTGTTTCCATGGAGAATCTGGCTGCTGGTTGCGATATTATCAAGTCTAGTATTCAGCAGGTAATCTCTCAAGAGGCCCAGCGTTTGCTGGTAACAACCTAAGTTTGGTCAAACCGACGGGTGCGCTGGCAATAGGAATAGAACTTCTTTCAGGGGGCCGCGCGTCAGGCAACATGGAATTCATTTCTATTCCTAGGACTAACCCGTTCATCTAATACAGAGCATTTTTGAGAACCTCATGAAATACCATCTTCACATGTAATCGCCCGGGAAAAGATCACTACCCCGCGGCCTGATCTTGACTTATCCACATCGGGACTGCGGGGGAATGCATTAAGCGTACATAGAGTGTATCAATGCCCCTTAACATAGGTTTTGATCAAGGTAACTCCGTTGCAAAATCCGAAGGTACGGCTGATTTCCTGCTGCCTCTGGAATCCTACAGCACGTCTTACATCAATGGGATGAGCCTCCCTTGTCTACCTCTAATTCCAATTCCGAATCCAAGGTTAAATGTAAGGTCCGTTTTCGGGCATCTGTGTTCACAGTAAACATATTGAAGCAAGGGAGTCAGTAACAGATACACCTTTTGCGTAAACGATGTCTCTATTTTTTTCAAGCAGGGTAGTCGTTCGAGATCGTTGCCAGGCAGAAGATTGCCATATGCGATCAATTGGATAAGCAGAGCGGTGATTTGGCATAAGCCATAGCT
This sequence comes from Paenibacillus sp. FSL R7-0272, assembly GCF_037969905.1. Classification (NCBI taxonomy): domain Bacteria; kingdom Bacillati; phylum Bacillota; class Bacilli; order Caryophanales; family Paenibacillaceae; genus Paenibacillus; species Paenibacillus sp. FSL R7-0272. The sequence goes on along the minus strand of NZ_CP150221.1, from coordinate 5,580,591 downwards.
ATTGTTATCACATTTTGAAAAGGCGGGGAGCATTGCTGCGGCATAGGCTCTGCCGGATTGCTTTTACCGATGAAGAGAGGGGAACGATCCAGGTGGCTTTTGAAAAAGAAACGTTGTTTTGGAACGAAAAACTCGGTAGTGATGATGATATTCTGACGCGGTTACCTTATAGCAAAACGCAAAGCCCTTTAAGACCCATGATGACAACCGTTAGTGGTTCGCTTTCAGAGAAAGCGTCGCAACGTGTCCTACAAATGAGTAAGGGGACTCCGCTGGCGACGTTTATGATTATGCTTGCGGGTGTGCAGTCACTTTTATATAAATATACAGGCGCTTCCGACATTTTGGTTGGTATGCCGATTGTACCGAAAAAGACGGAACAGCGACGCTCCATTAATCATACCGTCATATTAAAAAACTCGTTTGCGGCGGGTGTGACTTTTAAAACACTTCTGAATGAATTGAGGACTTCCTTACCGGAAGTGATTCAGCATCAACATATTCCGTTCTCGAAAATGACGGAGAAGCTGGACTTGCAATATGAGGACGGGAAGCCAATCATCCATACACTAGTATCTCTAAAGGAGCTACATACGGATGAAATCACACCATATGTGGTCACAGATTGTTCTTTTGAGTTCAGCATAACCGGCGGGACCATACAGTTAGCTCTTTTATACAACGAGCATTTATATGATTCTGAATTCATGACTCGGGTTGTTGGTCATCTCAACAGCCTGCTAACTGTGGGTCTCCACGAGCTGGAACTGGACATCGTGAAGATTGATATGTTGTCTGAAGAAGAGAAAATTAAATTGCTCCAAAGCTTTAACGATACCAAGCAGGACTATGCCCGGGATTGGACAATCCATCAACTCATAGAAGAACAGGTACAGCGGGTGCCAGAAGCAACGGCAGTTGTTTTTGAGAATCAGCAACTTTCATACGCGGAGTTGAATGAACGAGCTAACCGGCTTGCGAGAACACTGCGATCCGTCGGCGTGTTACCCAATCAATTGGTCGGCTTGATGGTAAGGAGGTCGCTGGAGACGGTTGTTGGTATTCTGGCGGTTCTAAAAGCTGGCGGTGCTTACGTACCCATTGATCCCGAATACCCGGAAGAACGAATCCGATACATTCTGGAGGACTCTAACGCGCAGCTGCTACTGACTCAAAGGGAGCTGATGCACCAAGTACCTTTCAAAGGGACTGTTCTTGCACTGGATGACGAGAACTCCTATGACAACGATGGGGCGGATCTGGAGCTCGCTAGTGGCCCGAATGACCTCGCTTATGTCATTTATACGTCAGGTACGACAGGCAAACCCAAAGGAGTCATGCTGGAGCATCGGGGCTTGGTAAGCTTGAAATTGATGTTTGCGGACAGGCTTGGTATTACGGAGCGAGACCGAATTGTTCAATTCGCCAGTCTGTCATTCGATGCATCCTGCTGGGAAATGTTCAAAGCGCTCTACTTTGGTGCGACTTTGTACATTCCTACAGCCGAAACGATTCTCGACACTCGTTTGTTCGAGCATTATATGAATGAGCATGCAATTACAGCGGCCATTTTGCCGCCAACGTATAGCGCTTATTTGCACCCGGATCAACTCCCTAGTTTAACGAAACTCGTAACGGGAGGCTCGGCAGTATCAGCCGAATTCGTGCAACAGTGGAAAACGAAGGTTCACTATTTCAATGCTTATGGTCCTACTGAAGCGTCCATTGTTACGACACTTTGGGATGCGAATGAGGAGCAACCGGAACATAGAGTGATTCCGATCGGGCGGCCACTGGCGAATCACCAGATTTTTATTCTGGATGCCAACCTGCAACTTGTACCTCCAGGAGTGGACGGCGAGTTGTGCGTAGCAGGTGTGGGACTTGCGAGAGGTTATCTGAACCAACCGGAGCTAACGGCAGAGAAGTTCGTGGAACATCCGTTTGTACCGGGAGAACGCCTTTACCGGACGGGAGATCTGGCCCGCTGGCTTCCAGACGGAAATATGGAGTATTTGGGACGGATCGACCATCAGGTGAAAATCCGTGGATTCCGAATCGAGATCGGGGAGATTGAAGAGCAACTTCTGAAGATTGACTCTGTACAGGAGACAATCGTAATAGCGAGGGAAGGCAAAAGCGGCCAAGAACTGTGTGCTTACCTGGTCGCGAGCCACCCACTTACACTAGGTGAGCTGAGAAGCACGCTGGCACAAAACTTGCCGAATTACATGATTCCGGCCCATTTTGTTCAGCTTCCAAGGATGCCCCTTACGCCGAACGACAAAATTGACCGCAAGGCTTTGCCTGCCCCAGAAGGAAATGCACTGATTGGAGGCGAGTACGTAGCTCCCCGAAATGAAGTGGAGCGGACTCTTGCTGATGTATGGCAGGCCGTATTGAACGCTGATCGCGTTGGGGTAACGGATCACTTCTTTGAGCTTGGTGGAGACTCGATTAAGTCCATTCAAGTATCTTCGCGTCTTCATCAAGCCGGATACAAGCTGGAAATCCGGGATTTGTTCAAATATCCGAAGATCTCACAGCTCAGTCTGCATGTGAAACCGATTGGACGTACCATCGATCAAGGAGAAGTTACGGGTGAAACAGTACTGACGCCGATCCAGCAATGGTTTTTCGAGAGCTCCTTTGTGGATTCCCATCATTTCAATCAGTCGGTGATGCTGTACCGAAAGGACCGATTCGACGAAGAAACGGTAGGACATGTACTGCAAAAGCTGGCCGAACATCATGACGCTTTGCGAATGGTATTCCGTAAGACGGAACAAGGGTTCAGCGCCCGGAACCGAGCAATTCAGGAAGGCGGGTTGTTCACGCTGGATGTGTTCGACTTCAAGGATGAGCAACACACCGGGCAGGTTGTGGAAGCGAAGGCAACGGACATTCAAGCAGGTATTAATCTGGAGAATGGGCCTCTTATGAAAGCGGGACTCTTTCAGTGTGCGGATGGGGATCATCTGTTACTGACGGTTCACCATGCTGTGGTGGACGGTGTATCTTGGCGTATTTTGATGGAGGATTTCGCACAGGGTTATGAGCAGGCAGTCAAAAACGAGGACATTCGTTTCCCGGCGAAAACGGATGCGTACCGCACTTGGTCAGAACAACTGGCCGCTTACGCACAAAGTGCGGAGCTTGCGAAGGAGCGAGCCTACTGGCAGGACGTGGAGCTAATTGAGGTTCCGGCCATACCGAAGGATATGGAGACGGATATGACGACACAACAAGACAGCGAATCACTATTCGTCCGTCTAACTCCCGAAGAAACAGAGCTGTTACTGAAGCGGGTTCACCGAGCTTATAACACTGAAATGAATGATATTTTAATTACGGCGCTCGGCATAGCCATTCGCAATTGGACAGGACACGAACGTGTGCGGATCAATCTCGAAGGACATGGACGTGAATCCATCGGAACTGATATCGACATTAATCGCACAGTTGGCTGGTTTACGACCAAATTTCCAGTGGTCCTGGAGCCGGAAAGCGATCGGGATTTGGCCTACCAGATTAAACAGGTCAAGGAACGCTTGCGCCGCATTCCTAACAAAGGTCTTGGCTATGGCGTATGCCGTTATCTCTCCAAGTCGGAGGATAGCTTGGTTTGGGGCGCAGAGCCGGAAATTAATTTTAATTACCTCGGTCAGTTCGACGATGATGTCAATCAAGATGAGATCGGCATATCTGCTTATTCCAGTGGTAGCCCGGCTAGTGATCGGCAGGCCCGCAGCTTTGTGCTGGATATTAACGGCATGGTGCTGGACGGAGCTTTATCGCTTGATCTTAGCTACAGTCGAAAGCAGTATCGGAAGGAAACAATGGAATTTTTTGCTCAAGGACTGGAGCAAAGTCTCCGAGAGCTCATAGCGCACTGTGTAGGGAAAGAACATACCGAACTGACACCAAGCGACGTACAATTTAAAGGTTTGACCATTACAGCATTGGAGCAAATCGCTCAGCGTTCCGGTCATCTCGGGGAAATCGAAAATATTTACTCGCTTACGCCGATGCAAAAGGGTATGTGGTTCCACAGCGCGCTTGATCAGCAAACAGCCGCTTACTTCGAGCAGACGCGATTTACGATGCGGGGAGCACTCAATGTCCAGCTTTTCGAGAAAAGCTGGATGGAGCTTGCGAAACGACATCTGGTGTTACGGGCGAATTTTGTGAAAGGTCCAACAGGGGAGCCGTTGCAAATTGTGTACCGTGATAAACCAGTTGGATTCGAATATGAAGAGTTGCTTCATTTGAAAATGGATGAAAAACAGGCCTATCTGGACAAAAAGGCTGAGGATGACAAACTTCGCGGCTTCGACATGGAACATGATGCACTTGTTCGCTTTACGATCCTCCGTACTGAAGAGCAAAGCTACCATGTATTGTGGAGTTTCCAGCATATTTTAATGGATGGTTGGTGTCTGTCTCAGCTGACACAGGAGCTGTTTGAGGTGTATTCTGCTTTGATCTCTGGTGAGCAACCGGTAGTAGATAAAGGAGCAGATTACGGTACTTATATCGAATGGTTGGAGAAGCAGGACGATAAGGCAGCATCCGATTATTGGACGGCATTCTTGGCAGGTTATGAGGGGCAAACGGTACTCCCCGGGCAAAAGGAATCAGCGCCGCATAACAGATTTAAAGCCGATCACGTCACAGCTCTGCTGGGCAAGGATTTAAGTGAACGGATGGATCAGGTAGCGAAACAGCACCTGGTTACGGTAAATACACTTTTGCAGGCTACATGGGGTGTGATGTTGCAAAAATATAACGGAACCCACGATGCCGTATTTGGTAGCGTTGTAGCCGGAAGACCGGTGGAGATTCCAGGCGTCGAGTCCATGATCGGTCTGTTTATAAATACAGTTCCGGTTCGTGTCACGAGTGAAGCCGACACCGTATTTGCCAACCTGATGGTGAAGCTTCAGGAGCGAGCGCTGGAGTCAGGGAGTTATGATTACTATCCGCTGTATGAGATTCAAGCTCTCAGCTTGCAAAAGCAGAACTTGATCAACCATATCATCGCTTTCGAGAATTATCCTGTAGATGAACAGATGGAGCAAGCGGGCGACCAGAACCATGGGGAACTGACGATCGCAGACGTTCAGATGGAGGAGCAGACTAACTATAACTTCAACGTGACCGTATCACCAGGAGCCGAGATCGAAATCAGGTTCGATTTTAATGCTGAAGTGTTCGACAAAGATAGTATCGAGCGACTGAAGGGGCATCTCGTACATCTGCTGGAGCAGGTGACGGCTAATCCGAAAATTGCGGTGGGTGAGTTGGAACTTGTGACGGAGGCAGAAAAGACGGACCTGCTCGAACGTTTTAACGATACCACCACAGCGTTTCCTCGCGATAAGACGCTCATTCAATTGTTCCAGGAACAAGCGGGGCGCATCCCGGATGCAACTGCTGTCACCTTGAATGGACACGAGATGACCTACCGCGCTCTGAATGAACGTGTCAACCGCCTTGCCCGTACCTTGCGTAGTCACGGGATAACCCGAGGGAGACTAGTCGCTATTATGGCTGAGCGTTCGATTGAAATGGTGGTGGGTATGCTGGCGGCACACAAAGCCGGAGCGGGTTACGTACCAATTGATCCGGAATATCCAGAGGAGCGTATTCGTTTTCTGATCGAGGATTCGGGAGCTCAGGTCATGCTGACCCAAAGCCACTTGCGTGAACGTATGGCGGATTCGGACTCCGTGATCTTATTGGATGATGAATTTTTCTATCATGAGGACAGCACTGATCTACATCCAGGCACGGAAGCGACAGATCTGGCATGCATCATCTATACGTCAGGCACGACGGGCAAGCCGAAAGGCAACCTTGTTTCACATCGTAACATCGTGCGTATTGTACGAAATACGAATTATATTGACATCACGGAGCACGACCATGTCCTCCAGCTTTCGAGTTATTCGTTTGACGGAGCGATCTTCGATATTTTTGGTGCTTTGACCAACGGAGCAAAGTTAGTACTGGTTCCTCGTGAGACTGTGCTGGAGATTGGTCAGCTTGCGGATCTCATTCAGCGTGAGCATATTTCTGTGATGCTGATAACGACGGCGTTTTTCAACGTGCTTGTAGATGTGAACATCGACTGCTTGCGAGATGTCCGGGCAATATTGTTCGGAGGAGAGCGAGTGTCGGTTGGCCATGTGCGTAAAGCGCTCGCCCATATCGGGCCGGGAAAACTTAACCACCTGTATGGCCCATCGGAAAGCACAGTGTATACCACATACCTTCCGGTCGACTTCATTGATGACACAGCCGTTACCGTTCCTATAGGAAGACCCATCAGTAATACAACGGTGTATATCGTGGACAGCCGGAACCAACTTCTGCCGATCGGTGTGGCTGGCGAATTATGCGTTGGTGGAGAAGGCTTGGTACAGGGCTATAATAACCGGCCTGAGCTGACGGCAGAGAAATTCGTGGAACATCCTTTTGAACCGGGAGCACGTATGTACCGAACGGGGGATTTAGCGAAATGGTTGCCGGACGGTACGATTGAATACGTTGGACGGACGGATGACCAAGTGAAGATTCGTGGCTTCCGGATTGAACTCGGCGAGATTGAAGCTCAGCTTCAGAAAGTGGAGGGCATTCGGAAAACAACGGTATTTGCCAGAGAGAGTGCTTCCGGCGAAAAGCAACTTTGTGCGTATTATGAAGCAGACGTTGAGCTTCCAGCGGCTGAGGTGAAGAGTGTACTTTCCCAGGAGCTACCGGCCTATATGATTCCGTCGTACTTGATCCAGCTAGAGCAACTCCCACTGACAACGAACGGCAAGGTTGACCGCAGGTCTCTCCCGGAGCCAGAGGAGAGCTTGCAGGTTGGAGAAGAGGGGACTCTACCACGGACCCCACTCGAAGCCAGTCTGGCTGATATTTGGAAAAGTGTACTCGGACTCGGGCACATTGGCGTTCATGATAATTTCTTCGACCTTGGCGGCCATTCACTTCGGGCGACAACACTCGTAAGTAAGGTGCACCAGGAGTTGAACGTTGAATTGCCTCTGCGGGACGTATTTCGCTATTCGACAATTGAAGAGATGGCCCTAGCCATATCCCGGATCGGAGAGCAGACGTTCTCATCGATTCCGTTGGCAGACACAAGAGCATATTATCCACTTTCATCAGCTCAGAAGCGGTTGTATATCCTAAATCAGCTGGAAGGAGCAGATCAGAGCTACAACATGCCTGGTGTGTTACTGGTGGAAGGAACAATCGATCGAAGTCTGCTGGAAAAGGCTTTCCGCGGACTGATTGCACGCCACGAAACGCTGCGAACCGGCTTCGAGATCGTGCAAGGCGAAGCAGTACAGCGCATTTATGAGAGTGCCCACTTTGCTGTGGAGTACTGCCATGCGAACGAGGAAGAAGCGCCAGACGTTGTACAGGCCTTCATCCAGCCTTTCGACTTGGCGAAGCCTCCACTGCTGCGAGCGAAACTCGTAGAGCTGGCGACCGAACGTTATTTACTGATGTTTGACATGCACCATATTATCTCTGACGGGGTTTCGATGGACGTATTCGTCGATGAACTCGTCCGTCTATACAGCGACGAGACATTAGAGCCTTTACGCATTCAATACAAGGACTATGCGGTATGGCAACAGTCAGACGAGCAAAAGGAGCAGTTGAAACGGGAAGAAAGCTATTGGTTGGAACGTTACCAAGGCGATTTGCCAGTGCTGGAGATGCCGACCGACTACCCGCGTCCTGCCGTGCAAAGTTTTGAAGGACAGACGTTAACATCTTTCGTCGATGAGAAGACAAACGAAGGTTTGAAGCAACTGGCCGCTCAAAGAGGAACGACGCTATATATGGTGTTACTTGCGGCATATACCGTGCTATTGCATAAATACTCAGGTCAGGACGATTTGATCGTCGGAACGTCAATTGCGGGCAGAACACATGTCGACACACAGCCTTTGATCGGAATGTTCGTTAATACGCTGGCACTTCGCAATTATCCGACTGCGGACAAAACCTTCCTTTCGTATTTGGAAGAAGTGAAAGAAACGACTTTAGGAGCTTACGAGCATCAAAGCTACCCGTTTGAAGAGCTTGTCGACAAAGTGCAAGTCACTCGTGATCTGAGCCGCAACCCGCTCTTTGATACGATGTTCTCCCTGCAAAACTTGGAAGATAAAAAGATAGAACTGAAAGGACTGAAGTTATCACCGTACCCTAGCGACTATGGCTCAGCCAAGTTCGACTTGAGTGTGGATGTTACAGAAGAAGACGGCGTGTTGGAATGCAACTTTGAATTCGCAACAGCTCTTTATAAAGAAAGCACGATTCGAAGACTTCAGGCTCATTTCGGACATTTGCTTGCGACGATCGTAAGCCGTCCGGATGCGAAGATTGCTGAGCTACATCTGTTGACTACAGCGGAAAAGGAAGAATTGATCAGCGCATTTAACCCGGCGCAACCCGAAGCAGAAACGGCTCCCGCGGCTGCGTTCCACCGTCTGTTCGAGGAACAGGCGCAGCACGCGCCTGAATCGGAGGCCGTCGTGTACGAAAACGACCGCCTAACGTATGCGGAGCTGAACGAGCGGGCGAACCGTTTGGCGGCCACACTGCGAGCAAGTGGCATTGGCCGTGAATCCATCGTCGGCATTCTCGCCGAACGTTCGGTGGATTTGCTGGTAGCCGTGCTGGCTGTCTGGAAAGCAGGCGGCGCGTATGTACCGCTCGACCCGGATTACCCGGCAGATCGCGTTCGGTTCATGCTGGAAGACAGTGGAGCAAAGGTACTACTCACCCAAAAGCCACTGCGAGAGCGTGCCGAAGCATGGCTGGGCGAAGAGGAACTGGCTTTGTCGGCAGTACTGTACCTCGACGACGAAGCAACCTACAGCGAGGAGCGGGTCAATGCACCGATGAGTTCTGGTATGGGTGATTTCCATGAAGCCCGTCCAGAGGATCTGGCCTACGTGATCTATACGTCGGGAACGACAGGACAGCCCAAAGGCGTCATGATTGAGCACCGCAGCCTGGTGAATACGGCGGCAGGATACCGACGGGAATACCGATTAGATCAGTTCCCGGTACGGCTATTGCAGCTTGCCAGCTTCTCGTTTGACGTGTTCGTGGGCGATATTGCACGCACGCTATATAACGGAGGCACGATGGTCATTGTGCCGAAGGACGACCGGATTGATCCGTCGCGTCTGCACCACTGGATCGAGCAAGAGCGGGTGACCCTTTTTGAATCGACGCCAGCGTTAATTGTGCCATTTATGGAATATGTGCATGAAAATCAGCTGGATATGAGTCAGATGGAGCTCATCATCACAAGTTCGGACAGCTGCAGCGTAGCAGATTATCGAACCTTGCAGGAACGTTTTGGCTCGCAATTCCGAATCATCAACACCTATGGCGTAACGGAAGCAGCGATTGACTCCAGTTTCTACGACGAGTCACTGGAAATGCTGCCCGAGACAGGGCATGTGCCTATCGGAAAAGCGTGGTTGAATGCGAAGTTTTACATTGTGGATGCGCACCTGAATCCGGTGCCTGTGGGGGTGCTGGGCGAACTGGTTATCGGCGGAGTTGGGGTCTCGCGCGGATATTTGAACCGTCCAGAATTAACAGAGGAGAAGTTCGTAGACAGTCCGTTTGCCGCAGGTGAGCGGTTGTATCGCACAGGAGACTTGGCGAGGTGGATGGAAGACGGCAACGTGGATTTCATCGGTCGAATGGACAACCAGGCTAAAATTCGGGGCTACCGGATTGAAACAGGTGAGGTCGAAGCGAAGCTGTTGCGTGTGGAAGGTGTTCGCGAAGCAGTCGTTCTGGTTCGAACTGATGGAGAAGGACAGAAGATGTTATGCGCTTATTACACAACGAATACGGGAACGGATCTGGCAATGAACGTTCTGCGAGGTGCACTGGCACAAGAGTTGCCGGGATACATGATTCCATCGTACTTCGTGGAAATGGACTGTCTGCCTCTGACGCCGAACGGAAAGATCGATCGGAAGGCGTTGCCAGCGCCGGAAGGGGAGGCAGGAAGCGGAACGGAGTATGTCGCACCACGCAATGAGCTAGAAAGAAAATTGGCCTCGATATGGCAGGAGGTGCTGGGGCTTACGAAGGAGATCGGCGTGTACGAGAACTTCTTCGACATCGGCGGTCACTCCCTACGGGCAACGACACTGGTCAGCAAGATTCATAAAGAGTTGAACGTGGATCTGCCACTGCGAGAGGTGTTTCGTCATTCTATGATCGAGAACATGGCGGTTGCCATTTCCCGGCTAGATGAGCAGAAATTCGTTGCTATTCCGCTGGCGGAGAGACGTGAGGTGTACCCACAATCTTTTGCTCAAAAACGTCTCTTTATTTTGAATCAACTAGAAGGTGCGGAGCTTAGTTACAACATGCCGGAAGCCATGGTGCTAGAGGGGGCTTTGGATCGTGCAAGGTTCGAAGACGCATTCCGTAGGCTCGTGGATAGACATGAAATGTTGCGCACCGGTTTCGAGATGGTGGATGGCGAAGCAGCGCAACGGATTTACCAAGACTTGAATTTGGCCGTGGAGTTCTACTCAGCAGATGAGCAAGAGGTCGAAGAGATCGTTCATCGTTTTGTCCGTCCGTTTGACTTGGCGAAACCTCCGCTACTGAGAGTAGGCCTTGTCCAGCTTGCTCCGGAACGCCATATTCTAATGTACGATATGCATCATATTATTTCCGACGGTGTATCGATGGAGATCTTTGTTGAAGAATTCGTCCGCTTGTATGGGGGAGAACAACTGGAGCCTTTACGCATTCAGTACAAAGATTATTCCGTTTGGCTACATTCACAGGAGCAGAAGGAACGGCTTCAGCATCAGGAAACGTACTGGCTGGACATGTTCCAAGGAGAACTTCCGGTGCTGGAAATGCCAACCGATTATCCGCGTCCTGCTGTGCAGAGCTACGATGGTCACACACTGGAGTTTTTCTTAGAAGTTTCGAAAACCGATGCCCTGAAGCAGTTGGCTTCAGAAACGGGCACGACACTGTTCATGGTGTTGCTTGCTGCTTATAACGTGCTTCTGCACAAATATTCAGGTCAGGAAGATGTAGTTGTTGGTACGCCAATTGCCGGAAGGAACCATGGAGATGTGCAACCGTTAATCGGGATTTTCTTGAATACACTGGCGATTCGCAGTTATCCGTCTTCGGAGAAGACATTCCTGTCATACCTGAACGAGATTAAAGAAACGACCCTCCATGCTTTTGAGCATCAAAACTATCCGTTCGAAGAATTGGTGGACAAGGTGCAAGTCACCCGTGATTTAAGCCGTAATCCCCTTTTTGACACGTTGTTTACGATGCAGAATACGGAGAACGAGGAATTCGAGTTGGAAGGGCTCCGTTTGACTTCTTATCCGAGCGCAATGGATACCGCCAAGTTTGATATTAGCTTGGATGTGGGTGAGGAGAACGACGGCTTGGATTACAGCTTCGAATATGCGACGGCTCTTTATAAAAGGGAGACCATCGAACGGCTGGCCAAACATTACGAGCAATTGCTCGTCACGATTGTAAGCCGTCCGGAGGCGAAGATTGCTGAGCTGAGCTTGTTAACGGCTGAGGAAAAAGAAATGCTCCGCGCATTTAACCCGGCACAACCAGAAGCAGAAACGGCTCCAGCGCTTGCGTTCCACCTTCTGTTTGAGGAACAGGCGCAACGCGCGCCTGAATCAGAGGCCGTCGTGTACGAGAACGACCGTCTAACGTATGCGGAGCTGAACGAGCGGGCGAACCGTTTGGCAGCTACACTGCGCGCAAGTAGCATTGGCCGGGAATCCATCGTCGGCATTCTTGCCGAACGTTCAGTGGATTTGTTGGTAGCGGTACTTGCTGTCTGGAAAGCAGGCGGCGCGTATGTACCACTTGACCCGGATTATCCGGCAGACCGCGTGAGGTTCATGCTCGAAGATAGTGGAGCGAAGGTACTACTCACGCAAACGCCACTGCGAGAGCGTGCTGAAGCTTGGCTGGGTGAAGAGGAACTAGCGTTATCTGCAGTGCTGTATCTCGACGACGAAGCCTCCTACAGCGATGAGCAGGCCAATGCGCCGCTGAGTTCTGGCATGGATGATTTCCACGAAGCCCGTCCAGAGGATCTGGCCTACGTGATCTATACGTCGGGAACGACAGGGCAGCCCAAAGGCGTTATGATCGAGCACCGCAGTCTGGTGAATACGGCGGCAGGATACCGGAGGGAATATCGATTAGATCAGTTCCCGGTGCGGTTATTGCAGCTTGCCAGCTTCTCGTTTGACGTGTTCGTGGGTGATATTGCACGCACGCTGTACAACGGAGGCACAATGATCATTGTGCCGAAGGACGACCGGATTGATCCGTCGCGTCTACATCACTGGATCGAGCAAGAGCAGGTGACTATTTTCGAATCGACGCCAGCGCTGATTGTGCCGTTTATGGAATATGTGCATGAAAATCAGCTGGATATGAGTCAGATGGAACTGCTCATTACAAGTTCAGACAGCTGCAGCGTGGCCGATTATCGAACCTTGCAGGAACGTTTTGGCTCGAAATTCCGAATCATCAACGCTTACGGTGTGACTGAGGCGGCGATTGACTCCAGTTTCTATGATGAGCCACTGGAAATGCTTCCCGAGACGGGGCATGTGCCTATCGGAAAAGCATGGCTAAATGCGAAGTTTTACATTGTGGATGCACACCTGAATCCGGTGCCTGTCGGGGTGCTGGGCGAACTGGTTATTGGCGGAGTTGGGGTCTCACGCGGATACTTGAACCGTCCAGAGCTGACGGAAGAAAAGTTCGTAGACAGCCCGTTCTCAGCAGGTGAGCGTTTGTATCGCACGGGAGACCTGGCGAGATGGACAAAAGACGGCAACGTGGACTTCATCGGTCGGATGGATAATCAGGCGAAAATCCGGGGGTATCGGATCGAAACAGGCGAGATCGAGTCACAACTCTTGCGGGTGGAAAATGTACGCGAAGCCGTGGTGCTGGTTCGAAATGATGCAAACGGGCAGAAAGTGCTATGTGCATATTACACACCGGATACAGGAACGGATCTGGCAGTAAACGATCTGCGTGGAGCGCTGGCACAGGAGTTGCCGGGGTATATGATCCCATCGTACTTCGTGAAGATGGAGCATCTGCCTCTGACGCCAAACGGAAAAATTGACCGGAAGGCGTTGCCAGCCCCGGAAGGGGCGGCAGGAAGCGGAGCGGAGTATGTCGCACCGCGCAATGGACTGGAAATAAAATTGGCCTCGATTTGGCAAGAGGTGCTGGGGCTAACGAAGGAGATCGGCGTGTACGAGAACTTCTTCGACATTGGTGGTCACTCTCTACGGGCAACGTCATTGGCAGGCAAGGTATTTAAGAAATTAAATGTCAATCTGCCGCTGCGCGACGTATTCCGTCACTCGACCATTGCAGCGATGGCCGAGGTAGTCGCCCGGATGGAGCGACGGGAGCATGACGCCATTCCTCAAGCGGATGTGAGAGAATACTACCCTCTCTCCTCTGCGCAGAAGCGATTGTTCATTCAGCACACGCTGGACGGAGCAGACCAGCTTTATAACATGCCGGAACTGGTGCAGTTGGAAGGTGAGTTTGATTTAGAGCGTTTTGAAGATGCCATGCGTAAATTGATAACTCGCCATGAATCACTACGTACCGGTTTTGAAGTTGTGAAGGGTGAAGCGGTTCAGCGCATTTACCAGCAGGTTGATTTTGCTATCGAACACCATCAAGCAGATCCAGAGGATGTGACTCAAATGGAGCAGACCATTCGCGGCTTCGTTCGCCCATTTGACCTTGGCAAGCCGCCACTTCTGCGCGCCGGAGTCATAGAACTGGAGCGGGACCTGCATATTCTCCTGTTTGACATGCATCATATTGTGTCCGACGGCGTATCGATGGCAATTGTGATGGATGAGTTCTCAAGTTTATATGCCGGTGAAGAACTGCCTCCACTACGGATTCAATACAAAGATTATGCTGTTTGGCAACACTCTAAGGATTACCAAGACCGGATCGGGCGGCAGGAAGCTTACTGGCTGAAAGCCTTTGAAGGCGAGCTCTCGAGGGCCGACTTACCGATGGACTATGAACGGTCTGCGATTCGCGATTACGAAGGCATGCATCTGGATTTCGACGTTGATGCTTCTCTCTCTGAGCGATTGCGTCAATTGGCAGCCCAGCAAGAAAGCACGCTGTACATGGTGCTACTAGCGGCGTATACCTTGTTGCTCTCCAAGTACAGCGGACAAGAGGATATCATCGTGGGTACCCCGGTGGCGGGAAGAACGAATGCCGATTTGGAGCCGGTCATCGGAATGTTTGTCAATACGTTGGCGCTCCGCAATCGTCCGTCAGGCGACAAAACGTTTTTGTCCTACCTTGAAGAAGTGAAAGAGACAGCTTTGGGTGCTTTTGAGAACCAGGATTATCCGTTCGAAGAGCTTGTGGAGCGTTTGAATGTGAAGCGGGAACCAGGGCGCTTCCCGTTATTCGATGCAGTTTTCGACTTGCAAAATATCGAAGAACACGACGTCGAACTGGAAGGGGTCAACCTGAAAAATGTTGAACTCGACCAGTTGGAAGAAGCCAAGTTCGATCTAACTCTGTTTATGTATGAAAACAACGGCACGCTGAGCGGAGGCTTCTTCTATGCCACGAAGCTGTTCAAAGAGACGATGATTCGTACCCTGTCCGAGGATTACCTGCGGGTGCTGTCTCAAATCGTGGAAAATCCACATCTTGAGCTAAACCGCATTGAATGTCATAAACCGGAGACAGGCGGAAAGAATGCGGTGGATACAATCGAATTCGCGTTCTGATTCTACAAACGTGCCTTTGATGTCTCTAGCGAAATCTGCAGTATCCCAAGTAAGATGGCGAACTACATGCAAGCCCTAGATGCACAGATCCGAAAACAAACGTTTTGGGATCTGCGCAGGGCATGCGGTCACTTCATTTTAGGGGAGGTATCCATGAAATCTTTATTTGAAAAGGAAGAACGATACTGGAGCAGCAAGTTGGATGCCGGTGATAGCCTGAGCTTCCTTCCTTACAGTCAATCCTCCAAATTATCTGCAAGTGGGGAAGTCCAGGCCAAGCCGGGCTTGATTCACCGCACTCTGCCAAGCGAGCTCTCGGAGAGAATTATTGGCCTAGCGAGTGGTTCCGATTTGGCGATATACATGGTTGCTTTGGCAGGAGTAAAAGGCCTGCTTTTCAAATATACAGGGCAGGGTCAAGTACTGGTCGGTATGCCTTCTTATCATGCAGAAGCGCATGAGATGCCGACGTCGCATGAAATCCTGGTCATCAAAACGGCTGTAAGCCATCAGACGACGCTTAAAACGTTACTTGGAGGAATTAAAACCTCCATCGGCGAGGCATTGGAGCATCAGCACCTGCCTTTTCGGAAAATGGTGGAGCCGCTCCATCTGGGTTACACGAAGGACGGCTTCCCAGTCATTAATACTGTGGTCTCCTTCGCCCCGATTCATCCTGAACCGCTGGGCAACCGAATGGTGAACGATATGATTTTTCGCTTCGACCGCGAAGACAGCTCGATCAAGTTGGAGATAAGTTATGACGGGCAGCGGTATGAGCATGCGTTTGTGGAACAGGCTGCCGACCATTTGGTTCGGCTACTATCCTTACTTTTATTTCAGCCCGATCTGGAGATTGGACAAGCCGACGTACTGTCTCCAGATGAGAGGGAAACGCTCCTGAATCAATTTAATGACACCGAAACCGGATTTGAACGTGGGCAAACCATTCACGGCTTATTTGAAGAACGGGCAGTGCTTTACCCGAATAACGTAGCCGTTATCATGAATGAAGCGCAGTTGACTTACCGCGAATTAAACGAACGATCCAACCGCCTTGCGCGGAAGTTGCGGGAGACAGGAGTCAAAGCCGATCAACTGGTCGCGATTCTAGCCGAACGCTCGATTGATATGGTTGTTGGCATCCTAGCGATTCTCAAAGCCGGCGGGGCTTACGTGCCTATCGATCCCGATTATCCAGAGGAGCGCATCCGATTCATGATTGAAGATTCAGGCGCACCGTTATTACTGATTCAAAAGCATTTGCATGAAAAGACCGATTTCGCAGGGACTCGGCTTGAATTAGATCTTTTTGTTTGGGAAGAGAATGGACTCGGCTCCGAAGGTACACTGGACTCTTCAAACTTAGAACCGATATCTGGATCAGGGAACTTGGCCTATGTTATCTACACGTCAGGAACGACCGGTAAACCTAAAGGAACGCTAATTGAGCATAAAAATGTCGTGCGCCTTCTGTTTAACGACAAGAACTTGTTCGATTTTGGGCCAGCCGACACATGGACACTGTTCCACTCCTTTTGCTTTGATTTTTCTGTTTGGGAAATGTACGGAGCGTTGCTGAATGGAGGTAAGCTGGTCATCGTACCACCGCTGACGGCGAAAAGTCCCGCTGATTTTCTGGCGCTGCTAAGCCGCGAACAAGTTACGATTTTGAATCAGACGCCAACGTATTTTTACCAGTTGCTCCGTAAGGTCTTGGTCGATCATGCATATCATCTACGGATTCGTAACGTCATCTTCGGAGGCGAAGCGCTCAGTCCGTTATTACTCAAGGGTTACAAGACGAAGTACCCGGAGACAAAGCTGATCAACATGTACGGCATTACGGAAACGACCGTTCATGTGACATATAAGGAAATTACGTGGACCGAAATAGAGGCGGCGAAGAGTAATATCGGCAAGCCTATCCCCACGCTTCGTGTGTATGTTCTGGATGAAAACCGCCAACCCGTTCCAATTGGTGTAGCGGGTGAAATGTTCGTTGCCGGGGAAGGCCTTGCGAGAGGATACCTGAACCGTCCGGACTTGACAGAAGAGAAGTTCGTCAATTCCCCGTTTGTAAAGGGGGAGAAACTGTACCGCACGGGCGATTTGGCGACTTGGTTGCCAGACGGCAATATCGAATATCTGGGCCGGATCGACCATCAGGTGAAAATTCGTGGATACCGGATCGAGTTGGATGAGATCGAGAACCAGATGCTGAAGATTGAAGCTGTGCAGGAGGCCAAAGTGCTTGATCGCGACGACGCGAACGGTAATAAGCTTCTTGTTGCGTATTACGTCGCAGAAACCAGGTTTTCCGCGCATGAACTTAAGGAGGAACTCTCCAAGCAACTTCCGGGGTATATGATTCCTTCTCACTTCGTTCAGCTTCCGCAGATGCCGCTGACCTCGAACGGGAAAATTGACCGCAAAGCATTGCCAGCGCCAGGGGAAACCGCGGCCAGGGAAGCCGAATATGTCGCGCCGAGAACGTTGCTTGAGATGAAAATCGCCCGTGTATGGCAAGATACGCTTGCCGTTCCGCAGGTTGGCGTAAAGGATAACTTTTTTGAACTTGGAGGCAATTCGTTAAGCCTGATGAGGCTCGTTCAAGCTGTTTACGATGAAACAGGAATTGAGATCCCGCTGAACCGCGAGTTCCATCATTTCACCGTTGAAGCCATGGCTTTTGGAGAGGGAGATATGGGGCTAGATCAAGGGGGAGACTCTTTCATTAAGTTGAATAAAACAGGTGATCTTAACGTGTTTTGCTTCCCTCCCGGTAGCGGCTTCGGCATAGGTTACCGGGAACTCGCAAGTAGGCTCGATGGACGATTCATACTCTACGGTATTGATTTTATTGACGATGCCACCGATTACGAGTCCATGCTGAACCGCTATGTGGATGAGATTGTTCGCATCCAGCCAGAAGGGCCCTACGTGTTACTCGGTTATTGCTTTGGAGGCAACCTGACGTTTGAGGTAGCTAAAGTGATGGAAAAAAGAGGGCATGTCGTAACGGACGTGCTTATGGTGGACTCGTGGATTAAGGAAACGCTGACGCCTGCTGAAACGTCAGAGAAAGAGCTTGAAGAAATGCTTGCCGATTTTGACGAAGAAGAGAAGGAATTAATGAGTAACTCACTCGTACGGGAGCGGGTTCATCGTAAGGTTAAAGCGACCTTGATGTACGAGGCACAGCTTATTAATTCTGGAACGATCTCGGCCCGGATTTATGAATTGATTGCGAAGGACAGCGAGGCGTTTCGTCTGGAGCACCAATTGCCATCCTGGAGGCGTGCGACAAGGCAAGCTTACACCGACTATCGTTTGGAAGGCGCGCATGAAGAACTATTAGAGCTTGTGCGTGTGGACGAAACGGCCGTCGTCATCCGGGATATTTTAGAGCAAGTTAAGCGGCAGATTGAGGCGGAGGCTGGAGTACTGCATGGAAGCTGAGCGGCAACCATTCGTTCGAGAACAAGTCACAGCCGAACCTTCCAAGCGTCACACCGCTTACGCCACATGGAAAGCGTTTCGCTGGCTGATGTCTTATGTAGGCCGTCACAAGGGCTGGATGATCGTCGGTATATTGTCCTCCATTGCTGCGGCCGTCATTGAGATATGGACGGGAAGTCTGATCGAGCAACTGACCACGCAGGCCGAGAAAGGGGCAGGGCCAATTGTGTTACAGATCGTGTATGCGGTCTTTGTGGTCATCCTGATCGGTGTACCTGCGAAGTTTTTCATGAGTTTCGGCGTGGAGCGAAGCAGTGCCTCTGCGGTTCAGGATGTCCGTAACGATGTCATGCGTCATATCGGTAAACTTCGGGTCTCCGATTTGGAAAAACAGCACTCGGGTGACATGCTGTCACGGATCAATAATGATCTGCAGCTCATCCAGCAGTTTATGATGCGGGATTTTGCCCAGTGGTTCTATCATCCGCTATTGTTCATTGGCTGTTTCGCATATTTGATCTACCTCCAATGGGAGCTGATGCTGTACAGTCTGCTGTTATTTCCGGTAGCCTTGCTGGTTTCTCAGTGGATTGGCAAGCAATTGGAGCGGTTGACGGAGGAAGCTCAGACCAATATGGGTCGAATGAACGTTAACCTCCAGGATACGCTCGGGGGGATGCCTGTTGTAAAAAGCTACCTGTTATCCGGGATGTTATCTCGATCCTACCAAGTGTTGCTGCAATTGACAGCTCAAAAAAAACTGGCGGTAAAAAAGCGGGAAGCCTGGGTCAACCCGTTGCTTTCTACACTGATGATCAGTCCGATCATTTTTGCAGTCAGTTACGGAAGTTATTTGATCTATCAAGGGCAGTTAGGCGCTGGAGAACTTGTAGCCTTCTTATACTTGCTGAATCTGTGTCTGGAACCGCTGGAACATATTCCCGAGCTTATCACGCGTACGTTCGAAATGGCCGGTGCCTTGAGAAGGGTTTCCGACATCGTTGAGCAACCAACCGAAACAGAAAATGGTCGTTTAATTCCGAAAGCAAACGCAGCTCCTATTGAATTCAAGAACGTGACCTTCGGATATGAAGATCACTCTCCGATCCTGCGGAATGTTAGCTTCTCGGTACCGGAAGGTAAGACGATTGCTCTTGTCGGGGCGAGCGGCGGAGGGAAGAGCACGGTGTTTAAGCTGGTTTGCGGCTTTTATCCGCTACCGGAGAAAGGCGAAGGCGAAATCCGCGTGTTTGGCAGCCAGATTGATGGTGCCGATCCGGAGCAACTGCGGTCACATTTCTCCGTGGTCACTCAGGATTCGTATTTGTTTAGCGGGACGATTGCCGAAAATATTGGCTACGGGCAGGAGGGAGCATCGATGGACGCGATTATTGAAGCTGCCAAAGTTGCTCAGGCGCATTCCTTCATTATGCAGCTCTCTGATGGATACCAGACGTATGTCGGAGAGCGCGGAGGATTTTTGTCCGGCGGACAGCGTCAGCGTATCGCCATGGCTCGGGCCTTTTTAAAGGATGCTCCCGTGCTGTTGTTGGACGAGCCTACGTCGGCCCTTGATCCGGAGTCGGAAAGTGCGGTTCAGAAAGCTCTGGGTGTATTGATGAAACAGAGAACAACGATGGTTATTGCTCACCGACTTTCTACGGTACAAAGTGTCGACGAGATTTGGGTCATGGAACAGGGAAATATTGTGGAGAAGGGCACTCATGAACAATTACTGGGGATGAATGGGCTGTATGCCCAGTCTTACTACCAGGAGTTTACCGAGTCCGCCGAACGCAGGGAGGTGGCGCACACATGAAAAAGGGCGGATGGATCTTGCAAGTTAAAGAACTTGGCTATTTGCTGACATTTATGAACCGCAAGCAAAAAACTCAGTACGCCACCGGCCTGGCTGTAACGGCGCTCACCCAGACATTGTTTCTGATTGCCTTCAGTTTGGTTGTACATAACTTGGTTGATTTCGCCGTGTCCCGAGATACGTCCCTGATGGTGAATGCTTTTATCATTTTGGGCACGGCGCTGTTTCTGGAAAATATCATTTCGCCCTGGTTCATTTACTTGTACCAGCGGAGTGTCGAGCTGACTGTACTGAACATCCGCGAGCGTCTTTATAACAAACTGTGCCGAGTACGTCCGAGATTCCTGGAGCAAACGCACCACGGGGACTTGTTGTCGCGGGTGAACAACGACGTAACGACAGTTGAGTTTACATTTTCACAGGTTTACTTCGTTCTGTTGTTACAAGTTGTTTTTTGCATCGGTTCTATTGTTTCCATGGTGTTGATCGATTGGCGGTTTGCTGGCGTATCTTTTGTCATTCTGCTATTGTCCTCCGCGGTCAGCCTGAAATTTGCACGAGATATTCGTGTCTTGTCCGAACAAGGATTGCAAACGCTTGGTAAAATGACTGAAAAATTCAAAGATTTCATGGGCGGCATTCAGATGGTGAAACTGTTTCGTATCCGTTCGATTTATAGCCAGTATGAGACGTTGAACGAACAGATGACTCAGACGCTTCGGCAAACTGCACAGAAAAACGGCATGCAGGCTGCGGTGAATCATTTTATTAGCTACGTCACGTTCTGTGGCATTATCGTCATCGGTAGTCTTCTCTATGCCTATGGACTTATGGGAATGGGGAGTGTTGCTGCCCTGGCGGTTTTGCAAGTGAATCTGACGCACGCTTTATTGAACCTGGGGATGGTTCTGTCCATGACTCAGAATTCGCTCGCGGGGGCTCACCGGATTCAAGAGGTACTTGCAGAGGAAGAGGAACCAGAGCGACTAGGATCTCCAGATAGTAAACATTTTTCGGATGCTGCGGTGGAGTTTCGCGATGTGGAATTTTCCTATCAGATGGATAAAAAGGTGATTGAAGGCATGTCCTTGAAGGTGTTTCCCGGCCAGGTCGCAGCAATTGTGGGAGCCAGCGGTAGCGGCAAAAGTACGCTGATCAAGCTGTTGCTCGGCTTTTATCCGGTGGACAGTGGAGAAATCCTGCTCCAAGGCAAAGCGTTTGGCCATTACACACTGGAGGAAATCCGCAGGCAGATTGCTTATGTTCCGCAGGAGCCGTTCTTGTTTGCAGGTACGATTGAGGAAAATATTCGCTATGGCAAGCCGGAAGCCACGGATGAAGAAGTTGTCGAAGCTGCCAAGGCGGCATACGCTCATCATTTTATTCAGGAACTTCCTGAGCAGTATCAAACGTCGGTTGGAGAGAGAGGCGCATCGTTGTCAGGCGGACAAAGGCAACGCATTGCGATTGCGCGGGCGATTCTTAAGAATGCACCAATTCTCCTGCTGGACGAAGCAACCTCTGCACTGGATAACGAATCCCAGCATTGGGTACAGCAGGCTCTGAACGTACTGATGAAGGGGCGTACGACTATTCTGATCGCGCACCGTCTCAGCACCGTGGAACATGCAGATTTGATTACGGTTATGAACCAAGGGACAGTCGTTGAGCGGGGCCGGCATCAGGATCTGCTCGCGCTCGAAGGTTATTACGCCCGGCTTTACAGTTAGCTGATTTATATAAGTTGAACTATTTTTTACACAAAAACGGAGAGGACAGAAAAAACCTGGAAAAGCGAAGCGCTCGCCTTTATCACCGGATTTTCCCTTTAGAAATGGATCAAAAAAATCTGGGGATAACAGCGATTGGAAGGTTATTCTGCCATCGGAGTGGTCTGTGTAAAACCCTTTAATTCAACTTATTAACAAACAATCTCTAAAACGGGAGTGTGTCGATGTGAGAGAAAATACCAACAAGCAATACGGATTAACGCAAGCCCAGCGCCGAATATGGTTTATGGAAATTATGAATCCGGGTACGTCCATCACGATGCTTTCCGCAACTTACCAAATTACGGGTGAGATTGACACACCGCTTCTGGAGCAAGCGACGGGTGAAATCGTCAAAACCTATGATGCTTTCCGCATCCGTCTTAGTGGAGATTTACAACATCCAACACAGTGGTTTGAAGAACTGGAGAATGTGCAAGCCAGGATAAGCCACCTCGAATTAGATACAACTGAACAATTTTATACATGGGTAAACGAAGTAAGCGAAAAACCGGTAAGCGTGTTTGACGAAAACCTTTACCAATTTACAATTATTCATTTTGCAAATGGTCAGGTATGGCTTAATTTGACGATAAATCATATCATTGCTGACGGTTTGTCCGTAAATGCTTTGTTGCATGCCGTGATGGAAAAATATCTGAAACTGCGCAAAGACAAAGGTAAGGTAAAAGGCAAAGTCAAAGAGAATGAGAATGAGAATGGCAGAGATAAAGATATCTCAGGTAATGATCAGGCTCCCTCCTATTTGGATTATATTTCTGCTGAGCAAGAGTATGAGCAATCACAACGTTATCAAAAAGGCAAGGAATATTGGTTGACAAAGTACAGTACGTTGCCTGAAACGACGGGCATTAAATCGGTGCCATCATTCTCCGTTGGCAGTGAGTCCAATAAACTCGCCATCACTTTGGATGGTTCCCGGTATGAACGCATTCTGGCCTTCAGTGAACGATATCAGGTCAGCTTATATACGTTATTTCTGTCCACCATGTACGCCCTGCTGTACAAGCTGACTGACAGCACCGATGTGCCGGTCGGCACGGTTTTCGCCAATCGTACCAGCAAAAAGGAAAAAGAAACCATTGGTATGTTCGTCAGCACTGTGGCCACACGGATTCATCTTGATCCAGACGCTCATCTGATGTCCCTGATCCAGACCGTTTCCAAGGAAAATACGGCGGATCTACGGTATCAGAAATATCCGTATAACCAATTGATCCAGGATTTGCGTGAGCAACATGGACGCAACGATCTGTCGGAGCTTTTCCGCACATCTCTGGAATATCTGCCTCTGAAAATTGAGGAGTACGAAGAAATCAAAGTACGCCTGGAGGCTCATTTTGCCAGACATGAGATGGACGATTTGTTGCTGCGCTTCGACCATATGCTGAATGAAGGACATGTCATTCTGCATGCTTCTTACCGTACTGGCCTGTTCAAGAAGGCCGAAATTGATCGGATTATGGAACAGTATGTAACGGTTCTGGATCAGTTTCTTCAGACACCCGAACTACGGGTATGTGAACTTTCTCTGCTCAGTGATGAGGAGAGACATCGCATATTGAACGTTTTCAACCCGCCAGTGGCAGAACTCAGCGAGGCACAAGCGTTTCATCGATATATTGAAAAGTTTGCAAGGGAAATACCGGATCATCCTGCAGTCATCTATATGGATCAACAGCTGACGTATGGCGAGTTGAACGAGCGGGCCGAACGTCTGGCTTCTCTCCTTCGTGAACAGGGTGTGGGAAAGGAGAGCATTACAGGGATCTGGGCGGAACGTTCGGTCGAACTGCTGGTAGGGGTACTCGCTGTATGGAAAGCGGGCGGAGCCTATGTGCCGCTAGATCCTGATTATCCGGCAGAGCGAATCGAGTATATGCTAAGCGACAGCGAGGCATCGGTGTTGCTTACGCACCGTCATTTGTTGGAGCGGGCCGGAGGTTGGCTGGCTGATGACAGGCTGAAGCTTCAAGCGGTTTATGCCATGGACGATGAGCAGCTTTATACCGGGGACGCAGTTGGCATGGGATTTGACTCTGTCGACAGTGCTCCGCAAGACTTGGCTTATGTGATTTACACCTCGGGTACAACGGGACATCCGAAAGGTGTCATGGTTGAGCATGGCAGTCTCGTAAATACGGCGGATGCATACCGCCTTGAGTACCGATTGGATCAGTTCCCGGTACGGCTGCTGCAACTGGCGAGTTTCTCGTTTGACGTATTCGTCGGAGATATCGCACGCACGCTGTACAACGGGGGTACTATGGTGATTGTGCCGAAGGATGACCGGATTGATCCAAACCGATTATACGGCTGGATTCGGGATCAAAACATTACGGTATTTGAATCAACGCCTGCGCTCATTCTGCCGTTCATGCAACATATCTATGAAGAAAAGCTGGACGTTAGCTCCATGCAGTTGCTGATTACCAGCTCGGATGCTTGCAGTGTTAACGACTATCAATTGTTACAGGAAATATTCGGCGGACAATTCCGCATTATTAACAGCTATGGAGTGACGGAAGCGGCGATTGACAGCAGCTTTTACGATGAACCGTTGGACAAACTGCCGACGTCGGGCCATGTGCCAATCGGCAAAGCTTGGCTGAACGCCAGATTTTATATTGTTGATGCTGCATTAAAGCCAGTGCCTATAGGGGTTCCGGGGGAACTTGTTATTGGTGGTGCTGGGGTAGCCCGCGGGTACTGGAAACGTTCCGACTTAACCGCTGAGAAGTTTGTAGAGAGCCCGTTTGTACCGGGCGAACGTCTGTACCGGACAGGGGACTTGGCTCGTTGGCTTGAAGACGGAAACGTGGACTTCATCGGCCGGATCGATTACCAGGTGAAAATTCGCGGGTTCCGAATCGAACTCGGGGAGATTGAAACGGCTTTGCTACGTTATCCTGGCATTAAGCAGGCTGTAGTGATCGACCGTATGGATGAACAGGGGCAGAAGTATTTGTGTGGTTACGTTGCTAGCGATGTATCTTTGCAGATAAGCGATCTGCTGTCTCAATTGAAGGAAGAGCTACCTGTCCATATGATCCCGGCTCGATTCGTATCACTCGATAAGCTTCCCCTTACGCCGAACGGTAAAATT
Organism: Paenibacillus sp. FSL R7-0272; assembly: GCF_037969905.1. Classification (NCBI taxonomy): domain Bacteria; kingdom Bacillati; phylum Bacillota; class Bacilli; order Caryophanales; family Paenibacillaceae; genus Paenibacillus; species Paenibacillus sp. FSL R7-0272. Next base: position 5,555,535 of record NZ_CP150221.1, on the reverse strand, counting down.
GATCGTAAAGGGTTGCCTGAACCGAGCGGAGAGGTAGAGGCAGGACATGAGTATATAGCACCTCGCACAGGGCTTGAAACAAGGATTGCGCTCATTTGGCAACAGGTGCTGGGTATTGCGCGAGTTGGCGTTCAAGATGATTTCTTCGACCTGGGAGGGCATTCCTTGCGGGCCTCCTCACTGGTTTCCAAGATTCGGAAGGAACTGCAAGTCGAGGTTCCGTTGCGGGATGTTTTTCGCTACACCACGATTGAACAGTTGGCCCAGAGAATCGGTGGCTTAAAGCAGCAGGAGACATACGAGATTACAAAGGCAGCCCAGGCAGAGTACTATCCGGTTTCATCTGAACAAAAGCGTTTGTACATCCTGCGCCAGCTTGATGGAGCCGAGCGTAGCTACAATATGTCAGCGGCGCTTCTACTCGAAGGTGCATTGGATCATACGCGCGTCGAGCAAGCATTCCGGGCACTGATTCAGCGCCATGAGACGCTGCGCACCGGGATCGAGCAGGTTCAGGGCGAGCTTGTGCAGCGCATCTATGATGAGGTGCAGTTTGCCGTGGATTATTTCCAGGTGAACGAGCAGGAATTAGATCAAATGGTGGAGGCTTATTATCGCCCGTTTGATCTGACCAAGCCGCCACTTCTACGTATCGGCCTGATCCAAGTCGCCGAGAATCGCCACATTATGTTGTTCGATATGCATCATATCGTCTCCGATGGCATTTCGACTGCGTTGCTTTTCGACGAGTTCAGTCGTCTGTATCGGGGGGAGACGCTGGTTCCGCTAGACATTCAATACAAAGACTATGCTGTGTGGCAACATTCCGAAGCCTACGGGCTGATGCTTGAGCCGCAGAAGGAGTACTGGCTGGAACAGTTGTCGGGTGAATTGCCTGTTTTGGAGCTACCGACGGATTACCCGCGTCCTGCGGTGCAGAGCTTTGACGGCCGGACTGTAAAGTTTAATATCGGAAAAGAACGAACGGAGAAGTTGAAAGAACTTGCGGCACGGACGGGAACGACCCTGTATATGGTGCTACTGTCGGCGTACTCCATCCTTATGCATAAATATTCGGGCCAGGAAGATCTGATCGTAGGAACGCCGATTGCCGGAAGAACGCAAGAAGAAGTGCAACCTATCGTGGGAATGTTCATCAACACACTGGCCATTCGTAGCCGTCCAGAGCGTTCCAAGCTTTACCTTTCCTACCTTGATGAAGTTAAGGACATCACACTTGGGGCTTTTGAAAATCAAAATTATTTGTTCGAAGACTTGGTGGAGAGTCTGCACATTGCGCGCGCGACTGGCCGGAATCCGCTCTTTGATACGTTCTTCTCCCTGCAAAATACGGAGAACGAGCGAATTGTCATCGAGGGGCTTGAACAATCTTTTTATCCGCTGGAAAACCGAACATCCAAGTTCGATTTGCTACTAGATATTTCGGAGCTGGATGGTCAGCTTGAATGTCGGTTGGAGTACGCTACGGCTCTGTACAAACAGGAAACTGCGGAGCGGTTCGCCAGACATTATGACAAGTTGCTCGAAACCATCGTAGCAGCACCGGACAGGGACATTGCATCACTGGAAATGCTTACGGGTGAGGAAATCCACGAGCTGATGCACGGGTTTAACGATTCGGAGGCGGACTACCCACGTCAGAAAACCATTCACGGACTGTTCGAAGAACAAGCAGAGCTCTACCCGAATAACGTGGCGGCTGTTATGAATGAGAAGCAATTGACCTACCGTGAGTTAAATGAACAATCGAATCGCCTCGCACGAAAACTGAGGGAGACTGGAGTCGAAGCGGATCAGTTGGTGGCCATTTTGGCCGAACGTTCGCTTGATATGGTCGTCGGCATTCTGGCGATTCTCAAAGCGGGCGGAGCTTACGTGCCTGTCGATCCCGACTATCCGGAAGAGCGTATTCGTTTCATGATCGAGGATTCCGGTGCACCATTATTGCTGATTCAAAAGAAATTGCATGAGAAGACGGACTTCGCTGGAACCCGGCTTGAATTGGATGATTTTGTTTGGGGAGATGGCAAAGCGGACTGGGGAAGTGCACTGGATGTCTCAAACTTGGAACCGATATCTGGCCCGGGCAATCTGGCTTATGTCATCTACACATCGGGAACGACGGGCAAACCGAAAGGAACGTTGATCGAGCATAAAAACGTTGTGCGCCTCCTGTTTAATGACAAAAACCTGTTCGACTTTGGACCGTCTGATACGTGGACGTTGTTCCATTCGTTCTGCTTTGATTTCTCGGTCTGGGAAATGTACGGAGCACTGCTGTACGGAGGCAAGCTGGTTATTGTACCACCGCTTACGGCGAAAAACCCGGCCGATTTCCTGGCACTGTTAGGCCGCGAACAAGTCACGATTCTAAATCAGACGCCAACGTATTTTTATCAACTGTTGCGGGAGGTATTGACGGATCATGCATATGATCTGCGGATTCGCAATGTCATTTTTGGGGGAGAAGCACTTAGTCCATTGCTGCTCAAGGGCTACAAGACGAAATACCCTGATACGAAGCTGATCAACATGTATGGTATTACGGAGACAACGGTTCATGTGACGTATAAGGAAATTACGTGGGTCGAGATAGAGGCAGCCAAAAGTAATATCGGTAAACCGATCCCTACGCTGAGCGTATACGTTCTGGATGAAAACCGCCGTCCTGTGCCGATTGGTGTGGCAGGCGAAATGTATGTGGCCGGGGAAGGGTTGGCCAGAGGATATCTGAACCGTCCGGATCTGACAGCGGAGAAGTTCGTCGATTCTCCTTTTGCGGAGGGGGAGAAACTGTATCGCTCGGGTGATTTGGCGGCCTGGCTACCGGATGGCAACATCGAATATCTAGGCCGGATCGACCATCAGGTGAAAATCCGCGGTTATCGGATTGAGCTGGACGAAATCGAGACTCAGCTTCTAAATGTAGAGGGCGTGGAAGAGGCAGTGGTGCTCGCTCGTGAGGACAGCGGGGGTGAGAAGGCGCTTGTCGCTTACTTTGTGGCGGATCGAACGCTGACAGTCAGTGCCATGAGAACTGCGTTGGCGGAGGAAATGCCGGGATATATGATCCCGTCATACTTCGTGCAGCTGGAGCGTATGCCGCTGACGTCCAACGGTAAAGTCGATCGCAAATCGTTGCCTGAGCCACAAGGTGGCATGGAAACAGGCGTTGAATACGTAGCACCGCGTAACCAGTTGGAGGCTCAACTCGTGAAAATTTGGGAGGAAGTGCTGGGCTATTCTGGCATTGGAGTCCTGAACAATTTCTTCGAGCTCGGAGGCCACTCCTTGCGGGCAATAAACCTTGTCAGCAAAATCAGGAAGGAGATGAACGTCGAACTCCCGTTACGTGATGTATTCCGCTATATGACGGTAGGGGCGCTGGCCGAGGCTATTGCCAGCTTAGAAGTAACGAAACATACTTCCATTCCCAAAGCGGAGGACAAAGCATATTATCCGGTTTCTTCTGCGCAAAAAAGGCTGTATGTCCTGAACCAACTGGATAGCTTGGAGCTGAATTACAACCTCCCAAGCGCCTTGCGATTAGAAGGTGTTCTGGATGAGGCCAGAGTGGAAAGAGCACTGGATACCTTGATGGCCCGTCATGATATGTTACGCACCGGTTTTGAAATTGTAAATGGAGAGCCGGTTCAACGTATCCATCCACATGTCGCTTTCAAGATCGAGAAGCTTCAAGCCAGTGAAGATCAGATTGCGTCCATTCTTGAAGGCTTTATTCAGCCTTTTGACTTGAGCGCGCCGCCTTTGCTACGTGCCCTGCTGATCGAACTGGGAGAAGAGCAGTTCCTGCTCGCACTGGATATTCATCATATTGGTTCCGACGGCCTTTCCATGGACGTACTACTGCGTGAATTCGTGCGACTTTACAATGGGGAAGAGTTACCGGAGATGCATATTCAATACAAGGATTATTCCGTTTGGCAACAATCCGAGGAGCAGCGACAGCGCGTTGAGCAACAGGAGGAATACTGGCGTGGGGTATTTAGCTCCGAGCTTCCGGTTCTTGAGCTACCATCTGACTTCTCGCGTCCAGCTGTTCAGCAGTTTGACGGTCAAACGCTCACGTTTACACTGGATGAAGCCAAAAGTGAAGCCCTTAAACGTCTTGCAGGTGATACGGGCTCAACGCTGTACATGCTTTTGCTGGCCGCATACTCCGTATTGCTTCATAAATATGCGGGACAGGAGGATATCGTAGTCGGCACGCCGATTGCCGCCCGTTCACACGCCGACCTGCAACCGATTATCGGCATGTTTGTCAACACGTTGGCTCTTCGTTTGGGTCCAGCGGCAGAGCGGACGTTCATGGAATACTTGCAGGAAGTGAAGGAAACAACGCTTGGAGCCTATGAGCATCAGGACTATCCGTTTGAGGAACTGGTGGAAGTACTTCAGGTGAACCGGGATTTGAGCCGGAATCCGCTGTTTGATACGATGTTTTCTTTACAAAAGCACGAGAGCTTGGATTTAAAGATGGAAGGTTTGCAATGGTCGCTGTTCGACATCGAGGAGAAGACAGCAAAGTTTGATCTTAGTTTGGATATCGTGGAAGCGGGGAGAGAACTGGTTTGCAAGATTGAGTATGCTACCTCGCTATTCAGACCTGAAACGATCGTACGGCTGGCAGGGCATTACGAGCATCTTCTGGAGTCGATTCTGGCTCAGCCTGGAGCACGGATTGCGGATCTGGATTTCCTGACGGATGACGAAAAGCATGATTTGCTGGTTGGGTTTGACGTGTCGTCTCTGGCTCTCGCGAAACAATCCTCCGAAGAGGAAGAGGGCACAGATCTGGAGGCACATGAAGCTTGGCGGGAGAGAACATTCCACGAGCGATTTGAGCAACAGGCGGAGCGTACGCCAGAAGCGCTGGCCGTTGTCTACGAAGATAGCAAGCTGACATATGCGGAGCTGAACGCCAAAGCGAACCGTTTGGCATATATACTGCGGACGCACGGAGTGAAGCCTGAGCAGGTGGTTGGCATTTTGGCTGGTCGTTCCACGGAGCTATTGATTGGGGTGCTTGCCGTATGGAAGGCAGGCGGCGCTTATGTACCGCTTGACCCGGATTACCCCGCGGAACGAATTGAGTATATGCTCGCGGACAGTGGTGCATCTGTCCTGCTCACGCAGACTTGCCTGCTGGAGCAAACAGAAGTCTGGCGTACTGATACAAATCTGATGCTGCAAACGGTGCTTGCGCTTGATGACGAGACAACGTACGGACTTGCAGGGGAAAATGGGACTGTAGGTACACAAGCTTGGAGTGAAACATGCGCTGAAGAGAGAGCTACGTTGCAGGCGGAAGTGGAATTGGCTGCTGCCGAAACCTCTGCCACAGCAGAAGCTGAGAAGAGCACACAAGTAGCAGATCCGGCATCCAATCCTGCAAATGTGAACAAGGCGGGTGATTTGGCTTACGTCATTTACACCTCAGGTACAACAGGCCAACCGAAGGGCGTGGCAGTGGAACACGGTAGCTTGGTGAACACGGCATCTGGCTACCGGAGGGAATACCGTCTAGATCAGTTTCCGATCCGGTTATTACAGCTCGCGAGCTTTTCGTTCGACGTGTTCGTCGGCGATATTGCGCGCACGCTGTATAATGGCGGCACCATGGTCATCGTACCGAAGGATGACCGAATTGATCCAAGCCGGCTGTACGGCTGGATTCGTGACTATGCCATAACGGTGTTTGAATCGACTCCGGCGTTAATCATACCGTTTATGGAACATCTGTATGCCGAAGGTCTCGATATCAGTTCGATGCAGTTACTGATCACAAGTTCCGATGCGTGTAGCGTAGCAGATTACCGTACTTTGCAGGAGCGCTTCGGATCGCAGTTCCGTATTATTAACAGCTACGGCGTAACGGAAGCCGCGATTGACTCCAGCTTCTATGATGAGCCGATGGAGAAACTGCCAAAGACGGGGAGTGTGCCGATCGGGATGGCGTGGCTGAATGCCAAGTTCTATATCGTGGATGCGAACCTGAAGCCGGTGCCAATCGGCGTACTCGGTGAGCTTGTTATTGGCGGTGTGGGTGTAGCCCGCGGTTATTTGAACCGTCCGGATTTGACGGCGGAAAAATTCGTAGATAGCCCGTTCACCGCTGGGGAGCGGTTGTACCGGACGGGTGACCTGGCCCGCTGGATGCCGGATGGCAACGTAGATTTCATCGGTCGGATCGACAACCAGGTGAAAATTCGCGGTTACCGGATCGAGCTTGGTGAGATTGAAGCAGCCATGAATAATGTGGCTGGTGTACGTCAAGCGCTTGTCATGGATCGGATGGATGAGCGGGGGCAGAAATATTTGTGCGCGTATGTCGTAGCCGAATCAAGTTTCGATCTGGAAAGACTGGTGGCTCATCTGGACACAGCCCTGCCTTCCCATATGGTGCCTGCGCGCATGATGCGTCTGGATCAGATGCCGCTTACGCCGAACGGAAAGGTAGACCGCAAAGCGTTACCTGTGCCGGAAGGGAGTATTCGCGCCGAGGTTGCATACACGGCACCACGTACTAATGCTGAGCAAGCACTTGCGTTAGTATGGCAGTCTGTACTTGGTGTGGATCAGGTCGGCACAAAGGACAATTTCTTTGCGCTCGGCGGTGATTCGATCAAGGCCTTGCAGGTATCGTCCCGTCTTTTGCAAACGGGCTACAAGTTGGTCATGAAAGATTTGTTCCATTATCCGACAATTTCTGCCCTTAGCTTAAGACTGCAAACGGTGGAAAAAACGGCTAGCCAAGCCGAAGTAACGGGTGAGGTGATCTTAACTCCGATTCAGCACTGGTTCTTTGGACAAAATCCGGCTGACGTGCATCATAGCAACCAGGCGTTCATGCAATTTTCCAAGCAAGGTTTTGACGAAGAAGCATTACGCCATGCGATGCATCAGCTTGTTGTGCATCACGACGCTCTCCGCACGGTTTACCGTCAAAGCGAGAACGGTTATACAGCTTGGAACCGAAGCGCCCTGGAGAATGAAGCACTGTTCGATCTGGAAGTTATCGATCTCAAGGGAGTCCGCGACGTTAAAGAAACGGTAGAGGCTAAGGCGAATGACATTCAAGCGAGCATCGATCTGGAAAACGGCCCCTTGGTGAAGCTCGGTTTGTTCCGCTGTGACGACGGCGATCATCTGCTCATTGCGATTCATCATCTGGTTGTAGACGGTGTATCCTGGCGGATTCTGCTTGAGGATTTGGCTACTGGCTATGAGCAGGCTATGCAAGGACAGCCAATTCGTCTACCGCTCAAAACGGATTCATTCCAAACGTGGGCAAAACAGCTTGCTGATTATGCCAACAGCTCGGCAATAGATAGCGAAAGAGCGTACTGGCAACAAGTCGAGCAATTGACCTATGAATCGCTTCCGAAAGATTTTGAACAAGGCAGATCGAAGCTGAAGGACAGTGGGCTTGTGACTGTTCGCTGGTCGGCAGAGGAAACGGAACAGCTGATGAAGCAGGCACACCGTGCATACCATACGGAAATGAACGATCTGTTGCTGACTGCGCTTGGCCTTGCGGTACAAGCTTGGAGCGGTCAGGAACGTGTGCTGGTGAATCTCGAGGGTCACGGCCGGGAAGAACTTTTGCCAGATGTGGACATTACACGTACAGTAGGCTGGTTTACAAGTCAATTCCCTGTTGTACTGGAGCTGAGTCATGTTCAGGCTCTCGGTCATCAGGTGAAACAGGTGAAAGAAAGCTTGCGCCGTATTCCGAACAAAGGAATCGGTTATGGCATCCTGCGTTATTTGTCGGCACCGCGTGACGGTGAGGCCTTTACTTTGGAACCAGAGATCAGCTTTAACTATTTGGGTCAGTTCGACCAGGATGTCGAAAGCAACGGGGTGCAGCCGTCTCCATTCAGTGCGGGCGCGGATTCAAGCCCGAATGCAGTGATGGATTTTGTCCTCGATATCAATGGTATGGTGTCAGAAGGCATGCTGGAATTCACGATCCGTTACGGAGAGACCCAGTATAAAAGGGAAACGATAGAGAAATTAGGAACCTTGCTTCAATCGAGTTTACGCGAAGTCATCCTTCATTGTGTTTCGAAAGAGCGACCAGAGCTTACACCTAGCGATGTACTGCTTCGAGATGTGACAGTGGAGGAATTAAATCAGTTAGCTGAACAGACGGCGGCGATTGGCGAACTGGAGAATGTGTATATCCTGACTTCACTGCAAAAAGGGATGTTGTTCCACAGCCTGCTGGATGCTGATTCGGAAGCGTACTTCGAACAGGTGACCTTCGATCTGTACGGAAGCTTGAATGTCGAAGCCTTTGCTAAAGGATTGGATACGTTGGTGCAACGGAATGAGGCATTGCGGACCAACTTTATTACGGGCTGGAGAGACGAGCCGATTCAAGTGGTATTCCGTGAGCGAAAGTGTGAAGTGTACTTTGAAGATATTCGCTCGGTAAGCGGTGAAGACATGGAGAAGACCATAGCCGATTTCGTTAGCGCGGATAAAGCGAACAAGTTCGATTTGGCTCAAGGCTCACTGATGCGCGTTACCGTTTTGCGTACAGACGATGAGTCCTACCACGTGATCTGGAGTCACCATCATATTTTGATGGACGGCTGGTGCATGTCTTTTATGATCAAGGAAGTGTTCGAAACCTACTTCGCGTTGCAAGAGAATCGGAAGCTGGAGCTTCCACCGGTTACTTCGTACTCCAAGTATATCGAATGGCTGGAAATGCAAGATGTTGCGCAAGCTTCACATTACTGGTCCGAGTATTTGAAGGGTTACGACGAGCAGACCAAACTGCCTCAGGAAAAAATGAAGCTGAATCAGCATGCTTTTGAGATGGCTGAAATGGATGTGGAACTCAGCAAGGAATTGACCGGGAAAATCGAACGGGTGGCACGCCAGCAGCAGGTGACGCTTAATACGTTCATGCAAACCGTATGGGGATTGGTTCTGCAAATATACAACAACAGTGAGGATATCGTATTCGGCTCGGTCGTATCCGGTCGTCCGGTTGAAATTCCAGGCATCGAAAGTATGATAGGCTTATTTATTAATACCATTCCGGTTCGTATTCAAAGCAAAGCATCGGAAACGGTAGCTAATATTTTGAGAAATACTCAGGATCAGGCACTGACATCGGGAGCTTATGAGACATATCCGTTGTTCGAAATTCAGTCGCTGAGTAAGCAAAAGCGCGACTTGATCAACCATATCATGGTCTTTGAAAATTATCCGATGGAGGAACAGATTGAGCAGGTTGTTGGCGGGGACAAAGAAGCGCTTAAAATCGCTAATATCCAGTCACCGGAGCAAACGAATTACGACCTGGACATTACTGTCATTCCGGAAGAGCATATTTGGCTGCGGTTTACGTACAATGCGCTGACCTTCAGAGAAGAAGATATCAGGTCGATCCACGGTCATTTTGCCCGGGCACTGGAGCAGGTCGCGGCTAATCCGAACATCCGTGTGAATCAGTTGGAACTGCTGACAGCGGCAGAAAAGGAACAAATTCTCGGTGGCTTTAATCCAGCGCAACTGGAAGCAGAAACGGCTCCTGCGCTTGCGTTCCACCGTCTGTTTGAGGAACAGGCGCAGCGCGTGCCTGAATCGGAGGCCGTCGTGTACGAGAACGACCGTCTGACGTATGCAGAGCTGAACGAGCGGGCAAACCGTTTGGCGACTACGCTACGTGCAAGTGGCATCGGTCGTGAATCCATCGTCGGCATTCTTGCCGAACGTTCGGTGGATTTGCTGGTAGCCGTGCTCGCTGTCTGGAAAGCAGGCGGCGCGTATGTACCGCTCGATCCGGATTACCCGGCAGACCGTGTGCGGTTCATGCTGGAAGACAGTGGAGCGAAGGTACTACTCACGCAAACGCCACTGCGAGAGCGTGCTGAAGCTTGGCTGGGTGAAGAGGAACTAGCGTTGGCGAAGGTACTGTATATGGACGACGAGGAATCGTATAGCGATGAGCAGGAGGATTTCACGGTGAAATCTGGTATAGCTTCGGACTCCGTCTCCGGTAAAATCTCCGGTATGGACAGCTTCCACGAAGCCCGACCAGAGGATCTGGCCTACGTAATCTATACGTCGGGAACGACAGGACAGCCTAAAGGCGTTATGATCGAGCACCGCAGTTTGGTGAATACGGCGGCAGGATACCGGAGGGAATATCGATTAGATCAGTTCCCGGTGCGGTTATTGCAGCTTGCCAGCTTCTCGTTTGACGTGTTCGTGGGCGATATTGCGCGCACGCTGTATAACGGAGGCACGATGGTCATTGTGCCGAAGGATGACCGGATCGATCCATCGCGTCTGCATCACTGGATTGAGCAGGAGCGGGTAACTATTTTTGAATCGACGCCAGCGCTGATTGTGCCGTTTATGGAATATGTGCATGAGCAGGGGCTGAATATGAGCGGGATGGAGCTGCTCATCACAAGTTCGGACAGCTGCAGCGTAGCAGATTATCGAACCTTGCAGGAACGCTTTGGCTCGCAATTCCGAATCATCAACGCTTATGGTGTAACGGAAGCGGCGATTGACTCCAGTTTCTACGACGAGCCACTGGAAATGCTTCCCGAGACGGGACATGTGTCTATCGGAAAAGCATGGCTAAATGCGAGGTTTTACATTGTGGATGTACACCTGAATCCGGTGCCTGTTGGGGTGCTGGGCGAACTGGTTATTGGCGGGATTGGGGTCGCACGCGGATACTTGAACCGTCCAGAGTTGACGGAAGAGAAGTTCGTAGACAGTCCGTTTGCCGCAGGTGAGCGTTTGTATCGCACGGGAGACTTGGCAAGATGGACAAAAGACGGCAATGTGGATTTCATTGGTCGGATGGACAACCAGGCTAAAATCCGGGGTTACCGGATTGAAACAGGCGAAGTCGAAGCAAAGTTGCTGCGTGCAACGGGTGTGAAGGAAACCGTCGTTGTAGTAAGGGAAGATCAAGAAGGTCAGAAAGCGTTGTGCGCCTATTATACTGCGGAAGAAGGCTTAACCGTAGCAGACCTGAAACGGGCCATCTCAAGCGAGCTACCTGGCTACATGATCCCGTCATACTTCGTAGAAATGGAGCATCTGCCTCTGACGCCGAATGGAAAAATCGACCGGAAGGCACTGCCGGCACCAGAGACGGGAGCAGATGGAGGTCGTGAATATGTGGCTCCGCGCACCGAACTGGAGGCCAATCTGGCTGTTATCTGGCAAGATGTGCTTGTGCGGGAGAAAGCAGTGGGCGTAACTGACAATTTCTTCGATCTGGGCGGACACTCTCTGCGGGCGACAACGCTGGTCAGCAAAATGCATAAAGAGCTAGGCGTACAATTCCCGCTTCGTGACGTATTCCGCTACTCCACGGTTGAGGAAATGGCCACGGCTATGGAGAAGCTGGAGAACGGCTCGTTCACAGCTATTCCGGTTGCGGAACCGAGCGCGTATTATCCGCTCTCTTCCGCTCAGAAACGTCTTTATATTTTGAACCAGCTGGAAGGAGCCGAGCTGAGTTACAACATACCGGGAGCTATGTTGCTTGAAGGTGAGCTTGACCGACAGCGGATTGCGGAAACATTCCGAGAACTCGTAGCTCGTCATGAAACGCTGCGTACTGGCTTTGAGATGGTAAAAGGCGAAGCGATTCAGCAGATTTATGATGAAGTCGTCTTCGATGTGGAATATGTGCATATCAGCGGAGATCAAGCGGAAGAGACGGTGCGCCAATTCGTTCGTCCGTTTGATCTTGCGAAGCCGCCACTGCTGCGTGTAGGTCTTGCCAAACTGGCGCCGGACCGGCATATTCTGATGTTTGATACGCATCATATCGTATCTGACGGTGTCTCAATAGACGTACTAATCGAAGAATTCGTACATTTGTACAGCGGTAAGTCGCTTGATCCGCTCCGCATTCAGTACAAAGATTACGCGGTATGGCAACAATCAAACGAGCAGAAGGCGCAGCTTGCTAAGCAAGAAGCCTACTGGCTGGACATGTTCCGCGGAGAACTGCCGGTTTTGGAATTGCCGACTGACTATCCGCGCCCGACAATGCAGCGTTACGAGGGACGTACACTTCAATTGTTTATGAATAGCGAGCAAAGCGAGGGTCTGAAACGACTTGCATCCGAGAACGGTGCAACACTTTACATGGTTCTACTTGCTGGATATACGATATTGTTGCAGAAATACACAGGACAAGAAGACGTGGTCGTCGGTACACCGATTGCGGGAAGAAATCATAGTGACGTTCAGCCATTGATCGGCATGTTCGTTAATACTTTGGCTATTCGCAGTTATCCGGCTGCCGATAAGACGTTCCTAGACTATTTGAAGGAAATCAAGGAGACCACCCTGGGTGCTTTTGAACATCAGAATTATCCGTTTGAAGAACTGGTAGATAAGGTGAGTGTGGCTCGGGACCTAAGCCGTAATCCGTTGTTTGATACGATGTTTGCTTTGCAGAATACAGAGAATTTGGAAATCCAGCTTCCTGGACTCCGCTTATCGACGTACGCCAGCGAAGAGATTGTTTCTAAATTCGATCTAAGTTTAGACGTCACGGAGATTGAGGAAGGGTTGGAATATCTGTTTGAATATGCCACAGCTCTTTATAAAACCGAAACGGTGGAGAAAATGGCATCTCATTACTTGCAACTGCTCGAGTCCATTCTCCGTAACCCGTCAGGGACCATTGCTGAATTGGATATCTTAACCACTGTGGAAAAAGAACAAATTCTCTGCGCGTTTAACCCGGCGCTTTCAGAAGTGGAAGCTGCTCCTGCAGCTACGTTTCACCGTCTGTTCGAGGAACAGGCGCAGCAAGCGCCTGAATCGGAGGCCGTTGTGTACGAGAACGACCGTCTAACGTATGCGGAGCTGAATGAGCGGGCGAACCGTTTGGCCGCTACACTGCGCGCAAGTAGCATCGGCCGGGAATCCATCGTCGGCATTCTTGCCGAACGTTCGGTGGATTTGCTGGTAGCCGTGCTGGCTGTCTGGAAAGCAGGCGGCGCATATGTACCGCTCGATCCGGATTACCCGGCAGACCGTGTGCGGTTCATGCTCGAAGACAGTGGAGCAAAGGTACTATTAACGCAAACGCCACTGCGAGAGCGTGCTGAAACATGGCTGGGTGAAGAGGAACTAGCGTTGTCTGCAGTGTTGTATCTCGATGACGAAGCATCGTACAGCGAAGAGCAGGCCAATACGTCGATGAGTTCTGGCATGGACAGCTTCCACGAAGCCCGTCCAGAGGATCTGGCCTACGTGATCTATACGTCGGGAACAACAGGACAGCCCAAAGGCGTCATGATTGAGCACCGCAGTCTGGTGAATACGGCGGCAGGATACCGACGGGAATATCGATTAGATCAGTTCCCGGTGCGGCTATTGCAGCTTGCCAGCTTCTCGTTTGACGTGTTCGTGGGTGATATTGCACGCACGCTGTATAACGGAGGCGCAATGATCATTGTGCCGAAGGACGACCGGATCGATCCATCGCGTCTACACCACTGGATTGAGCAGGAGCGAGTGACCATTTTTGAATCGACGCCAGCGCTGATTGTGCCGTTTATGGAATATGTGCATGAAAATCAGCTGGATATGAGTCAGATGGAACTGCTCATTACAAGTTCAGACAGCTGCAGCGTAGGAGACTATCGAACCTTGCAGGAACGATTTGGCTCTCAATTCCGAATCATCAACGCCTATGGTGTAACGGAAGCAGCAATTGACTCCAGCTTCTACGATGAGCCACTGGAAATGCTCCCCGAGACAGGGCATGTGCCTATCGGCAAAGCGTGGTTAAATGCGAAGTTTTATATTGTGGATGCACATTTAAATCCCGTGCCTGTCGGGGTGCTGGGCGAGTTGGTTATTGGCGGAGTTGGGGTCTCGCGAGGATACTTGAACCGTCCAGAGCTGACAGAAGAGAAGTTCATCGATAGTCCGTTCACCGAGGGGGAACGGTTGTATCGCACGGGAGATTTGGCGAGATGGACAAAAGACGGCAACGTGGACTTCATCGGTCGGATGGACAACCAGGCGAAAATCCGGGGGTATCGGATTGAAACAGGCGAGATCGAGTCACAACTCTTGCGGGTGGAAAATGTACGCGAAGCCGTGGTGCTGGTTCGAAATGACGCAAACGGGCAGAAAGTGCTATGTGCATATTACACAGTGGACACGGGAACGGATCTGGTAGTGAATGATCTGCGCGGAGCGCTGGCACAGGAGTTGCCAGGGTATATGATCCCATCGTACTTTGTAGAACTGGAAAACTTGCCACTAACGCCGAATGGGAAAGTTGACCGGAAGGCGTTGCCAGCGCCAGAAGAAGGAGCTGGAGGAGGACGCGAAACCGTGGCGCCGCGAACCAAGCTAGAAGCGAAACTGGTCGCCATCTGGCAGGACGTGCTCGGACCAATAACAATAGGTGTAACGGATAACTTCTTTGATCTTGGTGGGCACTCCTTACGAGCAACAATGCTGGTTAGCAAGGTGCACAAGGAGTTGAGTGTAGACTTGCCGCTGCGCGATGTGTTCCGACACTCGACGATTGAAGCGATGGCTGAAATAATCAGTCAATTGGAGTGGCAGGAACACCGATCCATTCCGGTGCTGGATCAGAAGGATTACTATCCGCTTTCCTCCGTGCAAAAACGGTTGTACATCCAGCAACAGATGGAGGGCGCGGAGCTTAGTTACAACATGTCAGGCATGACGGTTCTCGTCGGGCGTTTGGAACGGAATCAATTCGAGTCCGCGCTCAAAGGATTAATCGCTCGTCATGAAGTTTTGCGAACTGGCTTCGAGATGGTGGACGGTGAACCCGTACAACGAATTTATCCGAACTTGGAGTTTGCTGTCGAGTATACCAAAGCGACAGAAAGTGAAACGAGAAATATCGCAGACGGATTTGTGCGAGTCTTTGATTTGGAGCGGCCGCCGCTGCTGCGTGTGGGCTTAGTTGAATGGGAAGCAGAGCGGCACTTGCTTATGCTGGACATCCATCATATCATCACGGACGGCATGTCGATGGGTATATTCGTCGAAGAGCTCTTACGCCTGTATAACGGCGAGACTCTTGAACCGCTTCGAATTCAATACAAGGAATATGCCGCTTGGCAACAGTCTGAGCCTGTAAAAGAACAGCTGAAACGTCAGGAAGCCTATTGGCTGGACGTGCTGGAAGGCGAACTGCCGACGCTTGAACTGCCTACGGATTTTGTCAGACCTGTCAATCGCAGCTTTGAGGGAGATGTGCTACCTTTCAATATCGACCAGCAGATGACGGAAAACTTGGAACGCATCGCTAGTCAGAACGGTGCTACTCTTTATATGGTATTATCTGCAGCCTATTCCATCCTGCTCAGCAAGTACTCGGGGCAAGAAGACTTCATTGTAGGCACGCCGGTTTCGGGTCGCACACATGCCGACTTGGAGCCACTGATCGGAATGTTTGTCAACACGTTGGCCATTCGCCATTATCCGTCGGGGGAGAAGACATTCCTTGCTTACTTGAACGAAGTCAAAGAAACGATGCTGGAGGCTTACGATCACCAGGATTATCCGTTTGAGGAGCTTGTGAAGAAACTTCAGGTACCGCGAGATCTAAGCCGCAATCCTGTATTCGATGTCATGTTTGCTCTGGAAACGAAGGAAGATAACGTTCAAAGCTTCGGAGAGATCCAGATCGAATCTTATCCGGAAAAGCATACAGTTGCTCAATTCGATCTGACTTTGGTCATTTCGATGCTGGATGAGGGGATGACCGGGCAGTTTGAATATGCGACCAAGTTGTTTACACGCAATCTGATCGATAATTTCGCTCAGGATCTGCTCTTAATCATCAGCCAGATTGGTGAACAGCCTTCGATGTTGCTGAAAGATATTTCCCTGAACGGTCAATCTGAACAGGAACAAGACGAGCTAGAGGCCATTGATATTATGTTCTAATCTTATACCCGGCTTGGGTGTATGCCGTATTTTTTCTCGGTATGCACTCTACCGGGTATTTTTTATTAGCATCAAATACACTCCAACAAATTTAAATAGTATTGTCTCAACGATTCCTTCAACATCTCAGGCTCCACAATCTTAATGGAAGTACCGTACCCTGCAAGGTAGCTCACAATGAACTCCAGTTCATGAGGTTCATAGGTTCCGACGAGCAGATAGAATCCGTCTTGTTCTTCAAGGCGCATGGAGGGGTAGTGATTTTGCTGAAATTGATCCATGCCCGCCTCACTGATTTTGCATTGAAATGAGATAGCTTGTTCGGAAGGTTTCCATAGGGAACGGAGATGTTCACTATGTATGTCAGCAAGGTGTGCGACAGGTTCGATCTCCGTTAATACAGCCGAAATGATTCGATCACAGCGAAATACACGGTATGCTTTTTTCTTCAGATCGTATGACTGGCAATACCAGTACCCTTTAATAGAATATAGCGCAATGGGCTGTATAATACGGGTGCTGGTTTTTGTTTTGGAAACTGCTTCTGACTGATCATGGTAATCTTCCAGATTCTCTTTCGTAGGCTCTTTGTTCTCAATAGAAACTGCGACTTTACTCTGCTCCGCCGCACTCCTGTTTTTGTCATGATACGTAATTTGAATAACGATCTGCTGTACTGCGGCATTTAATAGAAGCTCCAGATGAGCACTGTCTTTGATCTGTTCGGTATGTTTAAAAGCAACACGCTGTTGCATGTTATGAATGTTTTCTTGCTGTCTGTCTGATAATGCTGCCATAAATTTCTTATGAACAGATTCAAATGTGGTTCGAAAAGGCAAACTGGTGAAGCTGCGAAGAGCCTGCATAGCGAAATACAGGGCATGAAGCTCATCTGTATTAAAAGAGATCGGAGGCAGTTGCATCTGCTGAAGCAGATGGTAACCGCCATAACGTCCGTACTCCACATAGATGGGCGCACCCATCTCTTCCAGAGACGCAATATCTCGTAAGGCGGTTCGTTTGGATATTTGAAACTCTTGCATTAAGTCAGGCAGCGTGAAGTGCTGTTTATGATTAATAAAGCGAAGCATATGGTGTAGACGTTCAGTCTTTTTCATTTGTTGGCATCTCCTCCTCTCAATGGTGTCATCTATTGGCACCTTTAGTCGTTATAGTAATAAGTGTAAGACAGACAAATGAAGGAGGCAAGTCACATGAATGTTGAAGTTATCCCCTTTCTCTCGATGAACGGAGAAGCGGCAGAAGCAATTACATTTTACGAAAAAACGTTGGGTGCGAAAGTATTATTCCGAAAAAGCTACAAAGAAATGAAGCAGATGAGTCCCGATTTCACGTATCCTGGCGGCCAGGATGAGTACATCACCCATTCGGTGCTGGAGATCGGAGCGAACAAAATCATGATTGCGGAGGAAGCGATGGATACGGAGAGACCTTGGGAACTGGGAAACAGTATATCGCTGTGCATTCAATCTCAAGATCAAGGCCAAATGGATGGACTATACGAGGCGTTGACACAACATGAAGGGGTGAAGGTGCTTGTGCCTTATGCAAGGAATGAATTTAGTCCCGGCTACGGGATTGTCCGTGATCCGTTTGGTGTTGTCATTCAGTTATGTGTAACGGTACATGATTTCTAAGTTTTTTAGTTCAACTTATATAGAATAAAGTTTCCAGAAAAAAGCAAGTTATGATTATCCATAACTTGCTTTTTATGCTGCTTTATGTCCCCACAGATTGTGAATTATGACCCAGAGTATGAAGGTTGTATGTACACAAAAAAATATTTTTTGGGATTCGTGCAAATTAGTGATCCATAAGTCCCGAATTCGGGTATCATTACTAGGAGTCAACGCATCGCATGAATGCATCTATCATGAACGGCATGAAGTAATTAAATGCAACACTTTATTGACTATGGGACGGATTGTGGGGGATTTGGATGTCTTTATTGGAGACGGGGCGGCAAGATCAGGTGACGGACGATTTAGTGGTCAAGGCGATGGAGAAAAGTTTGGCGATTATTCGCTTCGATTTAAACCGTAGGGTTACATACGTGAATGATGTATTTGCTTCAAGAATGGGGTATACCAAGGAAGAGATGTATGGAATGCAACATCGGCAACTATGCTTTGCAACATTTACAGATAGTCCGGCATATGAGGAGTTCTGGAGAAGTATTTTGGCCGGGAACAGCTTTCAGGACAAGATTGAGCGTATGGATGCCAAAGGCCAATCGGTATGGCTCGAAGCTACATACATGCCCGTGTTTGATGCGTCGAATCAGAAGGTGCTTGGCGTTTGCAAGATGGCTACGGATATTACGAATCGCCAAAATAACATTACAGCCGTTGTTCAGGAATTGAAGACGCTATCTCAAGAGCTGAATGAGCAGGCAGGGGCAGGGATTGGCCGAAGCCATGAATTAATGTCCAGCGTTTCTTACATCTCGGAAGTATCTGCAGCTAACCAATCTACGCTAACCCATCTGCAAGAACAGGCTGGCTCCATTCAAGGCGTGGTGCGAACGATTCGGGAAATCTCTTCTCAGACACAATTACTCGCGCTCAATGCAGCGATTGAGGCTGCACATGCAGGAGAGTTCGGCCGAGGATTCGATATTGTGGCGAAAGAAGTGCGCAAGCTGTCAGCCATGGTGGAGAATTCAATTAACGAGATTCGAGACAGTGTAACAGGCATTACCAAAGAGATTACCAATATTACCAATGGTACGAAAAAGGTAGAGGACTACGTGCAACAAAGTCACGAAAGAATTGAGATTGCGTTAAATGATTTCAAAACGATCGCGGCCGCGGCCACTTTACTGGATGATAAGGCACAACATGTGACTCGAATTGTGTAAGCGAAAAATAAATACGGTATGAATTCCAGAACGATTCTGTGCTCATGGCAGGGTCGTTTTTTTGCTGTTTGGATCATATTCCTCGCAAATCAAAGTGGTCGTTAACCATCAGGCAAGAAAGTGTTCTATTGCATATCCTGCCAAAATCACGGAATTTTTATGGGTAAACAGGACACAATAAGCCGGGAATACCTGTGGTTTGATTTTACAGAGAAGGGAGGATGGATGGAGGGTGTGGTCAACGATCTTATCTTATGTACCGAAATGGACCATCTGGGCACAGGCACTCATGGTGTTTATTGTACCGATTATGATATATTTCACGACCAACTGGTTCCATACGGCAATCAAGCGGGGCAGCTTCTCTCGCAAAAATAAAATGATTCCTTCACCGAAGGACATTTCACCAGCTGAAGCTGGCATCGGACCAGGGACGGAAACCGGGCACTATGCCAACATTAAGTTAACCGGAATATACACGACAGATTTGATTACGGTTCGAGAGACCTTTGGCAAGAATGCAGATGTACATATTCGAGAGTTCACCATTCGAGGAACGAACACGAGAGTGGCGATCCTGTATACCGAAGGACTTACAGATACAGATCTAATTGACAGCTATTTAATCAAACCTTTAATGATTGAGGGTATACCTGAACTCAAACAGGAAAGTTTTCTTCATCCGGAACAGGCAGACTTCCTGTCCACGTATCTGAAAACTCAAATTCTTCCCGTCAGCGAGATTCAGGAGACACAATCTCTACAGGAGCTTGCAACAGGTGTATTGGTAGGGAAAAACGGTTTGTTGGTGGATGGTCTTCCGGGAGCTATGCTGATCGGAACGTCCAGATTAAAGACGCGCGGAGTGGATGAACCCTTATCTGAGGGTCTGCTACGCGGACCGCGTATCGGTTTTACAGAGGAGCTTAGTGATAACACGGGCATTTTACGACGTTATGGAAGCGATCAGAGTTTGTTTATTGAAAAGCTTGAAGTGGGCAGTCGGATCAAAAAATACTTGGCTATTGCTTATATTCAGGATATTGCCGATCCTAAACTCGTAACCGAGGTTATAAAACGTGTGAAAAGTATTGATATGGACACGATGCTGGAGTCCGGTTACGTAGAACAACTGATTGAAGATGATGCCTTGAGTCCTTTCCAGCAGATTCTGAATACGGAAAGACCTGACCGCGTTATTGGTGCTTTATTAGAAGGGCGTGTAGCTATTTTGCTGGACGGAACTCCGTTTGTTCTGGTCGTGCCGGTGACGTTCAGTATGTTGCTTCAATCTCCAGAAGACTACTATGAACGCTGGATTCCAAGTACGTTCCTTCGAATTCTGCGTTTTATGTCGGCTATGTTAGCCCTGCTTGCCCCGGCGCTTTATATCTCTTTCATTTCGTTCCATCCAGGTCTGATTCCAACGAAACTGGTGCTAACGATTATTGAAACCCGTTCGGGTGTACCCTTTCCTTCGATTATCGAGGCTTTAATTATGGAGCTATCCATCGAGATTCTGAGGGAAGCGGGGATTCGTCTCCCGAAACCTATCGGACCTGCGATGGGGATCGTTGGGGGTCTGATCATCGGTCAGGCAGCAGTACAGGCAGGCATTATCAGTCAGTTTCTGGTTATTGTCGTGGCGGTTACAGCGATTTCTTCCTTCACTATTCCCGTATATAGTGCAGGGCTGACCTTGCGATTATTGCGCTTTGCCGCGATGTTTAGTGCCGCTGTAATGGGATTGTATGGTGTGGTCATGTTCTTCTTGCTGATGTGCACACATCTGGCTCGACTATCTAGTTTCGGAGTCCCTTACATCGCGCCAGCGGTTCCGTACCACTTGAGTGATTGGAAGGATTTTGTCATCCGTGCCCCGCTGAATATGATGAGAAGACGTCCAGACATGATGAATCCGACCGATGAAGATCGTAAGAAATAACGTTGATCGAAATGAAGTTTCGTGCCAAACAGTTCTGTACAGTTCAGTTTAGCCTCGTATAATCCGCTGATGGTCTGGAGGTGCTAAGAAGTGAATGACTCCCAAGTAAAAATAAGCACGACACAAGCCGTGGTCATTATCGTCAATTATATGCTGGGTGCAGGCATATTAACATTGCCTCGGACAACAAGCAAAGCGGTTGGTACACCGGACGTCTGGATTTCGATTATCCTATCCGGGTTGATTATCACGGGTGTAGGAATTATTCTGGTGACTTTGTGTCGACGATTCCCGGAAAAGACCGTTTTCCAATTCACCCGTGAGATTACGGGACGTTGGGTAGCTTACATACTCGGCTGTGCCAACATTCTTTATTTTATGGTGATTGCCGCCTTCGAAATTCGGGTGATGGCAGACGTGACCGGAATGTATTTGCTGGAGCGTACACCTACCTGGGCCATAGTGATGGTGTTTATGTGGATTGGAATCTATCTTATTTCCGGCGGACTTCCAGTTATCTTGCGTGTGTTTGAGGTCATTTTGCCGATTACCTTGGTCATTTTTGTAATGGAAATATTGCTGAGTAATCAACTGTTTGAGATCAGTAATCTGAGACCGGTTCTCGGGGAGGGAATTTTACCTGTGATCAAAGGGTTGAAGCCTTCTTTGTTATCATACACAGGTTATGAAGTAATGCTGGTCATTACGGCATATATGCAAAATCCGAAGAAAAGCAACAAGGCCATGACTTGGGGGCTGGGCATATCTACATCGATTTATTTGATCACGGTCGTTATGGTCGTTGGCAGTTTATCGCTCGATGGAATTAAAACGAGAACCTGGCCAACACTCGATCTGGTTCGAAGTTTTGAGATTCAGGGTTTGATCTTTGAGCGCTTCGAATCGTTATTGCTGGTTATCTGGATTTTGCAGATTTTCTCTACGTTTGCGATCACCCATTACTGCGCTTCTGTAGGGATTCGTGATCTATTTAAAGCGAAAAAGATGCGGACCATTATGTACTGCCTTCTACCGTTTATTTATTTGGCAGCCATGATTCCCAAAAATGTATATGAAACATTTGCACTAGGTGACATGCTGGGCAATGCGTCTGTCGTTTTGTTTGCCATTATGCCTTTGGTATTGTTACTGTTGAGTATTATTCGAAAAAAGGGAGGTAAGCACGCATGATTCCATTCCGGTGGCTGCGTATCATCTCTGCGTTACTGATTCTCGGTCTGATCTCCGGGTGCTGGAGCAGCCGGGAAATTGAAGATTTGAGCCTGTATGTGGGTCTCGGTATTGATGTTGGCCAGGAAACCAAATTTGAGAAAACAATAGCAGCCCAAGGAGGGGGCTATCCAAAAGAAGAAAATGTCACCGCAACAGTGCAGATTGCCCCTGGAAAGTCGAGCAGTCAGCAGAGCGAACAGGGTGGTTCACCTTCTTCTGGTAAATCTTCTTACTCCAATGAACAGCTTACCGGGGATTCCTTGCTCCAGATTTTTCGCCAGTTTGCCCTGCGCCGGGATCGCCCGCTCATTGGGCATCATCTGAAAGTGATCGTGATATCTAAGGATATTGCTAAAAAGTATGGGCTGACACAACTCCTTGATTTTGTGCTGCGAGATAACGATATTCGCCCCAATTGTCTTGTACTAATCAGCCATCACCGTGCGCTTGATGTACTCACTTCTAGAGATCCTTCTCGAATTCCAGCTTTTTATCTTACGGGAATCACAAATAACTCGTATATATCCAATAAGATAATGGAGCCGGTTTCCCTTGCCAAACTGGATGCAGAGATGCAGTCTGGGTCTAGCTTTTTGCTTCAAAACGTGTTAAATGCAGATGGTGAGGACAAGTTTTCAGGGGGCAGCATTTTCAAAGCCAAAACAACGAAATTTATTGGTGAACTTAGCCAAACGGATCTGGAGGCATTATCCTGGATTAAGCCGAAGGAGCGAGGCGGTGTCATTAAAACATACAGTAAAGAAGGTTTCACTGTCCTCTATGAAATTAAGAAAAAGACCACAAAAATTATTCCAAAGGTGGTTCGCGGAGATATTTCGTTCCATGTGAAGGCAGAGTCCGAAGGTTGGTTAATGGAGGACTGGCGTGCGCCTGAAAAAGAAGAGAAGGGAGCTTATCTGAAAGAACTGGAGAAGGATTTTGCTAAAATCGTAGATCAACAGATCGATCAAATGCTCTATAAACTCCAGCATACGTATAAAGCTGACGTTGCCGGTTTTCGGGATAGCCTCCGAATCCATTATCCTAAAACGTGGAAAAAGGTAAAAGATAACTGGGATGAAGTGTTTGCAACAGTACCTATTACGTATGAGATTAAAACGAGTATTATAAATCCGGGTTCCTCTACAGAGTAGCTCTTTACTCCCCGTTCGCAAAAACTTTATATGTTAATGTGTTAATTTCAGCACAAGAATATGGAAAGCTCTGCTTGGGTCGGTTATCGTGTTTATTTAAATGTTGACACATCAGGCAGCAGTCGATATAGTTATACAAAATCATTTTCTTATCCAGAGAGGTGGAGGGACTGGCCCTTAGAAACCTCAGCAACAGATCTGAAGGATACTGTGCTAATTCCAGCGGGTGAAAGCCTGATAGATAGGAGCGTTTGTTTTTATTTGTCAGTTACGGCGCACTCTTCAGGAAAGAGTGGGTCTTTTTTGTTTGTTCTGGATGAAGAAGCAGGGAGCAGGTTATATGGAGAATAGTAACGATAAAGGCCAATTTCAGCGAAAAATGCAAACGAGGCATGTAGTTATGCTCTCTCTTGGTGGCGTCATAGGAACAGGACTGTTCCTTAGCTCAGGGTATACCATTCAACAAGCCGGACCACTGGGTACGATTCTTTCTTATCTGATTGGCGCTTTGGTGGTGTACCTGGTGATGCTCTGTCTTGGCGAACTGTCTGTTCATATGCCGGAGACGGGTGCATTCCATAGTTATGCAGCCAAATATATTGGACCCGCTACAGGATACACAGTGGCCTGGCTGTACTGGCTTACTTGGACCGTAGCGCTCGGATCAGAATTTACAGCCGCAGGACTGCTTATGCAACGCTGGTTTCCGTCCGTGAACGTCTGGATCTGGAGTGCGTTGTTTGCGCTGATGATCTTCCTGTTTAATGCATTCACCGTAAAGCTTTTTGCCGAATCCGAATTTTGGTTCTCCTTGGTGAAAGTGATGACGATTGTCATCTTTATTATTCTTGGTGGTGCTGCCATGTTTGGTATTATTCCGATGGCAAATGCTGAACCGGCTCCGTTCTTTTCCAACATTACAGCGTCTGGGTGGTTCCCATACGGGGCAACTGCGATCCTGATGACAATGCTGGCTGTCAATTTTGCTTTCTCAGGCACGGAGCTGATTGGTATTGCCGCAGGCGAAACGGAAAATCCGGAAAAAACCATTCCGAAAGCCATTCACACCACGCTGTGGCGTTTGATTATTTTCTTCATTGGCACGATCATTATTCTGTCAGCATTGCTTCCGATGTCAGATGCAAGTGTGCTGGAGAGTCCGTTCGTTGCTGTCATGGAGCGGGTCGGTGTTCCGTATGCCGCCGACATCATGAACTTTGTTATTTTAACGGCGATTCTGTCCGCTGCGAACTCGGGACTGTATGCATCATCACGGATGCTATGGTCATTGGCGGATAAAAAGACGATCTCTCCATGGTTTGCGCGCCTGACGAAACGCGGAGTACCTTTCAATGCGCTTGTGCTCAGCATGGCTGGTGGTGCACTGGCTTTATTGTCCAGCATCATTGCGCCGGGAACCGTCTATATTACGCTTGTTTCAATCTCAGGTCTTGCTGTGGTAGTTGTCTGGATGAGCATCAGCGTGTCTCAATACATGTTCCGTAGACAGTATCTGCGGGAGGGACATGACGTGAAGGACCTGGTTTACCGAACGCCGCTGTATCCATTTGTGCCTATCGTTTCATTTGTATTGTGCCTCGCATCCTGCATAGGTATCGCTTTTGACCCAACACAGCGGATTGCTTTATACTGTGGTATTCCATTCATTATTTTGTGTTATATCGTGTATTATTGGACGGATCGTACGAAAAAGAAAAGAGGGCTGACTTCATGACACAACGTGAGCAAACGAATGATGTAAATGTGGTTCAACGTATTCTGGACGAGTATCCAATCATGATTCTGGATGGGGCACTGGCGACGGAACTGGAACAGCATGGCTGTGATCTGGATGACCCGCTCTGGTCTGCACGTGTGTTGCTGGAGAACCCGGATGTTATCGTGAACGTGCATGCTGATTATTTCCGAGCAGGGGCAGATTGTGCAATTACCTCCAGTTATCAGGCAACAGTGGAGGGCTTCCGCAAGCGTGGAATCGGAGAAGAGGCTGCCCTGGATCTGATTC
The DNA here is from genome assembly GCF_037969905.1 of Paenibacillus sp. FSL R7-0272. Classification (NCBI taxonomy): domain Bacteria; kingdom Bacillati; phylum Bacillota; class Bacilli; order Caryophanales; family Paenibacillaceae; genus Paenibacillus; species Paenibacillus sp. FSL R7-0272. The sequence goes on along the minus strand of NZ_CP150221.1, from coordinate 5,530,297 downwards.
GAAAAACAGTGGAACTGGCGGCGAAGGCCAGAGATGATGTATGGGCAGAAGTGCAGGAAGCCACAGTAGTTGAAGGTTCAACAGGACAGCTTGTAGACGTTTCTTCGGGACGAGCCGAGAACGTGGGGAACGAGCAGAGTGAATATCGTACTGGTGAACACACTAATGGCGAGAAGTTGCGTCGTCCGCGACCTGTCGTTGCTGGTTCTGTCGGCCCGTACGGTGCCTATCTGGCAGATGGTTCGGAATATGTGGGACATTACGGCGTATCCGATGAGACACTTGCCGCATTTCACCGACCTCGCATGGCTGCGCTGATTGAAGCAGGAGCTGATATTCTGGCGTTCGAGACGATTCCTTCGTTGCAGGAGGCTCGTGTTCTTGTCGAATTGCTTAAGGAGTTTCCAGAGGCTTATGCGTGGCTTTCTTTTTCATTAAAAGATGGGACAAGCATCAGCGAGGGAACATCGCTTGAGGTATGCGCACAGACATTCGGCTCTGAACCGCAGATTGCGGCGATCGGCCTGAACTGTGCTCCGATGGAAGTGGTCACGGAAGCCATTGGTATCCTGCGCCAAGCTTGCGATAAACCAATCATCGTGTACCCGAATTCAGGTGAAACCTACGATGCCGAGACCAAAACATGGAGTGGCCAAGGTTCCTGCGGCAGCATGAAGGACGCATCAGAACAATGGGTTGCCGCTGGTGCTCAGATTATTGGTGGATGCTGCCGGACAACACCCCATCAGATCAGCGAGCTGGCAAAGAAGTGGCGGGGTTAAAAGATTTAATGTAGGGTTATTCACGGAAAGAGTAGAAATATATTGAGATGAGAAGAGTCCCTCAACGATTGGTATAGGATCGGTGAGGGATTTCTCATTAGAAAAATAGAAAATAATGTTATTTGTTCTGATATGAATATGTAGGTTGTTCTCTTCTGATGCTTTTCTTTGTTCACTAAAGTTTTACTTCGTTCCCCCAAATTTAAAGATCCATTGTACATTGACATATAGGAGAATAGTGTGAAATTGAATTCGTTTCCATTGTAAAGGTGATGTAATAAATAGTTTTATATTAAAAGGCAAGTCATTTTTTGGAATATTCATGTTAAATACATTATGTTTTTTTTTGGAAGAGAAAATAGTACTATTAAATTGAGTACATAAAATTCAAGACCTAATCTAGGGAGAACATTAATATGAGTGAAAAGACTAGCCGTATATTTCAACTTATAAATGCCATATATGCTAAGCCAGGGATAACTGCCAGTGAACTTGCGACCAAACTCGAAGTATCCCAAAGAACGATTTACCGAGATATTAGTCAGATTTCTTTATTCACGACGTTGATGCTAGAAGATGAAGATAAACGAAACGGAGGGTATCGTTTTCTGAACGAAAATTTTTTGGATCCCATTCGTTTTAATGAAGAAGAAGAACTAGCTTTCACATTGCTTCCTTCACTACTCGAAAGGGATAAACGTCCTCTCGGTTTCGACAGTGCCTACGATAAAATAATGGCCTCCCATCGAAAGAATCAGACCCAACGCAGCAATCTCGTGCGAGATATTACGGATATCATCCAGATGGGAACCCCTGCGTACCGAACGGAGTACCCCAATCATCTACATGAAATCATTCAAGCGATCTTGGACAAGCGAACGATTGACACCGTATATCACACACAATCTAGGGATGAGACGAGCAATCGCATGATCGATCCGTATTATCTGATTCCAAGAGAACAACGGTTTTACTTAATCGGTTTCTGTCATAGAGCACAAGATATGAGAATTTTTCGTTTGAGTCGTTTCCAGCAAGTACATATTACGAACCGAGTATTCGACCTAGGAGACTTCAGTGTTCAACAATATTTGAAAAATACATGGTCGATTCACCCGGGAGAGCGCAATACCCGATTTAGGGTTCGTTTTGATTCGAAAGTGGCTCGTTACATTCGGGAGGAGGAGCTCTTTGTTCAACCATGGATGAAAGAGTTAGCAGATGGATCGCTTCTATTTGAAGTAACGGTGAACAATGAGCATGAATTAATCATGTGGTTACTGCAGTACGGCCCCGACGCAGAGATTCTGGAACCACAATCGGCACGAGAAGAGATGAAAGCACGCATGGCAGCCTGGATGAGAATGTATCAATAATACTTTTGAGAGGAGAAAGTAGGCAGGATGGATGAGCAGATGAGGAATCGAAAGAAAAACTATACAGATTGGTTGAGGCGCAAAAGGAAATCGAATGGACAGTCCTACTCCGAAAATACGATCAGCTCATATGTTTCAGCACTAACTACGGCTCCGGCAAGATTAAATGGAGTCTCATTGGAAACAACGAATGTATTCGAGGTACATTCGGTTAGCGAGTATTCTCAGTTACGATTGAGAATGGAGCAGGCTCAAAATTTTAATGAGATCAATGAAAAAGCGGGAAATCGCGCCTTTCAGTACAGTTTGGCGTATTACGAGGAGTTTCTTAGAGAATTCGAGTCCAGAGGAAGTCTGGCATTGGAAACAAAGCCATTGGGAGAACAATACGCTATTTCAGACGCCAGACTGAAGCTGTTAGATAAAAATATCATCCTATACGGTCCTCCAGGGACTGGGAAAACGTATCATACCGTCTTGTACGCTGTGTCCATCATAGAGAATAAACCTTTGGACGATATCCGCGAAGAAGCGGAGACGGCTGGTTACGATCATATCAAATCACGATACGATGCTTATAAGGCTCAAGGACAGATTGCTTTCACAACATTTCATCAATCTTATGGTTATGAAGAATTTATCGAGGGCATTAAACCTCAGATGTTAGCTGATGAGGGGCAAGAAAATTCGGGTGGAGACATTTCCTATGAAATTGCTCCTGGAATTTTCAGACGCTTTTGCGAAGCGGCGCAAAAACCTATCGTTCAGGATCAAAATGATTATGGTATTCGCCAGGACCCGACGATATGGAAAGTTTCGTTAGGTGGATCCGGGGAAAATGCCATCAAAACGGATTGCTTCAACCATGACCGGATTCGAATCAGGTGGGATTCTTATGGGGAAATCTTGAATGAAGTAACGAACTATGAGCACGGCGGACAAGCTGTTCTGAATAATTTCATCGTGGAGATGGCTATCGGAGATTTGGTCCTCGTTCTGCATGATAAGGCGACCATTGACGCAATCGGCGTCGTCACAGGAGACTACGAATGGCTTCAGGACACGCCGCAATTCAAGCGGTCTCGCAAGGTGAGCTGGCTAGCCAAGAATATCCGGGAGAACGTACTGGAGTTAAACGGCAATACCAACCTGACCCTTAGCTCCGTCTACCGTCTTAGTCGAATTACATTGGCAGACGTATTATCCATCTTGGAGAAAAAAGAGAGTGCTCCCATGAAGTCGGCCATTCAGAATAATAAGAAAAACTATGTATTCATTATCGATGAAATCAACCGCGGTAATATTTCCAAAGTTTTTGGTGAGCTGATTACCCTTATTGAGGGTAGCAAGCGTCTTGGTATGGCAGAGGAAACTCGTTTAACGCTGCCTTACTCACAAAAGCTCTTTGGCGTACCTAAAAATGTCTATCTTATAGCCACGATGAATACGGCAGATCGCTCAATAGCCCGGCTGGATACGGCTCTGCGACGGCGGTTTACTTTTGCAGAGATGATGCCTGATCCAGGATGTCTTGCCTCACATACGGTTAGTGGGGAATTCATCAATTTATCACAGATGCTGGAGACGATGAACCGTCGAATCGAAGTATTATATGACCGTGAGCATACGATTGGACATGCTTATTTTATCGAAGTGAACAAGGCTCCGTCTTTGGAGTTGCTGGGTCACTTGTTTCAGCACACGATTATTCCTTTGCTACAGGAATATTTCTACGACGATGTTGAGAAGATTCGGCTTGTTCTTGGAGATAACAATAAACCTGAAGAAGAGCAATTTATTGTTCAGACCGAAGTGAACGTTCAGAGGTTGTTTGGCAATCTGGAAAATGTGAATCTGGAAGATGAGATGGTCTATAGGGTGAATACAGCAGCCTTTGAAAAAGTAGAATCCTATCTGAAAATATACGAATCAGCAAACTTGGATTAAGTGGGGATCACATGAAGAGCTGGCTAATAGAAAGTCGTAAAACTAGAATCAGCGACATTCCACAACAGAAAAAGTTCGTTACTCTGAAAGAGTATGAGGGACTATGCAAACATATTGATGGAAAGGCGCTCGGTTATCAATATCTCAATGAGCATGCCTTTGATCAATTAGAGCGGTTCATACTGGAAAACAAAGGTGGCGAGCAGGGGACGGATGCGCTTGAACTTCTGAGTGTCACGAGCAGGCGAGGGATCGGAAAACTCATTAGCGCAAGAAACTATGTGGGGATCATCACGATGGCGGATGGCACACAGGTCGAGATTTTGCCCAAAGTGTTTGACAAGAATAACGAAAGCTCGGATGAAGAGACGAAGCGCATCTTCCTTCATATGCTAAGTGTGACAGGCGAAATCCCTTATAAGATATTCCGGCAATCGGGTCTCCATACTGAACGGCACACCATATCCGATATTTTTATTCGTATGTTCATCAATGAGGCAAATCGTTTAGTGAAGCACGGATTAAAATCTAATTATGTAGTACACCAGAGCAATGAACAGTTTCTTAAGGGTAAACTGCAATTTGCCGAGCATATCAAACATAATGCAGCACATAAAGAACGTTTTTACATTCAGTATGATCTGTTTAGCGTCAATCGCCCGGAAAATCGCTTGATCAAATCAACCATTGAGCTGCTGTTAAAAATCAGTACGGGCTCGCGTAACAAGAAGGATTTACATATTTTGTTGAATTCCTTTGATCAAGTAGAAAGTTCATTGAATTGGAAGCAGGATTGGTCCAGCGTGACGATGGATCGATCCAATAAGGAGTATCAAACCATTATGGAATGGTGCCGTGTATTCCTGCTTGGTCATAGTTTCACTCCATTTCGGGGGGATGGTGCAGCCTATGCGCTTCTGTTCCCGATGGAAAAGATTTTCGAGCGCTACGTGGCAGTATTACTGCGTAAATCCCTTACACCTGAGGGACTGAAAGTTCGAACGCAGGATCAATCGCAACATTTGTTTCAAAGCCCCTCAAGGTTTAATCTGCGCCCGGACATTGTCGTGGAGGGAAATGGAAAGGTTGTGGTTCTCGATACCAAATGGAAACTGCTGACACTGAGGCCGGATTACGGGATCTCCCAGGCAGATATGTATCAGGCGTACGTTTATGCTAAGAAATATGGAGCAAGGACAGTGTACTTGCTCTATCCTTGGCATCCTGGTCTTTCAATAATTACAAAACCGGTTGTGTATGACAGCGGAGATGGAGTGAACGTAAAAATCGGTTTTATTGATTTGAGTTTGGGGAAGGATTCTGTATACAAAATAATTGAAAGTATGTTAGAAACGATGAAATAGAATGTAAGTTCGAGACAGGGTACTGTCGGAGTACGATGGTAGAGTTATCTTAAGTAGAACTGTTATATATTTTCATTAATTTTAATCCATAATTCTGATAAAATACTGAGGTTAAAGGTAAGAACGAGAAATCGTTATTCCTTTCGAATGGGGAAAAGTGTTATGACAGATACTAAATTAGAATTCATCCGTTCTGAATTGTCTGACATTGCAACGAGAAGACGTAAAATTGCATTTTTAATTCCAGAAATCCAAAGTATTCATTATATATCTAATGAAATAGAAAAAATGAATATACCTATTGTAAATACGAGCTTGTACTTATCAGAACAATTAAAAATAGTTGCTCCTGATCATCGTCCATTTAAAGTTAGTGCACTGTTGAGAAAACTGATTAACGATAAAAATAGAGAAATTGTATGCTTGTATAATATAGAGTACCTATTCGATCCAGAGTTACAAGTAAACCCAGTAAAGTTGCTAGAAGCAAACAGCGGGAATACAGTTCTATTAGTTTTGTGGCCTGGTAAGGCGAAACAAGGTGTACTTTATTATGCAGCCCCAGAACATCCAGAGTATTATAAGAATACTGAATACGGAAATAGCATTCTGTTTTATTAATAGCGGAGGGATATATTAATTATGAAGTATAAAGATTTAATTCAATTCGAACCTATAAAATCTGTCGTCGTTTTGAAGGATGCTGCTGAAGAGCAATTAGCTCAGCAATTAGTTCAAACCTATGTAGTATCGGGCCGTATGGAAGAAGTTATCGATGATATAATTTTTGAACAACTTCAATTTCAACGTCCTATTGACCATAAGGGGATTATGATTGTTGGTAATTATGGTACTGGTAAATCCCATTTAATGAGTGTAATAGCAGCTATTGCTGAAACTATTGGGACATCACAATACATCCATCATGAGAAAATTGCAAAAAGGGCTAAAGAAATTGAAGGAAAATTCAAAGTGTTACGGGTTGAATTTGATGGAATCCAATTGCCACTTGGTGAAGTGCTGTTCCGTGAAATGAGCAATTTTCTTCAAGAAAATAGTGTGGATTATGAAATGCCAAATGTAGCTACATTGGTAAGTAACAAGGACGAAATTAAACGAATGATGGCGGCATTTCATGAGGTATATCCGGATCAAGGATTTTTGTTGGTAATAGATGAATTGCTTGATTATTTGCGAACGCGCAAAGAGCAAGAACTCATTCTTGATCTGGGCTTTTTACGAGCTATGGGGGAAGTTGTACAGTCTACTCGATTTAGATTTATTACAGGCGTGCAGGAGATGCTATTCGAGAATCCCAAGTTTCAGTTCGTAGCCAACGAGCTTCGTAGAGTTAAGGAGCGTACTGAGCAAGCGATCATAGTTCGTGAGGATATCGAATTCGTTGTCTCTCAACGCTTGTTACGAAAGGATGACCGTCAAAAGGCACTAATAAGAGAACACTTGTTAAGATTTGCCCCACTTTATGAGAATCTTGGAGAACAAATCGAGAAGTATACAGCATTATTTCCTATTCACCCCGCGTACTTAACAGCATTTGAGAATGTACGTGTTGTGGAGAAACGTGTAGCCTTAACTACCATTAGTGATGAGATTGAGAAGCTTCTTGATACGGAAGTTCCTTTAAACAGCCCTGGGATGGTCTCTTACGATAACTATTGGATGTATATACAAGATGATCGTACTTTGCGTACGGATCGAGATGTACGTGAAGTATTGGAAAAGTCGGATGTCCTGATGGATCGGATAGAAAATTCCTTTCCTAGAGCAAAGGCGGCATATAAACCAATTGCTAAACGTATCGTGCGGGCGCTTTCCGTATTCAGACTTTCAACGGACGATATTAAAGTTAAGATAGGTGTCACTTCAGCAGAATTAAGGGACCAATTATTTCTGTATTTTGATTTTCCAGATTTGGACTCTGATTTTCTCAACGCAACAATAGATACGATATTGAACGAAATTATGAAATCGGTAAGCTATCAATTTATATCCCTTAATCGAGATAATGGACAGTATTATCTTGATTTGGACAAGGTGACCGACGTTGACTCCCTAATTGAAGAAAAATCAGGGATGCTAGTTGGCAACCAACTCGATCGGTATTACTTTGAAATTCTAGAAAAATTAACTGACGACGGATCTCCAAGTATAGCGTCTGGTTACCGAATTTGGCATCACGAGCTGAATTGGTGGTCAAGAAAGGTAACACGTCCGGGATACATCTTTTTCGGTGCGCCGAATGAACGTTCCACTGCACAACCAGAGAGAGATTTCTACATTTACATGCTCCAGCCATATGATCTCCCTAAATTCAAAGATGAAGCGAAACCGGATGAAGTATTTTTTAAGCTAGATACAAAGGATGAATCATTCCATACTGCACTTCGTCTTTACGCAGGCGCGAGGGAAATGTCCATTACTGCTTCAAGTGCAACGAAAAAGCTGTATGATGATAAAGCCGCGGAGTTTTCAAGAAACTTAATGAACTGGCTTGTTGAGAACATGCCATCCGCTTATAAAATGACCTATAAAGGCGTAACGAAGAAACTCGCTGAATGGAGCCTATCGGCTCCAGCTCAAGCAACAGTTCGGGAAATCATTGATGCAGCGGCGAATGATTGTTTAACTACATGGTTTGAGGAGAAATATACGGATTATCCCACATTTCGACTTAGTAACATTAGTATTACTCGTGAAGCCATGCTAAAGAATTATATTCCAGAGACACTATCAAACATCTCTAATCCAAAAACCAAGACGGCAAGAATTATACTAGAAGGTCTAGTGTTACTGGATGGAGAGAAAATAAATGTGCAGAATTCCGGATATGCCAAATGGGTCTTGAACTTGTTAAATAACAAAGGCCATGGACAGGTACTTAATTCTTCTGAATTAATTGAAGTTCTCCAATCTCAAGGGGATTGGGAAGTCAAGAAGACGATAGAATTTCAATTAGAACCTGAGCTTCTGAGTGTAATATTAGCTGCTTCAGTCTACACTGGCGATATAGTGATTACGATTAATGGGGAAACTTATGATTCTATGAAGTTCAACCGATTAATTGCTTTGAAGGCAGAAGGAATTGCTGAATTTAGCCACATTAAGAAACCAAGTGATCTACCATTAGCAGAGTTGCGAGCATTGTTTGACTTATTTAATATTAGTCATGGACTACTTCTACCAGACTCCCAAACCAATGGGGTTCAGACTCTGCAAACCAAAGTACAGCAACTGTTAACCCAACTGGTTAAATTACAGCACGAGATTAAAGATAAAATTCCTACATGGGAATTGCCGATCCTATCGGATGAGGAATTGCAGGAGTATCAAAGCAAACTCCAAAGTTTGAATCAGTTTCTTCAGAGTCTTCAAGTGTTCGATACACCAGCGAAACTGAAAAATTTCAAAAAAAGCATGGACGAAATTCAAGACCAGCATGAAAAACTCCTGTTAGTGGATAAGATTATTAATTGGCGTGAGCTTGCTTCTGAAATTACTAAGAAAGCGAACTATATCGTAAGCGCTAGTAACCATGTTTCAATTACTGATGGATGGTACGTACAGGCTGAAGGTGCATTGGGAGACTTATACGACGCTATAAAGGCTAATAGCGACTGCGGTGCTGAACTTAAGGTGATAGACCAATTAAAAGCTCAATATATTGACTCTTATTTTGCGCAACACGCAGCATCACGCTTAGGGGCTACGGATGAGAATCGACTTAATCAACTTAAACGTGATGGACGAATCGATACTTTGCAAAAGATTTCTGGAATCCCGATTCTGCCTGCTCAACAATTACAAGAATGGAAGAAAAAGTCCGATGAATTGAGGATTTGCTGGAAGTTACAAAAAAGTGAGTTAGAGCATTCTCCGATTTGTCCACATTGCCGATTCCGTCCAAAGGATGAAAAGTTCTCTCAACAGGTAACAGTGCGACAGTTGGAAATGGACTTGGAAAATTTACTTGATTCTTGGACGAGTACCTTGTTGACTAACTTAAATGATCGCGAACTTCAAGAGAATATTGAATTACTCACGGGAGAGCAAAAGCACTTAATCAAACAGTTTATGGATGATAAATCATTCGGGGTTCCAATTGATGTGCGATTAGTCCAAACCATTAAAGAAGTGCTCGAAGGAATACGGAAGGTTGAATTGCCATTAACCCGGTTGCTAGAGATGGTCGGTAACGGAAGCCCGTTGACTATTGAAGAGCTACGCTTGCGTTTTGAACAATTAGTAAGAGAACAGGTCGGTTCCCAATCGTCTAATCGAGTTCGGATTATGTTAAAGAAGGAGTAACTAAGATATGAGTGATGAATTACAGCAAACACTTTTCCAGATGGGAAATGAAACCCAAACAGATCCAGTGACCTGTTTGGGTTTGACATTTAAAAATGACGAAACGCGTCGTGCATATTTCACAGAGGAATTACGCAAAAAAATACCGGAACTGAGGGGGATTGATGGATTTCCTATAGGGGATGAAGAGGCCATTTTGGATCTATCAGATCCTCCATATTACACTGTTTGCCCGAACCCGTGGGTTAAAGATATTGTTTCAGAATGGGAAAATGAAAAAAGACAAGATAGAGTAGAATATCATAGAGAACCACTTGCTATTGATATTTCTGAAGGGAAAACAGACCCCGTTTATAATGTTCATAGTTACCATACAAAAGTACCCTATAAAGCAATCATGAAATACCTTTTGCATTATACTAAACCAGGTGATGTTGTTTTTGATGGTTTTTCTGGAACTGGAATGACTGGGCTAGCTGCTCAAATGTGCGGAGATAGTGAAGTTGTAAAGAGTTTAAATCTTCAAAAAAACACCAATGTTGAAGTGGGTGAAAGAAAAGCTGTCTTAAGCGATTTATCAACCATAGCTAGTTTTATTACGTATAACTATAATAATTCGTTCAATCGAGATGAATTCACGCGAATTAGTGATGAAATACAAATGCATTTGCGGGCTGAATGTAGCTGGATGTACGAAACTATACACAATTTTAATGAGGAAAAGATAAGAAAGGATACCCCCGATCTTGTAATGGGAAGTATAAACTATGTTATCTGGTCTGATGTTTTTACTTGTATTGATTGCAGTAATGAATTAGTTTTCTGGGATTGTGCGGTTGATCAAGAAAAAGGAGAAATTAAGAAAGAAATTAAGTGTCCTTACTGCCTATCGATCAATCCTAAAACTAAGTATGAACACCTCTGGGAAAAAAAATATGATAAAGAAATAGATACAGTTACGAATAGAGCAGTACAAGTTCCTGTTATTATTAATTATTCATTTGAAAACAAAAATTTTGAAAAAAAACCTGACGAATATGACTTCAGTGTACTCCAAAAGATAGATAACTACGATATAAAGGATTGGGTTCCTACTAATCAATTATCAACAGGGGTTAACACGAACCAACCAATTCGCAGTCATGGGGTTACAAATGTGCATCATTTTTATACAAAAAGGAATTTAATTGCTTTATCAGTGTTAGTTCGTTTATCGAATAAATATAAAAATAGTGCGATAAACTTCTTAGTTTCAAGTATGTTAACCCGAGCAACACAAATGAATAGAATTCATTTGAAATACTATTTTTTTGGTGGTGGAGGTTATAACGCTGGCTATCTGAAGGGCACCTTATATATTTCATCTTTACCTATAGAAACCTCTGTAGTTAAACAATTAGTAGACAGAATTAAAGCTTTTAGCAGGGGAATGATTAATAAAAACAAGTTAAGAAACATAGTTATTAGTACTAATTCCATAACTGAGAATCTTCTTGAGGAAAACTCTATAGATTATATTTTTACTGACCCGCCATTTGGTGCCAATATAATGTATTCAGAACTAAATATTATTTGGGAGTCATGGCTAAAGGTTTTTACAAACAATTCAAATGAAGCAATTATTAATCATGTACAGGAAAAAGGGCTAAAAGAATATCAAACTTTAATGTTACAGAGTTTTAAAACGTACTATAAAGCATTGAAACCTGGGAGATGGATGACCGTTGAATTCAGTAACTCACAAGCAAGTGTTTGGAATGCGATAAGAGAAGCAATTGAGAAGGCTGGTTTTATCATAGCGAATGTTTCTGCATTAGATAAAAAACAAGGAAGCTTCAAAGCAGTTACTACAACTAGTGCTGTCAAGCAAGATCTTGTTATTTCAGCATATAAACCAAAGACTATATTTGTTGATAAAATCGCAAATGAACAAAATACAGAAGAGTCAGCATGGACATTTGTGAATCAATACTTGGAAAATTTACCGGTATATGTAGGGGAGAAGGGGACTGCTGAACTGATCGTTGAGCGAACTCCTCGAATTCTCTTCGATAGAATGGTTGCATATCATGTACAACATGGTTATACAGTACCAATTTCTTCTGCAGATTTTCAAATTGGTGTTGAACAGAGATTTCCAATGCGTGATGGTATGGCATTTTTAGAAATACAAGTTGCTGAATATGATAAGAAACGAACCATAGCTAAAGAATTTGCTCAAATGAGTATATTTGTTTGTGATGAAAATAGTGCTATTGAATGGATTCGTCAGCAACTCATGAAGAAACCACAGACTCGTCAGGACCTTCATCCCATTTATATGAAAGAAATTCAACATATTGCAAAGCATGAAGTATTACCAGAATTAGATGCCTTACTTGAGCAAAACTTCTTACGATACGATAGCGTAGAAGATGTCCCAAGTCAAATTCATACGTATTTAAGTACAGACTATAAAGATCTTCGAAATCTCAAAAAAAACGATCCTGATCTCAAATTAAAAGCAAAGGATCGATGGTATGTTCCAGATCCCAACAAGCAAGCAGATTTAGAAAAATTACGTGAAAAGTCGTTACTTCGAGAATTTGAGGCATATCGAGAAGAATTGGTTGATAATCGAAAAAAGCTTAAACAGTTCCGCACAGAAGCAATCCGTGCTGGATTTAAGAAAGCTTGGGGAGGTAAAGATTACCAGTCCATTGTAACCATTGGTGAGCATCTTCCAGAAAAAGTACTGCAAGAAGATGATAAATTGTTAATGTATTACGATAACGCACAGATCAGACTTGGCCTTTAGTTAAGGAAGTGTATACGATTTGAATAATAATTGGCGTCAAAAGGTGCTTGAACATTTTCAAGCGCCTTTCTACTCTATTACGTTAGTGACTGACCCTGATTCCTTGCTGCAAGATGAGATCATTATTAGTCAATTACAGAAGCTAGGGGTAGAATTCTTAGAATTTCATGATAGGGCTGTATTTAGATTTTGGTACGAAAGTGAATATAGACGGAACACTTGCAATAAGGATATGCTAATACATCCCAAGTCTAATGACACTAGTGATGTCCCCTACGATATATGGGTCAGTAGTAGACAAATTTCAATAAGTAAAAATGAGCTCTTCCCAACGTTATCGGCTCCAATAGTAAAGGAACTCGATTTTAGAACCCTTGATGCACTATCTTTGGTTGATGATATTCCAGTCAGAAGATCAGACAATGATACCATTGACTTCTTATTGAAACGCATTTACAAATTGTCATATGACTCCGTTGATTCTGTTGCAGAAGTTATCTTACTTTGTATAAATCGTCATCAACTTTCCTTTTCCATACCTGAAATTATTGATAAATATCTTATTGAAGTATTGAATCATAAAAACACCGATCCACGATTGAGTCTGTCCGAATTTATTCAGGATCCAGATGTATTGTATTCATTTTTGCAGAAAGAATGGAGGTTTTTCTTAGAAGAGGGCGCTTCGAAAACCCATCCATTTTGGGATACTAAATTACTAGATGCACTTGCTGGTCTATTTCGTATAGGCAAATTATTACCTATATCGATTGAGAAAGATATACTGCCTGATACTTTATTATTTGGAGTAAAGCCGCATGATGAAGAACAGTCCAGAGTCATGTCTATTAAGGAGCACATTAATCAGATCGAAAAAATGCTAGAAATTGAAATTGATCGACGTAGCTGGATCAATCTTATTGGATTATTCAGCACAGCGAAAACAATCATGTTTGCGTTGAAGTCGCCATCGGAAATCAGTAATGAATTAAATTTTCTTGAAGAAGTCATAGAAGTACGATTTGCTAACTGGTTAAAGGACCACTACGGGGCTTTGGCTTCGTTATCAGATCAGCATACACCAGTTATGCTTCATAAAGTAGCTGAATATGTGCACCTCCAAGGAAGCCCCAAAAAGGCTATAATCGTAATGGATGGTTTGAGCTTTGTGCAGTGGGTTCAGATACGTTCTGAGCTACAGTCTTCTTTCGATTTTAAGGAAAATGGTACATTTGCTTGGATTCCTACACTGACTTCAGTGTCTAGGCAGGCCATATTCTCAGGAGAAATTCCAAAGGCATACTACTCAACTATTGGTACAACAGCTAATGAGGAAAAAGAATGGAAGGCTTGTTGGGCTAGATATGGTATTCCGCCGATTCACATCACATATGAAAAATCATTAGGGCAAGGGGAATATGAAAAGGCTAAAATTAGGGCATTATCTAAATCTAGTATTAAAGTTGCTGGACTCGTAGTTGATATTGTTGATAAGTTAACACATAACACAATTCAGGGCCATAGAGGGATGCATGGGCAAATATCTATATGGTTAAAAACCGAGTACTTACAATCATTACTTCAAGATTTATTGGATGCAGGATATGATGTATATATAACCTCTGATCATGGCAACAAAGAAAGCATAGGTATCGGAAGCATTCGTGAAGGCATGTTGGCGGATACTCGAGGAGAGCGTGTTCGGATCTACAATTCAGAGGAGTTACGAGATCGGGCTGCTCAGAAGTACTCGTCGGATAAATGGGAACCCATTGGACTTCCAGATGATTTTTATGTGTTGACGGCTAAAAGTGGAGAAGCTTTTGTTAAAGAAGGTGAAGTTGTTGTAAGCCATGGTGGAACCAGCATTGAGGAGGTTATCGTGCCTTTCGTACGAGTTAAGAAAAGAATGAAGGTGTCAGAATGAAAAAAGCAGTTGGATTCGATCAAAAATTGCAATTACACCAGTTAGACCGTATCGTACAGGAACTCTCAAGATCGGATAGTAGACAGCAGCTATATGATGTTGTTGATCAGAGTTTGATGGCGGATATTGGTGGTTCAAAGGCCAGAATGAATGCTAGAACTATTTTATTTAAAATTTGGGTCTTAGTCGACAATGAAAATGAGGAAATCCGGGATCGAGGATTGAAATTGTTTGTTAACGCCTCAAGAGAGGAACGATTGCTTCTACACTGGGGAATGATACTTCTTGCTTATCCATTCTTCAGGGATGTTGCTGATCAAGTGGGACGTCTTTTTCAGCTTCATGGGGAATTTTCAACTATGCAGTTAAGCCGTAAAATATTCGCGTTGTATGGTGAACGTAGACGCGTAAGTGTAGCATTAAACGCCGTACTTGGAACTTACAAACACTTAGGGATAATTAGTGAGCAGAAAAAAATATATGTGAGTGCTGCAAAGATATCGATTTACAAGTTGGAGTACAAACTATGGCTTATTGAGGTCATGTTAAAATCAGCCGAAAAATCAGCCATAGAATTAAAGCAAATAGCTGTGGAACCTTGTTTGTTCCCATTTAGTCTAGATATAACTGAAAGCGATTTGAGAAATGGTCAGCTACAAATCACGCGGCAAGGTTTAGACATGGTGATGATTGGGTTGAGATAAGGCAGTGAATGAATGATTAAAGTAGGTGAAGTCGTACAAGGAGCTCAGTTTCCAGAGAGTGTTGAAATTAAAAAAATTGAGGCCTTCGATGAATGCTTCTTTTCTATTTCTGCAATAGGACGGGATTCGAATCGATACTATGAGTTGATGTTGGATGAAGCTGACATTGAATCTTTAAAAAGATTAAGTGGCAGATGGAACAGCAGATAGATGCGAGTGATCTCCTGCATTATCTGCGTTGCTATGCATTGTCAGTCAATAGTAAATATTATTCGAAAAGGGCATTGGGCAATAATAATTTAATACCTTTGCGACATCAGATCGAAGCGGTGTATAGTCGCACGCTTCAAATGCCGCAGGTTGCGGATGATCCTGGAGCAGGAAAAACGATTATGTCTGGCATGCTGATTAAAGAGCCTAAAGCACGTGAGAGTGTTCTACAGTGAAAGATTTAATGGGGAACCACGTTTTATTATCGTAACTGAAAGCCAGGATTATCAACCATCGAAGAATACCTTGAAGACTTAACTGATATCGTAGATTTTACGTGTATGTATATCGTTAAGGATAGGACTATACTCAGTGAGAAGAAACTGAGAGAAGTGATTCGCAACTCTTTGGTAAATTAGGAATGAATGTTTGGCTCCGACCATTATATATGGGAAGGGGCTTTTATATTTTTTTTGGGACCGAACATACATTCGAGACAGACATCTGTCACTGAATTCTTATATCTTTATATATAAAGTGATATCGGATGGGGTGAATCAAGATTTGGAAAATGTTAATGATAATTCAATGGACGATACAAGGAATATGCTACTTTTGTTAGTCAGGGGTATTGCTGCTTGGCAAAATAACTATAGCAGAATACCGGACGAGTTATACGAAGGGATGATGAGGTTTATAGCTTTATCAGCCTCACCCCACACTAAGCCTCCTGTAGACATTCACCAGTTAATTCGCTTACTACATAAGCCCTCCAACGAATGGGGTATCCCCAACATCCAGAACTACTACCCAGAGAATGCTCCCCTGCTTGAAGAGTTTATTGGATTAACCGCCGAAGCGGATGAATTTCTTAATATGTACATCTCTCCGCAAGATGCTGAACAACAGTGCATGTTCAATATTCTCAAGTTTTGTCGCCAGAAAGGGACTGAGTTGCAACAAGATTATGTGAAGATTCGGACATTTCTTTCTAATTCGCGAAATGCTGTACTCACGTTTTATGATTTATCTACCTTTGCTGCGGAATTTCGTCATGCCGAATTAACAGAGTTGATCCATCAATGCTATGAGGATGTTACTGAAAGTTTAGTCAATTATAGAATATGCCCGCACTGTGGCTGGACAATGGAATATAAGAAGGATCAATGGCGTTGCAACAAAGAGGATATTTGTCACTGGCTCGCTGACATGGAAAATTTGAAAACCTTTGATTTTGGCAGTAACCGGGTGAAACGACTTCGACCTGGTATTCAGCGATATGTGTTGTTGCCGGGAATCTCTGAAATCCGTATAGCAGAGCGCTTGCTACGTAGGGGGTATGAAGTAGAACTTTACCCGAATCTGGATGAGTATGACTTATCCGTTAGGAAAAATGATCGACTAATTTATCTGGATGTGAAAGATTTCCGAGATCCCAGTACACTCGCGAATTTTTTCAATAGCCAGTCTGCTTCTTATTTGGAGAAGTATCATGAGAAGTGTTATATCGTGGTTCCTAAATATAGAAATGACCGTTATCCAATGTATGTCGATCGTAGTATGAATCGTTTGATAGAACCAGCGAAGGACTTTATTCGCATGATTACGGAAAAGGAATTAAACGTAATGCTTAAGGAGGCTCTATACGGATGAGGCAGAGTTATTGGGATTTATCCGAGGGGATAGTTAAGTTATTTGAGTCGTTTTCGTTAGAGAAGTCAGATATTGCAGTGCTCATCAGTATAGAACTTTTCATAACAGGGTGCCATCAAATTGATAGGAGTTTATCTATTCAAGATGCCTGGTCGATCTTGGTGGGGTATAACGAGCCTGTACTGAAAGTGATGGCGCCCAAAGATACAGTGAGTCGTTTACGGATTTTGTTTCCTGAATTGAGACATAAAAGGACCCTTCACAAGCGATTACGAGCATACAGCACAATTAATGAGCAATATCGTCTATATCACTTGACAGAAGAAGGAAAGGCAACCCGATGTGAGCCTCGTTTCATGAAGGAGCGTATTATCAAATATGAGGAACTATTAGGCCAACCAATTTCACGTCGTTTTAATGCAATGGAATTCCCCAGTGAATCCAATCTCAAGTATTCTAGGAAGATCCGAGGAGGGAAATCCCAAAGTTACTTTTTTAGGATTCCTGGACCTCTTTTGGATTGTGTACCGGTACCTTTACCTGCTTATCGTGAAAAAAAGGCGCTTCAGTTATCTTTACCTTACAATGCTGTTGGCATTGGTCGTGAAATGGATATTAGACTGCACCGTGAATCTTCTATGTGGGAAAGAAGAGCGCAAACTGTCACCTTACAGCCATTAAATAGAAGAGAAGAAAAGTTGAACTACAAAGGCAACGTTCATATTGGTGGGGGACTAGCTTCAGGAAAGTCAACGTTCATGATGTTGGAAACCTATCGTTTAGTCAAGCACGAGAATGCTACAGTCGGTTTTATAGAAGGAAGTGTGCCTCAAGTTCTGAAGCGAGTTCAGGAACTGCACGATCTAGGTATTTATGCTGTTCCAGTGATCGGTAGGTCTTCAAGAAGGCACCATCAACAAAACTACTTACTGGCTAATAGTGAGAAGATTGTAGAGGTGAGTGACTGGGGGAACTCCGAATACAGTTCATTGGAACATTTATCAGATGTGTGTATGATCAAATCATTTGCCAAAGACTATGAGCCTATAGCAGATTATCCTTGTCTACGATTGGAACAAGACTTATCATTGCGAAAATGTCCTTTGGCTGGGATGTGCGGAATATATCGTGACTTAGCAGATCTTAATAAAGCTGAGGTGTGGGTGACCACAACAGCTAGTGTGTTGAAGACACATATTCCTGCTATGCTCGACCCATTAGAGAGGACAATATATGAAGCAATGTATGATTTGTTAGATGTCATTTTTGTGGACGAAGCAGATCAGGTACAACAACAATTCGATGAAGCCTTCCTAACGGAATACAACGTGTTTGGATCACCGGATGATATCTTTGAGAAACTGCGGCGTGAATCCTATGAGTTAACAAGTGGCAACTACGGACAATATGCTGGGGATTCCATTATTAATGAATGGAATGATCGATTGCGAATGTTAGATTTGATGATTTGGCGTATTTATACCAAGTTGGAGAAATCCCAAACTTTACGGCGAAAAATTCGAAACGAGCTAATTCGGGTTGCTGCACTTGCTAGTGAGATTAGTGATAAATTGGCAACGACGGATACAACTCAGAGACAAATTTTCAATATGTTGACGGCATATGCTCTAGACCCATATAAAGACCCCTTACTATCGGAACTTGCTAATCAATTGATAGAAATAGAAGACCATGCAGCTAAAGAAGCCTTATTGAATGAACTCATTCAAAAAGTTGGGGGGCAGATGAAACCTAGAATAAAAAAGGAATTATTGTATGCTCAATTGGAATTCTTTCTTTATTTATCGCGTGCTGAGGAAAGTATTAAATATGTACTAACTGCCTTTCCAATGGTGCAGGCAAAACTCGGACTACGTATCGATTTTTCACCATTGTTCACGATGCAAAAAGATTTTCAGCCTTTTATGAAAGAAGCAATGACTGGTATTACTCTGGGTTATAAATATGACCTTCCTGATGGGGCAACGACGGGAAAGTTTAAATTGATCGAGTATACAGCGGTCGGCAGACTGTTATTACATGAGTGGAATCATCTCTACAGGGATAGTGACAACAAGGAAGGTCCTTCCGTTGTGTTCTTGTCGGGAACAAGTCACGCACCAGGGTCGGCACACTTCGATCTGTTCACTCCGACGAATTGGTTGTTGCAAGCCGATCGCAGAAAATCAAATATTGATATTTTCTATAAACCGGTATTGGATATGAATCGTGGAGATTTCTATTCCATATCTGGAGAGCAAGACCAAGAAAGAAAAAGAGAAGCACTGAACGGTATGGTTAGGCATATTAAGCAAGATATTGAGTACGAGTTGCAGTATTGGCGTACGAAAGGTGCAGCCAGAAAGATTCTCTTAGTTGTTAACTCATATGACGATGTGGAAACAGTAGGGTCCGCATTCCAAAACGATTCACGCTGGACTGAGAGATATAAGCTACTTTCGAGGCAAGGTGATCTGAATGCGGATCAAGTTTCCAGGGTTCTTATTGAGTCCTTTAAGGATGAAACGGCAGAGGTACTAATTGTGCCTATGTTGTCGGTGGGGAGAGGATACAATATATTAGGAGAGGATGGAACTGCTTTATTTGGATCCGTTTTTTTTCTAGTTAGACCATACCCGATCCCTCATGATCTAAATTATCTGGTGCAGATGTTACATACCTCTCTACCAGAGTATCTGAACCGTATTCGAAGCCAAGGTTTGCATTATGACAAGGCTATGAACAACTTACGACATAAGAGTAGCTGGAAATTGGAGCAGATGTACCTGAAGCCAGACTACTGGTCTCTTTTAAGTGATCAAGATCGAATAATCATGGGATGGTACACCTTCGTACCCACATGGCAAATGATTGGAAGGCTGTTACGTGGTGGATTAGATGCTCGTGTATTCTTTTGCGATTCTAAATTTGCTGCTAAACCTGCTGGTAATTCCGAAGGTCTATCTATGCTTGAAGTATGGCAATGTATTATGCGTGATAACCAAGAAGATAGTTTATTTCAAAGTCTATACGGCTCGTTTATAGATGCAATAAATCGACTAGATTTGGGGGGAGAACTTGAATGAAAAGCCTAGAATTATTTGCACTAGAAATTAATGAAGACACTTTTTTTGATGAAACAGTCTATGTCATGTATATGCCTGACAGTTGGCGAAACTATTTTAACACACAAACAACAGCGGGAGGGTATAAGCTTGCCAGTAAAGTAGATTCACTTGGCAAGAAACTGCGAAGTATTTTTCCAAAGATTATTACAGGAAATATTAATTTTAAAGTGCTTCAACAAAATATCCCTTGGATTGTTTCTACAAAAGAAATACCAGAGAAGCACATTAAGCAGTTAACATTAGGATGGTTTGCCTCGTTGCGGAAACAGTCAATTGCAGAACTTCCACCGGAGATTTCTAATGCGGAACTAGCATGGTCTATGAATACATTTGGTGAAATACATCAGAATGTGCAAAAATATGATTGGATTCCCGGCCTAGCAGCAATTAAGTTCTGCCAGACCCCCAGAGTCGTTGAACTGGCATCTGGATTAAAAGAGGAATTGCATTTCCATCACACATTCTTTAATGGAAAACATGAATGCGTGACTACACCAATTATTAAATCATCCTACTATGATCCATTTTCGTACGTAATTCAAGTTAGTCTACAATATCGTGGTGGGAAATCCGATCAGTTACTTTTGGTGTTGAAGATCGGTAGAAGACGATATTTGAAAAAACCTCAGATTGATGCAAAAAAGAACGAATGTTACTTGAAAAATAATCACGCTTGTTCTGTATTAATCTCAGTAGAAGACCCATATTCAATACATTCAAGCCGCTCCTTTTCTCAATTTCAATTCGAACGAAAAAAGAAATTGGATGACAACAAAGGAGGTAACAAGTTTACCTCATGGATATCGGATATAGATCGTATCTATTGGGACGTCATTCATGGCCAAGTTTTTGAACCGGATTTGATTCTGCTAGACCCCAAACGTTATTTGCAAGGTTCTGAACAGATAACAGCTTGGGTAATTAATCATAATTCGTTTAACGGGAAAGGAAATTCGGTAAAACCAGGTTTGGGACTTTCAGAAAAAAGCGGTTTATTTAACTGTTTTGCAGATTCCTTGTCAAAGCTTCAAATTATTCCGTTACCTCACGTATCCGAAATAGAACGATTAGGTTCTAAAATGAACGATCAGCGCCTCCCGGCAATCGTGCATGAACAAGAGAAGCTTGTTATTGAGTTCTATGGGAGCAAGGAAATGTTCAATAGGATGGAAGAGCTATATCTATCACAACAACAATCATTAGGCAAGCACGCCAAATCACCTGAGGCCATATTTAATCAACACATTTCAAGTAATACGTATCTATTAAATAGCAATAACAATCTGGTTATTGAGTTCGAGCATTATACTGCCGATGAGATTGTTACTGAACTTGAGATCGACAGATATACCAAAGAAATGGCATATAATAAGCGAGTGAATCAAATTTTGAAAAGAATAGGTAGTAAGCATTATGGTTCGAAAGTGCGAACATTAGCTTTAGTGGAAATCAATGATAAAGAGGAATTCCGAGAGGGAGCCGATCCAAAATTTGCTGTTCGAGAAGCACTACGAAAAGGTGGCAGATTGACGCAGTTTATTCATCCGTTGACTGACGAGAAAAAGATGGATGATTCACGTATGATAAGTTCAATCTTGGATTTACTCAATGATGCGGGAATATTAAGTAATAATGCAACCCGGCTTCCTATGGAAAAATGTGTCTTATCTTTTGATTTATTAAAATTGAATAATAAGTACTTTCCTGTGGCCTCTAGAATGTCAGGTACCGAAGTTTGTATAAAGATGCTGGGGGTAGAATCGTGGACTTGGCTAGGCGATGCTCCATTCTATGTTGACCATATTAAAGCATTAGATAAACCGAAAAACAGTAATAGCACTAGTGCGATATTCTATCAATTCATGATATCTATACTTGAGGAAGAGTTAAGGCACTGGTCTGGTGATATTGTTGTGTTGTTAAACGCTTCTCTGAGAAATGGCTGGCTACCTTCAATCACCAACAGCAGAATTAATTACGATGAAATTCCCTTTTTGGATGAGCGATTACAAAACGAAACTCGCCTAAAATTTGTTCGGATCAATACCAATGAGGATGTGCCGCAGTATCGGATCATTAATACAATGAGAAAAGAAGCATTTAATAAGGAGTCTGGAATTTTCAAAGACGTACTAGGTATTTACTATGGGATCGGTGGAAGACCTACGGCATGGTCTGGGGTGAAAAATAAAGATATCAAGTTTAATGCACCTTCTAAAATGCTTTTGCAGCAGACCGCAGTTGAGTATATACCACTTGGTCCATTCAGTGATGATGAGAGAGATCAATTAGCTATTTTGGTCGATCAGTTAAGAAGAGTTGGTCTAACTTATGATAAGCATACGAAGTTGCCTTATACTCTTAGAATTATAGAAATTCTCAAGAAATACATGCATCATGATGAATGGAAATTCGCCGCATCGTTAGATGAAGAGATTGAAGTTGAGGCTGAAGACGGAGTTCTGGTTCCCAAAGAGCTTGTTAATTTGGAGTAGTATTGAGCTAGCCTCGCAATAAGCGAGGCTTATTTGAATATAACTATTTCAAATTCAGAACGTACGTTCGAGACAAGTAGCTGTCGCGTAGACAAGGTAGCATATTAATATGAGGAGATAGTGGTAGTCAAATTTGCCCATTCTTCTGATATAATAGACCTATAAATGCTATAGGAGGAAAATTAATGTACGACAATACGATGAATGCCATAGTTCAAGAAGTGATCCGACTTCTAAACCAGCAGAGAAATCTGTTGAAAAGTATGTTAGAACAGGAAGAATTGTTGAAGGATGAACAGAGCCAAGAACGTTCTGTGGATGTGGCGCTGGCAGAACAATGGATAGAGACGCTTGAAGATGAAATAACCAAAGTAGACGGGCTGGAAATGACGCTGGCTGTAGTAGGCACGATGAAAGCCGGCAAATCAACCACAATCAATGCGATTGTTGGACAAGAAGTGCTACCGAATAGAAATCGTCCAATGACAACCCTCCCCACCATTATCCGCCACAAAGTTGGTCAGACTACTCCGACCATTATGCTGCCTAAACTAGAGCCGTTTAATCGTGCCCTTAGTGCTTTGCGAGCAGCAATGGAGCGTTTACCCGAAGATGAAATAAATCAGCTTTCGTTTGCATCTACGGAAGATGGCAAGAGCTTGATTCAAGAAATTTTGTCAGGAGATTTAAAGGAACTGGAAGCTAATTATTCGGGCGCAGAAGGAATTTATTTATTCTTGAAGGTTCTTAATGATATTTCCCGTCTGTGTAATGAAGAGATATTAAATGTAACCTCTCCGATACTAGAGTATTCATCCATTACAGAATTCCCGGTCATCGAAGTGGAATTTCACCACCTGAAGGGCAAGGAACAGCAATTGCAAGGCAGTCTCGCTTTAATTGATACTCCGGGACCTAATGAGGCAGGGCAAGGGCATTTGAAAAAAATTCTCCAAGAACAACTGCAGAAGGCTTCGGCGGTACTGTCTGTTCTGGATTATACTCAATTGAATTCTGAAGCTGATGCAGCAGTCAGACAAGAAATTGATTACATATCTAGCTTTTCCAAAGATCGATTGTATGTGCTGGTCAATAAATTCGATCAAAAGGATCGCAACTCCATGGATGCTTCTGAAGTGCAACAGTATGTAGGCAAAGAATTGTTTGAAGAAGAAATTCCTTCTGGTCGGATTTTCCCTGTTTCAAGCCAATTCGGCTATTTGGCAAACTATGCACTACATGAACTTGATTCAACCGGGAATTTGCCGACTCCGGAAGAAGCCAAGTGGGTAGAGGATTTTGGACAGCGTGCTCTTGGAGTTGATTGGGAGGAAGATATTGAGGATGCCGACTTGGCAAGAAGGGGGGCACAAAAGTTATGGAAAAAAAGTAATTTTTCCGAGCCTCTGGAACAGGTGATTTCGGAGTCATACAGTAAGGCAGCATTCGTTTCCCTTTCATCCGCGGTGGACAAAATGCTTCATTATGACAATGAGGTGATCGATTACCTGAAAATACGCAGCGGCAGCATTACGATTGACATAAACGAACTGAAGAAGCTGATCTTAGAGCTTGAGCAGGATATTGAACGAATCGCTCAGGCAAGTCGGAGAGCTGACGATCTGTCTTCAAAAACGTTGGGAAAACTAACATCCATGACAGATGATCTTTTTAGTGATGGTGAACGAACGATAAAACACGTTATTGAACAATTATTTGATCATGGGAAGCGTTTAGAAGATGCACGCAACCAAGCTGAGACAGAAGGGAGACGCAAAAGGAGTGTGTTCGATACGTTCAAGTCTTTTCTCAATGTGCCTAGAAAAGATTTCATTATCTTAGAAACAAACGGGCCCAACGTTTTTTCCAGCAAAGAAGAAGCAGAATACTTTATTGCGAAAATCAATAAAGTACTCGAAAAGGATATCAGCGTCATTTCAATGGAGATTCAGTCTCGTGTAACCCAAATTATCCACATCTTAGAAAGTGACATAAATAAGGAAGTACAAATGAATGTTTCTAACATTCTGGAGCATGCCGCAGATATTTTAAATGAGTTCTTTGATTTGAATCTATCTTTTGAAAGTCATAAAATAAAGCCGATAAAAGTAGATTTTGACCAGCTTGGTAATAAATTTATGGAAGAAAAGACAGTGGAAAAAACCAGAATTAGTTATGAAAGAAAATGGTATACGTTGTGGTTAAAAGAGCATGCAGTCTCTTACAAAGTCAGCGAGCAAGAATATCACGTGGATACTAAAGAAATAGGCAAGCAGGCTGTAAAAGAGTTGAAAAAAGCACATCAGCAGCTTCACAATGATTTAAATTCGTACGTAACCAAAGAATTAGGCGACAACGTAAAATTGTACTTTGATGGACTTAAGCAGTATCTAGACAAATACCGTGGGAATATCTTAGATGGCCTTTCTGACAAGCAAGCAGGTGAGGAAGTGTTGGGAAAGTTATTAGTAGCTATGGAACAGTATCTTTCAGTAGCTGAGAATCACATTGAAGATGTTACTCCCGTGCATTTGGAATTGAAGCAGATAAATAATCCTGCCAGGGAGGTTGTACAAGCATGACGACTGTCACGGATAACGATCAACGGGAATTGGAAGACCTTCTTGAGAAAATTCCGGTGCTTCAAGATAAACATATCGTCGACTTAGTGAATGGCCTGGAAGTGGTCAAAGATCATATACGTGTAAGAGAGAGATCCAACAATAGTTTCTTTCAAAGGATGGTTGACGCGTTCTCTGGAAAATCGGCATTACGGCAAAAACAGATCGATCAGAACTTGTCGACAGGTTTTGAATCCGCAGTGGTTTGGCTTGAGCATCTTCAAGCTCAGCAGATCCGCAGTGACCGCGCGCTTGCTCATGTGACTTATAAACTTACTGAAACCAGGGCGGGAGTGCAAAAATTGGCTTTACGCCACCTGGAACTCGAGAATGAGGTTAACCTCCTCTGCGAAAGAATGGGCGAATTGGAAGAGAGATTTCTGTGGCAAATGAAAGAGGCCAATCTGCGATTGGATTCTATCGATATGAGACAAAGCGCTATGGCGCAAATGCATAAGGAGTTTGATCGATGGGAGAGCGGTAGCTATGCAGGATTTTCTCCTCTCGCTCAACTCACGATCGTGCTGGAAAGCCTTAGTTGGGGTGCCTTTGGAAAATATGACGTGCAGAACTCCGAATTTAGGGAACAATTATTCGATAAATGCATTATTACGCTAAAGCGGCTTGAAGGGGTTCCCCCAAGATTGATTCCAACGAAAGAATGGCTATCGGCTATGAGCAAAGATCGGGCAATAGCTAAAGAATCACTGATTTATATGCTTAGTTCGAGCGAGAATAATCATAGAAAAGTTGCTCTCAATACAGCAATAAAAGATACACTTGAACTTCAACCGAATGCGCATACAGGAAAGGATATTGAGGCGATTATACAACGTTGGGATCTGCCTTATGTTTTTAATGGAAGGACACTAAGCAAGAGGTTATACAAGGAATCTTGTGTAAGGCTGGAGAGTGAGGGGCTTTATGTCTCGGGTTTTTAAACGGTTTGGGTTAGTTTTCTCAGGCGGCGGAGCCAGAGGGGCGTACGAGGTTGGGGTAGCAAAATACCTTGCAGAGCATAATTATGAGCCTAGTGCATACTCAGGTGCCAGCATCGGCGCTCTCAATGCTGTTCTGCTGGGCACCGCACCAACGTTTCAGGAGGGGATCTCCCGATTGGAACAGATATGGAGATCGATACAGCAAGAGGAGATCGTCAAGTTGGACCCCGGAGCTTTTGGTTTGGTCATGCTTCACGCGCTAGGAGCAAGGGTACTGCATTCCCATCCGCAGTTGGCTGTTTTGAGTTCGTTGTACCAGCTGGCAAAGGATAACATTAAATTCCTGGGCAATGTCTCAGATGTCAGCAAGAAGATTCATAACAATCCAATGTATGCTTCTTTGCAAAAGGGGTTGTTTGATGACGGATTTTTGAGAAAATTATTAAACGATGAGTTGGTGCTCGATAAAATGACTTATCGCGTTCCTATTTGGATATCTGCATACCGCAGTAGAGGGACTATTAACGATATACTTGCTTATCTGTTATCATCATCAGGAATTAAGGATAATCCGGAATCGGATTATTTTGAGTTTGCAAAGATTCCTATCGAGGAGAGATTACAAGTTATTCTTGCTAGTGCGGCCATTCCGGTTGTATACGGCAGCCACATTGTGAAAGGAGAGCACTATGTAGACGGCGGAGTTGGAGGGCAGCGCACAGCCAGAGGAAATACCCCCTTGGCCCCGTTAGTGCAAAATGGATTCAAGAAGTGTTTCGTTGTAAATCTATCGGATGGATCGATGTTTAACCGTCATGAATTTCCGGATGCTAATGTCATTGAGATCAGGCCTAAGAAATCTCTCCACCCGAAGGGAATCGCATCCAGCCTTCTTGATTTTAGAGAAGAACGTATTGAAGAATTAATGGTATTAGGATATGAAGATGCAAAAAGATGCATTTCCAACTCCGTTGCAGCAATGGAACTGGTAGGTGAAAGCCGTGGAAGTGAGGAAATGCGGGAAGAGGCGATCAAGGTTCTGGATCGTGACGGTTTTGATGACATAATTGGAAGATTATAACCAGTAGGCTCCCCTCCCTTTTTAAGGAAGGGAGGCCTATTCTGTTTCCCTGTATTCCGCTGGAGACACGCCAAAATGCGCCCGAAACACCCGGTGGAAATAGGAGTAGCTGGCAAAACCGCAGGACTCGGCAATATGCTCTAGTGTCATCTCGCTGTATTTCATACGCTCCAGTGCCGCATTCAGTCGGATTTCGATGGCATACTGAATCATGGTCTGATTGTAGTGTTCTTTGAATAAACGCACGGCCCGCGATAGACTCAGTCCGGCGTAACGGGCGGCTTCCTCCAATTTGAACGTGACTGTGGCATGTTCTTCGATAAAACGCTTCAGCTTAAGTGCAGAAGAAACAGCCCGGTCGGTCTGAATATTTTCCGTAATCGCCCGATCAATGTAAAGGCATAATCCCCGTAGCAGGGCGTCCTTCAGCTCCGTATTTTCCTCCAGCGGGCCGCGACGTTTCTCCAGTAACATGTTGCGCCACAGGCTGATCAATTTGTCATCCAGACCAATACGGCTTACTGTCGGACGTTGCTGGCGTTTCCACCACTTTTCAATCCAGTCGCCTTCACAGAAGAGATAGTAGTCCCCACTCGACAAACGCCCTTCCTTGTGTGGTTCATCTACGACGAGGCGATAATCGTCCCCTGGTTTTAATAAAAGCAAATCACCGCTGGTCATGCGGAATTCCTTTTCCTGTACATATACTTTGCATGAGCCTTCCGTCTGCAAGCGGAACAGATAGGTGGCTAGCTCGCCTTTCATATTATGGGTGAATGCCTTGTAGTGATAGGAGTAATCACAGATCAGTACGGATGTGTTCAAAGTTTCCACAGATGTACGTCCCCCAATCATTCGATCCTATTGAATCAACGGAATTATAGGACTGCCAGCATGCAGCCATAGAACTGAATTCACGGATTACATTAGGATGGAAATAAAATTTGATCAGATAGTTCATGTTTCGATTATATTGTATATGTTCATTTTAGCCTGTTTTGCGTTAGGATGATACCAGATAGAGCAATGTAAGCAAATTTGAGAGCAGAGGAGTATCTGTCATGAAAAAATTGAACATTGGTTTGCAACTTTTTACACTTCGTGATGAAACTGCAGCAGATTTTCGTGGTACACTGCGCAAAGTGGCCGCCCTTGGATACGAAGGGGTTGAATTTGCCGGATATGGCGACATTCCAGCAGAGGAAATGAAAGCGCTACTAGATGAGCTAGGTCTAAAAGGTTTCAGTAGCCACGTGTCCCTTCATGCGATGCGCGAAGACCTGCAAAAACAAATCGATTACCTGAAAACAATTGGTGCACAATATATGATCTGCCCTTATCTGATGCCGGAAGATCGCCCGGACAATGCAGAAGGCTGGACAAAGCTGTTTGAAGAATTGCAACAGTACGGAGCAGAAGCCGCAAAACAAGGTTTGATCTTTGGTTACCACAACCATGACTTTGAATTCCATGGCCAAGTTGGGGATGCAAATGCTTTTGATGCGATGTTCGCTCAAACGACTCCAGAAGCGGTACAAGTGGAAATGGACGTATGTTGGGTACAGTTTGCCGGACAAAATCCAATCGAGTATATTAATAAATATGCGGGCCGTTTGCCGCTGCTTCACTTGAAAGATTTCAGCAAAGACGAGCAGGGGCAGATGAAAACACTGGAGCTGGGACAAGGTGAAGTGGATCTGCCAGCTGTAATTGAAAGCGCAACAAATGCAGGGGTAGAGTGGCTGATCGTGGAACAGGACGTATGTCAGAACCCTCCGCTTGAGAGCGTTGAGAACAGCCACAACTGGCTGAAACAAAACTATCTGAACCAGTTCTAAGAGTTAAACGACTCAACGTAACATCTGACCGTGCAAAACATGAATCTAATTGTCAAAGGAGAATTTTGTACATGAGTAAAATTAAAGTTGCTGTATTCGGCTGTGGAGCCATCGCTCAGCGCAGACATATTCCAGAGTACGCTGCCAATGAGAACGTAGAACTTGTCGCATTTGCTGATCCGGTAGTGGAGCGTGCGCAGGAAATGGCTGAAATGTACGGCGGTAAAGCATATTCCAGTTATGAGGAATTGCTTGCAAACGAAACAACAGTGGAAGCGGTGAGCGTATGCACACCGAACTATCTGCATGCCCCAATGACGATTGCCGCTGCTAATGCGGGGAAGCATGTGCTGGTTGAGAAACCGATGGCGGTTTCCACTGAAGAAGGCGAGCAAATGATTGAGGCGGCTAAGAAAAACGGGGTATATCTGATGGTAGGTCACAACCAACGTCTGATGCCTCCTCACGTGAAAGCAAAAGAAATTTTGGATTCCGGCCGATTGGGCAAAGTGCTGACCTTCCGTACTGCTTTTGGTCACCCGGGTCCGGAAGGCTGGAGTTTAGATGGAGCAGGTAGCTGGTTTTTCCGCAAAGAAGAAGCTATTATGGGCGCGATGGGTGACCTTGGCGTACACAAATCCGACTTTATCCGTTATTTGCTGAACGACGAAGTATCCGAAGTAGCTGGTTTCATCAGCACGCTGCACAAAGAAGGTACGGATGTGGATGACAATGCGACATGTTTGCTGCGCATGAAGAGCGGCGCAATCGGCACACTCGTAGCCAGTTGGACACAATACAGAGGCGGAGACAACAGCACCGTGCTGTGGTGTGAGAACGGCGTAATGAAGATCGGTACAGTGGAAGGTGACGAGGTCATCGTTGAGTTGACCAACGGTACGGTTGAAACGTACAAAGTTGGCGCGATGGCTACCAATGAAAAACAAGTACCAAGCGGTGTGATCGATGCATTCGTAGAATCCATCGTAACCAAGACGCCTCCATCCATCTCGGGTGAAGAGGGCTTGCGTTCCCTGCAAGTCATTCTGGCTGCGTTTGAATCCGAGAAAACAGGTCAGATCGTTAAGCTGTAACAGACCTGATAGGTCGTAACAGGCTATAAAAGGTATTAATATTCATTCGTAGGAATTAGTGGGCATCTATAGGCATTAGTGGGCAATAATAGGCTATATTTAGGATAGGAATTGCTATTGGTTCGCAATCAATAAATTTAGAGGACATTCCCCAGCGCAGTGTGCTGGTGGATGTCCTTTTTATGTGAGTTATCGGGGGGAGGACAAGTGTTAAGCACATTACGCGAGGTGATTTCATATCCGCATAGGATACAGGCAGAATATAAATTTAATCGAAGGGACATTTTCCAGTAAACTATACTTGGGAATGTTTTTTTGCGAGTAATCTAGGGAGAAATCGTATGTGCAAACATCAGGATTGCGCTAACGATCTCAGATGAGCTTATTTGCATGATTTTGGCAGGCTGAAAAATGTAACGATCACCAGCGACGCTATTTCTCTAAAAATGCCTCTAAAAGGGCAAAATTGAGGGTGAAATGAGAAAATAGCGTTTCCTGTGATCGTTAGATTTGAGAATAGGCTAAAATCGGCAGAATAGCCTCATCTGAGATCGTTAGAAATCTAGCGCAAGTCTTTTGGCTGTAATCCTCGGCTCAAAGTGCCACAAATGAGGGGTTTACTGTGTATCCGTGAGTAATTATACTTTGCGACGGGTGCGGGTGCGGGTGCGGGTGCGGGTGCGGGTGCGGGTGCGGGTGCGGGTGCGGGTGCGGGTGCGGGTGCGGGTGCGGGTGCGGGTGCGGGTGCGGGTGCGGGTGCGGGTGCGGGTGCGGGTGCGGGTGCGGGTGCGGGTGCGGGTGCGGGTGCGGGTGCGGGTGCGAGGTGTAATGCCAAAAACAGCAGCTCCAGCTATTGTTCAACTTCGTAGAGCATGTTGTTTAACCGGCGTCTCTCCATTAGTTCAGTTGCACAGCTATCAAAAAAACGGGACAAGGCGGAAAATCCGTTACCTTGATCCCGTTTTAGCTTGATTTGTGGTTTATTTTAAGATTTGTTCTTTGCGTTTAGCAAGTTTAGAATTTCAGGACGTTATCTTCAGATGCCGGCTGGCTTAACCTCACTCGCCAGATCAATCCAGGCGATCTCTTCCGAAGTTAGCGTGATGCGGGAGCCTTCGTCACAGGAGAGCAACTCTGCCTGATTTTGTGCCCCAATCAATGCGCAGGTTGGGAAGGACTGATTCAATACATAGGCTAACGCAATCTGAATCGCCGTTGTATTCTTGGATGCAGCCAATTCCCCGGCACGACGCAGTCGTTCCCAGTTGCCATCACTGTAGAATACACGCACCAAGTCTGCATTGTCGCGTACCTCTGGTGTGAATCGACCAGTGAAGAAACCACGAGCCTGGGAAGACCAGGACAGGAGCGGCAGTTTTGTTTGCTCATGCCATGCGAGCGTTTCGGCATCCGCCGATACACAGCCTGCCCAGAATGGCTCGTTCGCTTTGGCGAGACTGAGGTTCGGGCTGCTGAACGTGAATCCTTTGAGACCATGGGAGGCGGCATAAGCGTTAGCTTCTTCTAACCGCTGCCAGGTCCAGTTGGAGGCGCCGATGGCGCCGATTTTGCCAGACTCGATATGTTCGTTTAGTGCCTCCAGAATGGCAGCCACAGGCATGTTAGGATCATCCCGATGCAGTGCGTACAGCTCGACATGTTCCGTCTGTAAACGCTCAAGGCTTTCAGTTAGGTCTTTGCGAATGGCATCCGCATTCACGCGAGGGCCGTTCTGGTCATGGTGTGCCCCTTTGGTGAGAATCACCATCTGGTCGCGATTGCCGCGTTCCTTCATATAACGTCCCAGTACCTCTTCGCTCTGTCCGCCGCAATAGATGTGCGCTGTATCTACCGTGTTGCCGCCGATCGCCAGAAACGCATCCAGGTTGGTTGCAGCTTTCTCATACGTATCATGAAAGAAATAGTCTGTTCCTTTGATTAGCCTTGAGACTTTTTTGCCAGCACCGGCGATTTCAATAAATTCCATAGATTAAACCGTCCTCTCTTATATAAAGTTCCTCACAACGTAATTCGTGTACGTTCTTCTGCCGAGCGCAGACAAGCTTCAAGGACTTTCATATTGGCTGCCGCATCGGAAGGGGCGAAACGAAGTTCTTTGCCCTGAAGTACAGCGCGAGCCATATCATCCCCTTGTAATGCATAATGATTGACCTGTTGCACCTCCACTTCACGACGTTCACCACCTGCCGTAACAAAGAAGTTTGAGGTGCTGTCTGTACGAGCAATATAAGCCGAAGGGACTTCAATAATACCCTCAGAGCCAAGTACCTCCAGCGTATTACGGAAGGCTGCCCACATACTGCTGTCAAACGTAACACCAACATGGTTATCGAATTCAAGCAGTCCGGAAGCCATCATATCCACCTGATCATGCTCTGGTGAGAACATACCGATAACAGTCACTGCCTTCGGCTCCTGTCCCAGCAGGAGGCGAGCCGCACTAATGGAATAACAGCCGATATCGTACAGCGCGCCGCCACCCCATTCTTTACGGAAACGCACGTTGCCGGACGAACCCGAATTGTTAAACGAAAACGTACTGTGGATGCCACGAATTTCACCAATCTCGCCGCTGGCAATAATCTCCCGAATCTGGTCATAACGCGGATGATGGCGGTACATAAACGCTTCAGCCAAATGCACGCCTGCATCTGCACAAGCTTCAACCATTTCAAGAGCTTCTTTTTCCGTGAGAGCGAGTGGTTTTTCGCATAAAATATGTTTGCCAGCCTGTGCTGCGCGAATCGTCCATTCCCGGTGCAGATGATTCGGAAGTGGAATGTAAACGGCATCAATTGAATCATCTTCTAAAATGGCCTCATAGCTTCCGTAAGCCTTTTCAATTCCAAGTTTATCAGCGGTTTGCTGTGCTTTATCGAGATCACGGCTGGCAATAGCGGTAACCTCGTTCAACTCCGATTGCTGCAAGCCAGGAATGACGGAACCTATTGCAATGTTGGCGCTGCCGAGAATGCCCCAGCGTAACTTTTGAACAGAATTCATAACTTGTTTCCTCCTGTATTTGAATGTATATTGTGATTATAAAGAATAGATGAATGAATTAAAATGATAATATATTGAATTGAATTAACACAATATTGCTTAATGGGGTGAACCAAACATGATGAGACAAACCGTATTGCTGACCCTGCAGGATATCCCCTATTTCTGTTACCCGGAGTCCGTTGGACATTATACGGATCATACCCAGCACGCTGTATTACGTGAGGCAGGGGTGCTTAATAATTTCAACATTCACTATGTTGCGGCAGGTAAAGGATATGTGGAGGCCGATGGGATAGTGCACGAGCTTCGGGCAGGTCAAGCGGTGCTCTATTTTCCGCATCAACGGCAACATTACTATAGTAGCGAAGATGAGCCGTGGGACGTACGCTGGGTACATTTTTACGGGGAACGGTTGCATGATTATATGCTGGAACGGGGATTGCACCGCAACCTTTTATGGACGCTGAGACAGCGTACTTCCTGGGAGGACGCTCATCTGGCGTTGCTTGAAGAGGTGGAACAGAACCGGATGCTTCGTCCAGCCCAGTTGTCCACGTTGACCTATGCTCTGCTGGCGGAATTTGTACAGCATGCGGTACCCCTCAAGAACACACGTACCACGAGCAAAACGGAGAGCCGAGTGCTGTCGTTATTGCCGCAGATGCAGCAGGAGGCTTGTGAGCCTTTTCTGTTACAAGACTGGGCAGATCGCGCAGGAGTGAGTACGTATTATTTTTGCAAAATGTTCAAGAATGCCGTAGAGATGACGCCAATGGAGTTTATCACACGTTCACGGCTACAGATGGCCAAGCAGTGGCTACTTGAACGCCCGTCGGCCAACATTGGGCAGATTGCCGAGGAAGCGGGATATCCTAATGCGAGTTATTTTAACCGTCAGTTTATGGCGCATGAGGGCATGACACCTACTGATTACCGTGGGCTTTACCATAAATAAAAAAGAAAAATGGATGAATCAAACCTTCAGCAAAGCCATCTACCTTGGGACTCTCATGTGGATTCGTTTGACAGGGCCTTCAATCAGGTCTATTATGGATAAATTAAATCCGTATATATGAGGTGTCCTCTCATGAAATATTCCAAAGCGACCAACTATGCGCTCCATACAATGTTATATCTGGTTAGCACTGCGCCTGAGCAACTGATTAGCGTGCATCAACTGGCTGAATTTCAGAAAGTCTCCCCAACGTACCTGTCCAAAATACTAACCAAACTGGTCAAAGCGGGCATGATCGAATCCACATCCGGTGCCAATGGCGGTTATCGACTTAGTCGCAAGAACCCTGATCCTTCTTTTCTGGAAATCATTCATGCCATCGAAGGCAAGGCTTCCTTGTTTGAATGCTCACAGAATCATAATGCAGCATGTTTGATCCAGCAGGTGATGGTTCAGGCGGAGGAAGAGATGGAAAGTTTCCTGCAACATAAAAAAATGTCTGAGCTCGCATCCCAGATGAGGGAAGCTCATTCGCTGTAGCATTTATCGCTCTAGTGTGGCTCATGTATGTTTCTATTCCAGTAAGATTGGGTAATGTTTCTAGATTTCTCACTTGGTGCGGCGTTGTGCCTGACAGAAGGGCAATGCTACAATAAGGAAGAGGAAGATACTATAAATACATACTTAATCACATCTTACACCTCTGGAGGGAAAACACATGAGCCAAACGACGACGATGACGGAACTGGAGCAACTGCTTGCACTCGAAAATATTAGAAATACCAAGGCGCGTTATTGCCGCTATATTGATACAAAAGCATGGGATGAACTCGGTGACGTGTTTGCTCCCGATGCCGTTGCCGATTTCAGTACGGAAGGCAATCCGATTCCGGTTTTGACTGGACGTGACACGATTGTACAGGTATTCCGTGACCTTGTAGACCCGGCGGTGACTGTGCATCACGTACATAGTGCGGAGGTGGAGTTTGTATCTGCCACTGAAGCGAAGGTTATTTCTCCGATGGAGGACTGGGTAACGTTTCCTGAAGGTAACGAGAACAAATCTTTCCACGGATTCGGGCATTATCACGAAACATTTGTCAAGATCGATGGACAGTGGCGCATTAAGCACACCAGCTTGAAACGTCTGCGCCTGGATCTGTTTGAATAACGAAATGTAAATATAATGAGATCGGAAAAGAACCTGAACAATTTCAGGTAAAACAAAGGAAGAAGCCGTTAATTTTATTGGCTTCTTCCTTTGTTTTATTGAAGTATTTTTAAATTAGTTAGAGGTTAATATTACGCCACCTTATCTTTCCGTGGTTGCATCCTCAGATAGATTTGCGAAAAGATAACCGATGCGAGGCCAACCGCGGTCATACCCCAGAAAATAAAGCTATACGCTGAAGATAGCTGCATGTTCTGCATCGCGGTCAGAGCAACCCCGGTTACAGCTACGCTGAATGCACCGCTGAAAAATTGACTGAGTTGGAACAGTCCCATGCCTGCGCCCACTTGATCCATGGACAGATTGCCCGACAATTCGTTGGATACGCTGGTCGTCAAGGAAGAGAAACCAACGCTGAGCAGCATGTACACAACCATGATGGCATAGATGCTTTGGTCTGCAAACAGAGCGAACAGCCCGGCAGCGGCCAGGAGCAGCCAAGGTGCAAACTTCAATAACAACGTATTGCCGTGACGATCAATCATACGCCCGATGCGGTTGGACAGTAGCATGGACACAAGCGCACCCGGGAAAATCACCAGTCCTGATTGTGCAGGTGTCAGTCCATAGAGATGTGCCAGAACCTGTGGCAACAGGAACAGCGTGGCGAAGTTATTAATATACGATACAATTCCCAGTGAGCTGAGGATCATATATTTTTTGTCTTTGAACAATGCGGGTTGCACAAACGGATCAGTTGCACGGCGAATGCGGAACCAGAACAGCAATAGTGCGCTTACCCCGATAATAAGTGTAATGACCTGACGAGAAGTCAGGAATAATAGAATCCCGGTTGTACCGATGGCAAGCAAGACCGCACCGAGCATGTCGAAGGAACCCTTTTGCGGCGTTTCTCGCGGTAACAGTTTATAAAAAACAGGTATTAAAAATAGCGCTAAACCGGTAACGATAAATAGATCATGCCATCCCAAAAACTGTGTAATGCTACCGCCAAGTACCGGACCGAGTCCCAGACCTAGCGAACTGGCGGACATGATGACGGCCATCGATTTACCCCGGCGGTCATTCGGAATGTAGCGTGTAATTAGCACAATCGCTAGTCCCGGAACGGATGCTGCACCTGCAGCCTGAACCAGACGCGCAATGAGCAGGACAATGAAATGGTCACTGAAAAAACCCAGAACAGAGGCGGCTCCAAGTAGCGTAAGCCCGGTTGTAAACAAGGTGCGTATCGGTACAAAATCGGACAAACGTGAGAATGTAATCGAGGAAATCGCAAATACGATGGAATAACCCGTAACAATCCAGGATGAAGCGACAGAGGTCAGCTTGAATTCGGCCGCAATTTTGGGCAGAGCCAGATTAAACATCATCGTGTTCATTACGACGAGCACAACGGTGAATCCAAGTAATGCCACAATTAATCCTTCTTGTATGCTAGTCCGTTCCATCGGAGTTGCCGTAGTCGTGTTGTTCATAAAAACCTCCTATCATGATGTGTATTTCGCAACATTTCAGAAACGGTGTGTAACATTTGCAAAATGGTGTATAATGTCAGCCCCTGTGTTTCACAACAAGGGATGCATGCGAAATGATATAAGTTCGATTGGTATCGAACATTAGAAATATATCATGGATGTATGTTAGAATACAATGCATAGTCTTAAAAAAAGGAGACTGCCGTATGAAAATTTTACATCATCCACAAGTGGCGGATATTGAGCTTTCCTCCGTGCTATATGCGCTCAGCGATCCAACCCGGCTGGGAATAGTAGCAGAAGCCGCTAGAAGCGGGGAACAGCCATGCAGTCATTTCCATGCTCGCGTTGTGAAATCGACGATGTCGCACCATATCCGTACCTTACGGGAGGCGGGGGTGATCCGAGTCCGAGTACAGGGAACACAGCATTTTATTACACTGCGGTCTGAGGATCTGGAAGAGCGATTCCCAGGGTTGCTACAACCTCTTCTCCAAGCTGCGGCGCAGACAAGTGCCGGTTCGTCCGAATGAATGTCCTTTCTTCCTTATGAAGAAGGGCATTTTTTATTTTTGGATAGAAGCATATGAATGACTCCATATTCACTTAATACAAGATTACTCCTGATGCGACATTCTATGTCGTCCCAATGCCTCTATACTGATGGTGAACAAAACACATAAACCCTATTGAAAAGAGGTTCACAATCATTGGCTAAAACGAAAAGAGGTCGCGTTCTGTGGAGTCTTCCGTCCAGAGGACGGGGAACATGTCCAATATGCAAGAGTACACGAATCAAATTGTTGTATACGCAAACGAAAACAGATGGTACGAGTCTGAAAGTGTGTAAAAAATGCTCCAAAGCTGTGCAGTCCAGAGTAGATCTGGCAGAGGTAAATGTGTAGAGCTGAAAGACAAATCACGTAAGGAAATGTAGACGGATACCCTGACATAGCCTGTTCTTCGGAACAGGCTATGTCCTTTTGATATAATACAGGAATAAACGTTGGAATGATTCAGGGGGTGAAATCGCTTGAGTAGCATGCATCGGATTCATTGGTTTGATGAACAGATTCGAAGCGGACGTTTTCCGAACAGCGGTGGTCTGGCACAACAATTCGAGATATCTCGGCGTCAGGCACAGCGTGATATTGAATATATGCTAAATACTCTCAGAGCCCCATTGGTGTATGTAGCCAAGTATCGAGGGTACTGTTACGAGGATCAGACCTTTCGTTTGCCGCATTTATATATGACGGATGAGGAACAAGGCGTTCTCAAATATCTGGCTCATCGATATCGGCATTATGACTATGAGCGTGCGGATACGGTGAAACGGGTGGCACACTTATTGGAACGTTTTACGATGGAGGAACACCTGCCCAAAGAGCAGTATCCGGTGTTTGCAGCACCTCCCAGGCACCTTCAATGGTTTAAATTGTTGTCCCATGCGATAGCGGATACACGAAAAGTGCATATCTATTACAAGGATCACGAGGGAGAGCATCAGATCACCTTCTGCCCAGTGAAGCTAACCGCTCAGTTTAATGCAGACTATGTAGTCGGTTACGAGACTGACCCGCTGCAACAGACACCGATTCGCCTGGAAAGCATCGTGCAGCTGACGCTGCTGGAGGAACGCTTTGAATGCAACCAGGATACATGGATGAGCACCTGGGGGGATGCATTGCCTGTTCGAAAACCGTTTGTGGCCGAGATTCGTTTCCGTGAGATGCAGCAATCGGAGCTGTGGCGAGGGTACCGGATTCGGGAGCAAAAGGGGCAGGTCTGTTTGATTGAATTTCACGATGCAGACGTATTTTTGCAACATCTGTACGCTGCGGAGTGGGAGGAACTACTCTCACCAGGATGGCTTAGACGCAAGCTGATGAAACGGGTAGAAGAAATGACAGAGCGGCTCAGCAAGGGACAGAAAGGGAGAGAACAGGATGGCTGAGAACATGCTGGAGCATCTGGTGATGAAGCGGGAGTCAAAGTCATTTGTGGACAGCCTACATGCGATTTTGCGGCATACAGGTCAATTCCAGGGTGAGAAGTATATGCTTGCAGGGTACACCGGCATGGCCTTTAAATTTTCCGTCCATAAGAGATTACTGCCGATGTCGGTAACGGCATACGGACAGTGGGGAGTGTCTCATCAAGGCGGTATCGACAATCTTGGCCTATTCACAATATATGGTGCAGGGCGAAGCCGACATCCGACATTTGCTTCGTATAAGCAAGACGCCGTGAATGGGGTCAGACGGAGTTTGGATGAAGGTAAAGGTGCGATCTACTGGATGCCCGAGTTTGGTGTCATTTCTGGATATGATGATGCAGATCGGGTCTTTTATGTGCAGGATGGCTGGAGCAAAGAGCCGCATATTTTGCTGTATGATAATTTCGGATTGAATTTCACCGGTTTCTGGTACTGTCAGATCTTTGGTGATCAGGTGCAACGTACAGAGCAGGAGATGGTGCTGGAATCTTTACGCCTGGCAATGGAGGATTGGGATATTCCGTACCGTTTGTTACCTGATCAAAATATAGCTTCTGGACGGCTTGCATATGATGTTTGGATAGAAGGACTTCGCTCTGGAGATTACGATGGTGCAGGAGCAGCTTACCTTCTGGATTCGTACTGCCAATCGCGTACCGAGATTCGAATGTATTTGCATGATGTTCGCGGCTTATGGACTGAACTGGAGCAGGCCTGGATGTGTTATAACCGGATTGCTGAGCTGATCCAGCAAATGAGAGCACTTCTGGTAAGGGAAGAAAACGGGCTTGTACTACGGGAGGATGCTAAGGAGCAACTAGCACAGTGGCTTGGACAGGCGAAGTTGCTCGAAGAGCAGGCGGTAGATTCTTTTCGTACCGTATCAGCGCAGTATGCCGATCGTAAACGATCTACGGTACCCCGCTGGGGCACACATTCCGCACGGTAGAACTGGGGAAGGGGATGTGCGAAGAAGAAAAGGAAGGCAGGATGGATGCAGGAATGGGGCTCAAAGCATGAAAAAAACGAGGTTATTGACCGATTTGGCTGATTTAATTCAGCGACCTCAGACCAATTCGGGTACCACGAACACGGACACACGGCGATACGGAGCAGGCACCTATGCAGATGCGTTATACCCTATTTTGTTACACAAAAAGTGGACACATCTTCCGCGATATATGATTGCAGGCATGACAGCAAGTCTTTTTCGTTTCGTGGTGGACCGTCGTCTGACGAAAGAATCCATCTCGGCATATAACTGGATGGCAGAAAATTTTGTTGCTGCCGATTTCATCGGAGTGACAGCGAGTCAGGCTGCCGGGTTTTCCTTTGAACCGACGTTTCCGCTCTATCAGAAGCATGCATTACTGAATATCAAAAATTCGATCGACCGGGGAACCGGGGCGGTGTTATGGCATGATCAATTTGTGGTGGCTGTCGGATACGATGATGACGAGGAAGTCCTATTTTTCTGCACAGGAGATGAGTCTGAGATTCGTCGTTTACCCTATACGTTAGTCGGCCGGAATAACTCGCCCTATTGGTATTATCAAGTGTTGGAAGCTCAACAGTCCATCGATATGTGGGAAGTGTGCAAGGAGTCGTTAATACAGGCCATATACAAATGGGAAACGCATGACTATATGCTGCCAGCGCAAGATTACGCTTGCGGTTCTGCCGCATACACCGCGGTTGCGGATGTGCTGCAGTCCGGAAACTATGAGAGCAATCAGGCGGCAGCGGTGCTTCGCTATTATGCTTATACAAGAGGGGACATCGCCTCATATGTCAGAGCGCTTGAACATTTATCGCCGCATATGGATCAAGTCATTGTAAAATATACACAGCTCGCTGATCTCCATGCATCTATTGTTGAAGTACTGGATGATTCCGCGGCATGGGATGCAAGGGAACCGGAAAGTGTACAGCAAGTTATTGAACTGATTCGAAACGCAGGGGGTACGGAACAGGCTGCCATTGATGCAATTAAACATGCTTTTCCTGAAACGATCAACAATCGCTTCTCGGATATTGGGCTCAGATAACAATGCGACACTTTAACATCGAATAAGCTGTACATCTAGACATGTTAGACACCAGAAAGGCGATAAGCCAATCTGGTGTCTTTTTTGCATATCATTCGAGTTTCGAACTCAATAAGGATAAACGCTGCTTTTAGAAAAATAATATATAAAATTTGAAATAAAGGTAATCTGAATCCTGCTTCATTCCGAATATTATAATATATGGTCTTATTTGGATGATGAATTCAAGGAATGAATGGGGGCAGAACGATGGTACGGAACCCGGAAACCCTTCAGGAATGTATCGAAAACGCAAGGCAGAGACTTTACCAGATGGCAAACCAATATACGAGTCTGCAACATCCAGAAGTCATTCGTCAGTCGATGGTGCTGGATGAATTAATTAATGAATATAACGATGCTAAACGCTTCATTTCACATACGAACCATCGTAGCTAGGGTCAAGTGTACGAACGGCTGACTGAACCTCCGAAACAAGTCGTTCGCGTTCTTCGTAAAGCGGGTACTCTTCTTTGTCAAACTGAAAGTGAATCGTTCGGACATCGCCTTCAGAGAATGTTATTTTTTGTGACTCTAATTCAATGAAAAATGAGTCATCAAACCTAAATCCGTCTCGATCCCGGTAGCAGTACATATAGTCAATATCCTTTTCTTCAAGCACTAACACACCTTGTTCCGTCAACTTCATCATTGGATCCTCCTTCATAAGTGTGGTATGCAATATCTATTTACATTATATAGCGTCTGTTAAAATTTGGGGATACCTATATCATACATGACCTGAATATTTTATAACCTGAATGATTTCTGTTTTACTTAGTTCTAGGAGTTTAGTCTTCAAGTAATCGTACGAAAGTCTGACAAGGAAACAACCCATTTCACAAATACACCGAAACGACGTTGCTGACATCTCATTTCGGTGTTTTTTTTGTGCTTCCTCCGAAGTTTCACGTCAGAGAAGAAACTCTTAATTAGGATCAAGTGAGGGACAACCGTGCGTAAGACTTATTGTTGCGAGTATGACCGAGCGTGTAAAATATAGGTGGAATGCGAACGTTAATGCTTATTTTTATCATTCAATGTACAGACTGCTCAGGCAGTTTGAGATAGAAGCCGTCGTGGTGTTGGAACAAGAGTACATACAACATGTTTTTCGGAAAGGCAGGAGATAGAATGACAGCAGTAGTGGAACAAGCTTTGGAAGAGATGATTCAGGCTATTCATGAATGGTTTGATGAGCAAACGGCACGTAAGGATTTAGAGCAGACGATCCAAAGAACGAAACTGCAGATGGGCATATTTGATGATATTTTTGTTTTGTACAAGCCGGGAAGAACGATCGTGGAT
This sequence comes from Paenibacillus sp. FSL R7-0272, assembly GCF_037969905.1. NCBI lineage: Bacteria > Bacillati > Bacillota > Bacilli > Caryophanales > Paenibacillaceae > Paenibacillus > Paenibacillus sp. FSL R7-0272. The sequence goes on along the minus strand of NZ_CP150221.1, from coordinate 5,487,967 downwards.
AGCCTGGATATGGGATGGGATGAAGGTTCACTATCGACGCAGACGATCCGGTTTACAGAAGAACTGGTACGCACCGAGATACAGCCGCGGCTGGTCGAGGTGGTTCAGGAGAAGTTAGCCGAATGGGCAGATACACCGCTGATTGATTACCGGTTTACGTTTAGAGGAAAGTTTCCTACAAGCAACGGGATGCTGAAGCTGACGTTGCTGGAATACATCAATGAAGAGAAAAGACAGAAGCTGCTCGAACGGATTCGGACGTATACGGATCAAAAACTGGAGAATGGTGTATACCCGACCAAGCCGCTCGAAACGACTTTTTTGGCAAAACATCTGCTCGATCCCGTGTTGTTTCCATCGATGGATGCAACATGGATCATTAGACAATATGAACAGATTCAAACGTTAAATCGGGAGCGAAAGGATGCTCTCGCCGAGCACCGTCATACGATCATTTATGCCTTGACGCTATGGGCGGAGAAGCAGTTTTTACCACAGTATTTCGACGTACAGATTTCAGAATATTGTGAAAATGAATACTCGTTGAAGCCAGATCAGAAGCTGGACGGGCAGGTTAAGAGTTCACACTCTATAGATCTGCTACTCTATGCAGCGGTGATGATTTTGCGTTTCGAACCTAGCTACAGCAAGCCAAGAGGGCTTAGGTTTCTGGAACTGGCCAAGCAGCTCGGTAGTGAGCAGGCAGATCGGATGTTGACTGAGGGCAGCGGTACATATAAGCCGGAAGATACTTATGTTAAGACGGAGCAGGTGGAATGCCAGGCCAATGATGTTTTTGCGAGGATAGCGATTCAAATACATCAGGAAGAACCAGGAGCATATCAACAGGCGATAGCCTTTATTATTCGTTTGCTGGAGCAGGGATTCCCCAAGAGTTATCACATCAAACTGAAATCCAAAGTAAAACAGTATCTGCCAATCAAAGGACTTGCCAAATCGGATACACACCGATTCTTTGCGAATGCTCTAGAATATCCTGAGCTGCGTTCACTTCTGGAACAATACGCACGAGCAGCCATCCAGGAATTTGAGTTTTATGCAGATACAGAAGGGGAGAAGAGTGGGATGCCGGGAAGTTATGCCGCCTTTGGGCTTGGACTTACGAGCGAGCAGTATTTTCCTCTGATTTACGAATATATGGCGCAGGTCGATGACGAACATCAGATGATTCAGGACAAATTTATTGCTGCCTTTGCCGATAAGTATGGTGTGACAGCAGACTCAGTATCGGTTCTCGTTCAGAGTTTGCGCCGTTCAACGGACGGATTGAAACTCAAATTGTTGCCGGAGTTCGAGCAGGACGAGAAGCTTGAGTGGTTGCTGGAACAGGTTCAGGAGTTGGAATCATATGAAGTTCAGCGAGTGCTCTACCCGATTTTTGGCAAGGTAGAGAAACTGGCTGCACTGGCCCGTAAGGCGGAGGGCAAACGAAAAGAATTGTTACTGAGGCTGTCGCATGCCGCAGGCAAATAAACGAGCTGTCACCAATTCAAATAAACGGGCCTGGTGACTCATTAACTAAAGTATTAGACGCCAAAAGTTGCAGTGAGAGGTGGATGGAGATGGAAGCTTTAACGAGAAGCGTCTGGCAGGGGCTTTCTGAACAGGACAAGCAGGAATGGATGCAACGTATTGCGCTTCAGTTGCCTGAAGGGATGCAGTATGAGGGATTGCAGACGTTTGAGCGATATGGACAGCGGACTCAGACCGGAGTGTTTACACAGGATGAACAGCGATTCGTATTTGTTCCAGGTGATCAGGTAACATTAGGCTGGGAAAAGTGGCATCACGGAATGGATAAGGAAACGACTGCTGATCTGCACGAAACTGCAAGCAGTTACGGGATTGAGGACGTACAATCGTTTCTGGCAGGCCAGATGTCACCTGTGAGAGAGGTCAATATTGGCCCGATGCTTGTGGAGTGTGAGACCATCTCCCTGGGGTGGATTGAGGTAACCGAGGAAGAAGCATTTGCTCAGGAGCATGATGATTTTCCTAAAGCCTTAGCCGAATTCAAGGAATCGGGGCTGAATGAATATGAACTTCATCTGGAATTCAAACTGATTCAAGACCAAGGAGAGGTTCGAATTCTCTGGTTTAATGAAGGAATCGAACTGGAGGACATTGTAAAGGAAGAAACAGCGGCGGGATTCAGTTTGTTGACGGAAGACGAGTGGGAGTATATCTATGGTGGAGGTTGTCGCACGTTATTTCCTTGGGGAGACAGCTTTGACTATACGATGAGATTAAGACATCTGGGGAAGCCGGAGAGTCCGGTTCAGTCTGAGCAGGCGTCGGCTGATACAGAAACAGATGGAGAACATCATCACCCTTATGATCTGGAGTTGCCGAACTTCTTCGGTGTACAGTTTGCCGGAGATCCATATAAGTACGAGCTTACACTGGGTGCAGATGGAGAAGTGATGCCAAAAGGCGGAGATGGCGGGGCTCTGATCTGTGGAGGAACCGGGCCATTACTTAGTTTCCTGCCTGCTGCTTCAGTATTTTTCCGGGACGTGAATGTGGATGAGCTGGATTGGGAGGAATTGATGGATGCGTTGTATTACAGAAGAGTGATCCGAGTAACAGATATGAAGATGGACTAAAGCAAAAAAATAGGGGGACAGCATATTTGCTGTGCCTTTTATATTTATAATTGGGTATATATAATCAGGCCTGACTGCTTAACTTCAGGAATGGGGGCACATTGAGCAGCGCTCGCGTTCCTTTTACAATAAAAGAATGAGTGCTTTTTAAGGGTATTCATTTTTGAAAAGGGGAATACACGTGTCATTTTATACATCCTTTCAGTGTAACGGTTCGGAGACGCTCTTTCTATTTGAAATCATGAATATACCAGAGGCAAAACAGCTTCGGGCAGAATCGCATGCTGCTGCAGGCCGGGGAGAGGCTGCACCTTCGTACACGCAGATTCTCAAAGGCCTGGTACAGGATCATGTAATAAACATTAGCGATCAGGAAATTACGTTAGAACCTCAGGTACATACGCTGCTTACGGCTTGCAAACTGAGCAGTGCGGTGACTCGTCTGGAGTTATTCAACACGGATCAGGGCAGATCCGTAACGTATGGTTTTTTATCAAGTAATCTGTTGGTCGAATGGATCTGGAAGCCTATGCATCATCAGTCCGTATTCACTTCATATCCCTCCTTACAGGATATGTTTAAAGTTCTCGGTAACCGACTGGATATGAATGATACTCCGCCAGAAGCTGTTCCTGATCTGGGACAAGAGAGTATGCGCACGTCCATCGGGGCCGACACATTGCGCCGCTTGTTTGAATTGGAGATAAGTCCAGCGGGACATGGTGATGAACAAGCGGAGATAAGCGAAAGAACCGAAGATGCTAAAGAAACCGAAGCAACCGATAAAATGCAGGTCATATTGGAAGAAGATAAACATCTGGATCAGGGCTGGGTGCAGCCCTTGTGCTGCAGTTTTGCTGCTCTAGAGCAGCAGGGCCGATTTGAAGTATATACCCGGGGTACAGATGAGAGATCACAAGTCATTTATTTTATCGGCAGTACGAGTGGAAACTGGCTCTTTCTTGAAGGGGAGACAGAGGATGTGTTTACTGCATTCATCGTAACTGAGGAAGAGCTGGTACAGAGTCTCTTTCTGCTGACAACACGTTCCATATCCGTTCTTCCCTATGTGCGCTGAACGGGAGGAACATTACGTCCGAAAAGTTAGGGGGATTGAACATGACAAAGATTGTTATGAAAGCAGAATATCTGAATGCTCTGGCCCAGCAGATTGAACAAGTCACTGCACAGCTACAGCAGGTTGATGGTATGTTGCAGCATGCGATCCAAGGAGCCGCATGGCAATCGGGTAACCGGCAGACGATTATTGGGCTGTATCAGGCGCATCAGCAACGTTTCCAAAGTGCAGGGCAAAGCATGCAGCAGCTGGCCGCTTATGTGAAAACAACCCGGCAGACGATGGAGCAGGAGGATAGCTCTGGTGGCCAATTTGGAGTGACGGGCATTAATCTGCTTGCTCCGTTTGATGGGCTGGGCAGCACGGTCGGTACATTAACTGCAGCTATGGCGGTTGCCCGTTTGGGATATCGAGTGAAGAACGGTTACATGGTGAAAGCTCAGCTGGATCGAAATACACCTCGGGTTCTGGTTCGTGAGAGTCATGATGCAGTCAAAGGAAATAAGGCTCCAAACGGGCGGCCAAGAGACTATAAAATCCATTATGTACGTGACATTGAGGCCAAAATTGCCAACGGAACGGCCACCCCGCAGATGAAAGAAGTTGCCGCCATGATCAAACCAGGTTATGCCGTCAAATCAGCGTTGACGGACAAGCTGGGTTGGGCCAGTGTGGGTATAGATGTATTCAACGATACGAAAGAGAATATTAGTCAGAATGCAGGTACCGACAAGATCGCGGGTGACATTATCGGGAATGTTGTCGTAGGAGGAGCCACCACTGTAGGAGCGACTCTTCTAACTGCGGCCGTTCTGCCAGCAGCAGCACCTGTACTGGCAGTAGGTGCCGTTGGCCTGGGGGTTTCGGTCGGTCTAACCTATCTTGCGGAAGGGATAAAGCTGGATATGGACCTGGACGGTGACGGAAAGGATGATTCGGTGAAGGATGTTGTCAAGCATGGCGCGAAGAAGGCCTGGTCTACCGTGGCGGGGTGGTTTAAGTAGATGGCGAATAAACAGCGTTCAAAACCTTCAGTGCATAAGGGAAATACGGCTGCTGGTCCCGTGATGTATGAAGGGACATCGTATCCCAAGGAAACGTTCGAGAATTATCTGGTCATCTATGCGCTGGATGGTATTCGGCTCAGCGCAGGCACACTGGTTCTGTTTTTTCTCAATGTATTTCTTCTGATACCTATATTCAGTGTTCCGTTTCAAGCTCTGTATGCCTATCTGCTACTTCCGCCGTTAGCTGTTATGAATCTATGGGCCATTGCCCTGATTGCATTCCCGCGCAGGCTACAGCTCAATTATGTCTTGTTTCGAGGCGTATTCGGACTGGTGTGTTCAGCTTCATTTATGGTAGTTATACAGAAATTCGCCTATGAAGCACTGGGACTGACTACGCCATGGTATGCGATTGGATCTTTTGCAGTATACTTCTTTGCCTTATCTCAGTATGTAAGGTTTCGTTTACAAAAATTAAAGCAGCCGTCCCAGCGTAAAAAGGGGGAGAAAAGTAATGGTATGCCCATTGCTACCTTGACCGCAATTACAGGAGGGGCATACTTGCTGGCCAACATTTCATTGGCCTTCGTAACACAGCAGACAGTGGCTGTTGTTCTGATATGTGTATACATCCTGCTGGCTTTTGTTGTCTTTCATTTTGTTATGGATCTGCATCGATATTACTGGCTTCGCCGAGTCATGAACAGACAAAAATCGGTATAATTCAGCGAAAAGCAGGCCTAATTACAAGGTCACTAGATATGAGGAGGATGAAAAGTTTGGAAAATAATATACCTGCACTGCTGCCCAACGGGTCTGTAATTCGTTTGAAAGAGGGTACAAAAAAACTCGTCATCTATGGAAGGAAACAAATGTTAATGACCGAACCTCCGCGGCAGTTTGACTATATTGGCTGCCCGTACCCGGAAGGTTACATTAATCCAGATTACACTTATGTATTTAATCACGGAGACATTGATGAAGTTATTTTCAAGGGGTATAGTGATGAAGAAGAAGAGGTTTTTGCGGCAGAGCTTGAGCAGGCGTGACAATACATTACGCCAATTCTGATGTTGGCCGCGGCTGCTGGTATTCTTGATACAAACGGATCAGTACTAACGTGACTGATCCGTTTCACGGAAACGTTCTGCAGTCTGCTGCAGCTGCGTGCCTGTCTCCATTAAACCTCGTAAATAACTGCTCACCGTGGTCATACTGTTATTCATACGCTCAAGGAAATCACGCTGCCGATTGCCTTCCCATTGACCTTCGGATTGATTAATCATCGTTTTGAGTTGGTTAACGATGTCTTGTCCATTCTGCGAAGCTTTGTTGAATTGGACGGCAAGCTGCTGCAGCTCCTCTGGCGACAGATCAATGCGCTGATTCATAGTACACTCATTCCTTTCTGTTTGTATTTTGCAAAAATCGGGATAACTTTATTTATTATAACCCTTTCCGCATCAAAATGAAGCCGGACAAAAGCCGCGTTTTGCGAGCAGCATAAACGGCCTATAACCAAGACAAAACACACACTATACGGCTCCCAAGTCTGAAGAACGGAAGAGCCGATATCGTATGTGTTTTGTTATTTTATTTATGATGTTATGGGTTTATGATCAGATGATGCTTTATGAGCGTTATGCAGAATAGGATTGCATTATTTCAGTTTTTGCACAGCTACGGCCATCTGTTCCAGTTGGGTATGCGTCAATTGGTTATTTGGCGAGCTGAGTGTGACATATCGATCATCCAGCTTGAACGTAAGCATGTCGGTTTTGTCCGGTGTGTACCATTTGCCTGATACGCCGTTAGGCAGTTTTACCGTTTTGCCATCGTAGCTGAATGAGTAGTCTCTAGGAGATACCGTTACATTCATGCGGTTGAATACAAAGTTCACACCATCACCGCCTGCACCTACACTTTTGAAGGCGTCTCCCGCAACCATATGCTGTGGTGCATAAGCAGTGGTGAAGCCATCGAATTGAGCAAATGCTTTACGGATCTGTTCCATTTGCTGTTTGGAGTAACTTACATTTTCAAAAGCCGTAATACCTTGATCATTGCCGCCTTTTACTTTTTGTACAGAGACAGCGACTTGTTGCAACTGTGCTTGGGACAGCTTATGATCTGGCGAGCTGAGTGTGACATACCGATCATCCAGTTCGAAGGTTAACATGCCGATATCGCTTGGTGTATACCATTTTGCACTAACGCCATTGGACAGTTTAACCTCTTTGCTCGTGTAGCCGTCCGAATAATCTCTTGGAGAAACATCAACCTTCATGTGATTGAAAATGAAGCTTACACCGTCGCCAACGGCTACGCTTTTGAATGTATCACCTGCAGTCATTTGCTGTGGAGCATATGCTGTCTCAAAGCCATCAAATTGAGCAAATGCTTTTTGAATCGCTTCTTTTTGTGCTGCGGTATAGGTTACATTGCTTAGTGCAGTTGGATTGCTGTTCGCTTCACCAATAATGACTTGTTTGTTTGCACCATCGTAGGTTACAGTCACATGCAGTGCATCAGCCAGTGCGCGAACCGGTAGATAAGTCGAGTTATTGTACGTGATTGGAGCCAGTTTTTTACCGTTCCCGTCAGTCGGCGAGTATGCTGCACCGTCTACATTAAAGCTGATTCCATGATTGAGGTAAGCCGAGATTTTCTCCAATTGTGTTCCGGCGTATACACCGGCTGCTCCGGTTAAGGTCATACCCAGCACCATCATTGTAGCTACGGATTTCTTCATGTTTTTCTTCATCATATATCTCTCCTTTAAGTTGGGTTATTTGTTGTCTTGCTGTTCCTTATGGCTTTATATTACCCCCCGAACTTATCCAGAATAATTCTGAATTATCTCCAACTTGTAAACATGTGTAACGATCTTTGCATCATGATGGGTAGTTGCGATGTAAAGATTATAGGGGAAGCATCTTGTTTGGGTTTCATAATTAAGGAGGGGAGCAGATGGATCATCGCGTTATGAAAGAGTTTATTGAAGAGTTTTATGATATTGGTCGGATACAGCGCGTGGAAGTGATGAAACAGGGGACGAGCTCTGAAGCAAAATGCATTGATTCTTCAGCAGGTAGATACGTGTTGCGTAAACTTAGAGATGAGCGGCAGGCTGTAAACGAAGAGAGACTTCATCACGTTCTGTCATTGCAAAACATCTCTCCAGCAATGGTCATTGCGCGGAATGGGTTGTCCTATGTGCATTTGAATGATGAAATTTATAATTTGCAGTACTACGTGGAAGAAACGGTACCGTACGATCAGGAAACCATGCATTTTGTTGAATTTGGGAACATGCTTGCTCGCTTCCACCATGCTGCTAACAAGCTTGAAATCATGGATCAGCAGGATCGTTTTGCGTTATCTCTATTATGGTCACAAGTCCGTGATGAAGTCAGGGGATCTTCGTCAGCTACTATCGGTTCACTTGAGGGGCATGTAGAGCAATGTACGGAGTACATCGTGAGAAATGATAGCTTGATTCATGGTGATCTGGGTGTGTGGAATATGTTATTTATGAAGCAAAAGACGCTTTTGATCGATTTTGGAGAGGTGAGAAGAGGTGATCCGCATTTTGATGTGGCTGCCGCGCTTACCTCGATGATTCCTGCAACCGTAAGAGCGAATGAGTGCTTATCAATCATAGAAGATGTGATGAAAGGGTACGCTGAGGCCGGGGGACTGCTCACAAGAGAACAGTTGTATGAACAAATTCATCTATGGTTGCTGCGCGGCTGGCTGGCGTGGATCAGGGAGAGGGGAGTTACCTCCCCGATGGTGCAACACATGGAGCGAGGCGTGCGGAGAGTTGCCGTATTCAAAGAGATGTTACTTTAGCATTCAGTGGATGATGATCAGTTGTACAAATACAGGACAAATCCGCCTATACCCAGTACGATGGCGCCGACGTATACATATGTAAGTTTACTCAGATTTTGCCGTGTACGGCGATCATACTCGGGGTTACTGATGCGATTGGCTTTCGAATTCCCGATGATAAGTGTAGCAATCCCACCAAATAAGGCAATACCGATAACCAATGCATAAGGTAGCCAAGTCATGAGTTGACCTCCTTTTCCAGTCTATGGAGAGCGTTTGCCTCTATTGTATCTCAGGTTTACTCGCAATGTAAGCTATTATTGAGAAATATAGGAAATTTATTCAGTTTGAAATATTATAGGGTGAACACTTCTTTTACACGTTAACGGAGAAGACAGAAAAAACCTGGAAAAGCGAAGCGCTCGCCTTTATCAGCGGATTTTCCCTTTGGAAAAGGGAATTCAAAAAAATCTGGGGATAACAGCGATTGAAAGGTTATTCTGTCATCGGAGTGGACTGTGTAAAATCTTTAGTTTAACTTATATAGATAAAAAAACATAGATGTATCTATAGATAAAAAAACATAGATGTATCAAGCATTTGCGGCTTTCTTTATCGAAAGCTGTAATTTTTTTTGCCTGCGGAGTGATCCAGAATGGAGAACCGTGCGTTACACCCTATGAAGACAACGACAAAGAAACAAACGAACCAAAAACATACTTAAGGAGTGACTCACCAATGAAGATGAAAATGAAAACATTTATTGCACCTGTACTTAGCTTGTCGCTGTTAATGCCGGGAATCGCGGGAGCTGCTTCTGCGCCTCAGACATCCACTTCCATGACCATGATGAAAGCATCCGTGAACACCCCTGCGGCTGACCTGAGAGCGAATCTGGATCATCTGTTGTCTGAGCACTTTGCTCTGGCGGTGACAGCTATGGCGAAAGCTTATGATGGAGCCAAAGATGCAGATGCAGCCTACAAAGCACTTGATCAAAATGCACTGGATATGCAACCGGCGATTGCTTCTCTCTACGGTGAAGCGGGAGCCAAAGAATTCGAACGGATCTTCCGCGCACATAACAAATACACCGATGATCTGGTGAAAGCAACCAAGATGGGTAACCAAGCTGGTATCAAGCAAGCTCAGGATAACATCAACGGATTCGTGGATGAATTCTCCACATTCCTGAGCACAGCGACAGAAGGCAAACTGCCTAAAGACGCAGCAAAACAAGCATTGAAAGTGCATGAAGATCTCGTGCAGAAAGTATTCGACGAGTACGTAGCCGGAGATTACACCGATGCATACAAGGCATATCGCGAAGGCTTCAAGGAGATGTTTGACGTAAGTAAAGCACTTTCCACCGCGATTACAACACAGATGCCTGAGAAGTTTAACAACACCAAAGCGGATACCAAAGCAGCTGACCTGAGATCTGCACTTAACCACTTGGCTTCGGAGCACTTTGCGCTTTCCGCTCTGCAAATGCAAGAGCAATATGATGGACGCACAGCGGCATCGAATGCCCTCGTAACCGCAGAAGCTGGAAATACAGCGGACTTCAAAGCTGCAATTGCTTCTATTTATGGAAATGAAGGAGCGAATGCATTCGAAAAAATCTGGGTAACTAACCATGTTAACGCTCAGAGTGATTATGTTAAAGCTGTAAAAGATAATGATGCGACTGCGCGTGCAGCTGTGCAAAAACGGATCGACGGCTTCACAACGGAGTTTGCTACATTCCTGGATTCCGCAACAGCAGGCAACCTGCCTAAATCTGCAGCACAACAAGCGCTGACAACACATGAAAACCAAGTGCAAAAAGTGCTGGATCAATATGCGGCAGGCAACTATGATGCTTCTTACACCACGAATCGCGAAGGCTTCAAAGTGATGTTCGGGGTAGGTCAAGCGCTGGGTAATGCCATTGTGACTCAGTTCAATGACAAGTTCCAAGAGGCAGCACCAACACCAGCGCCAGATATGACAACGGTTTGGATGAAGCTGAACAGCAAAATGCTGAAAATTAACGACAAAACAACGAACATGGACACCACACCTGTGCTTTGGAAAAATACAACATACATCCCACTGCGTTTCCTGAGTGAGGGAATCGGCGCAACGGTGAAATGGGACAAAAAAGCACAGCAAGTTACCGTTATGGCTGGTGATGATACACTCGTATTCTGGGTGAACAACACGGTCATGGAAGTCAACGGTATGAAGAAAAACGTAGGTTCTACCGTGTTTGTTAACAAAGACGGACGTACACAAGTACCGCTGCGCTTCATTGCTGAATTGTTACAATGGAATGTGAAATGGGCTCAAAAAGATGGATCTATTACACTGACTAAAGCAATGTAAGGCAAGCTTAATGCAACAATCAACACTGTGATCCCATACGGTCTTATGTTGATATAATTAATCTCACATTCAAACCGAAAAGGCTGCCCCTGTGGCAGCTTTTTTGTATTCACCTGAAAGAGCAAATATTTGGTATAATTAATCGCGTAATCAATTACATAAGCATGCAGTGAACTCAGAGAATACAAAGGAATGATAAAATCATTCAAAACGAACAATGGAAGAGGAGGACAGAGGTATGAGTGCAACATCCAATTCAGAGAAGCCTGCACGGAGTGTAGATACCCGATTATTTATTGCCTGGGCTGTATCTGTTATTGCAACCTTGGGAAGTCTTTATTTAAGTGAGATCAAGCAGTTTCTGCCATGTGATCTATGCTGGTTCCAGCGCATCTTTATGTATCCGTTAACGATTTTGCTAGGAATTGCGTATTTCAAGGATGATGTGGGGATTGCCAAGTACGTGCTTCCGCTCAGCTTTATCGGGGGCGGCATTTCTTTGTATCACGTAACAATTCAGCGGATCTTCTCGGCTACCGGCAACGCTGTGGCGTGTGGTAAGGTTCCATGCTATACCGATTATTTGAACTGGTTTGGTTTTATCACGATTCCATTGCTGGCTCTGATCGCTTTTATCATCATTATTGTGATGTTGTGGGGAATCGGTAAAACACGCAGAAAGGACTAACGGTGATGAAGGGACAAGCTCGCTGGTTTACACCTCTGCTTATACTGGTGCTGATCATGTCCGGCTGCTCTTATACGGAGCAGTCGGCCTCTGGCGAGATGCCGGAGATGATTCGAGTGAAACTGATGATGCCAGATCAGGCGAAGGTGAACGAAGAAGTCGCTTTACAGATCAAACTAACCCAGGGAGAGAAGCCTGTAGATGATGCTGATCAGGTACAATTCCAAATCTGGGACGAACAGAACGAACCTGCGGCACCTTCCATTGAAGAAGGAATGATGAATGCCGATGAGCTTGAGGCACGTGGGGCAGTGAAGGCTAGTTCTGTAGGTGATGGCATATATGAAGTGAAGTATACATTTCAGGAGCCGGGGGTATATGTTGTCCAGGCACATGTAACTTCGGGTGCAATGCATACCATGCCGCGTACGAAGGTGACTGTCGAATAATTTAATGATTTTTCATTTCAATCCTTGACCTTGAAGTATACTTCAAGGTTTATTGTTGTTGTATCAACAACGTTTGGAGGAAAAATCATGAAGATATTCGAATGGATTTTCGTACTAGTAACGATAGCAGGGGCGCTGGGTTTACCGTTTTATGCGAAAAGGCGAAAGCTTGCGATAGGCATGCTCAGTGCCTTGGTGATTGCTTTTCTGCTACATGCGATCATGGACTCAGTACGGGTGATGTTACTGCCGTCTTATATTGTCGCGCTCATTCTATTTATCCTGTTAATGATTCAAGTGATGAAATGGACTCGCAGTGTTGGAAGCGTAGCACCAGAAATACATAAGAAGAAGTCAAAAGGACGTGCCTGGATGCGCGGTCTCTTCATCCTTCTTCTTGCCGCTTTCTCGGGAATTGGATCAGGAATGTTTACGAGGTATTTCCCGGCATTTACAATGCCTGAGCCAACGGGGCGATTTGCCATCGGTACATTTTCACAACATATCGTAGATGAATCTCGTGAGGAGACTCTTTCGCCTGAATCCGGGGACAAGCGGGAACTGATGATTAATGTGTGGTATCCAGTAGACCCGGAAGTTGCAAAAGGCATTAAACCGGAGTCATATCCTGCTGAATTGGGGGAAGCGATCAGTCTGGTGTTTGGCATCCCATCTCAAGTATTCAGTTATCTGGATACGATACCCACCCATGTGGTAAAAGGTGCAGCGATGTCTAATGCAAGTAGCTCGTATCCTGTTGTAGTATTCTCTCCGGGTGTCCGTTCGGCTCGTTTTCAGAGTATGACCGCCGTGGAGGAGCTGGTTAGCCATGGTTATATCGTCGTAGGGATGGATCATCCGTATACGTCGGCTCGAGTAACTTTCCCGGATGGTCACAAGGTTTCTTATGATGCCGGGCCAGAATTTGCAACATCAGAAGAGTTGTATCAATATAATGTACAGGGAGTGGGCATTCGTGCGGCCGATGCACGTTTTGTACTCGACACGCTTGAACAGTGGAATGTGAGTGACCCGAATCAGGTGCTGGAGGGCAGACTTGACCTGAGCCACACGGGTATTATGGGACATTCGTATGGCGGGGCAACAACAGCCGAAGCGCTCGCACAGGATGAACGTTTTCATGCAGGACTAAGTTTGGAAGGTGGTTTCTGGGGCAGTGTTTCCAAGTCGTCGCTGAAACAGCCGTTTATGTACATCATGTCTGGCAAGACAGCTAAAAGCCTGGGACCCAATCCTACCGAGCATGAAAAATTATTCTATCCCGAATTTGAACCTGATCTGAAACATGTTATGAATAATAGTCTGAATGATACTTATTATCTGACCGTGGATGGATTTTTCCATCAGAGCTTCACGGATATTGCGTTAATCTCACCGCGTTTGTTTGCCAAGAATATGTCTGCGGAGCATAATATCGATATTACGAGAAGTTATGCACTTGCCTTTTTTGACCGTTATCTGAAAGGTGAAGCACAACCTCTACTGCAAGGAAGTTCAGTGAAATTTCCCGAGGCATCTTATGATCATGAGTATACGCAGATACGTAACAAACAAGCGCAATGAGTCAGTTGGAAAGGGGAGAGCGTTGTGCAGACCATGACAAGAGGTCAATTGGCTAAAGAGACGGGAGTAAGTATGGCAACCCTTCGTTATTATGAGGACAGCGGCATACTGCCTGCTCCGCATCGATCCTCCAACGGATATCGCGTATATACCGAGGATTATCTGGTGAAAGTCAACTTCATTAAGGGTGCACAGACGCTCGGTTATTCGCTCAAAGCAATAAAGGAAACGCTGGAGCTGCTAAGCAATGACGATATGGAAAAAGAGACGTTGAAAACACTTGTACGTGAACGGATCACCGATATTCAACAGCACATTGAACATCTGGAGCAGATGCAAAAACAGCTGGCCGGATTGTTGCTTGTACCTGAGGACGAAATCGATAGTTATATCCAGTCCTTTAGAGTGGAGAAAAAAGAGCCATAGAGCCGTGATCACGGCTCTTTTTCTATTTTTTAAGAGTAGACTAGTCGTATGTAACGAGCAGGAAACGGGGGGAGAGAAACGAATATAACGAATACAACGTTTGAATTTTCCATTCGAGGTTGGTTAGCGTCATGTACCTATTCGAATCGGAGAAACAGAGCTTTATTTCGGTTGGCAAGAGGATACGGCGTTGGATCAGCCGATCGTGTGGACGAGTATCTGGATGCGATCTATAAGTTTTTTACGAAAAAAGATCTGTATCCGCTCACGTTTCTGGAGCCTGTAGGCAAGGATATACTGGAATCCGTGATGCAGAAAAAATACCCCCGGTTGAAGTCGTGCTTTGCTTATTCCTATATATTAAAGGAGGTATTCAGGATGCTTGATGAGTTGGAAATAGCCATAAAAGAGAGGATACAAGAGAGGTACGATATTCTGGCAGAACTTTATTCCATATGGTTTTCAGCAAGTGAGTCTGCCGTTGTTCCTAAAAGCGCATTCTACCAAACAGAACATATAGAAAAACATAGGGCGATAACCTATTTATCAGATAGAAAATATATTGTAGTTGATTCGGTAGAAAATGATGTTGAAATGGTGGCAATTACAATAACCTCCAATGGAATTGATTTTTACGAACAGGGATACCTGAGCGGAAAAGCTAAAGGCTTCCAAGTTGTATCTGATGTAAAAAGCATGGAGCAATAAAGAATAGAATCGCTGCTTCAAAATCGATTTCACAAGTTCAGTTTACTGATAAGGAGCCGTAAGGATGGAGTTATTCAAAGCGTTTAAAGAATGGTCTGATTAAAACGATGGTTAGATTGAGGATATTTCAAATTTCTTTTCTGTTGCATTACCTTCTGACTACATAGACTATACTTGAATCCATACCAAAAAAATCACCACCTCCATTGCGCCCGTCGATGTCATTCATCGGCTTCTCTGCAATGGAGGTGGTTTTGTTTTTTTTTCGCTCAAGTCATGCCTGCTTCTCGTAGAAAATGATGAACAATTTCCGTCTGGTACTTGATCCGTACAGCGCGTTTCAGGCTCCAGCACGTTTCCACGGTGACAGACTTCGCATGTAGCAACCTTGAAGCCGCTGTCCGAGCGGAGCCGGGCAACTCATGCCGCTTCAGATTAAAATGATGCTTGCCCACCAGTATAGAGCGGTTCATGCGCTCAATCACCCTGCGGCAGATCGGCACGCTGGAGCTACCGGGATTGGTGATCAGCGTTTGTCCAAGCACGCGTGGACTGAGCTGAGACAGACCATTTGCCTCATGCAGATCGAGCCACCAGTCAGGCTGATGCTCGCGTGCAAGCTTGAACACGGCGGCTGCCAGTGGATGCTTCGATTTTCCTGACTTGCGGCGAGGAAAGGTGCGGTTCAGGTCAGGTTTGCCTCTGATTTTTTTCGCATAAGCCTGCTGGTGGACTCTCGGCACAATAATCAAGGTTCCGCGATGAATCACACGCCGCCCCGAAGCACAATCATCGGCAAGCTTCTGTGCAGCAGCCATGCTCGCGGTTTCATTGCCATGAACTCCGGATGTAATCATCATGACGGGTCCGGGATTCGTTCCACGCACGATGTAATAAGGCGTAGCATAGGGACTGGGTGCAGCAAGAACATGTCTGGTCACAAGCATGACCCTCACCTCCGTTACTACAGTACGTCATGTCCCTCTCTCCTGTAACGGCGTTTGAACAGCCCTATAACCCGTTTCACTATAAGATAGGCCAACCCTTAGATTAATTAATATACTTTGTGTATAACATCCTCGAAGTCGGGTTCCTTCATCTCAATATCGTCAATCTCTCCCCACTGCTCCAGCTCTTTCAAAATATCCATCGTACGCCATTCCTTCCGATTCACCAGTGCCGTCAGCACCTGATTGTCCATACTTGTAACCTGAATGGCGGAAGGTAATGCATCTGGCAGTTGAACCCTTCCGCGGAAGGCGACACGGATCAATGTAGGCAAACCGATCGTATCTCGAAGGGAGGCGATGGTTCCGTCATAGGTCAGTTGTCCGTGGTTAATAACCATGACACGATTGCATAGCTGTTCGATATCATCCATGTCGTGGGTAGTGAGCAGAATGGTTTTGCCAAACTCTTCATTTAATGTGCGCAGGAACTGGCGAATATTTCGCTTCGCATTCACGTCCAGTCCGATGGTGGGTTCATCGAGAAAGAGCAGCTCTGGATCATGCAGCATGGATGCCGCCAGATCGGCCCGCATGCGCTGTCCAAGAGAGAGCTTGCGAACCGGAGTGGCCCAGAATGATTCGAGGTCCAGCAGTTCAGCAAACTGGGACAACCGTTTCTTTTTGACCTCCGAACTCACGCCGTACATCTCTGCCAAAATGTCATAGGAATCTTTCACGGGTAAGTCCCACCAGAGCTGACTTCGCTGTCCAAACACAACGCCGAGCTTGCGCACTGTCTTGCGCCTTTCCTCATGTGGATTCATCCCGCCAAGCATCACCTCACCCGCAGTCGGGTGAAGAATGCCTGTCAGCATTTTGATCGTAGTGGATTTGCCAGCCCCGTTGGGACCGATATAACCAACAAACTCTCCTTGCCTGACATCAAAACTGATATCACGTACCGCTTCTTTGGTTACATACTGGCGTGAAAACAAGGTGCGTACGCCTGAGAAGCGGCCTTCCCGCACGACAGGAGTTTTGAATTGTTTTTGCAGGTTGCGTGCTGTAATCATATTCATGTGTATTACGCCTCCTCCGTTAATTCATATAAATTGAAAAAATGATTTTACACAGACACTCCGATGACAGAATAACCTTCCAATCGCTGTTATCCCCAGATTTTTTGAATTCTTTTAATAAAGGTTAAAATCCGGTGATAAAGGCGAGCGCTTCGCTTTTCCAGGTTTTTTCTGTCCTCTCCGTTAATGTGTAAATATATCGTTCAACGTATATAACTTCTCTAACTACCCGTACTTTGATATTTGGTCATGCCGAACGCCCAGAAACGTAAGCTGGCAACTAAACATATCACCGCTACCGCAGCAATGACTGCCAACACCCAAGCGCCGCCTTCGCCGCGAAGCAAGTAGAGGGATGGAATGTAGTTTACAAATCCTACAGGAATGACGGTCAGCAGAAGACCGGACATCCATTTGGGATAGAGGGTGAGCGGATATTGAGCCGCGGTACGGGCCGCATCCTCTGTGATGACTTGTAACTCTTCAATACGTGTCGTCCAGAAACCAAGTGTGGCTGTAGCGAGTCCGATGGAAAAAAGAATGATAGCTCCAGTCACAATGACAAACAGGGAGAGCGGAACAACCGTCCAGCCGATCTGCCCACTGTGCATCATGCCCGCAAGCGACCAGCATAGAATGAATCCACCTTGCAGTACTTCACCGATCATGATGCGGAAGTTCTGCGGCATCAGCGCGAGCAGGACAGGCATAGGTCGTGTCAGCAGTTGATCCAGCTCACCGCCCACCAAATATTTTTCCAAATGATGCACTTCATTTCCGAATGTGCGATATAGCGTTTTGGATAATGTCATAATCGCAAAAAGATAACCGATCTCATGTAGCGACCAGCCCTTGATCGCACCGAATTTGTGCAGTACTAACGCGACCATCAGAAATTCGGAGATTTGAATCAGAGCGGCCAGGATAGCTCCCAGCACGAAGTTAAACTTGTACTGCATGCGGCTGCGGATGCTGGTTCGAATGAGTATTTTATATAAGTGGAACCACGAGATAGGTTTCATCCCCCTTGCACCTCCACTTTACGACGTAACACTTTGGTGACGGCAAGGCAGAGCAGGGTCATGAAAACACACCAAAGCAAGGTTCCCCATAGGAAGGAGCCGTCTTCAAAACCAAGGTAAATTCGGGTAGGTACATAGAGTAAAAAGGGATAGGGCGACAGCCAGGCCAGTTGTTCCAGCCAGTTCGGCAACCATTCCAGCGGGATGAAGAAACCAGCCATCAGGTTCATCAAGGCATGATTGGCCCAGTGTAGCCAGGACGATTCCGTAGTCCACATGGATGTGACACCGATAATATAGTTCATGCAGATGGATAAGTATGCTGCGCCAGCAAGTGCAAGTGCGGCATAGCCCAGAGTCCAGGCCTCTGAAGGCCATTTCAGGGAAAAAACGATGGAGTAGAGAAGGTAGATGGGAAGGCTTTTGTACACGAATTGGTAGGCGATCTGCCCCCATTCCCGTGCCATCAGGTGAGTGAACAGATGTACCGGACGCATGAGATCCAGTGCAATCTGCCCTGTCCTGACACTGAGCGGAATACCGAGTCCGTTCGTCAGGAAACCTGAAATCCAGAGTGATGCTTGCGTGAATGCAATGTAACTGATCATCCCCTGCACCCCGTATTCTCCGAGCTGGTGGTCGGCCCCGATGCCGATCCAGAGACAAGCATACATGTAACCAAACATGGCGCTTGCCAGGTTATGTACCATGTGTGCCCCGCGGTATTGCAGGTTTCGGGCGTAGGCTTTGGAAGCCAACGTGAAATAAAGCATATGACACCTCCGATAAGTGGATTGAACGGCGGACCCGTTCACTTCAGTCAAGGCGAAAAAGAGAGAAGGACAACAGCATACCAATTTATCCCTTCACAGGCAAGACATTTTTTTAGAGAATATTGGAACTTGAGGGATTGTTCATGAATGCGCCACAAGACAGGCGAGGGTCAAATCCTTTATAATTAAGAGGTAAAACCGCAAGCGTTTACAATTGTTTTTATTCAAATTTAAAATAACGGCCGGGCATGTGCCTGACGATGGGTAGATGATTACCAGCACGAACAATCCGGCAAGAGAGAAGGATGTCATGAAGAAAATTGCATGGGTCACCGACAGCACCAGTACACTGGATTCCGCTTTTGCGGAGCAAAATCATATCTATATCGTGCCGCTGCGCATTGTATTTGGCGAGGAGTGTTACCGGGAAACCGAAGAAATCTCGTCCGATACATTTTATGAGAAATTGGCAGTTTCTTCACGCGCGAGCAGTTCACAGCCGCCGATTGGTGAGTTTATCGAACTGTATGAATCCATTAAGGATCAGTATGATGAGATTATAACGATTCATTGCTCCACGGCACTTAGCGGAACGCTCCACACCTCGATGCAGGCAGCGGAGATGGCAGGCGTGACGGTTACCGCAATTGATTCAAGGGCAGGCGCTTATCCTCTTCGCGAGATGATTATGCAAGGTCTGGAATGGCAGAAGCAGGGGTGTTCCGCTTCCGAGATTAAACACCACATCGAACAGATGATTGATAACATGTCTTTTTATCTGATTCCTGCGAGTCTTCAAAATCTTCATCGCAGCGGTCGTGTGACCGGGACTCAACTGATCATCAGCCAACTGCTCAAAATACACTTGTTGCTTCGATTCGAAGAGGGCAAAGTGGTCGTGAACGAGAAGATTCGCACGTTTAAGCGGACCAAGGAGCGCATGCTCGAGATGCTGAAAAAGGACATGGAGAAGGTTAAACATGTGTGTATTATGCATGCAAACAACCAGGAGGAAGCACACACGATTAAACGACAAATCACTGAACTGCTTCCACGCTTGAAAACCGAGATTATGCCGTTTATCCCAGTGGTCAGCATTCATGCCGGGGCCGGTACAATCGGATTGTGCTGGATTCGTGGTGAACAAGCATAGCTGCAAGATAACTGTTGATCCACATCGTATCGTTTAGTGAACGAACGAAATCATAAATAACGTCATTAATAAACCTGATGGAGCACACTTCAACCCGAAGTGCCTGCTTGGTCAGGTTTTTTTGATCTGTCATTGCCAATTTCATCAAACTGTGAGGTAATAAAGAAAACGGTCTTATAGAATAGCTTCATAGAAAATGTTTTATGCCGGAGGGGAGTTTATGTCAAGTCATCGCTTGTTGCTTGTGGAAGATGATCGTTCGATTAGTGAGATGGTTGGTCCCTATTTGGAAAAAGAGGGCTTTGACCTTACATATGCCTATGACGGTCTGGAGGCAGAACGGCTGTTCAACGAGGCGAAGCCTGGTTTTGACCTGATTATTCTTGATTTGATGCTTCCGCATCGCAGCGGGATGGAAGTCCTGCAAACGATTCGCGCGAGAAGTCTGGTGCCCGTACTCATTCTATCTGCCAAAGATGGGGACGTAGACAAAGCACTGGGTCTTGGCTTCGGGGCTGACGATTACTTGAGCAAACCGTTCTCGCTGATTGAGCTGACAGCTCGCATCAAAGCGGCCATCCGCCGTGCCAATTACACTGCTCAGCCTGCGGAAGAAGAAGCCCACGACCACAGGATAATTCTCGGCGGACTTGTAGTGGACATGGAAACGTATGAGGTAGAGCGCGAGGGAGAGCCAATCAAATTAACGTCCAAGGAGTTTGGCATTTTAAAATTATTGGTCACCCATCCCGGTAAAGTGTTCACCAAGGCTCAGATATACGCGTCCGTCTGGAATGATCACTATTATGGCGATGAAAATATTATCAACGTACATATGCGCCGCTTGCGAGAAAAGCTGGAAGTTGATCCTTCTGCTCCACGTTACATTAAAACGTTATGGGGCATTGGATATAAGCTGGAGGCGGAGCCGGTATGATGATGATGCTCTGGTTGCTTGCGGTATCAACGATCCTGCTTGCGTGTGCTGTTATTGTGCTTGGACTACGCCTTCATAAACGAAGTAAGCATCTAACGTATATTCACAACAAAGTGTCGGGTATTCTCGAACAGGGCACGTTTGAACGTCTGCTTGTATTTGATAGTGATGCACAGGTAAGCCGGCTGTTGAACGACATGAACCGGTTGCTTGAACACGCCCATCTGGCCAAAGCAGACTATGCCAACCAGGAGAAAGAAATGCGTCATATGCTCTCCAACATCTCACATGATTTGAAGACCCCGCTTACGGTGGTACTCGGGTACAGTGAAACGTTGCTGTACAGTTCTTCTCTGACCGATGCGGAGCGGAGGGTAATGACGGAGAAAATACAGGATAAAGCACAGGAAGTGCTGCGCCTGATGCATTCTTTTTTTGATCTCGCCAAGCTTGAATCGGGAGACCGTCAGCTGGAGCTTAGCCGGGTGAATATCAGTGAGTTGTGCCGGGTAAAAATGTTATCGTTTTACGAATTGCTTACAAAGCTCGGGTTACAAGTGGAACTGAGCATTCCAGAGCAGGATGTGTTCGTTCGCGCCAACGAAGAGGCACTGGATCGCGTGCTGGACAACCTGATCACCAATGCGATGAAATATGGCGCCGATGGCAAGGAACTCGGAATATCTATACTGAACAGAGAAGGAGAGCCCGTTACTGTGCAGGTATGGGACCGAGGAAAAGGTATCCCGGAACAGGAACACAGTCGTGTCTTTGAACGAATGTACACGCTGGAAGATTCCCGTAATCGGATGTATCAGGGCAGCGGTCTCGGCCTAACCATCACGAAGCGGCTCGTTGAACGGATGGGTGGACGTATTGATGTTCATAGCGTGCCACATCAGCGGACGGTGTTTTCTTTTACGTTGGAAGAAATGCAGGACGTGAACGGTCGAACTATATGAGTTGAACTATTGTTTTACATGTCATCGGAGTGGTCTGTGTAAATTCTTTAGTTCAACTGATATAGCACAGGTTCCAACTTAAGGTTTTTGTAAGATTTGATTAATAAAAAAGCAGACTTTTTTCTTTACAATACAGTTATAAGCACCCCAGGAGGGGGACGTAAAGGAGAATGACCAGATGAGTTATATTGCACGGACCATAAATCTTACCAAGGTGTACGAAGGAACAGAGGTCGTATCCGGTGTTAACATGAATATTAAGCAAGGCGAAATCTATGGGTTTTTAGGGCCGAACGGAGCAGGGAAAACAACATTAATGAAAATGTTAACCAACCTTGTTAAACCTACTGCGGGTGAGATCGAACTCTTCGGCGAAAAGTTAAACCCGGACTCTTATGAGTTATTGAAACGAATGGGCAGTATTATCGAGTATCCCTTTTTCTATGACAAACTGTCTGCATGGGAAAATCTTGATCTGCACTGTGAGTATATGGGATTCACGAGCAAACAGATGATTGGAAAACATATGGAAATGGTCGGTTTGAAGGATGCGGGCAGGAAACCTGTGAAGGACTTTTCTCTCGGTATGAAGCAACGTCTTGGTCTGGCTCGTGCTCTGATTACAACACCCGAGTTGTTAATTCTGGATGAACCGATCAATGGACTTGACCCGGTGGGGATCAAAGAGATGCGTGATCTCTTCAAACGATTGAGCACAGAATATCGCATTACGATGCTGATCTCCAGTCACATTCTGGGCGAAGTGGAGCAGGTTGCGGACACGGTTGGCATCATTCGCGAGGGAAGGCTTGTCGAAGAAGTATCCATGGAGAGTATCCGTGGCAGTCACACCGATTATATTGAAGTACAGGCTGCAGATCCTAAGAAAGCTGCATACGTCGTAGAACATTTGTTGCATCTGAGCAATTATAAGTTGTTCGATGAGCAGACGTTACGTGTCTATGACTCAGATATAACGGCTTCCGATCTTAACAGCAAATTGGTTCAGCACGGGGTTGCGGTGGAGTCGATCTCTAAACGTTCGCATTCCTTGGAAGAGCACTTCATGGGTCTGATGAAAGGGGCTGATGACGTTGCTTAAACTCATTCGTCTGGAATGGCGCAAGCATCGCTTTGCCCGGAATTTTGTGGGTGCAGGCATCGCCATTGTCAGCATTCTTCTATTTATGATTATGATTGGTGTTACAGATTTCGCGGCTGAAGATTATGCCTTTGCCGATTACCAGGGTGCCTTTATGCTAATTGATACATTTTCCAGAGCAGTGTTTATTATATTTGCTGGTTCCTTGATATCCAAATTGATCATTAGCGAGTATAGGGACAAAACGATGAATGTGATGTTTACCTATCCGATCAAGCGGCATAAAATTATCGCTGCGAAGTTAATGTTAGTTTTTATTTTTACGTTTACGATGATCATGTTTACGGACATTCTAATGGGTGTGCTCCTGCTGGCGGCCAATCAGTACTATGGTTTTATTACCGAGCCTGTAGAATCTGTTGCTTTGGGGCAGATCGTACTGAAATATACGATAAGTTCGCTCTCTGCTGCCGCCATGGCTCTGATTCCTCTATTCTTCGGTATGCGCAAGCACTCGGTAACGGCTACAATGGTTGCTTCGATTTTCCTTGTTCTCATCGTATGCGGGGGGGTCAGCGGTTCCAGTGGACCTACAATGTCGGTCAATAACATCATCGTAATTCCGTTGACCTTGGGTGCAATTGGCTTATGGATCGCTACACGTTCCATGACAAGGTTGGAAACCAAAGATCTGAATTAAGATATGATCTCTTTTGTGTTGAAAAAGCATGGCTGTATACAGCCTCACATGCCATTGACATCCGCTCGTACAAGGGATAGGATAGTGTCAACTGAAACACGAAGGAGAATAGAACGACCATGACGATTCCAAAAACGTTAACTATCGCTGGCTCGGATACGAGCGGTGGCGCAGGCATTCAAGCCGATTTGAAAACATTCCAGGAGCTGGGTGTATACGGCATGACCGTATTAACAACGGTTGTTTCCATGGAACCTGAGACATGGGATCACCAGGTCTTTCCTGTAGAATTAAATGTAGTCGAGGCTCAGCTTCGCACCGTCCTGGATGGGATTGGTTTTGACGCGATGAAAACGGGCATGCTCGGTTCAGTGGATATCATTGAGCTTGTTGCCAAACATATTCGCCGTAGCGGTCTGCCGCAAATCGTTATTGACCCAGTTATGGTGTGCAAAGGTACGGATGAGGTGCTGCAGCCAGAAAACACCGAAGCGATGATCGAATTTTTGCTCCCGGGTGCGGATCTTGTAACACCTAATCTCTTCGAAGCTTCCCAACTGGCGAAGAGCGGTCCGATTCGTTCCAAAGAGCAGATGGAAGCTGCGGCAGCGACCATTCACGCGCATGGTGCCAAACATGTTCTGATTAAAGATCGCGGTGTAATTAACCCGGGTAAAGCCATGGACTTGCTCTATGACGGAACCAATTATGATTGGTTCGAAGCTGATGTTGTCGGTTCCGGTTATACCCATGGTGCAGGTTGCACAACATCTGCAGCCGTTACTGCCGGGCTCGCTCGCGGACTTTCCGTGAAAGAGGCTGTACGTGAGGGGAAAGCTTTTGTAACCAAAGCGATTGCTGGCGGGTTCCCGTTGAACCGCTTCGTTGGACCTACACTGCATGTAGCACATCGTTTGGAGCACCAACGTTAATCAGCGTTTGGAATGCACTTGTCCAGAACAGGACGGGCCGCATCAGAGCGCATAATTTGAATAAAGCATATCCCAAATTTCATCTCAGGAGCGGTCAACGAACAGTGTAATACTAGTTGGCTGCTTCTTTTTTGCGTATTTTTGATAAAAAATAGTAACTTTTGGTATATATTAATCGTATATATGGTGGAGTCGATTACTCGGTATAACTGGATTGATCTGGATGAATCAGGACACATGAACGACACATTGAGCAGGTATGTTATCTATAGAAATAAAGAAGGAGAGTCGGTCATGATCAGAACCGTGCTTCTGGTAGAAGACGAAAGCCGCATTCGTGAGATTGTGGCCGATTATTTTATAAAAGAACAATGGAATGTTATTGAAGCGGAAGATGGAGTCCAAGCGCTGGAACAGCTGGCTTTGCATCAGGTAGACCTGGTCATTCTGGATGTACTGATGCCTGAAATGGACGGATGGACATTATGTGGTCATATTCGCTCTACTTCTGCCGTACCTATTATCATGCTAACCGCAAGGTCGGAAGACGATGACAAAATCCATGGATTCCAGTTAGGTGTAGACGATTATGTTACCAAGCCGTTCAGTCCCCGGGTTCTGGTTGCACGGGCTGAGACGCTGATGAAACGAGTGGAAGGTGCGATGGGGCGGGAGCAGGGGGTCATTCGTTTTGGCGATGTTATTCTCGATCCATGGGGTAGACGTTTGGAGAGAAATGGGATTGAAGTTGAGCTTGCACCGAAGGAATATGATCTGCTACTCTATCTGGCTCGGAATGCTGGCATTGTCTTATCCCGTGAAGCCATATTAAATCGGGTGTGGGGATTTGATTTTGAAGGGGATTCTCGTGTGGTAGATACGCATATCAAAAAGCTTCGCAGTAAACTGGGCGATGAAGCAAAGTGCATTCGTACTGTGATTGGTACGGGGTACCGTTTTGAGGCAGAAGAATGAGAAGAAATGGTGTAACGATGAAGCTGTTTCTGGTCATGGCCGGATTTGTGGTCCTGCTGTATGGGACAACGGTGCTTGCCCAACTGATCTGGTTCCCCGATTTTTACCAGCATCAGAAGATTAGCAGTAT
The DNA here is from genome assembly GCF_037969905.1 of Paenibacillus sp. FSL R7-0272. NCBI lineage: Bacteria > Bacillati > Bacillota > Bacilli > Caryophanales > Paenibacillaceae > Paenibacillus > Paenibacillus sp. FSL R7-0272. Next base: position 5,462,478 of record NZ_CP150221.1, on the reverse strand, counting down.
GAAAAAGAAGCTGTCCAAGTTTGAACAGCAATTCTCTGCCAGTCACTGGAGTGATATGCAACTCGCGAAGGAAATGGGCAGATTCATGCGGCAAAATCAGTCTCATCTCATTATTTTAACGAACACAGGCAAGCTGGTGGATGATCCCTTTCATATCACGCTTCTTCAGGAAGACGGCAAACGTGTGAAGGTATCTCTGTCGTTGTTCATTAATGGTGAAAACGCAGGCTGGATCAGGTCACATCTCAAATTTGGACAAAAACTGACCGTAAAGGGATCTTCCAGCGATCAGGGTAAAACTGAGCCTACGGTATATCCCTTCAAAATTCAAGATGCAGCTTCTGCTGCATGGGGCACAGAAACTTTTCAAGAATCGTTGCTACCTGTGCAGGAATGGACGGGAGTTCTGACGGAGGTTGTGTTACCGGATCTTGCTACCTGGAGTCAGAGACAAGGCCTGCTCGTGCAGGCTCTGGACAGTCGGTTCCCGTTGTCGTCAGAAGATCAGCAAAAGCTGTCTAATGGCAAAATGATTAATGAAGAATGGAAGGAAAGCTGGAGCGGAGTGCGTAACGTCGTTACCATTGCTCCTGTGCAACGTGTCGGCGCGGAACAACAGTTGATTTTCTCGCTCACCTCCCTGCAGGAGGTTCGGGAAGCGAATGAGGCTACTCGTTTATTCTATGCGTACTTCGGTATGGGCGCGTTTGTGCTGATTCTGTTGCTCGCCCTGTTATTGTCCAAAATCATAACGAAGCCGCTGCTCGCTTTGAATCATGTGGCGAAAAAGATGTCCACGCTGGATTTCACGGTCAGATCATCGATCCGGCGCAAGGACGAGATTGGTAGCCTTTCTGATAGTCTGAATGCTCTATCAGGCACACTGGGTCAGACGCTGGAAGAGCTTAAACAGGCGAATGAACAGATGCGTACCGACATGGAATTGAAACAGCAGATTGAACAGCGTCAGCGTAAGTTTTTTGCCGATGCTTCTCATGAACTCAAAACACCGATCAGTATTATCAAAGGATATTCTGAAGGGCTGAAAGACGGTGTGAGTGAAAACAAGCGGGAGCGCTACATTGAAGTCATTGTAGATGAAGCCATTAAGATGGAAACGATGGTTGAAGAAATGCTGGATCTGGTCAGGTTGGAATCTGCTGCGATTCAACTGAATACCGGAGCGATTGCTTTGGCTGACATGATTGAAGATATTGCTGGGCGCCTCGGGCCTCAGCTGAAAGATAAAGGGCTTGAAGTGGTGCTTATATCCACGACGGAGCAGACGGTCGAAGGGGATCGAAGCAAGCTAGAGCAAGTGTTTTACAATATTATGATGAATGCTATACGTCACGCGGTTCCGCAAACCGATATAATGATTGAGATTAACAGGCATGAAGGTTGTGTTCACGTCACGATTGAGAATAAAGGTGAACACATTGCGGAAGAGGAACGGCAATATATATGGGAGAGGTTCTACCGTGTAGAGCGCTCGCGCAATCGCAAAATGGGAGGGACCGGGCTAGGCCTGGCCATTTCAAAACAGATTCTCGATCTGCACGGATGTGGTTATGGAGTGGAGAATACACCGGATGGCGTACGTTTTTATATTACATTTCCTAAAGCCTAGTATGAAAGGAAGTTAAATTTTATGAAGTCTTTACCATCCATTTTAACCTTGGGGAATTTAAGTTCGGGGATGCTCGCGGTCATTATGGCGATTCATGGGGAATTTGCCTTGGCTGTGACAATGATATGGGTAGCGATGTTCTTTGATTTATTTGATGGATATGCGGCACGCAAGCTTAATTGTGAAGGGGAATTTGGTAAAGCGCTTGATTCACTCGCTGATGTCGTTTCCTTCGGGACAGCACCTGTGCTAATTCTGTACCTTAATTCGATGACTGAAGTTGGTATGCTGGGCATGGTATTGACAGCACTGTTCCCGGTGTGCGGAGCGCTTCGTCTTGCAAGATATAACTGCCAGAAAACACCAGTTAGTGGTTTTGTCGGAATGCCGATTACATTTGCAGGTGGACTGATGTCCTTCTTCGCTCTATGGAGTCCTTATTTTAATCATGCTGTAGCATATCTTGTTATTGTGGTATTATCCGGTCTCATGGTTAGTCAAATCCGTTTCCCTTCATTGAAGCAAATACTGCCCTCTCATGAGAAGGATATTGTGGAACCGAAATAAGGAGCGAGTTAAGTTATGGAATTTGCTAAAGAAATTATTAGTCAATATGGGTATTTCGCAATATATGGTTTACTCGCTCTTGGTGTTATTGGGCTACCGATTCCGGATGAGGTGTTGATGACCTTTGTCGGTTATCTCGCCTCGATCTCCGTTCTGGATTATTCCGTATCCATCGCTGTCTGTTTTGGCGGGGCCTTTACGGGAGGCATACTGAGTTATACGATTGGCCGAAAAGCCGGCAGGCCCCTGTTTGACAAGTATGGTAAATGGATTGGGGTAAATGCCAAGCGATTTAGCAGGGTAGAAACGTGGTTTCTCAAATATGGCTCATGGTCCGTTATTCTGGGTTACTTCATCCCAGGCGTGCGTAATCTAATGTGCTGTTTTTCTGGCATGAGCCGCATGAGGATGGGGAAATATGCTGTTATTTCTGGAATCGGTGCATTTGTTTGGTGTGTTCTGTTTATCTCGATTGGTTTCTATGTAGGTGTGTTAACTTAGGCTGGACAAGCCTAATAGCAGACGGAGATACTGTTGCATGAATGAGTTCTGATAGTTAGTGAAATCCTTTGCAAAGTGAACGTACAAGTAGCAACAAACGGATAAGAAGCGACTCAGAAAATTGACAAATACAACTTAGGATGAAAGACCTCTTCGTGTGTAAGGTGGTCTTTTTTTTGTTGTTCTTCGAAACAAGATACCCAACCCAACCCTCTTATCTGTGCCAACCAGGGAGCGGATCTGATTTGCACATTGCAAACATCTGAGGACATCACTACCATACAGATGGAAACTCAGAAACAAAACAAAACGTAATACACAGAAAGTACAAATCTCCATTAGAAGTCTCCACAAACCTGCTAGAGTAAAGCCAATGAAATGTAAAACTCCTCCTGAAAATTCTAACGATCACAGATGAGCTTATTTGCACGATTTTGAGCTCTCTGAAATTCTAACGCTCACCAGGGAGCTTATTTCAACAAAAATACATGAAATAGGCTTGTTTTCGCTCCAAATTACCGAAATAAGCTTCCCTGAGATCGTTAGAGATTAAAAAGGTGTGATATACGCCGAATAGCGTCTCTGGTGATCGTTAGAATTGCGGAGATGAGTGCACACATAAGGAAATACTTTCAACGTGACATAGCGTAGCCTCATTCACTCATAAATCAGCCACGAGCAAGTAATCATTAACATAAACAGTGCAATGCCCGTCCACATGCTTGCTTTACGGGATCAAACACAGTGGTTACACCACGGACCCACGTTTGCCAATTACGCCTAACTCCCGCACCACGGACCCACTTTCACTATGTATATGATAACACTAGCGATCACTGCACCTGGGACATTCGACTGCGTAGTCGAGCCACGTCCGAGACATATGCACTTACTCCGTTTTACATTCGTAGAGCATAAGTGCGATACCGCTGAATGCCGCTCGCAACATATATAATTTCTTGATCCAACAGGCTGCGGAGGACTCTTCTCGTATGTGCGTCAGAGATTCGCAGATGTGTTGCCAATTCCAAAGGTGTAAACGGCCGGATTATACGTCTCGCATACCGCACGGCCTCAGCATCCAACCAGTTGAGGGCTGCGGGCGCATCTGAAGCCATAAATTTTCCCATAAATGCTAGCACCAGTTGCTGACACTGTTTTGGTTCATCTTTAATGGAGAGGTAGGCAATCGGCAGGAAAAGCCAGTCTTCCAATGTTAGGAGACATTGTCGCCAGCATAGATCTTTGAAACGTCTCGCATCAAGATCACGAGCATGAGGCCCATAACCCTGAATCTCAATACCGCCTTTCACACCGTTCCCTGGTAAGTAGGCAAGATCCAGATAACGATAACCGTTGTGAAAATCTCGAACTTCCCACTCGGGATGCAAATGGTTGAAATTTTTCATGACGGGGAACCAGACGGAGCGCAAAAATTCCAATGTACCATGTTCAAGTCCATGTTCAATCCGTGATCGAACGCGGGGGTTGGTTTCTTTTGTGAGCAGAGTTCTCATCCATTCTTCATATGCTTCATCAAAGTTTTGGATTATTGTACTCATGGCATGATAACCTCCTAAGATAAGTTAGTGGGAAAATGTAAAAAGCCGCTTTACCCAATCTTTCCTGCCTCCATAATTGGAAGGTTGGAAAAATGGACAAAGCGGCGTGTGCTTCACGACCGATTAATTAATATCTATTTACTAACATCTATAGCTACTTTTTCTACAATAATTCCAAGTATAACCTAGACCCGGTTTTGATGCTACTCCCACTTACCTCCAGCGCCTACTAAGTTGTGTAGTTAATCGCATGAAGATTTTACAACGCAAGTATGAGTGAGTTCTAAAGAGTGAGTTAAGAGTGAGTTCATTATGGTAAGGATGTCTTGGGCTTAACACAGAAGTACCACTTTTACTATGAGTAAGTTTATGTCGGATTGGATGAACAACCAAGTCGTTTAACCGTTTCTGCTAAAAGAGAGCAACGCTTCCACGTACCATTCACCTCACCTGTTCAGATGAGGATCCTCAATCCCTTGTTCCACACGTTGTTCACCCTTTTTACGGGCAAACGTGATTTTGAGTAGCGGTGGTGTGACCAGTGTGGTGACGATGACCATAATAACCACGCTGGTAAAATATTCGGCATCCAGCAAGCCAGATGCAAGTCCAGTCGAGGCAATAATAAGCGCAACTTCACCTCTGGAGATCATGCCTGCACCGATTGCAATTGAGGAGGAGCGATCAAAACCAGTCAACCGAGCTCCGGCCCCGCCGCCGAGAAGCTTGGTGACAATGGCAACGATGCTGATGACGATGATCAGACCGATCTGTGAGCCTACGCCGTCAAAAGTTACATTCAGTCCAATACTAACGAAGAAAACAGGTACAAAAATACTGTACGCGATCGGTTCCACCTTTTGCTCCACTTCATGTTTGAATCCAGTTTGGGAAATCGCGATCCCTGCCGCAAATGCACCGATAATCCCTGCAACACCCATCCATTCTGCAAAATAAGAGAAGCCAAAGCAGATGATGAGTCCTGCCGTAATAACGGTTTCCGTTACCCGCAGAGGAGCCATCCATTTCATGATACGAGGTACAAGTAGCCAGCTTGCCGCAATGATGATGACAAAGAACAACAGCTTTTTACCAATCAACAAGCCGATGGAGACATCTCCGCCGCCTGTTCCGAGCACACTCATCATGACAGCGAGCAGTACAACGACGAGCACATCATCCACTACCGCTGCCCCCAGAATGGTGGTGCCTTCACGTGAACCGAGCTGGTTCATATCCTTCAAGGTTTGCACGGAAATACTTACCGAGGTGGCACAGAACAACAGACCAAAGAACAGTGCGTGTGTCTGAGACATGCCAAAAGCAACAGCCGAACTGTATCCTCCGATAAAAGGTAAGATGACTCCGCCCACTGCCACAGCGAAAGCGGACTTCCAGTTTTTCTTCAATTGCTCCAGGTCGGTTTCCAGACCGGCGATGAACATGAGCAATAATACCCCGATCTCGGCCATATAATGCACAAAATCACTTTTATCCACCCAGCCCAGTAGGGCAGGTCCAATGACAACACCCACAATAAGTTTACCCAGCACCGATGGCTGGCCTAACCGAACGGAGAGATCACCAGCCAGTTTGGTGAAGATCAAAATAAGGGCAAGAACTAAAATAAATTCCACAGATGGTTTCTCCTCTCTGATCGCGGCAACCTTAGAATATCCTTTCCAAGGGAAAACATCCCTGTTCCACCCAATTTGATCATAACAAAAGGCACGGAACAACGATAACAAGTTACCGTTCCATGCCTGTAAAAGACAAAGAGGGGCCCTTGGTGACAGGCTCCTCCATAGTCGACGCGTATGTGATTAAGTGCATTAATTATACCACAATTTAAGACTAGGGTAAAATCATACTCGCACGAAAAGGCATGAAAACAGTTTAAAACGGGCATTTATACGTAAGGACAGCCTGTTTTTGTTCAGAGTGTTGTCACTTAACAGCCCTGATTTGCCGCGATATAATGATATAGAACACAGAAAGTTAGGATATGAGGAGGATTTTGCATTGGCTAACAAGGAAAGAGGGAATCTGAATGCTTCATCGAATCAGACAACCCCGACCAGTAATAAAAATTTCGCAGGTATCATTATTACCATCTCCATTCTTGCTAACGTTATCATCTTGTTATTGTTTTTCGCACCATCGATCGGGTACAAAGGTGAGGTTACGTTCGACATCACCGTGTTGCCACGCTTCAATGCCGTGTTTAACAGCTTTACCTTTATCTTTTTGCTGGCTGCGCTGATTGCGATTATCAAACGTAACGTCAAGCTGCATAAACGCTTTATTTTGGCGGCATTTTCAACCACGTTGCTGTTCCTGGTGACGTATCTGACGTTCCATTATCTGTCTCCGGAAACGTCCAAGTTTGGTGGCGAAGGTATTGTTCGTTCGATCTACTTCTTCATTTTGATCACACACAGCATTCTGGCTGCCCTGATCGTGCCACTTGCGCTCTTTACGCTCGTATGGGGCTGGACAAACCAGTTGCAGAAACACCGTAAAATCGCACGCTGGACCATGCCAATCTGGCTGTATGTCAGTTCTACAGGTGTAGTCGTTTACTTGATGATGGCACCGTATTATTGATTTCTTTTTATGCCATTAACGATATCCACCAATTACGCGCAGGGCTAATGATGTATAATTTCGCTGGTTCTGCGGGTAATGTATCCAAGGAAGGAGGGTCACGTGATGTACAGGATAGTGTTGATTCGCCATGGACAGAGCATGTGGAACGTGGAAAACCGCTTTACGGGTTGGACGGACGTGGATCTGACCGAGGATGGGTATGGTGAAGCGCGCAAGGCCGGGAAAATCCTGAAAGAGCAGGGGTTTGATTTTGACTGTGCCTACGCTTCGGTATTGAAACGTTCCATTCGTACACTTGACATTGCGCTGGATGAAATGGACTTGATGTGGATTCCGATTGAGAAGACGTGGAAGCTGAACGAGCGCCACTATGGTGCGCTGCAAGGACTGAACAAGCAGCAGACGGCTTTGAAATACGGGGAGGATCAGGTTCACGAATGGCGTCGTTCCATTAACATTTCCCCACCACCTCTGGATGAGAATGACGACAGATATGTGCAGGATCTGGACAAGTACAAGCGCCTTGGCTGCACCATCCCGCGTACGGAGAATTTAATGGATACGTCCAAGCGGGTGTTGGAGTACTGGGATGCAGAGATTAAACCGATGGTTTCTTCGGGAAAAAGAGTGCTGATCTCCGCGCATGGCAATACGCTCCGTTCACTTGTCATGCATCTGGACCAATTGTCCGAAGCAGACGTGATGGCGCTCAACATCCCGACTGGCATTCCGCTGGTCTATGAGTTGAACGAAGAGCTGCACCCGACCGGTCATTTTTATCTGACCGCCGATGGCTCGACCTACAAGCATGAAGAGATGAGCCAAGTAGCCCGACCATCCGACTGATGACGCGGGGTTAGGGCAACAGGACTCAATAAAGCATATGAAACCACTACATGTTTCCTTATAAGCTCCTAACCTAATGGCTCACATATGGATTCAAAATAAAGTCCTGTATGGCTCATATAGGCTCACGTTACGGAGCATAATAACCGAGCAAAAGATGATTACCGAACCATTCTTCATTTCGGTGATCATCTTTTTTTGTACTGCTCAATCGTATAACTGGGTGTGCCAGTTGGAGAAATATTTTATTTTTTACAGGCAGGCAAGCTTGGATATCGTTTCGTTTGTGCTAGATCGGGTAAAACTCAAACAAGACACGATGTACATGAATCCAGAAGGAGGAGAGTTACATGTCGAAACGCAAATTGCTCATGACGGCGATTGGAGCTGGCGTGACGTATCTGATGAGGAATAAACAGGCCAGGGACAAAGTCATTAGCACCGTATCTAATATGGTGAAAAAGAACGGATCATCATCTCGTACCGCAAGACCGCGGGTAGAGGTTAGCAACCAAGAGTGGAGAAATTGAGTAATCCAGGAGTCTTACATGACGGCTAACCAATAGCGTGGGCAGTGTAAGGAAGCCCTGTTATCTGTTCGATACACGTAAAAGTAAATAAACGTACTTGCTTGCTACTAGCAGGCGCATATGGTGAGCAACATCAAAGAGACCTGGGACGATCGTTCCGGGTTTTTCTTATGTGCGTCTGAGCATCACTGGAGATTGCACACTATGCGATTTTTTCCATGAAGAATGATACAATGAATACTTGCAGAACGTATGGAGAGGAGATGCACTTGTGGATAAAGGTCAAATGGGCACTTCTATGAAGAAAAATCGTTTGGGTAATTCGGAATTGATGGTGGGGGAGATCGGACTGGGCTGTATGTCGCTCGGAACGGAACTGAAACCTGCAGTGGAGCTGATTCACGAAGCATTGGATCTCGGGGTTAATCTGCTGGACACAGCTGATCTGTATGATGCCGGACGGAACGAAGAGATTGTGGGACAAGCGATCAAAGGGCACCGGGATCAAGTCATTCTGGCAACGAAAGTGGGGAACCGCCGTATTCCTGGCAAAGAGGGCTGGTCATGGGACCCGTCCAAAGCTTATATTAAACAGGCCGTGCATGAAAGCCTCAAACGACTGCAGACCGATTACATTGATCTGTATCAGCTTCATGGTGGCACGCTGGATGATCCAATCGCTGAGACCATTGAAGCGTTTGAGGAGTTGAAGAAGGAAGGACTTATCCGATACTACGGCATCTCTTCCATTCGTCCGAACGTGATTCGGGAGTATGTAGAGAAATCATCCATTGTCAGCGTGATGAATCAATACAGTGTAGTGGATCGCCGGGCGGAAGAGGAAGTATTACCTTTACTTGAGCAAAAAGAAATCAGTATCATCGCTCGCGGCCCGGTTGCCAGTGGTGTACTGGCAGCATCGGGAACGGCGAAGGCGGATAAAGGGTATCTGGATTATACGCCAGAGCAGTTGCATCACATCCGCCAAGGCCTGGCTGGACTGGTCACAGATGATCGCAGCATGGCACAGACGGCAATCCGTTATGCGCTTGCGCAACCTGCCGTTGCTGCTGTCGTTCCAGGAGCCAGTTCCAGAACACAATTGTTGCATAACATTGCTGCTGCTTCATCGGCCCCGCTCACCCCTGCCGAGATTCAGGTCATACGGGAACAGAGCCCTGCTAACCGTTACACGCAGCATCGCTAATGGATGGGTTGCCTGTTTTCAAGTGTAACTATTTAAGGTACAATAAAAGCACCATCTCTACACAAAGTACAGTACAACTATTAACTAGAACGACATAAGGAGAGAATAGATATGGAAAGAATTCAAAGTGAACAGCAATATCGCGACCTGATTAACTCCGACGGTATGACGGTCATTAAATTTGATACAACGTGGTGCCCGGACTGCAAAAACCTGGATCGGTTCATCGGTGACGTTATTGATCAGCATGCCGATAAAACTTTTTATGCGCTGGATGCAGAAGAATTCCAGCCGTTTGCTGAAGAGAACGGTGTACGCGGCATTCCAAGCCTGCTGGTATTCCAGAACGGCAAAAAGCTTGCACATCTTCACAGCAAATGGGCAAAAACCCCTGCACAAATCTCGGAGTATCTGGAGACTCTTGAGTCTAAAGTCTAAGCGGAATAGCCTTATATATTATGATTGATATTGTTTTTGATATTGATATGGCTCAATTAACCCTATGTATCGTTTCAGAGCATAACCACATCCCCTGCTTGTCTTCAGACATGTAGGGGATTTTTTTAGTTCTGCTATAGCACCTTGTTTAGAATTTGTTCAGTATCGTTCGGTATACTTGATAGAACAAACTGAATATTGGAGTGAACAAGAGCCACATGAGCAGAGAGATTATAGATGAGATGCACCAATTAAGCCACAATGATGATCGCCGATATCACTTGTTGATGATGGGTGTCAAGCAAATGTTACATGAACAGAAGCTGAACAGATATCGCTGGCTGGGAAGACTTAAGGAGCGAAGAAGACAACGAAGCATACAAGCAGATCGTTGGGAGTAATGATCTAACTTCCTGAACATGCCTTAGAAATATCATAATGGTACATTTACATATGAAGTGATAGCAAAATGGCGGCCCGACTTCCGTGAGGAAGACAGGGCCGCCATTTTCCAATTAAAATCAACGGATCTGTTTGATGTTTGATATGAATTGAACTATGTTTACACAGAAACGGAGAGGACAGAAAAAACCTGAAAAGCGAAGCGGCCGCCTGAAAGCTTTCTGAAAGAAAGCTACATCGGAAGCATATGCTTATCACCGGATTTTCCCCTTGGGAAAAGGGAATCAAAAAAATCTGGGGATAACAGCGGTTGGAAGGTTATTCTGTCATCGGAGTGAGACATGTAAACCTATTCTTTCAATTTATAAGAATTACATCATCAGGATCACAAAGAATACAGCTGCCAGTACAAAGCGGTACACAGCAAAGACAGTCAGGCTCAATCTTTTCAAAATAGACAGGAATGTCTTAATCGCCAGCATGGCAACGATGAACGCTGCGATAAATCCGATCGCAAAGATCAGAAAATCATCGCTGTTCAGATGATCGATGCTTTTGTACATATCATATCCAGTGGCACCAATCATAATTGGAACGGACACGAGGAAGGTGAACTCTGCCGCAGCTACCCGGCTGATTCCGGCAAACAAGCCGCCCGAGATCGTAGAGCCGGAACGGGAGAAGCCTGGCCACAACGCCAAAATCTGAAACATCCCCACAGCAAATGCCTGTTTGTAGGTAATATCGTCTACATCATGTGTGGTAATCCGTGAGCTCTTATGGCTCCAGCGTTCAGCTACGATCATCAATATACCACCGATCACAAGGCTGTACAGTACGGTTTGTGGACCAAACAAGTGAGCCTTGATCCAGTCCCGGAACACAAGTCCGATGACAACGGCAGGAACCATCGCCAAGATGATATGTCCCAGATTAAGGCGTCGGGAATACGGCCTTTTGCCCCCGGTGAAGCGAAACATATCAATGAATTTGTTCCAGTACAGTACAACAACAGCCAGTACAGCACCAAGCTGGACAACCACCTCAAACGTTTTGACTGACTCGTTGTCCTCTGATAGACCCAGCAAGTGAGCTGTCAGAATCATGTGTCCTGTAGAGGACACGGGCAAAAACTCAGTCAAACCTTCGATGATGCCCATAATAATGGATGATATAAAGTCCAATTCTCTTCCTCCTTGAAATGCAGATGACAGCAGCCACAAGGCCTGTCCTGCTATAACGATGTCTGTCCTTTCGAACAAGACTATCCTCTATTATGCTCAGAATTGCCTCTCACTTCAACTCTATGCTTGTAACCCGTTGTTTAAAACTATATTGACAAAAACCTAGTTATCCCATAGGATATACATTAACTGACTGACTGATCAATCGGGAGGGTAAAAAGCATGGCCAAAGTTAACGGTTTGGGACCCGGAGAAGAACGAAGGGACCAAATTATTCGCATAGCGATGGAACGATTCGCAACTCAAGGGTACCATCAGACGAAAATCTCTGATATTGTTCGCGAAGCTGGAGTCGCTCAAGGCACCTTTTACTGGCACTTCAAGAGCAAGGAAGCCATTGCTTCCGAGATTTTGTTAACGGGCAGAGAACAACTACTTGAAGCAATCGGGCAGGGGTACCGGAAGGATGCCGGGTCGGTTGAAGATATGGTGAAGGCCTCGGAGAAGCTGTTTACCAATTTGTTCACCTTTGCTGCGCAGAACCGATATTTCATGGAGTTGTTGCTTAAGGGCATCGTGACCGAGGAATCCGTCCAGAGGTTAGTTGAAGAGACTCGTAATGCCGTGGAGACAGCATTCCGTCACAACATGGAGCGTGCCATTGAACTGGGGATGTTGCCGGCAGATATGAATGTACCCTTACGTGCGGCATTGCTTGTAAGTATGATCGAGGGCATGATCTCGCGCTGGTTATTCGGCTCAGACGCACTGCACAGCCGTTTCACGGAGATGAGTGCTACAGCATTAGCAGCTGAAGCGGCGAGTTTTGAGTTTTACGGCCTGCTCGGTACATAATGTCGGCAGGGCCTGGGGCTTTATTTTTCAGGCAAAAGATGCAGGAAGGATTCACATTTAACACACTTCTTCACATGATTAAGCCAGTCACAGGGAATAATGGAATCACCAAGAGAACATAAGATGAATGAGAGGAAGTTAACGTCATGAATAACACATATGGAACTAAAATTCGCAAAGGGTGGTCTATCACCACGATTCTGCTCATGGTTGTGCTCGTACTGAGTGCTTGCGGTAGCAAACCCGCGGCGGAGAATGGCAATACAAACAATGCAGCACAGTCTGGTGGCAACGAACTGGAACAGATCAAATCAGCAGGTGTCATGAAAGTCGGCATGATGGGTACGTATCGTCCATACAACTTCCTGAATGACAAGAAAGAAATGGACGGATTTGATGCGGATATCGCACGTGAAGTCGCGAAGCGTCTTGGCGTTAAGGTTGAGTTTGTATCTCAGGAGTTCTCCGGTCTGACACCAAGTCTGCAAGCGAAAAAGCTGGATGCGATTATCAGCCAAATGACGATTACGGACGATCGTAAAAAAGTGCTGGATTTCAGTGATCCGTACATCACCAACCAGGTCAAAATTATTGTCAAAGAAGACAACAACGATATTACGAAACTGGAAGATTTCAAAGGCAAAACAATCGGTGTAGGTTTGGGCACAAACGATGAAACGTACCTGCGCAACGAAGTGTTGCCCAAAGTCGGAGATTTTACAATTAAAACGTATGATGATGTTATCTCATCTCTGAAAGACCTGAACGCAGGACGGATCGATGCAACGATCAACAACCTGTATGCGTTGAAACCTATCGTAGATGCGAATGGATTCAAAATTAAAGCTGTTGGCGAAGCGATCAAGAGTGACGAGGCAGGTATCGCGGTGCGTAAGGACAACCCTGAACTTGTAGCGGCACTGAACGATGCACTGAAAGGCATGAAGGATGACGGCACGTACAATACCATTTTCAAAAAATGGTTTGGTGAAGAGCCTGCGCAATAATGAACCTGCAAGGCGAAGGGAAGTTTGATCCATGGAACTGATATTCGAAAATATCCCCTTCTTTTTGAAGGGGGCTTATTATACGCTTTATGTTACGGTGATCTCTATGTTTTTTGCCTTTATTATCGGGGTGCTTGTAGCCATTGCCAGGCTTAAAGGACCGATGTGGCTAAGATTGATCGCCAGATTTTATGTATCCATCATGCGGGGAACCCCGCTGCTGGTGCAATTATTCGTTATCTATTACGGGCTTGTGGACTACGGCGTAACTCTCGGGTCACTAACGGCCGCTTGTCTTGGTCTCAGTCTGAACGCGGGGGCTTTCCTGTCGGAAACGTTCCGCGGTGCGATTCAAGCTGTACCGAAAGGGCAAACGGAAGCGGCATACGCTACCGGTATGACTCCGGCACAGGCGATGAGACGGATCATTTTCCCGCAGGCTGTGCGCATTGCCATTCCACCGATGGGGAATACCTTTATCGGAATGCTCAAGGAAACATCGCTTGTTGCTGCAATTGGCGTTACCGAGCTGTTGCGGTCTGCGCAGCTTCTGGTTTCGCAGTATGCGCTCAACATGCCATTTTATTTGGCAATCGGCGTGATTTATTGGATTATGAGCATCGGTTTCTCGGCCATTCTGGAACAAGTGGAGCGCCGGCTGGCCCGGGCTTACTAAAGGGGGAGAGAACCGGGTGATTACTACAACTGGATTAACCAAACGTTTTCAAAATCATGAAGTGCTCACCAATATCGATATGCATGTAGATGCCAAGGATATTGTTGTCCTGCTGGGTCCCAGTGGCTCAGGCAAAAGTACACTGCTACGCTGTCTCAATGGACTCGAGCAGTTGTCCGGCGGACAGATCGAAGTGAACGGCATTGTGGTAAACAGCGCAGATCCGCTGCGTGTGCAACGTGCCCGGGTGCTGGAGATTCGTCGCCAGACCGGTATGGTGTTCCAGCAGTTTAACCTGTATCCGCACAAGACGGTGCTTGGTAATGTTATGGAAGGTCTTGTGACGGTGAAAAAAATAAAGCGGGACGAAGCCGCCGAACGCGGCCGGCTTTTGCTGGATCGTGTAGGGCTGTCGGATAAGCAGGATGCTTATCCTTCCCGTTTATCCGGTGGACAACAGCAACGCGTAGCCATTGCACGGGCACTGGCGATGGAGCCGGAAGTGATGCTGTTTGACGAACCGACCTCGGCCCTCGACCCCGAACTGGTTGGAGAGGTGCTGTCGGTGATGAAAGAGCTGGCGCAGGAAGGCATGACGATGCTGGTCGTGACACACGAGCTGAAATTTGCCCGGAACGTGGCGAACAAAATTGTCTTTATGGCAGACGGCTCCATTGTGGAGACAGCTAGCCCTGAAGCCTTTTTTGAACATCCGGAGCAAGAGCGTACACGCCAGTTCCTGCGGCAGATTACCGAATTTTAAACCACCCAGTGATGGGAAGGTTATTCTGTCATCGGAGTGTATGTGTAAACTAATTATAGAAAGAAGGAAAACATCATGAACGTAACCACAGTATGGAAGGGAAAACGCGCGTTTACCTCCGAAGGACCCTCAGGGTATGCTGTAGGCATGGATGCCACAGCGGCATATGGCGGTGATAGCCAAGGCGCTACGCCGATGGAATTGTTACTCGCTGGCCTTGGTGGTTGTATGGGAATCGACATCACGATGATTCTGGATGCTTTTCTGGACAAGATCGATTCGATTGAGATTGAAGCACAAGGGACGCGGAGCGAGGATATGCCCAAAGGTTTTACGTCCATTGACCTGATCTTCAAAGTGGACGGAGATATACCGGATTACCGGATCTGGAAAGCCATCCAGATGGCTGAAGAGAAATACTGCGCCGTTTCCGCATCACTGAGCGCAGATATCCATCCGAAGCTGATCCTCAATGGCGTGAGCACACCTCGTCCTTAAAAAGCTTTAATTTCACTTTAGTTTGAATGAAAAGGCACTTCCAATCGCGGAAGTGTCTTTTTAGCATAGTCATATTTTATTGAATCCCATCGATGTATCCATAACAACTCAGGTCCATATCTCCACTTTAATGTCAAATCGAAGGCTGCAGTTATGTGGTATGATGGATGCGCAGGTGAGAGTGACCTGCTTCGGATGATCGCAAGTTGTAAGCGCTTATACAAGATGACGGAAGGTGCGGATATGTTAAAACGGCTGATTCGTATTACAAATGATCTCAAATTAAAGCATAAATTGCTCATTTCCTACGTGCTTGTTGTCATGGTTCCCGTCCTGATTATTGGTCTCGCAGTGACCAGTTATTTTCGTCAGCAAGCGCTGGATAATGCCATTGGGCAAACGATCATCAATGTGGATAAAATTAAAAGCCAGACGGCAACGATGCTGCGCGTACCTACAGACATATCCAACTTGCTCATGTTTAACACCGATCTCAAGGAGATCGTGAATCGACAGTATAAAAGTGTGGTGGAGCTGACCTCAGCTTACCTCGCATATAAAGATTTTCAAGAATACAGGCGGTTATATCGGGAAATTGCGGGTATTCGTTTTTACTCAACGAACCCGACATTGATCAATAATCTGGAATTTATTCCGGTCAATGAACGAACCAAGCAGAGTTACTGGTACAAGGAAGCGCTGAAAACAACGAGCATTGGCTGGTTTTATATCCCTGGCAACGAAGACAATCCGGTTCACCGGCTTAGTCTGGTACGTAAAGTTCCTTTTGCCGAATATAAGACCGAAGGTGTGCTCATGATTGTAATCAATCAGGAAGAACTTAACGGTTTGTTGCGCCAAGAGCAGTTCGAGACATTGATTACCGATGAGCAGGGTTACGTTGTTGCAGCAAAAAATACCGACCTGGTCGGGAAAACGCTGGGTCAGCTTGATTTTGGCGTAGACCTCCAGAGTCAACCTAAGGGAACCATTGAAGCTGATTTTCAGGGGGAACCCTCGAATATTGTCATTGATGAATTGGGGCCGGGATCAAGCTTTAACAAACTGAAGGTTATCTCGGTGTTTGCGACCAAAAATATCGTGAAAGATGCCAACCAGATTAGCCAGATCGGCATGATTTTTATTACCATGGTGCTGGTGATTGCGTTGCTTCTGGTTTACATTATTTCATTCCTCACCTCCAACCGGCTACTGCGCCTCAGTAAACATCTGAACAAGCTGGCTCTTGGAGACTTGAACGTCACTTCGCGCATTGACGGGAACGATGAGATCGGGCAATTATCACGTCAGTTCAACTACATGGTGAAAAGTATTAACGAACTGATGACTCAGGTGGTCGAGACAACAGAACAGAACAACCAATTGGAAATCGCCCAAAAAGAGATTAAACTGAAAATGATGGCCAGCCAGATTAATCCTCATTTTTTGTTTAACGCACTTGAATCCATTCGCATGAAGGCTCACATCAAGGGAGAAGCAGAGATTGCGAATATTGTCAGGTTGCTTGGCAAGCTGATGCGGAAAAGTCTGGAGATTGGCAGCGGCAAAACAACGTTTCGGGCAGAACTGGAAATGGTGCGTTCCTATCTGGAGATTCAAAAGTTTCGGTATGGGGACAGGTTAGCCTTTGAGATTCATCTGGACCCTGAGGTGGAGAGGATGTATATCCCGCCTTTGATTATTCAGCCGATTGTAGAAAACGCTATTGTGCATGGACTAGAGAACAAAGAAGGAACCGTGCGGGTGCATATTCTGATTTGTATGGTGGATCGTATGGTCACGGTACAAGTGAAAGATGATGGAGCGGGCATCACGCCGGAACGACTTGCAGAAGTGATGCAGTTTGTCAGCGGTCCTGAAGAAGAGGAGAAGAGCCGGATTGGCATGCGAAATGTGCATCAGCGTTTGACTTTGACGTATGGGGAAAATGCCGGGTTACAGATTAACAGTGTGTACGGGGAAGGAACAGAGGTTTCTTTCACCTTGCCAGCAGGAGGGAACCAGCATGTATAAAGTATTGTTGGTAGACGATGAACCAAGCATTCGCGAGGGATTGACCACGATTATCGATTGGGAAAAATACAGCTTCCAGGTCATGGCTACAGCCGGAAGCGGGCGCGAGGCCATCGCCTGTTTCAACGAAATCAAGCCGGACCTGACCATTATTGATATACGGATGCCAGGCATGACTGGCCTGGAAGTCATCGAAGAGATCCGCCAGCATGAACCTGACGCACATTTTCTGATTTTGAGCGGTTATGCTGACTTTGATTATGCCAAGAAAGCAATCAGCTTCGGCGTGGATGGTTATCTGCTGAAGCCGGTTGACGAAGAAGAGATCATCGCTGAACTGGAACGAATTGCGGGACAGCTTCATCAGGAACAGGAAACGCAGGCCCGCTACGCTGGCGAAGATACGGCATACAGAGAACATCAGATTGAAGCATTATTATATGACTCTTTACAAGGTAAGGGGAGCAAGGAAGAGGACAGTCTTGGACTGCATTGGCCTCAGTACCAAGTGATTTTGCTGGAGATTCATGCAACGCTTGATCTGCAACGGGGCAATGAGATGAAACGCAAACTGATTGAAGCATTCGATCAGAAGGACAAAGGTATCGTATTTTCATATCATTCCGGCTTGGGGTTATTGATCAAAGAAGCGGTTACTCAGAATACCTCATCACAGAATCTATATGATGAATTGCAAACATTACTCGCAGAGTGGAACATTCACATGTACGCTACCGCTGGAGAACCGGTACAGTCTACTACCGAGATTGCCAGATCATATACACAGGCGAGCAGCCTTATGGCAGAACGGTTCCTGTTCACAGAGCAACGGATCAAACGCTGGGATGAAGGGCGATTGTCTCCTTCAAGTGCGGAGAGTAACGGTATGGGAGCCCAGGCAGACGGCATTCAAGAGCCTGATGAAGTTGAGCTGGCGGACAAGCTGTATTATGCCTTGGACATTCGCAGCAGTGAATCGGTTATGCGTGTGCTTGGAGAGATGGAGGAGCGACTGATTCCGTATCATTGGACGGAGCAAGCAATCAAAACGGCATTTTCGCAGGTGTTCTCGCTCGCGTTCAATAAACTTGCTGCGGCGAATCAGCACATGCAAACCATTATGCAGGATCACTCCGTGCTGATTAATGAGGTATATCATCAGTTCACGATGGCTGATCTTAAAGCGATGGCGGCGGAACATTTGCATCGTCTGATTCAGCGTATGGGCGGAGGCAGTACAGATACCGTGATGAAGCAGATGATTGAGTTCATTCAGCGTAATCCCGGTGAGAATCTGAAGCTGGAGGTTCTGGCCGAGGTGTTTAACTACAACAGCAGTTATCTGGGGAAATTGTTCAAGAACCACACGGGCGAATCTTTTAACGCCTTTCTGGATAAAGTTCGGATCGAGAAAGCGAAAGCATTGCTTGACGAAGGGTTAAAGGTGCATCAGGTAGCTTCAAGAGTCGGTTATGCCAATGTGGACTATTTTCACGGTAAGTTCAAAAAATACGTAGGAGAATCTCCTTCGGCGTATAAACAATCCAGATCCCAATCTCACACGAGAGAAACGAATCACCATGACAATGAAGATGAATAACCGGCGGTGGTGCTGGAGTTCTTCATAATATAGTCCATGTACTTCCCCGAATAAGCAATGGTATGTCCAAGCTGTACACCGTAGACTGATTGTACAAAGTACAAGAGTCCAGATGAAGGGATGGCTGCAGGATATGAATCGTACTGATTTAACAACTGTACGTCACACGATCAATTTGAACGGAACATGGCATTTTCAATTAAGTGAACCGAGTGGAGAACGAAGAGAGCGAGAGAATGCTGGGACATACATCCCCCCGCACCGGGATGATGCCTTATGGGATACGATTCAAGTTCCGGGGTCATGGGAAGAGCAAGGATATGGCGAAGAACCGGGGTATGCCAGAATCGACACGTGGACCAAAATCCGAGAGTATGAGGGGGCGGCTTGGTATGCGCAGGATGTCCATGTTCCACATGATGCACAGAACGGACACTATGTATTCAGACTGAAAGGTGTACGCTGGACATCAAGGCTGTGGTTCAATGGGAACGAAGCGGGAGAAAGGGATAGTCTGCTGACGGAACAGACGTGGGATGTGACCCCTTGGGTGAAGCCTGGCGAGATGAACCGTGTAGAGATTTGGGTTGATAACACGATGAAGCTTCCTCTCGCCGGCAGTCACATTCATTCAATACATACGGCTACCGCTTGGGGAGGTATTACAGGAGGAGCCTATTTGGAGAGGCAACCCATGCAGCGGGTACATACGGTGCGTATTGAACCTGATCCTGCTAACGGAAAGATAGCAGTTCGGTACACGGTTATTAATCCAGCTGCAGACTCAGTCGCACCGTTGCAGCTTCTAATCAATATCCAGCATCCGGATGGCTCATGGCTAAAGCGCGAGTGTTTGGATATCGATTGTACTGGGAACAGTGCAAACACTGGAAGTGATGATAATTCCTTGAATAGCAGTGTTGAGAAGGGCTGGTTGACGGGGGTATGCCAGATTGCATTGGACTCCGAGAATGCGATTGCCATGTGGAGCGATGAGAATCCCCTCTTATATCGGGCGGTAGTTCAATTGCAGGCAGGCGAACAGAAGCTTGACCATGTGGAGCAGCGGTTTGGCATGCGTTCTTTTGCATCCAGTGGAAAACAACTTGTCCTGAACGGAACACCAGTGTTTTTGCGCGGGTATGTGGACTGTTGTATCTTTCCACTTACGGGATATCCCGTTTGGGATGCACAGTACTATGTGGAGCAATTTCGCATAGCCAAGTCATATGGCTTCAACCATGTTCGTTTACACGGGTGGAGTCCACCGGAACCATTCTGGGAAGCTGCCGATGAAGAGGGTATGCTTGTACAAGCAGAGCTTCCTCACTGGTCACGTTTTTTTGAACAGCGGGATATGCCTGCTCCAGTTGAAATACGTACGTATCTGACACAGGAGCTAGATCGGTTGCTGGAAGCATTGCATCGTCATCCTTCCTTTGTCCTGTTCTCCCTCGGCAATGAGTTAATTGACGCTAACGGGCATCCAGAACTGAATGCGCTTATCTCAAGAGCGAGAGATACAGATCCGTCGAGAC
The DNA here is from genome assembly GCF_037969905.1 of Paenibacillus sp. FSL R7-0272. Taxonomy (NCBI): domain Bacteria; kingdom Bacillati; phylum Bacillota; class Bacilli; order Caryophanales; family Paenibacillaceae; genus Paenibacillus; species Paenibacillus sp. FSL R7-0272. The sequence goes on along the minus strand of NZ_CP150221.1, from coordinate 5,442,030 downwards.
TATATACAGATAACACAGGCTTTGGACACCTTCCAGCTCAAGGCAGGGAGAGTGATTATTTTATTCAATCATTCAACTGGCATCCCCCGCTGGAGTCTGTATTGGCGGCGGTACCCGACACTACGCTGGATTATCATGCGGTTACACGGCTTGCATCACATCCGGTGATCGGGCATGAACATGCGCAATTTACGATGTATGTACGTCCCCAGGAACGAGAGAAGTATACAGGTGTCCTTCGTCCTACGTGGTTAGAACCCGTCGAAGAGTCGCTTACACGTAAAGGCATGATGGCAAAGCTGGAACAATACCAGCAGGCAACGGGCATACATCTGATGCGATCCCTTAAAGAAGCGATGGAGCGAGTAAGACGTACGCCAGATGCTGCGGGCATCCAACTGCTGGATATCCGTGATTTCCCGGGACAGGGACACGCCACCACTGGTTTTCTGGACGTTTTTTGGGACGATAAAGGGATAACCACACCGAATGAAGTAAAACAATTCAATGCTGAGGTAGTCATCCTTCTTGGCTCCAGAGAGCGGACATACTATGCTGGAGAACCGATTGAAATCGAAGTACGTGTATCCCACTTTGGCAAAAGGGTGTTAAAAAATGCTTCCATTCACTGGAGAATGGTTACGGTTACGGACGAACGGATGCTGGCTGAAGGAGAATGGAGCTGCGGAGATATGCCGTGCGGTGCGGTAACATCTCTCGGGAGTATAATGGTTAACTCTCAGGCCGAAGGTGTAGTTGCGTTTCGAGTGGAGGCTGAGCTACGTTGCGACCATGTGAATGATCCGCTGCATCCCGGTAATGCGGAGTATTCCACGGTTCACTCTTCCCATCGTTTAGCAACCGTTACGGTAGCTCAGAATGAGTGGCATGGTTGGTCTTTTCCACAGATGAAGATGCAAAACGAATGTTATGGAGAGATGAAGCGCATCTGGAATACGGTAAAAGAACTACAGCCCCTACTCGCTGATTCTTATCATGATGCTGTAGATCATGTGAATGGTTTCCGATGGTTAAAGGAAAATCAGCATGACCTGCTGATTGTAAAGTCCTTAACCTCCAATGTACTGGATCTTCTCTTGAATGGTGGAAGAGTTTGGCTTATGCCGGGTGCAACGGATCTGTATGATCCAGTGGAAACGAAGTACCTGCCGGTGTTCTGGAATTATCTCATGTTTGCCACCCAGCCGGGGGCTACGATGGGTATGTATATGGAGAAAGAAACAGCTCTTCTCGGAGCTTTTCCGCAGGATGGAGCTTCGGACTGGCATTGGTATCATCTTGTGAATGATACGCCGGCCATATGCCTGGATACCATGCAGGGGGCTACACCGCTGATCGAGGTGGTAGATCATTTTCACCGAGCGAAACGGCTCGCTTATGCTTTTGAGGCCAGAGCAGGGAAGGGGAGTATCCTGGTATCCACTTTTCCTTTTACCGACACCGCCTTGATGAAGCGTCCGGAAGCTGCTTGTCTTTTTCAAGAGATGTTGTCTTATGCCTGCGGAGAGCAGTTTCATCCGGAAAGCTCCGTTACAGCCGCCGAGTTGCTAGGAGTATTCAAACTTCAACCTATTCAATTCACATTGTGATAAGACACGAATCAAGACACTAAAGGGACCTAACCAGGTCTCTTTTTTGATGCATAAAATGTAAAGTAAACGATTTCCGAAAAACGTTTTCGTATTTTAGTTTAAAAAGTTATTTTTTACTTCATATAGATTTTATGACACTAATAAGTATTTAATATCTCTAATTTTAACGGATAAATGTCTGATTCTAGAGGGGGATATCTAATTTTTATATGATTTTCTCTAAAATCCAGATGGTATTTTGAAAACGCTCTATCGATTATGATTATTTTATAAAAACAGAGGAGGGGGAACGGAGATGGAAACGCTAACAAAGAAATCCGCTTCCGCGAAAAGAGGCAGTGACTCCCAGCCACCATTGAAGCCAAGGCGTAACGGAGTTTGGGACAGAATGAAACAGCAGAAGTATCTTTATCTTATGTCATTGCCATTCGTCGCTTGGGTTTTTGTATTTAACTATCTTCCGCTGTGGGGATGGACGATGGCTTTTCAAAACTATAAACCAGCCAGGTCGTTTGGTGAACAGGACTGGGTTGGTTTTAAACACTTTGTAGAATTGTTCAGTGATGACAGGTTCTATCTGGTGCTTCGAAATACACTTGCGATGAGTTTGATGGGACTGGTTGTCGGTTTTATCGTGCCGATTTTCTTCGCGATCCTCCTGAACGAAATGAAAGGCATGTTCTTCAAACGGGCTGTACAGACCGTATCGTACCTGCCTCACTTTGTATCCTGGGTCGTTGTTGCGGGGATTATTACCAAGATGCTGTCCACGGATGGAGGCATTATCAATGACCTGCTCATTGGTCTCAATATTATTGATCAGCCGATTCAGTTTATGGCTAAGGGAAATCTGTTCTGGTACATTGTAACCGCTTCAGATATGTGGAAGGAAACGGGCTGGAATGCGATCATCTATCTGGCGGCCATCACTGGTATTGACCAAGAACTGTATGAAGCATCCCGTGTAGACGGTGCAAACCGTTTTAGACAGATGTGGCATATCACACTGCCAGGGATCCGGACGACGATTTCTGTATTGTTCATCATGTCCATCGGACATCTGATCAGCATCGGTTTTGAGAAACAATTTTTGCTACAGAACAGTCTGGTCCTGGATTACTCGGAAGTCCTTGATCTCTACGCACTCAATTACGGTTTGAATATGGGCCGATTCTCGTACGGTACAGCGATAGGTATCTTCAACTCTGTTGTCAGTATCATCCTGTTGTTTACGGCCAACGGTTTGTTCAAAAAATTCACCAAAGAAAGCATCATGTAGGGAGGGGGAGACATTATGGCGAACAAAGCATTCAATGCCACACGGGGCGATAAAGTGTTCGATATATTCAATATCCTCGCGATGACCATGGTGCTGGTTGTAACACTCTATCCATTTCTTAACGTACTGGCGATCTCACTGAACAACTCAGCAGATACAGTACGCGGCGGAATTTACTTATGGCCTCGTGAATTTACATTACAGAACTATCAGACGATCTTCCAGTATGAAGGTCTGCTCCAGGGCTTGAAAATCTCCATTATGCGTACGCTTGTAGGTACACTGCTTGGACTGATCAGTTCATCCATGATCGCCTTTACGCTAAGCAGGCCTGACTTCGGTCTTCGGAAATTTGTATCTACAACACTGGCGCTGACGATGTATTTCTCGGGTGGTCTGATTCCGGTATACATCCTGATGCGTGACCTGAACCTGATCGGTACATTCTGGGTATACGTATTGCCTGGTATGATCAGTGCCTGGAACGTATTTATCATCCGTTCATTCATTGACGGCTTGCCCTATGCCTTGCAGGAATCAGCGAAGCTGGACGGTGCGAATGATTTCAAAATCTATTACCGGATCATTCTACCGCTGTGTAAGCCGGTACTCGCAACGATTGCTTTGTTCTTGGCAGTGGGTCAGTGGAATGCGTGGTTTGATACGTATCTGTATAACGGCTCAAAAGCACATCTGACGACGTTGCAATACGAGTTGATGAAAGTACTGCAAAGTACACAACAAGGTTCGGGAGCCGGAAGAAATGCGAATGATATGGCACAGCAAATGACGCAAATCTCTCCAGAGTCGATCAAAATGGCGATTACAATCGTCGTTACCGTTCCAATTTTGATTGTGTATCCATTCCTGCAAAAGTATTTTGTTGGCGGAATGACGCTTGGAGCGGTAAAAGCATAGACCTGTGATCCGATGTAAAGACTGGCTTAATAATGGATTGTACACCTATAATAAAGTACTTATACAAGAAGCTCGGGATATCCGAACTGCTGCCGTAACGGCATGATTTTCAGCTACGGCGGCAGAGGATACTCATGAAGCTATAGAGAGGAACAGAACAGTTCCGTATAAGACAGACGTATGAATAGGGAGGATTACCATTATGTCCAGTTTCAAAATGAAGGTCGCACTGGCGCCTGTTCTGGCTTTACTTGTGCTTACAGCCTGTGATGGAGGCGTTGGCGGTAAAACGTCACTTACGAATACGAGTGGAGCGCCATCTCCACTTACGTTCGATTTTTTCAGTGTTGATCCGAGTCCGAACTGGAATGGCATGAAGGATGAAGTGGGCAAGGTCATTACAGCTAAAACAGGCATCACCCTGAACGGTGAATTTGCCGTTAGCGGGGGACAGGATAGGATTTCATTAATGGCAGCAAGCCGAGACTATCCAGATATCGTTTCTCCCAAGGGGGAACTTAGCAAGCTGGTTGATGCTGGAGCGATGCTCGACCTGACAGACCTGATTGAACAACACGCTCCCAACCTGAAGAAGCTATATGGTAATTCCATGAATCGGTTGAAATATAGCAACGAGGATCAGTCTATTTATGTATTGCCGACGTATTATGCGGTGGATCAGAAGTATTTTGACGCCGGCGGTGGATTCGGTATTCAGCATCGTGTGCTCAAAGAGATGGGATACCCCAAGGTTCGTACACTCCAGGATTATGAAAATATATTGCGAGCTTACAGCGAAGAACACCCCATGACGGATGGTCAGCCGACCATTCCGTTAACGCTGGATGCTGACAACTGGAGAATCATGATCACCGTTACGAATCCTGCGTTTCTGGCGACAGGCGCGCCGGATGACGGCGAATACTACATTGATCCGGTTACCTATGAAGCGAAGCTACATTATAAGCGCCCAGAGGAAAAGGAGTACTTCCGATGGTTGAACCATATGTATAACGAAGGTTTGCTGGATCAGGAAAGCTTTGTACAAAAGTCAGATCAGTATAAATCCAAGATTGCGAGTGGACGCGTACTGGGCCTGATCGATCAGGATTGGGGATATGCCGACGCTGAGGACGCATTGAAATCGGCGGGCAGAGCGGAGGCAACCTATTCACATTTTCCGGTGACGTTGTCCGAAGACATGAAGGATCATTCTTTTCAAGACACGGGATTTGTATCAGGCTGGGGAATTGGTATAACGACTTCTAACCCTGATCCGGTGCGGACCATCCAGTTCTTTGATTATTTGGCTTCCGAAGAGGGTCAGATCTTGATGAACTGGGGCATTCAAGGCAAGCACTACGAAATCAAGGATGGCAAACGTGTAATTCCCGCAGAAGTCCAGGATCAAAAAACAAACCATGCTTCTGCTTTCCAGAGAGAGTCTGGCATTGGACTATATAAAAATATGTCTGGACGTTACGGGGATGGTGTAAAAGACTCGACTGATAATTATTATACGACGAATTTTCCTGAGCAAATTCAGGCTTCGTATACCCAGGCGGAGAAAGAGACCCTACGGGCATATGGTGCATCCACTTGGAAGGACCTGTTTCCAAAGGAAGAGGAATTCCCGGTTAAACCTTGGGGAGCAGCTTATAACATGCCTACACCCGGAGACTCGGATTATAATGTCATTTTCCAGAAAACACAGGATATCATTCGCAAACGGATTCCCGAAGCTGTTTTAAGTTCGCCGGATCAATTTGATGCCATTTATGATGGCTTGATCGTTGAACTAAACCAGGCAGGAGCAGAAAAAATGGAAAAACAATATACCATTTTAATTCAAAATCGCGTTCGTTTGTGGAACGCTGATTAGTGTTGGAGTAGTACAGACTTGTCTGTTTCAAAAATGGAAACAAACCCGGAATATCGGGTTTGTTTTATACAGAAAACGTTTTAGTGAAACCGTTTTAGATTTTTATAATTAGCTATTGACAAGGGTATTTTTAGATATTATGATTCAACTGTGAAAGCACTTACAAAACTTGTACGATGTTGAATAGACTTACACGTTAATACTAAATTGAGTAAGTGTGTGATTCATCAAAGCTCAGCTAGGTCAGATTCTCATCCCCACAGACGGGGGAAAAGTAAGCGCTTTTAATGTTACCCGAATCTGAGAAATGCAATTTGATTCACCCGGATATGGTATGAGCAGGCGTGTCCTGTTGTACAAATACACAGCTTCATTTTATCCAAAGGGGGATTATACATGAAGGGCAGAACACCAAAAACATTTGCAATGCTTTTGTTAGCGAGCGCTCTTGCGATCACAGCAGGATGCGGAACTACCGGAGGGAAATCAGCTGAAGAAAAACCGGTGGATACGGGGGATACAACAACGCCAATCACCTTTACATTCTTCGGAGCCGATGCAAGTCCGAACTGGAATAACATGAAGGATGCTGTTGGGCAAGAGATTACGAAGGCAACCGGTGTTACGCTTGAAGCTGAGTTTGACGTGAATAACGGTGGAGACCAGAAAATTCCGCTGATGGCTGCTAGTGGTGATTACCCTGATATTATCTATCCTAAAGGAAACCTGTCGAAGCTGGTGGATGCAGGTGCCATGCTTGATCTAACCGACCTGATTGAGGAACATGCACCTAACCTGAAAAAAATCTATGGTGACCAGATGAACCGTCTGAAATATAGCAATGAAGATCAGAAAATTTATACGATTCCAACGAATATGGGTGTAGGTAACGTCGCATTCGATGCTACCGGCGGATTCGAGATTCAGCAGAAAGTGTTGAAAGAGCTGGGTTATCCCGAAGTGAAAACCCTTGAAGATTATGAAAACGTGCTACGCACTTATTATGAGAAACATCCAACCATTGATGGTCAGCCTACGATTCCGCTCACGCTGAATGCGGATGACTGGAAGATTATGATTACGGTTACAAACCCGGCCTTTCAAGCAACGGGCGGACCAGACGATGGTGAATATTATATTGATCCAGAGACGTATGAAGCAAAGCTGCACTACAAACGTCCAGAGGAAAAAGAATACTTCCGCTGGCTGAACAAAATGTACAACGAAGGTCTCTTGGATAAAGATACGTTTGTTCAGAAGGATGACCAGTATAAGTCCAAAATCGCCAGTGGCCGCGTACTGGGTCTGATCGACCAGGAGTGGAACTATGGCGAAGCTGAGAATGCGCTCAAATCCAAAAACAACGGCGAGAGCACATATGCTCACTTCTCCGTGTCCCTGAACAAAGACATCGTAGATCATACGTTCCAGCCAACCGGTTTTGACGGTTACGGCATTGGTATTACAACGTCTGCGAAAGATCCGGTTCGTATCATCAAGTTTATGGATTGGCTTGCTTCTGACGAAGGCCAGGTGCTCCGGTACTGGGGTGTTGAGAACCAGCACTACAAAGTAGAGAATGGAAAACGCATCGTACCAGATGATGTGCAGGATCGTAAAACTAACGATAACTCCGCGTTCACAAAAGAGTCTGGAGTCGGAATGTATAACATCTTTAGTGCCAGATATGGTGACGGTATGAAAGATTCCACAGATAACTACTACACAACGAACTTCCCTGAACAGATTCAGGCTGGATATACAGCAGCTGAGAAAGAAACGTTGAAAGCGTATGGCATCACAACATGGAAAGATTTCTTCCCATCTGAGGATAAGTTGAAACTAAAGGATTGGGGTGCAGCATATAACATGCCGGTGCCTTCCGATACAGAATACAACGTGACTTTCCAGAAAACACAGGATATCATCCGCAAACGTATTCCAGAAGCGATCTTGGCCAAACCGGATCAATTTGACAGTGTGTATGACGGGCTGCTGGCTGAATTGGATAAAGCAGGCGCAGTGGAGATGGAAAAACAATATACCGTCTGGATCAAAGATCGTGTATCCCTCTGGACAGGTAAAGATGTGAAATAAGTTTTAGCATGACAAATGCATTGAAGGAAAAATGTAATTATATTTTTCAGGATTAAGCTTGGCTCAAATAAGACGTGGTATTCACAGGCACCAAGCCTGTTATACAGATAAAACCTTCATAAATAGGGGAGATAGACAAATGAGAGGCAAAATGAAAGGCAGAATGACAGGTAAGACACCCAAGACGTTTGCGATGTTAATGTTGGCTAGTGCAATGTTGGTTACAGCTGGATGCGGTAACTCCGGTAGCAAAGAGACTACTGAATCCAGTGGTACCGACCCGATTACGATCTCATTCTTTGGCGCAGATCCAAGTCCAACCTGGAACAACATGCAGGATGCCGTTGGTAAAGAGATCACGAAGCAAACCGGCGTTACGATTGAGGCTGAGTATGATGTGAACAATGGCGGTGACCAGAAGGTTGCACTGATGGCGGCCAGCGGTGACTATCCAGACATGATTTTCCCAAAAGGAAACTTGTCAAAATTGGTGGATGCAGGTGCAATGATTGACCTTACCGATCTGATCGAGGAGCATGCTCCTAACCTGAAAAAAATCTATGGTGACCAGATGAATCGTCTGAAATACAGCACCGAAGATCAGGCGATCTATACCATCCCGACCAATATGGGGGTAGACAACGTTGTTTTTGACGCTACAGGCGGATTCGAAATCCAGCAAAAGGTATTGAAAGAACTGGGTTACCCTGAAGTAAAAACACTTGAAGATTATGAAAATGTACTTCGTGCCTATTATGAAAAACATCCTACCATCGACGGACAGCCAACGATTCCACTGACGCTGAATGCCGATGACTGGAAAATCATGATCACGGTTACGAATCCGGCCTTCCAGGCAACGGGTGCACCGGATGATGGGGAGTATTACATTAATCCTGAGACGTATGAAGCGATGCTTCATTATAAACGTCCAGAGGAGAAAGAGTACTTCCGTTGGTTGAACAAAATGTACAATGAAGGTCTCTTGGACAAAGATACATTTGTGCAAAAGGATGACCAGTACAAGTCCAAAATCGCCAGCGGCCGTGTTCTGGGTCTGATTGATCAGGAGTGGAACTATGGTGAAGCAGAGAATGCGCTCAAATCCGCAGGCAAAGATGACAGCACGTATGCTCACTTCTCTGTGTCTCTGAACAAGGACATCGTAGACCACACGTTCCAGCCGACCGGCTTTGATGGTTATGGCATCGGGATCACGACGTCTGCCAAAGATCCGGTTCGCATCATCAAGTTCATGGATTGGCTGGCATCAGATGAAGGTCAAGTCCTGAGAAACTGGGGCATTGAAAATGAACATTACAAAGTAGAGGATGGCAAACGTGTCATTCCACAAGATATTCAGGATCGCAAAGTAAACGATAACTCCGCATTCACCAAAGAAACAGGTATTGGCATGTACAACATTTTCAGTGCCCGATACGGTGATGGTGTGAAGGATGCAACGGACAATTATTACACGACCAACTTCCCTGAGCAGATTCAGGCTGGATACACAGCGGCTGAGAAGGAAACGTTGAAAGCTTATGGTATTAACACGTGGAAGGATTTCTATCCTGCTGAAGACGATCTGAAGCTGAAAGAGTGGGGGGCAGCGTACAATATGCCCGTACCTTCCGGTACAGATTACAGTGTAAAATTCCAGAAAACACAGGATATCGTGCGCAAACGTATTCCGGAAGCTGTTCTGACTTCACCAGCGAACTTCGATGCAACCTATGATGCATTCCTGGCTGAACTGGATAAAGCCGGTGCAGTAGAAATGGAGAAACAATACACGGAATGGGTTAAAGATCGTGTATCCCTGTGGACGGGTAAAGACGTTAAATAATAAGAGTTCATCTTAGAGTTTATCTTTATTCCAGTTTTGAATCGGAGTAATAGGAAAAGGCCCTCATTGTGAGGGCTTTTTTCTGTAGTAGTATCTTTTGAGAATTCTGTAACGAGAATCATTGACGACATTTTTGAAATCGCATATAATCCTCTTATTGTAAGCACTTCCAGTCAACATAATGGATGAATTCTAAGTTTTGCATGTTTACACCATTGAAACTTTTTTATTTTCGCATTTTCGAAAACGTTTTAGGAAACTAGTTTCGCTAACTCCTTATTTCAAAAAAAGAAAAAAATAGGTGTTAAGCGAGATTGAATCATGCCTTACATGCACGACCTATTACTAATGAATGACGTGGGAAGCACGATCCGTACGTCATCTGAACTGGAGGATTTAATTATGACTATTTTTCAATTTCCGCAAGATTTCCGCTGGGGAACCGCAACCGCATCCTATCAGATTGAGGGGGCTGCACAAGAGGGAGGGCGTGGAGTATCCATCTGGGATACATTCGCACGTACTCCTGGTAAAGTGTTTAACGGTGATAATGGTGATGTTGCGTGTGACAGTTACCACCGTTATGAAGAAGATATTGCACTGATGAAAAAGCTTGGCATTAACACGTATCGTTTCTCTATTGCGTGGCCACGCATTATTCCAGATGGGGATGGAGAGATCAACCGTGAAGGTCTGGATTTCTATCATCGTTTTGTAGATGCTCTGTTAGATGCTGGTATTGAACCGTTCCTTACACTGTACCACTGGGATTTACCACAGACGCTGGAGGATGACGGAGGCTGGGGAAACCGTAGAACGGTGAATGCATTTGTAAAATATGCTGAAGTGATCTTCAAAGAATTTTCAGGCAAGATCAACTTCTGGTTAACCTTCAATGAACCATGGTGTATTGCCTTCCTGTCCAACATGCTTGGCATTCATGCGCCGGGTAATAAAGATGTGCAAACGGCTATTAATGTGGCTCATGGTCTGCTCGTGGCACACGGCAAAGCTGTACAGTCTTTCCGCCGTATGGGCATTACGGGTCAGATCGGTATCGCTCCGAATGTATGCTGGGCTGAGCCATATAGTAAATCTGCTGAGGATCAGGCAGCGTGTGACCGCTCTATCGCACTGAATACAGACTGGTTCCTTGATCCAATCTATAAAGGCTCCTATCCTCAGTTTCTGGTGGACTGGTTTGCAGAAGCAGGAGCAACTGTACCGATTCAAGATGGAGATATGGAAATTATCTCAGAGCCGATTGACTTGCTTGGCATTAACTACTATACGATGGGCATTAACCGTCATAATCCCGAAGCCGGTGTGCTTCAGTCGGAAGAAATGAACATGGGATTAATTAAAACAGACATCGGCTGGCCTGTGGAATCACGCGGTTTGTATGAATTCATGCATTACCTGCAAAAGTACGGTAACGTGGATGTATATATTACAGAGAATGGTGCATGTATTAACGATGATCTGGAAAATGGTAAAATTAACGACGATCGCCGCATTTCGTATTATGAGCAACACTTGGCCCAGATCCATCGCATCATCAATGACGGCATCAACCTGAAAGGGTATATGGCCTGGTCGCTGATGGATAATTATGAATGGGCTGAAGGTTACCGGATGCGCTTTGGTTTGGTGCATGTTGATTTTCGTTCACTTGTGAGAACGCCTAAGGAGAGCTTTTACTGGTATCAGAACGTGATCAAAAATAATTGGCTTGAGATCCGGAATTAAACTTTGAACGAATAACTCTTTAACAAAAATTATTTTTTCTACTATTATATAGGCGGTTCTGTCGGACTTCTAAGGCAGACCGTCTTTTTCTTATTCTAACGATCTCAGATGAGCTTATTTGAGCGAAATAGAGCCTTCTGAAATTGTAACGATCTCCACAAAGCTTATTTCAACAAAAACAGAAGAAACAAGCCCATTTTAGCGCCAAACAACTCAAATAAGCTCTCCTGTGATCGTTAGAAAATAAAAAGGTGTGATATACCCTAAATAGCGTCTCTGGTGATCGTTAGAAAATCGAGCCGTCTCAGCATCTTAGCATTCCCAATCTAACTTCCTCTTCGTTTAACTAAAAGAACAGAGCCAGATAATCGTTAAGCATCTCTGTTGTCACAAGTGAAATCGGAATTTACTAAACTGTTCATAAGGTTAACTAAGTTTCTGTTATAAATGGATTGTTTTTGGGTTATAAGAAGTATAGAGATGGTGATAATAACTTTGTCAATACAATTAAAAGAAATAAAGTGTCCAAAATGAGAAATAAATTTGAACATTTCTTGACTAAAATTCATACTGATGTGGTATATTGGTATTAGGAAAGCACTTACAAAAAGGGAAAAGGAAGTGTTTACTATGGCATCTAAAACAGCAATGGTCAGCCAATTAGAGCGTAAAGATAAAAATATGCGTCGCGCAGTTTTAACGATGACAGTTCTGGCATGGGTTGCGCTCATCACTGGAGTGGTACTGTGCCTCATCAACTTGAATGATTTTAATGATCGCAATTTAGGATTAATGGTCGGCATTGGCTTTCTTGTAGGTAGCGTATTTATCTACGTCATTGCTAAATCGATTGGTCTGGTTCATACACGGCATGAAGATGAAGGTGCAGATTAATTATAATCTTGCGTAATATCGTCCATAATAAGACTGGAGTATTCCTCGGAAATCCAGTCAATAAAGCCCTTTGCGGATACGTTGACAATCGTTCAACGGGACTGCAAAGGGTTTTATTTTGTGACCTGGAGTGTAAAGATTACAATGTACAAATATCAACCGATCAAGCGATTTGTGAGAAAAAATTCACACATTTGGGGTGTAAAATCGACAAATTTGTTAACATGAACAAAAAAGTCGTTCGTTTCTGATATCTTTAGTAGGAAGAGAGTAGTATACTGATTTTTTAGTATTAGCGAATATTTAAGGAGAGGGGATCAAAATGAACAAGAAACCTAGGTCGCTTATCCGGATTATTATTCCGGTTGTCCTGACGTTGGTTACAATTGCGTTGATTGTCTGGCCAATGCTGGCAGGCGGGCAGTATGTTGTTCTGGATCCGAAGGGGCCTATTGGCGCCGCACAGAAAGATTTGATTATTATTTCAACTCTTCTGTGTGCTGTTGTCATCGTCCCTGTGTTGATTATGTCCGCTGTAATCGTTTGGCGTTACCGCGACAAACCAGAAAACAAAAATGAGTACAAGCCAAATTGGGCTCATAGTACAAAGGCGGAAGTCATCTGGTGGACAATTCCGATTGTTATCATCGGACTTTTGGCCATCGTTACTGTGCGCTACACCTATGATTTGGAGCCTTCCAAACCACTGGCACATGAGAAAGAGCCCATTACGATTCAGGTATCTTCACTGGATTGGAAATGGTTGTTCCTCTATCCTGAGCAGGGCATTGCAACAGTTAACACACTGAATATTCCTGCAGACCGGCCTGTGAAATTTGAGCTCACTGCGGATTCACCGATGAACTCGTTCTGGATTCCGCAACTGGGTGGACAGATTTACACGATGTCAGGAATGGCAATGACCTTGTACCTGCAAGCTGACCATGAAGGTCAATATTGGGGTTCAGGAGCCAACTTCACTGGTGAACACTTCGGAGAGATGCGTTTTGATGTTAATGCAACGTCGGATGAAGAATTCGATAAATGGGTAGCTGAAGTGAAGCAACAATCCCAGCCAATGACTCAAGAAACGTATGACACACTGGCTAAGCCAGGAACAAGCAATGTTGCGTATTATTCTGCATTCCCTGAAGGACTGTTCCAGAAAATCGTAACTAAATATGTTGTTGACGGTAAAAGTGCTCACAGCAAGCATGAAGGTTCAAGCTCGAACGAGTCTGCTGCTGGAGATAAATCCTTGTCTGTACCGAAATTAAATACAAGTACGAACTAAAGATTCGAAAGGAGGCCCCCAATGTTAGAGAGATTAAAGGAGTTTGCATCGGAGTTTTTCGTTACCGGTGACCCGCTGATCTATGGAGCAGACGTGGCGATCGGGATTACGATGATTACCATCGTAACGGTGCTGACTTATTTCAAAAAATGGGGCTGGCTCTGGCGTAACTGGTTAACTACTGTCGATCACAAAAAGATCGGTATTATGTATATCATTGCTTCCATTATCATGTTGTTCCGTGGTGGTGTGGATGCATTGATGATGCGTCTGCAGCTGGCTATGCCTAATATGGATTTCTTACATCCAGAACACTATAATCAGGTCTTCACAACACATGGTACGATCATGATCCTGTTCATGGCGATGCCATTTATGTTCGGTTTGTTTAACGTTATTGTGCCGTTACAGATCGGAGCGAGGGACGTTGCATTCCCGTTCCTGAACGCACTGAGCTTCTGGTTATTCTTCCTAGGCGCAATGCTGTTCAACCTGTCCTTCGTCATCGGTGGTTCACCGGATGCAGGATGGCTGAGTTACCCGCCTCTATCGGAGCTGTCACACAGTCCAGGGGTAGGACAGAACTTCTATATATGGGGTATCCAGATATCGGGTATCGGTTCCCTGGCAACCGGTATCAACTTTATGGTTACCATCATTAAAATGCGTGCGCCAGGCATGAAATGGATGAAACTGCCGATGTTCACATGGTCAGTATTCTCCACTTGTATCATTATCTTGTTTGCATTCCCGATCTTGACTGTGACGCTTGCATTGCTCTTCCTCGACAGGTTTGCCGGGGCGCATTTCTTCACACTTGATCTGGGCGGCAACCCAATGATGTATATCAACTTGATCTGGATGTGGGGTCACCCTGAGGTATACATTGTCGTCTTGCCGGCATTTGGTGTGTTCTCCGAGATTGTAAGTACATTCTCGAAGAAAAAACTGTTTGGTTACAAATCGATGGTATTCGCGATGCTGATCATCAGCTTCCTGTCCTTCTTCACTTGGGCGCATCACTTCTTCACGATGGGTTCCGGAGCGGACGTTAATGCATTCTTCGCGGTTACGACGATGTTGATTGCCATTCCAACAGGGGTTAAGATATTTAACTGGCTGTTTACGATGTATAAAGGAAGGATACGCATGGCCACTCCGATGATGTGGACACTTGCCTTTATCCCGTGCTTTATCGTCGGGGGTATGACAGGGGTTCTGTTATCCGTTGCTCCTGCTGACTTCCAGTTCCACAACAGTTACTTCCTGATTGCCCACTTCCACCAAGTATTGATCGGTGGCGTTGTCTTCGGATACTTCGCAGGTCTGTACTACTGGTGGCCAAAAATGTTCGGTTTCCAATTGGAAGAGAAACTGGGCAAATGGGCATTCTGGACTTGGAATATTGGTTTCTACGTGTGCTTCATGCCGCAGTATGCTGTCGGTCTGATGGGTATGACTCGTCGTCTGAGCACTTACGGCTGGGATACCGGCTGGTGGGAACTGAACTTCGTATCCACAATCGGGGCATTCCTGATGGGTGTTGGATTCTTGTTCCAAGTTGCACAAATTGCAGACGGTATTCGCAAATACAAAACACTCAAAGCTTCTGGCGATCCATGGGATGGTCGTACGCTCGAGTGGTCGATTCCTTCACCAGCACCAGAATACAACTTCGCTGTTACACCGCGCGGAGACGATGTGGATGAGTGGTGGGAAGAGAAAGAACGTCGTGCGAAAGGCATTCATCCGCCTGAGCCTGTATATGAGCCAATTCATATGCCGAAAAATTCCTCGATTCCGTTCATTATGTCTGTCTTCTGGTTCGTTGCTGGTTTCGGCTTCGTCTTTGGATGGCTGTGGATGGCAATCCTCGGACTCGCTGGCGTGGGTATCTGCATGATTGCTCGTTCCTTCTCTTACGATACGGATTATTACATTCCGGTCGATGAAATCAAGCGTACCGAAGCGTCGTTAAGGGGGTCGGTATAGATGGCTCAAGCAGCCGCTAAACACGGTGAGAATCATGCACACGGTCATGACCATGGCCACCATGATCCACAGGAAATGAAAATTCTCGGATTCTGGTTCTTCCTGATTTCCGACGTTATCCTGTTCTCCGTATTGTTCGCAACCTTCATTGTGTTGCGTGACAATACGGCGGGCGGACCGATTTTGTCTGAACTGATCAAAATGCCTGGTGTTATTGCTGAAACCTTCTTGTTGCTCACAAGTTCATTTACGAGCGGACTTGCGGTTCTGGCAATGAACCAAGGCAAAGTAAAACAATTGATTAACTGGCTGATTGTTACAGCCGTTCTGGGTGCAGGCTTCCTTGCCCTGGAGATTTATGAGTTTGTTGAGATGGTTCACGAAGGATTCAGCTACACAACAAGTGCAGCATCCGGCGCGTTCTTTACCCTCGTGGGTACTCACGGACTTCACGTATCGCTCGGTCTGATCTGGATGATCGGCCTGATGTTCCAACTGAAAAAACGGGGTATTACCGATGTCACTCGCGGTAAAATCAACGTAATCAGCTTGTACTGGCACTTCTTGGACGTTGTATGGATCTTCCTCCTGACCATCGTCTATCTGATGGGGGTGATGTAGATGGCACAGCACAACGCACATGATTCTCATGGCCATGAACAACATGGTTCCCTGAAGTCTTATGTCATCGGCTTCATACTGTCCATCGTTCTGACCATCATTCCTCTGGTAGTGGTGCTGAACGACATGATGGGCAAAACAGGAACGATGATTGTTATTCTGGGAACTGCGGCACTGCAGTTTGTCGTTCAACTCTTCTTCTTCATGCATATCCGTGAAACAGAGAAACCTCGCTGGAACGTGATGGCTCTTATTTTCGGATTGCTGATGATGTTGACTATCGTTATTGGTTCGATCTGGATCATGCTGAACAACGCAGTTGCACATTAATAGTCTTTAACGAGAACCTTCTTGTCTGAATTTTCAGACAGGAAGGTTCTTTTTTTTTCAATTAGGTCTGATGGCGGTATGGTTACAAACCGATATAGACTTTATAGGGATGATTTGTGGGAGGGGCTGGGGTGAAACTTTAAATTTAGGATTCTAAAATTAGTGATGTAATCTCGGTCAAAATAAGATTTGTAATAACTCTTGCATAATCTACGGTTCAATAAAAAGGAGAATAGCGATGAAAAAGGCCATAGCTGAGGAAACCGGGCTGCAAAGACATTTATCCCATCCAACAAAAAATGCGAAGAGCTACCTTAATAAGGTGTTCTCTTCTTTCATGGTAATTGTACTTTTCGTTAGTTTGCATTCTTTTCCTGTATCGGCTGCTTCAGGAATTACAAGCAATTCATATCCTGAATTTAATGGCATACCATCGGCAGTGGCCAAAGCCTCGAATGGGGATATGTATCTCGCATATCCTCAAATGGGAACTATTCAAGGTGGAAGCCAGGGTATTAAGGATTTTAAAATTTATAAATGGACTTCAGCGAGCAATTCTTTTTCACTAGAAACAAGTGTCAACGCAGCGGTTGGACTGAACCAATTTGATGTCTATTATGGGGAATTAAAGATGGCAGTTGACACCAACGGCACATTATACATTGCTTTTATAAAAACAGGTTCTTTCTATGATTCGAATTGGTACGCCTATACCAAAGGAGTATATTACGGCACATACAATACAAACAGCAATTCTTGGTCAAATGAATTTTCGGAAATGGAGACACAGGGTCTTCCTACACAATTAAGTGCAACCCGTTACTTTTATACATCGCTACAACTTCAAGTGAATTCATTGGGTGAGGCTGCTATTGCCTATGTGAAAAATACAAATCCAAATCAGAATTACCATATTAAAATTAAAGTCGGTTCGAATTCAAATACCACTTGGTCCGAGACCATATTGAATACAGGAGTTTCCGTAAGCATTAATAGCCTTTTGAGCGATCATAACGGAAATTTAAGTGTTGTTTATTCAGTTGAGACGGGGATTGGTCCAGATATTTATGTATCCAGCGCCCCCTTTGCCACTTCCACTAAAGTACTAACTGGAGACAATAACTATTATTCTTATTATGGATCCGCAATAGATTCATCGGATCACATTCATGTTCTCTATGGGGATGCAGGTTTTAAAGTTGTATCTAATACCGGAAACGGGGGTTCATGGGAAACAACAGTAATTGATAATGTCGACTACGTCGCAACTTCAAACGATTCTCCTCAAGCGGTGAGCCGCTTGGTTATCGATGCTAATGATAATATGTTTGTCCTTGCAGCTTCCATTGATCCATCAAATTATGTGGCTACCTCTTATTATTATTATGGAAAATTCGCTGGAAGTAATACTTGGATGAAAGGGAAGAATGATATTCCCGAATTAAGCAATATGATAGGCAAGAATTTGGACTGGTTGCATCCTTTTGTTCCGTCAACCGGGAATCTGATGTTGCAGTACTTTGAAAAGGACACAACTAAAGCAAGTTATGTTTATGGAAAACAAACCGACTTTTTTGCTTCTTCCAGCGCAAGCAACGATGCAAGTTTGAGCAGTGTATTGGGGCAAAACATTACAACAGGAGCGGAAGCGGGTACAACGTCAGCTCCGAAGACTGCAACCATCGAGGTAAGCAATGGAGTATCATCTGCATTGGCCGGGGATATCGTCAAGCACGACGCAGGTGCAATGGTGACTTTCTACGGAACAGACAGTACATTCGTGACGCCTGAGGTCGGGACAGTAAACCTTACATCGGGTTCAGGAACAGATGTATACATCAAAGTCGTTGCAGAAGACAATACAACCTTGTACTACAAGATCAGTATCAACAGGATGGCACCAATCTCTAACTTTGTGAGTACGGCGAAGACGAGTACAACTGCAAGCTTTAGCTGGACAGCAACCAGCGGGGCAACTGGAATTGTGATTGAACAATCCCCTGCGGGCGCGAACACGTGGACTACAGCGTCTACAAGCGGAGCCCTTGCGACCAACGACACAAGTGGCACGGTAACAGGATTGAACCCGGCTACATCGTATGACTTCCGTCTTGTGGTCACTGGTGGTACGAACGCTGGCACATCGAACGTGGTTTCGAACATCACGACGGACAATGCACCGAGCGTACCGCTCACCGATTTTGCGAGTACAGCGAAAACGAGTACAAGTGCAAGCTTTAGCTGGACAGCAGCGAGCGGAGCAATAGGGATTGTGATTGAACAATCGCCAGCGGGCTCGAATACATGGACTACGGCATCTACAAGCGGAGCCCTTGCATCCAATGCCACAAGTGCCACGGTAACAGGATTGAACCCAGCCACGTCGTATGACTTCCGACTCGTGGTTACTGGCGGTACGAACGCTGGCACATCGAATGTGGTCTGGAACATCACGACAGACAATGCACCAAGCGTGCCGCTCACCGACTTTGCGAGTACGGCGAAAACGAGTACAAGTGCAAGCTTTAGCTGGACAGCAGCGAGCGGAGCAATAGGGATTGTGATTGAACAATCGCCAGCGGGCTCGAATACATGGACTACGGCATCTACAAGCGGAGCCCTTGCATCCAATGCCACAAGTGCCACGGTAACAGGATTGAACCCAGCCACGTCGTATGACTTCCGACTCGTGGTTACTGGCGGTACGAACGCTAGCACATCGAATGTGGTCTGGAACATCACGACAGACAATGCACCAAGCGTGCCGCTCACCGACTTTGCGAGTACGGCGAAGACGAGCACAACCGCAAGCTTTAGCTGGACAGCAGCCAGTGGAGCAACTGGCATTGTGATCGAACAATCTCCTGCGGGCACGAATACGTGGACTACAGCGTCTACAAGCGGAGCCCTTGCATCCAATGCCACAAGTGCCACGGTAACAGGATTGAACCCAGCCACGTCGTATGACTTCCGACTCGTGGTTACTGGCGGTACGAACGCTGGCACATCGAATGTGGTCTGGAACATCACGACGGATAATGCACCGAGCGTGCCTCTTACGGACTTCGCCAATACGGCGAAAACGAGTACAAGCGCAAGCTTTAGCTGGACAGCAGCCAGCGGAGCAACCGGGATCGTGATCGAACAATCCCCAGCAGGTGCGAACACATGGACTACAGCGTTTACAAGCGGGGCCCTTGCGACCAACGCCACAAGTGCCACGGTAACAGGGTTGAACCCAACCACGTCGTATGACTTCCGACTTGTGGTTACTGGTGGTGGGAATGCCGGTACATCGAACGTTGTTTCGAACATCACGACAGACAATGCACCGAGCGTGCCACTCACCGACTTTGCAAATACGGCGAAGACGAGTACAAGTGCAAGCTTTAGCTGGACAGCAGCGAGCGGAGCAACAGGGCTGGTGATCGAACAATCGCCAGCGGGCACGAACACGTGGACAACGGCACAAACGAGTGGAGCGATTTTAGCAAACGCCACAAGTGCCACGGTAACAGGGTTGAACCCAGCCAAATCGTATGATTTCCGACTTGTGGTCACTGGCGGTATGAATGCAGGCACATCGAATGTGGTCTCGAACATCACGACAGATAATGCACCGAGCGTGCCAATCACCGACTTTGCGAATACGGCGAAGACGAGTACAAGTGCAAGCTTTAGCTGGACAGCAGCCAGCGGAGCAATAGGGATTGTGATTGAACAATCGCCAGCAGGCACGAATACGTGGACTACGGCCTCTACAAGCGGAGCCCTTGCGTCCAATGCCACAAGTGCAACCGTAACAGGATTGAACCCGGCAACGTCATATAATTTCCGCCTCGTAGTCGCTGGCGGCGCGAATGCCGGTACATCGAACGTTGTCTCGAACATCACGACGGATAATGCACCGAACGTGCCTAACAACCCTAACGTACCTAACAACCCTAACGTACCAAGTTCGCCGACTAGTTCGATAAATAGCGGTTCTGGTAGCATCGCTCCTTCAAGCGGCACTACTGGAGTAGACATTCTTGTTAACGGGAAAGTGGAGAGTGCGGGTACAGCCACGACATCGCAACGCAACAATCAAAGCGTGACCACGATATCCGTCGACCAGAACAAGCTGGACAACAAGCTTGCATCGGAAGGTTCAGGAGCCGTAGTGACTTTACCGGTTAATACGAAATCGGATATTGTGATTGGTGAATTGAACGGTCAGATGATTAAAAATCTGGAAAACTATAGTGCAACATTGGAGATTAGAACAGCCCGAGCAACATATACCTTGCCAGCTCAACAAATAAATATTAATGCCCTATCCGCCCAATTGGGTAAAGAGTTGAACCTGCAAGACATCAAAGTTCGCATTGAAATTGCCGCTCCAATAACGGATATGATGCAAGTGGTAGACCAAGCGGCAGGGAAGATTGGGCTCACGCTCGTTGCTCCACCGACGGATTTCAAGATTAGCGCAACATATGGAAGTACGACCATTGACGTATCAAAATTTAACGCATATGTTGAAAGAAGCGTTGCTCTTCCGAACGGTATTGATCCGAATAAGATCACAACAGGCTTGGTGGTAGAGCCGGATGGATCGGTAAGGCATGTACCAACCAAAGTGATTTTCAAGGAGGGAATGTATTACGCTCAGATCAACAGTTTAACAAACAGCACTTATAGCGTTGTCTGGCACCCACTAGAATTCAGTGATGTTGCAAAGCACTGGGCTAAAGAAGCTGTGAACGATATGGGTTCCCGAATGATTGTCAACGGTACCGGCAATGAACAGTTCAATCCCGACCAAGATATTACACGTGCCGAATTCGCAGCCAGCATTGTTCGAGGACTGGGACTTAAACTTGAGAACGAGACTACGCTTTTCTCGGACGTTAAGTCTTCCGATTGGTACAGCAGTGTAATTAGTACGGCTTATGCATACGAATTGCTTGATGGCTATCCAGATGGTACCTTCCGTCCGATGGATAAGATTACACGTGAACAGGCAATGGTGATCCTTTCCAAGGCAATGACTCTGACCAGATTGAAGGAAAAGCAGCCTGTACAATCGACAAATGGAATACTTCATTCATTCCAAGATGCGGCTAGTGTCTCTCAGTGGGCACAAAGTAGCGTTATGGAAAGTGTACAAGCAGGCATCATATCTGGCAGAAGTGCCACAGCACTTGTACCTAAGGCTTATATTACAAGAGCTGAGGTAGCCACGATTATCCGGAAGCTTCTTCAAAAGTCCGAATTGATCTAATGTAAATACAGTTCTATTCATCAAGTGATCTAAAAAAAGAGAGTTGACTAAAAAAGGGTGATCTCTGCTATCTTGCAGAAATCATCTTTTTTTCGTAGTGAGTTTTATTGTTACTGGAGTCACAAGTTTTACTAGAAATAGCCAACACAATTCAGTGATTTGGTTGAATCATAAAAATAAGGGTACACAAATGATAGGAAATGAACTAAAATGAACTCATATGAACTTTAATAAACATAGTGAACTTCATTGAAAGCCACAAGGCATCAATGAGCTCAACTCTAAACTTAATTCACAAGACGAAAGGAATGGATTACTAATGGAAAACCGTTATGCAGCACACCCGAATGAAGTAAAAACGTATGATACAGCTCGTTTGCGTGAGGAATTCCTTATGGAGCAATTGTTTGCCAAAGACGAACTGGTGACTGTGTACTCCCATGTGGATCGTTACATTGTCGGAACTGCAGTTACACAGAGCAAGGACATCACTCTTGAAGTTAACTTGAAAGATATCGGAACGGACTTTTTCCTGGAGCGTCGTGAAATCGGTATCATTAACGTGGGTGGACAAGGCACAGTAACAGCGGACGGAGAAGTGTATGAGATTGGAGCCAAAGAATGCCTCTACATCGGTAAAGGGGTTAAGGAAGTGGTATTCAAGAGCAATGGCACAGAGCAGGCGGCTCAGTTCTACTTTGTTTCTACACCAGCTCACCATACCTATCCAACGGTAAAAGCAACTCAAGAGCAAGCACAGCCGAACCACCTCGGCAGCATCGAAACCTCCAACGAACGTACCATCTACCGTTACATTCACCAAGGTGAAGGCGGGATCAAGAGCTGTCAGCTCGTTATGGGTATCACAGAGTTGAACAAAGGTAACATGTGGAACACGATGCCGGCACATACGCATAACCGCCGTTCCGAAGTGTACCTGTACTGGAACCTGCCTGAAGATGGCGTTGTATTCCATATGATGGGCGAGCCAACGGAAACGCGTCATCTCGTTGTACGTGATCGTCAGGCGATCATCTCTCCAAGCTGGTCTATTCACAGCGGTGTGGGCACAAGCAACTACACTTTCTGCTGGGCAATGGCTGGAGAAAACCAAACGTTCGAAGACATGGACGGCGTAGCGATGAAGGATCTGAAATAAGAAAGAAATAGGAAGTTGATTAGATGAATCCATTGAAACGACATGAAAAGATCATGGAGGCTCTGCTGGAACGCCAGGAGGTCACGGTTAGTGACCTGAGCGAACTGTTGCAGGTGACTGGCAAAACGGTGCGAGAGGATCTCGATAAGCTGGAGAGTATGGGATTGCTCGTGCGTGTACACGGCGGAGCTATGCTGGCTCAGAATGACCAATATGGGATTCTGAACAGCCGCGGGGCACTGGAGAAACACCAGTCCGAGAAAACCGAGATTGCCGAACGAGCACTTGCTTATATTAAGCCTGGGGATATTGTAGCACTGGATGGTGGCAGCACCACGCTAGAGATGGCCAAGCGGCTCGATAACCAGCCGCTGACGGTGATCACAAGTGATTTATACATCATTGCAGAGCTGACGAAAAAGGAACAGGTGCGACTGGTCGTTCCTGGTGGAGCGCGTGTGCGTAATATGCTGGTGGGTGAAGATACGGCGGCATTTATTTCCGGTCTGAACATTCACAAAGCCTTCATTTCAACAACGGCGCTTCATCCTGAATTTGGCTTGTCCATCTATACAGGCGATCTGGTTCCTCTGAAGAAAGCAATGATTGCTGCTGCACAGCAGGTATTTGGCGTAGTGGATCATTACAAATTCGGGCAATTTGCACTCCGTACCTTCGCACAGTGCTCTGAACTGGATTATATTATCAGCGACCGAAATCTGGACGAAGAGACAGCGGCTTTATACAGGCAGAGTGGTGTCAACGTGGATTACACAAGTTAACTTCATGTATTTTTAACGGGATGAAATAACGAACGATACAGTTGTAATTTGCATATCAAAGACATGTGGAGGAAATGTTCATGAACCCATTTGATTTAAGCGGACAAGTTGCAATGGTGACAGGTACTTCAGGAGGACTCGGGCAAGGAATGGCAGTTGGCCTCGCTGAAGCGGGGGCAGATGTGGTGCTGGTGTCTTACTCCAAACCGGCAGAGACGGCAAGTGCAATTGAAGCACTGGGACGTAAAGCGTATATCATCGAAGCTGATCTGAGCAAGGAAGAGGAACTGTCAGCTGTGTTTAAAAAAGCACTTTCTTTCCAAGGCAGAATTGATATTCTCGTCAACAATGCTGGCATTATTCGTCGTACTCCGGCAGCGGATCACGCACATCAGGATTGGCATGATGTCATCGCGTTGAACCTGAACAGTGTATTTTTCCTGAGCCAGCTGGCGGGGAGACATATGATTGAACGTGGAAGCGGCAAAATCATTAACATTGCATCGATGCTTTCCTACCAAGGTGGCATTAATGTTCCAGGATACACGGCTAGTAAACACGGCGTTGCCGGGTTGACGAAAGCCCTGGCTAATGAATGGGCTGGCAAGGGTATTCAGATTAATGGTATCGCTCCAGGTTATATGGAAACGGATAATACAACTCAAATTCGTGCGGACGAGAACCGTTACCGCGATATCACAGCACGTATTCCAGCAGGTCGTTGGGGAACACCTGAGGACTTGAAAGGTCCAGTGGTGTTCCTGGCTTCTGCTGCATCGGATTATTTGAATGGTCACGTACTTAATGTGGATGGCGGATGGATGGCGCGTTAATCCGTCATCCAAGATCCGTTTTGCAGAAGGAGGCAATGAGATGAAACTTGGTGTTCTGGCCCATACGTTTGGTAAACGGCCTACAGCTGAGCTGGCGCAAATCATTGCGGAAACCGGATTCAACTCCGTGCAACTGGCTCTTGCCAAAGCGTTGTCGGACATGGATTCAGCGAATGGCAAATTGAGTCCTGGATTCGCTAATGAGGTAGGAGAACAATTTGCCAGCCGCGGGGTGAAAATTGCCGTTCTAGGCTGTTACATCAACCCGATTGATCCTGATCCTGTAAGCCGTCGCGCAGATATTAACCGGTTCAAGGAACATCTGCGTTATGCCCGGGATTTTGGGTGCAGTATGGTGGCAACAGAAACAGGAGAACGAACGACTTATAAGGATTCTCATCCAGACACATATGATGAAAAGTCATGGAGTATTCTGAAAGATACGCTGGAGGAGATCACGGAGGAAGCTGAAAAATGGGGCGTACATGCTGCCATTGAACCCGTGGCGACCCATACACTTCATACGCATGAACATATGACCCGGTTGTTTGAAGAGATTCCGTCATCCAATCTGGGCATGTTGTTTGATCCGTGTAATCTGATTAAACACCATCATACAGCAGATCAAGGAGCTTTTCTGCGTGAAGTAATGGAGAAGCTGTATGAGAAGATGATCGTTATTCATGCGAAAGATGTAGCTTTCAATGCACAGGGTGAGAAGTATAATCCCGTTCCTGGTGCGGGCATTCTGGATTATCCTTTGTTCTTCGAATTGCTCAAGACGTATAAACCACACATTGATATCTCGCTGGAAGGTGTGAATGCAGAAGAAGCTGTGCCTGCTGCCAAGCACCTGAGAGCGGTATGGGACGCTGTGAAGGTAAGATGAGGTAGAAGAAGTTTTAACGATGAATGAACTGAAAAACCTTTGCCATGGCAAAGGTTTTTTTAGTACAGCAGGATCATACTTTACATATTAACATTTCTTATCGGAAAAATCGGAAATAACTCTTTTCAAAACCGACTTCTTGTGAGAGAATATGGAAAACATAAGCCGCCATGATGAGACATCAAGAAGCCAGTAATTGAGATCAGGATGCACAAGAATGCATATATCAAGGGAGGATTCAGAATTATGTCAAACGAACGTGAGCTTTCATTTGAAACATTAGCTATTCATGCAGGTCAAGAGATTGACCCAACAACCCAATCTAGAGCTGTACCTTTGTACCAGACAACATCTTATGGATTCCGTGATACGGAGCATGCTGCTAATCTGTTTGGTTTGAAAGAGTTTGGCAACATCTATACACGTCTAATGAATCCAACAACGGATGTATTCGAACAGCGGATTGCGGCATTGGAAGGTGGAGCAGGCGCATTGGCTACGGCTTCGGGTCAGGCAGCTATTACGTTCTCTTTGCTGAACATTGCCGGTGCTGGAGACGAGATCGTGTCCTCGGCAAGTCTGTATGGCGGTACGTATAACCTGTTCTCTACAACGTTGCCGAAATTGGGCCTTGATGTGAAATTTGTAGATTCCAGTGATCCGGAGAACTTCCGAGCGGCGATTACGGAGAAAACAAAAGCGTTGTACGCTGAAACGATTGGTAACCCAAAAGGTAATGTACTTGATATTGAAGCCGTGGCAGCTATTGCCCATGAACATGGGATTCCGTTGATCGTGGATAACACGTTCCCAAGCCCGTATTTGCTTCGTCCAATTGAACATGGAGCGGACATTGTCGTTCACTCGGCAACCAAGTTCATTGGTGGGCATGGTACATCCATCGGTGGTGTCATCGTGGACAGTGGTAAATTCGACTGGAAAGCAAGCGGCAAATTCCCGGGACTGACTGAACCGGACCCAAGTTATAACGGGGTTGTATACACAGAAGCGGTTGGCCCGATTGCTTATATTATCAAAGCACGTGTACAGTTGCTACGTGATTTGGGAGCGTCCATTTCACCATTTAACTCCTGGCTGTTGGTACAAGGTTTGGAGACATTGCATCTTCGCGTGGAACGTCATAGTAGCAATGCGCTGGCAGTTGCAGAGTATCTGGAGAAACATGAGGATGTCCTGTGGGTGAGCTATGCAGGGCTGCCAAGTCATCCCTCTTATGAACTTGCACAGAAATATCTGCAAAGAGGCCAAGGTGCGATTCTGACGTTCGGGATTAAAGGCGGCGTAGATGCAGGACGTAAATTAATCGAAAATGTAAAATTGTTCTCTCACCTTGCTAATGTAGGTGACTCCAAGTCATTGATCATCCATCCGGCAAGCACAACCCATGCTCAATTGACGGAAGAAGAACAAACAGCAGCTGGCGTAAATCCGGAATTGATTCGTCTGTCCATTGGTACGGAGAACATTCAGGATATCATCTATGATCTGGAGCAGGCGATTAAAGCGAGTCAAGGTGCAAGCGTTGGCGCGTAAAAATAAGTTGGTGTATCAAAGTATGTCGTACTTGAAAGGTCAAAGCCACGTTCAGCGGGCTTTGGCCTTTTTGTATGGAGAGTTCTTTGTGGCAAAAGCTTTATGGTAGGTACATAACGAACGAGTATGCCTTTATCTTTAGGTCATTGGAACGAGGAGAATGAGGAGCAAGCGCTAACGATCTCCACGGAGTTTATTTGCCTTTTTTACCGAGATTTAAAATCTAACGATTAGCAGAGATGTTATTTATTCATTTTTCAGCATTTAGGGGCGAGAAATGGGCTAAATGCAAAGAATAGCGTTCCTAGTCATCGATAGCATTAAAAATGATGCATTTTCGATGAAATAAGGTTTCTCATGATCGTTGGCCTGAAACACCCATTTACAAATGAACAACACAGGCATATAATTGAGAAAAAGTTGTATTGAGTAAAAATAATTGCATAAGCACAAAAATGATTATCATTCTCACTGGATCAATGATCTAATGAAAGTGCCGATCGTCTCAAAACCATGCTGCTGCGGGAATCCCGCAGCAGCATGTGCCATTTTTAGGGCAATAACAATGGCTCTCATTCTCAATACAACTTGGATAATGCAGTCAGATAAGAATAAAACCTCCGAAGGGAACGTGATTTATATGCAAGCGATACATCAACCTTTACAAGGGAAACAGCAAGCCAAGCAACAATCGGCCCATACTCCTGGACCCAAACGGGGCAAGAAACCGAATTTTCGCGCGATGTTGCAGAACAAGGAGATGCAGGCAGCGCTGGGCAGTGGCATTATGATGCTGATTGCATGGGGGATAGCACCTTATTTTGCCACGATGTCTGTGATAATCTACATTGCCGCTTATGGGATTGGTGGCTGGACGAAGGCCAAAGAAGGTGTCGAAACTTTGGTTAAGGATCGTGATCTGGACGTTAACTTGCTAATGATTGCCGCATCACTTGGAGCGGCGACAATTGGTTATTGGAATGAAGGCGCAATGCTAATCTTTATTTTCGCCCTTAGTGGAGCATTGGAAAGCTACGCCACGGAGCGCAGTCACAAAGACATCTCATCCTTACTGGCACTTAAACCGGAGACGGCATTGCGGATCGAGGATGGACAAATGAATATCGTGGCGATTGAGGATTTGCAGCCAGGGGATCTGCTACTCGTGAAGCCAGGCGAGCTGATTCCTGCGGATGGAGTTGTTTATCGGGGAAGTTCTTTTATCAATCAATCGTCGATTACCGGGGAATCGATGCCAGTAGATAAGAGTGCAGGGGACGAAGTTTACGCTGGTACAGTGAATGGTGAGGGCGCGTTATATGTTGAAGTCACCAAGTCGGCCGAGGGCTCACTATTCGGAAAAATCATCAAGCTGGTGGAGGAAGCGCAAGCCGAGGTACCGGATTCGCAACGTTTTATGGAACGTTTTGAAGGTATCTATGCACGAATTGTTGTAGGTGTTACGCTTCTTGTTATTGTAGGAGCACCACTACTCTTGGGATGGACGTGGAATGAAGCTTTTTACAAAGCCATGGTCTTTCTTGTCGTGGCATCACCTTGTGCACTGGTGTCTTCCATCATGCCTGTGATGCTGTCTGCAATGTCCAGCAGCGCTCGCCGCGGGATTTTGTTCAAGGGAGGGGCGCATATGGAGAATATTGCTCATACCCGAGTGGTCGCTTTTGACAAAACAGGCACGCTCACGATGGGAACTCCCAAAGTAACGGATATCCTAACTGCACCGAGCGTAAGCAGAGAGCAATTATTGTCCGCAGTGGCGTCTGTTGAAAATCTCTCGATGCATCCCCTTGCTCGGGCTATCGTGGAACAGGCGAGTAAAGAAAACTTACCTCTACAAGAGGCAGAGCATGTGCAGTCTATTACAGGACACGGCATTCAAGGAAGCATAAATGGCGTCGTGTGGAAGATTGGGCGGCTGGATGGAACAGTTTGGGCACAAGAGATACAAGAAAATCAGACGATGGAAGAGAGAGAAGCTACGGAAACACTAGCTGTAACGCCAACTGGCGAATTTAAGAATGGCAAAGCTGTGGAGTCTATAGCCAATGATGTACTTGTAAACGGTGAAGCAGACTGGGAAGCGGTATGTACCCGACTGGAGCAGGAAGGCAAAACGATATCTGTTGTAACTGTCAATGGTGAGTTTGCGGGTTTGATTGCGATGCGGGATATGATCCGTCCACAGGCGGTTGAAGCTGTGAAGAAGCTGGAGAGTATGGGTGTCAAAGTAGCAATGTTAACCGGTGATCGTGCTCGTTCAGCTTCGGTCATTGCCGGTGAAACCGGGGTTAGTCTGGTCTATGCTGATCTGCTACCTGAAGATAAGGTCACACAGGTGCAAGCGCTCCGTGAGCAATATGGTCATGTGCTGATGGTTGGTGACGGGGTTAATGATGCGCCTGCACTTGCGGCAGCAACAGTGGGGATGGGCATGGGGTTATCAGGCAGTGGGACAGCAATCGAAGTGGCCGATGCGGTGCTTATGAATGATAATATCGAAGAGATTGCTTGGGTAATCGGGCAAGCTCGGCGAGCCGAACGCACGGTGAAGCATAATATGTGGTTTGCCATTACAGTTATTTTAGCGTTAATCGCAGGTAACTTCTTACAAGATATTGCTTTGCCACTTGGAGTGGTTGGTCATGAAGGCAGTACCATTTTGGTGATTCTGAATGGACTTCGACTGTTGCGTTAAGTTGTGCTTTAACGCACAGTGCCCCAGCAGCTCCCGTTTGAACCTGTTGTCAGAGGGTAATAGTCGAAGAGACGATACAATGTAATGCAATGTATCTCACTGACGATAATTACTTTTAACGATAAAGGGAGCTGTGAACAATGGGCCGTTATGTACAAGTTGAACCGAATGTAAAAGTATATGTTGAAGATATTGGTGAAGGGACTCCGGTACTGTTTTTGCACGGCTGGCCTGTCAATTATAAAATGTTTGAATACCAATTGAATGTGCTACCGAACCACGGCATTCGTACCATTGCAATGGATTTCAGAGGTTATGGTTTATCCGATAAGCCGTCTACTGGATATGAATATGACCGCATGGCAGACGAT
This sequence comes from Paenibacillus sp. FSL R7-0272, assembly GCF_037969905.1. Lineage (NCBI taxonomy): Bacteria > Bacillati > Bacillota > Bacilli > Caryophanales > Paenibacillaceae > Paenibacillus > Paenibacillus sp. FSL R7-0272. Next base: position 5,411,942 of record NZ_CP150221.1, on the reverse strand, counting down.
GTTCGTGCTGTTATTGACGACCTGGGGCTGACAGATGCCATACTCGCTGGTTTCTCCATGGGTGGTGCTATCGCGGCACATTATATGGCGCGTCATCAGGGACACGGAGTATCGAAGCTGGCACTGCTGTCGGCGGCGGCACCTGTATTTACACAGCGTGATGGATATCCATACGGCTTGACGCCGGATGAGCTGAATGAGCAGATTATTGAGCCGATTTTCACGGATCGTGCGAAGCTACTGGATACGTTCGGCGGAATGTTTTTTGCGAAGAAGCACAGCCAGCCTTTCATGCAATGGTTCCATGCACTAGGCATGGAAGCTTCGTCTTATGGTACGATTAACAGTGCGATGGCGTTGCGTGATGAGGATTTGCGCGGGGAATTGGAAACGATCCAGGTGCCTACAGCCATTTTCCACGGTAAAAAAGACGAAATCTGTCCGTTCGAATTCGCTGAAGAGGTGCACAAAGCGATCCCTTCGGCTGAAATGGTTGTGTTTGAAGAGAGTGGACACGGTGCATTTTACGATGAGTTGGAAAAATTCAATGCTGAACTAATTCGATTTATTCAATCTTGATCGTTTAAATAAAAAGAAAATATAAATTGCTTTACAGATGATTTCAGCAATTTCAGTAATTTCATGGAATCTTCATTTGTGGCTAAAAAAAGAACCCGACTTCAGCATCCGCTGTGGTCCGGTTCTTTTGCCTTTCACACATCTAGAACAGTTCGGTTAGTCCGATCATCGTAATCAGACCAAACAGGAAGGAGATCGTAGCTGCGCGTGCATTGCCGTCACCATGACTCTCAGGGATGAGCTCTTTATAAACGATAAACATCATCGCACCTGCTGCGAACGCGAGACCGTAAGGCACCAGTCCGGCAACAAGACTACTGAGTGTATATCCGATCATGGCCGTTATAATCTCTACAGCCCCAGTTAATGTTGCAATACCAAGTGCTTTAAAGCGACCGATGTTCTGATTGACGAGAAAGAGAGCGACCAGAAAGCCTTCCGGTGCATTTTGCAAACCGATAGAAAAGGCAATCAGGTTCCCTAAGTTTTCATCCGTACTTGCATAACTTACACCGACAGACAAGCCTTCCGGCAAGTTATGCATTGTGATGGCTGCGATAATCATGAAAGCTTTGCCTTCAATTTTGAAAGGCATCTTTTCGGGGTTTTCCAGATCTACGTGTGGAATACGCATCTCCAGCACCAGCAGAACCAAGCTGCCGAGCATAATGCCAAAAGCAAGAACAAATAAATTAGATTGTCCCAGTGCTTCGGGAATGAGATTGTACACCGAGGCTGAAGTCATAATACCCGCTGCGTAAGCGAGCAGAATGTCGCGCAGACGATGTGATATTTTACGCATAAATAAGATCGGTACGGCCCCAAGTCCGGTAGACATGGCCGAAATAATACTGCCGAGTAGAGCGTCGTTCATGCTTCCATTTTCCCTCCTGATGAAGACTTCTTCATAATCGCTGCCGAGCATTGACACCGTACATAAAAGAGATCATAATGAACAACAGATTAGAATGATTATAAATTAGAATTCCGTTTCTGCATAGGTGAATCGTCATATTCGTAGGCAGTTCTTATGGACATGATGTGGGCTATCCGTTCTAGTGTATGCAAAGGCTCGCGCTTTTGATGCCGGAGAGCTTGATCTTTTTGCAGAACATGGGGGAGGAACTATACATGTATAAATCAATTATTATTGGAACAGGCCCTGCAGGGCTGACAGCAGCAATCTATCTGGCACGTGCCAACTTGAACCCACTCGTTATTGAAGGACCGCAACCGGGTGGACAGCTGACAACAACGACAGAAGTGGAGAACTTCCCGGGTTTCCCTGATGGCATCATGGGCCCTGAACTGATGGACAACATGCGTAAACAAGCGGAGCGTTTTGGCGCAGAATTCCGTACGGGCTGGGTAAACAACATCGACATGAGCGAGCGTCCTTTCAAAATTCAAGTCGAAGGTATGGGCGAACTCGTATCCGAAACGTTGATTCTGTCTACAGGCGCATCTGCTAAATATTTGGGTATCCCAGGAGAAGAAACAAACGTGGGCCGCGGTGTCAGCACATGTGCGACATGTGACGGATTCTTCTTCCGTAATAAAGAAATTATCGTTATTGGCGGAGGCGATTCCGCACTGGAAGAAGCAAGCTTCCTGTCCCGTTTCGGTTCCAAAGTAACACTGGTGCACCGTCGTGAAGAACTGCGTGGCTCCAAAATCATGCAAGATCGTGCACGCAGCAACGAGAAAGTAGAAATGGCACTGAACCGCACACCACTTGAAGTGATTGCTGGCGACAACGGCGTAACTGGACTGAAAGTGCTTAACAACGCAACTGGTGAAGAAGAAGTGATTCCGGCAAGCGGCGTATTTGTAGCGATTGGTCACACACCAAACACAGGTTTCTTGGGTGGTCAGATTACTACAGACGAGCATGGTTACATTTTGACAACTCCAGGTACTTCTGAAACAAACATCCCAGGCGTATTCGCATGTGGTGACGTTCAGGATACACGTTACAAACAAGCGATCACTGCTGCAGGTAGCGGATGTATGGCTGCAATGGACACCGAGAAATTCATTGAAAGCCTGGAGCACAGCGCAGTAGCGTTGTAATTCGGAAAGCCCGATGTTTAAACAGTGCTTCATTTAGCTTATAAATAATTAACCATATATAACAAATAATAATTCTGAGGTGAACTAAACATGGAAAACGTAATTGTATACACATCCACCAATTGCCCGAACTGCAAATCCGTCAAGACTTTCCTGGCTGATAAAGGTATTGCTTATGAAGAGCGCAACATCGAGACAAGCGACGAGTTCGCACAACAAGTATGGGATATGGGCGTACGTGCAGTTCCTTTGACCGTAATCGGTGAACACCGCATTCTGGGTATGAATAAAACACAATTTGCTAAAGCATTGGACGCTTAATTCATGCTTGGCTAGCTATGGTTGCTGGCTATGTAGTTTAACAGAATTGAAGCTATTCCGGTTCGCGCGAGCCGTTTGAATATAGAAGTAAGATTGGGAAGGGACCGTACCGTATAAGGTACGGTCTTTTTTTAAATTTTTCTGATGTTGGAAGAAATGGGAGGGAAACAAAAAGAAGACGCGTAAGACAACGTCTGGACTTGAGGACATTGCGCATAAGCGTCTCCTTTTTAGTCGGAGCAACATCATTTGCCTTTGAGTATAGGAGTACATTCAAGCGTAAAGAATTCTCCGCTAGAAAAAAATACTCATGCATGTCTGAAATACGACATACACCAGTAAGCCTGACAGCATGTACATGAGACCAGCCTTCTTTTTGCTCTGAAAAAAACGAAGTATGCCCAGGCTGAACAGGGGCGCAAGCACAATCAGGAACAGGAGTACGGTGACAAATACTGGCGCCGAGATATCTGATGTATCCACGTAGGTCACGAGTTTCACTCCGTTTCATTATCGGATAACACGGCAACGAGAACGCTGCCATGACAAAAATCACATAATCTCATTATACCTCTGGATTTCTTTAACAAAAAGGGAGGAAATGGGGCGAAATCTTGTCAATTTTAATGATTTTTAGCTAAATATTAAACAGAGACTCTTACATTACCTAAAAATTGGGATATTGCAGAATAAGCAGCCCCTATTCGTGTCGAACGGCTACCAAGTGCAGCCCATTCCACTTGAAGACTTCGACGGTGATAAGGCAGGGTACGTTCCTCGACCACCTGTTTGAGGGCAGATTCAATCCAAGGCTTAGCTTCCGAAAGCGGACCGCCAATAATAATACGCTCCGGGTTGAAGCTATTTACGATGTTGGTAATGCCAACGCCCAGCTTGCGTCCGATGATATTGTATAAGGCGATCACGTCCTGATGTCCGTTCTGGGCGTGTTCAATCAGTTCTTTGGTCGTATGTGCAGGCAGGTGCTGCTGATCCGGGTGTTCGTATACTTTTTCCGAAGCGTATAACTCCCAGCATCCCCGATTACCGCAAGAACAAGGCAGACCCTCTGCTTCAATGGACATATGTCCAGTCTCACCCGCGTAACCCCACGCACCCTTATATAATTCACCATCAACCATAATGCCTGAACCAATCCCGATCCCTGCACTGATATAGATCAGATGACGCACACCAACACCTGCACCAAAGTTTAATTCGCCCCGTGCTCCCGCGTTGGCCTCATTATCAATGGTGACAGGCAGGTTGAAGCTTTCTTCCATCATGGATCGCAAAGGCACCATTTCCCACTTTAAGTTGGGCGCAAACAGTACGGTTCCTTGCTCATCGACCATCCCTGGAACACCGATGCCTATGCCAATTACTCCATGCGGAGAGGGGGGAGCCTGTTCCATCAGGTGCGTCGCAGCCAGCTTTAATTGTTCAAATACAGACGTTGCATCATGCTGCTTCAGATCGACGGCATAATCGGCAACGATATGACCTTCGAGGTCGGTGAGTACTCCCTTCAAACGCGTTACGCTCAGTTCCAGACCTACAGCATATCCAGCCGTACCTCTGAAAAGCAACATTAGCGGTTTACGTCCACCACTAGATTCTCCTGGCCCAATCTCCTGCACCAACTCATCGCTGATCAGATCCGCTACCAGATTGGAAACCGTTGCTTTGTTGAGACCGGTCACTTCGGACAATTTCGCCCGGGAAAGGGGGGCATGACGGCGAATCGTATCCAGTACGATCGATTTGTTTATTTTTTTGACCAGCATCTGGTCTCCGGTAATTTTCATATCGATAAGGCACTCCTATTCTTTGTAACAAAGGATTTCATGTATATCCGCTAAGAAGCTATTCGACTATTATAGCGTAAACGAACTAGGAAAAAACAATTTTATTTTTACTTTGTTTAACCAATAGACAAAGTAAATCTGATGTGTTAGGATAACGGTGTAAACGATTTCTTAAACAAACTCTTTTAAAACTTTTGAGGAGGCATTTATCACATGGCCTATTTTGAATCCGTTAATAAGATTGCATTCGAAGGTAAAGATTCCAAGAATCCATTTGCTTTTAAACATTATAATCCACAAGAAGTTGTCGCTGGCAAGACGATGGAAGAACACTTCCGTTTCGGTATGGCTTACTGGCACACATTAACTGCAGGCGGTAGTGACCCGTTCGGTGCTGAAACAGCAGTACGTTCATGGGATAGCTACTCCGGTCTGGATAAAGCGAAAGTTCGTGTGGAAGCGGCTTTTGAATTTATGGAAAAAATGAATCTGCCATACTACTGTTTCCACGATGTAGACGTGGCTCCAGAAGGCGCATCACTGCGTGAATTCTACAGCAATATCGATACGATCGTTGATTTGCTGGAAGAGCACATGAAAGCAAGCGGCAAAAAGCTGCTGTGGAACACAGCTAACATGTTCTCCAACCCACGTTTCATGTTTGGTGCAGCATCCACTTGCAACGCAGACGTATATGCTCACGCAGCAGCGCAGATAAAAAAAGGTCTGGAAGTAGGTAAACGTCTCGGTGCAGAAAACTATGTTTTCTGGGGTGGTCGTGAAGGTTACGACACATTGCTGAACACGGACATGCAACTGGAGCAAGACAACATTGCTCGTATGTTCCATATGGCTGTTGACTATGCAAAAGAAATCGGCTTCGACGCTCAGTTCCTGATTGAGCCTAAACCTAAAGAGCCAACAAAACACCAATACGACTTCGACGCAGCAACTTCCATTGCGTTCTTGCAAAAATATGATCTCGACAAACAGTTCAAACTGAACCTTGAAGCGAACCATGCAACGCTGGCTGGTCACACATTTGATCATGAAATCCGCGTAGCACGTATCAACGGCATGCTCGGTTCCCTGGATGCGAACCAAGGCGATCTGCTGATTGGCTGGGATACGGACGAGTTCCCGGTTGATATGTATGATGCTACTCTGACCATGTACGAAGTGTTGAAAAACGGCGGTTTGGGCAAAGGTGGCGTAAACTTCGACGCGAAAGTTCGTCGTGGCTCCTTCGAACCTGAGGATCTGTTCCTGGCTCACATCGCAGGTATGGATACGTATGCGAAAGGTCTGAAAGTCGCTTCCAAGCTGATCGAAGACCGTGTATTCGATGAATTCATCGAGCAACGTTACAGCAGCTTCAACGAAGGCATCGGTGCAGAGGTTGTTGCAGGTAAAGCAACACTTGCTTCCCTCGCGGAGTATGCTTTGAACAACGAAAACCCACGCAAAAACCAATCCGGACGTCAGGAATTGCTGAGAGCAAAGCTTAACCAATACATCCTGGCTGACTAATAATAGTCATAGAGGAAGAGTAGATTCATGTCCGAACGAACTGCCTATGATCAGATCATTGCCGCAGATAAAGCAGGAATCATACCTCTTCCTACTCGGTGCAAAAGTATGTTGCACCCTGGACGTTGAATAAGCGTGACATTCAAACCGTCCCCGCTTTCCTCTGGGAAGGCGGGGACGGTTTGTTGTCATTGTTGGCCCCCGAGTTGCCCCAAACGAGTACGTTTGTACCGTTTGAAAGCAACGTTACAAGGGGCATGTAGAAACGGAGTGAGCAGAAAGGACCCAGAGAAACGAAGTGTTCGCATTTACAACTGGATTTCACCCTTGAAAAGGGGAAAGTGAGGAAATCCGGGGGTAAGGGGCGATCGAAGGGTTTTCTGCACATAGAGTGGCTCAGCATGCCGAGCACCAACGCTTTATGTTTTTAAATAAACCAATGACGATTGAAATGTCATTGTTGGCCCCCGAGTTGCCCCAAACGAGTACGTTTGTACCGTTTGAAAGCAACGTTACAAGCGGCATGCAGAAACGGAGTGAGCAGAAAGGACCCGGAGAAGCGAAGCGCTCGCATTTACAACCGGATTTCACCCTTGAAAAGGGGAAGTGAAGAAATCCGGGGGTAAGGGCGATCGGAGGGTTTTCTGCACACGGAGTGGCTCAGCATGCCGAGCACCAACGCTTTATGCTTTTAAATAAACCAATGACGATTGAAATGTCATTAGCCCCCGAGTTGCCCCAAACGAGTACGTTTGTACCGTTTGAAAGCAACGTTAGAAGCGGCATGCAGAAACGGAGTGAGCAGAAAGGACCCGGAGAAGCAAAGCGCTCGCATTTACAACCGGATTTCACCCTTGAAAAGGGGAAGTGAAGAAATCCGGGGGTAAGGGAGATCGAAGGGTTTTCTGCACACGGAGTGGCTCAGCATGCCACACCTAAGGTTTCAATCCTGTATAAACGAAAGGAGTATACTTATGAGTTATGTAATTGGCGTCGATCTCGGAACGAGCGCGGTTAAGACCGTTTTGGTGAATCGTGAAGGCAAAGTGGCATTTGAAGCATCGGAGGCCTATCCGTTGTACCAGCCTAAAGCTGGATATAGTGAACAAAATCCAGAGGATTGGGTGGAGCAGACAATTGTGTCGCTTCGCAAATTGCTGGAAGTATCTGGCGTGCAGCCTTCCGAGATTGAAGGATTAAGCTTCTCCGGGCAGATGCACGGGCTGGTGTTGGTGGATGCAGAAGGCAAACCACTTCGTAATGCCATCCTGTGGAACGATACCCGAACGACAGCACAGTGCCGCCGGATTGAGAAGGTTCTTGATAGCAAGTTACTCAGCATTGCCCGGAACCGTGCATTGGAAGGGTTTACGTTACCTAAAATCTTGTGGGTGCAGGAAAATGAACCAGAATTGTTGGATCAAGCGTCTTTGTTTCTGTTGCCAAAAGACTACGTACGTTACCGCCTGACTGGCGATTACGCGATGGATTATTCCGATGCAGCGGGTACGTTGCTGCTGGATGTGGCAGGTAAACAATGGAGCACGGAGATCGCATCCGCATTTAATCTGCCGATGACGCTTTGCCCGCACCTAGTTGAATCATTCGACGAAGTCGGCACCTTGTTGCCTGAGATTGCAGAGCAAACAGGCTTGGCGCCAGCAACCAAAGTATTTGCTGGCGGTGCCGATAATGCCTGCGGTGCAATTGGCGCAGGCATATTGAGTGAAGGACAGACGATGTGCAGCATCGGTACGTCCGGAGTTGTTCTCTCGTACGAAGAACGAAAGGATCTCGATTTCGAAGGGAAAGTGCATTTTTTTAACCATGGTGAGAAAGATGCCTTCTATATTATGGGTGTGACGCTGGCAGCAGGATACAGTCTCTCCTGGTTTAAAGACACTTTCGCAGCGGACAAATCATTTGATGCTCTTCTACAGGGCATTGACCAGATTCCGGCAGGAAGCAACGGTCTGTTGTTCACGCCATATATCGTAGGGGAGCGCACACCTCACCCGGATGCGAATATTCGCGGCAGTTTTATCGGCATGGATGCAGGGCATAAGCTGGAGCATTTTGGACGTGCTGTAATGGAAGGCATCACCTTCTCGTTACGTGAGTCGATTGATATTTTGCGTGGTGCAGGCAAGACGGTCAATGAGGTGATCTCCATTGGAGGCGGAGCGAAGAACGAAGCTTGGCTGCAGATGCAAGCGGACATTTTCAATGCAACGATTGTGAAGCTGGAGAGTGAGCAAGGTCCGGCGATGGGGGCAGCTATGCTGGCGGCTTATGGCAGTGGCTGGTTCCCGACAATGCAAGAGTGTGCGGCGGCGTTTATTCGTCCAGCGAAATCTTACGTACCAAACCCGGAGACAGTAGCGGTATATGACGGTTTGTTTGCCCTTTATCAAGAGGTGTACGGACAGACACGCGGCTTGAATGATCGTTTGGCGGCATATCGTTAAATCGAAGGTTTCATAAGTAGTCCGTATTCAAAAATAAACTGAATAGAAGTATCCTGATCCAAAAGCATTCGCGTAAGCGAGTGCTTTTTTTGTGTTAGGTGTGAAGTAAATCCCGAGGTGGCTATGCCGGAACACTTGCCCTGCATAACCGGATTCCAGCTTAGCATAGATTGGATATAGAGGGTTTGCGTCTAAAAAAAACGGAAGCATGGGGGTGTGGGGTTGGAAGAACAGGAGCAACACGAACGGGAACAGGGCAAGGAACAACCAGTTAGGAATAGGCCGCATATCACCTTATCCATGATTGTATGCAACGAGGAGAAGCGATATCTTAGGCAGGCACTTATGACACATCGGGCATGGATTGATCGGGCTGTCATTATTGATGATGGAAGTACGGATGGGACGGCTGCCATGTGCAGAGAACTTTTACACGGTATCCCTCTTGTACTAGTGCAGAATCCGGTCTCGCGTTTTTCTGATGAAGTGAGTCTGCGAAAGCAACAATGGGAGGAGACCCTTTCAACTAACCCGGAATGGATTCTTAATTTAGATGCAGACGAGGTTTTAACGCCGGATTTTGGTGTTTTGAGGGATGACCTCTTAAGTGGATTGGAAGAAGCGATTTACTTCCGTTTATATGATATGTGGAGTGAGACTGCGTACCGGGAAGATGTGTACTGGCAGGCTCATATGTATTATCGACCTTTTCTAGTCAAGTATCGTCCCGGGATGGTCTATGAATGGAAGGAAACACCGCAGCATTGCGGACGATTCCCGTTGAGCATTCAGCATCTGCCCTATGCCTGTCACACCCCGCGAGTAAAGCATTATGGCTGGGCAAGAGAAGAAGACCGCGTTCGCAAATATGAGAGATACCAAACACTGGACCCCGAAGCAAGGTATGGCTGGAAAGAGCAATATGAATCGATATTGGATGCAGAGCCTCGGCTTATTCCATGGTCTGATTAAGGGAAGGAAGTGAGCATCATTGGTGAAAGACCCGCTAGACAGCAAAAACAGTAACAAAAGTGTTCAAGGTGAACCACAAGCGGATACCATACCCTCCAAGTCTGAGAAGGAAACAGGGCAAACGTTAAGGATATCACAAGAAAAAGAGAAACAAAAAGGAAAAGAGCTAGAACACAAACAAGAGCAAGGCCAAGAGGAAAAACGAATACAGAAGCAAAGGGAGCAGTCCAAACAAATGACAGGGCAAAAGGGGGACCAACAATTACAGCCACAACAAAAAGAAGCACAAGAGGACATGAAAGAGAAAGAGGGAGAGGGAGAGAACATCCTACCAAGTACCCATGGGCGTATCCTTATTGCTAGCCCTGTGCGGCAGACAGCTGCCATTCTGAATGAATTTCTGAATTCCCTGCAGAGCCTTGAGCGAAAGACGGTGCGTACAGACTATTTGTTTGTAGATGATAATGAGGAGGAAGTCTCCTCCCAAATGCTGAACGATTTTGTACTTCGACATAACGGTAAGGTGATCCATGTTCGCGATATGAATGGTACGGAGAGTGGAGACGCGGACGATCCAGGGAACTACAACAAAGATGAAGGTGGTCACTACTGGAGAAACGAACAGGTATGGCGAGTGGCCAGGCTGAAAAATAACATTTTACAGTACGCACGTGAACATCAATATGATGGCGTGTTTCTGATCGATTCCGATCTGGTGTTGCACCCTCGAACGCTGGAACAACTGGTATCGAGTCAAAACGAGATTGTATCCAATATTTTTTGGACCAGCTGGCAACCGGGAACAAAGGAAATGCCGCAGGTATGGCTTCAGGATGAATATGCACTTTATCGGCGGGGGGGTTCAGCTCTCGAAGCAACAGAGGCGCAGGATGAGGACGCACAGGCGAGCGCCTTTCTAAACCAGCTACGTATTCCGGGTTGTTATGAGGTGGGCGGGTTAGGCGCTTGTACTCTAATTCGGCGATCTGTACTTGAAGCGGGAGTGAATTTTGACCGTATTCCGAATGTTTCTTTTTGGGGAGAGGATCGTCATTTCTGCATTCGTGCTCAGGCGTACGGGTTTCAACTGTTTGTGGATACCCACTACCCAGCCTATCATATCTATCGTTTGTCCGATTTACCGGGGGCGGCGGCCTATAACCGCAGAATTAAACGAGGCGAAGAGGGAATTCGAATTAGCTTATGTATGATTGTAAAAAATGAAGAAACTTCCCTCGCCAGATGCCTGGACTCCGTAAAAGGAATTGCCGATGAGATCGTCATTGTGGACACAGGTTCCACGGATCGTACAAGGCAAATTGCGGCTCAGTACACCGACTGTATTTTCGATTTTGAGTGGGTGGATGACTTTGCGGCGGCGCGTAATTTCGCCTTCGACCAAGCTTCCTGCGAATATATTATGTGGCTGGATGCCGATGATGTGTTTGAACCGCAGGATCGCGCCAAGCTGATCGCATTGAAACAGTCGCTTGATCCGGCTGTGGACAGTGTAACGATGGATTACAACCTCTCCTTCACGCCAGAGGGCAAGGTCTCGTATAGTCTACGGCGAAATCGTCTGGTGCGGCGGGATCGCCAGTTTCGCTGGATTGGTGCAGTGCATGAATACCTTGCTGTAGCAGGCAATTTGCTGCATAGTGATGTGGCTGTGACCCATAAGAAAGATAAGGTGTATACAGATCGAAATTTGCGAATATATCGCAAACGTGAACAGGCCGGTGAAGACTTCTCACCGCGTGACCTCTATTATTTTGGCAATGAACTGAAAGACCATGCTTTTCATGAGGAAGCCATAACTTACTATGAGAAATTTCTGGACACCGGACTGGGATGGGTGGAGGATCGGATCGCCGCCTGCCAGAAAATCGCGGATTGCGAGGCAGTACTGAAACGTCCGGAACGGGAATCAGCCGCGTTGTTCCGTTCCTTTGCCTATGATTTGCCTAGAGCAGAGGTGTGTTGCCGACTGGGGGGATATTTTGCAGATAGAGAAGACTATCGCCAAGCTATATTCTGGTACGAACAGGCTGTGCAGGCGAACCGTCCAGGTGATCCGATGGTTGTACTGAATGAAGCCGCATGGACTTGGATGCCGCATCTGCAATTATGTGTATGTTATGATCGAATGGGCAATCGAGCGAAAGCGAAGGAGCACAACGATATTGCCCTAACTTATCATCCAACTCACCCAAGCATGTTGTACAATGATCGATATTTCAAGGATTTGGCGAAGGAAAGTGTAATGGAGAACGCATAGAGTTTAGTTTAATGGGTTTGAATAGCGATACATGATCAGCACGTTAGTTGCCATAATGCATGTAATGCACGGAAATGTTGCATGTGTAACTCCTCCTTTTCAAAAAAACTAGAATGAATCCCAAGGTTAAAAGAGTCCACCTCTTCGCGATGAAGAGGTTTTTTGTTTCTATTTTAAATACCAAAATTAAGGTAGTGTGCTCACAGGGGAGAAAATCGGCAGTGTTATAAATGAAGAATTTAAGTAACAAGCGGTGAAATTTATCCGAAACATAAACGAAGGCGCTTGGGGATCTCGCGGAAGAACTTAATATCCCGAAGGATAAGTTTGTGGAAAACCCTCGCTCAGAGTTTTCTTTGGAGAATGTATCTCGGAGTGGATGTTAAAATGTCGGAGCGGTTATTACATTACGTTAATGGGATTCATGGTGCATGGGTAATTGGCTCCGACTTTATTCTAACGATCACAGGAGAGCTTATTTCAAGACTTTTGGGGGTTTGAAAATTCTAATGATCACCACAGACGCTATTTCGCCAAAAATGGACAAAATCGGGTGAAATCATAACTAATTTGAGTAAATAAGCTCTCTGGAGATCGTTAGAAAATAAAAAGTGGCTAATCAGGCCAAATAAGCTCACTGGTGATCGTTAAAAGATTTAAATGCTATAATGCTATGCCTAAACCGAATCGGCTTTCATAAATTGCAACCACATAATGAAAATGTCTTGATGTCTTGATGTCTTGATGTCTTGATGTCTTGATGTCTTGATGTCTTGATGTCTTGATGTCTTGATGTCTTGACACCACTGGTGGACTTATTGTTGCTTTGTTTAAATTCCCTAACTTCACATCAATACGTCCACAGTTCCCTAATATGGATTAATGTATTTCATCCAATGGAGCATATGCATTACAATAGTTTTTAACGGAAAAGCAGTGTACACCAAGACGGGTCCTCGGCTACCGAATCTGAACGAAGTAAGGGAGTGAATGGATATGAATCTGACAGAAGTATTACTCGAATCCAGACTGGTCGCAATTGTACGTGGCATAAGCCGGGAAGCGGCGGTGACAGCTGGTCAGGGGATGACCGAAGGCGGCATTCGTCTAATGGAAGTCACGCTGAATACACCGAATGCGCATCAGATCATTGCTGACTGGCGCGAACGTCACGAAGGACAAGCCTATGTCGGCGCAGGCACGGTACTCAATGTGAGCATGGCGAAGGAGGCCGTGTCTGCAGGGGCACAATTTTTGGTATCCCCCAATGTCGATCTGTCTGTCATTGAATATGCTGTAGAACACGGTGTTGAGATTTGGCCCGGGGCCATGACGCCTACGGAGATTGTTGCTGCGCATGAAGCAGGAGCACGGGCTGTTAAGCTGTTTCCTATGGCTAGTCTGGGTATTCCATACCTGCGTGAAATCAAGGCGCCTCTCGATCACATTCCACTGCTCGCAACGGGTGGTGCGACGCTAGAGAATATCGCTTCCTATTATGAGGCAGGTGCAGCCGCAGTAGGCTTGGGAAGTGCACTTTTGCCGAAAGAAGCTCTGAATTCAGGAGATAGTGCACAGATTGCAGAGCGAGCGAGAGCATTTGTGAAGGCGGCGACAACGAGAACAGACCGGTAGACTGAGGTTAGGTAACGGTAAGAGTAAAGGCAGTGGAGTAGAGGTTTTAATTTAAGAACAAATAAGTAAATTAGGCGTAATGGGGTATATATAAAAAGAGTTTACACGGTTAATCGTTATAACAAACAAAAAGTAGAGATCATTTAACGTGTAGTTGATCCTGTTATCGTATGATAAGCGTATGTCAGTAGCCAGAGAGGAGAGAGGCCTTGTGAAAGCGAGAACGATGATTGGCGGTATGTTGGCAGTGGCCGCTGTAACTGCGGGTGGTTTATGGAAGGCGGCGGTAAAAAGCCAGACACCCAAAAAAATTCCGATTACGTTAACACCGCCGATGCCTTTTGAGGATATTACCTTTGAAAGTGGAGGGGGACAGGTGCAAGGTTGGTTCATTCCAGCGAGACCCGATGTTCCTAAGCCCTGGCCGCTCGTAATCATCGCACATGGCTGGGGTTCCAATCGTTCTCGTGTATTACGCTATGCACGCCCCATCTGGGAGGCCGGGTATGCACTGTTTATGTATGATGTACGTAGTCATGGAGCCAGTGATCCTGTTCGTGCTGCATCGGCCTATCTGTTCAGGGACGATCTACTGGCTGCGTTGACCTATGTATCAGGCCGTTCCGAGATTGATCCCGAAGCTATTGGCGTGTTGGGGCATTCCTTAGGTGGACTGGGGACGATTCTAGCAATTACAGAAGGCATTCCAGTTTCCGCCGTGGTTACCGACTCCATGCCATCCCAATTTCAGGTGATCGTCAGTTCGGAACTGAGACGCCGGCGCCTGCCGCTGTTCCCACTGGCACAGTTGATCCCCCGAATCTGGTTTTGGCGGTTAGGTGAGTCTTTAAAGACTTATCAGCAGAATGATGCCGTAATGATGCTGAATGAGCGGCGAAGAAGCATGCAGTTGCCATTCCTGATGGTACACTCCAAAGGGGATAACTTTATTCCGCCGAGTGAACTGGAATATTTTATGTCCAAAGCCGATCCGCCGGTAGAGCATCTATGGGTTAACAGTGAAGGACACAGTTGCTCAGAGGAAGACCCGGCTTTCTGGGACACGGTGATTCCGTTCCTGAAAATGCATGTTCGTTCTGCTCCAGAGCGAGTTACGCATGATGAAGCTACAATAAATCAGGACGGAACAGATATGCATCATAGTGCAGGTTGATAGATGGAAACGCCAACTTGATTGGCGTTTTTTTGTTGTGTTTTTTCATTATACAGAAATTCACAATTGTAAAATTACCCGGAAAACAGCGATTAAAAAGGAAGCTTATGGTATCATAGATTAGAATGGCAAAATTCATGCGAGAGTATTTATGATGCATCCTGCATGAAATTGAAGGGAGAGGTAACCATTTTGAGTTGGGATTGGAACATGAATGGAAGGCTAAAAACGTTCACAGCCAAAGCCGCAGCAACAGCAATGGCAACTCTGCTGTTTACGACACAGGTACCGGGTTTGACGGGGAGCGCATCCGCTGCTCAGGCGGGAACTGGCTCAGTGAATGAAGCAGTGTCGGGGGAAAACGATCAACTAGACGTAACAAGCAATGACGTGCCGGAGGGTGCAAAAATTTCATCCAGGCAAGCCGCTGATAATATATTAAAGCTGTTTCCGTTATTAAAAAAAGCGACGATCTCGTCTGCTAATTTCGATGTATCCAATTCCTACCCACCGCCGGATTACAAGGTATGGGATATTGGATTTCAAATTGTACAAGGTAATCATTCCATGGGATTCAGCGCGAATGTGCATGCAGGTACGGGGGAAGTCCTAAGCGTACATTTGCCATCTGAATTTGTGGAGAGTCAGCTGTCATCCGGTTCAGATGTTCAACTTACCAAGGAGGAAGCTGAAAAAACAGCTTTGGAACTGCTACATCAGGCAATTCCTGAACTACAGGAAGGACAGTATGTGCCGCTAGGAGACACGGTTTCACCTGTGGAACAACAAGCGTTATTTGGCCGCAATGAATATCAGTTTGTCTATAACTTAAAACATGATGGCGTCGTGTCGGATGCAGAGACAGTCTACATAACTGTGGATGAGAGAGGTCAAGCCACATCGTATTCACGTTCGACCATCTCGGCGAAATATCCTTCCTCCAAGCCGAAGGCCTCGGAAGAGCAGGCCAGACAGGTATTTGAAGATGGATTTGATGTAGAGCTTGCCTATATCTCCAAAGAACAATGGTCATCCAGACAAGGGCAAAAATATGTTCTCGGTTATTTGCCCAAAGGTGATAGTATGGGGCCGATCAACGCTAACACGTTAGACCGAATTGACGTGATGACAGGAAAAGCCGTGGACAAGAGCAGTTCACAACAAAATAAAAAAGTAACAGGCAATGGGCCGGCATTTGTTGCAGCCAGCGGTCAGCGCTTAAATGTGCAACAGGCAGTAGAGCGGGTTGCAGCCAATTTTGACATTCCCAAGGATTACAAACTCGAACACAGTCAATTAACCAAAGGTTACTATGGCAATGCGAACAGCCAGGTCTGGAGTCTGAGCTGGAGCAATCGTAATGCAAACATATCCTATATGTTCATGCGTGATATTTCGGCACAGGTCGATGCGGTTACCGGACAGGTCTACAGCTACAATTTGATACAACGGGTTGGACCAGAGATGGGGCAGGAAAAACCTTCTCAAGAGAAGGAGAAAAAGACGGTTACTTCAACACAGGCCGAGAAACTTGCGATGAATACGATCATTGCCGCTGTACCACAAGCCAAAGAGCAGTATC
The DNA here is from genome assembly GCF_037969905.1 of Paenibacillus sp. FSL R7-0272. Classification (NCBI taxonomy): domain Bacteria; kingdom Bacillati; phylum Bacillota; class Bacilli; order Caryophanales; family Paenibacillaceae; genus Paenibacillus; species Paenibacillus sp. FSL R7-0272. Next base: position 5,395,522 of record NZ_CP150221.1, on the reverse strand, counting down.
AACTGGCCACAATGATAGAAGCAGACGATGCTCGTACATTTGTATTTCAGCGTTATTTGAACGGAATTCGGGTTCAGGATGACACGGCACAGGTGCAGGTAAGGAACAATGGGGATATTACTGAATTTTATACACGCTTGGCGGCATCTCCTGAGCAACTACCGGCAGATATTACACCTGCAATCTCTTACGAAAAAGCTAAAGAACTCTATCTGAAGAAATATACGTTAACGTTGAATTATGCTCGTTACGGTGGGTTCGGTTTGGGTACTAGTGAACCTGTACCTGTGGGGGTGAATTTGGCTTATGTACCTGTAAGCGGTAAGAAATCTCTATACAATTTGAACGAATTGCTGGATGCTAATACAGGTCAATGGTTCTTCATGTACGGTCTAGACCATGCGGCATCTCAGATTGAACCGACAGATATTGCGGGTCATATTGCTGAATCAGCTTTGCGTAACATGACCAAGCATAAGGTGTTGATTGCTGACGAGCAGGGACGTGTATTTCCGGATCGGGTCATTACCCGGGGAGATTGGTTCAATTATCTGGCAAGAGCAATTAATCCGAACATGGACATGTACTATAACAGCGAGAGCAATGAAAAACTTTTTGCTGATGTAACGATAGAAAGTCCGGATTACAAGGCAGTGAAAGTCCTTATAGATCAACGATGGATCGGTGGAGCTGACCCTGAGAAGCAGCTAAAACTTGAGGAAGAAATGACACGTGAAGAATTGGCGGTCTTGCTGATGCGTATTCTACGTTATGAGAAGCTCGCTGGATTCTATATGCAGCCGTCAGATTTGCCTAACATTGCCGATGCCGGTGCGATCAACAATAAGGGTGCTGTTTCTCTGAGCTTGAAGCTTGGCTTGTTACCTTCTATTGAGGGAAGATTCATGCCTGCGCGCAAAGTAACGGTAGCTGAGGCATCTCAAGTTCTTGAACGACTTGCCAAGTTGCAAGGGAAGACGGACACGTTCATGACGGGTAGCCGCCTTTATTGATTCCAGGCAGGCTGAACTGCATTAATGTGTACGAATCTGTACGCATGCAAAGCCACTCATAATTTGCTCCAGGAAGACATAGGATGAAGTGAAGCGGCAAACATGATGACTGCAACTAAAGTTCAAGGGGCCTTCCGAGAAGGTCCCTTTTCCACTTGATTCCACTAAGATTGGAAAGATACAAGTTGAATTATTCTTTTACACGTTAACGAAGTGGACTGTGTGAAATTTTTAATTCAACTTATATACAACAATGAAAGCAAGACCTTTTATGATACAATAGGGCATGAGAATGCTACGAAGAAGGGTGGGGTCCTTTCATGGGTAAGAACGGTAAACGAGTGATCACCATGTTGCTGGCAGGCTGTCTTGTTGCCGCTTGGTTGCCGCGTACAGTTGACCTGGATCAATTGTATGCAGCGTCAGGCACGTCCGAACTATCTACAGCGACGGATTTGCGTCAGACACTGTTGAATGCGATGTCGCAGCGTACAGAGAAAGTGGTGTTTACCTATAAGGGGAATGTGAAGGGCCTCAAGAAACAGTTGCAGACCTCTATCGATGAAGCAATGAAGAGTGATCCTTATATTCAATATACAGTGAAAAGTTATGCGTTTAACTATAAAGGCTCCAATACATCGGCCGAGGTGGATGTGACCCTCTCTTACCGGGAAACGAAGGCGCAGACCGATTATGTGAATCGGAAAGTAGCTAGTGTGCTCAAAGAAATTATTAAACCCGGCATGACGAGTCATGAGAAGGTTAAAGTTATTCATGATTGGATTGTGCTGAATCTTGCTTATGATACTTCATTACAAAAATATACGGCTTATGACGGACTTGCGACAGGCAGTACCGTATGTCAAGGATACTCCTTGCTTACTTACCGCATGCTGGAGCGGGTAGGGATTGAGAATCGCATCGTCGAAGGTCAAGCAGGCGGGCAACTTCATGCCTGGAACCTGGTGAAGCTGGATGGAAAGTGGTACCATATGGACACGACGTGGGATGATCCAACACCTGATCGCAAAGGCGTTGTGAGTCATAGCTACTACTTGTTAAGTGATAAAGAGATGGTGCGTGACCATGTCTGGACAGGCAAAAACAAGTACCCTGCAGCCTATGCACCTTACCGTGATGCTCTGCTTAAACTGGCGAAGACGGACGGAAACAAGCAGGAGGTATACCAAAAGCTGTACCATGCACTGGAGTATTCTCTGTATAATGAACAGGATGCAGTCAAGGAACGCGCAGTGCTCAAAACCAAAGTTCAGGGTGTGCTAAATGAGGGCGGAACTTCGTTAACCTTCAGATATAAGGGCACAGAGAGCAGTTTGATCGAAGATTTGCAGGATCTGTACCAGCTGGGTATGAAGTCTATCTCTTATTTTGTCTCCAAGATGGAAGATACAACAGATCTGCGTGTCAAAATTAACTGGACCTTGTAATAGAGGGCAGGAGCATATAGTCTGGTTCAGGTTCAGTGGCGTCAAATATAGCTGTATCAACGTATCTTCGTACCAAGAGCACCGCATGACGGGTGCTCTTTTTGTTGTCCAGTCTGCCAGCATGTCCATTGTCTATTTTTTGTATAGGTTCCCCTGTTATTCTATTCCTCGGCGTCTGCCAACATTATGAGCGAGGAGGATATGCGGAACATGAAGAGACAAGTGGGCATCATGATGATTGCACTTTTGCTGGTTACGCAATTGCTACAAGGGATGGTGTTAACATCAACTGTGCATGCTCAGGATGACACGAACCTGATCTCGGCGGGTACAATGAATAATTTAGAACCACCTTCACCAGAAGAGGATGACATGGTTCCTGAGGAACAGGACAATACGGATACTGCTACGGATGATGAATCAGTCCAGGGAGATGTGGATCAAACGGCATCTGTAGAGGAAGCGAACCATACAAACGTAAGCCTTATGGCTACCGCTGCTGCAGCTCCCGAGATTCAGGAGAATCTGATTACGAGTGTGCAGATGTACAACCAGAAGCCGGATTATGACGGCAACGGTCAGATCGAAGTCAAGGGAGACAAGATTGAGGATATTCGCCCACGGATATCGGATGAAGTTGCGGTTGTTTTTAAATGGGGATTTGGGGATGATACCCATTCTTACGGGGATGGATCGACCTTCACATTCCACCTGCCTGACAAGTTTATGATAGGCTCACAGCTGAGGGGCAGTTTGGACGGGGGCGTCGGAGAATACGTCGTGAACCCGGACGGCACCATTGTATTTACCTTTAATGAAATGCTCGAACATGCCAAGCTGGAAGGAAACTTCTATGTGTGGATCAAATTTGACGAGAGCAAGATGCAAGATGGACTGAAACAGAAGATTGATTTTAGTGGTGCAGGTCAAGGCATTATTGATGTGAATTTTGCAAACACCGCGAAGGATGAACTTCAGAAGACAGGGAAAGCAAACAAAAATAATTTCAATTCGGATGAGATTGAATGGACCGTAGATTTTAATCAGGCCGAAAAGATCATGAACAATGTGGTTTTGGAGGATACATTACCGCTGGGGCTGTCACTTCAAGGGGATATTGAGATCCGCGAGCTGGAGGTCCAGTTAAATGGTTCCGTGAAGGAAGGTCCTGTTGTTAATACAGCAACCCAGTTCCCTGTAAACCTGGGCAATATCGACAAAGCATATCGTGTCACATACAAGACGAACATTCAGGCACCGACTAGTGCTCCCTATACAGGTGTAACTTATTCCAATGAAGTGACGCTGACAGCAGATCAGAGCGAGTATAATGAATCCGATCTTGGACGTGTTACGGTTAGTTTCAATGAACCGCTGAACAAGTCGGGACAAGAAAGTGCATACGATCCAGTTACTCAGACGATTACATGGAAGGTTCAGTACAACTATAATCAGCAAACCATTGCACAGGCAAGTGCATGGCTTGAAGACCGTTTCGATACGGCAAAACAGAGGCTGATTGCAAGTTCACTTCGCGTATATGAAGTACAGATTCAATCGGATGGTCGCCCTGGTACAAGAACAGAGGTTGATCCTGCAAACTACACGGTGACTGGTGTCGGCACCGGTTTTAATGAAGGTTTTAAGCTGCAGTTCAACAACGATATTGATAAAGCCTATGAGATTGAATATGACACCCAGGCCATACAGCGGATATACGAAAATGAGACTGTAGTTAATACAGTAAACACACAGGATGGCACGACCAAGGAAGGTCAAAAAAATATTGAGGAAGTTATTTTTGCGAAGAGTGTAAAAAATGAAAATTTCAATGCCAAGGAAATCGAGTGGCAGATTGTGCTGAACCGGGATCAGAAGGAGATGACGGACATCGTCATCACAGATGATTATACAGGCAGACATATGAAGCTTATTCCGGGCAGTCTGCAGATCAGTGGCGATCAGCAGGATCAGTTCGAGGCAGAACCTGTAGCAGACCCGGCGGATGTGAATTATGAAAAAGGGTTTACGATTCGCCTGAAACCTGGCGGTATGATTAATAAAGAACATCTGATCACTTATAAAACAAGCTTTGATCCAACGGCTGGAATGCCAACAAACAATGAATATCGCAACACGGCAACGCTAAACTGGAATGAATCAGGCATTCCGCAGACCGCTATAACAAAGTTTGCTGTGGTCAGACCCCAGAATTACACAATTGAGAATGGTAACAAGAGGGGCGAATACAGCGCCAGGGACAAAGCGATTACCTGGACCATTGATGTGAATTACAATCTGTTCGATCTTCAGGAGGCCATTCTCAAGGATGCCTATATCGGGAATCAATCCTTTGTGGATGGATCATTGAAAGTGAATGAGCTTGAATTGAGGGGTGCCAACAATGTTACATCAGTTGGTGATGAGGTCACGTTGACATCGGGTCAATTCCAGCTTAACCCGGATGGCAAAGGTTTTACGCTGAATCTGGGTGACATCGGCAAAAAAGCTTATCGCGTGGTGTATCAAACGAGTCTGGACGGAGCGTATGCAGTGGAGGGTTCGTACAGCAATCATGCTGTTCTGACGGATGCTGAAGGCGGGCCTGTACGTTTTGACAAGAAGGCTGTAGTTACTCCAGCCCATGGCGGAGTATATGTGAACAAAACAGGCCGTCAGGTGGGGACATCAGATCTGGCCTCATGGGTTGTAAACATTAATCCAAGTCAGTCATTCATTGCCGCGGGTTCTGAATTAACGGACACGTTATCCGGCAACCAGATTTTGCTTGCCGATTCAATGAAGCTGTATGAAATTCAACTGCCTGCAAACAATTCAGGCGATGTTTCGGTGAAGGATCGGCTGGTTGATCCATCGGAATATGAATTGGCAGTGGACGGTAACACATTTACTTTCACATTTAAGCATGACTTAAACACGGCATATCTTCTGGAATATCAGTCCTACATCAATGCTGATGATGGCGAGAGAATTCAAAATCAGGTTGATTTTGCAGGACAGTCCTCTTCCGTTGCGGGAGAAGGCAGCCAGGCTGGTATCAAGGTATCGATGGCTGGTGCAGGCGGAGGGGCATCCACCGGAGTGGGGAAAATCAAAGTGCATAAGGTGGATGACACCGGACAACCGCTGGAAGGAGCCATCTTCGCGATCTATAATGCATCTGGAACAATTCTTTTGGAAACATTGAAACCGACAGATGCGAACGGAATGGCCGAAAGCAGTCGGAATTATCGACTGCATCTCACGAGTGGTGTACCCTACCGCCTCAAGGAGGTTGCAGCACCCGCTGGATATCTAACAGACGCTGAGTATGGTTCTATTTCAGGCAAAACGATACAGTTCAAGGATGCGGATGCAGCCTTCGAGATTGTAAACGAAAAGATTCGTCAGGGCTTTGAACTGACCAAGGTAGATGCAGCAAATCCAGCCAAGACGCTGGAGGGGGCCGTTTTTGAGTTATATCACATTCAGGGCTCAACGCGTGAGAAGCTTAATGAACTCACGTCAGGAGTGAACGGCAGAATCACCAAGGGAGATTTGGAAGCAGGGGCGTATGAATTAATTGAAATTCAGGCGCCGAAATTTTATACAGTGGATAGTACACCTATTCCGTTCACGATTACTGCGAACCAGACACAAATTGTGACACTTACAAAAACGAACCACATCGGTACGGGAGGTAAACTGACCGTAACGAAAGTAAATGCCAAGGATCAAGCTCCATTGAGCGGAATTGAGTTCGAACTGCGTGATTCCTCCAACACGATTGTGGATACCGGGGTTACGAATCAACAGGGTATCATTGAATTTGGCAATCTGACTTATGATGTGTATACACTGGTGGAAACCAAAGCTGAAGGTTTCGTGATAGAAACCCCGGAGACTTCGGTATCCATTACCAAGCCAGACACTCAAGTGACGATCGAAAACAAGGAAAATGACCGTTCGGTAAAGCTGGTGAAATATAATGCAAGCCGAACGCAGCATCTGCAAGGTGCGGTCTTTGAATTACGTGCCCAATCAGCACTTATGGGGCCGGATGGAGAATGGCTGTTTAATGTGGTTACAGGCATCAACCCGACATTATTGACAACCGATCTCCACGGTGAGATTAAATTACAGCAGCTTGAACCCAATATGTATCAGTTAGTTGAAGTGAAGGCCCCTTCTGGTTATCAATTGGATCAGACGCCAGTTGTATTTGAAATTACCAATCGACAAACCGAGGCCGTTGTTGTAGAAAAGACAAACCGGGCTATTCCGGTATCAGGCGGGCCGAGTGAGCCGTATAATCCGGGTACGCCTAACATTGGTAACACTCCAGAACCAACGAAACCAAATACACCTGATGGGAAAACACCGGAAATATCCGTGCCTGGTACGATTGTAACGAAGCCTTCGGAACCCGCAGAAGGAAGCGTGGGTGGAAGCAAGCCGGATGATGATTCCGAGACATCGCCTCCAGCGCCTGAAACGGTCGATGGAAATGAGACGCAGCCTCAGGTGACAGAAGGCAATGATACGGGCGAAGATGGTGATCTTACACGTCCTACGGGTACAGATTCTGATCGTGAGGTTTCATCAGGGAACAGCAGCCATACGTCAGCTCAAGGCATGCTGCCCAAGACAGGTGAAGAGAGCTCCATCGTTTACACGGTCTCGGGATTAATGCTGATGGTTATGGGAAGTGCAGGGTACTTGTACTTCCGGCGCAGAGAGCAGTTCCAACGCTAAAGTGAGATGCTGGACACCCTGATCTGGACAAATACGAATAACGTATAATCAAACACCCTCCGGCCTATGCCACGAAGAATTGATCTTCGTGAGCAGGCGGGAGGGTGTTTTGACGTTTTTTTCTTGGTTAAGGCTGTATCACGGTGTAGCAGTCCATTTAAGTGTTTACTTTCACAGCGCGTATAATGAGCCGATGTGTTGCATCGATCAGCGGATCACAGGTGATCAACGTTAGAACTTCTCCAAGGCCCGGGTCTTCCAGAACAGATACATCGGAAGGCTCTACAACGGAAATCTGATCGATTTTGTAGTGTATGGTTGTTTGATTGGCAAGTATGATCTCTACAGAGTCGCCCATTTGAAGCTCACCCAGCCGGTTGAATAATCGACCTTTTCGATGAGCACGATGAGCAGCAATCGCCGCATTACCAGATTGTCCGATTGAAGCTGTCTCCATCAGATGGGCTGCAGCAAACTTCATATTTTCCTGAGTCGCACCTTCCAGAATAGGCAAGCGCACATCAATAACCGGAATAGAGATAATTCCAAGTGTTCCGGGTGCAAGGGAATTATTGGCGGCAATGTCCCCGGTAGTTCCCTCTTGGTCTGAATGACCGGTATCTATACTGCGTTCAAAGGTAAGATTCAGTTGAGACAGGCCGGACTGAAGATGTTTCAGTTCACTCAGGATTCGGCTCTGCTGCCAGTCATAATACATTCCTTGCAGCGTTGGAAAGCTGATCGTCAACAGGCCTAATAGCACAAGCAGGACAGACCACTTTTTCAAAGTACATCTCTCCTTCGGTTGAGAGTATAATAGGTGTTCCCTTATCTATTGTACGGATCAACCTATACAAAATATGGACAGAAAAATCCCCTGTTCCAAACAGATTGCTCTGTAGAACAAGGGATTAGGATTAGTCTTTTACTCCTTAATACCTGAAGATTCAGCAGGTGTGAAGTCGCATTCCTGTAGAGGGACAACTTTGGTCTTTTTAATCCATTTGTAACCGAGCCATAGTATCAGGAATAACGGTACACTCAGGTAAGCAACAAGGACTCCACTCCAGTCGACCTGGTCACCTGTGAATGCCTGATAGTTCTGTCCAAGAATAACGATAATACACAGTACAAAGGCAAAGATTGGACCAAACGGGAACCACCGCGCACGGTAAGGCAGATCTCTCAGATCCCGACCTTGTGCGACATAGGCTCTTCGGAAGCGGTAATGGCTGATTGCAATACCTAGCCACGTAATGAATCCACACATGCCGGATGCATTCAGCAACCAAGTATAGACGATACCGTCACCGAAGAGGGAAGCCAAAAATGCAAGCATGCCAACAGCGGTTGTGACAAGCAGCGCGTTCATCGGAATGCCTCGTTTATTCAGCTTGCCAAGGAAACGTGGAGCTTTGCCATCCCGGGCAAGTGCATAGAGCACACGGCTTGAAGCATACATGCCGGAATTGCCGGCAGAGAGCACGGAAGTCAGGATGACGGCATTCATGACAGAAGCCGCAATCGCAAGTCCTGCTTTTTCGAAGACAAGCGTAAACGGACTAACCCCGATGTTCTCCAGATCACCTTTGAGCAGATTCGGGTGAGTGTAAGGAATAATCAAACTGATTACAGTAATCGCCAAAATGTAAAAGATCAGAATGCGCCAGAAGACCTGGCGAATGGCACGAGGTACGTTTTCGCGTGGATTCTCACTTTCACCTGCGGCGACACCGATCAATTCCGTTCCCTGGAAGGAGAAACCTGCGGCCATAAACACGCCGAGCACAGCGAAGAAGCCCCCGTGGAATGGTGCATCACCGATTGTAAAGTTGCTGAAGCCAACAGCTTCACCGCCTAGAATACCAAAGATCATCAATACGCCGACACTCAGGAAGATAATAACTGTGGCCACTTTGATAATGGCAAACCAATACTCCGATTCCCCGTATCCTTTGACGGACAGGATATTCAAGGCAAAGATCAGTACCAGGAATAGCAGACTCCACAACATGGATGAGCTGTCCGGGAACCAATATTTAATCAGAACGGTAGCCGCAGCGAGTTCGGCGGCAATCGTTACCGCCCAGTTGTACCAGAAGTTCCAGCCCATGGCGAAGCCGAGTGCGGGGTCAACGAAACGTGCCGCATACGTATTAAAAGAACCGGAGTCCGGCATAAAGGTTGCGAGTTCTCCCAAGCTGGTCATGAGGAAATAAACCATGATTCCAACAGCCGCGTAGGCAAGTAATGCACCGCCAGGGCCGGCAGTTGAGATGGCTGTACCACTTGCCAGAAAGAGTCCGGTACCAATGGAGCCGCCCAGGGCAATCATGGTCATGTGACGTGCACGCAATCCTTTTTTCAGTGTAGGTCCAGTTGTTGTTGTGTGTGATTGGTTGCTGCGGTCTTGCATGAAAACACTCCTTCAATTGTATTGCTGATGCAGATCATAGATCCATAAACAAAAAAAGACCACAGGCATGAGCCTGCGGTCTTGATATTTATATCCGCACCATGTCCCAGATGATTAAGATAGCTCAACACAGAAGAAGTCATACCTTTTTTAGAAAAAGATACGAATACTTCTGTGACAGTTCTGCACCTTTCGGCTGCAGCCCCAGCTCACCGGACCGATAAAGGAACGTCCAGTAAACTTCGGCGGGCACACCTTTCGGCTGATCTCAACAGCGGCTCCTAGCGCCTTCTTCAGCTTACTGATCGCACCCGCGACCTCTACCTCACCATGCAATGGATGAGGTGTATCTATTGTTTATGAAATTAGAAATCACGCTTTGAGCAGCGTGTAACCTGTTAATCAAACAGACAACAAGTATACCGCTCATCGATTTACAGTGCAATAACAAATGTTGGATTGTTCCCTGGAAGGTTCCTAAAGGACAAAACTAAAAGATAAATCTAATCCTGCTTTTTATTTCGTCCTGCCATCTGCTGCCACACCGTTCCAGCTGCCTGTTCACCAGACTCGATACGTTCTAGCGCCATTTTGGCCTGCAAGCTCACTTCAAATTCGGGATCTTCCGCGGCGAGACGTAAAGCCTGCTCCGCTTCTTCGGTTCCGACTTCATACAGAAAACGAGCCGCACGCCAGCGCACAAGTTTGCTCTTGTCCGTCAACGTTTCAATCATGGCCGGTGTGGCAACAGGGTCGCCGATGTCTGATAAAGTATCCCCGGCAGTACGCCGTACAGCGGGAGAACTGTCCCGAAGCGCTTCATACAGAAGTTCCATCGCTTCAGGTGTACGAATATCCCCCAGATAGACAACGGCCAAGCGACGAATTTGCATTTTGCTGTCACGCAGTGCCTTTGCTACCAGATGCAGTCTTTCCTCTGTTGGTTCCATACCATCCAGTGCGGCATAGCGTACATTCCAGTCTTCATTCTGAAGAGCTTCTTCCAGTTCCGGTCCAGCCAGAGCACGCCGATGCTCAACGAATTCTTCTGTATTTGTACCATGCGCAATAGCTTGCTGAATAACCTGCTCCAATCGCTCCGGTGGATAAGCCGCTTCCAGTTCTTGTTCAACTTCACGCGCAATATCCGGTAGTTCACCGTACCGTACCCCGTAATCGCTCAGTTTACGTTCTTTGATCAGTGTAGCGCTGGCAACTTCCGTAACGGCTTTGACAAAACGGTCTGACAGTGAGATCCGTTCCTCTTTCGTTCCGGCTTTGACGCGAATTTGCATCGGCACTCCGCGGAAAAACTGAACAAAAACTTGTGCTTCTCCAAAGTGTTCACCTGAAGCATCTTCTGATTCAATCCAGTCCAGATTTACGCTTTCCTGACCCAGACGGCTCTGTACTTCACCAAGAATCACAGACCAGTCTGCATTGCCTTTACGATCCAGAGCAACGAAGTCGGTCGTGTGGAATACACTTTTCACGCCTGGAATGTGTAACATCTGGCGAATAAACGCCGGGGCTGAACGTTCGTTGTCCAGTGTATAGGTTCTGCGAATCCCGTCTTCCAGACGTTCGTCGAGATGTAACATCATCGTATTTGGACTCGGTGTTGGTTCAATGGAAACTATATTCATGGGTGAAACCTCCTATAATAGCAGATTGATACATAAGCTCCCGTAAAATAAATCACACAGTACCTTTATTTTAACGGACACCTCTATTTTACATGAAATCAGGAAAACTGCGAAATTACATGCCGAGGAGAAGCATTAGCGCAGGTATGTGAAGAAGTGCGAAGATTGTTAACACTTCTTTCATGTTCGTGCACAAACATTTTTAAATGAAACCTGACACAATATAGGTAAGAAGCTATTGGAGGTTATATCTATGGAGCCTGTTACTGTGCTAACGGATGGAGAGCGTTGTATTAACTTTGAGAAAATCAAACCTTTGTTTGAGGATTGGATTGCTTCTGCGCCATCAGATTCAGTAAAGGGAACAGGAAGAGGGGATTGGGAGAATTCCCGTTTTTGCATTGTGGATTATAGGAACGCTGATCAGGCCATAGCCGCGGCGAAAGCCATCCGTGCTTTTGTACCAGATGTTCCTCTACTGGTCATTACCGATTTTACATCCTTGGTCCGTAAGCGTCATCTGCAACAGATTACAGGTATTGGTGTTATGAAGTTGATGCTCTGGAATGAACAAGACCCCGATCAATTGGTTAGCGGCATCGAGAAGTGGCTGCAAACTTTCGGGTACGAAACACCAATAACCATGCCTTCCGCTTTACACATCAGGTAAAACGAAAGAAGCATGGTGCTTGCAACTGTTTTTATACAGCTTTGTTATGTTTATGTTTTGTGATGGCTGTACCTACGACCAACTAGACCATATATTTATAGCCTGTACCCCATACCGTTTTAATAAAACGGGGATTTTTGGGGTCGGGCTCTATTTTTTTGCGAAGACTAGAGATATGTACGTCGATGGTTCGATCCAGATAGGCGCGTTCTGAGCCTTTGATGCGGTCCATCAGTTCATTTCGGGTAAATACTTTGCCCGGATTGCGATACAATTCCTTCATAATCTCAAATTCGATATGGGTTACATCGATTTCAACACTATCTACAAATAGCGTTCTCCTGTATTCATTTACACTAATGTGACCTGTCACTTCAGATGGCTGATTCTCTTTAACGGGTTTATCCTGATAAGTGATAATCGACCTGCGTAACAATGCTTTAATTCTGGCGTCCAACTCTTTCAGACTAAACGGCTTGCAGAGGAAATCGTCAGCACCGTTATGTAAGGCTCGAAGTCGATCATTTAACATCGTACTCGCAGATATCATCAGGACAGGAACGGTGGAATGTTGCCGAAAAGAATCAACAAGTTCGTTACCGTCAATTTCGGGCAACATCAAATCTGTCACCACAATATCAGGTTGAAACTGGGAAAATAAATGAAGTGCTTCACGGGGATGATGAACCCGCTCGGTTATGTATCCTTCCTCATCAAGAAAAAAAGCGATCATGTCCGCTAAATTCTTTTCATCTTCTATAAGAAGTACTTTGATTGACATAGCTTCACACTCCTTACGAACGAGGATTTGTTAAGAAATTACGATGAAATGATGAAAAATACCGCAAAAAATTTAATGGTTCTATTCCAGAATATAGGAAGTAGCACCAACTTGCAAAAAGACTTTACCTTGATAGTGTAGTTTATCATGAGATTACTTTTTTTGCCGAATCATAATTTTTGCCATACGTATTATGAATGTTAATTAAAGTATAATGGATCAGAGTGCTTAAAGGGAAAAAAGGTTCGAAGTTATCGCCAGCTATTAGGGGGAACAGATGTTGTTAGAGAGAACAAAGAGGGCAGAAGTACCTCGAATCCACGGTGAGGACAGATGTATATGTATGGGATAACGGAAGCAAGGAACCTGTTGGAACGGATTCTACTGCACCTGAGAAGACCTTGGATTGGAACATGTCTTCTGGTATTCTTTGGCACACTAAGTTCCATTTTTCCGTTTACATTGTTCTATGGTGTTCAATTTGTACTCATTAGTGCCACAGCATTGGTTGCCCTTCGTTTGTATGGAGGGATATACGGTTTTGTATCACTTACGTTAGTCTATCTATCTAAAAGCCTAATCATTGGGCTGGATTCGCATAACCTTTATGTCATGGCTGGACATTTTATAGAGCTGACCTGGATGCTGGGGTGGCAGAGGTATTATAAAAAAGGCAGTCTGATCAAAGCTAACGCTGTGTTCTGGGTTGCGATGTTGCTTCCTGTACTTGGTTACGGATATTACGTATTAGGTCTGAGTGTTGAAGTGACTAAATATGAATATATGTACATGGCTGTCGTGAGCATGGTAAACGCCCTGATTGCAGGCATTGTGGTTGATTTTTGGATCACTTTGGGTGAACATCAGGCAAAACGTGCAGGCACGATCCCCCTAGCGAGAATTGCATTTAAATATGTGGTTGCTTTTGTTGTGTTTGTCTCTCTTGTCCTGTTGTCAGTGGATAGTCGCAGACAATTGAGCCAGATGAACGAATCCATCTTACGGGATATGAAGCATGCAGCGAATGCTGTGGTTCAGGATTTAGATGAACAGTATGTAACACCGGATAACCTTGCTGAAAATGTAGAGCGTTACCACCATTTGCTGGGTATGAATGTGATTTTGCTAGATCAGCGTGGAACTGTTGTTGTTTCTGGAATCCCTGAATATCTTCCGGGAGAATTCATAAACCTGGATAGTTTTCAGGTGCTGACATCCAGGAGCGGCCCAATTCTTTTAAATTCAGAGAAAGCTCATTACAGCGATATATTGGATCATTGGAGGCAAGCTTCTTTTATCTATGAGGCTGAGGAAACGGCTATTACCCCTTATCAGGTGTTTGTTGAAACCAATTCGTCCCAGTATTACACGCAAATTGAGAAGATCTATCTGACTACTTTTCAATCTTTATTCGTTATTATCGTTACATCCATGATTGTGGCAGCTCCTTTGAGTAGCAAAGTGGTTAGTCCCTTACTTCGTTTGACCCGGTTAACAGGTTCTCTTCCTCGTCTACTTTTTCGAAACGGAAATATGGATTGGCCGAGCAGTCATGTGACCGAAGTGCAGATCCTCATTGGAAACTTACGCAAGATGGCGGATGTGTTACTCGAACAATTCGAACAGATTCGACTCGATAAGTTAACACTGGAGGACAGGGTCATTGCTCGTACGAAGGAACTGAAGAACAGCGAAGGCATTAAACGTGCCATTATTGAATCTTCAATTGATGCCATTATCTCGGTTGATTGTCAAGGGGTGATCATTGAGTTTAACCCTGAGGCCGAAAGGATGTTTGGATTGGGGCGGGAAGAGGTTTTGTTGCAGAAGGAAGCCTCATCTCTTTTCCAGGGGATTAGTTTACAGGAAATTAAGTTGATGTTAGAGCAATATGAGTATGTCGAAGGCAAACGGTATATCACGGTTGATGAAATATTAGGTGTTCGCAATGACGGCTCCGTTTTTCCGATTGAGTATCGAATTGTAGAGATTCAATTGGGGAAAAACGAGACGTTATACAATCTGTTCATCAAAGATATTACAGAACGTACTCGTGCAGAAGAAGACCGGGTGCGTCATGCCCTTGTATTGGAGCACCTTAACCTGGAGTTGTTCCAAGAGAAGGCAGCAATTCAGGAACAGCGCGATATCAGTGAACAATTCATTGAATCGGTTCGCGAAGGACTTGTCATGTCTGACCGTTCAGGCACGATTACAATTGTGAATCGCCGAATAGAAGAGATGTTTGGACTAGGTAATTTTCTAGGAGAATCCATCACTGACTTGGCTCAAGCCATCGATTCGATGGTACAGACGGATAACTTCAATCTGACAGAACAGACAAGAGCATTTCTGGATGGAGAACAAGCATTCATCGAGACCAATTTCTATTTTGATAACGTGGAACAAAGCGTTTTTTCGTTGTACATGAAACAGATGGACGTGCCAGGGAAAAATCATGGATTCCTGCTCGTATTTCGTGACTTAACGGGTGAAGAGCGGCTGAACCGGATGAAAAACGAGTTGATTAGCGTTGTTTCTCATGAACTTCGTACACCTGTGGCTACCATCATGGGATATGTTGAACTGATGTTAATGTATGACCTCCCGGCATCCCAACGTAAGGAGTTTATGGAGACTATTGCGTCTGAAGGCAAACGTCTGAGCAGCTTGCTGGATGATGTGCTTGATATCCAACGACTCGATAATGAAGGGATGACTTATCATATGACCTACGTTCCTCTCGTGGACCTTGTTGAAGGTGTAGCAGAACAATGGAACATGAAGTCTTCTCAGCGGATCTATGTGCATGTCTTTAATGGTGATCTCTTTGCTTATGCGGATCAGAACCGGATGGTTCAAGTATTGCATAATCTGATAGGCAATGCGGTAAAGTACTCTCCAGGAGCAGAGCGAATCGACGTCACATTATGGGAAGAAGAGGGGGCTCTGTGCATCGATGTAAGGGATTATGGCATAGGGATTGCCGAGAGTGAGAAGGATCTACTGTTTAACAAATTCTATCGTGTAGATAATTCGGATCATCGTCAGATTGGTGGCACGGGCCTCGGTCTGTATATTTCCCGCAAAATTGTGGAGGATCATCAAGGAAGTCTGACCTTCATGTCGGCGCCAGGGAAAGGCAGTACGTTCAAAGTCAGGTTGCCCAAACAGGACGTTGTTCTCTAGTTCTTAACATATCGTTATTATAATATCTTGAGCTTTTATCTTTTGGCACGTGACCGTGCGGAAAGGTAAAGGCTTTTTTTATCGTTCTAACTTTGTTTTTCGTCATCTGGGATAAAAAAACGGGAACTTTTGCACACTGTATATAGAGCCATAATTTGCATTCTGTGCAAAAGGAGGGCACCACGTATATGTTTCGCAAACAAGAGAAAACGCTCATCATCGTTTGTTTGGTGGCGGCTGTAGTTGTACTGTACGCCGTAGTCAAAAGCATCATTCGTATTATGAGTTATTAAAAATCCGTTCAGGCATGTACATAACCCATAACGATTCAACGAAACAATCAAACAACGATAACGATTACGCTGAAAGAGGAGTGTACCCATGTCATCTCTGGACCCTGTACTGCTCAGCCGGATTCTAACCGGTCTGACCCTGTTTGTGCATATTATCTTTGCTTCCATTGGTGTAGGTGTTCCGCTCATGATTGCTTTGGCTGAATGGCGGGGGCTACGTACCAATGACATTCATTACACCTTGCTGGCTCGTCGATGGGCGAGAGGTTTTGTCATTACGGTGGCCGTAGGTGTAGTCACAGGCACATCCATCGGCTTACAGCTGAGCTTGCTGTGGCCCATGTTTATGCGTGTCGCTGGTCAAGCGATTGCGTTGCCGCTTTTTATGGAGACATTTGCTTTTTTCGTAGAAGCGATTTTTCTCGGGATTTACTTGTACACCTGGGATCGTTTCAAAAAGAAATACACGCACATGTTGTTGCTCATTCCGGTCGCTCTTGGCTCATCCGCTTCCGCGATATTTATCACAACCGTGAACTCGTTCATGAACCAGCCACAAGGTTTCACCTTGATTAACGGCATCATGAAAGATATCGATCCCATTGCCGCGATGCTTAACCCGGCGACACCAACGAAAGTATCCCACGTGCTTGCTTCCTCCTATACCTTGAGTGCCGGTGTATTGGCAGGGATTGCGGCATTCAGTCTGCTGCGAGGACGAGATCATGTGTATTACAAAAAAGCGCTCAAGCTCACAACCGTTTCTGCGCTTGTATTTGCAATCAGCACCGTCATGATCGGTGATTCTTCAGGTAAATTTCTAGCGAAATATCAGCCGGAGAAGCTGGCTGCCGCCGAGTGGCATTTCAAAACGATGAAGGAAGCACCGCTGGTGTATGGCGGTATTCTCGATGAAAACAACGAGGTCAAATATGCCATCGAAATTCCTTATGCGCTGAGCATTTTGGCTGGTAACCGACCGGATACAGAAGTGAAGGGACTGGAGGAATATCCCGCCGATCTCAGGCCGCCGTTGTCCATTCATTATATGTTTGACCTGAAAGTAACAACAGGAGTCATTATCCTGCTGATCCCCGTGTTGTACGTGTTACGCCGCTGGCTGCCCGGACGCAAACCTTATCCGAAATGGCTACTGCTTGGCATCGTGCTTCTCGGGCCACTGGCGATGATTGCGATTGAGCTTGGCTGGATGTTTGCCGAGGTGGGCAGACAGCCCTGGATTTTGCGCGGATATATGAAGGTGTCCGAGGCGGCGACGACCTCGACTTCGGTGGGGTGGATGCTCGTGCTGTTTATTCTGCTGTATCTGGTGCTGTGTTTCTCATGCATCCGCGTCATCAGCAAGCTGTTCCGCAACAAAGAGGCGGAGAAAGAACTGGATTCGTTCGGCCTGGAAGGAGGCATCGTGCATTGAGCTTTGAAATTGCGGGCATCGCGATATTATGGACGTTTCTGTTCGGTTATCTGATCGTGGCGTCGATTGACTTCGGCGCGGGTTTCTTCAGTTTTTACAGCATATTGACCGGACATGAAAACAAAATTCATAACATTATTCAGCGTTATCTCTCACCGGTGTGGGAAGTGACAAATGTGTTTCTCATCTTCTTTGTCGTGGGGCTGGTCGGCTTCTATCCCGACAGTGCGTTCTATTACGGTACAGCCCTGCTTGTTCCGGGTTCGCTGGCGATTGTGCTACTGGCGATCCGGGGGGTGTATTACGCCTACAATACTTATGGTAACCACGGGAAAAATAGCAGAATCTATCTGGCATTGTACGGAGCAACGGGATTGCTAATCCCGGCAGTGTTCTCCACCATTTTGGCGATATCCGAAGGCGGGATTATCGAACAGGTGGGCGAAAAGGTGTTCTTTCGCTGGCGTGAATTTTTGACAAATCCCTATACATGGTCTGTTGTATTGCTCGCTTTGGTGAGTGTACTGTACATTTCGGCGATGTTCCTGTCCTATTACGCGAAGCGGGCCGGGGATGAACCGGCCTTTGGTGTACTTCGGGAGTATGCGCTGCTGTGGAGCTTGCCCACGATTTTTGCGAGTTTTCTGGCTTTTCTACAAATTAACAAACAAAATCCGGCCCACTTTGAACGTATGGTGGACATGTCCTGGATGTTTATCGCATCCTTTATCTGTTTTGTTATCGCGGTGTCGCTTGTGTGGAAGGAGAAATACCTGGGCTGGTGTTTTATCGCGGTGATGCTCCAGTTTGCCTTTGCTTGGTACGGATATGGTCGCTCACATCTGCCCTATATTCTGTACCCGTACATCAATATTTACGATAGCTTCACGAACCGAACGATGGGGATTGCACTGATCACAGCATTCAGTCTCGGGCTCCTGGTGCTCATCCCATCTCTGGTGCTGATTATGAAGCTGTTCCTGTTTGATGCCAATTATGTACGCGGTAACGCCGGGAAAAAGAAAGGATGACTTCGCCATGTTTGCGACGACGATTTCGAATATTCTCTATATGCTGTCTGCTCTGCTACCCCGGCAACTTTCGGTGCTGAGATCTGCATGGCCCGCAGGTATTTATCCGGGATTGCACTTGCATCCGCTTTTGGAAGAAGGGGTGAAAGGCATACCGGGCATCACGGGGCTTAGCTTTTTTGAGACGTTTACGATCATGTATGCTCCGCCTCTGATTATGGTGACCGCGATTGTCTTTCTGTTTATCTATATGGCGGTATGCAAAAATCCAAAGGACTGATTACATTGACACTGTACTTATGTCAGGTGGTACGTCCACTGCCGATACGGGTAATCTGATGTTAAGAACTGAGGAAGGGAGGAGGCCCCTTCATGCCCAAAATTCGTTATAACAATATCGATAATGTCAGTACAGACAAAACACTGAAGGAGTTCAAGCAGTGGAGAGAACAGCGGCGTCGCAAAGTAAAGGACTATTCCTACAAGGTGCCGAAGCACGAGCCTGAACTGGATTATTTACATGCCAACCGGGAAGAAACCACGATCACGTGGATCGGACACTCCACCTTTTTCATCCAATATTATGGACTGAATATCGTGACCGACCCGGTGTGGGCGGAAAAGATGGGATTCCAACGCAGGCTGGGTGAACCCGGCATTCCGATTCAGGATATTCCACCGCTCGACGTCATCCTTATCTCTCACTCACACTATGATCACTTGCATTTGGCTTCCCTGCGCAAATTGATTACATCGAAGACACTGCTGATTGTGCCGGACGGCTTGAAACGCAAGATGATCCGTAAGGGATTTCACCGCTGTCAGGAGATGAAATGGTGGGATCATATGGTGCTTGGTGGAGTGAAGATTACGTTTGTGCCTGCTCAGCACTGGACACGCCGAACGTTATTTGATACCAATACGTCCCACTGGGGCGGTTACGTATTGGAGCCAAATCATGTCGTACATGCATCAGAAGAGAGTGCGGCAGCAAGAGAAGTGCCGGAACAGCCCGCTTCAGCAATTTCTGAATCGCAGAAAGCTCACGATGACAAACAAGCAGCAGGTTATCCACCTGTCCTGTATTTTGTCGGGGATACCGGGTATTTCAAGGAGTTCAAAACGATTGGTGAACGCTTCGACATTGGCGTAACGCTGATGCCGATTGGCGCGTATGATCCCGAATGGTTTATGACTTCCCAGCATGTGACACCAGAGGAAGCCTTGCAAGGATTCGTGGAGACAGGCTCACAGCTTATGGTGCCCATGCATTATGGAACCTTCAAGCTGGCGGACGACACACCCAAGGAAGCACTGGACCGGCTGGAGGCGGAGAGAGAACGGCTCGGTATTGCCAAGGAACGGATTCGGGTGCTGGGACATGGCGAGACTCTTCGCATTCGACATGAAGCTGATGAGACCGAGTGATTATTCATTAAAATTCCATGAAAAGTACAATAACTGGGCTAACAAAAGCCAGCCAGATATGGTAATCTATAAACATACGTGCATGAACAGCATATTTACCAAAACTTTAATCCGTAAAAAGCGGCTGATTTTCGAATTTGCCGCTTTTTTGTGTTATAATATGGTGCCAGAATAGGCATCGGATATTGAATCCATGATTTTACGCAGGTTGCTATTCATGCAGTATGCAGATTAACGAATAAAGGATGGTATGCTTAATGATCAGTACAAGCGGCATCACGCTCCGCTACGGAAAACGTGCACTTTTTGAAGATGTGAATATCAAATTCACGCCAGGCAACTGTTACGGCCTGATCGGTGCGAACGGAGCCGGCAAATCAACGTTTTTGAAAATTTTGTCCGGTGAGATTGAAGCCAACTCGGGAGAGGTGCACATCACCCCGGGCGAACGTATGGCCGTTTTGAAGCAAAACCACTTTGAATATGATGAGTATCCGGTTCTCGAAACGGTTATTATGGGTCACGCTCGTCTGTATTCCATCATGAAAGAGAAGGATGCTTTGTATGCGAAGGCAGACTTCACAGAAGAAGACGGTTTGCGTGCAGGTGAACTTGAAGGGGAGTTCGCTGAGCAGAACGGCTGGGATGCTGAGCCGGATGCAGCGGCACTCCTGATCGGTCTGGGCATTGATCGTGACATGCATGACAAAAAAATGATAGAGCTGAGCGGGAACGAAAAAGTCCGCGTATTGCTGGCACAAGCGTTGTTTGGCCGTCCAAACAACCTGTTGCTCGATGAGCCTACCAACCACTTGGATCTCGAATCCATTCAATGGCTTGAGAACTTCTTGATGGATTATGAAGGCACCGTTATTGTTGTATCCCATGACCGTCACTTCCTGAACAAGGTATGTACGCATATCGCAGATATTGACTTTGGTAAAATTCAGATGTACGTAGGTAACTATGACTTCTGGTATGAGTCCAGCCAATTGGCTCTTGCGTTGCAACGGGATGCTAACAAGAAAAAAGAAGAGAAAATTAAAGAGCTGCAAGCCTTTATTCAACGTTTCTCCGCGAATGCTTCGAAGTCCAAACAGGCGACTTCCCGGAAGAAACAACTCGACAAAATCACATTGGATGACCTTCGTCCATCCAACCGTAAATATCCGTTTATTAACTTCAAACCTGAGCGTGAAGCAGGGAAACAATTGCTGACCGTGGATCGTATTCACAAATCCGTCGATGGTGTGGAAATGTTGAAAGATGTGAGCTTTGTGGTGAACAAAGGTGACAAAATTGCATTTGTTGGCCCGAACGGAAATGCCAAATCACTGTTGTTTGATATTCTCATGGGTGAAACGGAAGCGGACAGCGGTGAATATACTTGGGGTGTGACGACAACTCAGGCTTATTTCCCGAAAGATAACTCCCAATTCTTTGACGGTGTGGATATGACACTCGTAGATTGGTTGCGTCAGTATTCCAAAGATCAGGATGAAACGTATCTGCGTGGCTTCCTGGGCCGTATGTTGTTCTCTGGTGAGGAGTCCCAGAAGAAGGCTAGCGTACTCTCCGGGGGAGAGAAAGTTCGCTGTATGCTGGCGAAAATGATGCAGACAGGTGCAAACGCATTGATTCTCGATGAGCCAACGAACCACTTGGATCTCGAATCCATTACTGCACTAAATAATGGTATGATTGACTTTGATGGAACGATGTTGTTTACTTCCCATGACCATCAGTTCATCCAAACGATCGCAAACCGGATTATCGAAATCACGCCTACAGGCCTGATTGATCGTCAAATGAGCTATGATGAATATCTGGAAAGCGACGAAATCAAAGAACTGCGCAACAAAATGTACCCGGTGGAAGCTTAATTCCACTTTAACTACGTGCAAGCCAAAAACCGCAAGTCCTCCTAGTGGAGGGCATGCGGTTTTTTGTCGTGCTCATGCTGATATACAGCTCTTATGCTGGCGCGAACCTAAGACCCGCCTGTACGGCGACGCTGGTTGTTCGGCTTTTTGTTGTTCTGGCTCTTCATGGCTTTAGGGCCGCCTTCAAAGTAAGCACCCGACTGGTTGCCGGAGTTTTGCTGTTCTTTCTTTTGTGCCAGCTTTTGACGGATCGCGTCTTGCAAGCTGACCTTTTTCGGTTCATTATTTTCGCTCATTATATATCCCTCCCGGTCTTGCAGTAAGCCGTCCAATTTGGACGGGATGTACTCATTTTATACGTTTTATAAAGGCCTCACAAGGGCAACCTGATAAAATGCCGTTTTCCACCAGTTTTACCTGAACCAACATTGTTTCTTCATCACTAAAGCCCTGCCTCTTGGAAACTTTGTTTCGGCTTGCCTACAGCCATGCTACCCGGCAACACTGTTTCTATAGACCCACACGGCTTGCATTTGGTACCATGGAAAAACTAGTTATTGGAAACGTGAAAAGGAGTGTCGTCCCCTTGAACGCTTATGAAGAGATACGTAAAGGAGAGCGGGGAGCCTGGATTAGCATCGCGGCGTACCTCGTATTATCTGCATTTAAGTTGATTTGTGGATATTTGTTTGCTTCCAGTGCTCTGGTTGCAGACGGAATCAATAATGCTACGGACATTGTGGCTTCTGTCGCGGTATTAGTTGGCCTGCGCATATCGCAAAAACCGCCGGATTCGGATCATGCCTATGGTCATTTTCGGGCCGAAACGATTGCGGCATTACTTGCCTCATTTATTATGGCAGTTGTAGGACTTCAAGTATTGGTTGAGGCGGTACGATCCTGGTATGCTGGCGATTACACTGCTCCGAACCTGTGGGCAGCCGGCGTAGCTTTGATCTGTGCTGTGGTTATGCTGGGGGTGTACCGTTACAACTCGCGTCTAGCCCAGAAAATTAATAGCCAGGCTTTGCACGCGGCGGCTAAAGATAATCGTTCCGATGCCTGGGTGAGTATCGGTGCTGCCGTCGGCATCGTTGGTTCACAATTCGGACTCCCTTGGCTGGATAAAGTGGCTGCTATCCTGGTAGGTCTGCTAATTTGTAAAACAGCCTGGGAAATTTTCCGTGATTCGACTCATCTGCTTACCGATGGATTTGATCAAAAGCAGTTGACGGATTTAAGATCTGCCGTTGCCCGAGTTCCTGGTGTAGAAACGATCAAGGATGTGAAGGCACGAGTACATGGTAGCCATGTTTTGGTAGATGTAGTCATTGAAGTGGACGGAGGATTAACACTGGTAGAAGGTCATGAAATCTGTAATCAGGTGGAGGCACGACTGAAACGTTCGCATAACATTATGCACGTTCATGTACATGTAGAGCCTCGATCTGAAGAAACACACCTGCCATAAATCACTTAAAGCAGGAGTTTTCACAAAATAGATATATCAAAAAGAGGACAGACGCGAGTGTGGCGTACTGTCCTCTTTACTTATGTTAGAAACGATTATACGATATTATTGAATCGCAACGTGAATCCAGGCTTTACCTTTCCAAGTGTATACTTGGACCCATTCGCCGCCGTCGAATCCGTCAACAATTTCACCTGTTGTATCAACAACTTGCGCGCTCAGAGCACCGATTGGTTTACCGTTTGGTGCATCATAGAACCATGTGCGTTCCAGCAAGTTGAGCAACATGGTTGGCATTACAACTTCGTCACCCGGTTTTACAAGCGGCTCTTCAAACATTAAGTCAGATCCAGGCACAGGATTATTACCATTTACGCTGTAGGTACTGCCTGTAACGGTTTCAACCTTGCCTTCAACAGTCTGAACAGCAGGTTTGTTCACTTCTACAGCCGGTTTTGTTGTTGCCGGTGAAGTTGTAGTTGCTTCAGTACCGGAAGTTGTTGGTGTTACCGTGCCGGTAACCGCTTCCTCAGCACCTGCAGCGGCAGCCATGGAACCCATCAATGTTAAAGCAGCGGCAAAACTTACGATTTTTTTCATTTGTTTTTCCTCCTCGGTTAAATATGTAGTTTTTGATGTCCTGTGTTAAAAGTAACCAAGCAAGCTGGTCTATGAATCACAAATTATAACAATTTTTTCTTGGTTCCTCCAGAGTCAACTGGCGCATATGTGGGTAAATAGAAAGCCTGTAAAAATCAGACTTACGAGGCATAAAATCGGGCTGACTATATCATTAAAGTCCTGTTTTTCAGGACTCTTCGGCGGTGTGTTTTGGAATAAAGCAGGAGGGAGTGTAATACATAAATATAGAAAATAGGTAGGTGTACCTGTCTTGGAACGCACCAAAGCCGACGCGCCCGGAGGCATCATCGGCTTTCGTATGTAATGCAATCATCAGATTCAGACATCCGCTTTTATCGCATTCGGCTTCGTCCCGTAATGAGGGAGATAACGAAGAGTACTACAAAGATGAAGAACAGTACTTTTGCGATCGAAGCAGCCGCTTCAACAATTCCGAAGAACCCGAAAATACCGGCAACCAGTGCAATAATCAGAAATATGACAGACCATTTTAACATGAGAATTCATCCTTTCGTGTTAAAGTTTGTGGCGTGAACTGTGCTGTCTCACTGCCCTGTGTAGTCTAACCTTAACCGAGGTCCAATGACTTGAAACATGGTGTTTTTTTCTTCTTCTATACATCGCTGAAGGACCATTTTTCTTTTGTTTCGCCCGGGAAAGCCTCGGGTAACTATAGCAATAACAAAACCGAACGCAATCATGGAAAGAGAGGTTCTTTTATGATCTATCAACTGAGCGTGGCCCTAATCGCAGTGGCATTTGCTGTACTGGTTTTCTTTTTGATTCGCACGTTAAAATCTGCCCAGAGCTCACTGGACAATGTTTCTCAGACACTGCAGGAAGTACAAAAAACGATTGATGAACTCAGTTATGAAGTAAAACAGACAGTACGACATGCCAATGACATTACGGCTGATGTACAGCACAAAATGAAGAAGATTGACCCGGTAATGGAATCCGTTGAGAATTTGGGAGAAGTTCTGAGTGAAGTAACGGCAGCTGCCAAGCAGGTGTCCACTACACTGATGACCCGATTTCAGAATAGACCATCCAAAGCAGAAGCAGGCAAAACGTCCGAATCCAATCAGGTAACAGCTCCACCTGCGACGCCTGCGGAGCGCACCGTGCAATCCTACGAAGCTACATATCAGGATAAAACAAAGGGCGGGAAGAACTGGATGAATTATATTGATCTCGCCGCTAATGTGTGGCAACGGATGCGTAAATAACATGACTGCTCTCTGATAATCGATGAAGCCTTCAGGGCGGTGATGAACTTGATGAAAGGGTGAGAATCATGATGAAACTACTGCTAGTGACTATGTTTAGCGTAATTTCTCCCTTTTCCGTTCAACCGGCAGCAACACCAGCTGCTCACGACATGCAATGGACGGTAATGGAGGAACAGGAGCCAGAGATGACTCTGGCTATGGATCGTTCCGAGACGTTCGAGCAGTTTCGGACTCTGAATGGCGTTTCACTAGAGGATGGAAAGCATGAATTATTTGCCAAGTTAGGTCAGCCAGATGCCATCAAAGAAGATCCTTATATGGGATGTCCAGAATATCATTTTCGTCATGTAAATGTGGGGATATGTGAAGACACAGACATGATTCAGTTCATACGTGTGGATGGTTCGCATAACTACTTGAACTTGAATGGGGAGTCTGTCCCAATGCACATGGATGCTATTCATCAAATCTTGGGCGAGCCTTACGCTGTTGCTGAGGATGGCGAGGTGTTTCTTCGTGGTCATTACGCGATTAAAGTATATATGAAATCAGGCTCTAAGCAGATTGACGCTGTTGACTTTTTCGACGATACGGTTTCCTGAGATTCTGATCCAACTTCCGTTTCAACGTAAAATAGTATGGTTATATACTATAAGAGCGCGATAAAGAAGATTAATCAGAGGAGAGTGGAAACGATGAATTCAACCAATGCACAGGCGTATGCCAAAGTGGTAGAAAACGGAGTTCAAGCAGTAGAAGCGGTGAAAGAACTGCAGACGACTGGATACTTAGCTGATCATATCTTCGTTCTTGCCCATGAGAAGGATCGTACAGATCGCATTGCAGATACCGCAGATGCTAACGAGATTGGCATCAAGGAGGAAGGTTTATTTGATTCCATGGCGAATCTGTTCCGTTCACGCGGTGACGAACTTCGGGCCAAAATCGTATCGATGGGTTTTACCGAAGCCGAGGCTGATTTCTATGAAAGTGAATTGGATAAAGGCAAGGTACTGATCATTGCCAAAAAGAAAGACTAATATGTACATCCTGAGCGTAGGAGTGTTATATCAAGTAGTGCCCTGCGGTGAACCGGGACAGACTTAATCAAAAACATAGATAAGGAATGGGGGAAACCCCATTCCTTATCTATGTTTTTGCAAGTTCTGCCTCAGTCATGGGCCAAACCCCTGGTATAAACCGGTGCAAAAACCATAAAATCAAGGGAAAGCTACCTCTAATGGTTTGATTTGCTGATAGTCATTTTCTGGATTTATCATTATAGTTAGACTAGGAATTGTTATGTCTACTGCCCGCTCTAGATGCAAATTTTGTATAAATAAGGTTGTTCGTTGAATAGATAACTATCGACAAACCCGGACGCCAAAGATAAGGAGATAGAAATGAGAATACTTATTGTTGACGACAATCCGACGAATGTCATTATCATTCGAGAAATTTTGAAAAAAGAAAATTACCGCGATATTGTGACAGCAAGCTCAGCTATGGAGATGTTCGAAGTATTGGGAATTGGTGAAGATAACAGCGAACTACGTCCCAAGCCGTCGGATATTGATCTGATCTTGCTCGATATGATGATGCCTGAAATGGATGGCATCGAAGCATGCAGTATTGTACAAAAATATGAAAACCTGAAAGATATCCCGATTATTATGGTGACTGCGATTGGTGATTCCAAGAAGCTGGCCGAAGCGCTCGATGCAGGTGCATCGGACTATGTAACGAAGCCGATTAACAAAGTGGAATTGATGGCCCGAATCCGGCTGGCCTTACGTCTGAAACAGGAGAAAGACTGGCACAAGGAGCGTGACCAGCGGATTCAGGATGAGCTTAAACTTGCAGCAATGGTGCAAAGTGCCGTGCTGAGTCATGCCATCGAAGATCCGTTGTTTCAGGTACATGCCATCTATAAACCATCTTTTGAGCTCGCAGGTGATCTTTACTCCTGGTTCCCGCTTGGAGAGGGACGATATGGGGTTTTGCTTCTGGACATGATGGGACATGGCATATCTTCATCCCTGTTCACGATGTTTATCGCATCTGTGCTGAAGGATACAGTGACGACATATGTAGACCCGGAGAAGGTTATTCAGGAGTTAAATCGTCGCTTTAACCAGTTGCATCTGGGAAAACAATTGGTGCAGTACTACTTTACAGCGATCTATTTAGTCGTAGACACGCGTATGAAACGGATTGATTATGTGAATGCCGGGCATCCTCCAGCTCTGTTTTTCCGCAGTGACGGCAGTGTAACTTCATTTGACAGCGTATGCTACCCAGTGGGATTGTTCGACAAAATGGATATTGAACCGCAGACTATTCATTACGAAGGCGATGGACATATTGCGCTGTATACGGATGGCTTGCTTGAAGCCGTTCAGGGCGATCAGGAGCAACAGTTGGAATTTTTGAAAGAACAATTAAGAGGCTCCCATGCATGGAATGAAGAGGCGATGCAGGCTTTGTTCTTCGATGATGAATTGAATCCGGAACGGGATGATGATAAGTGTCTCGTATGGATTACGTTAGATAAAGGGGCGGTAACGGAATGAAAATCAGAAATAAACTGCTGATTGGTTTTACCGCCTTGATGGCCATTATGATTGCTCTTACTTTTGTAAGCTACGAGCGGCTTAACAGCAGTAATAAACAGATCGATCAGATGTATCAGGAACGTTATCTCAAGGTGCGATTTACTTCCGCGGCACGTGGAGAAGTCAATGATATTGCCAAAGTGCTAGCTAACTTGTTGTTAAACCCGAGCAATTCGGTCAACGCGACAGAAGCAGATCTGAAGAAAATGAAGGACAGAGGTGTCCGTTATCTAGAACAGGTGAGAGACCGGGCAGATACCGCTTCTGAACATCAACTTGTAGACCGTGTGAATAATGCGTGGGATGCTTACACGAATTATGCAACAAGAATAACCAGCTTGATGTCCCAGAAACGGGTGGAGGACGCTAACAGTTATCGTAATTCCACTGGACTTGCGGTGCAGAAGGAAACGGTGGACAGCTTGAATGCATTGTCTCGTTATCAGGATCAGGAGATTGATGCCGAGATCAAAGATGCCAACGCTGCATATACCAGAGCGGTTCAGATTACGATCAGTATTATGGTCGCGGGATTACTGCTTGCCTTGGGAGTCATCCTGTGGGTGCTTCCTAGCATTACGCGTGGGCTGAATACAGTGTCGATGATGATTACGAGTTTTGGCAAAGGGCGATATAGAACCATCCGCCGGATTCAAATCAAATCCACGGATGAGATCGGTCAGATTGCCAACGTGTTCAAAGAAGTCTCTAACGATCTGGAAGAGAAGCTTGAGATCGAGAAAGCCTATGTACAGGCTCAGCAGGATCAAAACTGGATGAGTTCCAACATTGCGAGAGTGCCCGAACTTCTGCGGGGAATCGGCTCCATTCGTCAAATTTCCCAGATGTTTATCAGTGAATTTACACCTGTGCTTGGTGCACAGCTTGGTGTGGTGTATTTGATTGACGAAGAGAAGCATCCGGATGAGCTGAGACGTTATGGTTCATATGCTTTTGAAGAAAATGGGGAGCTCGGTAAAGAGGTGTATCGGATCGGGGAAGGCATGATTGGTCAGGCAGCCCTGGATATGAGTCCAATTGTGCTGGATCATACACCTGACGAATATGTGAGCATTGGTTCTGCTTCGGGTTCTGCGCGAGCTGCAGGAATTATGATCTACCCGGTTGTGTTTGAAGACGAATTAATCGGTGTGGTGGAGCTGGCTTCGTTCGAAGGTTTTAATGAGATGCACAAGCAGTTGTTCGGTCAGTTGATTATGAATTTGGGTGTCATCCTCAATAATGTTCGGCGACGTCTTCGTGTGGAAGAGTTGCTGCGGGAGTCGCAGGCGCTTACGGAAGAGTTACAGGTGCAATCCGAGGAACTGCAGACACAACAGGAAGAATTGCGCCGTTCCAATGAGAATCTGGAAGAACAGACGGATGCGCTTAAACGTTCTGAGGAGTTGCTACAGCGTCAGCAGGAGGAATTGGAACATTTTAATACCGAACTGATTGCCAAAACGCGTGCGCTTGAAGAACAGGTACGTGAAGTGGAAGAGAAAAATGATGAAATAGAGAAAACGAAGACACAATTGGAACAACAGGCGATGCAATTGTCGATGACCAGTAAGTACAAGTCAGAATTTTTGGCCAATATGTCGCATGAACTTCGTACTCCACTGAACAGTCTGCTCATATTGTCTCAGTTATTGTCGGAGAACAAGGATGGCAATCTCAGCAGCAAACAGCAGGAATATGCACAAACCATTTATATGTCAGGTGCAGATTTGCTGAAGATGATTGATGAGATTCTCGATCTGTCTAAAGTAGACGCAGGCAAGATGGACATCAACTACGAAACCGTCCGATTGGATGAATTAACGGGCTTTGTCACCCAGAACTTTGGTCCGATGGCTAACAAGAAGGAACTGGATCTAAATATTGATTTTGATAGTTCACTACCGGAATGGATTTATACAGACAGTCATCGAGTGAAACAGATTTTAAGGAACTTGTTATCGAATGCATTCAAGTTTACAAACCGTGGTTCGGTGAGTCTGATTGCAAAGCGTATGAAGCCAGAGGAATTGCCTGGATATCTGAATACAAATCAGCAATATCTTGGATTCAGCATCAAAGATACCGGCATTGGCATTCCATCAGACAAGACGGATCTGATCTTCGAAGCGTTCCAGCAGGTAGACGGTACGACGAGTCGCAAATATGGCGGTACGGGTCTTGGTTTATCGATTAGCCGAGAATTGGCACGTCTGCTTGGTGGGGCAATACAGGTGAAATCTTCAGAAGGCGTGGGAAGCACCTTTACCCTGTTCCTGCCGGATAATCATGAAGAGGCTGAATGGGCGGAGGAAAAGGCAACAAGAGAAGCGGCAGTATCTTCAGAACAACAACAAACGCTGGTGCCGGATATTCAACCTGTCCGTATTCCGCAACAATCCATTTTGGCATCTGAACCGGAAGAAAGTCTTATGGCTGAATTATCGCCTGCTCGCAGTGCAGAGCTGTCACGAATAGAAGACGATACTAACACTATCGTAGAAGGTGATAAAACGTTGCTGATCATCGAAGATGATGTGAAATTTGCTCATATTCTGATGGACATGGCGAGAGGCCGCGGCTTCAAGGCATTGGTTGCCCTTCAGGGAGATACTGGACTGGAGATGGCTCGGGAATACTTGCCTGATGCGATCATTCTGGATATACAGCTACCTGTGATGGATGGTTGGACGATCTTGGGTGAACTGAAGAGTAATTCCGTAACACGTCATATCCCGGTGCATGTTATTTCGGTTGTGGATGATATGAAACAGGGGTTGATGATGGGGGCCATCGCATATCTGAAAAAACCATCCAGCAAAGATTCGTTGGATAAAGCATTCTCCCATATCCAATCCTATACGGAAAATCAATTAAAACGACTGCTCATCGTTGAAGATGATGAAATTCAGCGCAAAGCAATCATTGAATTGATCGGTCATGATGATGTGGCTATCACGGCTGTTTCTACAGGGCAAGAGGCACTGAATGAATTACACAGCCAGCGTTACGATTGTATGGTACTGGATCTGATGCTAACGGATATGACAGGTTTCGAATTGCTTGATCAGATTCGGGATGATGAATATCTGAATGATTTGCCAATCATCATTTACACGGGTAAAGAGCTGGATTCCAAGGAAGAGATGAAACTTCGTAAATATGCGGAATCGATCATTATCAAAGACGTGAAGTCACCGGAGCGATTATTGGACGAGACGACATTGTTCCTGCATCGGGTAGAAGCCAACCTGCCAGAGGACAAACGCCGTATTTTGCAGAAGCTTCATAATAAAGAAACCTTGTTCGAAGGCAAAAAGATATTGCTTGTCGATGATGATATTCGAAATGTGTTTGCATTATCCAGTGTGCTTGAAGGGTACCGTATGGATGTTACATTTGCTGAGAACGGTCGTGAGGCGCTGGAGGCACTCGAGAAAAATCCGGAGTTTGATCTGGTGCTGATGGATATGATGATGCCAGAGATGGACGGATACGAGGCGATGACACGGATCAGACAGAACCCGAAATTTGATAAATTGCCGATTATTGCCCTCACAGCCAAGGCGATGAAAGAGGATCGAGGGAAATGTATTGAGGCTGGGGCATCCGATTATGTGAAAAAACCGATTCAAACCGATCAATTGTTATCGTTAATGCGGGTATGGCTGTATTCGTAAGCGTATGGTTTGGGTAATGAAGGAGAATAACGCATACGCAAGTAACCAAAGACGAAGTGGAGAGAAGTTATGACACCGTGGGAACCTAACGAGACGGGAGCAGATACGATCCGTATACCGCAAGATGAAGAACGGGAACTGATCGAGATTGAATTGCTGCTGGAAGGAATGCATCGTTTGTATGGGTATGACTTCAGAAATTATGCGTTGCCATCCCTAAGAAGAAGAATATGGCATTATGCGCATGCGGAAGGAGTGAAAAGCATATCCGGACTACAGGAAAAGGTACTGCACAATCGTTCATCGTTTGAACGGTTTGTACAGAATTTATCCATTCCGGTAACGGAAATGTTCCGAGACCCATCACTTTTTCGCATGTTTCGGGAGAAGATCATTCCTATTCTGAGAACCTATCCTTATATTCGGATATGGCATGCAGGCTGCTCTACGGGTGAAGAAGTGTATTCCATGGCAATTATGCTGCATGAGGAAGGTCTGTATGACAAGGCACGAATCTATGCGACGGATATGAATGACCGCTCACTGCAACAGGCCAAGGAAGGCGTATACGGTATTGAGAAAATGAAGTTGTTTACAACAAATTATCTGGAGGCAGGGGGCACGAAAGCCTTCTCCGAATACTATACAGCGAAATATAATTCCGTTATATTTCACCCGTTTCTTCAGAAAAACATTATTTTTGCCGAACATAATCTGGCAACTGACAGGTCGTTTAATGAGTTTAACGTTATCTTTTGCCGCAATGTCATGATCTATTTCAACGATGAGCTGCGGAACCATGTGCACGGGCTGTTTCATGAGAGCTTGAGCCACTTTGGCATACTCGTTCTGGGATCGAAAGAATCCATTCATTTTACAGAATATAGTGATGCCTATGAGCCGTTAGACCGGACCGAAAAAATATACCGGAAAATCAAATAGGGGGTTAGGCTTAGTTATGGGGCTCAATGAACCAATCCACATATTATTGGTAGATGACCGCCCTGAGAACCTGCTTGCGCTCGAAGCGGTTCTGGAATCAGAGCAATACAAACTCGTCAAGGCAAATTCCGGAGAAGAGGCACTCCGGTGTCTGCTCAAAGACGAATTTGCGGTCATTGTACTTGATGTGCAGATGCCTGGGATGGACGGGATTGAGACAGCTAAATTAATCAAGGCACGAGACAAATCCAAAGATGTGCCCATCATCTTCATTTCGGCGAATAGCAGAGAGGCTGAGCATTTGTTTGCCGGATATTCAGCGGGAGCCATTGATTATATGGTCAAACCGTTTATTCCCCAGATTTTGAAGTCCAAAATCGAGGGTTTTGTAGAGATGTTTATCTCCAACAAAAGACTAAAGACACAGACAATGTTGCTTCACCAGAAGACACAGGAACTGGAGAAGATGAATCAGCAACTCGTGCAGGCCAAAGAAGAAGCCGAGATTGCGGCTAATGCCAAAACGGAGTTTCTGGCCATGATGAGCCACGAGATTCGTACGCCCATGAACGGAGTCATTGGCATGGTTGACCTGTTGATGGAAACCGAGTTGAAGGAAGATCAGAAGGAATATGTGGATATCGTTCGCCGCAGTGCCGATGCACTCGTCACGGTAATCAATGATATTCTAGATTTCACCAAAATGGAGTCCGGCAAAATGGAGCTGGAGGAGCATCCATTTGAACTCGTTTCCTGCATACGTGAAGTGCTCGGTCTGTTCGCTGCAGAAGCAGGTAAGAAAAGTCTGGAACTGGATTTTTTCCTTGAAGATGCTGTGCCTGAATTAATCTATGGAGATATGGCACGTCTCCGCCAAGTGCTGCTGAATTTGATTGCCAACGCGGTGAAGTTTACGGAGCAGGGCGGTGTGTATCTCATTGTGTCCGTGAACGAAGAGAAGGACGGCAATATGTCTTTGGAATTTGCTGTTAAAGATACAGGAATAGGCATCGCACCTGAGAAAGTGGATCGTTTGTTCCAGCCGTTTTCTCAGCTTGATACGTCCATGACTCGAAAATATGGTGGAACTGGCCTTGGCCTTGCCATCTGTAAAACACTGGTCGAAATGATGGGTGGGCAGATTTATCTTGATATCTCTGAAAAGCGGGGGGCTACCTTCGTGTTTACCATTCAGGCCAAGCGTTACATTGAAACGGAACTGGTCCAGGGTAGCGGCGAAGAGAAGCTGACAGACGTTAATCATGAAGATAAACATGCAACGGTATTAATCGTGGATGACCATCCGATCAATCAGAAGTTGATGGCCATCATGTTGCACAAGCTTGGACTTCTCTCAGATATTGCGGAAGATGGGCAGAAGGCTCTCGACATGGTGCTCGAAAACTCGTCGCCATATGACTTTATTTTTATGGATCTGCAGATGCCAGTGATGGATGGTCTGGAATGTACGAGAAAAATACGCGCAAGCGTGTCTCAGAAGCACCAACCTGTCATTATAGCCATGACAGCTAACGTAATGGAAGGTATACAGCAGCGCTGTACCGAGGCAGGAATGGACGATTATATCAGTAAGCCGGTGAAAATGGGCAGTGTCAAACAGAAACTTTCCCATTATCAGAAGAAACGCCAGGTTATTAATCCGGGTGGTTCGGCAATGAATCAGGCCAATTGAAGTTTTTACCAGTTATGTTTCCTGTTTCACTCGTGTGTAAGTTGGGTTATAAGGTAAGGAAACCATTGATCAGGAGAGAGATGTCTAATGAATACAAATAAAAATGAAAAATTCAACGCAAGAACCGAAACACATGACGGTGTATGCACAGTGTATTTGACTGGCGAACTGGATTTGTCGGTTGCTCCTGACTTCCGTTTGGTAATGGAACCGCTCGTGGACAACAAGGAGCAGGATCTGATTATTAACATGAAAGATCTGAAGTACATTGATAGCACAGGGATTGGTATCCTGTTATCTGTTCTCAAGGCCAGACATGGAATGGAAGCTCGCTTTGAAGTACAGGAAGTTCCTGCGCAAATTCAGAAACTTTTTGATATGACGGGTATAGCTAAATTCTTTGTTACACAGAAGAATTCCCAATAGGAAAGGATCGAAAAAGGAATGAATGCAGAAGTCCAAAGAATTACGCTGAATTTACCGGCGACAGCTGAATATGTGGATATTGTAAGACTTAATCTATATGGTGTTGCGTCCAAAATGGGATTCTCTTATGAAGACATTGAGGATATGAAGGTTGCTGTATCCGAAGCCTGTAACAATTCCGTATTGTATGCCTACTCTCATGAAGGCGGTATGGTTGAAGTCGTTTTTGAAGTAGATGGTGAGATGCTCGCGATCACTGTCAAAGACGAGGGTTCCAGCTTCGAGAATGTGAACCCGGCCGCAACACGTTCCGGACTTCATGACAAAGAACTGACAGACGCTCAGATTGGCGGACTTGGGTTCTACCTGATGCAAGCCTTGATGGATGATGTCAGTGTTGAAAGTGAGACGGGCAAAGGTACGAAAGTAGTACTCGTAAAACGTCTTGCAAAAAGTGAGGAGAAAGTATGAATGAGAAAGTGACTCCCCCAGAGTCCATGTCTGAAGCGATTGGTTTGATCTGGGAATACCAGCAAACACAGGACAACGAAATCGCTACGGTTCTGATCCGCAAGTATGAGCCGATGGTCAAAATGGCTGCGGGTAAAATTGCCCGGAATCGACCTGATTTATACGAGGATCTGTACCAGACAGGGCAAATGGCATTGATCCGATTGTTGAAGCAATATGATATCAATCTGGGGATTCCATTTGAACCGTATGCGATGAAAAGTATGATCGGTCATATGAAAAATTATCTACGGGATAAGTCATGGTACATTCAAGTACCGAGAAGAATCAAGGAAAAAGGGGCATTGGTGCAACATGCCATTGATGAGCTGACGGTAAAGCTGGAACGTTCACCCGGGGTTAATGAGATTGCTGAGTACCTGGATCTTACTCCGGAGGAAACGATTGAAGTTCTGGCTGGTCGGGAGTGTTACCACTATGTTTCTCTGGATTCTCCATTATCTCAGGATGACAGTGCTGCGACACTAGGAGAACTGATCAGCGCGGATGTGAATGACTTTGATTCGGTGGAAAAACGAATGGATTTGCAGCAGGCATTAGGCCAGCTTAAGGAACAAGAACAGAAAGTACTTATTTTAGCCTTTCAGGATGGACAGTCACAGCGGGCTATAGCCCAGAAACTGGGTGTCTCGCAGATGAGCGTCTCCCGGATTCAAAAAAGGGCTACGGAGAAACTGAAGCAGATTATGTCTAACGCTTCTCTGCTATGAACCATTATTCTAATTGTTGCCCCAATACGGCTTGACGAGGACACGGTATTGCACTGGAATGCATACGTGTCCTTTTTGAATTGATTGAGAGGAAAATTTAGTGGCAATAGAATAAAACATGTTCAGGAGGAATGTCAGGTGGACCAAATCAAACTGGAAGCTCGGCGTGATCAGTTATCCTGCTCCGAAGATTGGCAGTGGTGGGATTGGGTAGCTCCGGATTCTAGTAGTATGGAGAGCGCACTGCGTGATCTGGAACAGTCATTTCCAGAGATGCAATACTGGCTAAGCAAAATACCGGAAGCCGAATCGAACTACTTGTCCGTTCGTTATTTTAATGGCACAGATGCGGTTATTTTTGGCTCGTTTTTATATGCTGTAAAAAATGAGAGAGAAGATCAACGAAGAGATAATCAGATGTTTTTTTATGTCGACAAGCAGAATTTGGTCACGCTTAATTTGGACGACAATACGAGAGGCATTATGAAATCGGGCGAACGAATGCACATGTTGCACCAATGTACGCAGGCTAGAGAAGGTATGTTTGTGCTTTTTCGGGCCATTCTACATTATTACCATGTCGGTATGGATCATTTTGAGATGAATCTGCGTGACCTGGAACGGAGAATGGAATCACGGAATGCGCGGACATTAATGGATCAGATTCTGGCAGCACGCTTCGAATTGCTGTACTGGAGTAACCTGTTCATTCCTTATACCGAATTAATGGCCGCTTCCCGGGAAGCCTATCTTCAAGAAATTACAGAGAATCGCTTCTATCAGCAACTTCAATACCGCGTTGAACGAATGGAGTGTCTGTTCCAGCATTATGAAAAGGAGATTGATACCTTAATCTCGATCGACAACGCGATATCAGGCGTACGCGGCAACGAAATTATGAAGACACTGACGATTGTGACATCCGTATTCACACCTGCAACAGCCGCAGGTGCTATATGGGGGATGAATTTTGAGAATTTGCCCCTGATCGACAAAACATGGGGAGTCGTGCTTGTTATTGCACTGATCATCTGCAGCATGATCAGTATGTATATATGGATGATGATGAAAGGATGGACCGGGGATTTGTTAAAAGTAAAATCTGCACAGTCCTCCGCTCGGGGAAACCGGGACAGAGGAAAAAAGGAACCGCGATAGTCACAGACTGGGCGGTTCCTTTTTTATTTTTTGTAATCCTCAATGTAACCGAGCAAGTCGGCGATGTATTGACCCACGATAGGCATATTGACAAATTGGCTAAGAATGAAGGCAAGCAAACCGAGCACAACAAACGTCCCGACGGTCAATCCAAGTCCACGAGCCATACCTGCTGTAAAGTTGGTAATGATTCGTTTCTTGGGACTACTGTAATTTTCAATGATGTCTTTGATCTGAGCTCTCTCCAGACTGTCGGCAATCTGATCAAGCCGTGTGTTCAGGCGCTTGACCTCGTGACGCAATTCGAATGGATGTTCACTGGTATCATACTGCTGTGCAGGTGTTCCTCCCGGTACTGAGGTGTTGCCATTAATCGTGACTTTACTCATATCTGTCATTCCTCCGTTTGCTTTGGATAAAAAATAGCCAGCTGGAATGCAGCTGGCTATTCATTGCTCGATCTCATCAAGCCTTACAGGCTTGTCGAGTTCAATTGTTTACGCGCATCTTCCTTCGCTTCTACGGAAGCGGCAGCCACTTCTTCAGATGCACGTGTTGCTTCCTCAGCAACATCTGCTGAAGCTTTTCTTACGGAATCCATAACGTCATTGCGACCTTGGTTTACTGTTCTTGCCAGATCGGACGTTTTGGAAGATACCGTTTTGGCAATTTCAGAAGCTTTGTCACCAACAACTGTGGCCACTTCCTTTGTACGGTCAGTCACCATACCTACCTTTTCAGAAAGATCACCACGCAATTCGCGTCCTGGTTTAGGGGCGAATAACAGGGCAGCTGCAGCGCCCAACAAACCTCCGATGAAAATGCCTTTGGCGAAAGTCGAACCACTTTGTACAGGATATTGCTCTTCTGCTTTATTCATGTCTAATCACTCCTTCATTAATTTAGGAAAGAAATACGAAACAACGAACACCATCTAACCCGAATCAGGCAGCCTGTCTTAGCAGTCTGGACACAAGCCCCAGCAAGAATACAAAGAGCGCTGTACCAATGATGGCGGGAATGACGGCAAAGTTACCGATAACCGGTCCCCAGTTACCAAGCAAAAGTGCTCCCAGCCAGGCTCCGGCGAATCCGGCAATCATCGCACCAATCACGCCGCCCGGCATGTTATGACCGGCAAGTGCATCTCCAATCAAACCGATAATGATCGCCATGACAATGCTGATAATAATGCCCCACATAACAACCGCCTCCTTTCAACTTGATGCAGGATGTTGTCTGTTCGCGTTTGCTTACTTCGTATATAAACGCCGTGCAACATGGTGAAACAACTAACTGTCCGATGAATAAGCTGGAAATTAGATACAGGGGATCAAATGGCAGGGTGTTTTATTCCCTGAATCATACAGCCAATCCAGACGAAGCCTGCGGCAAATCCGGCAAAAACATCGGTAGGATAATGAACCCCCAGCATAACCCGACTCACGCCGATCAACAGAACAAATAGAATACCGCAAATAACAGGAAGCCATCTTCTAATTACATCCCGTTCCTTCCATTCGATGGCCCAGATGACAAAAAGCATACCGTAAAAACCCATCGAAATCATGGCATGACCACTGGGATAACTATATCCATGCACAACGAGAAGGTGATCCAGTTCGGGTCTGCTTCGTCTAAAGATTTCTTTTAAAAACGTGTTCAAAATCCACATCATTCCGAAACTTGCGCAGATGATATAACCATACATCATCGTTCTGGGATGACGCTGTAAGAAACATAATAGTGCGAACCCTGCTGCAGCAAGTGCTGATATTTTAAATGAACCCAGTGCCGTGATGAAGGAAGTGTAGGGTAGCAGAGACAGACGGGATTGCGAGTGGAGATAAAACATTTGCTGAACTTGACTGTCCAGTCGAATTAAACGTTCCAGACCCAGCCAGGCTCCAACACCAGCCAATAATAAAACAGTAGCTGAGCTTAGCAGTGAAGCAATCAGGACGTATTTCAGCAGAGATTGCAAAGACATCACATGAGATGATTCAGATGATAGATGTTGAGAATTACGTAGCATGAAACGTATCCCCTTCTATAAAGAGTAGTCCTTCAGTAAGGCTGATAAAGCTTTACCCGAAACGACTGTCGAAAAAACTGTAAAACCGTCGTTTTTGTACTATACTAATGAGGATATCCCATGCGGCGCCGTGAAGCAAAGCAGAGAAGAAATTAGCAATTTAAAGGAGAGAAACTCGCGTGGAGAGTGCTTTGTTAGTTAAAGAATACCGTGCGGGCGTGATGGAATGCGCTCACTACGGACACATATGTATTACAGATGAGCATGGCCGGGTTGTATATTCGGCTGGTGATCCTCATTTCAGAGCGTTCACACGTTCATCGGCCAAACCTTTTCAAGCGATTCCAGGTATTCGGGCCGGAATTGATCGACATTATAGTCTTAAGCCACAAGAGATTGCAATCATGGCTTCATCACATCGCTCTGAGCCGGAGCATATTCAAGTGCTGGAGCATCTGGCTCATAAAATCGGACTTGGTGAGGAATGTCTGATCTGTGCACCAAGCTATCCGCTTAATGAAGAAAGCCGCAATAACTGGTTGAGGGCGCAAGGAGAGAAACGCAGAATATTGCATAACTGTTCGGGGAAACATCTGGGCATTCTGGGTTATAGCCAGATGAGAAAACTTGATTTGAGCAGCTATGCCGAGCCGGATCATCCAGTGCAACGAGAAATCCTAGAAACACTGGCAGGTCTCGCAGGCATTGAAGAAAAAGAGATTCAACTAGGGACGGATGGCTGTGGATTTCCGGTATTTTCGCTACCTTTGTCTGCACTGGCCAATGCATATCTCAAGCTCGCATGTCCTGACCTGATTGCAGATGAGCCTACACGCATGGCTGTAAAGACGATCACTTCGGCTATGAATCAGCACCCTCTGATGGTCGGTGGCCAGAATCGGGTGGATTCGGTGTTGCTGGAAGACGATAATATTGTCGCCAAAGGCGGATTCAAGGGTGTATTTGGTTTTGCACTGAAAAAAGAAAGATTGGGCATCACCTTCAAAGTGCTGGATGGCTCTGAGGAAGAATGGGCTTCCATTGCACAATCGATATTGAAGCAACTAAACTATTCCAACCCTAAAACCATTGCACGCTTGGCTGAAGTATTTTCTGCAGACATTCGTAATGATGCAGGCACTATAGTGGGTCGGATGGATAGTGAATTTGTGCTCCACTCATGAAAAGATAGCGTGTAACCTTTAGAAGGAACGTGATTAGAATGACCGGACCCCGGGTAAAGATCACATACCAACTGGTATTGACCTATATCATTTTGAACACGCATGGATTATTGCCATACGGCAGTTCCAATCCTCTGGAGGTGGATGAATATGATTAAAGTAGTGACATCGGAAGAAAGACACACGTCGGATCGCGGTTGGATACACAGCGAATTCAGCTTTTCCTTTGCGGATTATGAGGACCCGAGCAATGCTCATTTTGGCTGTCTGTTAGCCCACAACGACAACATACTGATGCCGCAAGAAGGCTTTAAGAAACATCCACATCACGACCTTGAAATTGTCAGTTACGTGATATCAGGCACGCTTAAACATACAGACAGTATGGGCACAGAACAGTTGCTCGAAGCGGGGACAGTTCAGGTGATGAGTGCAGGCACAGGCGTAGAGCACTCCGAAACCAATCCAGCCACGGATGAACCGGTACGTTTCTTGCAAATGTGGTTTTTGCCCTCTCAGCGCATGCTGAAGCCATCTTATGCTTATCGGAAAATAGAAGAGTCCGCCCAGCTCAACCGGCTATGTCCAGTTGTGTCAGGTGCATCTGGCCAAACGGATGAATCGATAGAAGAAAACTCACTTCGCATCGCTCAGGATGTAACCTGTTATCTATCCAAGCTGGAGTCAGGAAAGAAATTAATGTTTCCGCAACATGAGGAGCGTCGTACACATTTGTTTCTCATTAACGGACATCTCGAAATGCAGTGTTCCGACGGAAACTTTAATCTCAAGCCCGGAGATGCGGCCCGTATCCGTAAAAGCTGTGATTTACAAATGACAAGTACGGGCAGCGAGCCTGCTGAATTCGTACTTGTGGATCTTCCTTAATACAACAAAAAGGACTTGTCCTGCATCAGTGTTCTGATGTAAGACAGGTCCTTTTTGTTGCTCATCTTGTGCCAGGTGTGAAGATCGCATGCGGAGAGAGAAGTTTATTTGCGGAGTTTACCGAGTTCAGAAGCAACCGCTTCTACTTCGGAGATGCTCAAATGTTCTTTGCTCATCACCATTTCGTACAAATCCTGCAAATCTTCATATTTCTCAAGCGGGAACGCTGAAGCTTGCATCGCGGCACCACTGGCCATCCGCAGCTTGGTTTTGATCGCTTCAATCATATATTCCATATTTTCTGCTGTTGCTTGTGTTAAATCCATCGTTAACTTCATCCTTTCCATCTCCGGAGATGGGTTGCTCATTTGTCCAAACGGAACTTCTGTTATTGTAGCATGAGTGGAAGGGGACAAGCTAATGATTTTGCGGGAGAATGGAGCATCGGTTACAATATGAGAATAGATCACAACGACTGGAAGTAAAGGTAGCACTAGGGTTGTCCAATATTCTCATGTGTAACAAGGAGGAATTCAGTTTGGCTTTATATAAACGGGAACTTGTCCGGCAACAGAGCCGAGGTGTACGCAAAGGCGTGCCTGGAGACAAGATGGCCCTTTTTTTCAAGGAGATCTCCGAGCTCCATAAACTGGACGAGATTACGTTTCTATGTATCGGCACAGATCGCTCGACCGGGGATGCTCTTGGACCGATGACGGGGGCTTTGCTGGAGGAGCGTGGCATACCTCATGTAATCGGTACACTGGCAACGCCTTGTGATGCAGATACTCTTGAAAAGAGACTGGCCCACATTCCTTCACACCATAAGGTTATAGCAATAGATGCATGTTTGGGCCCAAAAGATGCTACCGGGACATACTATGTATCGGCAACATCCTTGCGCCCTGCCCAATCCGTTGGGGGTCATTTGCCACCTGTTGGAGAATACAGTGTAGCTGCAGTAGTAAATGCTAACGGACCAAGACCCTATTCGATTTTGCAGATGACTTCGCTGTACTTGGTCATGGGCATGTCACAAACGATTGCAGATGCGGTGACGGAAGCCTGGAATGTATGATAAACGTTTCATTTATGAGATGAATGCTTAATAATATACAACCTGAAATATTACATTCGCGCAGAGAGAGGGATTAATATGGAAAAAGTGATGTGTGATGGAACAACGATTTGTTATGCTGAGCAGGGTAAGGGAGAAGTGCTTGTACTGCTTCACGGTTACTGCGGTAGTTCATCCTATTGGGATGAAGTAGTACCGGAGCTGGCCCGCAGCTATCGTTGTATCGTACCTGATCTGCGTGGGCACGGCAAAACGGATGCACCTGTAGGCAGTTACACCATTGAACAGATGGGCAACGATGTGTTGCAATTGCTCGATGAGCTAGACGTGGAAAAAGCAGTGATTCTGGGACATTCCATGGGCGGATATATTGCACTCTCCATTGCACAGCACCATCCGGAGCGACTCAACGCGTTCGGTTTGATCCATTCAACTGCGTATCCGGACGGCGACGAAGCGAAGGAGAAACGTTTGCGTGCAGTATCTACGATTCAGACCGAAGGCATTGTGAATTTTGTGGACGGGCTGGTACCTGGTCTGTTCGCTCCAGAGCATATTGAATCGATGTCGGCACATGTGAATCGTGTGAAGGAAATTGGGTATCAAACTGCCCCTCAAGGTGCGGTTGGCGCGGCACTGGCTATGCGTGAACGTCCAGATCGCCGTGATGTATTGTCTGCCACACCGCTTCCAGTATTACTTGTAGCAGGGGAGAAGGATGGGCTGATTCCACCGGAACGTACTTTTACGAGTGACAAGCCTCATATTGTGCAGGCCACCATTGCAGGTGCAGGACATATGAGTATGTATGAAGCGCCGGAACAATTGATTCAGGTAATTCAACAGTTTATGACGGGATTGTCTGACTAACCATAAGATCACTCAATCGAGTTTGTATATGCAGCCCCTGTGTGTCCATATGGACAAGCAGGGGCTTTGATGTGTTTGCTGACCGGCTTCGGAAGCAGGAGAGCAGGACTTTCGCTTTTTTTCACGGCATGAATTAAAATAAATCATATGAATACGCGATATAAAGTATGCGATAAATGAGTGAAGATATAAGGGGGCGCACCGATGTTCAGGAAGGATTATCTGCTCCGCATGATGGA
Organism: Paenibacillus sp. FSL R7-0272; assembly: GCF_037969905.1. Taxonomy (NCBI): domain Bacteria; kingdom Bacillati; phylum Bacillota; class Bacilli; order Caryophanales; family Paenibacillaceae; genus Paenibacillus; species Paenibacillus sp. FSL R7-0272. Next base: position 5,352,140 of record NZ_CP150221.1, on the reverse strand, counting down.
GGAAATGACAGAGGCGATTGGCAAGGCTTTTACGCTTAGACAACAACGTAAACATACGGAGGCTTTATCTGAACTGGATGAGTTAATGCGCAGACAATTTGGCATGAATCTCAATCTGCTGAACTCTCTGCCTGCAGAGGATGTGATTGAGATGTTCCGTTTTCGCGGCGTCATTGAGGTGGACAATCTGCAGCAAGCGGCGAGACTGATTGAGGAAGAAGCATATATCTATCACGAGAAGGCCAGAGTCGAAGGCATTGATGATGAGGAGAAAATGGATGCAGAAGATGCGGCGCTTGTTCGTTTAATGCGAGCTTTACATTTTTACCTGTACGCCCAAAATCAGGGTGCTAATCGCGAGTTATTACAGGTGCCTGACCGTATAGAAGGAATTATAGAGCAAATTAAGGGATATGAGCTTCCTGCGCGAACGGAGAAGCAACTTGCGTTATATCGGGAGCAACAGGGCCGATATGATGCGGCGGAGAATGGCTGGTACAGACTGATGCATCTTGATGCGGATTATCCGGTACAGTATGAAGAGGACGCGCGAGCATTTTATCAGAGGTTGACGGAACTTACGGATGAGCAGCTTGAACAGGGCGGTTTGCCGCGGGCTGAGGTCGAGGAGGGGCTGGCACAGATTACAGCAGTGGAAACCAAACGTCAGCAGGTCGTAACAGAAGAATAACCGAATGGATCGCTGAACTTATAGAATATCTGATGACTGAACTAATGGAGCGTAGCTCTTCACTTGGAGAGGGAACGGAATTATGGTATGGTAACGGTTGACCAAACCAAACCGAAAGTGAGATGTACCCCGTGGATTCGTTGCGAAAGCTTATACAAGATATTTTTGAACAGAACTCGCTGATTACGGCGACCTGGAGTCAGCTGCGCAGACGGGACAATGTCTCGTTTACCAAAGTGCAGGTGAAGCCGGTTACGCTGAAGAATCAGCTTCATTATCAGTTTGCTTTTCATTATGCGAATAAAGTGCTGCATGAGAATTTGACCCTGGCTGAAGCGCTGGAGCGTATGACTTTGTTGTGTGAAGAGACGTTCCGTCAGGGATTGCTGTGTACGGCAGATGCGGATTATCAAATTTTGATCAGCAAAAAATATAAAGTATCGATTCTGACCAAATCCCCATCCAAAACAGCGGTGGATCTGTCCCATAATCGCAAAAAGCAATATGTACTTGAAGAGGGCGTTCCGGTTTCTTTCCTCGTTGAACTTGGGATTATGAACGAGGAAGGACGTGTGCTTGCACGTAAGTACGATAAGTTCAGGCAGATCAACCGTTTCCTTGAGATGGTGCAGGATGTTATTGCTCATCTGCCGGAAGGACGTCCGCTGACGATTGTAGATTTTGGCTGCGGCAAGTCGTATCTGACTTTTGCCCTGTATCATTATTTGTCCGTACAACAGCGACGTTCGCTTAACATCATCGGTCTGGATCTAAAGGCGGATGTTATTGAACACTGTAATGATCTGGCCAGACGTTTGCATTACGGTGATCTGAAATTCCTCGTTGGTGACATTGCGGATTATGATGAACTGAACGAAGTGGATATGGTTGTTACTCTCCATGCTTGTGATACGGCGACGGATGCGGCCTTGGAGAAAGCAGTGCGCTGGGGAGCTTCTGTCATTCTGTCGGTTCCTTGTTGTCAGCATGAACTGTATGACCAGGTAGAGTCTCCGGTGATGAACCCGCTGCTGTCTCACGGCATTTTGAAGGAGCGTTTCTCCGCACTGGCAACAGATGCGATTCGCGCCAAACTGCTGGATATTATGGGATATAAAACACAGTTGCTCGAATTCATTGATCTGGAGAATACACCGAAAAATATTCTGATTCGCGCCGTTCGCGGTCAGGCGGGTCAAGTGAAGGACATGTGGGACGAGTACACTGCATTCCGTGATTTCATTCATGCCGATCCATATCTGGAACGTGCTTGTGCGGATCTGCTACCTGTTGAAGGAAGCATAACTGGTGGGAAAGTGGACAGGGAAAACTTAGAGCGGTCTGCGAAATGTAATCTTCACTAATGTTTGGCATGCAGGTAATGGATGAGAAAGGGTTCAAAAGAGAACACAAGAAGAACCAAAGTAGGGATGTTTCGTGCACGACTGGTCTGTATACCTGAAGAAGGGGACATACTGGTACCAGGGTCGCTTTACTTGATGTGCAAGATATAGGATGCCATTGATGTCGGCATGATGCGTGAAAAAGTTCATAATGGTTAAGGATGTAAACCAAGGCTGAAGGACCCTAAGAGGGATTCTTCTGCCTTTTTTTATTTTCAAATAAATGAAGGAAGTAGGAGATGGGGGTGAAGGACAGAGAGCGAACCTCTGACGGATCAGAATTCGTGGGAGTGAGTATGAATGTGAGCACAAGTAATCCTCCGAAAAACGGGTGCTATTTCAGAGATCGGCACAATACATATAACGATATAGCCAGTCCACGCCGTTTCTTGATCTCTGGGCACGGGGCATCAGCGTCCAGTTGTGAGATTGAAATGGGGAGTAAGGGTAGTGAGAAGCGTAATCGTGAATACAGATGGTGGATTGCAGTCTTAGGTTTAAGCATGGCAGCTATATTGCTGGCAGGATGTTTGCGAAGAGGATTGTTCCATCCGGCTGACCTGTACCCCGTTATTCTGATGACTGGTGTTGTCGTGCTGTTCTCTCTTGTGGTGTATAAACGAGGCGTACTGATAAGGGGAATTGATGGCATCGCCTCCGTTCGGTCGGAATCCACTCGGCTGGGAGTCGTAGATTTAGTGCATGTAGGGTTTCCTTTGGCAATGATGGTGTGTTATGCCCTGCATGCTTGGGCAGGCTCGGTAAGTACGCAGGGCAGTATCCATGAGATGCTGCGCTGGAGCTTGCTCGCGATGTTTGCCCTGCTCGCTGTGTTGCTGGCAGCGAGTAAGGGTGGTGTGCGCTGGCTGGCCTTTGGCTGGCAGCTGGTAGGCGGCGTGCTTGTGCTAAGCGGCATTTTAGCCGTGTGCGGTGTGCTGCCGCTGCCCTACGGGGTCATGCGGACAGATGACCCCGAGATCAGCTCCGCCGGTGCCCGGCTCGGCGGATTGCTGCAGTACCCCAATGCGTACGGTGCCGTTGTTGGCATGTACGCATTGGAGCGGCTGACGGCAGCCGCGGGGGTGCTGGCCGGGCGAGCCGTCCCGGCACGCCGGCTCTTCGCGGCGGTGCTGCCGCTCATGCCCGCGCAAGCCGCGCTCCTGCTGAGCGAGTCGCGCGGCGCCTGGCTAGCGGCCGGCTGTGCCGCGGCCGCCGCCTTCTTGCAGCGGCGCGGTGCCCGCCTGCCGCTGCTGCTGGCCTTGGCCGCGCCCCTGGCTTGCGCGGCCTGGCTCTACCGCCAGCTGGCTGCTGCCCAGCTGGCGCCTGCACCCGTGCCCGGCCTGCTGGCACTGGCCGGGGCATGGGCAGCTGCGCTGCTCGGCACGCTGCTGCTGTGCCGTCTCTGGCACAGCGGCGGCCCAGCCGGGCGCGCCACTGCTCTTGCGGCCACCGTGCTGGCGTGCATCGCCGCCGCACTGATGGCCGCAGCCTCCACCGCCGAACGTTTCGCGGCGGGTGTCGGCACAGGGGCATCCCGCCTGCAGCTGTGGCGGGATGCCCTGCGGTTATGGACCGAGGCCGCATGGCTCGGCCACGGAGGGGATACATGGCGCAACATGTTTCGCGCCATCCAGTCCTCGCCGTATGTCGGCGGCGAGGTACACAGCGGGCTGCTCGACCTGGCCCTGGATACGGGCCTGCTCGGCATCGCGCTGATTGCAGGGTGGATACTCTTCACCCTGCGCAGTATCCGCCGCTTCGCACCGCGGCTACTGCCGCCCGTGCTTGTCTTCGTCCTGCATGGAATCTTGGACTTCGACTGGAGTTATGCACTCAGCTGGATGCTCTTCATCTGGCTCGCGGCATGGGCGGTTGCGCTGAGAATAGAAGCGGAGCCAGTTTCATCGCATCAACACTGTCTTACGAATCACAGTGCTCAGACCCACATTTATGCCTACGTTTGTAGCTACATCCGTACCTGGACTCGTACTTCGTTTTCTTACGTCATATCAGGCCATGTCAAACGATATGCAGTCGTAATTATGCTTACATGCTGGCTGGGAAGTACCGTCTGGATCACAGCACGTTACGCATGGGCGGATATGCAATATCGTCACGCACTCACTGAGCCAATGGGAACAACAGCGAGTATCCAGTATCTTCAATCAGCACATCGTTTGAATCCGGATCGGCCTGATTTGGCGATTTCTCTTGCACATATGTTGCCTCAAGCGGAAGCCGAATTCATCTTATTGAACAGCTTGTCCCGTTCACCTGGTAATTCTGACCTCTATGTGGAGCTTGGCCGATTAGAAGCCAAATCCGGAGAAGGGGAGCAAGCGGGGGAATATTTCATTTCAGCCATTACCTTTAATCGTTATGATGCTATAACCCAGAGAACGGTGCTCTACTGGATGGAACAGGCGACGATGCGTGAGATTTCAGAAGGAAAAGTCCGACAAGCCCAAAAGACTGCGGCGCTAGGAATAGAAATATATGAACGTTACAAAGAGTTGGCATCACAGGTAAATACAGAACGAATGCGTAACGATCGTCGTTTTCAATTGCATCCTTCATCTTCGTTGACAGCAGAGAATTTGCACAGAATTGCTGCGGGGTGCTTTTGCTTATCTAAGTAGGTCTTGAACAGGCGGACGAGAATGCTTTCGCCGGCCTGTTCAAACTTTTCTACAGACGGTAACCACCAAAGGCATGTTTGAAAGCTTCTTTCAGCGGTTCAACCTCAACGTCCCAGAGCGCAGCAATATCTGCGCTGACTTCGTTATTCCACCATTCGCACAGTTTTTTACGATCATTGCGGTTTTCTCCGATCCAGAGCAGATTCGCAATAACTTTGGCGTAGTATTTTTCCTCGGCCTGTTTCATACGTTCTGGAGAGACATACAATTTCAACCGCTTGGATGTCCGGTATAATTCCTTGCTGCAGGCACGACGAATGCCTCGGGCGGAGGGCAAATTTTGGCCGGATTGCTTATGCTTGACCGGGGGAGACCCGGGCGCAGATTTAAATGACACGTTCCCACACTCCTCTCCCCATACCATATGCGGAGTAGTGCCTGCGGGACACTGTCCCGTTCTCGCAAGTAGCCACGTTCAGGGGGCTGTGATAAAATAAGGACGAACATCCATGGTGCGGCAGGGCACCACCATTCAGGAAAAAGAAAGAGGGTTGAGATGGACGTTATTCATAGCATTGTCAGCCAATTATTCGACTGGATTCAAAGTCTCGGATACTTTGGCATCATGCTCGGGTTAATGCTGGAGGTTATCCCAAGTGAAATTGTGCTAGCATATGGTGGTTTTCTCGTTTCTCAGCATAACATTAACTTCTTCGGTGCGATGATTTTCGGTACAGTGGGCGGAGTGTTGGCTCAGCTGTTTATTTACTGGATCGGTCGTTATGGCGGCAGACCTGTACTTGAGCGCTACGGTAAATACATATTGATCCAGAAAAAACACATCGATCATTCTGAAGAGTGGTTCCGCAAATACGGCACAGGTGTTATTTTCACTGCGCGATTTGTTCCGGTCGTAAGACATGCGATTTCGATTCCGGCTGGCATCACGAAAATGCACACAGGCAAATTCATTCTGCTGACCACACTCGCTGTTATACCTTGGACTGCATTGTTTATATATTTAGGGATGATTCTCGGAGATCAGTGGAAGCATGTAGATGAGAAAGCGGCCCCGTTTATTACGCCGATTCTGCTTGTCGCCCTTGCTCTTATGATTATTTATGTTGTTATCAAATGGATGAATGTACGTAAAAAGAGAGGAAGTGTGAAGTAATGTCCAAACCTAACTTGTCTCACAAATTCGGTAAAGGTTTGCCACCGAAGGAATTTATCGCAAGTATGACCAAAAACCAAAATGAGTTTCAGACGAACTATGATAGCTTTGTCTGGCCAAGCGAAGAGGATCGTGAGTTTTTCCAAAGTCTGAACTATCGTGACGACCTTCGTGTGCTGATTCTGGCAGCCGATTGGTGCGGTGACGTTGTGCGTAATATTCCGGTCGTATTTCAGGCGCTGGAGATTTCAGGCATTCCGACTGAAGTTCTGATTATGGAAAATCATCCGGATGTGATGGATGAATTTCTGACGATGGGTGGCCGTTCTGTGCCGATTGTGATCGTAGCAGATACAGGCGGACATGTGCTTGGTCAATGGGGGCCGCGCCCACAACACGTACAAGAGGTTATGGTCGAGTTCAAACGACTGAATCCTGATCGTGAAGCTGCAGACTACCAAGACAACATGGCCCAAGCGCGCAAAGAGATTTTGAAACGTTATGGGGAAGGAACGGAGTCCCATGCAGTGGTCATTCGTGAGCTGCGTGAACTGATTTCGGGTTTTTAATTCATATGCTTAGTATTCGTACATTTACGCTCGGGCCGTTGCAAACCAATGCCTACCTGTTACAGGGCGAGGACCCGGGTAAAGCTGTTATAGTTGACCCAGGCATGAATCCTGGCCCGCTACTCAAGGCTATTCAGGATCTGGAGATTGAAGCGATTCTTCTGACCCATGCTCATTTCGATCATATCGGCGGTGTGGAGGAGATTCGTAAGCTGAAGGGCTGTCCCGTCTACTTGCATGATCTGGAAAGTGACTGGCTGACTACGGCCAAGTTGAACGGGTCGTTGAATTGGCCGCAAGTCACACCACCGATCACGGCGAATCCGGCAGAGTTTGCCTTGGATGAAGGTCAGAAGTTGCAATTGATTGGTCACACGTTTCAGGTATACCATACGCCAGGACATTCTCCAGGGAGTGTCAGTCTCCTTTGCGAAAATGATCTGTTTGCTGGAGATGTGTTGTTCCGCATGGGCGTAGGCAGAACGGACCTCACAGGTGGACGTGAACGAGATCTGGTGGACTCCATTCAGAATAAGTTGTATCGTTTCCCGGATGAGGTTAAGGTATATCCGGGACATGGTCCCAAAACAACGATAGGATATGAGAAACAGAATAATCCTTACGTTCCTGCCAGATAATTCGACAGAATATATGAATTAAGTCTGGACAAGTGTCAGCTTTTTCATTAGAATAGCAATTAGTTATTACAAGCGTTAAGGCATCACTTAACTAAAGCGTTGAATAGAAATACCCTAACTTGCGAAGCACGCAGACTGTGGTCTATACCCGGTTTGCGTTCTTTTTTTGTTTTCAGCCTTTTTTAGCTGAATTTAGAAGAATATAAGGAATAAATATTCATAAGCGAGAGTGAGGGAGAACGATGTGGAGAAAATAAACATGTTTCAGCCGCAACAGCCAGAATACACATGTCTTGATGATCGACGACTTCAATTACATTCCGTCATGAATTCCGTTATTAAGGAAGCGGTTCATCAGAAAGCATACATACCTAATAGCAGTTTGAGTCCAATTCATAGAAATAAACATTCCCATTGGAGTGTAGGTCATCCTTGTACTGACTCAGATCATTCCATTTTAAGAAAAGCAAAGCAAGGCAGCTCTGAGCAGGGGCATTCTAAATTAGATTGTACTAAACCAGATCTCAACCTTCAGCAAAATATATGGACCAGTCGTGTGTTGCAGAACGGAGCCCGAGATCAGCGGTGGTTCGACAAACTGCAAGATTACCGAAATGGAGTCTGATTGCCCGGGGAAATGTCGTATTCATATTACTCCAAAATCGAAACGATAAAGTCCTTCCCAAAAAAACATTTCATTTAGCGTTGAACGTTTGAACGGAGTCTATCGTATTACCTCTAGATTGAACAGGAAGCGGGTGATCATCATGATGAGAACGGCTGAATTGGAGGAAGTGCGCAGAGCGGCAGAGGGCGATGACAGTGCACTTGCAGCACTACTACAGCGACATTACTCGTTTGTTTATAAATATCTTGTGAAAGTTACGATGGATCCTAATCTGGCTGAAGAGATTGTGCAGGACACCATGATTCGCTGTATGGAAAATATTCGGCGTTATGATGGTACATCAGCGTTTTCTTCATGGATGATCACCATCGGAACCCGTATCTACATTGACAGAATCAGGAGAAAAAAGAGGGAGCAGAGCTGGCTTGACCTGATTCGCCATCAGGCTATCCGTCGTTTTCGCTGGCAACTCGAAAGTCGAAACGAGGAATGGACAGATGTGATGGACGCGATGACGAGGCTAACCCCTGAGCATCGTGTTACTGTGCTGCTGAAACATTATTATGGTTATAGTTACGATGAGATCGGCGATATGTTAGGCATACCTGCCGGAACAGCAAAGTCTCGGACAGCTTATGGTCTCCGTCAATTAAGAAAGGAGCTGGAATAACATGAGCAGATCGAATGAATCACAGGAACAGGAAATCGTACAGCGATTACAACAGTCTATGAAAGCACTGGATGATGTCTGTGAACCTGCTGATATTCCATCCTTGGCAACACTCGAATCCCGTGTAAGGGAACAAAGACGTATCAAGCGCAGAGCCAATCTGGTTGAGATCATCTGTTTCTGGCTTGTCGCGTTGATGGTAATTACACTGGCGACGTTGTTGTTTGTTTCTTCTCCTGCCGTGTATTTGGGTATACAAGTTCTGGGCACAGTCATTGCAGTTATAGCAGCTGCATTATGGTTGGTCCGGCAACGGAAGGAGACGATGCATCATGAATAGATTGCATTATTCGTTAGCAGAGATTCCTCCGGTTTTGCTTGTATTCCTTGCGCTTCTGTTGTTGTTTCAAGGAACTTGGATTTTTCTGGACGCACGTAAACGAGGTCGTTTTCCTTGGTTATGGGGATTGTGGGGCATTACTAGTGTTCCAGGTCCACTGTTAATTTACTGGTTAGTTGTCATTCGTACAGACATGAAACGACACAGCAAGAAGTGAACATAACAGATGATATGGGAACGATCGGGGTTGTCATGAGGAAAACCCCAAAAGATTTTGCACAAATATGTTGTTTAAATCTAGTATTCCTAGACATCGTTATTCTTTTCTAGTAGACTATACAAATAAATATGAATGATAGACTACCAGGAGGTTAGGCGATGCTACGATTAGGAGAGAAAGTTGTCATCGTCGCGGATGCGTTTGAGCAGAATCTTCCTGTGGGGGAATATGGATACATCATCGCTTATGACCGGAATCCGGACAATGCGTTCGATTACGTGCTTCGAGTGCCGCTGGTTAATCGGAACTTTTTTGTTCCATCCGGTGACATCGATCTGGAAGAGGTTCTGCTGAAGCAGGAAGCTGAGCGGGTCGAGCGAGAAGCGTTGATAGATTACGCCCTTGCGACACATAATGAGAAGCTGTTTCATCAACTGATGAACGGGGAGCCTCAAGCTGTGGAAGAGGAAGAAGAAACCGCGATTGATGTAATGTCTCAGGCGGATTTTATAAAGCAGGTTAATCTGCGTGCATGGATTTAAGGACTAGTATTTCAGGAGTCGGCTAATGCCGGCTCCTTTTTTGCATTTGCATTGAATTGTCGAACTAACTCACCTATAATGAGAAAAGTTATCTTGGGACTTTAGCCCGTTAAACGAACGCTTCGTTTGCAGGTTTGTCTCAGGCAAAGAACGATTGAAGGAGGCATCCGGTAATGAGTATTTCGAACAATGACGTTCAGCATGTGGCCAAGCTGGCTCGGCTCAATCTAACTGCTGAAGAAGAACAGACGCTGACAGGTCAACTGAACGCGATCTTAAAATATGCAGAGAAGCTGAACGAGCTGGACACGGACAATATTGAGCCAACAACCCACGTTTTGCATGTCAGCAACGTGATGCGTGAGGATGAAACCAAGGAAAGCCTGTCCATAGAACAGGTGATGCACAACGCACCAGATGAAGAAGACGGGCAGTTTAAAGTGCCTGCTGTGATGGAATAACGGATAATTGGAAGGAGGACAAGCACTGTGAGTTTATTTGAACAATCGTTGCCTGAGTTACATAACAAGCTGCACGCCAAAGAACTATCGGTCAGTGATCTGGTGGATCAGGCGTATCAGACTATCGGCGCGCATGACGACAAAGTGAAGGCTTATTTGACACTGGACGAGGAGAACGCACGCGCACGCGCTCGTCAGCTCGATGACCGACTTGTCAGTGGTGAAGAGAAAGGTTTGCTGTTTGGCTTACCGGTTGGTATCAAAGATAATATCGTGACGAACGGACTGCGTACGACTTGCGGAAGTCAGTTCCTTCGTAATTTCGACCCGGTGTATGATGCAACCGTTGTCGAGAAGCTCAAAGCAGCGGATACCGTAACCTTGGGTAAACTGAATATGGACGAATTTGCCATGGGTGGTTCCAACGAGAACTCCAGCTTCTCACCTGTGCATAATCCATGGGCACTTGATCGTGTTCCGGGTGGTTCCTCAGGTGGTTCTGCTGCAGCGGTTGCTGCCGGAGAAGCGTACTTCACACTTGGATCAGACACGGGAGGTTCGATTCGTCAGCCTGCTTCCTATTGCGGGATTGTCGGTTTAAAGCCTACTTATGGACTGGTTTCCCGTTTTGGCTTGGTGGCCTTTGCGTCATCCCTCGACCAAATCGGTCCTTTGACCAAAAATGTAGAAGATTCTGCTTATGTATTGCAAGCCATTGCCGGTTATGATGCCAAAGATTCGACATCTGCCAAGGTGGATATCCCGGATTATTTGAGCGGACTGACAGGTGATGTCAAGGGATTGCGTATTGCCGTACCGAAGGAGTACATCGGTGAAGGCGTTGACCCGCAAGTAAAAGAGAAAGTTCTTGCCGCACTGAATGTGCTGGAAGGCCTTGGAGCGACATGGGAAGAAGTGTCTCTGCCGCATACCGAATATGCAGTAGCTACCTATTACCTGCTTGCTTCTTCTGAAGCTTCTTCCAACTTGGCTCGTTTTGACGGTGTACGTTACGGTGTACGTGCGGACAATCCGGAGAATTTGCTGGATCTGTACCACCAGTCCAGAAGTCAGGGCTTTGGTCCGGAAGTAAAACGGCGTATTATGCTCGGAACCTATGCACTTAGCTCCGGTTACTATGATGCGTATTATTTGAAAGCTCAGAAAGTACGTACATTGATCAAACAGGACTTCGATGATGTTTTTGCCAAGTATGACGTGATTATCGGACCTACTGCACCTACAACGGCATTTAAGATGGGGTCTCAGGTAGACAATCCGCTTACGATGTATCTGAACGATATTCTGACCATTCCAGTCAGCTTGGCGGGTGTTCCTGCGGTCAGCATTCCTTGCGGATTCGCAGATGGTTTACCTGTTGGTTTGCAGATTATCGGTAAAGCTTTTGATGAAACAACCGTACTGCGCGTAGCGCATGCGTATGAACAAAATACAGCATTCCACAAGCAGCGTCCGCAGCTGTAGACTGCCCGGAACGGAGGTAATTAGAAATGTCCGCATCTAAATATGAAACGGTCGTTGGACTCGAAGTCCACGTGGAGTTGCATACCAACTCCAAAATTTTCTGTGGCTGCTCTACTGCTTTTGGAGCTCCGCCTAATACACACACCTGTCCGGTCTGTCTCGGACACCCGGGCGTATTGCCTGTGCTGAACCGTCAGGCCGTTGACTATGCGATGAAAGCCGCAATGGCTCTCAACTGCACAATCGCCGATGTCAGCAAGTTTGACCGTAAAAACTACTTCTACCCGGATTCACCTAAAGCGTATCAGATTTCACAATTTGATCAGCCGATTGGTGAGAATGGCTGGATTGATATCGAAGTCAACGGAGAAACGAAACGGATCGGTATCACGCGTCTGCATCTGGAAGAGGATGCAGGAAAGCTCACACACGTAGATGGTGGTTATGCCTCACTTGTGGACTTTAACCGTGTCGGAACTCCTCTGGTCGAGATTGTATCCGAACCCGAGATTTCTTCTCCCGAAGAAGCGCGTGCGTATTTGGAAAAACTTCGTGCGATCATGCAGTACTGTGATGTTTCTGATGTGAAGATGGAAGAGGGGTCACTTCGTTGTGATGCCAACATCAGCTTGCGTCCACATGGTCAGGAGAAACTGGGCACTCGGGCGGAGCTAAAAAATATGAACTCCTTCCGTGGTGTACAGCGCGGTCTGGAATATGAACAGTATCGTCAAGCCGAGATTCTCGATGACGGCGGAGAAGTTGTTCAAGAGACACGCCGCTGGGATGAAGCTCAGGGCAAAACCTTGTCGATGCGTGGCAAAGAGCAAGCGCATGACTATCGTTACTTCCCAGACCCGGATCTGGTAAAACTGCATATTGATGCCGAATGGAAGGAACGCATCAGAGCTTCCATTCCTGAACTGCCGGATCAGCGTAAAGCCCGGTACACTGCGGATTACAGTCTGCCTAGTTATGATGCCGAGGTTATCACCTCTTCCAAAGCGATTGCAGACCTGTTTGAAGACAGTCTGAAATATACCCAGGATGCCAAATCCGTTTCCAACTGGATTATGGGTGACCTGCTTGGTTATCTTAACACCAATAACCTTGAGGTAACGCAAGTTCCGCTAACGGGGCAAGGACTCGGTGAGATGATCGGATTGCTGGAGAAAGGCACCATCAACAGCAAAATTGCTAAAACGGTATTTAAGGAAATGCTGGAGAGTGGCAAGCTTCCACAACAGATCGTTGAAGAAAAAGGACTCGTGCAAATCAGTGACGAAGGCGCGATCCTCGCCATTGTTGAGCAGGTCGTTGCAAACAATCCGCAATCTGTCGAGGATTACAAGGCTGGCAAACAAAAGGCCATCGGTTTCCTCGTAGGTCAGGTTATGAAAGAAAGTAAAGGCAAGGCGAATCCGGCCCTTGCTAATCAACTGCTCGCAGATGTATTGAACCGCTAATCCTTCCAGTGAGGTCGGACAGAAAGAGGCTCGTCCCTGTGACAGCCTCTTTTTTGGTATTAAGAATTCTGACGCACCGTGTTATTTAGGTTTTAACGGCTAATGAAGTCTGATACGGAGGAGTTGCTTAACCATGAGAATTCAAACATTGTCACTACGTGATGAAGATATGTTGGCCCAATTGTGGAGGTTGCAACATATGGCTTACCGATTGGAAGCAAAGATTATCGGATTTCAAGACATTCCACCTTTGCTTGATACGGTGGAAACATTACAGAACTGCGGGGAAACATTTTACGGATGTGTTGATAAGCAGGATGGAGAGTTGCTTGGCGCAGTGGCTGTGATGGAGGAAGAACGGGACACACTAACCATCACACGTATGATGGTACATCCCAGCCACTTTCGCAAAGGGATTGCCGCTTCATTAATGAAGCATGTCTTCGAACAACATCCCGATCTGCCACGTTATATCGTATGCACAGGAACGCTGAATACAGCAGCGGTGAATCTATATATGAAGTTTGGATTTAAACCTGTCGATGCTGCAGAGATCGCACCTGGAGTGGAATTAACGACATTTCATAAGAATAAGCTTTAAGCATGTGAACAACTTAGAGGAGGAACTAGAACGTTGAGCAATCCTTGGTTTATTGATGAATGGCATATTTTGCTTCGTTTATTGCTGGCAATGCTGCTTGGTGGACTCGTCGGTCTGGAACGTGAACGTTCCAATCATGCTGCTGGACTACGAACTCATATTTTGGTTTGTCTTGGATCGGCGCTGATTATGATGCTGTCTATTTATGGTTTTAAAGATTTTGCACATGAATTAAACGTGCGGATTGATCCTGCGCGTCTGGCTACAGCAGTAATCACTGGTGTCGGTTTCTTAGGAGCAGGTACGATTCTTTTCACAGGTAAGTCCATAACGGGACTCACAACCGCAGCGTCGATATGGGTGGTTGCCGCGATAGGTCTTGCCTCAGGGGCTGGCTTCTTTTTTGCCTCCATCGTTTCCACCGTGCTGGTACTCTTAAATCTTTGGGTTTTTAACAAATTAGAGCTGAGGTATTTGCGCGGCAATAAGCTGCATGTCATTACCCTTCATACCTTGTCCGAACCAGGGACATTAGAGAAGGTCTCGTCTTTTATGGAACAGGAAAAGATCAGAGTTCGTAAGATTACCGTGAATGAACCAGATTTGGCTTTTGCAGAAGTTGTATCCGTTGAGCGGAAAATAGAAATTGTACTGCATGTGCAAGTGCCGCATGACTTTAAGACAATACAGATTGTCTCCAAGTTAAGACAGTGGGAACACATGACCAAAGTGTCGATTGAATAAAGGAATTCTTAACCCTCTGAGTGCTGGCATCGCAGAGGGTTTTTCTTAATATCCATTTTTATTCCAGTTACTCTTCAGGCGCTTTAGGGTACTATCTAACCAAATGCATGATGAGAGGTAACGGTCATTTTTTGGAGAAAGGAGCATGTTATGAAGAAGGGGAAGGGCCATATAGATCGCGCAAGAAGAGGAAAGACTAGGAAACCCAAGAAGGTGCGGAATAAAACACATAAGTTTATTGCGGGGCTTTTAAGTGCGATTGTTCCGGGCTTGGGACATATTTATTTACGTCTGTACATGCGCGGATTGACTTTTATTTTGCTTGTTTTGCTTGATTTGTCCGCTCTGTTATACTTCTCGTCCATCGGCATACAGATCAATGTACCTCTACTGATCTTGCTGGCTCTTTGTATTCCGGTGATTTATTTCTACAACGTATATGACGTATTGCAATCAGCTGATTGGGTTATGCTGCGCAGGCGACGGGCTGTAACGCAAGGCAATATGGACAAGCGGCTAGTTGGCGAACGATCTGAGCGGGATCGAATGATGGTGTGGGAACGTGGCATTTCGTTTGGCCTTCTGTTAATTGTGGGAGGTTCACTGATGGTGCTATTCTTCCGTAAACCACGCTGGTTTCAAGATCTGATTGCTATGTATGGCGGATATTCTTTTGCTATTCTGTTGATCGTAGGCGGCTTATTGCTATTCGGCCGGGAATTTTGGGTTATGTTGCGTAAGAAGAAATTATAGGGTACGGATGTGGACGGAAGGAGGGAAAAGAATGAACCGCAAAATCAGGGTAGGACGTTTTACGGCTGCTGCTCTAATAGCTACTGTTGGTGTACTGCTCATAATGGATAAACAGTGGGGCACAGACTACCTCTACGAATTCGTGGATTGGTGGCCATTTTTGCTTGTGGCTCTGGGTGTGGAATGGATTGTATTGTTCCTGTGCACACGCATGAGAAGTAAACGAGATTTAGATCGTTTGTCCACGCCCGATGAGCGCCCAAAAGCACGTTTTAGACCGGATGCCAAAGGCATTCTGGCCTCTTTGATTCTAACCGCTTCTGTATTTATTGTGACAGAACAAGATCACTACATGCATCTGTGGAACCGCGTCAGTCTTAATCTGGGAGCTGCCTCAATGGACTACAGTCAGGCTGCAGGTTATAAGGAAGATAAGGTCACGATCGGAGTTCCTGTCCGTATGGATACTTCGGATATCGTGGTCGAAGGTGTGAACGGAGATATAACAATCCAGCGGGGAGATACGGATGAGATTAAAGTGAATACCGTTGTCTGGGTCGACCAAGCATCTGAAGTCCAGGCCAAGGCAGTAGCCGCGGCTTCTTTTGTAGAAGCGGAAGGGGATAAGGTCATTCATATTAAAGCGACAGGTAAGGCGTATGGTGAAAATGAAAAAACGCAACCACGCATGAATATGACGATCACCATTCCAGACGACCGCCGTTTCAATCTGGATATCCGCACATCGAATGGTGCCATTTTGTTAAACCGTCCTGAAGCCATCAAGACCATTCTTGCCGAGACAGGCAATGGACGAATTCGGATTACGAATGCGGTTGGCGATATCTCGGGGAAAACGCTCAACGGGGACGTAATCGTAGCGAACGCTATAGGCAACGTGGACATGGATAGCAACCGTGGCGATATGAAAGCGCGCGGTGTTTCGGGAGATGTAGATTTAACCACGCAAGTGGGAAATGTCAGCATTACAGACTCTTTTGGCGAGTTTTCAGCTGAAACCCGGAATGGCAATATTACACTGGATGGTGCTAATCTGGGCGTGAAAGCTCAGTCCCTGAATGGTAGTATTAACATTGTTTCCGCTAAAGTCGGTGGAGATTGGGATGTATATAGTGCAGTGGGAGCCATTAACGTTGTGATCCCTGAACGTGGTGATTATAGTCTGTCGGGCTCCAGCAGTTACGGTGATTTGAAGACGGATATGCCGTTCAACGTCAAAAACAAAACGATCGAAGGACAACTGGGTGAGGGAGAATACAGAATCAAAATTGAAGGTAATAGTGATCTGACGGTAGAACGTAATCCGGCAGTTTCTACACCAGAATCCATATTGCAAGATTCTGTGGAAACAAATGGGAAAGGACAGCAGACGACAGGTGAAGGTCAGAATTCCCAAGAGGATACGACCGAAGTTCCTGCATCGCCGCGTTGACAATAAACTTGCAATCGCCGTACAATAAATGTACACTGGCAAGGTTACATGACGTCAAAGAGCGTTTGTCGTTGTGTACAGCCGGGAAATTATACTCTGTATGACAGCGAAGATTCATTTTTTCAAACAGAGAATGAAAGGTAAGGCGGTGGGCTTTATGGCAACACGTGTCCAACATGCGTTGGAGCAGCTCAAAACGACCGGTGTCCGTATTACACCCCAGCGTCATGCCATATTAAACTATTTGATGGAATCGATGGGGCATCCGACAGCCGATGAGATTTACAAGGCACTTGAACCCCAATTCCCTAGTATGAGCGTGGCGACCGTATATAACAATTTGAAAATGTTTCTGGAAGCCGGTATGGTTCGGGAACTGACTTACGGAGATAATTCAAGCCGTTTTGATGCCAATGTAACGGATCATTATCATGTGATATGCGACCAGTGTGGCAAGATTGAAGACTTCAGTTATCCATCGTTAAAGAGTGTGGAGCTTCAGGCTGAGTCAAGCACCGGATTTGAGGTACATGGTCACCGATTGGAAGTATATGGTGTGTGCAAAAGTTGCAGGCATCAATAGAGATGATTTACAATATTAACGTGTGGAATTCAGTATGGATTCTTCACGTTTTTTATTTATACAGAGTTCTGAGAAAAACATCCATGTGAATATATCTATGATTTTTGGGATGTTTACCATCATCTATGGAATTAACGGAGGTAGTCGTTTGGGTAGAAAAAGCAAATATACACGTCGTAAACGACGTTCATTTTGGCCAGGGTTACTTGGTGCATGTTTGGTGGCAGGTGGTGCCTATTGGCTTATTACCAGCGTATGGTTGAATAAGGTTTATGAGGACCCGGATTGGCTCGGGAGAAATCAGCCTATTTTTGTAGATGGACAGCTTATGGATGAGGATGCTTCCGGCACAGGTGGTCAGCTTAAACTGCCCGTGAAAGTGTTGCAAGAAACGGTAGATCCGGGAATACGATACGAACCTGACTCGGGGGATATCATTATCGCTTCTCCGCAGAGAGTGTTGCATATGAAAGAGGGCAGTACCCAGGCTGAACTGAATCATCAAAATTATCCGCTGAAAGTAAAGCCGGAGGTAAAGTCTAATGAGGCGTATATTCCCCTTCAACCGTTGAAGGAGGTGTACGGGCTGACCGTTCAGGAAGATCCGACAACAGGAGCCGTTATTTTGATGCGCGGTGGAGATACGATCCAATATGCAACGATTGATACGTTGTCATCCAAAGAAGATCAGACCGTTCCGTTGTATAAGAGCGGAGAAGAGTCGTCCCCCATTCTCACGGATATGAAGCAGAATGTAAGAGTGCGGGTGTGGCAGACGGGAACAGATCAGAGCTTTGTGCAGATGGATAACGGTTATGCCGGTTATGTAGATAATGATCATCTTGTTCTAGGTGAGAAAAAGACGCTGGACACGCCGAAGTTTACACCCACTGCGGCGGAGAAAAAGTGGAAAAACAAACCGGTGAATCTGGTGTGGGAGGCTGTCTACAATCGTCAGCCTGACGTAAGCTCCATTGGCAAGATGCCTGGGGTAAACGTAGTGAGCCCGACATGGTTCCATATTACGGATGGCAATGGCTCAGTGAAAAGCAAAGGAGATCAAGCCTATGTGAACTGGGCCAAGCGTTCAGGGATGGAAGTATGGGGATTGATGGATAACAGTTTCGATCCGGACATCACGAAGGAGGCACTGTCTACCTACGCCAAACGTACACACATCATTGAACAAATGCTGGACTATGCTAAAACGTTCCGGCTGGATGGTATTAATATCGACTTTGAAAATGTATATACCAAAGATGGAGCGAATGTTACCCAATTTGTACGTGAAATGAAGGCGATGGCTCGTATTCACGGCCTGATGTTATCGGTGGATGTTACGCCAAAATCAAATAGTGAAATGTGGTCTGCGTTTTTGGATCGTCGTGGATTAGGAGCTTTTGCCGATTATATTGTCGTGATGGCGTATGACGAGCACTGGGCAGCCAGTCCAAAAGCAGGTTCTGTTGCCTCCCTGCCATGGACCGAATCCTCGATGCGCCGCATACTGGAAGAAGATGAAGTGCCTTCAGACAAGCTGATTATGGCCGTTCCTCTATATACTCGGATTTGGACTGAAAAAGCGAATGAGCAGGGAGAGATCAAAGTTTCCTCCAAAGCGGTAGGTATGAATTCCGTGCAGGAGTTAATTAAAGAGAAGAAACTCAAACCTGTTCTAGATCAAGCAAGTGGACAAAACTATGTAGAGTATAAGGAAGATGGCGCTGTCAAAAAAATCTGGATCGAAGATGCAGTATCCTTGCAAGCAAGGGTAGATCTTATTTCTTCGTTGAAACTGGGCGGAGTAGCTGCATGGAATAGAAGCTTTGCTAATGCATCGGCATGGGAAACACTCAAAGAGGCTGGTTATACTAAATAAATTAAAATAAATCGAACTTATTATTCTCATCATTTTCCATATCAAAAAAGACCCGGTAAAGATACCGGGTCTTTTTTGTTGGGACGATTACTGTTTCAGAACGTGTTAACAACAGATACACCTGCAACTCTATGCACTACAAACCGCGCTGGATACGTTTACCCACCTTGTAGGTTGAGTACAGAGTTTAAGAGTGTACAGTGAAGGTTTATGGACAAAATGCATTAATGGGATTTCGGCGCCTGTGAGTTACTTGGAAGGCGCGGCTGGTGGAGTGGTTGGTTCCACAGGCGGACTCATTGTATTGGCTTTGTTCGGGTCCATCGTCAGAATGGTATGACAGAACATGCAACGATCTGTTTTACCCAGCATCTTCGTTAACTTGCCGCATTCTGGACAATCGACCTGCACAGCACTGGTTGAGAGCATGCCTGCCCAGAAATAAATGATCAAACTGCCCAGCATGGCAACAAGCCCGATCACAAGGCCGACCGCTGCGATGACCTTTCCGGCATGTCCCCAGAACACAATTCCGGCTGTGCCGAGTATCATTAGGCCCATTCCTAGCATGGTTAACAGCAATCCCCAAGTGCGAAAAGCATTAATTTTTGCTGATTTAAAAATCATAAAAAATGCTCCTATCGTATGAGTAGTATCGGACCTGAAAAAGAAGGAAACATTGTATATCATGTCGAATTACATTATAACTGACTTGGCGCTAAACTGCCATGAATTGTATAAATTGTATGGAGGGAATCGTGGAATTAAAGAACCTTGCTTTTTTGTCCGAGCAGTCGGAAGAGACAGGGGCAGTTGGGGCTATCGCTTATTCCCACCCGGGAGAGCGATTCCACGGCTCCCTGATCCAGGATTTTGACTTGATGGTACTGATCGTGCATAACACAGATCAATCGATGTCAACGGTCGAACATTACAGATACGGAGATCTTCGTTATCAGTTGATCTATGTCAGCCAGTCTGATTTACAGATTACTGCGGTTACGGGAGAACATGATAATCTCATGCAATGCCTTATTGATGGTGAGATTATCTGGGAAACGGGCAACCAGATTAGCGATTTGAGAGAAGAGTTATCTTCGTTCGGGAACGAGTTGCGTGAGCAAAAACTGTTTCACGAGTTTACCAGTTTTCTGAGGATGTACGTTGAGGCGAAGCGTCATATCCAGCAGGGGCATGTTGTGGATGCCTATTACAATGCATTGGAGGCACTGGGCAGCTGGGCAAGGATCGTGCTTATTGAACAGGGCATCTACCCTGATCATGCCGTCTGGACTCATGTGCAGCAATTAGATCGTGCATTATGGAAGCTGTATCAGGAACTGACTGTAAGTTCTGAGACTTTGGAACAGCGCGTGGAGCTTGTATTGCTCGCTTGTGAGTTTTCTGTCATGTCGAAAATGGGAGAATGCTCTGAACTTCTGCTCCGTGTGATTAGAAGCCGAAAAGAGCCATGGAGTATTAATGAACTGGTTCATCATCCTCAATTAAGATTTGTTCGCAAGGACCTGCCGTTGGTACTTCGAAAACTTGTGTTTCGTTCTATAGTTAAAGAATCAGCTGGATGGCCCTCATTAGAAGGGGAAGGCCGGGAAATTCGCTATTGGATCGAGAGTTGATTGATTCTATCAATGAGATAATGTGAAATGGTTTATAAAGGAGGGGTAACCTTCCTTTTTTGTTTGTTTAATAATTTATATGTTTAGGTGTTGACTCTGATCTGGAGATTATGGTACATTATATTTCGTTCCCCAAATGAGTAAATCATCATAAAATGACAAATTCAGTTGAGGAAAAGTGAAGAACATAAAGTGTTAAAAAAGAAATTCAAAAAAAATTCTTGACGAAAACAAACGAAATGTGTTACATTATTTAAGTCGCCGCCGAAACTTGGTGAGGACGAGAAAGTAAGTAAAACAATCGTGTTTGATCTTTGAAAACTGAACAACGAGTGAGTATCGATCTTGCTTGCAAGATCAAAATGAGATTTTTAATCTCGTCAGATTCAAAATGAGCTTATCGCTCTTTTCAATACCCCGATGAGTTCCACTGCGTTTAACGACGCTGACGAAATTCATCTTTATTGGAGAGTTTGATCCTGGCTCAGGACGAACGCTGGCGGCATGCCTAATACATGCAAGTCGAGCGGACTTGAAGAGAAGCTTGCTTCTCGGATGGTTAGCGGCGGACGGGTGAGTAACACGTAGGCAACCTGCCCTCAAGCTTGGGACAACTACCGGAAACGGTAGCTAATACCGAATACTTGTTTTCTTCGCCTGAAGAGAACTGGAAAGACGGAGCAATCTGTCACTTGGGGATGGGCCTGCGGCGCATTAGCTAGTTGGTGAGGTAACGGCTCACCAAGGCGACGATGCGTAGCCGACCTGAGAGGGTGATCGGCCACACTGGGACTGAGACACGGCCCAGACTCCTACGGGAGGCAGCAGTAGGGAATCTTCCGCAATGGGCGAAAGCCTGACGGAGCAATGCCGCGTGAGTGATGAAGGTTTTCGGATCGTAAAGCTCTGTTGCCAGGGAAGAACGCTTGGGAGAGTAACTGCTCTCAAGGTGACGGTACCTGAGAAGAAAGCCCCGGCTAACTACGTGCCAGCAGCCGCGGTAATACGTAGGGGGCAAGCGTTGTCCGGAATTATTGGGCGTAAAGCGCGCGCAGGCGGTCATGTAAGTCTGGTGTTTAATCCCGGGGCTCAACCCCGGATCGCACTGGAAACTGCGTGACTTGAGTGCAGAAGAGGAGAGTGGAATTCCACGTGTAGCGGTGAAATGCGTAGAGATGTGGAGGAACACCAGTGGCGAAGGCGACTCTCTGGGCTGTAACTGACGCTGAGGCGCGAAAGCGTGGGGAGCAAACAGGATTAGATACCCTGGTAGTCCACGCCGTAAACGATGAGTGCTAGGTGTTAGGGGTTTCGATACCCTTGGTGCCGAAGTTAACACATTAAGCACTCCGCCTGGGGAGTACGGTCGCAAGACTGAAACTCAAAGGAATTGACGGGGACCCGCACAAGCAGTGGAGTATGTGGTTTAATTCGAAGCAACGCGAAGAACCTTACCAGGTCTTGACATCCAACTAACGAGGCAGAGATGCGTTAGGTGCCCTTCGGGGAAAGTTGAGACAGGTGGTGCATGGTTGTCGTCAGCTCGTGTCGTGAGATGTTGGGTTAAGTCCCGCAACGAGCGCAACCCTTATATTTAGTTGCCAGCACTTCGGGTGGGCACTCTAGATAGACTGCCGGTGACAAACCGGAGGAAGGTGGGGATGACGTCAAATCATCATGCCCCTTATGACCTGGGCTACACACGTACTACAATGGCCGGTACAACGGGCAGCGAAATCGCGAGATGGAGCCAATCCCACCAAAGCCGGTCTCAGTTCGGATTGCAGGCTGCAACTCGCCTGCATGAAGTCGGAATTGCTAGTAATCGCGGATCAGCATGCCGCGGTGAATACGTTCCCGGGTCTTGTACACACCGCCCGTCACACCACGAGAGTTTATAACACCCGAAGTCGGTGGGGTAACCGCAAGGAGCCAGCCGCCGAAGGTGGGATAGATGATTGGGGTGAAGTCGTAACAAGGTAGCCGTATCGGAAGGTGCGGCTGGATCACCTCCTTTCTATGGAGAATCGTTTCCCGCGTGGAAACATTCAAATATGCAGCTCAGCTGCAAACCACTCACTCGTTGCTCAGTTTTGAGAGCTCAAACTCTCAAACGTTTGGTGGCGATAGCGAAGGGGTTCCACACGTTCCCATCCCGAACACGACCGTTAAGCCCTTCAGCGTCGATGGTACTTGGACCGCAGGGTCCTGGGAGAGTAGAACGCCGCCAAGCGTAACCCATTACGGGTTCAAAACTTATATAAATGTGGGCCCTTAGCTCAGTTGGTTAGAGCGCACCTCTGATAAGGGTGAGGCCGGTGGTTCGAGTCCACCAGGGCCCACCATTTTAACATCTGAATAATGTATGGGGCCATAGCTCAGCTGGGAGAGCGCCTGCCTTGCAAGCAGGAGGTCAGCGGTTCGATCCCGCTTGGCTCCACCAACAAGATTTACAAGCTTGTTCTTTGAAAACTAGATATCGAAATGAAACAAACGCGAATTAGAACATTCCTTTTTAGCTGAACTTGTGTTAAACAAGTTTCAATAAAAACGGTAGATAATGCAATTGCGATGGTATCGGGTGGGAGCGACTTTTGGCTTTGGACGTAGTCCAAAACAAGGGAAGCGAGCAGACGAAACCGGAGCATATGGTTAAGCTACTAAGAGCACACGGAGGATGCCTAGGCGCTAGGAGCCGATGAAGGACGTGGCGAACAACGAAACTGCCTCGGGGAGCTGTAAGCAAGCTTTGATCCGGGGATGTCCGAATGGGGAAACCCAGCTGGGGTAATTTCCAGTTACTCTTGTCTGAATACATAGGGCAAGTAGAGGCATACCAGGGGAACTGAAACATCTAAGTACCCTGAGGAAGAGAAAACAATAGTGATTCCGTCAGTAGCGGCGAGCGAACGCGGAGAAGCCCAAACCAAAGAGCTTGCTCTTTGGGGTTGTGGGACGTCTCACATGGAGTTACAAAGGAACCGGTTAAGCGAAGAGGTCTGGAAAGGCCCGCCAAAGAAGGTAAAAGCCCTGTAATTGAAAGTCTGTTCCCTCCGAGACGGATCCCGAGTAGTGCGGGGCACGTGAAACCCCGTATGAATCCGGCAGGACCATCTGCCAAGGCTAAATACTTCCTAGCGACCGATAGTGAAGCAGTACCGTGAGGGAAAGGTGAAAAGCACCCCGGAAGGGGAGTGAAATAGAACCTGAAACCGTGTGCTTACAAAAAGTCAGAGCCCGTTTTAGGGGTGATGGCGTGCCTTTTGTAGAATGAACCGGCGAGTTACGTTCCCGTGCAAGGTTAAGGTGAAGAGCCGGAGCCGCAGCGAAAGCGAGTCTGAATAGGGCGCCATAGTACGTGGACGTAGACCCGAAACCGGGTGATCTACCCCTGTCCAGGGTGAAGGTGCGGTAACACGCACTGGAGGCCCGAACCCACGCATGTTGAAAAATGCGGGGATGAGGTGGGGGTAGCGGAGAAATTCCAATCGAACTCGGAGATAGCTGGTTCTCCCCGAAATAGCTTTAGGGCTAGCCTCGGAAAACAGAGTCGTGGAGGTAGAGCACTGATTGGGTGCGGGGCCCGCAAGGGTTACCAAGCTCAGTCAAACTCCGAATGCCATAGACTTACTTCCGGGAGTCAGACAGTGAGTGCTAAGATCCATTGTCAAAAGGGAAACAGCCCAGACCATCAGCTAAGGTCCCCAAGTGTGTGTTAAGTGGGAAAGGATGTGGAGTTGCACAGACAACCAGGATGTTGGCTTAGAAGCAGCCACCATTGAAAGAGTGCGTAATAGCTCACTGGTCGAGTGACTCTGCGCCGAAAATGTAACGGGGCTAAACACACCACCGAAGCTATGGCTTGATGCTTTGCATCAGGGGTAGGGGAGCGTTGTATAAGGGTTGAAGGTGTACCGTAAGGAGCGCTGGACATTATACAAGTGAGAATGCCGGTATGAGTAACGAAAAGATCAGTGAGAATCTGATCCGCCGAAAGCCTAAGGGTTCCTGAGGAAGGCTCGTCCGCTCAGGGTAAGTCGGGACCTAAGGCGAGGCCGAAAGGCGTAGTCGAAGGACAACAGGTCGAAATTCCTGTACCACCGTAAATCGTTACGAGCGATGGGGGGACGCAGTAGGGTAGTGACGCAGGCTGATGGATGCCTGTCCAAGCAGTAAGGCTGGTTAGTAGGCAAATCCGCTAACCGTAAGGCTGAGCTGTGATGGGGAGTGAAAATTACAGTAGCGAAGGTCATGATCTCACACTGCCAAGAAAAGCCTCTAGCCAGATGAAGGTGCCCGTACCGCAAACCGACACAGGTAGGCGAGAAGAGAATTCTAAGGCGCGCGGAAGAACTCTCGTTAAGGAACTCGGCAAAATGACCCCGTAACTTCGGGAGAAGGGGTGCCCCGGTAGTGTGAATAGCACGAGGGGGCCGCAGTGAAAAGGCCCAAGCGACTGTTTAGCAAAAACACAGGTCTGTGCGAAGCCGTAAGGCGAAGTATACGGGCTGACGCCTGCCCGGTGCTGGAAGGTTAAGGGGAGTGGTTAGGAGCAATCCGAAGCTGTGAACCGAAGCCCCAGTAAACGGCGGCCGTAACTATAACGGTCCTAAGGTAGCGAAATTCCTTGTCAGGTAAATTCTGACCCGCACGAATGGCGTAACGACTTGGGCGCTGTCTCAACGAGAGATCCGGTGAAATTTTAATACCTGTGAAGATGCAGGTTACCCGCGACAAGACGGAAAGACCCCATGGAGCTTTACTGCAGCTTGATATTGAATTTGGGTACGATCTGTACAGGATAGGTGGGAGCCTTTGAAGCGTGAGCGCCAGCTTGCGTGGAGGCACCGTTGGGATACCACCCTGATCGTATCTAGGTTCTAACCTGGTACCGTAAACCGGTGCGGGGACAGTGTCAGGTGGGCAGTTTGACTGGGGCGGTCGCCTCCTAAAGAGTAACGGAGGCGCCCAAAGGTTCCCTCAGAATGGTTGGAAATCATTCGAAGAGTGCAAAGGCATAAGGGAGCTTGACTGCGAGACCTACAAGTCGAGCAGGGACGAAAGTCGGGCTTAGTGATCCGGTGGTACCGCATGGAAGGGCCATCGCTCAACGGATAAAAGCTACCCTGGGGATAACAGGCTTATCTCCCCCAAGAGTCCACATCGACGGGGAGGTTTGGCACCTCGATGTCGGCTCATCGCATCCTGGGGCTGAAGTAGGTCCCAAGGGTTGGGCTGTTCGCCCATTAAAGCGGTACGCGAGCTGGGTTCAGAACGTCGTGAGACAGTTCGGTCCCTATCTGTCGTGGGCGTAGGAAATTTGAGAGGAGCTGTCCTTAGTACGAGAGGACCGGGATGGACGTACCGCTGGTGTACCAGTTGTTCCGCCAGGAGCACCGCTGGGTAGCTATGTACGGACGGGATAAGCGCTGAAAGCATCTAAGCGTGAAGCCCCCCTCAAGATGAGATTTCCCAGTATGTAAGACCCCTTGAAGACGACGAGGTAGATAGGCTGGGGGTGGAAGTGCAGCAATGCATGGAGCTGACCAGTACTAATCGGTCGAGGGCTTATCCAATATGCAAGTTTTAAATCGCGTGCGTTTCGTTTCGAATCTAGTTTTCAGAGTACAATAACTCTGAAACATATTCCCTGATAGCTCAGTTGGTAGAGCACTCGACTGTTAATCGAGTTGTCACAGGTTCGAGTCCTGTTCGGGGAGCCATGGAGAGGTGTCCGAGCTGGCCGAAGGAGCACGATTGGAAATCGTGTAGGCGTCACAAGCGTCTCGAGGGTTCGAATCCCTCTCTCTCCGCCATAATTCTTCTTCAGTAAGGCCCGTTGGTCAAGGGGTTAAGACACCTCCCTTTCACGGAGGTAACAGGGGTTCGAATCCCCTACGGGTCATTATTATTTTCAAACTATAAACTGAGATGAGAAACTCATCACTTCAAAAAAGAGTTGATTTTCATATCGAATTTATGGTAAGATCATAAATGTGTTGTTCGGAGGCTTAGCTCAGCTGGGAGAGCATCTGCCTTACAAGCAGAGGGTCGGGGGTTCGATCCCCTCAGCCTCCACCATATAATTTTTTGATGACGCGGGGTGGAGCAGCCCGGTAGCTCGTCGGGCTCATAACCCGAAGGCCGCAGGTTCAAATCCTGCCCCCGCAATTGTAACTTTTCTAACCGAAAGTGATCTGGAACCGTGGTGTAGTTGGCCTAACATGCCTGCCTGTCACGCAGGAGATCGCGGGTTCGAATCCCGTCGGTTCCGCCATTTAATTCTTAACATGAGGCAAGTTGTTCACTACATCTGCTGTATGGCACTGATGCCCTGGATAAAGTGTAGCGACTCAAGCTTAAACTTTATTATGGCTCGGTAGCTCAGTCGGTAGAGCAGAGGACTGAAAATCCTCGTGTCGGCGGTTCGATTCCGTCCCGAGCCACCTTGATAGAAAACTTAATATGCCGGTGTAGCTCAACTGGTAGAGCAACTGACTTGTAATCAGTAGGTTGGGGGTTCAAGTCCTCTCGCCGGCACCATGTAATCCTGGAGGATTAGCGAAGTGGCCAAACGCATCAGACTGTAAATCTGCTCCCGTACGGGTTCGGTGGTTCGAATCCATCATCCTCCACCAGTTTTTAGGGGCATAGTTTAAAGGTAGAACAACGGTCTCCAAAACCGTTGGTGTGGGTTCAATTCCTGCTGCCCCTGCCAATTAATTTTAAAAGTAGTTTCTATATGGCGATCGTGGCGAAGTGGTTAACGCACCGGTTTGTGGATCCGGCATTCGGGGGTTCAATTCCCCTCGATCGCCCCTTTGTTATCTAATGGGGATTAGCCAAGCGGTAAGGCAACGGACTTTGACTCCGTCATGCATAGGTTCAAATCCTATATCCCCAGCCATTATGCGGAAGTGGCTCAGCGGTAGAGCATCGCCTTGCCAAGGCGAGGGTCGCGGGTTCGATTCCCGTCTTCCGCTCCATAATAAGGCGCCATAGCCAAGTGGTAAGGCACAGCTCTGCAAAAGCTTTATCCCCAGTTCGAATCTGGGTGGCGCCTCCAGCATATATTTATTATATGCTACAATCAAATAAGCCGGCGTGGCGGAATGGCAGACGCGCTCGACTCAAAATCGAGTGGGAAACCGTGGAGGTTCGAGTCCTCTCGCCGGTATTTATTTAAAGAGTTCATTAGAGTTTATCTCTAGTGAACTCTTTTTGTATTGATTTATAATACTCTACTCTTATGATACGGCGGCGGCTCTGCTCTAAAGCATTATTCTCAAGAGCGAAGTATTTTAAAACAGTATTCGCTCAGTAAATAAGAAATGATATGTTAGGTGCATGGGCCTCATTTATGGCCTCTTCCATTCGATATATAAGTGTATCTTGTATCTGGGTATTAAGTACTCTTCAAGAAAACCAACATGATGGCTCTATAAAATAAAAATTCAGGGATATCAAACCGTTTAAGGATATCATTCGTTTCTTATGATTGAACGCATTTATGCGACATTTTAATTTTTTTATTCTAGGGAGGAAAGCAATAATGAACAAATCAGCAAAATATTTATCCTTACTTTTGGTATTGGGGCTATGTTTAACATTGCCACAGTTGGCAGGTGCAGAAGCATCGGCTCACCATCACATGACGGGAACAACAGACAAAAAGGACGTAAAGCCATCGTCCAAACAAACAACGGGTTCTACAGCTAACAAAACGACCAAGCCATCTAAACCAACTAAGCCAGCCAAACCGAAGAAATCAGCGCCTGCGACTACAGATAAGAAAAAGTCTACAAAGAAGAAGAGTGATACGTCCAAATCTTCTAAAGATACTAAAAAACCTGCGGGTACCCAAGTAGAGAAAAGCAAAACGTATGTAATTGAAATTTCTGATTTTGCATTTCAAACTGCAGAGCTGAAGATCAAGGTTGGTGATCAAGTTGAATTCGTGAATAAGGATCAAGTTGAGCACTCCGTTGTTGCAGAAGACGATTCTTTCGATACAGGACTACTGGGCGAGGGAGAGAAGTCAGTGGTTACGTTTAAAAAGGCGGGCGAGATCAATTATCACTGTGGGCCTCATCCAAGTATGAAAGGGGTAATTAAAGTTCTCTCCAAGTAGTCCTGTGATTGAAATTGCTCGACCTGACAGGAGAGGGGAAGACTTTTGAATGCAGGAGTATTCCGATTACCAACTAATTCTGCTGATTAAACAGAAAAAACAAGAAGCATTATCAGAACTATATGACCGTTATGCTTCTCTCACATACTCATTCGCCTGGAAGGCTCTTCAACAGGAGGACGGTGCTCGGGAAGTGGTGCAGTCCGTTTTTGTCAGGATATGGACAACAGAGGCCGAATTTGACCCCAACAAGGGTCATTGCAGGAACTGGATCATCACCATCACACGTCATTTAGCTATCGATTGGTTACGTAAGCAACGAAGTCTGTCGAGCCAGATGGTGTCTTATTATACATCTGAGAAGCTGCAGAGAGTTGCAGAGCTTGCTGAACTATCGGTCGAAAGCCAAGTTGAAAAACAAATGTTGAAGGAGCAGATTAAAGGAATGCGTGCATTCTTGTCTCAGCAGCAACTTCAATTGCTCGAACATTTTTATTGGCAGGGATACAGCTTGAGTGAGTTAGCTGCACACTATCAGGAGCCTTTGGGCACAGTTAAAAGCCGACTGCACCAGACACTGAAAATACTGCGTAAGCATTTGCTTGCGGGAGGGGGAGAGTGGTAATGTCGTCAATAACCGTCTGCTCATACATGCTGGAATATCTATCAAATCCATGCTCAGAGGAGGGCAAAGCTTTCGAAAGACATCTTGCTGATTGTGCGTCATGTAAGCTTGAATTAGAACAATTACGGCTAGGTTGGGAGGCGATTCCAACGCATATGGAGCAAGTGGAGTTGCCATCTGATTTAAAACAACAGGTGATGGAAGCGGCATGGGGGAAAAGAAACGAAACCTCTGCGCCGGATCTTGTAGAACATAAAAGCAGTAGCAGATTCAAGCGGTTTACGAAACGCTATAACAATCCAAAAGTGAATCTTGTAGCAGCATCTGTACTTATCCTTCTTGGTGCTAGTTTGATAGGAAATGTAGTTTTAATTCAAGAGCGCATCGAGCAACCCGTAACGCTAATGAATTCGATGGATTTGCCTACTTCTGAAATACAAAAGGTTATGAAGTTGGAGTCGCTCACCTCTGGAACGAGTTATGGAGTAGCTTGTATTGTAGGCACCGGCAAAGATCAGCAGTTTGTCGTCTACCTGTTCAACCCTCCACAGACACAGAAGAATGAGGTTTACCAGGTATGGTTGAACAAGGAACAGGCGTACCATAACGCAGGCAAGCTGAAAGTAGAAAATCAGATGGGGCTTGCTGTGCTCGCAATTCCTATGGGCAACCAGGCATGGAGCTATGATTCCATTGCGATTACGTTGGAACCTGATTCTACGGGACTTGCTCCGCGTGGTCCGCAGATGTTTCGTTCAAGTTAACAGGTCAGATAAGCCGGGGAGAAGAGAGTGTTGTAAATCCGTGTACCATTGAGCGCCATAGTGTTAAACAACACAGGAGAGGGCTTTCCCCTTCTGTGTTGTTTTTACGTTTGAAGATAAGTAACATAAAGGTTGACGTATAAATCAATTCAATATATTGTAGATATATTAAGTCTATAATATGAAAGGACGTGAAGAAGCTGACGACTCAACCGAGTACAGCGAATGCAGAATTATTATTTGACCTGGGTGTATGGGAAGAAGCGTGGAAGAACCGCCCGAGAAGTTCAAGATATAAGCAAAAAAGTGCCCCTTTTGATACAGAGGAAGCATTCGAACGTTGGGCCCGGAATTATCATGCCCAGTCTTTTACAGAGGAAGGCAAGAACCGCTCGGCACGCATTATGGGCTGGATTGAAAATCAGGGTGTAACGTTTGAAGGAGCCTCGGTGCTGGACGTGGGTGCGGCCTCTGGTATATTTACGATTCCTTTTGCAGAAAAGGGAGCCAGGGTCACTGCAGTTGAGCCTTCTGCTTTGCTTGTCTCGTTAATGCAGGAAACCATTCCTGCTGAACTGGAGAATAACATTACGATTGTATCCGAGCGATTTGAAGAAATCTCTATATCGGATAAAGGCTGGGAGAAACAATATGATATCGTCTTTGCCTCGATGTGCCCCGCGATGTCTGATTGGGAAACGATTGAGCAAGCTATACACTGTGCCCGAAAGTATGTTTATGTCAGTACGATTGCCGGTGCCAAAGAGCATACACTGATGGATGAGCTTAGAACAGTACTTGACGTGGATGCTCCTTACAAGGCAGGGGACATGGCATACCTCCAGCAGTTGCTCTACCTTAAGGGATATTCTTATACAATGATTATTACGAGAGAAGTGAATGATTTTGAGATTCAGGTAGAAGAATTGATTCAACAGCTCCCTGAGTGGCTACACACCTATGAAATGCCAACCGATGCGGTAGCGTTAAGTAAAGCTGAAACATATATTCGTGACACCTATACGAGCGGCGTGGTTCCCTATTCTCGGGGAGCAAGATTCGGTAAAATGCTGATTCAGCTAGAACAAGCTCATATGAAAACCGTGTCTGCAGTCAAAAAGTAGACATAAAACAAACTCGAATGCATCTTCAAGGTTTAACAAATATCCCTTTTCGATGGAGTTCTAATCTATCCTTTAACAGCCCGTTCGGGATGTTTCTTACACTCCCGGTATCTTCCGGGAGTCATACCCTCCCATTTTCGAAAAGAACGGATAAAGTTTTGTGGATTGGTATAACGAAGCCGTTCAGCAATTTCTTTTACCGTCCAATCCCGTTCGTCCAGCCATCTTTTGGCGATATTCAGCCGGTACCTCGTCAAATACTCACTAAATGAAGCGCCCGTTTCCTTACGAAAAACGCTGCTTAAATAGTTAGCATTGTAATGAAGCCGCATTGCACATTCTTCCAGGGTTAGATCTTTGTCGTAATCTTGCTGGATAATAGCGATCACTTTCTCTGAAATGTGCTGAGACTGTACGACCTGCCTTTCTTTAAAAATGTGAATGACAGGCAGGATCACCTGATGGCTGAACCAATGCTCCACCTCAGTAGCGGATTGTAAAACATGCAACTCCTGAAAAAGAGAACGGTGGCTCTGACTGATCTGGGCAAGTCGAATACCAGAGTCTTGTGCAAGCTTCAAGATATGTGTTAACAGCCGCATGAGGGCGTATTGATACTCTTCTGGAGTGCACTCCAGTGAAAATAGAGTCTCTAACAGTTCAGTCAACTGTTGGGTAGCAACACTCTCGTCTGCTTGCTGAATAGATTGAAGCAACGAATACTCTATTGCCTCTGGATAGGCCATGGCCCATGCAGCTGAAGCCAAATCATGTTGCTTATATTGTACGATAATGCCTGTCCCAAGCCGCATCCGATGTTTAAGCGCATCTATAGCTTCGTTGTATGCCTGTGGAATATGACTCATGAATGGATGTGGCTGACTTAGACCGATACTGACCTTCAAATCCAAAACCTCACCGATCTGTTGCTGTAATCGTTCTGTTAATTTTGAAATATGCTCCGAGAACGGCAATAGATCTCCCTCCGTACTGCCAATCACGGTTACAACATGTTGTTCCAATACAATAGGAAGTAGTTGCTGATCAGGCTGAAGCGTTTCTTCAAGCATGTTCTGGATGGCAAATAAGAGCAGAGAGCGATCCTCCATTCTATATTTAGAGTGGTTTATTAGTTCAGGCTGTAGTGCTACGACGGCAATTTGTTGCCACGTAGAAGGATGTGTAACATATCCCTGTTCTCGTAATGTGCTGTGTAATGTTTTAAAGCTGGTTTTGCCTTGAAGTAACTGCATCATAGTATAGGTACGTATTTGGTTCTGATGCTGACTTAAAGTGGATTCCAGTTGAGAGTGTGCATTAGATAACTGAGAAACGCCCATTCGAATTTGTTCCAGTTCATCAGGTTTATGCACAGACTGATGTGGTACCACGGAATGCCCTTTGTGAATGATATTATCGCCTAATTGAGTAAGAATACGTCTGATGGGAGCGAGCATTCGTTGGGAACCTAGCCACGCGAGCAGCAGCGAAAGCAAGAGTATGGCCATACTGATATATAACGTATGGAATCCGATTCTAATATAGTCTTGAGTTAATGTATTCTCGGGAGAGATGAGAATATATGTCCATCCTTTTAATGTAGAAGGACTATAAGTTAACGAATAATCTGCATTGGCAAGTTGCACTTCATGCTCAGCATAAGCGTCAGAGTACATTACAGGTGGTAACGTCTGAATATGTTCTCCGTTCTTCCGATCAAGCAGGCCTATCGCAGACAAAGGTTGTCCAATATAGGATGCATTCGGGTGAGCAATAACACGTTGTTCCCGATTTATAATGATCAAACCGGCGCCTGAGGCTTCGGTTGTCGGGGATTGCGCCAGCGGATTTTGCATATAACATGCTGGAATTCCAGCGATTAGTGCTGCATTGGACGATGCACTTGCATCGGGAATCGTTCTTGCGAGCGTAATATGATAAATACAGCCTTTATCTGAAAGACGTTGGCCTGAGATTCTCTGCTCGTCATCATCTTCGTTACTAAATATGGTTGAGGGTGCGAGTTGCCATCCCGAGGCCAGTGTATCCGCAATTAGATCTTTCATGGGCAGTGATAACGGGAAGCGAGTGTTGGCATATAAGCCAGCATGATTAATAAGCCAATCCTTGGATTGGTTGACTAAGATAATATCGAGCAGAGGTTCCCATGACTTCATATGCTGGAACTCTGTCTGCAGGTCGCCCGCTTGTAACTTGCTGACTCGCCCCAGTGAATTAGAGTCCGCAAGAGAACGAAGTGTAATTGGAGAGCGCACCGCTTGGTCCAGCATGTAACTAACCGTAGCGAGTTTGTGCTCTACATTGGACTGAATCTGTTCGAGAAGCTGTTGATTCGCTTGTGTCCGGTGCAGTTCTGTCTGGTTAGAAGAATAAATAAAAGCAGCAATTCCCGTGAGCAGAATTGGCACTGTACTTAACAGAAGTCCGAAGATAATCATTTTATGGAGATAGCTTAGTGATCGCACGTGTCCACCCCTTGATGGAAAATAGATTTCATTACTTCTTTATTTTAGTAAACGCTTTCAATTAGAACAATCTAATTTTTGTTTATTTGGATAAAAAAGTAATTCCAGGAGCGAAATCGTGTAATCCACGTACGTATAGAGATAACGGCTTTTTCATATTAGAAGGTGGGCTTCCGTGAGATGTTTCCGTTATAAGGGTAATAACAGGTATCCGAAGTGCGGTGTTTTGACGAAAATACCCTGAGTCCTGCCCGCAGACAGTCCAAGGTCCAAGCAGATCCCCGACCTGAGTCTAGGATCAAAAACCGTCCGCAGTCTGTTTTGAAAAGTTGCTGAATCCCCTAGAATAAGGACATAAGGTTAAACAAGAAACACGGAAACAAAAACAAGCAAGTTTTCAACAAACGGATTAAACGATGCATTGAACAAATGCAGGGATTAGGCTAACAGCGATTAGATTGAAGTTCAAAAACAAAAAAGTAAAATCGGGAAGGGCGGTGAACAACAATTATGAGAATGAACAAGGGAAATGGCTGGGCGATTGTGTTGATTGTACTTGGTGCTCTGATTCTCTTCGGAAAGTTAACACCATTGCTTGGACATCTGATGGGTTACCTGATTCCGGTCTTGATGATTGCACTAGGGTATTACGGAATTAAAAGAGGAAATGTAACGCTCGGATGGATCGTTCTGATCATCGGTATCGTATCTCTGATGGGCAAACTGGCTTGGCTGATCGGGCCGATTATCGCAATCGGATTGATTATCTTCGGTATCTCGATGCTGAGCAACAATCGCAATTCACGTCGCCGTTATTAAGAATTTTCACGATAAACTAAAAGGAGGGACAGAACATAATGAGTGTATTTCGTCGAATGCGGGATATCACCGTAGCTAGTCTGAACGAACATCTGGAGCAAAGTCAGGACCCCGTTAAACTGATTGATCAGTTCCTGGTCTCGACCCGCCAAGACATAGGAGAAGCCGAAAAGCTTCGACACCAGTATGCAAGTCATACAAGACAAATGAAACAGCAGGCAGATCAAGCCGCCGCTATGGTTAACAAACGAGAGGAACAGGCATCTATGGCTTTGAAAGCCGGAGAGGAACATCTCGCCAAGCTGGCTCTGCAGGAGAAAATTCTCCATGAGGAAAAAATGGATCAATACACTGAATTGTACACACAAAGCGCTGCTGCACTGCAGGAACTCGATGAACAGATCAATCAGTTGAAGGCAGAGTATCAGAATGTGTATAGCAAACGCCAATATTACTACGCTCGAATGCAAACCATTCAGTTGCAACAACGAATGAATCAACGTGGAAACTACAGTGGTCAAAATGTACCCGGTATGTTTAACAAGCTGGATGACCAAGTCTCCGATCTCGAATATGAGGCACAGAGTCTTCGGGAAATCCGGCGAATGGGTCAGGATGGTTCCGGCTTATCCGGTAACATGTCATCCTCTGCACTGGACAAAGAGCTGGAGCGCTTGAAGCAAAAGCTCAATAACGATAAAAAGGAGTAGTAAAATGAATAAATTATACCGCTCAACGCGCAACCGTATGCTGACAGGTTTGATCGGCGGCATATCTGAAAATCTAGGATTAAGTACCACGCTGCTACGGATCATTTTCTTCATCAGTATCTTCGCAACGGGTGGTACATCTCTATTCATCTACTTCATCGCAGCATTGGTTGTACCTAAGGAACCTAACTACGCAGATCCGTATGTATATGGTCCCGATCACAGTAGAGGTTACAAGTAAACGAAAGGAGCAAGCACATGAGCAAACTATACCGCTCAACGCGTGACCGAATGATGACCGGTCTAATCGGCGGCATATCCGAGGCAATTGGAATGGATTCTACGCTATTACGGATCATCTTCGTTATCAGTATCTTTGCAACCGGGGGCACGACGTTGTTAATCTACTTCATCGCCGCTCTCGTCGTACCCAAAGAGCCTTTCCCACCATATGATCCATATGGTTACGGCCCTGGTGCTGGCAGAGGTTATGGTGGTTATGACCATCAGCCTCCAAGAGATCCTTTTAACAGCAACCCTAATCAACCGGGTCCCGGCTTTGGCCCTGGTCCAGGATACAACAGCAGACCGCACTCCGGCCCGCGTTCCTATGACAACAACACTTATGGCGCAGGAAGCCAGCACGAAAGTGAACTGGATTCCATGATGAAAGATATTGAAAAGAAGGCACTGAAAAAAGAAGTTGAAGAGCTTCGCCAAAAATTATCTCGTTACGAGAAGGGAGAAAAGTAAAATGGGAGTATTTAAACGGATTAAGGATATGACGAAGGCATCTGTAAATGACATGTTGGATAAAGTGGAAGATCCGATTGTAATGTTGAACCAGTACTTGCGTGATATGGAGGCCGAAATTCATGAGGCTGAGGTGACGGTTGCTAAACAAATGGCTAACGAGCGCCGCATGAAGCAACGTCTGGATGAAGCAGAACGTACTTCGGTACAACGTGAGTCCCAAGCTGAAGCTGCTCTGTCGAATGGTCAGGAAGAAGTAGCACGCAAATTGCTGGAAGAGAAAATTTATTTTGATCAAAAAATTGAGGAATACCGCGAACTGCACGCTCAATCTGAAGCACAAGCGAAAGATCTGTTGCAACAGTTGCATGATATGAAAGATGAATTCTACAAAATGCGCAACAAACGTAATGAGCTTGTATCCCGTGCACAGATGGCTAAAGCTAAGAAACAAATGTCTTCGATCAACAGCTTGCATTCCATTGAGAGCGGAAGCGCATCCCTTGGATTCCACCGCATGGAAGAGAAAATCATGCAACTTGAAGCTGAGGCAGATGTAGCCCGTGCGCCATACCGCAATACTGGAGCTTCCTACACCAATCCGGTTGATCTGGAGAAACAATTCAAAGTAGATCAACAATTGCAGGCTCTGAAAAACAAAATGGGCAATGGTTCCAAGAACGAAGCGATCGATACTTCTAAAGAATAACTGTTCGCTTGCTGGACAATATGATATTCTATAGATCGTGTAGCCTATACGATTCGTAGAACAAAAGTTAAGCCATACAGGACTTCAGTGCCTGCTATGGCTTTTCCGTCGAATGAAGAAAATCCAGATCGTAGATGAACTTACAGAGGAGGTGCGGCAGAAATGAGTAAAAAAAGTCACTGGATTGCAGTCATTATTATTGTGGTTGGTTTTCTAATGCTCTTTAACCGGAATATGAACCTGTTGACGGCTGCCGCACTTATTCTGTTAACGGTTGGAATGCTTCAGATTCGAAAAGG
The DNA here is from genome assembly GCF_037969905.1 of Paenibacillus sp. FSL R7-0272. NCBI lineage: Bacteria > Bacillati > Bacillota > Bacilli > Caryophanales > Paenibacillaceae > Paenibacillus > Paenibacillus sp. FSL R7-0272. The sequence goes on along the minus strand of NZ_CP150221.1, from coordinate 5,315,144 downwards.
AGAAACCAAAAAAGGGTACCGTTATCTTGGTGTTGGTGCAGCCCTGCTGCTACTAGATAACTTGATGATTGTCTTTATAATTGTACTCGCATCATTAGCTTATTTTTATTCCAAGAACAAAAGAATTCATCTACATGATGATGTCATGAAAAAACAAAATTTTATGGCCCGTTATTACTGGGATCAGTCCTCCTGGAGGCTGCGCAGTATGAGCCTATGGCATGCCATAGGCGAGGTCAATGCGGATCTGTCCCTCTCTATTCCTGAGGAGAAGCAAACGATTGTCCTGTTGCAAGGCGTTATGGGCAATGTACGTCTAACGCTGCCTGAGGATTACGGAGTTGAGATTGAGGCGTCGGTGCTATTTGGCCGAATTAATCTGTTAGGCGAGCAGGATAGCGGCATGATGAATCAATTGGTATGGAGAACTCCTGGATATGAATCCAGTGAATATAAAGTGAAATTTGTTATTTCGTATATTGTTGGCGACTTAAATATTCATAATCCGTAGTACTAAGAAATGGATGAAAAAAAGGAGGAGGTCCCGGATGAAGGATAGAAAACATACCGATATGGTTACCCGAAGTATGCGTGAAGGGATCCTCCTTGTTTTCATTGTGTTTGCTGTTATTTTATATGTATTGTATACATATGGTTATCTGGCTCCATTTGCAGGCTGGCGTCATCTGATTCAATCCGGGCTGGCTCTGTTGTTACTTCTGATCGGGATTGGGGCGGTATTTGGATTTTATCAGAGTTATAGGGTGAAAAGGCGGCTAGAATTGTTAACGGAAACCTTGTTGCAATGGGAAAAAGGATCACTCTCCCGTACGGTACCCGATCTCGGTCAGGATGATGTCGGCCGGCTTAGTGAACAACTGGGTCGCATCGGCAAAAAGTGGGAAGATCAGGTGTCTTCCCTCCAGCGGTTGTCCACGAACAATGCACAGCTGGCCGAACAGGCCAGAATTACAGCCATTGTAGAGGAGAGACAACGGCTTGCAAGGGAATTGCATGATGCGGTATCACAGCAGCTATTTGCGATCTCAATGACAGCAACGGCGGTAGGCCGGAAGATGGAGAAGGATTTTGAACGGGCACAGCGGCAGGTTGCTTTAATTGAAGAAATGGCTTCCGTGGCTCAGTCCGAGATGAGGGCTTTGTTGTTGCATCTGCGGCCAGTCTATCTGGAGGGAAAACAACTGGAGCAGGGATTGCGTGATCTGGTGATGGAACTCAAAACCAAAGTACCGATGGAGATCGTGCTGGAGATGGACGAGGATATTCATCTGGTCAAAGGAATCGAGAACCATTTATTCCGGATCGTGCAAGAAGCGATGTCGAATACGTTGCGTCATGCAAAAGCGGAGAAAATGGAGATCAGATTGCAACGCCGAATGGATGCGGTTCGTGTACTGATTCGAGACGACGGGCAGGGCTTCGATCTGGATGAACAGAAGCAGGCCTCCTATGGTTTGGCGAATATGCGTGAACGGGTTACGGAGATTGGGGGAGCTATCCAATTTGTGACGGCACCTGGCAAAGGAACACGGATTGAGATTACCATCCCTCTGATGAACGATGAAAGCGAGGTAGAACATGTCAATGGAACCGGAAGTCGAAACGGAGACGGAAACGTCGATCAGAGTGTTGCTCGTGGATGATCATGAGATGGTGCGTATAGGCCTTGCCGCGGTTCTTGATACGGAAGACGGCATTGAAGTGATCGGTGAAGCCGGAAGTGGAGAGGAAGGCATCAGGCTTGCACAGGAGTATAAGCCGGACGTTGTGCTGATGGACCTTGTCATGGAAGGTATGGATGGCATAGAAGCGACACGTCAGGTGCTCAAAATGAACCCGGAATGCAAAGTCATTGTGCTGACCAGTTATCTGGACGATGAGAAAATGTATCCGGTCATTGAAGCAGGAGCATTCAGCTATCTGCTGAAAACGTCCAGAGCCAATGAGGTAGCTGATGCGATTCGTGCTGCTGCCCGCGGGCAATCTGTTCTGGAGTCACAGGTAGCATCCAAGATGATGAATCGGTTCAGACAACCACAAGCGGCGGCACCTTTACATGAAGAACTGACCGATCGGGAGATGGATGTTCTGCGTTTGCTGGCCCAGGGCAAGTCCAATCAGGATATTGCGGACGAATTGATCATCGGTATTAAGACGGTTAAGTTCCATGTAACCAACCTGCTGGCGAAGCTGGATGTGGATGACCGGACACAGGCCGCGATTTATGCCTATAAGAATGGATTAGCCGAGTAAGTTGATACGATAGCCAGGTAGCCGCAAGGTATGTGTCTGGAATGGAAATAAACAAAATTTTGAAAAATTTTAGATGAAAGAATCAAGGTTGAATATAACGGAAAGCTCGTTCTGCCCTAACGTGGTGGATGAGCTTTTTTTGTATGCACCCATAGAGAGAGTCTCGTAAAAGGGTATAGGTCAAGCCGGAAGAGGGCATGCTGTTGATAGATTCATAGATTGGCGGAGCGAATGGGGGAATTCACTTGATAAAACGTTGGATGAATACAGGGGTCATTGCCATAGCCATTATAATTTTAATCGGAGTTACACAGGTATATGCAGCGAATGTAGAAGTAGAAACGAAAGGTTCTGGTACCGAAGTGGCAGAACTGGAGCAATTGTTACATACAGCAGATGCAGTTATCAAACATGCAGATCAATGGGTGATCAAATGGCAAGTCGCAGGCCACGGAGATGCTCGTATGCAAGCTATGAAGCTGGCAGCAGATCTGGGACTTGAAGCTCCCGTTCAGGATGTTCAAACCGGACATGAGGTCTATCGAAGCCAGGGAAAAGTTGGCGTTTCAGAATCCCCAATAGGGTTGTTGCTTAATGTGGCGAGTACAGAACAGGATGAATATTATGTGATCGTGCAGCTGGCAGGAAGAGCAAAACTGGATCGTCAGGCATTGCTTGCATTACATGGTCAGGTGGCAGAGGCAATGACTGAACACGACTTGAACGAAGCAAGCTGGAATATGTCCGTACAGGGCAAGTTAAGTGAGATGAATGAAGGGAATGACAAGCCAGCCACAATAGAGGTATTCAATATGGCTCAGGCTGGTGCGGAGAGAAAGGCCGGTGAACAGTTAGCGGCGCTGGAAGCGAAGCTCTCTCGTGAACTGGATATGATGGAAGTTGAGCGTTATGAAGATGGGGCTACAGCCAGTGTTTCGTATCAGGCGACAGCGTTACCGCTGGAGATTATGAGCGGCTCGCACCTATTAAATATGCAGCTTGCGGTACATCAAGTCAGTGGACAGAATGATGCACGTGTTACTGTCGGTTTTCCGGTGATCACGATTGAATATTAATTGATGGAGGTAATGATATTGTAGCTGATTCCCGGCAGGGGATATGCTAAAATATCATCACATCCAAGTTGGGACTTGCTGGTAATTGTTATTTGGTTTAATGAGATCGACTGAACTGAACACTATTACATAGCTCGGGAAGCGGATAAGAAGGTCTTCCCGGAGGAAAGAGGAGCCTATGGACAATAAACAGATGCAAAATGAAGTACAGACACCAGGTGCAGTGTTTTTCATTTTTGGAGCAACGGGAGATTTGGCCCGCCGGAAGTTGTTTCCGGCCATCTACAGTTTATACCGTGAAGGCAAGCTTGCTGATGACTTTGCGGTTATTGGCATAGCCAGGCGTCCGAGGTCACAGGAACAGTTCCGGGATGATCTCCTGGAATCTATCCAGGAGTTCTGCCGTTACCGGGCAGGGGATTCGCAGGAGTGGAACGCTTTTGCCGAGCATTTTGAATACAAATCACTGGACATCAACAACGTGGACGGGTTCCGGGAACTGCGGGAGCAGACCGAACAGCTGGAATCCAAATTCAAAACAACGGGAAATCGGCTGTTCTATCTGGCACTGGCGCCTGAGTTGTTTGGCAGTGTGTCGTACAGTTTGAGAGATGGCGGCATGCTGGAGGGCAGTGGATGGAATCGTCTGGTGATTGAGAAGCCGTTCGGATATGATCTGCCATCGGCCGAGAAGCTGAATGAACAGATCCGCGAGGTGTTCAAGGAAGAGGAAATTTATCGGATTGACCACTATTTGGGCAAGGAAATGGTGCAAAATATTGAAGTGATTCGCTTCGGGAACGCCTTCTTCGAACCGCTCTGGAACAATAAACACATCGCCAATGTTCAGATTACACTAGGTGAGACAGTTGGTGTAGAGGAGCGTGGAGGATATTATGACCACTCCGGTGCACTCCGTGATATGGGTCAGAATCATATGTTGCAGATGCTGACGATGATTGCGATGGAACCGCCAAGCCGTCTGTTCCCGGAGGATATCCGGGATGAAAAGGTGAAGGTGCTTCGTTCGTTGCGTGAGTTTACGTCGGATGAAGATGTGCGTAACAACGTGGTACGTGCCCAGTATTCAGAAGGAGAGTCCCGAGGCAAACCGCTTCCGGGCTACCGTCAGGAAGACAAGGTTGATCCGGAGTCCAATACGGAGACGTATTTTGCAGCACGCGTATTCGTTGATAACTTTCGCTGGGCTGGTGTGCCGTTTTACATTCGGACAGGCAAACGTCTGCCGGTGAAAACTACGGAAATTGTGGTTGAGTTCAAATCGATGCCGAACAACGTATACCTCGGTAAAAAATATAAGCTGGAGCCGAATCTGCTCGTGATTCGGGTAAATCCGATGGAAGGCATTTATATTAAAATTAATGCCAAAAAGCCGGGCTCGGATTCCGAGATTCAGCCCCTGGCGATGGACTTTTGTCAGAGCTGCATGATCGGAATCAACTCGCCCGAAGCTTATGAGCGCCTGCTGCATGATGCAGCAGAAGGCGATTCTACATACTTCACCCGCTGGGATGAGGTGGCGACCGCATGGTCTTTTGTCGACCGAATCGCGGCTGCTTGGGGCCGTAATCAGGGTGAATTGCACACATATCCCGCAGGAACGTGGGGCCCGGAGGAGACAGCGAAGCTGCTGGAGCAGGATGGTTTCCACTGGTGGCCGGTGAATGGGCAGGATGAGGATAGCGTCATTTGGCATGTGAATGGTTAAGCTCATGAGGGAATCGACCATAAAGGAATTTAAAGGTTATTAAGGGATAACACGAATGTTCAGGTGGTTTCCCATCGGAATGCTCTGTGTAACTCCCTTTAGTTCAACTATCTGTGTTAAAAGAGGGCTTTGGAAGATCGCATGAGAGATGCGGTCTTTCAGGCTTTTTTCTGTTGATAGTGAATCGAAGTCACGGACATAGAAGTAGATCCAAAGAGGTTCCACCAAAAGGAAATAAATAATTTAAATTAAGTTGTTGACAAAAAGTAAGTGAATAACTTATACTCAACACATGAGTTAAAGAGTTAAGCAAAAGACCTGCTGCGTTCGGTCAAAAAAATGATATATAAATCCGACGCAGAGGAACATTCATGAGATAAAAGGTAAACCAGTTGAAGGGGTTTGCGGGCAGACAGTATCATGAAAAAATTTTCGCATAATATCTTTAATCTAAGAATACTATTTTGTATATATCGAATGGAGGAAAAGAAAATGATGTTGGATGTAGGGTTGTTGTTGATTCGTTTGGTGATTGGTTTGTCGTTCATGGCGCACGGGGCACAGAAGCTGTTTGGATGGTTCGGGGGTTACGGCATCAAAGGTACAGGCGGTTGGTTTGAATCGATGGGCATGAAACCTGGTGCACTCGTTGCTTTGCTGGCAGGACTTGCAGAGTTCGGCGGCGGATTATTGCTGGCGCTGGGTCTGCTGACACCGGTAGGTGGCATCCTGATCGCACTGACCATGGTGATTGCCATCGTTAAAGTACATGGTGCTAACGGTTACTGGTCTACACAGAACGGATTCGAGTATAACCTCGCCATCCTTGTGGTGGGCGTAGCTCTGGCTCTGACAGGCGGGGGGCAATATGCGCTGGATGCACTGATTTTCTAAAATCGAATGATCTGTAGGACATGAGAGGAACCTGGATGCCAGTTACATGGCGGAAGGGTTCTTTTTTTGCGAAGAAAAGTGTTGAATTGGTGGAACGTAATCGGTTATTTTCGGTGCAGATTATGGTACAATAGGAGAGTTGAATTGAGAACGAGGGAAAAAGCATGAATGGAAGCACTGATCTGAAAGGATGAACTCCATTGTAAATGTGTAAAATGAATTTATCGTGTACCTCTGATGATGAGGATGACATGCGAGTTTATAATCAACCGGCTTAGCCGGGTGGCATAAAGTTTTAGAGTTTACAACTACGTTTGAAAGTTTACCGAGTGAATCTATGGACGACCGGCACTGACCGGATTAACGTGAATGAACGGATGAAAGGGATAGACGCTATGAGCAAAGCTGCAAATAACATTCTTCAAAAGGAAGTGGACAAACGTCGCACGTTTGCCATTATCTCTCACCCCGATGCGGGTAAAACGACATTGACCGAGAAACTACTGTTGTTCGGGGGCGCGATTCGCCTTGCGGGAACAGTTAAAGCCCGGAAAGCAAGCAAACACGCGACAAGTGACTGGATGGAAATCGAGAAACAGCGGGGGATCTCGGTTACGTCCTCTGTCATGCAGTTCGATTATCTGGATCATCGGGTTAACATTTTGGATACTCCAGGTCACCAAGACTTCAGTGAGGACACGTATCGTACACTGACAGCTGCCGACAGCGCGGTGATGTTGATTGACGTGGCAAAAGGTGTCGAGGCACAGACGATCAAATTGTTCCAGGTATGTGCGAAGCGTGGCATTCCGATCTTTACGTTTATCAACAAACTGGACCGTGAGGGACAAAGTCCGTTTGACCTGATGGAAGAACTGGAAAACGTATTGGGTATTCGCTCCGTCCCTATGAACTGGCCGATTGGTACAGGCCGTGATCTGTGCGGTGTGTACGACCGGATGAAAAATCAGGTGGAGCTGTTCCAAGGCGACGATCATTCGACGATCAAAGTGCAAAAAGTCGATGGATACAAAGATCCGATTATCCGCGAGATGGCGGGTGAGTACCTGCATGATCAGCTATGTCAGGAGCTAGAGCTTTTGGATGTAGCAGGTGACCCATTTGATATGGAAAAGGTGCAGAAGGGTGAACTGACACCGATTTTCTTCGGTAGTGCCATCAACAATTTTGGTGTGCAGACGTTCCTTGAGAATTTCCTGGAGCTGGCTCCGAAGCCAGAACCGCGCCGCAGTACCGCAGGCGAAATTGAACCAACGAATGAAAAGTTCACGGGTTATGTATTCAAAATTCAGGCGAACATGAACCCTGCGCACCGCGACCGGATCGCGTTCTTGCGGATTGTGTCAGGTAAGTTCGAGCGCGGCATGAGCGTGAAGCATAATCGTGTAGGCAAAGAAATTAAGCTGTCCCAACCGCAGCAATTTCTGGCACAGGATCGGGATATCGTCGAAGAGGCTTATGCTGGCGACATCATCGGTCTGTTCGATCCGGGTATCTTCCGGATTGGAGATTCGCTCAGTCAGGGTAGTGAAGTCGTATTTGATGAATTGCCAACGTTCTCGCCAGAGATTTTTGCCAAAGTAACGGTTAAAAATGCCCTGAAACACAAACAGTATCAAAAAGGGATCGATCAGCTTACGGAGGAAGGTACCATTCAGGTGTTTAACACGGTGAGCTTTGATGAGACCATTCTGGGCGTAGTCGGTCAGCTCCAGTTCGAGGTATTCGAATACCGGATGAAGGGTGAATATGGGGTAGATGTGCAGTTGCAACGGATGCAGTATCAGTTTGCCCGCTGGATCGTGGACGAGAACTTAGACCCGAGCAAATTCCGGATTAACTCTGCCCTGGTAAAAGATAAAAAAGGAAACTATGTTGTACTCTTCGAGAATGAGTATGCGATGAGAACGGCGATCGATAAAAATCCGACAGCGAAGTTCCTTGAAACTGCGCCTTAATGTTATCTTGATATAATGAAATCCCTCCGCCGGGTGGTGGAGGGATTTTTTTGCTTTACCCTTACCGATCTCGGCGGGATTGATCCTGCCGGGTTAGGGGAGCTTTTTTTGCAGACAGAACAAACGGTTTGATGGTTCCCTTCACCCGTCAGTGCTTCAATTATCGAAGCGGTTGTACGGGAATGGTGTGCAGATGCTCCTGCGCGATCTGAATCAGTTCCTCCTGCTTGGCAGGCTCTGTGTTCTTCCAGATCATCTCGAAAATGGCGCCAAGTCCAGGCAACGCTGCTTCGGGTCCGTCTACTGAACCTTCGATCATCTCCCGGAGCTGGTCATCACTTTTGTCATGAACCTTATGAACAATCGCTTCACGCAGGCTTAATGTAATGGGCATCGCAATTCCCTCCTCGGTTTATTCGGCTGCTGTATTACTGTTCCCTGTGGAGGGTGAGCGCATTCAAGTTTTTCCGTCTTTGTGGTATACTACGAAGGATTATTTACATTGGCATCGTACCAGAACTGGTGCGTCTTGCCGTAATGCAGCGGGAGGTTAAATACCCTGATGGCGAAGAAACAATATGCTGTAATCGGTATGGGACGATTCGGATCAAGTATAGCGAATGCGCTGAGCGGCATGGGATTTGACGTGCTGGCGATTGATGCGAACGAGCAGCGGACGCAGGAGATGTCCAATGTGGTAACCCATGCAGTATCGGCAGACTCAACGGATGAAGAAGCGCTGCGAGCGCTGGGGATACGTAATTTTGACGTTGTTGTTGTAGCGATTGGTGAAGATATACAGGCGAGTATTTTGACTACTTTGATATTGAAGGATATGGGTGTGCCCGTGCTGATTGTAAAAGCTCAAAATGAATTACATGGCAAGGTGTTGCAGAAGATTGGTGCGGACAAAGTCATTTACCCGGAACGGGATATGGGTCTGCGTGTAGCGCATCACTTAACATCCCCTAACATTCTGGACTATATTGAATTATCCGAGGACTACAGCATTTTGGAGATCAGAGCATCCGAGCAGATGATTGGCAAAAACCTGCTGGAGCTGAACATTCGGGCACGTTTCGGCTGTAACGTCATGGCCATTAAAAGCGGAGGTTCAATGAACATCTCCCCTTATGCCGAGGATCGGATTGCAGATGGAGATGTGCTGGTTATTGTGGGGCACAAGGATCATCTGACGAAGCTTGAGCTGGCCTATCCGAAGTGATTAAGGAATAATAGTGAACCCGCAAACGGGAAGGATGGAACGATGGATATTGTATCACCGCAAAATACACGTGTAAAAGAGTGGGCACAGTTGCTGGAGAAAAAGCATCGAACCCGTCAACATAAATATATAATCGAAGGCATTCATCTCGTACAGGAAGCGCTGGGTGCCGGAGCTGATCTGGAGTGTATCGTGTACGACGGTGAGCAGGGAGTGCCTATAGAGCTGGCTGGATTGGAAAATCCATTGAAGCGAGTCGAGTGGGTCAGTGTGTCTCCTGCCGTGATTGCCAAATGTACGGATACGATGACGCCTCAGCCGGTATTTGCAATCGTGCGAAAAAGCAAAGAGCCACTGCAAAGTCTGATTGCAGAGCCGCAAGGGTTGGTGGTTGTGCTGGACAATGTGCAAGATCCCGGAAATGTGGGCACGATCATTCGCAGTGCGGATGCTGCCGGAGCGGCAGGTGTCGTTCTTGGCGCTGGTTGTGCGGATGTGTACAATCCGAAGACGATTCGTTCAACGATGGGCTCTTTGTTCCATTTGCCGATTGTGGAGGGAGAATTGCAGTCGTTGCTTCCTGAGGCAAAAGCCGCAGGTGTGAGGCTGGTTAGCACCTCTTTGCAGGCAGAGTATTCGTGTTACAGTTATGATTTTACCCAGCCGGTGTGGCTTGTCATTGGCAATGAAGGCAAGGGAATCTCGGACACCACGGCACAGCTCGTAGATGACGCAATTACGATTCCGATGCAAGGACAAGCGGAGTCGCTTAACGCCGCGATGGCAGCAACGATATTGTTGTTTGAAGCGATGCGGCAGCGGATGGGTTGAAATAGTACCTACCCTTATTATCCACCCCTATTACCTCCAACAATTGAATGGAGACTGGAAAAAGTGAGGGTTTTCCCTGAGCAAATTCCAGTCTTTTTGGTGATGATGTGAAGCATTGAACGACCTATTCCACCTTCAATATGAAGTGTCTGGAATAGGTTTTATTTTTATTCAGGATTGAATTCACCAAATTAAATCGAACGATATCATAGACCAAAACCAATATATAGTATCAGCAGAAAGGGGGATGGGAATGAGTGAAGAGAATGAGTACATAACATTGGTGAAACTGACCTTGGCTGGAGACCATGAAGCTTATGGAGAGTTATATGAGAAGACGGTAACGGATGTGTATCGTACGGTTCGTTTTCTAGTGCATGATGCGGCGGATGCCGAGGATCTGGTGCAGGAGATTTATATTCAGGCTTATCGATCCCTGGCACGATATGATACTGGACGTGCTTTTCGGCCATGGTTAATGGGGGTTAGCATGCGACAGGTCAAGAGTTATCGACGCAGGAAAATGATGCAGTTTCGCTTCAAGCAACGGATTGAACAGATGGATACCGATACGGGCATGGAAGTAGATTTCTCGTCCCAACTAATCTATAGATTGGCCAATCGTCCCTTACTGGCGCAAGTACAGCGTCTGCCTTACAAGTTGCAGCAGGTGGTTACATTACACTATTTGAACGAGTATACCCAGGAAGAAGTCGCTGACATTTTAGATATCCCGCTGGGGACGGTCAAATCTCGAATCCATGCGGCACTTACCAAGCTGAGACAGCAGCAGCAACTGCACTCCGAATTTGCGAGAAAGGTGGACAATGCCAATGAAATTGGATGAACAGTTACGGTCGGCATATCAGGAGGAAACGAAAGATTGGATTATCTCGGATCGTGTCAAACATAACGTACTCCATGACGTTCGAAAAAAATCGTCTCCCCTAACTCGCGGCAGAAAATGGTGGGTTACTGCATTGCTCGCGGCCGTACTTATTATCCCTACAGGAGCTTACGCAGGGTATACCTATCTGGCTGACAGTATATACAGCTCGCCACATAACATCACTGCCTTAGGAGGCACTGTAGCGGATTATGAGCGATTGGAAGCAAAGCTGCAACAGGCACAGGCTCATTTTACGGAAAGTGAATTCGTATTATATATGGGACTGCTCAAACAATTTGCACAGATGGCATTGACCCATGCTGATGCCCAGGGGAAAATGAATCCGGATAGCTGGAGCTGGGAGGAGCAGGAAAAGTACAAGCAGATCACGGCAAAGTTGCAGCCCTTTTTTAATAAAATGGAAGGGTTAGAGAATAATTCGTCAACAGCTATACCTGTTTCACCGAGACTTATGGACGAGGATGAATTTTGGGCGGAACAGTTTACCAAGGCAGAAAAGTCATTTACGAAGGAAGAATATGCCGATTTTAGATCCTTATATGAACAGATGAAGACGTACAAAACGACAGTGGAAGACACGGACAGAAGCTATCACATGGATCGGTTATCCAATGAACAGCGGGCTGAGCTGGATCAATTAACAGAACGTATGAGTATGTATTTGGAAAAGATCGGGCTGCATGTGCGCTGATTATGCTAGCTATTCTTTTTCCGTCCGTCCCATCTAATGGCTACCTCTCATCCTCAACCGATATTGGTGTGGTGTGGTGCCGGTGGTTTTACGAAATACTTTGCAAAAATAAGAGGGGCTAGACATGCCGACACGGTGGCCGATCTCTGGAACGGATAAAGATGTACGACCGAGCAGTACGCAGGCTTGACGAATACGGGTGGCCTGAGCATATGCAATAATGCTGGTGCCGGTCGCCTTTTTAAACACATGGGACAGGTGATAGGGAGATAGATGCAACTCACTCGCAATGTGTTCTAAACGAAAAGGTTCCGCGTAGTGTTGCTCAATCCATTGCATGGTTGCTTGGGCGTGGGGATCGATGATTTCTGAATGACCTGTTGGTTGGTTTGACAAATACTGATCCGGGAGACGGGCTGTTGTGCTCCAGATGTGACGTAGTTGCGTAAGTACATCCAGTACAAAAAGACAAGCATCTTCAGCAAGCTCATGAGGTAATAACTCAGGGTATTGTTCTCCGAAATGTTCCATTCGCTGAATGAGTAGTGAATCGGGCAGGAGAAAGATCGGTTGAATAGAACGCTGCTCGTTGAGAAGGTGCTCGGTAAAATGATGAGTGGTTATGAAGTGTGGCCAATATGCGTGTAGTAACTCTAACTCTACCATAAGCACCGTGCGTACAAATGGGTGTGCTTCGGATACCTGAATTTGCACATGGTGCATCTGAAAGGGGCGGAAAATCATAAGTGTACCCGGTTCAAGTGGAAATACCTTTCCCTCGGTAATCAACTGCCCGTAACCGTCATGAATATAAGTTAATTCCAGTTGTGAATGAGCATGAAAAACCTCACGAAAGGTTGCACGGGATGTACGGCGGCATACCAGGCTGAATTGTCTATCACTTATATGTGGCATAGAAATCAGATGACCTCCCTTACCATCGCAAGATAGTTATATTTTATCACAGAATACATGCATAAAAGCGCTCTATTCTGAGGTATTGTGAAGAAACTAAGGGAGGGATAAAGTGATGATTAATGTAGCTATTATTGGTGCGGGTGCGATTAGTAGTGCGCATATCTCTGCGTATATGAAGTTCCCGGAGCGGTGCCGGATTATGGCAGTAGTCGATGTGTATATGGAAAAAGCGCAAAAACGAATTGAAGAATACGGACTACACGATGCTGTGGCAGTAGCGGATTATCATGAACTACTTCAAAACGATATTGATCTTGTATCGATCTGTACACCTCCATATACTCATGCTTCCATCGCGTGTGATTTCATGAAGGCAGGCAAGCATGTATTAGTTGAAAAACCGATGGCTTCTTCATTGGAGGAAGCGGACCAGATGCTGAAAGTAGCGCATGATAGCGGCACACTGCTGTCGGTTATTGCCCAGAATCGATTTACCACTCCCATGATGAAGCTTAAAAGTGTACTGGATAGCCGGCATATGGGGCCGATTCTCCATGTTCAAGTGGACTCCTACTGGTGGCGGGGACATTCCTATTATGATCTGTGGTGGCGCGGGACCTGGGAAAAAGAGGGCGGCGGCTGTACGCTTAATCATGCGGTACATCATATAGATGCCATGCTCTGGATGATGGGGGCGCCCATCGAAGTGCAGGCTATGATGGCCAATACGGCGCATGATAATGCCGAGGTGGAGGACATATCTATGGCGATGCTACGCTTCAGCCAGGGAGCAGTGGGCATGATTACAAGTTCCGTGGTACATCACGGAGAGGAGCAGCAGTTGATTTTTCAAGGAAAAGAAGCCCGCGTGTCCGTTCCCTGGAAAGTGGTCGCATCCACTTCGCAAAGTCATGGATTCCCCGAACCTAATCCGGATCTCGAACGGCAGCTTCAGCAGCAGTATGATGCATTGCCGGAAATTATTCATTCAGGCCACGCCGGACAGGTTGAGAATGTGTTGGATGCTATAGAGTATGGGACATCGCTAGTTGTTGATGGAAAGAGCGGACGGAATACACTGGAGTTAATTGTTGGGATATATAAGTCTGCAAGTACGGGGGAGAAGGTGGTTTTTCCAATACCATCGGACGATACATTTTATTCCAGAGAAAGTATGATGCGGCATGTGGTTCACTTTTACGAGAAGAAGTCGTCTGTTGAAAATTTTGAGGATATAGGTATTACGCTTGGACGCCGATTGGATGAAGAGTAAACACAGATAAGATAGCGTTCGATAAGTAGTACCTCAATAAGCAACAAAAAATAAAAATGAGAAAGATGGCACTTTATCTATGATAAAGTGTGTTTTTTTAATAAAAATTAAAATAAGATGGTGAACATTAACATAGAGTTTTGGCAATGATGAACTGAATCCCGATCAACAGGGCAGATGAAGTGGAAGAAAAATGTGGAGTGGGAAAAAAAGAATTCTATAGCATGAAAATATTGTTAGTTTGTAATTTATATGATACCCTTTTCAATAGATTAGAACCAAAGTATTAGGTCTTTGGAATTAAAACAGAGGAGGAGAAAGAGTATCGTGAAGAAGTGGGGAAGTTTATTTTTATCAGGAGTTTTGTTATTTGGAAGTATGGGCACAGCAGTTCAGGCTGAATCTGTAACCGACGCAGTGTATGATCGTGGCGGGAAAGCAACTGTTGCCGTAAAAACGTTCAAAGATCTAAAAGGGAATTGGGCTCAGGAAGTCGTTGAAAAATGGGCTGACAGAGGGATCGTACAAGGAAATAAACAAGATTTTTTCTTACCTAAGGGAGAAATCACACGTGCCGAGTGGGCAACTATGATTAATCGTGTTTTCCAGTATGAACAAGTTGGTCATTCAACTTTTACCGATGTATCCCAATCTGATTGGTATGCTCAAGATGTCGCTAAAGGCGTTCAAGCAGGATATATTCAAGGCTACAAGGACGGTTCTTTCCACCCCAATGCTACACTAACAAGGCAGGAGGCAGCAACCGTAGTATCACGAATTTTAAACTTGCAGGGTAGTGGAGAGACAAGTTTTACAGATCAGAAGGATATTCAAAGTTGGAGTAAAGAGGCCGTAAGTGCTGCTGCCGAGAAGCAGATCGTCGTAGGCTATAGCAATGGTAGTTTTAAACCGAATAGTGCAGTCACCAGAGCGGAAGCAGTACAGATTCTAGACAGGGCTTTTAGTACATATGGAAGCTGGTACGGACAAGAAGGCCAGTATGGTTCGAAGGACAAGAAAGAAGAAATCCAAGGAAACGTAGTCATCGGCGCTTCGGGTGTCACTCTTCAGAATATGACTATTACAGGTGATCTGATCATCAGCAAAGCTGTTGGTCAAGGTGATGTATTCCTCAAGAACGTAACCGTTCAAGGAAAAACTTACGTATATGGCGGTGGAGAGAACAGTGTACATCTGGAAGATTCTGTTCTGCTGACGGTTATTGTCAACAAAAAAGATGGCACTGTTCGTCTGGTAGCTTCGGGAAAAACACAAGTACATGAGATGACCATTCAAACTTCTGCTAACATTGAATCTAATGGGACTGCAAAAATCGATAAGCTCAAGCTCTCCGAAGCACTTCCCGAAAAATCCAGAGTATATCTTAAAGGGAATTTTGATACCGTAGATGTGGAAGCTAAGAGTATAAATATTCAAGTTCCTTCTGGAACGGTCACTGAGCTGAATTTTGCTGATTCGGCCGAGGGAACCGAAGTTCAGATTAGTAAGGAAGCAAAAGTAATAACAGCTATCCTTAATGCAGCCGTTAAAATGTTTGGGACAGGTACCGTGGAACAGGCTACAGTCAACGCTGTAGGTGTGACTATGGAAAAGGCACCAAACAAAGTGAACTTAGGTTCTTCGGTACCTTCAGATACAACCGTACAAATTGACGGTACGAGCAAGCCTGTCAGTTCGATTCCAACTTCAAATGCACCCTCTGTAAGCAATGGATCATCTTCAGGTTCAACTGGTGGAACGGGTAACTCAAACTCTGGAAGTCCAACCCCAGGAACCCCGAATCCGGGAAATGGAGGTTCTACCCCATCACCAAGCGGTCAATATGGCAGCTATGAGGGAGGTTCCTTTTTTATACTAGGAACAGAGGAGCAAGCGATTACAGTAACGGAGTCAGTATATGTGTACAGTCCTAGGAGTGGTTTTGTTTATGCTACTACTCAGAATATTGATGGCAAAAATCTTATTCTTCTCGATGAAGCAGTAAAAGCTGGAGCAGCTATTAAATTCCCTATCGTGGCAAATGAAAGAACAGAAGTTCCAACAGCTGAGCTAATTAATCACTATGGCGGATTAAGAGTTTTTGTGTTGGATGCAATGAATAATAGTTCTCAAGTTAGTTATTACAATGTCATGGATGGTCCCGATAAACCTTTGGTTCAGAAGTCAACAAGTATGAGTGGAAGCTGGGTTTCCATTCGGGAATCTTATTCCATTAGTTTTAATCGGATGATTATGGAGTCTGAACTAGGAAAATTAAGAGATTATATTCTCGTTTCTACAGGGTCCCAAACACCCAATTTTGTTCCTCTTGATCCAGAGGACCAGGTCTCCATCAAATACAACAGAATTGAGATCAAACCCAAGAAGGAAGTTCTGGGAAAAAATACCTACTTCAAGGTATTAGAAGGCGCGGTTTCTACTACGGATAGTGTTTATAAAAATCAAGTTTATACCACATCGAAGTTTGTTTCATTTACTCGGCCTGTATTCGTAGATCATCCAACTGAATGGAGAATACAGGAGCCTGTTGGCACTGTGATTAAATTTACTTTAGACTATGGTGGGGATCCGGTTTACTTCGTTTACGAAGATACGTATGGTACTATAGCCAATTTTGAAAAAGAAGTCAGAGATGGTCATGGATTGAAATTAGAAATTCCACAAGATATAGAAGGAAAGGTTTTTGAATTCGATACCAAGGATTTACAGCCAGGAAAATATCGGTTCTATATGAATAGTGCATACACGATTTATGTAACTTTGAAATAACCATAATACAAGAAACGGAGGGATGAATTCCCTTCGTTTTTTTATTTAAATGTGTGAAACTGCGATAAAATATGATGAATGACCATTGTCGTGCATGGTCCTGTAGAACAGAACCATAACGGTTACAACCACTTGTCCGCCCATCGCTCGACAGCGCTTAACGCGCGCCCGAGTTCGCTTCCTTTGCGGGACAACATATATTCAGTCCGAACAGGACGTTCAGTAACGACATGCCGCACGACCAATCCCTCTTCTTCCAATTCCTTCATACGTTCATTCAATACACGTTTGCTCAGATCGGGAATATAAGCATGAATTTCACTGAAGCGTTTGGGTTCTTCCATCAACGCATGGATAATTAAAGCTACCCATTTTCGGCCAATGATCTGATAAGATTGTTCCACTTTTGAGCACATCTGTTTGGCATTCTCATCATCGTTCATAACTGTACTCCTTTGGTTTAGTATCCCTTGTACTATACTTAGTATACTTATTGTAACCTTCTTGTCCACAGGTCTTATGTATAAAATGTCACAATCCAATTGCTATTAAACTTACCACATAAAGCGTTAACATTCAACAAAACCCCTGTAAACACTGGAGTTCACAGGTTAGACACGAATGTTGACGAATTGTGACGACAGGTGTAATATGGGTAACGTTAATTCTAAAGGTTACAATTTATAACCTGATCAAAGTTGATTAAGGTTGTGGAGAGAAGGAATGTTCCCATGGTTGATTGAGGCAACGGTAATAAACGGAGGCAAGGCGGGCGAGGTGCCCACTTATTCCGTCTTTTGTCATGCTTGGATTTGACCATTTTGCAACATCATATACTATACTGCACAGATCATAGGAGGCACTCCAATGGATGCAATGACATTTGTCCTGTTCGGGGCAACAGGCGATTTAGCCAAGCGTAAAATTTACCCTGCATTATACAATCTGTACGTAGATCAGAAAATGCCGAAGGCATTCTCCGTCATCGGTTTGGGCCGTCGTGAACTATCGGATGCAGACTTCCAAGCGAATGTGGAAAAGTCACTACAGGAATTCTCCCGTCAGAAGCCGGAGGAGGCATCACAGGTACGCGATTTCATCGGAGCTTTCCGTTATTGTTCGCTGAACAATACGAAGCTTGAAGATTACACCCGGTTGCTTCAGCTGGTGCAAGAGCGTGAACAAGAATTGAATATCCCGGAAAACCGCATGTTCTATATGTCGGTTGCACCTGAATTTTTCGAGCCAATCGCACTGAATATTCAAGAAAGCGGCCTGGGTAACACAAAAGGCTGGAAGAAACTGATCATCGAAAAACCATTTGGACATGATTTGCAGTCTGCTCGTGAGCTGAATGAGAAGCTGAGCAATACCTTTGCGGAAGAAGAAATTTATCGGATCGACCACTTCCTAGGAAAACCAATGGTGCAGAACATCGAAACACTGACGTATGCCAACCCGGTGATTCAAGCACTTTGGTCTAACCGTTACATTGCGAACGTACAGATCACAGCCAGTGAAACCGTAGGTGTTGAGGAACGTGCTGCGTATTATGACCAAAGTGGTGCGCTCCGCGACATGTTCCAGAATCACATGCTTCAACTGCTGATGATGATTGCACTGCATCTGCCGAAACGTTGCACACCGCAAGAAATTCAGTATAAAAAGAAAAAAATCGCTGAGTCTTTGCGGCCTTTGACTAAAGAAAATGTGACTTCTGAAGTGGTTCGTGCCCAATATGGTGCAGGCGAGCTTCAAGGTTCCGCAGTTGTGGGTTATCTGGACGAGCCTGGTATTCCTGCAAACTCACAGAATGAAACATATGTAGCCGCAAGACTGTGGTTGGATGATCCGTTCTGGGACGAGGTTCCATTTTATATCCGCACAGGTAAACGCATGGCTGAGAAATCAACCCGAATCGTCGTTGAATTCAAGGCGCCGCTCAAAACAGGACATGAGTCTGAAAACACGATGGCTCCAAACCTGTTGACGCTGGAAATTGGTCCTGGCGAAAGTATCTCTCTTCAATTAAATGCGAAGAACCCACTGAACCATGGTGAGGTAGAACCGATGCATATGACCTTTAACTCAGGAGAACGTAAAGTTCCTGAAGCGTACGAGAACTTGATCTTTGACGCGATGCGTGGAGATTCTACTTTCTTTGCACACTGGAACGAAGTTGAACTGGCATGGCAGTGGGTACAACCGATTCAGGAAGCCTTTGCGGCAGGTACTATTCCACTGGATACGTACAGTGCAGGTTCGAATGGACCTGAATCAGCCGATCGCCTGACTGCGGAGAATGGATTCCGTTGGTGGTAAGAGAGGAAACATTCCTCAACTATTTTTAAATAATTCATCGCTAAAAATTATACCGTTCCAATTTTGCATAAGACCTTCTGACTAATTCAGCCAGAAGGCCGCAAACATTTTATATATAGATGGCAGAAGCATCACGCCTTAAGAACACATCATCATGGACCACGTAGTGGAGGGGACGGAATCGATTCTGCAGAAACGAAGTGTTCGCCTTTGTAGTCCAATTTTACCCGTACAGCTAGGAAATTATAAAAATTGGAATACAACAGCGATCGAAAGAACGATCCGTAACCGGAACGGTTGGTGGGCAAAAGCGGAATGTGTTCTGTATCCTGATTCTACTCAAAACATTCGCAAAACAGGAGGATTTTATCATGAAACTTGGACTTATCGGACTCGGAAAAATGGGCTTGAACCTGGGCAGAAACCTGATTGATCACAAACACGAAGTGGTTGCCTTTGACCTGAATGCAGAAGCGGTTAATGAAATGAAAGAATACGGCGCTCAAGGCGTGTCTTCATACAAAGAAATGGTTGAATCCTTGGAATCTCCGCGCGTGCTGTGGATCATGGTTCCTCATAACG
Source organism: Paenibacillus sp. FSL R7-0272 (assembly GCF_037969905.1). NCBI lineage: Bacteria > Bacillati > Bacillota > Bacilli > Caryophanales > Paenibacillaceae > Paenibacillus > Paenibacillus sp. FSL R7-0272. Next base: position 5,295,650 of record NZ_CP150221.1, on the reverse strand, counting down.
TTGTAGATGCAGTGCTGGCTGAAGTGAGCCCGCTACTGTCCAAAGGGGATATCATCATCGAAGCAGGGAACTCTCACTACAAAGAGTCCATCCGTCGTTATGAGCAGCTGAAACCACAAGGCATTCATTACATGGATGCAGGAACTTCAGGCGGTATGGAAGGTGCGCGTAACGGTGCATGTTACATGATCGGTGGAGATCCAGAAGCTTGGGCGATCGTTGAGCCGGCTTTCAAAGACACTTCCGTAGAAAACGGTTATCTGTATGCAGGTAAAGCAGGTAGTGGTCACTTCCTCAAAATGGTGCACAACGGAATTGAGTACGGTATGATGGCTTCCATCGGTGAAGGCTTCGACGTATTGGAGAAAAGCGGATTTGACTTCGACTTCGAACAAGTTGCGCGTGTATGGAACAACGGTTCCGTTATCCGTTCTTGGCTGATGGAATTGACAGAGCGTGCGTTCTCCAAAGATGCTAACCTGGATGAAATCAAAGGGGTTATGCACTCTTCCGGCGAAGGCCGCTGGACCGTTGAAACGGCATTTGACCTTCAAACGGCTACACCGGTTATCGCCCTGTCCTTGCTGATGCGTTACCGTTCCCTGGAAACCGATACGTTCACGGGTAAAGTCGTTGCAGCATTGCGTAACGAATTCGGTGGACATGCGGTGGAAAAAAACTAATCTGTTCATTAGAACAAACCTAAAGATTCCTTATTTGTAAAAAGTAAACCTTTCGCCTGTGCAGATGACATATCTGTTACGGGCGGAAGGTTTTTTTGCGCCTGGAGTAGCCTGATGTGCACATCCTACGGATTCGCCGATCAGGCCACTCCGTCGCGCATTGCAGCGTGCTGTCCTTCTTTTTCAGGACAACATCGCATATGGATAACATATAAGCCTATGGCTCATCCCGCAGGGGAGGGACGCTCCGATGATGCGAAAGAGATGGCGAAGCCGAAGACGGCGCTCTAAGCCGCCAAGCGGTAAGCGGAAAGTATGGTTAATTGCTTTGCTCGTAGCTATATTTTGTTTGATGCAGGGCTTTGCATACGTGGACAAAAAGATGAAGCCGCCCATTATGCATCTGGCCAAGATCAGGGTGAAGCAGATTGCAACCGAGGCGATTAATAAAGCGATTACGGCTCAGGTTGCTGAAGGCAAGACAACGGAAGGTCTGATTGATTGGAAAACCGATACGGCGGGCAAAGTTTCAGGTTTCATGCTGAACTATAACGAACATATGCGCATCACGGCAAGTACGATGAATGTCGTGCAGTCTACCCTTCAGAACGTGCATATGTTAAAAGAAAAAATACCGCTGGGTCAGGCGCTGGGCAGCCCGGTTATGGCTTCCTTTGGCCCAAGCATCCCCGTTCGTATTGAACCTCAGGGGGCTGTGAAGGTTGACCTGAACACCCGTCAGCAGAATGCAGGTATTAACATGATTCTGGTCGAGGTATACATCCACATTATTGCCGAGGTTGCTGTTGTAGTTCCTTTTGACATGGAACCCGAGACCGTAGATACCGAAATCCCGATCTCATATTTACTTGTTGTGGGTGATGTACCAATGTATTATTACGATAATCAGGGCAGGCCTGTCGGAAGCAACGGTAGTAATGCTCCCGCAATTGCCTTGCCTTCAGGGCAGGCAGGCGTATCTAACGGCGGTAACGGTCACACGGGAAGTGGAAGTGGTACGAACAGTGGTAATGGCAATGGAAACGGCGCGCGCAATAGTGGTGAGACACCAGGTAATCAGCCACAGATTCCAAATCCGCAGCAAGCGCCGGGAAACAATACACAGTCAAACGGGCTGGAACTTGAACTGGACCCGCCTGATCTGAACGGGAGTTTTCAGTCCGGACAAAATGGGCATTAGGCGCGAAGCGCTGGATTGCTTGCTCTCAGGCAATATTCCATCAAGCTTAACCCTAGAAAGAGAAAGGGGAACCTCTCGTCAATCGTAGAGGTTCCCCTTTTTGAGCGCGTATTTAACAAGGTGTATGCTGTCCGCCTTTACTTGCTCTTCTTGTTTCTCTGGCTTCGTTCTTCCTGTTCCCAGTGTCTGAGTAACGGATAGGGATCGAAAGACCATTCATGCAGACCGCTGTCCCGGTAAATGCCGTAATGAAGATGCGGGGGGAACTTGCCTTGAGTTCCCGGCTTGCCGTAGCCAGAGCTGCCAACCCAGCCTACAACCTGCCCGGGAGTGACCACATCACCGATCCGAACTCCTTTATCAAAGCCGGACAAGTGAGCGTAATAATGATAGTGGTTGTTCAAATCCCGGATACCAATCCGCCATCCACCGAATGGATTCCAACCCTTGATCTCCACAATGCCGTAACATGTACTGCGAACAGGCAGACCATGTGGAGCAAAGATATCTGTACCTTCATGAATGCGATATCCACCCCAACTTCGTTTGGTTCCCCATGTGCTGCGATAGGAATAATTGGTACCCAAAGGAACGGGAAAGGCATGTCCGAATAGATCCAGATTGTCAAAATGCTCATATAATTTCGCAAATTGCTGAATTCGCTGCACGGCTCTTGAATTGTGATAGTACTCCCACAGGCCTATGCCAAAGTCCTCCTGTTTATTTCCGTATTGCTGCATGATTGACGCCATGCTGTAGAGTACATCCAAATCGTTGTTGGAGTCCGCAATCCCGTCTCCTGAACCATCTCTGCCTTTTCCATTGAAAAAAAGAATCGATTGCGGATGCTGGTCTGTCTCATCCGGGTTCAGCCAGCCTCTCCAAGCCGGAGACGTCAAGAAAATACCAGTCAAACGTTCAGGGTGTTTACGATCTTTGGGATGTGCTCGTGTAATCGTTCGTTCATACTGATCAATGGCGGCCAGCCTGTACCATGGAATTTGGGTCATCTGACCAATACTTTCATACAGATGTCGACGTGCGGCAAAAATGTCGGTTGCTTTGCTCTCTGCAGCTTGGGGTTGGGTCATTGTTGTATGGACAGACTCACCGTAAACATCAGCAGGCAGGAATGGGAGAAGCATCGCGCCTGCGAGTAACGTTTTGATGCAAAAGCTGTACGTATTTCGGAGTATCCACTGATGTTGCACAGGGAAGCAGCCCCTTTCCGTTAAGATGATGCACTTATGCCCGATAAATCAAGCTATATCTTAGCGTTCTTCAAACGTTCTGTTTTTATCCATTTCGTTGTGTAAGCACAAGATGTGACAAATGGGGGTTTTTCCAAGCCTTTCATGGTATAATATGTTCCGAGCAACAGCCTAACTTCAGTAGAAAGAAGGTTTATGCATTGGCTAAACGTGTTAAAGAACCGAAACCGGACTGGATTCGGATCAAATTGACAACCGGAGATAACTACCAGGAAATTAAAAACATGATGCGTTCCAAAACATTGCATACCGTATGTGAGGAAGCACGTTGTCCGAATATTTATGAATGCTGGGCGAATCGAACAGCGACTTTTATGATTTTGGGCGATATTTGCACAAGAGCATGCCGATTTTGTGCGGTCAATACCGGTTTGCCTACGGAACTCGATTTACAGGAACCGGAACGTGTAGCCGAAGCAGCTGAACAAATGAACCTGCAACATTGTGTCATTACAAGTGTGGCCCGGGATGATTTGAAGGACGGAGGAGCAACCATTTTTGCCGAAACGGTAAAAGCTGTACGCAAGCGTCTGCCACTGTGTAGTGTGGAAGTGCTTATTCCGGATTTTATGGGTGATCGGGATTCACTGCAGATCGTTATGGATGCTAAACCGGACATCTTGAACCATAACATCGAAACCGTTGAACGGTTGTCAGACAAGGTGCGTGCCAAAGCCAAGTATAAACGTTCACTGGAATTGCTCGCTCGTGCCAAAGAGATGCAACCTAACATCCCAACGAAATCGAGTATTATGCTCGGTGTAGGTGAAGAATATAACGAAATTTTGGCAACGATGGATGATCTTCGTGCGGTGAACTGTGACATTATGACGATTGGTCAGTACTTACAGCCATCCGAGAAACATCTGTTTGTTGAGAAGTATTATCCGCCTGAAGAATTTGCAACATTGAAACAAGAAGGATTGAAGCGTGGATTCAGTCACGTCGAATCCGGTCCGATGGTACGCAGTTCTTATCATGCCCATGAACAGGTAAAATCAGCGAATCAGCATACGGAACAGGCGGCAACACACGCGTGATGGAGGAATCCGGATTGGAACAGAATAAAAACACGGAAGAACAGCTGGAGAACGAGCAACAGAACGAGCAACAGCTGCAGGAAACGGAACAGGAGTCTGTACAGGAGCAGGAAAAGCCTAAGGCACCCGTCATTGTTCAAGTCGGCGGTAAAAATTATGAAATTGTACAGAACCACAAGCAGGGTTGGAACCCTGAAGTGTTCCGTGACCGGTACAGCGAAGTGCTGGAGCGTTACGACTATATTATTGGTGACTGGGGTTATAGCCAGCTTAGACTCAAAGGCTTTTATCGAGACAATCACCCCAAAGCAACGAAGGATTCAACCATCTCTTATCTTGTGGATTACATTAACGAGTACTGTAACTTTGGCTGTGCATACTTCGTACTGCAGAAGTGCAAAGAGCAGCCACAAGCCAAAGCAAAAAGCGGTTCCTGAGAAGGACCGCTTTTTTGATGCGTATACATAAACTTTTGGCTGGTCAGACATGTTGCCTAATCAAGAAAGGCTGTGCGAACCCGGTTCCAGAACGGATATGGGCGAAAACGCGCAAAACTGACCTTCTGCTCCGAGACCTGGCAACGAACGGAGATCAGATCCTCCACCATTACATTGACATGATCAATGGTTAGCAACAGACGCTGATCTTTACGTGAGAAAATGTCACAATGGTGGTGCTTGGGCAAAATGACAGGTGAACCGAGCGTCCGGTAGACACGGTTGTTAATGGATGCAATCTCAGCAATCTGAATAGCTTCAATCGTTGGATGTACCATGGCTCCGCCGAGTGCTTTATTGTACGCCGTACTACCTGAAGGAGTGGAAACACAGATCCCGTCCCCCCGGAACATCTCAAATGTAACGTCGTTGATGTCCACTTGTGCTACGACGGTACCATCTACCCCTTTTAACGTGAATTCATTCAGGGCGATGTACGAGGCGTTACCTGATTTCTTACGAATCTCCAGTTCGAGCAATGGATACTTCACAATACGAGGTTTAAGGAGATCGGGATCCCCTTTACCGCTCATAAGTCGAACCAATTCCCTTAATTCTTCCTTCTTCCAATCGGCATAGAAGCCGAGGTGGCCCGTATGAACCCCAACAAAAGCAATATCCGGAATGCGGTCGATGAAATTGTGAAAAGCTTGAAGCATCGTTCCATCGCCTCCGATGGAGATGACAATCTCCGGCGATTCTGCATCCAGCTTGAATCCTTCTTCCTTCGCCAGCGCATGAAACTGCTGACTGAGATCAATCGATAACTGGTCTCCGCGGTCTTGAACATAGTATCTCAAGATGAAAGCTCCTTTGTGGTCATTATACTACCGATGATAATCAATTCCGCGCCAGAACACAACGTCCGATTCAACTTCTGGGCAAACTATTTGGACAAAGCCCTATTTTTCGCTCCGTTTGGGAATCAGTAACGAACGAATCCAGGTAAGACATAAGAGAGTAGCGAGCATACCGACGAACATCTTTATTCCTGTTATTCCAATGACATTCCATCCGGGTGTGTGATCGAAGACAGAAGGGTTCAGCGTGTTCTCCAGAAATGCAGGCGAGGCCGATATGTTCATGAATAGCGGCCATAACAAAATGACGAGTAGAGGTGCAATTGCCGCATGAATTGCTCGAGCCAGTAAAAAAGGCCCGTATCGCATTGGCGTATTGCTTAACACGCTCATAATTTGCGCATGTACGGATAACCCGCCCCAGGAAAGTACAAATGCAGCGGCAGCAACTTTAAAGACAAGAGGAATGGAGGTGGATGCAGCTCCAGCTTCTTTGGCTCCAAGTGTCACTTCAAATAATCCGCCGACCAGACTGTGGGACAGGGATGGTGGTAAACCGGCAAGTTGAAGTCCTTGTTCCGTTAGAGTGTATAGCATGCCTAGCCATCCGGTCTGAACCAATAATTCCATAATGACGGAGAAGAATACAACTAGCCCGCCTACGATAATAATAAGCCGGAGGGAAGAGGATATAGCATGCCGAAGCAATTCCCCTAAGGTCCGCCCATCGGCTTGTCTCGCTTCGTGCATCGCATAGATCGCACTCAGGAAACGGTTGCGATGCTCTCCGTGAGCGGGAGGGGATTCAGACGGTAGAGTTGCAGCGGGACGGCCATGGAAACGCATGAGCACACCTACAAGAATAGCCGCAGAGTAATGGGAGGCCACAAGAATTGGAGCGATGGACGTATTGTGGAAAAAACCGACAGACACAGCCCCAATCATAAAGATCGGATCAGATGAGGTAGTGAAAGCAACCAAGCGCTCACCCTCCTCTCTTGTAACCAGTTTCTGTTCCCATAATTGTGCGGTCAGTTTAGCCCCTGTAGGGTAACCAGAAGCACAGCTTACGGCAAAGACAAACCCGCCGCTTCCGGGAACGCGGAATATCGGGCGCATAAGTGGATTAAGCAATGTACCCAAAAAATGCACAATACCAAAACCGAGTAGCAACTCGGATAAAACCAGAAATGGAAAAAGGGAAGGGAACAGAACATCCCACCAGATCGATAGTCCCCTCACACTGGCATGCCAAGTTTCAGATGGGTACAAAGCCATCAGAACACAAAAGAAAAGGAGAGCAAGGATGACCAGGATTTGCATGATGCGCTTTGAAACGTTCATGAATTTCTCTCCTTTTAGGGTTAAGATGCAGGAATCACAGTCCATGATGGAGCTTTTGCCATAAATATATGAAAAAGATCGGACAAACAGTACAAAATAATAATGGGAAAGCGCTTGCAAAAGTGGCTGTGTTTTTGAATGATGTATGCTAAAATGGTAAAAACGCCTGAACGTCACCTAATTGCCATAAAGGTGGAATCAATAAGGATGGAGTGATGATCATGAGTCTTGTCGCCGGAGTCCTGGTCTGTGCATTTGTGTATGTGATACGTGCCTCGCTGGTGCGTACTGAAGAGGAAGATTGGCGAAGTTATTAATGGAATATGTGATGCGCCAGCCTTGAAGGTTGGCGCTTTTTTTGTCATTTTGGCCCGGAACTCCTTGGTACGTAAGGCTCTGGTCAAATCTGATCTTTCATGTGATATAGGACTTTTTGGTTTTTTTTGATAGAATGAAGATGCTGGCTTTTAGGGCCAGCTTGTTGATCTGTTGTTTATCATGTTCCTGTAGCATGTGTTATATTACAAAATTCGACATATTGAAGGAGGGAAGAAGTATGAATTCCAGTTTAAGTATTTATGACAATCTTGGCGGTGAACAAGGTGTTCGGGCGCTGGTGGAGGCTTTTTATCCAATCGTATTGCAGAATGAACAACTAGCACCGCTCTTCCCGGAAGATATTACTCCGGTAATGGACAAGCAATACATGTTCCTGTCTCAATTTTTTGGTGGTCCTGCATTGTTCTCTGAGGCCTACGGACATCCGATGATGCGTGCTCGTCATATGCACTTTGAGGTGACGGTAGAGCGAGCAGAGGCATGGCTTGCATGTATGAATCAAGCGTTAACACAAATTGGTGTGGAAGAACCGTTGCATTCGTTTATTTTGCAGCGTTTATCGGGGCCAGCTCACCATTTTGTGAATACGCCATAGTTCCAAATATACGACAAGCCTTACGGGAGAGGGATGGAACAAGTGGAATTAGAGCCGCTGTATAAGGTGAAGGTGACATGTCATTATTGCGAGAATGAATTTGAAACGTCACGAGTCAGACCTAGTTTGAAACGGCCTTACCGAACAGATTCTGATTTTTGTGCTTATTACAAACAGGAAAATCCGGATTTTTATGTTGTCCGAATCTGTCCTTCGTGTGGATTTGCCTCTACCGAAAATTCTTCAGGTAATCTGAATGAGATACAGCGCAAGGCGTTCATCGAGCAGATCGGAAACCGCTGGGTTAAGCGAGATTATAGTGGAGCAAGAAATCTGGAACAGGCACTTGCTACGTACAAATTGGGTCTGCTATGTGCTCAGGTTATTCAGGAAAAGGATCGTGTCGTTGCTGGCCTGTTGCATCATATAGCCTGGTTGTATCGGTATATGGAAGATCATACACAGGAGCATCGTTTTCTCGAGTTCAGCCTGGAAGCTTATATCAAGGTGTTTGAACGGGAAGGAACAGGCGGTAATGAGGCGAAGTTACTATATCTGCTTGGAGAACTGAATCGCAGAGTAGGAAGGTTCCATGAAGCGGTTCAATGGTTCGGTAGAGTCATTCATGACAAACGCATTACAGATGCAGCGATGATTCGTGCGTCAAGAGAACAATGGGCGTTGCTACGTGAACAGATGATATCAGGAAAAATGGAACTGCCACAAGAGATGCTGGAAGCAGACAAAGAGGCTGCAAAGCGCAGCCCTCTCTAAGTGTATTGCAGGATGTATTTATCGAACAGGACGACTGGACAACAGGTAATCGTTATCGGTATCAATGACGGTCATGCTGCTATTACAGCAGGGAAAGACAAGCAATTTCTTTTTTCCTTCACGGATACGGATGAGTTCCTTGGGTTTGAGGGGAAGTAGCACATTGTTTGCACCGCAAAAAGGGCATTGCTGTACATAGATATCCCCCATAATGACATCGTATGGCCAACTGTTCTCAAAAGGAATCATTCGGATTTGTCTTCCTGATCTGAAGATTTAGCGGCCTCTTCCTTGGCCAGTTCTGCAATCTTCTGCATGAGAATATGTTGAGGCATATGCATCAGATGTTCTAGAGGCACGCCCAGAGATGCTGCTAATTTGACGGCTGTTTCAGCCGATACTTGTAAAGGTTTCATACACTTACCTCCTGAAAAAGTTGCTTATTATTTCTCTAGTATAGAGATACGTTGCGTATAAAACCAGTTTTTAATTCAATTCTATTCACCCGAATCTATAGAAAGAGGTGCCTTATTAGATGAAAATGCCATTACATCCTGTATGGGATCTGGAGTCCATCTTTAGTGGAGGTTCTTCTTCCGAAGCATTCGCCGCATATCTGAGTAAGCTGGAAACGGATGTGCGAAAGTTGCAAGAAACTTTGAATCAAACGGTTGCTCCAGCAACATTGAAAGATACAGAGGCTTTTGATCCTATTCTTGAACTGTTGCAAAATTGTTATGTTCGAATCTCTGAAGGGTCTGCGTTCGTATCTTGTCTGTCCGCTCAAAATCAGCAAGATAAAAAAGCGACTCAACTTCAAGGGACTGTTAGTTCCATTGCTGCGATGCTCAGCAGCAGTAAATCCAAATTCGACAATACACTTAGCCAGATGCCAGAAGATGTATGGACGGAATGGCTTGAACGTCCTGAAATCCAACCTTTGTCCTTTGTGTTAAACGAGAGTCGTACACAAGCGAAAGAAAAATTGTCACCGGAGCTGGAAGGGCTTGCTCTGGATCTGGCTGTGGATGGTTATCATGGTTGGGGCAAATTCTACAATACAATTGTAAGTAAAGTGAATATCCCGTTTGAACAGGATGGGGAGACAGTTATGCTGTCCGCAGGACAGGCCGCTAACAAGCTTAGTGACAGTGATCGTGCAGTGCGTGAGCAGGTATATGCATCCTGGGAGCAGGCCTGGACAGATGTGGAGGATTTCTGCGCAGACACGTTGAATCATCTTGCGGGTTTCCGTCTAAAATTGTACGAGAAGCGTGGCTGGCATGATATCTTGAAAGAACCTCTCTCCATCAACCGGATGTCACGCCAAACGCTGGATACGATGTGGGAAGTCATCAACGGAGCCAAACCGGTACTTGTACAGTATTTGGAGCGAAAAGCCCAATTGCTGGGTGTCGATAAGCTAAGCTGGAGCGATGTAGAAGCACCGGTAGGCAAGTCTGTTGGTAAAGTGACGTATGACGGGGCAGCTCAGACAATCGTGGAGCAATTTGCCAAGTTCAGTCCCAAACTGTCGAGCTTTGCAGAGATGGCTTTTGAGAAACGATGGATTGAAGCCGAAGATCGTCCAGGTAAACGTCCAGGGGGATTCTGCACTTCACTGCCACTAAGCAAAGCGACTCGCATCTTTATGACCTTCTCTGGAACGGCGTCGAATGTATCCACACTCGCGCACGAACTTGGTCATGGATACCACCAGCATATCATGGAAGAACTGCCGGCATTGAATCAGCGTTACGCGATGAACGTAGCTGAGACGGCTTCTACATTCGCAGAGATGATCGTTGCCGATGCATTGGTGCAAACTGCAAGTGATGAGCAGGAGAAGCTGGCGTTGCTTGAAGATAAAATACAGCGTAGTGTTGCGTTCTTTATGAACATTCATGCCCGTTTCCTGTTTGAGAATCGTTTCTATGAGCAACGTAAGAAAGGCCTGGTAAGTGCCGACGAGTTGAGCAGATTAATGGTGGAGGCTCAAGAAGAGGCATACTGCGGCGTTCTGGCATCAAATCATCCTCATTTCTGGGCATCGAAACTGCATTTCTATCTGACAGGTGTACCTTTCTATAACTTCCCATACACCTTCGGGTACATGTTTAGTGCGGGAATCTATGCTCGGGCACAACAAGAAGGTACGGCTTTTGCGGGGAAATATGATGATTTGCTGCGTGATACTGGACGAATGACTGTGGAGGAACTAGCTCAGAAACATCTGGGTACAGATCTGACACAACCGGACTTCTGGCAAAATGCTGCGAATTTAGTTATTGCCGATATTGAGCAATTTTTAGAGATGACATCAAAAATAAAATAATAGAGAAGCAAACTCATTTCAATAAAAAGAGAGCCATAATGGATTGTCTGACAGACATCTATCATGGCTTCTTTTATTTGTAATGCGCCTTAAAGTCGAATGTATATTTTGTCGTAAATAAATGAAAAAACTCGTTTTAAGGAGGGGGGATTGGCAATTAATTGTGCAAATTATAGGGATAATTACCCAAAGTTGTTTATATTTGTTGAGTAAGCGTATATGATGTCATATAATGAGTCGTAAGTCCTTGCTTTATAGGACTAAAAGCATAACAGGAGGAGTGTTAACGTGAAAACGGAGCAACTTTCATTAGCAAGACAGTTAGATCTGGTGTTTAAAGAGCTTGATCAGGAGTTGTCAGGATTAGATTCAGGGGTAGTTTTTGTGCAAATACGAAATAACGTTATTGGGAAATTCGGCATTCGACATAATCCGATAACCGGTAAAGATGGACGGATGGAGATGGAGGGTGAGGGACTTAATCATACGCAACGTGCTTCCTTCCGCGCTATGGCACTGGAGACACTGAAATTTAAGCGGAATTGGACACATGGCGAAATTAGCTATGACTTTACCGTCAGACAAGGCATGATCATGATCGATGCGACGATGGAATCCAATTACAACATGGCGAACTTGATGATTCGCTACCCTAGAACGAATACATATCTGGATTCGGGGATGGGATCTGGCTCATAATTTAGCAAAACCAGAGAATGATATCGTTAAGTTTATTACACATTGTTTACTACAGAAAGAAATAAAGCGGCACTTCCGAAGAAGGCCGCCATTCATTTTCAGCAACACTCAAGCAATAATTACGAGCTTACGAACGACCCGATAATTGCTGCTCAGCGATTTGTACCAGACGTTTGGTGATATATCCACCCAGAGATCCAGTCTCACGGGAAGTATAGTTACCGTAGTAACCATCTTGAGGAATTGTTACACCCAGCTCTTGCGCAGCTTCCATTTTCAGTTGTTGCAATGCTGCGTTCGCTTGAGGTACTACCAGATTGTTGGAGCGGCTTCCGCCACCTTGGTTTTGGCTTCCGTACATATGTCTCACCTCCTTGTGGGTTAGTGATGTTAGTATGGATCGAGAATGAGGAAATATACATGATATGGCGTAAGGGAATATATGGATAATCAAACGAAGGCATGTCAACTCAAAAAGCCGATCCATTGCGGATCGGCTTGTTTTGCATCATTGCGAGAATAGCAAAAGTCGAGGTAGTTCATCTATTGTAAAAAAAGTATTGCTTAGTCAATTGGTGGAACTACCTCAATATGGGTGAACAGCTCTACAGGTTGCTCTGGTTCAAGCCGGATCAGTCCAGTTACATCCTCAGTCAATGGCAGATTCGGCGCATCCGGCAACCAGGTGTAAGGTTCAATACACAAGAATTGATCGGATTCTCCTTTGGTATACAAAACCCAGTGTTTGAAAAATGCTTCATCTACTGAATATTTCAGTGTATATCCATCTTTTCTCCGCAAATGAGCCACTGCAGGCTGACCTTCCGCCGCACGAAGCAACGTATCCCAGTCTCTTCCCTGCATGCTGATTCCTTCCCCGATAGAGGACCATTCATCATGTAACTTTTCTATTTCGCCTGTAGGCAACTGATCTTCATTTTGTGCATACAATCCGGAAACAGGTAGCTGTAGTGTCCAGTCTGCAGGTTTACCGTCGAGCAAAAACCATGTATGATATCCCATCCCAAAGGGAGCAGGTGTTGAACTCAAATTGGTGACACGCAACCGCTGGGTCAGTACAGCATTTTTCAAGCTGAATGTCATTTCAAGTTTCAGAGGGATGGGGAACTGTTCCATCCAATGTTTTTCATTTTCGGTTAATAGTTCGGTTGTGATTGCACAGCCGTCCTCATCTTCTTCAATATCACTGACACACCAGGACTGGCTGCGATGGAGACCGTGAATATGGTTGCCATTCGCCGTATTCTGATCGAACTGATAACGTACACCTTCATACTCGAATTGTCCCTGGTGAATACGTCCTGGTGGTATGAGCAACGGGACTCCAAAATGATAGGGCTTCTGTAAATAGAAAGCCAGATCGTTTTCGTCCGGGCGACGAACGATATCCCTATTCTGCACCAAATCGCGAATCGAGATGATGTTATTTCCCAGACGAGGCAGCAGGGTGATTTCCAATTCACGGCTATGTAGGATATACGTGTCGTAACCATTCCATTGACCTTTGGTCACTTGTTTCATATCGATGCTCCTTTTCCCACTTGAAATCTGTCTGCATGCAGTTTTGTGCTTGCTGAACTGCTGCAGGCGTGTCATTGTGATCATTCCAACTTTTTGAGACATCCTGTAATCAGCTTCATAGCCTTCACAGGATAAGCAATACCATCATAACAGATTTTCAAGCTTCGCGAAAAAAAACTCATCTCATTTTGACATTCAGGCTTATGGGCATTAATATGGAATTCTAAAAGCTTTTTATGAACTGAATGATATCAAAGCGATGACGGGGACAAGTAGGCAAGGAGTATTCTCTTCAGAAAGCCAGTGGTGGATGCGAACTGGTGTGAGCTCTTTTTTGAATGGACCCTTGAGTGTATAACTGAACAGATCGAGCTATACAGGGAGATCTCATTAGGTTATGCCGGTTATTCCACGTTAAGGAACAATGAAGGCTTTTTTCCTGCTATATTCCTGCATATCCGGATAGCGGAGAGGAAAGCGAATAAGGGTGGCACCACGGTCTCACGTCCCTTGCGGATGTGGGGCTTTTTTGCGTTCGCAGAGCGAAGATGCTTCGTGTCCAAGCGTTGGAAGTTAAGAAGTTCAAAGTTTAAAATTCTAATTTCTATTTAAGTTGGACGATTCATTTACACGATAACGGAGAGGATAGAAAAAACCTGGAAAAGCGAAGCGTTCGCCTTTATCACCGGATTTTTCCTTTTGAAATAAAGAATCAAAAAAATCTGGGGATAACAGCGATTGGAAGGTTATTCTGTCATCGAAGTGGGTTGTGTAAAATCTTGAGTTCAACTTATTTAGAATCTACGTGAATTAGGGAGGCGTATCAGATGAAAACGGTATTATCAGGTATTCAGCCGAGCGGTAAGCTTACACTGGGCAACTACATTGGTGCGATTAAAAATTTTGTGAAATTACAGCATGACTATAAGTGTCATTTTATGGTTGTAGATCTTCATGCTATTACAGTGGCACAGGAGCCAGCGGCACTGCGTGAACAGTCCGAGGCTGTGGCCGCATTGTTCATCGCGGCAGGAATTGATCCGAGCAAATCAAACGTATTCCTGCAATCTCACGTACCACAGCACGCAGAGCTCGGATGGTTGATGACAACGCTCACCTCTATGGGTGAGCTGGAGCGTATGACCCAGTTTAAAGACAAATCTTCCGGCAAAGATTCTGTCGGCGCAGGACTGTTCGTTTATCCATCCCTGATGGCTGCAGATATATTGCTGTATAATGCAGATCTCGTGCCTGTCGGGGAAGATCAGAAACAGCATCTGGAGCTGACTCGTGATCTGGCAGGGCGCTTTAACCATCGTTACGGAGAATATTTCACCATTCCTGAACCTTATATTCCACAGGTCGGTGCGCGTGTCATGTCACTGGATGATGCTTCCTCAAAAATGAGCAAAAGTAACCCCAATGCAGGAAGTTATATCGCCCTGTTAGATCCGCCGGATGTCATTCGCAAAAAAATTAGCCGTGCTACGACGGATTCCGGTCGTGAAGTTGTCTATGATCCGGCGAATAAGCCAGAGGTGAGCAACTTGATGAGCATCTATGCGGAATGTGCGGGTATGACACTGAATGAGGTGGCGGAGCGCTACGAAGGCAAAATGTACGGCCCATTCAAAAAGGAACTCGCCGAAGTCGTTGTCTCTGTTATCGAACCGTTACAAGCAAGATACAACGAAATTCGTGAGTCTGGTGAGCTTGCAGATGTATTAGAGACTTCGGCACGTCGTGCTGAAGAGGATGCTGCGAAGACGCTGGATGCGGTGAAAGAGCGGATGGGTTTCGTTCCTAGACGTAAGTTGTAATTGGGAATACAGGTTCAGCAAAGTCAATTTAGCATAAAGACCATGAACGCTTAATCATGTGAACATAGAAGAGGAGACGGATGTATCCATCCGCCTCCTTTTTTTTGACTTATTAACTTCATATGATAGCGATAGCTTATGAAGCTGATTCGGAAGCCGAGCGGGCTTCCTGACGTTCTTTTTTCGCCCGGATGACAAATCCCCAAACGATATTAGCCATGGATAGAACAAACAGCAGGGCTGCAAGCCAGCCGTTGTAAGAAATCGTGATTGCTGTAACCGTTAACAAAACTATCGAAGAAAATGCAAACCATAAGGATAAGCCTTTGCTCATTGGGAAAAACCTCCATGTACAAATTTATTGAATTTTCGTATAACCTGAAGCGTGCGAGCCATAATAATCTTGCAAGCTTGCAATACATTACAGACACAGATTGAAAGGAGATTTTAAATATGGCTCAAGGATCTCGCTCTTCTAACAACTTGGTGGTGCCTCAAGCGACAGCAGCTCTGCAACAATTGAAAATGGAGGCTGCACAAGAACTGGGTGTAACTATCCCGCAAGACGGATACTATGGTAACTACACTTCCCGTGAGACTGGATCTTTGGGTGGATATATCACCAAACGTCTGGTACAAATCGCTGAGCAGTCTCTGTCTGGCAAATAATTTATATACCAAAGCAGTAAAAGCCCGGAGCGGATAACGCTCCGGGCTTTTCCCGCGCAATCGTTCCTATAATGATTGTGCCCTGCAACCAAGGTCTGCGTCAAGGGCGAGCAGATAAAAGTTTTTTATCCATTTTTTCATCACTTAGCCAGCCTACGTAAGTATCAATTGTTTTGAAGTTGCGATCCATGACCACTACGGCGACAAAGGGATACTGTTTCCGGTGTCGATACCGAACATCAGCCCAGCGAACTTTATATCCGGCAGGAAGTTCCTCCACCTCGGCTACAGCATAAGAAGTGAAATAGAGGAATGCACTAACCTCCGGTGCCTTGCGTGAGGCTACAACGGCTGCATGAGTGGAAGAGGTGGCATGCAGGCTCCAGGTCAGCTCAGAACCATCGATCTTACCAAGCTCATAACTTCCATCCTTATTCGTTTTGACAACATGCCAGCGGCTCCAGGAAATCGTTGGAATCACAATGTATTTGGCTGGTTCCGGACTGTTATCCATACGTCTCACTTTTCGAACCACCAGTGCCCGCGCGATGGTACGCCATACATAATATATTCCAATCAGGATATACAGCGTAGTAAAGAGTGGGGCAGGTGCAATAAGATCGAAAGCCCATAATAGAATCGCAATCACATGTGTAGTAAACAGGAACGGGTCAAAGATATGAATGATGTTCCAGGCAATCCAGCGTTCTGTAAAAGGACGGGCAGCCTGTGTTCCATACGTATTGAACAAGTCGGTAAAGACATGTACGCCTACAGCTACAGCAGTCCAGAGGGCAACATGACCAAGTGAAACTCCTGAAAAAATCAATCCGATCACACCCGTAATTAGCAGTACCCATAACAACAGAAACGGCAACGAGTGGGACAGCCCCCGATGATTTCGAATATAGAGCGAATTACTTTTAAAACGCAGTGCAGTATCAATGTCAGGGGCTTGGGAGCCGGCGATCGTGCCTACCATGACGGCGGCTGCCAGCATGGGGTCGGTTGCAACGACAGGATCAACATAGGCGAGACCCGCCAAACCAATGCCCATAACAAAATGTGTAGAGGTATCCATAAATCTCTCCTTTATAAGGTGTAACGTCAGTGTATCGTCATCAAAATTAACCTTCTCTATCTAGGTGATACCCAATTCTAGTGTATATTATCCACCCGCATGGATGCAAAACATGCTAAGCCCTGGGAACAATCTGTCCATTTCCCAACAAATGTACGAACATTGTCAAACTATTCCGTGGTTTCTTGTGATAAAATTTATATCGGAAGTCGCGTGGATTTAATAAACATGTCGCGATGAGACATATTTTGTGAACAACGACCTTGTCATAAGCCAAGATATGTCCCGTAATGAAGGCACTGTATTATACATATGTATCCCTTGGCTGAAATGATAACGTAGATTTAATTTATCACGTTAACCGAAATCATTTTGTATCAGTAAGCCAGGGCAGCTTAACAGAGGGTTTTTATGGATCAAATATGTATGCGCATTCACTAGTACATTGTTTAGGGGGAAGAGAAGAGGATGCAGGTTATTAAAAAATACAAATGGACGTGGATTTTGCTCGGTATTGCACTGATTATGGCGGTGTATTTAATGTGGAATACGGCATTTGCCAGCCAGGAGAAATTACCCGAGATTCGGGAGATCCAATCGTTTTCCATGGAAAATGTGGATGGTCGTAACGTATCGCTGGCGGATACGCAAGGCAAAGTGCGATTGTTCTACTTTTATTTCACCAGTTGTCCTGATGTTTGCCCGATTACGACATTTACACTGTCTCAGGTGCAGGACTTGTTGAAAGAAGATGGAACATTCGGAGATAAGGCATCCTTTGTATCGATTTCCTTCGACCCAAAAGTAGATACGAGGGAGAAGATCAAAACCTTTGCCGACCGTTTCCACGCGGATTATTCTGGCTGGTATTTCCTGCGTGGGGATATGGATAAAACCAAGCAGTTCGCCAAAGAATCGTTCCAGATTCTGATCGAAGGCGAGAACAAGGATGATTTTGCCCATATGAACATGATTGGGCTGGTGGATGAGAATAACCAGCTTCGCAAGGTTTATAACGCTTTTAATACAGAAGATGTGCAGCCGGAAGCTATCGCAGAGGACATTCGCAGGCTGATTAAAGAATAACACCGTAAAATGTTAAGCACGAAGTCTTTAGAAAAGGCTGTCTCTGGTTGCTATAACCAGAAACAGCCTTTTATTTGTTGTTCTTTTTAATACGAAGGTTCGTCAGGATACTGGATATATTCCTCCAGCCCGACCTTCTCTAATTGCGAGATGATGTATTCATCAGGTGTGCCTTCAACCCCTGCATACCCACGTCTTGTATACATTTGTACCGCATCGGGAAAAGCATCGCGCAGTACACCTCTTATCTTTTTACCTGAGCTGTCATTGTCCATAAATAAATAAACTTCATCATATCCGACTTGCTTGCGCAGCGTCTCCAGCTTGAGGGAGTTCAGCGTTCCGAATGTGCACAAAATATTGATCTCTGGACCCACTAAACGTTTGAGTTTACTGCGATCATTCTTACCTTCCACAATGACATGAATAGGCATCTTATTCACCCCTGATTCGAGAGCTGATGTCGACATTCCCCGGGAAATGTTACAGCGAAAATCGACTGAATGTACTTATAGTGTATCTGGAAATGGGGGAATGATGCAAAGTTTAAATTGTTCTGTAGAAGGCTCTAACGTATAAGTTGGTCAGGACAAGCTTAGATACTTCACCCCAGGATGCTTTTCGCATCGGAAGATGAGAGCGGGGCAGTATGTCTTGACGTATAATAGGGGAGTAGCAAGATGCCGATCATCAGCAAAATAAAAGCAATGAAATAAGGAGATACCCCCAGCCTCAGCTGTCCAGCCGTAATCGGACCAATAAACGAACCAATAGAGGTGGCAATCGATTGCAGAGAGAAAATACGCCCAAGCTTGCTACCACCGCTTAAGTGAATAAAAAGTGTAGCCATCGCGGGGAAAATGATACCTTTGGACATCCCGAGCACAAATAACACGATGGATAACGAAATTTGCGGAACGGCTGCCATCACGAAAAAACTCAAGGACATCAGCAGCACACCAGCAACTAAACGCAGTTTGGGCGAATAACGGTTAAGAAACAGCATGCTGAGTGTAAAGAGCGCACCGATGCTAATGATTGAAAACAGTAAACCTGTCGACATCATGGAGGAATGCCCGCCTCCCCGCAGCGGTAATTCAAAGAACAGAATACCTTGAGCGCAGGCAATAACCAAGGGTAGCATGAAATAACGCCAGGAAACGGGCAGGAATGCTTTTGGCGCTTCTGCTGGCGAATGATCAGAGTTAGCTTTAGCCGAGCCGGAAGGCGCAAGGCCAGGTTTTGCGGGTTCGGTCAATGGCTGCGGCTGGCGAACGAGGCCACGCGGCATGGTAAGCAGTGCAATGACACCTGTCAGAATGAGTAGATAGCCGAGACTCGAAAAGGTGGCAGAGAAGCCCATGGCACCGACGATCACGGCACCTGCGGCTGGTGACACCACCGAAGCCAGCGTGTGCACGACACCGTGACCCGACATGTATTTTCCTTGTTTCACCGGGTCATTGGAGAGTTGAGCGAGCAGGGCCAGACATGCCGGAGATAGAAAGGCTAATACAAAGCCGCTAATAGAACGTAGCGCGAGCAGTTGCCAAGGGGTATGAATGTGAGCCTGCAGAAGTAGGATGAACCCCGCACCGACCAGACTGAACACAATATATCGACGGCTCCCGTGTTTATCAATCTGTGTTCCAGCAATCAGATTGCCAGGCAGGTGGGTTAAGGAATAGATGCCCATCATCCAGCCGATAAAGGTTGGAGCCGCACCGAGCGATATCGCAAATGGCGTCAGAATGGGATACTGGGCATGCAGATCAAACACAGCTAGAAACAAAAACAGGTATAGCCAGATGGCCGTTTTCACTAGAGCCCCTCCTTGTTAGGCGATGCCTGTTTGTACACAGGTCTTGAACGTGTCCACGTTCGTCGGACGAATCCTCATGGTACTACTTGTACGCCCCGCAGGACGAACTTAGACCGTTTATTTTTGCCGGAGAGGGCTTAGCTGACAGCAGGTTCGGAAATCATGTATAATATTCGGGAAGTCATGAATCAATTCTAATTCGGAAGGTGTAATCATGAACATAGAAGTAATCAAAGAGTTTGTGATGCAGAACTGGCTGGTGATCGTCGTTGCACTGATCATTTTGTTCTTTGTTCTGAATGTGGTCAAAACGATGTTAAAATGGGCGATTGCCATCATCATTATTGCGGCTCTGCTGATATACAGCGGCATTTCCATTGAACAGATCAAACAAACCGTCACAGACGTGCAGTCCAGCACGATGGACACACTCAAGAAAGAAGCGACAAGCATCATGCTGAAGGAAGCCTCCAAGGCCACCTATGCGGCGGGGAAAAATGGTGAATTTACGATAACCAGTCC
Organism: Paenibacillus sp. FSL R7-0272; assembly: GCF_037969905.1. NCBI lineage: Bacteria > Bacillati > Bacillota > Bacilli > Caryophanales > Paenibacillaceae > Paenibacillus > Paenibacillus sp. FSL R7-0272. The sequence goes on along the minus strand of NZ_CP150221.1, from coordinate 5,275,530 downwards.
TAACGTTGAGCTTAAGGGTAGCACGAAGTCGGATAAAGTCGATGTGACCTTCCGCGGTATTTCTGTTGGTGAGTGGAAACTCGACAACGATACGATCCGCACATTTGTCGAACAGGCACAAAAAAACAAAACAGCACCTGCTTCGTAGTTTAAAGGAGGAATGAAGACGTGCTGCAAACTTGGCTGGACAGCCTGAAGGAGTTTAATGGGATTACCATTCTGCTGTTGCTGATCGTAGCAGCATCCTTATTACAGGGATGGTCCAGAGGGGCTTCACGTTCTGCGGGGAGACTCTTTGGTTTCCTGATGGACGGTATTATGGCGGTCATTGGTATTTTGTTATCTATCGGTCTGACGTTATGGCTTGCGCCTTATGTACAGCAATGGTTATCTGTACATGCCGGGGATATGCCTAATCGTGAGTTGAACCGGTGGGAACAGCTGTATTATACGCTGGTTACAGCGATCGCAGATTTCCCGCTTATGCGGTTTGCCGTATTATTTGTATTGAGTTACGGCTTGATTCGCATGATTCTTGGATTTTTAACATCCTTCATATTTCGCAGAAGACATGCAGGAGATGAGCAAGCTGCGCCAAAAGGGATTTTTAGCCGGCTGACAGGCGCAGTGATCGGCACGGTCATCGGTTCGGTCCGAGGAATCATTGTGATTGCCGTATTGTTCATGATTGTAAGTCTCTATCCGGGTAGTATGTTCAGCCGTTATGTGGAGGCATCTCCGATCTATATGCAGGGTGCTAAATCGGTGATTGAGCCTTTGTCTGGTACGTTTATCAAGGACAAACTTCCGGTATTCACGCAGGCTGTGCAGAAGGAACTCGGAGGTATTTTGCAACGGAAGTATGAAGTGATTGACCACAATATTCCAGCCGATATTGAGCAAGCCGCACAGGAGATTGTCAAAGGAAAATCGACGGATGAGGCAAAAGCCAGAGCTCTGTATGACTGGGTTGGCACCCGGGTTCAATACGACTACGGGAAAGTGGATGATTATGAACAGAGGGGAATATGGCATGAACAGACCCCTCAGAATACTTTTGATACGCGCAAAGGGGTATGTATCGATTATGCCCGCTTATATGCGGTAATGGCACGTTCTCAGGGGCTTGATGTCAGGGTTGTTACAGGTCTGGGATATAACGGTCAGGGAGGGTACGGCCCTCATGCATGGAATGAAGTCTATTTGAGTGATTCGAATCGCTGGGTTCCGCTTGATCCAACGTGGGCCATCAGCGGAGATTGGTTTAACCCACCTAACTTTGCCGACACGCATCTGAAAGATCAGTCAGCCTGATAGTACACCGGACACGGATATGGTTCGGAATATGACGACGTTGCCAGGTTATCATGCCGGTGAGTTAAGGTTCTACGGTATGCATCAAGTCATGAAAGAGGTAGGATGAATGAAAAAGCATTCCAATGAGAAGGATGAACTTGCGGACAAACGGCGTTTTAGTTACCGAATGAACGTATTTTTCTTCGCTTCCTTTGTTATTTTTAGTGTAATCATTGTACGTTTGGCCTTTTTACAGTTCGTCGAAGGACCTGAGCTCAGTCAGGAAGAAGCGAGTAACATTACGAAGGATGTGCCGCTTGCTCCGGTGAGAGGAACCATCTACGATTCTACGGGGACGGTGAAACTGGCGTATTCCAAGCCGATTCAGTCGCTGTATCTCACATTGTACAAAAACTACGGGGATGTGGATGGCCAGCCGAATCCGAAAATTGGTGAAGTTCAAGAGATGGCTGCCCGTCTGCATGAAGTCTTTGAAAAGTATAAAACCCCGAATTCCGAATCCTTGACCGTGGATCAAATCATGGAGGAAATGGATCTGAATTCTCGCAAGGCTAACGGGTTTATGCCACGTCTGATCAAGAGTGATTTGTCCGAAGGGGAGGTTGCTTATTTCCTCCAGCATAAGGATGAATTCAAAGGTATTCAGATTGTGGAAGAAAGTGTACGTTACTACGATCCGGATACAGTGGCCGTTCAATCGATTGGTTATTTGAAAAAATTCAAAAGCTCCAAAACGTTGAAAAAGTATAAAGAAGTAGATGAAGCAAACAAAACGCAGACTGATCCAGGTCTGGTCTATACGGAAAATGAGTTTGTTGGATTTGATGGACTGGAGTTACAGTATCAGGATAAGCTGCGGGGCAAAAGTGGTTATACGTCGGTTGACGTTGATTTACGTAACTTGCCTGAAGGTGTAGCGGGCACAACCCCGCCGCAAAAAGGGTATGATCTGATCTCCAGCATTAATAAAAATGTGCAGGTGAAAACAGAGCAAGCAATTATGGATCAGCTAAGCTGGTTGCATCGCAATCCGGTATCCGGCAGATTGCATCCCAATGCCAAAACAGGCTTTGCTGTAGCGATGGAAGTGGATACAGGGAAGGTTGTAGCGGCAGCCAGTATGCCTGATTACGACACCAATGTGTGGAGAACGGGCAGCATCAGTACAGAAGATTACGATAAAATCAAATATATTTATCAGAACGGTACAATCCGGGGATTTCTACCTAGTGATTCCAAAAAAAGAGCTGAATCTGTCGTGTTGCTCGGCTCAACGATTAAGCCACTGAGTGTGTTGATCGGTTTGAAGGAAGGTTTCTTTACCACTAATTCGGTGTATATCGACCGAGGTTCAACCACGTTTGGTGGAGATAACCGCCGCGTACAGAACTCATCGGGACACGTTTACGGTGCCATGTACCCTCGTGACGCCATTCGTCATTCCTCTAACGTATTTATGATTGACGAGATCGGTAAGAAGCTGTACTCGCGATATGGTGCTAAGGGCGTTGGCGTGTGGGACAAGTACATGGAGCAGTTTGGTCTTGGGATAAAAACAGGAGTGGACTTGCCGAATGAATGGGCTGGGCGTAAAGAATATGAAAATGAAACAGAAAGCTCCCTGACCAAACTAGCCTATGCTTCCTTTGGACAACAAGGTAAATACACAACCATGCAGCTCGCGCAGTATACCGTGATGCTTGCCAATAAAGGAAAACGAATGGAACCACAGCTTGTCAAAGAGTTCCGGGATTCGGAAGGTAATGTGGTCGAGAAGGTAAAACCGAAGGTACTCAGTACAGCGGACTTCAGTGATGCATACTGGAATGAGGTACAGCGTGGTATGGCTACCGAGGTTTCTGCCTTTGGCGGTTTCCCTTATGATTTTGCGAGAAAAACAGGTACGTCGACACAGAATATTGGAGGGAAACTGGTGGATAACGGGGTATTTATCGCTTTTGCACCCCGTAACAATCCAAAACTGGCTGTTGCGGTCATGATCCCGGAAGGGGGCTTTGGCTCCAACAGTGCGGCTCCGGTTGCACGTGCGATTTTCGATGCATACGACCAGGAATTCGGCCTGGATGGTGTTCCGAAAAAAAATAAAGATAAAGAAACAGAAACAAGTACACAGTGATGCAGTGATGGAGATCATGTTCTCCATATGGTAAAAGGCCCCAGAACGGGGCCTTTTTTTGTTGCTTTTTTTATGGAACCCAGGCAGTCTTCTCACGTTATATACAAAGGGCTTCTTATTACGAAAATGTAACCAAAATTAGAAAGACGTTACAGTCTGCATTTGCTACACTTAAGAGGTGAGAGTTTGCCATTTTGGTCTGTTGTCTGTTGGGGTCTGTTATGACGTTTCGGTATGTATAGATCGTGTGATTTTTAAACTTGTACAAAGAACGGAGAGGGGAGCATATGTTTAATCGACTTAAAAATAAACCGCCGAACGAAGAGGAGAGAGCGGTAAATCAATCGACCAGCGCGAGGCTGAATGTGTTTTTTTTCGTGGCATTTGTCATATTCAGCATTCTGATCTTCCGACTGGCGTTTGTGCAGTTTGTCGAAGGGCCTGAACTGACGTACATGGAATCTACGCGTAATACAAAAGATATCCCTCTAGCCCCGGTGCGCGGGCCCATCTATGATGCGACCGGGAAAGTGGCGCTTGCTTATTCGGAGCCGGTGCAGTCACTGTATGTGCTGTTATATGAAGATTATCGTAATGATGATCGCAGGCAGGAAGCAGAGGGATTGGCTCGTGAACTTGCGGATATATTCAAACGATTCAATCCGGGAGACGAGAAGCAACCAGATGCAGAGGAGATTATTAAACGGCTGGATCTGGATCACCAAAAAACATTCGGTTACGTGCCAAGACTGGTCAAGTCCGATCTAACGACCCAGGAAATTGCTTTTTTTCTAGAGAAAAAAACGGAGTATCCTGGCGTTATGGTGCTGGAAGAGAATGTACGAAGATATGACCCGGACCGGGTTGCTGTCCAGGTTGTTGGTTACACACGGGAATTCAAGCGAGTACCCACAACACTCAAGCAGTACAAATCGATCATAGAGCAATCTGGGTCTCAGCGTGATCCTGGACTGGTCTACTCTCAGGATGAGAGGGTTGGATTCGATGGGTTGGAGCTGCAATATCAGCAGGAGCTTCGCGGAAGAAGCGGATATCAATCCATTGATATTGACTCTAGGAATTTACCTACAGGCACGATGGAATTGACTCCACCAGAGAAGGGGTACAGTCTGATCTCCACGATCAACAAGGAGGTTCAGCTTGCCGCGCAAAAGGCTATTACGGATGAATTACGAAAGCTTCCAAAGGCCATTACAGGTTACGCTGTAGCTATGGAAGTGGATACAGGCAATGTGGTAGCTATGGCAAGTATGCCAGACTATGATCCGAATGACTGGGATTATGACAAAATCAAGTATGTTTTCCGAAACGGGACGACAGAGTCTTTTCCACCCAATGATAATAAGCCAAGCCGTGCAGAGTCCGTTGTTCTGCTTGGATCGGTTATTAAACCGCTCAGTGTGCTTATCGGCCTGAAAGAGGGACTGTTCACTACGGGGAGTACTTATCCTGATAAAGGTTACGCTGTATTAGGCAAGGATGGAAGACAAGTAAAGAACTCACATTCGGCCTACAACGGTAATATTACCGCACGGAGAGCGATTGAAAAGTCGTCCAATGCATTTATGATTGATATGGTGGGCAAGCGTTTGCTGAATAAATATGGTGCCACAAAAGCCCTTGCTAAGTGGGACGAATACATGAAGGATTTTGGTTTGGGTGTCTCGACAGGCATTGATCTGCCCAAAGAATTTCTTGGTCAGTTGGAGTATAAAGCAGACAATAATGAGTCTGCACTGACACGTCTTGCGTTTGCGTCATTTGGTCAGCAAGCCAAATATACAACGATGCAACTTGCCCAGTACACCACAATGCTTGCGAATAAGGGCAAACGAATGGAGCCACACTTGGTGAAGGAAATCCGTGATGCGGATGGCAATGTGGTGAAGAAGTTTGAGCCAAAGGTTCTTAATGAGGTGCAGTTTGCGGATGCACACTGGAACGAAGTGCATAAAGGAATGGTCACCAAAGTAAGCTCCTTCGACGGTTTCCCTTATGATTTTGCCAGAAAGACAGGAACATCCGAGCAAGGAACCGGACCGAACAAAAAGGAGAACGGTGTCTTTATCGCCTTTGCGCCAAGAGACAAACCGAAACTGGCTGTAGCGGTTATCGTGCCGGAAGGCGGTTTTGGATCGGTCAGTGCTTCCCCGATCGCACGCAAAATTTTTGATGCATACGATGAAGTGTATGGCCTGAATGGCATCCCAAAGGGGAAGAAGGACCAGAATAAAGAACAAGATTGATGATTAAGGGCATAAAATAATAGGAAACAATGGCATGCTCATAAAAGTATTAAATAAACGGCTTTAGATTGAACTCATAAGTAACAGGACAGGCAGGGGAAAATATCCCTTGCCTTTTATTTTTCCATCGGCTAAAATTTGCACAAGGGAAACATTATTAGACGAGTTTAAAATTTGGTACCTTGTACAACTTAATTAGTTGCGGACAAATATTTTAGGACAGGGAAAGGGGACGGTTAATTTGTTAATGGTGAAGATGAGGAGTATCCAACGTGGAGTCATTACGCTGATAGGTGTTGTTCTGGTCATTGTACTTACAGCTTGTTCGAGTACTTCGGGAGTAGACGGTACCGGCAAAGTGCAAGTTACGGCAACCACAGGCATGATTGCAGATGTAGCACGAGAGGTGGGCGGAGCATATGTTGAGGTTACCGGATTGATGGGACCGGGAGTAGACCCACATCTGTATAAGGCATCCCAAGGGGATATTCGCAAACTGGAGCAAGCCAAGGTGATTTTCTATAACGGCCTGCATCTGGAAGGGAAAATGACCAGTATTCTGGAGAAAATGTCCAAAAGCAAACAAGTTACCGCAGTTGCCGAAAATATTCCGGTAGAGGAGCTGCATTCCGGTCAAGCGACAGGTGGGACAGAGTATGATCCGCATGTATGGTTTAACGTCAAACACTGGATGCGTGCAACCGAAGCTGTGCGTGACACGCTGGTGGAAGCAGATCCGGATCATGCGGAACAGTATAAGACGCAGGCAGCAACATATCTGGAGAAGCTACAAGCGTTGGATACGGAAGTGCGGGAGAAAATCGGGCAGATCCCTGAGGAAAGCCGAGTGCTGGTAACAGCACATGATGCATTTGGTTACTTTGGTCAAGCCTATGGCATTAAAGTGATGGGTCTTCAAGGCATCAGTACGGCAGCAGAATATGGAGCCAAAGATGTAAGTGAACTAAGAGATTTCCTCGTGGAAAATCAAATCAAAGCCGTATTTATCGAATCGAGTGTACCTGCTAAAGCGATGGAAGCGATTATTGCTGGGGCAGCTGAGAAGGGGCATACCGTAAAAATTGGTGGCGAACTGTTCTCTGACGCTATGGGGGCTGAGGGAACCGTAGAGGGCACCTATATCGGAATGGTGCGGCACAATGTCGAAACGATCGCGGCGGCTTTGAAATAATATATCATCTGAAGAGAGGAGAGCTATGATGATGAAAAATACCAATACAACAAAACAAGCATTAGAAACTATAGATAATAGTCAGCTCGGACAGGAAAAGGCAACAGTCTTTTCGCCTCTTTGTGTAAGGAACCTGGCCGTGGCTTATCACAAAAAGCCGGTGCTTAGCAATGTTTCCTTTGATGTACCTGAAGGGCAACTCATCGGCATTCTTGGACCGAACGGTGCAGGGAAGTCAACGTTGATCAAAGCGGTTCTGGGGCTTGTTCCGAAAATGCACGGTGATATTGAGATCTTTGGACGATCTTATCGTGAAACCAGGCGGCGTATCGGTTATGTGCCACAGAGGGAGTCCGTAGATTGGGACTTTCCGACACATGCACTAGATGTTGTCATGATGGGAAGATACGGACATCTGGGCTGGTTCCGCCGCCCGGGAAAAAAGGAAAAAGATCTTGCGGCTCATTGCCTGGAGCAAGTTGGTATGGGGGATTACATGTATCGGCAGATCAGCCAGTTGTCCGGCGGACAGCAACAGCGCGTATTCCTGGCCAGAGCACTGGTACAGGATGCAGACTTGTATTTCATGGATGAACCTTTTGCAGGAGTGGACGCAACGACAGAGAAAGCGATCATCTCCCTGCTAGAGCAATTAAAAAAGCAGGGCAAAACCGTTCTAGTTGTTCACCATGACCTGGCAACGGTAGAGGAATACTTCGATCATGTATTGTTGCTCAATGGACGTTTGGTTGCCGCTGGGCCAACAAGAGAAGTATTTGTACCGGATTTATTACAGGAAACCTACGGAGGTCGCATCGCGATGATCGGCAGCCGAGCGGAGAAAGGCCAGGTGTAGTTATGTGGAATTGGGTTGTTTCTATATTGTCAGACCCGAACACACGCTGGATTTTGCTCGGTTGTCTGCTCCTCGGATTCAGCAGTGGCATTATCGGCTCATTTACCTTTCTTCGTCGTCAAAGTCTGATGGGCGATACATTGGCACACGCGGCATTGCCTGGAATCTGTATTGCGTTTATGTTGACGGAAACGAAGTCGATTGGATTGTTTCTGTTTGGCGCACTCATTGCAGGAATTGTAGCCACTTTCGGTATTTCGTGGATAACCCGGTTTTCACGGATTAAGCAGGATGCGGCAATGGGCATCGTACTGACGGTATTTTTCGGTATCGGTGTCGTGATGCTGACACGTATTCAGCACAGTGCAAGTGGAAGCCAAAGCGGGCTTGACAAGTACCTGTTCGGGCAAGCGGCATCGATGGTACTTACGGATGTGTATGTGATGGGCGGGGTAAGTCTTGTATTGCTCATCGCATGCCTTGTCTGGTTCAAGGAATTCAAGCTCGTGAGCTTTGATCCGGGTTTTGCAAGAGGTATGGGACTGCCCGTCGGAGTGTTGGAACAATTCATTCTGCTACTGACGGTTATAGCTGTTGTCGCCGGAATCCAGGCGGTAGGTGTAGTTCTTGTAGCGGCACTGCTGGTGACTCCGGCAGCAGCAGCAAGGTGTTGGACCAATTCGCTTGCGCTGATGGTGTTGCTGGCTGGATTGTTCGGCGCATTAAGTGGTGCCGTAGGAACACTCTTCAGCACGCTTGTCCCTAATCTGCCTACTGGTCCAGTAACTGTGCTTGCGGCTACGGTGCTGTTTGTTGGATCTGCGCTGTTCGCACCAAGGCGAGGGTTACTTGCCCGCAAGTTGCGGAGCATCCAGGCGAAGTCGACTTACATGCGTGAAGAGCAAGCCGCGCTACAGGTGCATGCTGCACAGTCTCAAACACAGAAACAGGGGGAGATGTAGATGGCCACATTTTGGATTATTCTAACCGCAATACTAGTCTCCTCCGCTTGCGCCATTCTTGGTTGCTTCCTGATTCTGCGGCGCATGGCTCTGGTCGGAGATGCAATCAGTCACGCCGTGCTTCCGGGGATTGCAATTGCGTTTCTGTGGAGCGGCTCCAGAGACTCCCTGTGGATGTTGCTGGGTGCAACCGTGTTTGGGTTGTTGACAGTGTTTTTCATTCAGACTCTTCAAGCAGGAGGACTGTCTTCGGATGCATCCATCGGTATTGTATTTACGGCGCTTTTTGCTGTGGGGGTTATCCTGATCAGTCTGAATGCACAGCATATCGATCTGGATCTGGACTGTGTATTGTTCGGTGAAATTGCCTATGTGCAATGGGATACGTTAACACTGTGGGGAATGGATGTAGGACCTAGAGCGGTCTGGATGCTGGGCATTACGTTACTTGTTATTCTCGTTGTTGTAGGACTCTTCTACAAGCAGTTCAAATTATGCGCGTTTGACCCGGCTTTGGCTGCGGCTTGCGGCATTCCGGTGGTCTTATTTCACTATGCGCTCATGGGACTTGTGTCCATGACGTCCGTTGCCTCTTTTGAAAGTGTAGGCTCTATTCTTGTAGTAGGTATGCTGATTGTACCTGCGGCTGCGGCTTATCTGCTCACGGATCAGCTTGGTAAAATGATTCTTTATGCGGTACTGATCGGTGCAGCTTCCTCTGTCGGTGGTTACCTGATGGCGTACGCGATGGATGCTTCTATTGCAGGTTGCATGGTGGCTGTGGCCGGCATTCTGTTTGTACTTGCGTTACTTCTGTCACCGAAACATGGTATTGTACTTCGTTATGTTCGCCGTAAATATGCCGCACGTTGAACATGATTTCATAAATTTAGATGACCGTCTGCATCGCAGGCGGTTTTTGGCGTTCCGGTTTTTAGGTTACTTTGTTGCATACGCGTGATCTGTGGTAAAATGTCGTTAGCTGTGACGTCCGGGGCGTCCGCCATTTCGCGGATACCGGGCGATCTTGTTGTTTTAGAGGAGAGAGACATACTGGAGGAGGATTTACAACATGAGTGAACCGAAATATAAACTGCTGGCCCTGGATATGGACGGCACGTTGCTGAATGATAATCATGAAATTACACAGGAAACGGCCAAGTGGATTCAGATCGTCATTCGTCGCGGGGTGCATGTGTGCTTGTCCACAGGAAGAGCCGTATACCATGCTATGCCCTATGCGGTGCAACTTGGCCTGGAAACACCCATGGTTACGGTCAACGGTAGCGAGGTCTGGAAAGCTCCACATGAGCTTCACCTGCGCCATCTGATGGACCCGGCGTTAATTCGCAAGATGCATGAGATCGGGGAGAAATATAACAGTTGGTACTGGGCATACTCCGTGGAAGAGCTGTTTAACCGTGATCGCTGGACGGATAATATTGAAGGATTAGAATGGCTGAAATTCGGATTTACCACCGAGGATGATGAGATTCGTCATCAAATCATGATGGAATTGCAAGAAATGGGTGGTCTGCAAATGACCAATTCCTCTCCTGTAAACATTGAGGTAAACCCGGAGAACGTATCCAAAGCTACCGGTGTAGCTGAAGTATGCCAATTGCTAGGCATCGACATGTCCGAGGTAGTTGCTGTTGGCGACAGTCTGAACGATCTGGCTGTCATTGAAGCTGTCGGTCTGGGTGTTGCGATGGGCAACGCACAGGAGCAAGTGAAACAAGCGGCAGATTTAATTATTGGAAGCAACAATGAGGATGGCATTGCACATCTGATTCGTGAACATATTTTGAAGGGGGAGTAACCTTTGCTCGCAACCGTTGGCTGGATTTTAATTGTACTGCTGTTTGCAGTAGGTATGGCAGGTACGGTATATCCGATTCTGCCGGGTGCAATCGCGATTTTCTTCGCGTTTCTGGTCTACGGCTGGTTCTTCAGCTTTGATCCGTTCGGGGTATGGTTCTGGATCATCCAGATTCTAATTGTGGTGGTGCTGTTCGTGGCGGATTATGTGGTGAGTGCTTGGGGAGTCAAGAAGTTCGGCGGTTCCAAGCTGTCTACAACGCTGAGTACCATCGGAGTAATTATTGGCCCGTTTGTGATTCCGGCTTTTGGACTTGTACTGGGGCCATTCATCGGTGCTTTTATCGGAGAACTGATCGGCGGTTCCTCGCCTTCCAAAGCATCGAAAGTTGGGTTTGGATCTGTCGTCGGGCTGTTTACCAGCACGGTAATGAAAATTATTTTGCAACTTGTGATGATTGTTCTATTTATAATCTGGGTGGTTCGATTCGCCTAGAATATCAGGTTAGCTAGCTAAGGTCCGGAGAGGTCCGGTGTGGGGGAAAGAAGGGGAATCCGTTTTGTCTAAGAAGGAAACATTTATTAAAGGTACGCTCATATTGGCGGCTGCCGCATTGATTGCAAGGGTACTGGGTCTGGTACAACGTGTGCCGCTGGAGCATATCCTCGGGGATATTGGTAACGCATCGTTCACGATCTCCAATACGGTGTATTTAATGCTGTTAACTGTCGCAACGGCGGGCATACCGAGTACGCTGAGTAAAATGGTCTCGGAACGCTACGCGCTCGGACGCGCGGGCGAAGCGCAGCAGATATACCGTGCAGCCTTGATCTTTGCGGCCGTGGCCGGTGTGGTCATGTCTGTTCTGCTATGGTTCGCAGCGCCATTTTATGCCACCCATATTTCCAAAGTGCCGGAATCCGTGAGTGCCATCCGGGCGCTTGCTCCGGCCCTGTTACTCTTCCCGGCGATCGCAATGATGCGTGGTTATTTCCAGGGACGCGGCAATATGACCGCAGGTGGTATCTCGCAGATCGTGGAGCAGTTTGCGCGTGTAGGTGTAGCGATTATTGTGGCCTATGTGATGTTGCAATGGAATTACGATGATCAGACGATTGCAGCCGGGGCATCCTTCGGTGGGGTGTTCGGTAGTATCGGTGCATTTGCGGTGATGCTGTACTTCACATTAAAGCTACGCAAAAGTGACCGTGCGGCACAGCTACATTATGAGCGTGCAGAGCAATTGCCGATGCGCGGAATTTACACTGATATTTTCAAACTTTCAATTCCGATTGTGTTGTCTTCACTTGCTGTTCCGGCAATCAACTTTATCGACTCTTCCCTCGTCGTTCCCCTGCTTAGTGGACGGATCGGTCTGGAAGAAGCTACAGGCGTACTGGCAATTCTGGGTGCCAAAGCCCAGAGTATAGCCGGTATTCCGCCTATTCTCGCCATAGCGCTCAGTCAGTCCCTTGTGCCTGTCATTTCGGCGGCTTTTGCCCGCAAAGATGAGCTACATCTGAAAAATCAGGTAACGCTGGCGCTACGTATTTCCATTCTGACGGGAATGCCGATTGTGATTACCCTGTGTGCGGCGGCTTATTCGGTAAACGGATTGCTCTTCACAACTCCAGATGGCACGCCGATTATTGCATTGCTTACGTTCGGCACTATTTTCCAGATTACAATGATGACAACGAACTCCATGTTGCTCGGGGTTGGGAAACCACGAATCACGATGATTAGTGTAGCGGCAGGAATTATCGTGAAGCTGATTGCGAGTCTTATCCTGGCGCCGATCTTCGGCATTTACGGGATCATCATTGCAACAGCGCTATGTTTCCTCGTCATCACATATCTGAATCTGCGTGTGTTACGTAAAATCGTTGATTTTTCAATTATGGGGGATCGCTGGATTGGATTTATCATTACGGTGTTTCTCGCGGCAGCTGTCGGTTTTGCGGCCAATTGGAGTGGAAACCAGATCTTTGGCGCGTTCCTGCCTGCACGGGTATCTTTCCTGTTAACCTGTATGGTGGTGGGTGTGCTGGTCGTTGTGGTATATCTCGTGTTGATGGTTGTTCTTCGTGTCTTGCGTAAGGACGAGCTGGCTAGTTATCCGCGAATTCTGCAAAAAATTCTCCGTCCGCTTATGCGTCTGCAACGCGGCGCCGGACAACGAGGATAAATTTAGGTGAAAAAGCGCGGTCTGCACTTGTAGCAGACCGCGCTTTTTTATTGTTATTGCATAAGAGGTTGGTTTCCGTGAAGGTGAACGTTATTCCTACTTTAGCCCTACACAGCAGAATCTGCTCGATCTGCTTTAGTGACTTTACGATCCTGTTAAAGCCGTATCGGGACACCGTTTTTTCTCCTGCCAATTAGTGAGTAAGAACTTGTACATCATGAGCGAGTGCTGTTTTTAACATGCCGTACCGATGCTCATGACTCATCTCAAACAACCAAGGTCTGCGTGGCGCAGTCAGGTATCCGAGGCAATCCCGTGTTTCCAGCCAGTCATGTCTTGTAATTGGCTCATACGGTGTGTCCTCCCACACAGCGAGCAACTCAGGAGAATATAGACGTTGACCTTCCGGCAGCCATTCCTCATTCAATAAAGCATCCGTGTACAGGGCGTGGTCTCCTGGTCCTTCATGTTGCCTGGTAAACAGATCTGGCCAATATTCCGCTCGTGAGCCACCGTGAGGCACGGTTCGTGCGAAGTCCAGTACTTGCTGAAGCACTTGCTCTACGCCAAATAACAGGGCATACAGCCCTTTGCCGAACTGGATACGTTCATTCAATTTGCCAAAATGCTCAATGACCCGCCCGGCGAGCCCGCCTCCTTGTGCAAGAGGGAAAACGATGTGGTTCAGCCCGGCCAGATTGTGCAGATGAAAAGCAGGTTTGGAGAGTACTACTTTTTGAAAATAAGGATGTTGCACCACTCGGCTCTCGATATAGTTCTGCTCATTAATAATTAAGGCCACACTCAGTATGGAACTGCAACGTTCGAGCCAAAATCGCTCCCAGAACGGGGTCATAAACGACGATACATGAAAATGAGACAACAGATGGAAGCAACTTCGTCCAAGCCGCCGACTGTGGATATACAGCTGCAATTGAGGATAGGCATCCTGAAAAATAAGGGCATTGCACCGCTCCAGCAAGCGATACATATGCTCACGATCCTTCTGATTTTGCAGATTATGCATCAGGTCACTGTGCAGGTCGGTCATATGATATCCGCCGTTGCGGGATACCATGTGCGCCAGTAGCGCCCAATGTAGCTCGGGATACTGCTCGTAGCATTCCAGATAAGCGGCGGTTCGAGTCACATTACTGCGATTCTGCTGCTGCGTTAAGGTTTTGATCTCTTCGAGAATGATGCAATCCTCTTCACACACCAGCGCGCGTTGTGCCTGATTGTTGCGTGCAGGAGATGGCTTGCCTGTTGTAGGAATTAACTTCTCCACCTCAGCTTGCAGAGCGGCAGCTGTATCTGCGTTCCAATTCAGGTCACGCAAAGGATGTCTAAGCCTTGCAGACGCATGCCAGGCGGCTTGTTTACCTCGCCATACTTCCAGAGCTGCTCCGGGAATGGAGCGAATGATCTGTACAATGGAGCCTGAATGCTGGTTTTCCGAAGAGTCATTTCTGGTGGAAGTCATGAATGGAACATCCTTTCATGAATATCTGTGTTTGATATGCCAGGACTTGTGGTTATTCTAAGTATGCGCTGAACATTTGACTTCCAATCACCAATTTGCTTCACTTAGAGGGAGACGAGGTACAGAAAGGGAGATGTGACAATGGAACAGATTACATCCAAGCCGGAATTTGATGTGGCGATTCAATCTCCACGTTTGACAGTGGCCGTATTTAAGGCAGACTGGTGCGGGGATTGCAAATACATCGATCCGTTTATGCCTGAGGTGGAAACGAAGTATTCACGTGACTTGACCCTGATTGAAGTGGATGTTGATCAGGTGGGTACAGTAAGTCAGGAGCAAAATATTTTGGGTATTCCAAGTTTTGTAGCCTACACGGACGGACGTGAACTAGTGCGCTATGTGAACAAGCTGCGTAAGTCGAGAGAAGAGATTGAGCAGTTTTTGGATCGTGCGGTTGAGGTCTACAATACCATTCACAAGTAAGGCCTAAGTGCATCGCAGGGAATGAATGTCTTCAAGACAGGGTAGACTGTAAGATAGGTATGCAAATACAAGGCTGTCGGTTGAGCCGTCTTCAGGCTTAAGACTGCCTTGTTTTTATTTGGCTTGAGGTGAGTAGCTTAAGGCTACCGAGATGGGTAGGGGCCTACATACATAAGTTCGAAATATAATGACCTGCTGGTCAAAATTTTAATAGACGTTAACATTTTGTCACAAAGCGCGGCGTCAATGATGCTTTTATCCGGTATAATGGATTTAGTTGTGAAATTAGTGTCAAAGTACAAAACAAGTGCTGTAATGAGCCTTCTTATGGAAACAACACTAGCAACAATAATGAATCGGCATTGATTATCAAGCGAAGAACTTCTTCGCCATCTTAAAACAACAGCGGGTGAGAAAAAATTGAAGCACTTAACATTGTTTAAATGGTTAACCGTATTAACCTGTCTTGTTATGTTCCTGGCTACCTTTGGCGGAGGGATCGTGACGAAAACCGAATCGGGCCTTGGCTGCGGAACACAGTGGCCTTTATGTAACGGTAAGCTTGTACCAGCACATACTGTTGCCTCTCTGATTGAATATTCCCACCGTGCTGTCAGCGCACTGGCAGGACTACTGTCCATCGCATCTTTTGTTGCCTTCTTACGCTTTGGCAAACAGCGTCGTGATTTGCAATTGTTCTCGTTTCTAACCCTTTTATTTGTGATTATTCAGGGAATCATGGGCGCTTTCGCCGTTGTGTTCTCGCAATCTTCCGCGGTCATGGCGCTACACTTTGGGTTCGCACTCATTGCTTTTGCCAGTTCATTGATGATGGCTCTCGGGATTAGGCAAGAGGCGAGATATGGCGGTTTGGAACGTCTGAACCAGTATCCGCGCGTTAGTAAGGGATTTCGTAACCTGGTCTGGTTTTCAACCATCTATACGTACCTGGTCGTGTATACAGGGGCATTTGTAAGCCATACGAATTCGGCTGGCGGGTGTTCCGGATTCCCGCTATGTAATGGGCAGATTGTGCCTGAACTTTCTGGCGGGGTAGCTGTGGCCTTTGCCCATCGTCTGGCAGCTGTGTCACTCGTGATCGTAATCGCGATCCTAGGACATTTTGCTTACCGTAAACACCCGGACAACCGTGAGCTACGGACACTCGGTGTGTTATCCGTCGTTTTAATTCTGTTGCAAGTGGTTATCGGTATGTTCATGATGTGGACGATTAATCGCCCGGAAGTTTACATGTTTGTGGCGCTGGCACATATGCTGGATATCGCTATACTGTTCGGTATCTTGACCTATATGAGCTTCCTTGTGTACAAGCTGCACCGCCCGGTGAACCGTTTCTAAACAGCTTATGAATTTTGTGTTTAAAAAAAGTGAGTTTATTACATTGTCCTGAAGCTGCGCTGGGCCATGTTGGAAAGTCCACCATCCGGTGATGTAGATCATTGGAGAGGTGGACTTTTGTTTGATGTCGGAGGTAGCAGGGCAACCTAAATCAAGTTGTAACGATTAACCGAACGTCACATAGCGCTTTAATTCATCTTCAGCTGTTCAACAGCTGTGAAAACATATATATTTTGCATCATCAGTGGAAAGAGGAGGTCTTCTATGCTACGTACGTTACTGGGAGAAAAGCCACGAGTGAATCAAGGGAAACTGAAACAAGCCATGGATACCATGGCGTTTACACTGGAGTCTTTTGAAAAACAGATGTATGTGGATCATGATCCGAACCATGATTATCGGAAGCTGTATGTATGGACACAGGGACTAATCTCTTCGTTGGATGAACTGGAGCAAAGTTATTTTGCCGCCGCACATTTTCGTAAAAAAGTAGTTGCAGGTTCAACGCGCGATATGAGTTCTGCTGAGAAATCTGAGTATGCCCGGTACGTTTATTTTTATAAAGATGCCTTTATTCGGTGCTTCGCGATTCTGGACAAACTGGGTACAGTCTTGAATGAAGTTTTCCAACTAAATACATCCAAAACCAAAGTGCATTTCTCCTATTATACCGTTCTGAGACAATTCGAATATTATCGGGATCATCATGAGTTGGCGCAGCAATTAATTAAGATTAAGGAAGCGTACCGAGAACCGATGAGCAGATTGCGAAAGAGACGTAATATGGAGATTCATTACATGAATTCGGAAATGCAGGATGATTTGTGGCAGTTACATCAGACGTTGCGTGGCAAAGTGAAGCTGGAGGATCTGGATCAGCATCTTCTCGAGATGCAGCAAGGTGTAGATATGGTCTGTGAAACACTGAATATGGCCTATCGATACATCAATCGAATCTGGCGTAAACAGATTTTGAAACATTAGGTATAGCAATGATTTTAAATAATACCATTTGACAAATCGGAATACTTTGATTATACTGAGTTCCAGATCGAATCTTACATGGAATCGTGTCTTCAATACAGCATTTGATGCAGTTCGGTCATTATACATGACGAACTACATGAAACTATATAATCCTACAACTTTATATTTCTCTTATCGAGAGTGGCGGAGGGACAGGCCCGATGAAGCCCGGCAACCGATCAACGATGATGGCATGAATAGTTATCCTTGTTGATGTTAGGTGCTAATTCCTACAGAATCATGTTGTACATGATTTTGGCAGATGAGAAGGTCATTTCACGTGAAGAGCCATCTTTGTATCTGCAAAGGGCTCTTTTTTTGCGTAGAACGGGGAGTTTTCCCTTCCTTCGGGTAAAGATATATGTAGGTGATGGGGAAGGAGCAGTATTAGTGATTGAATTGGTTGGGTTAACCAAAACATATGGCATACGTGCCAAAACAACGACGGCGTTGTCACACCTTGATCTGAAGATTCAGAAGGGTGAGATTTTTGGAGTTATTGGTCACTCAGGTGCAGGGAAAAGTACTTTGATCCGTTGTATCAATTTACTTGAGCGCCCGACAGAAGGTAAGGTTTGGGTCGATGGTATTAACCTGACCGAGCTGAGCAAAAGTGAACTACAGCAGCAAAGACGCAAGATTGGTATGATCTTTCAGCATTTTAATCTGCTGTCTTCTGCAACGGTATACGACAATGTGGCTTTCCCTTTAAAACTGGTCAACACACCTAAGGATGCGATTGATCGCAAGGTGAAGGAAATGCTCGCTCTGGTTGGTCTGGAGCAACATAGCAGTAAATATCCGGCTCAGTTGTCCGGTGGACAGAAGCAACGGGTAGGGATAGCGAGAGCTCTGGCAAGTGACCCGAGTGTACTTCTCTGTGATGAGGCAACTTCGGCACTTGATCCGCAAACCACCAATTCGATTCTGAAGTTATTGCTGGATATTAATGAAAAGTATAATCTGACCATTGTGCTGATTACACACGAGATGCATGTCATTCAGAACATCTGCGACCGGGTAGCCGTTATCCATCAAGGTGGCATCGTGGAGCAAGGCCCAGTGACGGAAGTGTTCCTGAAACCGCAACATGCGATCACGCGGGATTTTGTCTCACGTGACAGCGAAGGTGGACTGGCACTGGAGGAAACGGTTATGGCAAATGCAGGGACGGAGTTGCCAGCAGGTGTTTCTTCCAAGTTAGTGAAGGTTTCATTTCTTGGAGATAAAACCTATGAGGCGATTCTGTCGAGAACAGTTCGCAAAACAGGTGTGGATTTCGCTATTCTGCAAGGTACAATCTCTACAATCAAGCAGGTTCCTTATGGTCAACTGACGGTACGTTTTGAAGGTGACTTCGCTGCGATTGAACAGACCTTGTCTGAACTAACCGCAGAAGGACTTGATGTGGAGGTGCTCCGATAATGGATTTTTCCAAAGTACGCTGGGAAGAGGTCGGTACGGCCTCCATTGAAACATTGCAGATTCTTGCTGTATCCGGTTTGTTTACTGTTCTCTTGGGTTTGCCGCTTGGTGTCATTCTGTTTATGACAGGCAGATCGGTTTCACCTAGTTCAAAGCTAACCTACATCATATTATCAGTTATTGTTAATATTTTACGTTCGGTACCTTTCATCATATTAATTGTTGCTCTTATTCCGTTTACGCGTACGCTGGTGGGCACCGCTACAGGTGTGCTTGGTGTCATTCCACCGCTGGTTATCTCGGCTGCTCCGTATTTTGCACGTCTGGTGGAGAATACTTTACGTGAAGTGGACCGCGGCGTCATTGAAGCAGCTCAGGCAATGGGGGCATCTACAGCTCAGATCGTAAGACGGGTGTTGTTACCTGAGGCTTTACCTGGCTTGCTTGCCGGAATTACAATTACCATCGTTACGTTGGTGTCCTATACGGCCATGGCGGGTATGGTCGGCGGTGGAGGTCTGGGTACACTGGCCATTAACTATGGATACTATCGATATCAGAATGAGATCATGATTATTTCTGTTGTATCCATGATTATACTGGTTCAGCTCTTGCAGATGATTGGCGATCGTCTGGTCATTTATTTCACCCGGAAATAACAGATAGATTGAAAAATAAAAATGCGAAGGGGTTTTACAGATGAAAAAATGGTCTATTATTTTACTCAGCTTGATGATGATTGCCGTGCTCGCAGCTTGCGGCAACAACAAGAAATCCGACAGTGGTGCGGATAACGCAGCAGGTGCTCCGCGTACCGTTGAATTGAAAGTCGGTGCTTCTCCTACACCACATGCTGAAATTCTGGAAAGCATCAAACCTGAACTTGAAGCACAAGGCATTCGTTTGCAAGTGGTGACGTTTAACGACTATGTGCAACCTAACCAACAGCTGGCAGATAAGAAACTGGACGCAAACTTTTTCCAGCATCAGCCTTACCTTGATACAGAGAACAAAGAGCGCGGATTCAACCTTGTTGCTGTGACTCCAGTCCATGTTGAGCCTTTCGGTGGTTACTCCAAAAAGATTAAATCCCTGGATGAACTGAAAGATGGCGCTAAAGTGGCTATTCCAAACGACCCATCGAATGGTGGACGTGCACTCTTGTTGCTTGCGAAAAAAGGTCTGATCACCCTCAAAGATGATACAAACATCGCATCCACTAAACAGGACATTACGGCGAATCCGAAAAACCTGGAAATCATCGAACTGGATGCAGCTATGATGCCTCGTCAGCTGGATGAAGCTGATCTGGTATTTATCAACGCAAACTATGCGCTGGAAGCAAACCTCAATCCTTCTAAAGATGCATTGTTGATCGAAGATTTGCAAGGCAATCCATATGCTAACATTCTCGTGTCCCGTGAAGATAACAAAGATGCGGATGCTATCAAAAAACTGGCAGAAGCTCTCCACTCCGAAACGGTGAAAAAATTCATCAAAGAACGTTACCAAGGTGCAGTTGAACCTGCATTTTAAGTTGTTAAAGCGAGCGCATGATCTTAAATAGCTGAAAGCCCCGCACGATCTCTTAAAGAGGCCTGCGGGGCTTTACTATTTCTGAGTTCTGGGCTTCCGCCGAAGTTTTATGAAGATGAATGCAGCAACACACGCAGTAACAATGAAGATCATGCCTTTTTTGATTAGAGTCTGCCGTTCCTCTTTCTTGGTAGCGGCTATGCCATCACCGCCCGGAATAAGATGTATGAGACCAAGCTCTGATTTTTTATCAAGGGAAGCATTATATTCCTGGTATGTATGACCGTTTTTGATTTTAATATTTTGGAGTACCATTTCTTCAAACTGTTTTCGACTTTCTTCAAAATAATAACTTGGAGTTACAAGTATGACGCTAATATACCCTTCACGTGTTAACAAGTTTACTTTATAATATACGACTCCTCCCTGTAAAGGATCTCGCAAACCTATGGAATAGCGTAATTGATGTTTACTTTCTTCATACACAGGCTCAACATCCCAACGTAGCACGGAGGATTGATTTTCTGAGCTCGCTTTCTCATGCTGTCCTTCAGGACTCTGCTTGTAACTTTCCAGGAGTTCATCGGCATCTAATTCATTTTTGTCATGATCGTTGACATTTCCTATGTCGTGGTATTCAAAAATGACGTTCCAATACAACTGCATGTTCATGTTATAAAGAGAGCCAATTTCAGTACCGTTCGGAGGAGGAGGATTTTCTTTCATAAACCTCTTGGTATTTTCTTTATCAAAAAAAGCAAGATTTTCCGGTACGTTTAGTGAAGCTATATCCTCCAAAGATACTGTTGTAGGGCCACTCTGCCATTCAAATCCATCGGCTGAACCAAAATTTTCTGCAGCAACTTTCATGGTCGAGAATGGAAGCGAGGTAAGGAGAAGCAAGGTGAAGACGAAGGGGATACACAACTTTTTCATTTCATTAATCCTTTCAGACGATGTAAGCAGCAATTTACACCTTAGTATGTCATGCCGTTATTATCATAAGGCACAATGACCTACTGAGATTATCATAGCAATTGAATTTAGATCAAGGCATTTCTGGATATGAAGGTATATTTGCACAGTAAAACAACTGGAACAGATTGTGAAGAGCTACAAGTTGTGAGAGGCGGATAAATCTTTTATACTGGATAAGTGACTGCTCTTTGAAGAGGGGGATGAACGTGAAGGGAAAGATTGCCCTCATAACGGGAAGTGCCAAAGGTCTTGGTAAAATGACAGCCCTCAGTCTGGCGGATCAGGGATGCCACATTGCCCTTAATTATGTGCATAGCAGAACAGAAGCCGAATCGTTGCAAGCTCAGATAATCGCCAAAGGGGTGCGCTGCATTGCCGTTCAGGCGGATATATCCAAAGTAGAAGAGATGCACACACTCGTTACAGAGGTACAGACACAGCTGGGTCATGTAGACATTCTGGTGAATAATGCTGGTCCATTTGTACGAGAGCGTCGGGTGTTCGCAGATTATTCTGAAGCAGAGGTACAGATGTTAGTGCAGGGCAACCTGCTCGGGCCAATGATTCTGGATCAGCTTGTTTTGCCGGAAATGCGCCGCAAGCAGTGGGGACGTATTATTCATTTTGGCTTCAGTCACGCGGGTGAAGCAAGATCCTGGCCTCATCGTGCCGTATATGCTGCTGCCAAGGTAGGTCTGGTTTCGTTTACCAAGACTCTTGCTGTTGAAGAGGCACCTTATGGGATTACGGTCAATATGGTATGCCCTGGAGATATTCGTGGTGCAAACAAAGAGAAAATGATTGATGAGATTGCGGGCATAACTGATAAAGAAACACCAAGAGGTCGGCCTGGCAGTGGAGAAGATATTGCGCGAGTGATCACGTACCTGTGCTTAGATCATTCGGATTTTATAACAGGCAACATTATGGATGTATCTGGAGGACTTGATCCGATCCGGCCTACCATCTGATGGAATTACAAAAAAAGAGCCTCTCGCTTCTTGCGAAGCGAAAGGCTCTCTGAGGTTTATTTCGTGAAGGATTGATTAGAATACTTGTACAACTTCTTGTACACCCTCAACTTCTTCAAGAAGGGCGCGTTCAATCCCGGCTTTTAAGGTAATGGTGGAGCTTGGGCAACTGCCGCAGGCACCGACCAGTTTCAGCTTAATGATGCCGTCCTCCACGTCGACCAGTTCCACGTCACCGCCATCGCGTTGCAGGAACGGACGAAGTTTATCAAGCACATCAGATACCTCATCATACATGGTGCTTTGTGCGTTTTCGCTCATATTGTTCAACTCCTTTCCTTCCTATATTATATTACAAATGACCATAAATTAAAATGGTCAAACAAAGCAGGTGAACTGAAATGAGACCAATTATTGAATTTTGTGCTAACAATATGCATTTTGGCACGGATGAAGTCATGGATCAACTGGATGAAAATCCGGACTATGACGTGATCGAATACGGCTGTCTGACCAATTGCGGTCAATGTTATATGACACCTTTTGCCCTAGTCAATGGTGAAGTCGTAACCACAGATAAAGTAGAAGATCTATATAACGCCATTCTAGCCAAAATTGCCGAAGCGGATGCCTGGGACGCGCTGGATCTCGATTAACCGAGATGGCGTTTCGACATCCAGAGCACGCCGCTTTTCAAAATACGAGGCACTCGTCCCATCATGGATGTTTTGCCCATCAGCCCAAATCCAGCTTTCTTGCCAAGCGCGCCCAGTGTGCCGCGAAGCTTAAGAGGCTGCGGATTGGGCTTTTCGCCTTTCCAGAGGGCATGCTGAATATGAGCGATTTGTTCACCCTGAACCTCCGCAGCCTGACCACTCGGTGCATAAGGTACACTGGCACAGTCACCTACCACGTAAACGTCGGTATACTCCGGAATCTGATAGTACTCATTTAATACGACACGACCTTGTGGGTCTTTCGTTACATCAAGGTCTTGAACGACTTTCACCGGCTGAATGCCTGCCGTCCATACAACAGCATCCGTTTGAATCTGTTCATCGCGGTTGTAGATCGCGTTAGGCTCGACTCGCGAGATAGCAATATGTCCTCGTGCTTCAACCTGATGTTCGCCGAACCATTCGTGAACATAAGAGGAGAGACGTTGAGGGAATGCGGATAATACTCGTTCACCGCGATCCAGAATACTGATATTCAGATCCGGTCTGCTTTCGCGTAATTCGGCTGCCATCTCAACACCACTTAGGCCACCGCCCACAATGTGAACATGCCCATAAGCTTTTACCTCATTCAGACGCAGGTACGTCTCGCGTGTTTTGCTGAAACTCTGAATGGTACAGCTGTATTCTTCAGCACCAGGTGTATTGTGGAAACGATCCGTACAACCTAGTCCAATCACAAGCTTGTCATATTCAAGCGGTTCCTGACCTTCGAATTCAATCTGACGCTGCTCCAGATTAATGGCTGTAACCTCACCGAAACGATGTGTTACTTTCTCATTTACCGGAAAATGGATACGCAGGTCGTAATCGGATACTGTTCCTGCTGCGAGTGCGTAATATTCGGTCTTTAATCCTTGAAAGGGGCTGCGATCCACCAGTACAATTTGCGTATCTGACGGAATTTTACCTTCCAGAAGTTCCTTGATGATCGTGAGGCCGCCATAACCGCCTCCAAGAATGACGAAATTTTTCATGACTCGGCTTCCTTTCTGCATCAGTCCCACTGCTGGGGCTGTAACCTGCGGAGCAGCTATGTCCTCACATAGCTGCTCCGTGTGTTGTTTTAGTTTGAATAATTTGAATAATTCATAATGAAAAGATAAAAATTTGAAATATGTGATCACAGTTAAGCATCACTCTGATCAAACGTCCCCTCTGATTGAAGAAAGTATCGTTCTTTGATGAGTGATGCTTCTGCTGCTGTAATCCTTGCCTAGATCAATGAAACTAATCAGAGCTATTCGTAAACTTGTATTTCATTGTAGAACGTATCACGTTCTACTGGAATACGTCCCGCACCCTTAATAAGCCATATGAGCTCTTTACGTGTAAGGCCTTCAGGTGTGAGAGCACCTGCGGCATGACTAATCCGTTCGCGAACAATCGTACCATGTGCATCCGAAGCACCGAATCCAAGGGCAACTTGAGCCAGCTGTGGACCGATGTTAATGAAGTATGCTTTGATATGATCGATGTTATCCAGCATCAGTCGGCTGATCGCAATTGTTTTGAGATCCTCATAAGCCGAGTTACGACGCATAATGCTTGCGTTTTTACTTTTTGGCTGCATGGAAAGCGGAATAAAGACCATGAATCCGTTGGTCTCGTCTTGCAGTTCACGAATCTGCACCATATGATTGACACGGTCCTCATAGGATTCGATCGATCCATACAACATCGTCGTATGTGTACGCATGCCGAGCTCATGAGCTGTGCGGTGCACCTCAAGATAACGATCCACGTTGGCTTTGTCTACACGCATTTTTTTGCGGTATTCATCCGAGAGAATCTCGGCGCCGCCACCAGTCAGTGTTTTCAGGCCAGCTTTTTGCAACTCCTGCAGAACTTCTTTGATGCTCAGGCCGCTAATGCGGGTGAAGAAATCAATCTCTGCCGCAGTGTAAGCTTTCAGCGTGACATCCGGATATTTTTCGTTTAAAGCACGTAGTGAATCGACATAATATTGAAAAGGAACATGGTTGTTATGTCCACCTACAATATGGAACTCACGCACGCCTGGATGAATATGCTGCTCCACATAGTCGATCATTTCCGGACCGGATAACGTATAAGAGCCTTCCTCACCCTGGTCTTTGCGGAAATTACAAAATGCGCAGCGAGCTTCGCATACGTTGGTGAAATAAAGGCTCATGTTCTCAATAAAATAGACTTTCTTGCCGTTCTTCCGCAGATTGGCCTCATTGGCCAGCTGGCCCAAAGTCAGCAGATCATCTGTTTGATACAGATATACGCCGTCTTCTACGCTCAGCCTTACGCCGTTCTGTACTTTCTCAACGATTTCAGCCATTCTTTTGTCGGTGAACGGTGTTACCAATGTAGACATGCTGTTTCCTCCTGTTCTTTACCGGAATTCGAGTTGTGGTGTGTTGAACCAATAAACAGAAATACATAGCAAAGATGCGGTCAACTGCCGCCTTCCTGTGAAAGACTAACTCTTATTACCCGGTGCAGCGTATGCTGCAATCGAAAAGTTTATTTTTTCAAAAGGAGTCAAAGTGACTCTATATGCATTGGGGACTGAGAACCAGTCTCGAAATGTGAAAAAAATTACAACTCCATATATGACCAACATCCGAATATCTCATGACAAAATATTGACATTTTCAGAGTGACCACCTATCCATTATAAACCTCGTGCCGCAGGGGTTCAATACACTGGGAAGAAAAAGGAGTTCAGGGGGAACACGGAAGCGGGCAAACATGACTTGAGCCCCTTGACGGAGTGGAGTATAATTTGAAGGAAGAGTGATGAAAAGGAGAGTGACCTGGCATGATTAGTATCAGCGAAACGGCTGCAGACCGATTGAAAGAGATGCTTGCACAGCAAGAGACCCCTGGAATGTTCCTGCGTCTTGGCGTAGCACCGGGCGGTTGTACCGGATTTTCGTACGCCATGGGCTTTGACGATAAAGAGTCCGATGAGGATATATATATGGACATTCAGGACATGAAAGTCGTTGTGGAGAAAGAAAATGTGAAATATTTGAATGGACTTGAAATTGATTTTGAAGATTCCGGCATGTCCGGCGGATTCACCATTCACAACCCGAACGCAGTAGCTACATGCGGCTGCGGCTCATCCTTCCGTACACGTGAAGAAGCAGGGGTACCGGATAAAGATTGTTAATCTGCGAATAGTATGGGTTTGAGCGTGTCAATTCATTAAAGCGTTCAAAAAGATACAACGGTCAAGGCACATTTTTCGGCGAAGAGGATTCGCTGGAAGTGTGCTTTTTTGTGCTTTGTGTAGTTAGTTGGACAGGTACTTTAAGCCAGTCTGAAGTGGGGAGGGTAGATTACGTATTTCCGATATTGACATTTTGTTCCATGTGTAGGTATATTATTTTGTGCAAACGTTTGCAAAAATCAAGCTGATCATCAACGTATATCCCGTTGTTATACCCAATAATCGTTGGTGTATAAGAGGTTATTCATTTCTCAAATATGCAAACGTTTGTGCAAAAAGACGTTATCTTGCTTGGATAGCTCGAAGATTTTTTTAGCAGAGAATCAAAGAATCACAGGATTACAGGAGAGAGGAGGCACGATAGCAGGCTCATTTTCACATTCAAACAAAAGATTCGTTAGCAAGGCTCTACTGACTTTCAAATGAATTCAAATTCATGGTCCCCACAGGGGCAACAGATAAGGGAGGAAAAACATGAAGCTTGTGCGCAGGCTAGGCGCATTTCTGTTGGCATTATCCATCGTTGTTTCCACACATACCCCAGCAGCTTATGCTGAAATCTCCGCTTCCCATGTGTACCATAACCATATGCCGAATTTCTGGGCTTACTACGATACGGCCAAGTATGCTTCCACACCTGTAGGATCACCCATCCGATACACCTATGACGGGCAAGTCATAGAATTGAAAAAAAATCCCCCAGCAGGTTATCCGTATTTTCTGCCTGGTGGTGCACCGATGCCACATGATGATCTGGTCGCTTATTACACGCATCATGCGAAAACAGGAGCCTATCTCAGTTGGCCATGGCAAGTAGCAGGCGATCTCAAAAATAACCATCCAGCCGCAGGTATGCAGGTAACCATGTCAGGCTCCCTTCTTAACAATGTGGACAGCTTTATGTATACCAATAATGTAAACGGTTACAACAACAAATCTTGGGGTACTCCTTGGAAGAACGCGTACAACAATCTGAAAACGACCCATGGAGAACGTACGATGGACCTCGTTCATTTTTCCGGGCACCACTCCATGGGGCCACTTGCGGGTAATGAATATTTGCTCAAGGATCTGATATACCAAAATGCAGTCATGGCTCAACCCTTCTTCCTAGGGGACAGCTTCAAATCATCCAAAGGTTTCTTCCCGACCGAGCTTGGCTTCTCGGAACGCATTATTCCCGTGCTAGATCAGCTGGGCATTGAATGGTCTGTGATCGGCAACAATCACTTTTCACGTACCCTCAAGGATTATCCGTTGTTGAACGATCCTGGCAAGGATACGATGATTTCTCCACCAAATCGAGCCGATCTGCAAAACACCAGTAGTGTTGGTTCGTGGGTGTCTGCACCGATGTTCAATGAAAAACAGGTCGTGTACAACAAATACCCGTTCGCCTCTACACCGCACTGGGTGCGGCACGTGAATCCCGAAACCGGAGCAGAGAAGAAGATTGTTGGTATCCCTGTAGCTCAGGCAGAATCATGGGAAGAAGGCTACCAAGGCTCGGTGAAGGCAGATGCACTCAAACCATTTGAGGGACTAGTGGATCAGAAGCAGTTTTTTGTTATTGCGCATGATGGGGATAATTCTTCAGGCCGTGCAGGTTCTGAGGACACTTGGCGCAATGCAGGCGATGTGACTTATGCACAATCCGGGGTAAAAGGAGAGAGCATCAACGAGTACTTGCGTACGAATACGCCAAAAGCCGAGGATGTGGTACATGTGCAGGATGGCTCGTGGATCGATACGCGTGACTCCTCATCCGATCCGACATGGTATCACTGGCGTCTACCTTTTGGCATCTGGAAAGGACAGTTTGATGCGTTCAACAAAGCTACCGGTCTTCAACTGGAGCCCAAAAAGAATCTGGACGGGGTTCAGGAAGGCATGACGGTATCCTTTGAATACGGTTATCACTATCTGGAGCGTAACTTTGCCCTGGAACAGGCAGCGCTCAATTATGCAAAGACAGCCGAACAAATGTGGCTGGATGACAACCCGAACCATTGGAAACCTTCTACAGCACTGGATCGGGAGATCACCTACGAAGGCAATCAGCTGAATCCATGGATGATGGCTTACCCAGTCAAGGGAGATCCGGCAAACAATTATAAGGGTGGGGCGAACCCGGCAGAGCTGAGCTGGTATTTCCTTTTGCCAGCGCTGGATTCCGGTTTTGGATACTATGATGAAAATGTGGATGACGGTGTGAAGCCGACACTATCCTTTAATCAGTCTCTGTTTTTTTCCAAGCCATACGTTAATGGCCAGCTAACTAAGGATCGCACAGGCCCGTCAGTCTGGTGGCCGCAGCGTTATCCGTATAACCCAGGCAGTGCCAACGTCAGTAAGGCAGAGGGATGGACGCTTCATTATTTTGACAATACGTTTGGCATCTACACCTACGCTTATGATGTGAGCGGGATTCGTGATATCAAAGTGAAAGTACGGACTCATCGGGATAAGCAGGCGGATGCGAAGGATAACACTTTCCGTGTGTATGATCCGGCAGCGCTCAAAGCCAAAGGTGTGTCCAACATTGATCCTGCAAAAGTGAGCCCTTGGCAGGAATATCCGATGACCAAGCGTGATTTGAAGCCGGACATCAACGGGGTGGCTTGGCAACCAAGCAGTACAGACATGTTCAAACGTGTACCGGCTCAAGAAATCGGGGATATGTATTATACCTATTTCAACGATTTCAGGGATCAACTGGTTGATTATTATATCGAGGCTACGGACGGAAACGGCAATGTGACTCGCAGTGAGATTCAGACGGTATATGTAGGTACGGGAAAATACAAAAAGGATGCTTCCGGTAAAATCGTGGAAGACTCAAACGGAACAATCCAGGGCACACACCCGTTCCTAGTGGTGGATCAGACGCCGCCTTCCGCTCCAACCGAGGTGAAATCCACACGTGTAACGGATCGTAGTGTCACTCTTCAATGGACAGCAGCTACGGACAATGTTGGTGTCGATGGTTATGATATCTATCGGAATGGCACCAAAGTGGGCAGTTCCCAGACGACGGAGTATACAGATACCGGACTTGAACCTGCCAAAACCTACACGTACAGCATTAAAGCCAGGGATAAGGCCAATAACATATCTGATGCCAGTCAAACTTTACAAGTGCAGACACTCGTTGCAGATACTGAGCCACCAACAGCCCCCACGAACGTTGTGGTTAAAGAGTCTACTTCATCCACTGTAACTGTGGAGTGGGTAGCAAGTCAGGATAATTACGGAGTTGCGAGATACGACATCTATCGTGATGGAAGTAAAGTTGGAGAATCAACCCGACTGACGTATACCGATTCTTCTCTTGCTCCCGCAACCAATTATGTATACACCATCAAAGCCGTCGATGCGGCAGGAAATGTCTCGGCCGTCAGTGAGTCAGTCACGGTAAAGACCAAAGAAGGCAATGTGGTCACCATATATTACAAACAGGGTTACACCAATCCATACATTCATTATCGTCCGACAGGTGGAACCTGGACGACGGCTCCGGGTGTAAAAATGACGGCAGCTGAAATGCCAGGATACATGAAAATGACCGTGAATGTAGGCACAGCTACCGGACTTGAAGCGGTTTTCAACAATGGCAGCGGTACGTGGGACAACAACGGTGGAAAGAACTATCAGTTCCCTTTAGGGCTGAGCACCTATAATGCAGGGGTCATCACTCAAGGTGGGCCACAAGTAGATACGGCTCCGCCTAGCGTACCCACAAATCTGACAGTCACCTCAAAAGCTTCCGATCGTGTATCCCTTGCTTGGAGTCCATCAACAGATAATACAGGTGTAACAGGATACGAAATATTTCGGGATGGCGTCAACATTGGCACAAGCACAACAACTGCGTATACGGATACAGGTTTGAACGCTGCAACAGCTCATGCTTACTATGTTGTAGCTTATGATGCAGCGCAGAACAAATCGGCAGCGAGTGCGGAAGTCCGTGTGACGACCGATGCTGCACCAAAGAGCAATAGTGTCACACTCTACTATAAGCAGGGATACGCGCAGCCTAACATTCATTACCGTCCGGCAGGAGGGACATGGACGACACCTCCAGGTGTTCCAATCCCAGTATCAGACCTGCCAGGGTATAACAAAATTACAATTGATGTAGGTACATCGAGCGGACTAGAGGCCGTTTTCAACAACGGAAGTGGTACTTGGGATAACAACGGGGGTCGCAATTATGTATTTCCTCTTGGGGTAAGCACTTATCATGCTGGTGTCATCACATCAGGAGCCCCAGCGGGAGCAACATTTTCAAGTAATGGTGACAGCCCAGTGACATCTTTGCCAGTAGAGTTTATCCATGCTTCCCCTTGGAGATTGGGACGTAGGAGCGCCTAAGTTGATGTTGTGAAGAAGAAAGGAAAGAAAGAAGCCTTGTTTATTGAGAACAAGGCTTCTTATTATGGCATTAAGAATATTGGCAGGAGGATATTCATCTGTTTATTTTTAGTGCAAGGATCAACTGTATTCATTGTTATCTGACGAACTTCATTCCAGCTCCACATCTTTCGTGGATGTATGGTTAAAAGATAAAAGAAAACGTATTGACAAGAAAAGTTGTAACATTTATAGTTACATTATGAATTAGGGAAACAACCTTAACATAATAGGTAGTAAAAAACGATATTGAAGGAGAGATTGACGATGAAAATTGCAATTATTGGTGCAACAGGTAAAGCGGGAAGTACTATTTTGAAAGAAGCGGTAGACCGCGGGCACGAAGTAACAGCGATTGTGCGGAATGCATCCAAATTAGAAGACAAAAGCCTGAATGTATTGGAAAAAGACGTATTTGATCTGACGGCTTCAGATGTTCAGGCCTTTGATGTGGTTGTGAATGCGTTTGGTGCACCAGCAGGCAAAGAAAACCTGCACGTGGAAGCTGGACAAGCCCTGATCAACATTTTGAAAGATGCTCCTAACACTCGTCTGATCGTTGTGGGTGGTGCGGGAAGCTTGTTCACGGACGATTCCAAAACGCTGCGTGTTGTCGATTCCCCTGGATTCCCTGATGCGTACAAAGCAACAGCATCCAACCAAGGAAAGAACCTGCAAGACTTACAAGCATCTTCCGGCATTCAATGGACATTCCTTAGCCCGGCTGGTTTCTTCAATCCGGAAGGCGTACGTACTGGAAAGTACCAGTCCGGCAACGATGTAATTATGGTAAACAGTGAAGGCAACAGCTACATCAGCTATGCCGATTACGCGATTGCGCTTGTGGATGAGATTGAGAACCCGCAGCATAAAAATGAACGCTTTACTGTAGTTGGCGAAGCGAAGTAATAATTAGATATGTTTGTAAAATAAACTAAAAACAAACGGACACTTGCTTGGATAAGCGAGTGTCCGTTTTTGTTGATGTAAAATTATTTATGATCTATCAGATGTTATCTATGATTGGGCTCATTATTGACGCTTTGGCATCTTGCTCTCATCCATGTACAGCAGATTCCAGCGATGACCATCCAAATCCGCAAACCCTGCACCATACATCCAACCGTCCGTCTCTCCTGGCTTGCCAAAGATGCCTCCTCCGGCACGCTCTACATTCTGAATAAAGGAGTCGACTGCTTCTCTGCTATCAGCACCAATGGAGATGATAACCTCTGCGCTATGCGAAGTGTCCACAGCTCTGGCTCCGGTAAATTTCTCGAAAGTTGCATAAGGAAAAAGCATAATTGTAGTTTGGTCTATGGAGATCATGGCTCTCTCGCTACCAACGTTCGTCGTTTTAAATCCTATTGCATTAAAAAAAGAAGTTGCCTTTTCTACATCTTTGACCGGCAAGTTAAACCAGATATCTTGTGACATCGTCATGGCCCCCATAGAGAAAGAATTTATCTTATTATACGCTATTATGAAGAGAAGCAATGCACTTCAATGAAGTTGTGTGTTTAGACTGCTATGTATATTGTTACAAAATTGTATTTTTATAAGTATTTCTTTACTTATGTAAGGAACGAGGCGTATAATCCGTTGAGACATCAGAGATTAAATAGAGACTCAGACAGAGAACATAAAGAGAGGTATGTTTCATGAATAGCGGATTAATTAATGCCATTATTGCGTATGTCATGTGGGGAATCCTCCCACTTTATTGGAAGCTGTTTAACAACGTGCCGGCTGGTGAGATTTTGTCACATCGGGTGGTGTGGTCATTTGTATTTATGGGGATTTTAGTCGCTATCCAGCGCCGCTGGAGTGATGTAAAACGAATCTGGACCAGCCGATCAACTTTACTGTCGCTCACGGCTAGTGGACTGTTGATTGCGATCAACTGGCTGATTTTCATCTGGGCTGTGAACAACGGTCATGTGGTGGAGACTAGTCTTGGTTATTATCTGAACCCTTTGCTGAATGTGCTGCTTGCCGTCGTTTTCCTTCATGAGAAACCGAACCGGGGGCAATGGCTGGCCATTGCTATTGCAGCGCTTGCTGTGCTGATTATTACGATCGACTACGGACGTTTCCCGTGGATCTCCATTTCACTGGCTGCATCCTTTGGTTTATATGGTCTGGCTAAGAAAAAAATCAAGCAAGATGCGTCAGTAGGCTTGCTGTCAGAGACGGCAGTTGTCCTGCCTGTTGCATTAGGTTACTGGATTTATCTTGGCATTGTGGGTAAAACAACGGCCTGGACATTGCCAGCGCCAATGTTTTTTGAATTGTTGCTTTCCGGCGTTGTAACCGCATTGCCGCTGCTGTTCTTTGCACGTGCAGCTGCCCGCATGTCGCTGTCCACGCTCGGATTTGTGCAATACATCGGTCCAACGATTATGTTGGTCCTGAGCATATTTGTGTTTAAGGAAACTGTTTCTCCTGTGTTGCTGGTTGGTTTCGCCTTCATTTGGGTAGCACTTATCGTCTATGCTATTGCTTCGATGCGTGCTACAAAACTGGCGAAGTCTGTCCAGGAACAGAAAGCGATCTAATACATCATAAAAGGGTTGAAAGACTTGAATTGATCTAGTCTTTCTGATGATTAGCCTTTCCATCCTTAAGGATGAGGAGGGCTTTTTTTTTACCAAATTCACAGTCGTAAGGCAACCTGAATGATTCTTTTATTTACAAATTAAGGAACGTATGTTCTAATTGTAGGGAATGAATTTTTGCGGCGGTGGAGGTTAGGGTTGATGAAGCAACAAGGCATTGTATTCGTTGTGAGTGTATCTATTGTAAATAAAGGGAAAGTGCTGATCGTTAAGGAGAACAAAGCATCTGTTCGATACACATGGAATTACCCCTCAGGCCGAATAGAGTATGGAGAAGATGTAATGGATGCGGCACATCGTGAAGTGAGAGAAGAAACGGGTTATGATGTTAGACTAACTGCTACAACAGGTATTTACAATTTTATAAGCAGTCTTCAGCAACAGGTGGTTTTATTCCATTTTATCGGTGAGATTATAGGCGGTTCTTTGCAACTGGATACTATAGAAATTGCAGACGCGAGGTGGATTACGCCGGAAGACCTGTCTACATCGGATGTGCTGGAATTGCGCGACCGCGAAGTGATGTTGCAGATTACGGATAATATAATTACTAAAAGAGAGTATCCCTTAATGCTTTTTCACAGCATGCTATAGAAATGGAGAAAGATGTTCATGAAGTCCTCGTATTTAACCCGTGCTTTTTATTATCTGTGGACAACCCAAACAGCAGCCAATGCCGCGGACGTATTGTATATTATGGCCCTTACGGTTATGGTACTGGATCGTACAAATTCGCTTGTGTCTGCGGCACTTTTGCCATTGATTCGCAGTGGGGCTCAGTTGTTGAGTAGTTTAGTTGCACCTCTATTCATTCAGCGATTTAAGTTGCCGAGTCTACTCTTTTTTTCACAAACCGGGCAATTCCTGTTGTTCATCTGTCTGGCAGTGTACATACAGCTTAATAGCGTAGAATCCTCATTAGTGCTTGTGTTTTCGCTTATATTTGTGATGTCTTTTCTCGATGGGTGGACAACACCAGCTCGAAATGCGCTGATTCCACGACTGGTGACTCATGAACAAGGTCTACTCAAAGCCAATGGACTCATGAGCGTCAGCGATCAAGTTGTACAATTTGCAGGTTGGGGCCTAAGCGGCGTAATTGTTGCATTCATTGGATCAAGTTCAACGTTGTTAATCGCAGCTGTTATTTATGGCTTGGCAGCTGTATTTACACTTGGTGTTAAGGAACCAACGCATGGAGGGATACCAGAGAAGCGTGTGAATGCAGCAGCAGATATTTCTTCTGATCTGGGCACAAGTAGATGGCACACGTTAACCGAAGGTTGGAAGATGATATGGAAGACACCTCGTCTGCGAGTGCTTACGTTCATGGATATGATCGACATGCTTGGTGGCTCTATTTGGGTAGGTGCTTTCACGCTTGCGTTTGTGCAAGTGGCGCTTGGACAGGGAGAAGAATGGTGGGGCTTCATCAATGCAGCTTATTTTGCTGGAACCATTAGTGGTGGTTTGCTGGTACTTGCCCTAGGCAGAATCATTGGACGTCGATATTTTTCAGTTATGATGATAGGGATGGCAGGGTATGGAATCCTAACTGCCGTTTATGCTTTAAACTCACAGCCTTTTGTTGCGTTGTTCCTGGTCATGTTAATGGGGCCATTTGCTGAGCTTGCTATGATTAACCGACGTACGTTGATTCAAAGTAGTGTGGCTAATCCGATGTTACCCAAGGTTTTATCAGCTCAAGCCTCCATGATGCATCTCATATTTTGCATATCTTTGCTGGGTATGGCTTGGCTAGCTGAAATCATAGGCATCGTGAACCTCTATTTGTTTGCAGCCGTACTGACCATCTTAGCCATTGTTGCGGGGTTGCTGAATTATCGGGCTTTTCAGGATCAGACCGTTCATTACGAACGATGAAAATAATGAATTAGGAGGAGAATGATGATGGTTAATGATGAGTTGTCAGAGCACAAGCCTGGTCGTTTCGTGCTACCGAAAAACAGGATTCGTTTCATATCTCCGTTTCTTTTTTCAGTAATCATTGGCATGATCTATACGTGGTTAATCGTGAACGAAACGACAAACGGATATCTTGGCACACTATTGCCAAGTACCAGTGGTGCGGATCTTCATCAATATCTTCCGGTTATCCTTCCTTCATTTCTATTTTCGTATGTTGTACAGAGAAAACACATGATCCTGATCGAGAATATATCGTTTAGTTGTATTCAAGCGATGATTGCTATCCTCAGTCTTTTTGTATCTCTTATAGCTGTTATGGTGTTCATGTAAGTTCGAGCAGGATCATTTGAACTTGCCCCTCGAAACGCTCAACCATAGATATCTCTAAGCACCCAATCAATAGGGTGCAATAACGCTCTTCAACGTCCAAAGGCGCCATCCGAATGGGTGGGCGCCTTTTATAAATGTTTCCACATACTCCCGTGAAAAGTCGAAGCACGTTTTAGAAGCCTGCCTTAAGGAGCAGCGTGTAGTGGAGGGGGCGGGAGCGATTCTGTAGAAGCGAAGCGTTCGCGTTTGACATCGGATTTTCCCCTATGAGGGGAATTCAAAAAAGAAATCCGAGGACAACCAGCGATCGAAAGAACGCCCCGCCCGCGTAACGTCCACTCGCAGCTCTCATCTCAATGAGTTTCCTCTTTTCCATTTACTCCTGTAAAAAGGCCGAAGCACGTTTTAGAAGCCCTCCCTTAAGGAGCAGCGCGTAGTGGAGGGGGCAGGAGCGATTCTGTAGAAGCGAAGCGTTCGCGTTTGTCATCGGATTTTCCCCTATGAGGGGAATTCAAAAAAGAAATCTGAGGACAACCAGCGATCGAAAGAACGCCCCGCCCCCGGAACGTCCACCCGCAGCTCCCACCCGCTCATAAGGCTTCTAACTCCCGTGCTTAGTCAATGAACCCTTCCATGGTAGCCGTTGGCATCATATTAGACTGCCATGCACCTTTGGTGTACCCGGCATTATAACCTGGAGTAGCTTGTGGCTCCCAGTAGAATACACCTTTTCCTTTGCCACTTGGCAAATTGCGAATCTGATTTTTCATCGCTGCGACAAAGCTTTTTCCTGCCGCGGGCTGATTATTGTCCATGCCAATTTCGGAGATCATAATTTCTTTACCATAACGATTAATCATATCTTTTGCATTGTTGACCGTTTTTGTCACAGCTGTATTCCAGCCGGAAGCAGAAGGGTAGAGAGACATTGCAATCATGTCAAAGTTGGCCCCATTGTTGATCAGTCCACCGATATTCCAGACAAACAGGGCATTGTCATCTCCGTTTGCAAGATGCACTATCGTTTTGGTACCACTGCTTATGGATTTTACAGCGTTATGTCCTGTGTTCACGAGCCAAGCATAATTTTTCATGTTAACCGAAGCTTTACCATCATCCCACAACATACCGTTGCTGGTTTCGTTGCCGATCTGTACCCAGTCTGGAGTGACACCTTTGCTCTGCATGGTTGTCATAACGTCACGGGTATAGCTCCAGACAACATCCATCAACTGCTGGAACGTATAATTTTTCCATGCGGCTGGCTTAGTTTGTTTGCCTGGGTCTGCCCAGGAATCGCTGTAATGCAGTGTCAGCATGACACTCATACCTGCATTTTTAGCACGTTGTGCGAGAGCGGCAGCGCGATCTTTATTCATGTAACCGTTACCATAATCATTCGAAGGATTAACGAAAACACGGATGCGAACAGAGTTAATCTGGTAATCCTTTTTCAAGATATCAATGATGTCCCGTTGTACCCCGTTTTTATCTTTCCACTTGTACCCTTGAGCTTCCATGCCGGGAACCCAGCTAATGTCTGCTCCTTTGGCAAAACTCGGTGCGGCACTGGCGTGCTGACCTGCAGGTAGCAGGATCGAAGTGATTAATAAAACAAAAGCTAGCAAAATGCTTGTCTTGAAACCCCTTACATTTCTAAACATAACAACATGCCTCCTTGGTTATAAGTTGAGATGCATCCTCATTATAGCCTTCCGAAATCATGGTGCTAAAGGGTCCGTTTCCAATATTTTGGTTGTTTTCTTAACTTCTCATCTTTTTCCCATGTTACATTCCTATGTATTATATAGAAAAAGACAAAACAAAAAGCCGTCCGAAGACGGCTTTTCTACCCGTGGCGCTTTTTAAAACATTGATCCGTATCCCGCGCCTCCATTACCATCCAATTTATTTGGAAGTAGTGGATCGGGTAAGGGACACGTTCAACATGACATTAGAAATGTTGACGCACCTCCTTTCCTTGTGGCAAGAGTATACAACACTCTGTTTCGGAAAGCTAGTCTTTTTTTCATATTTACGCAAAAATTATTTTTCGGTTTGAAACATCGTCGTGTCCCGAGCATAATGGCTTTTCGTTCCATCCTCATTGCGAATTCGCACGCTGTCATCACTGATCTGCTCGACAATGCCGTGACCGACTTCACAATACACACCTGCGGGATCTTCCTGCCATGCGGTAACCACACATTGGGACAGGGCAGCGGTGAAAAACTCGATGTTTTTTTGCAACGTTCTAGGTTTGTTCGATTTCATGAGATACTCCTTTAAAATAACGTGAATTTGGAATAATAACGACAGCCGATCAAATCACACTGTAGTTCACTTTACCTTGTCTATTGTGCTTTGTAAAGGGATGGAAAAAGTTGCGGTCATGAGTTATCATTTACATAAATTTAACACTGCGTTAACATTCCGATGACGCTTGGAGTCGATTACGAATAGTACAATTATAGTAGAAGTTCAAATAAGAATTGACATGCATCACATTCGGAGGCCATACATGCATAAAGATATTAAAACAGGCAACTATGTTAATCGTGATTTGAGTTGGGTTGAATTTAATCGGCGTGTGCTTCAAGAGGCACAGGACGCTACAACGCCTATGCTGGAGCGGATGAGGTTTCTTGGCATTGTTGCCAGCAATCTGGATGAGTTTGTCAGTGTCAGGCTCGCAGAGACCAAGGAGAAAATCAAGGCTGGATTCACACAAAAAGATTTCACGGGTTATACCCCTTCGGGGCTGTACCGCAGACTCATTAAACGAACCGGGGCCATGGTCGCGGAGCAATATAAAACGTACCGTGAGCTCATTCGTCTTCTCGCCAAGAAAGGCGTGCACATCCAGGAGTATGTGGATCTTAATGTGACGCAGCAACGGGCAATGGATCAATATTATCATGACATTATTTTCCCGGTGCTTACGCCGATGGCTATCGACCAGAGTCGGCCTTTTCCGCTGGTGCACAACAAGTCCGTTTATCTGTCCGTAATGCTGCAAAAAGAAGATGAGCAGGATGGCGAGCCATTTATGGCGATCGTGCAGGTACCTTCCAATCTTCCTCGCATTGTGAAGGTTCCTCTGAGGGCCAATAGCAAGAAAAAAAGTTTCATTCTGATCGAAGACCTGATTAAACAGCATGTGCACACCTTGTTCAGCGGATATGTATCGCTGGCTGTGCAGGAGTTCCGGGTAACTCGAAACGCAGATCTCTCCATTAATGAAGAAGAAGCGGAAGACTTGCTGGAGGCCATCGAAAAAGAGCTGCGTCGCAGACGTCGCGGAGCCCCTGTCAGACTGGAAGTGTGCAAGGATTTCCGTAGTGACGCGCTACAGGAGCTGCAAGAGGAGTTTGAAATTCAGGACCCGATCTTTGAAATTGATGGACCGCTGGATCTCAGCTTTTTATCTGGATTTGTGGATAGCCTCGAAGGTTTCTCACATCTCAAATATGGTCCTGTACAACCTGTATATCCGCCTGAGTTCCTGCCGAGAGAAAGTCATTTTGAGCTACTTCGCAGACAGGATGTGCTGGTTCATCACCCGTATGAATCGTTTGAACCGGTGACAGATTTTATACTGGAAGCTTCAGAAGATCCACAGGTTCTGGCGATCAAAATGACGCTTTACCGAGTCAATGGTGACTCGCGTCTTATTCCAGCGCTCGCGCTCGCTGCAGAGAGCGGGAAGCAAGTTACCGTTGTTGTGGAACTGAAAGCCCGATTTGATGAGGAACGGAATATTGCATGGGCTCGGAAGCTAGAAAAGGCAGGCTGCCATGTCGTTTATGGTTTGGTCGGTCTGAAAACACATGCAAAAATCATTCTCGTTGTACGCCGGGAGCAGCAAGGGCTGCGCCGATATGTTCACGTTGGTACGGGGAACTACAACGAAAGCACCGCCAAAGTGTATACGGATGTAGGTTTGTTCACCTCTAACCCGATCATTGGTGAGGATGCATCCGAACTGTTTAACGAGATTACCGGTTATTCCGGCCCGAAGGCACTGCAAGCATTCCGTGTTGCGCCAGATGGCATGAAGGACGAGTTGTTCACATTGATTCGCCGAGAAACAGAGCATGCATTAAAAGGCAAACGTTCCCGAATTATTGCCAAGATCAACTCTTTATCCCATCAGGAAATGATAGATCAATTATATGTAGCTTCGCAGGCAGGGGTGCAGATTGACCTGATTGTCCGCGGCGTATGTTGCTTACGTCCAGGTGTAGAAGGGCTGAGCGAGAACATTCGAGTCATTAGTATTGTAGACCGTTTTCTTGAACATTCCCGGTTGTTTTACTTTGAAAATGACGGTAACCCCGATGTTTTCATTTCCAGTGCAGACTGGATGTCACGTAACTTAAATCGACGTATTGAGCTGATGTGTCCTGTATTTGATCCTTCATTGAAAAAAATGCTGGTGGATATCCTCAATCTGTCATTGAATGACAATGTGAAGGCCAGAGAACTTATGCCAAACGGCAATTATATATTTGTAAAAAATGAAAAGCCCCCGCTGAGAAGTCAGACGGAGGCGATGGGAATTATCCCTTGGAAGCCCGCACAATGGAGTGTTTTAACGTAACTCCCCAGGCTTCTTGCAAATCTTTGACGGCATCTTCCAGGCCGTTCAGTTCCAGTAAAGGCTCGTCTGTACAGGTCAACGTGACCTGCAGCGAGTCTTTTTCTTTGACCGCGTGAATGGCGGCAATGCTCTCTGCACGATGGATCGCTTCGGCCGCACGCAGTAACGAGCCGATGCGGTGAGCATGCTGTGTATCCGAATCTTTCAGAATGTCCTCATGCTTCTGTAGCAGTTGAGGCGTTCTTTTTTTCGGATGATAGTCGGCTGCAATGGCACTTAAAATTGTTTCCCTGTGGGACAGACCGTAAATGCTTGCATTCATAATCCAGTATGCCGAGTGTTGCGTGTACCGGAAATAGTTAATTTGTTTGCCAGCCATATGAAGCATAGAGGATGTGTACAAAATTCGCTCATCAGAGGCATCAGGCGTAGCCTCTTGCAAAGCGGTGTATAAGGTAACCGTATCCTGATGAATCCGGTTCAGACGTTTCTCCGGGATCGGTGGGCCGTAATAAAGGAAATTACGGATGCTATCCTTTAATGCATCAGGTGCGGAAGGCTGACCAGCAGCGAGATAATCCCTCAGAAGCCCGTCGCGAAGTCCTGCTCCGCTTACCACATAACGATCCCCCTGGATCATGCGGAAGACAGTACGCAGAATCAATACGCCTGGTACGATGATGTCAGCTCGATCCTTAGCAAGACCTGGCACTTTTTTGCGTTGAGCGGAAGTAAGATAGGGCAAGGAAAGGGCGATATTATCCATCGCTTCCTCTCTAATTTCATAGTGATGCGTTACCGGCAAAGAATATTGCGTACGCTTTTGT
This sequence comes from Paenibacillus sp. FSL R7-0272, assembly GCF_037969905.1. NCBI lineage: Bacteria > Bacillati > Bacillota > Bacilli > Caryophanales > Paenibacillaceae > Paenibacillus > Paenibacillus sp. FSL R7-0272. The sequence goes on along the minus strand of NZ_CP150221.1, from coordinate 5,234,854 downwards.
TCTACTTTTGCGAGTGTACGCATTGTACCACCCAGTCCAATGAGTGGCAAACCGGGATGTTCCTGAGTCCAAGTCTGTCCCTGTAATGCTTCAATAACTTCATTGCAAAGGGATTGTTCATTGGCCTCGGTCCATTGATCCTCGCCTCCATAACGGGCATGTGAATTCACGGCACCGATTGGCAGCGAGACACTGTGCAATCTTTCGCGATTGCGGAACACGGTGATCTCCGTACTGCCCCCTCCAATGTCAACGACAAAACCGTCGGTCAGGTCAATCGACTGTATCACGCCCAGGAATCCGTAATAGGCCTCACGATCTCCCGAGACACATTCAATCGTAAGTCCAGTTTCATTTTCCAGCCATGCAATAATCTGCTCCGCGTTGGTCGCATTGCGGATCGCGGCAGTTGCTGCCGCTCGAATTAGTTCAGTCTGATAAGTCTCACAGGTGGCTTTAAATTGCCGAAGGACGGTTATGGCAGTGGATAGAGATGATCTTAGGATACTGCCATCCGATTCCACAACCCCGCTTAGCCGGGCAGCATATTTGTCTTCATGAATAATGCGATACGCTCCGTCTTCACTCACCTCATAGATCACTAGACGAATAGAGTTTGAGCCAATATCAACAATTCCAAGTGTTTTATTATTTCGTGTCATAAGCATCTCCTTCTACAAAGGTCGGTTACCCGTAATGTAACAGGGCAGCCAGGGCTTCCGGTGAGCCTGGAGGCGTGGCAGAGAAGGGCGTGGTGAACATCACAACGATGATAAAGACGATGAAACAGGCAAATAAAATACAACTTACGGCAAAGCCACGATTGCGTTTTTTGATAAACAGACGAATACCGATCACGAAGAGAAGTACCGTCACCGCGACCAATACAATGGACATTGCGAAATAGGCCACGCCATAAAGTGATTTGAAAAATGCTTCCATGTCTTTTGAACGCTCCTTAGATCCTCATTTTTAGCCAAAACAAGTCATTCTTTAGTAGCATACGACAGATTGAACCGTTTGAAAAGTAAACCGGCGTTTGTCCTGGAATCCATTTAGCATAGCAGGACATGTTCCACAGAAAAGGGGCCTTTGCCTTGGACAATCATCCAAGAAAACCATGCTTGGAGTGAGTATGTATAAAGAAGGATCATGGTTTGGAGAGAGGAGATCAACCTATGTCGAGACAGTTAGCAAGCAAATGGCGGAAAACTGCTGCACTGATGAAATATCCGGTAGCTGCTGCTCATATCCCGCAAACAAAAGTGTTTAATCCAGGTAACCTGCTGCACATGCTGCAACGTTATGGAATGGTATATGTTAAACCCGTTGTTGGAGGCGGTGGGTACGGCGTAATCCGGGTATCCAGCAGCGGCGGGGTTTTTAGATATACACATATGAAAGTTACTCGTTCTTTTGCAAGCTTTACTAAGATGTATCGCTCCCTTGTAAGGGTAAAGGCCAAGCGAAGATATATCATTCAACAAGGAATTCATCTCGCAACCATTCATGGAAGACCTGTGGATTACAGAGTTAAGGTAGTAAAGACGGGACAGGGTTGGGTATTTCGTTCTTTGGTTGGAAGACTTGCACGTCCAGGTCTGTGTGTAACGAATCTGAGTAAGGGGGGAACCATGCTGTCAGGCAAAAGAGCACTTGCCTTATCCCTGCCTCACATTGCTAATCGATACAAGCGGCAGGAGATGCGTTCTTTAACATTGACTTGCACACATATCATGGAAAGTCAGTTCCCTGGCATAGGACAGTTGGGATTTGATTATGGACTGGATCACTCGGGCAGAATATGGATTTTGGAAGTGAATACCAGACCTCAATGAAAATTACTGGAAACGTTAAAGAAAACGGGAGAAAAACCGATAGTATATACAAGAGAAATTGGATGAAAAGCGTTTGAAAATTTTCACTTTTGGGTAATACATTCGGAGCGTTCGTGGAAAATATGAAAATTGCTCTAAATTTTCTTTGAATCCCGAATTTCATAGAGATGTTATCTATCCTGTGTATAATTAATGTCCACATTATCCACTGATATATATTCTATGTTTTTTCCAATTATCAACAAACTATACACAGGATTTCCACACGTCGTTGTGGATAACAAGAACGCTTGTTCTCTTGTCCGATCTCTGATATGATAGTTTTGAGGAAAATAAAGGAAAGGTTGTGGCGGGAAATGGCTATGTTATCCGATGAGATGTTGTTGGATTCCTACCATAAAGCGATCGAATTGGATCTCGAAAGAGATTTCATCGCGCTGCTATTGGCAGAAATCCATAAGCGCAAACTGGGTACTGACGTATCTGCCATACTTCACTAGAGATCCTCATTGCAGGCAATGTTACAGGTTTCCGGACAAGTCCCATAAAGAGACAGGCAGTAGCATACTTGTCTGACAATGGTGACAATACATCAAGTGATTGCAAACGCTCTCGGTTTCGTCTGCCATGTCAGAGGAAGCTTGAAGTTCGTAGGGGCTGTATGGTCCGGTGTAATCGTCTAATTTGCCGCATTCTGACAGTCCCTGAAAGCAGTGGGGACAAGCCTGCTCCGGTACAACCAGACCGTTACACAGCGGGCATATATAAGACAAGGGTATCCCTCCTGATCATGAGATTGCTCAGGAGTAAGATACCCTTTTTTGTACCATATTATGTGATTGCTTTGAATTAGCGTTTCATATTACTGCTGTGTCCAGGAGACAATTTGGCATCCGGATCGAAGTATACTTTCGCATTATTTACCGCAGTTGGAGCTTCACCGAAGCCAACAGCAATCAGTTTCAGCTTGCCTGGATACGTCGTAATATCGCCGGCAGCAAAAATACCAGGAATAGACGTTTCCATGCGGGAGTCGACAACGATGGAATTGCTGTCAATTTCGATACCCCATTCAGCAATTGGACCGAGGGAGGATACGAAACCAAAGTTAACAATGACATCATCCACTTCAATTTCCTGTGTTTCTTTCGTCTTAACATGAGCAAGAGTAACCTTGGTAATGGTGTCATCTCCGTGAAGTTCCGTAATTTCAGTCGGTGTCACAACGTTAACTTTGGAGTTCATCAGGTTTTCCACACTGTGCTCATGTGCGCGGAATTTGTCCCGGCGGTGAATTAGAGTAACCTGTTCAGCAATCGGCTCAAGCATAAGAGCCCAGTCTACAGCAGAATCTCCCCCGCCGCTAATCAAAACTTTTTTACCGGCAAAAGCGTTTAAATCACTGATGAAGTAATGCAGGTTGGTTTTCTCAAACTTCGCTGCACCTTCAAGTTCAAGGCGACGAGGTTCAAATGCACCAACACCCGCCGTGATAATAACCGCTTTCGCATGATATTCATTCTCATCTGTCTTTACGATGAAATGCTGTTCTTCTTTTTTCTCCACCGACACCACTTTTTCTTCCAAGCGAATGTTCGGGTTAAAGTGGCTCATCTGCTCGATCAGGTTATTCACGAGTTCCTGAGCAGTAACTTTCGGAAAACCGGCTACATCATAAATGTACTTTTCCGGGTAGAGGGCAGCGAGCTGTCCACCAAGCTGTGGCATACTTTCAACCAGTGTAACGGAAGCCTGACGCATACCTCCATAAAATGCAGCGAACAGGCCCGCAGGACCGCCGCCGATAATAAGTAAATCGGTCATTTCATGACCGGACGTCTGTGCAGTCAAAAATCAACAACACCTTTCTTATTTTAATAGGTAGAGAACAGTGATTATTTTTTGCAAATTACGTCACATAATCTGCATGGGTGCCAAACTGTCTTTCCTATTATAAACGGTGTAATCTGGGTTGCAAAGTTAGCTGGATCACTAATCTGAGAATAAATGATGAAGTTCTGGTGAGAATAGGATGAAATTGGAAATGAAAGGCTATGAAAAATAACAAAAAAAACCTTGATCTTTACGAGAAATACAGATATCCTTGACCTGTACTATGTGTTTTTTTGTCAAAATTAGAGTCATAACATCAGGTTAAGAAATAACCTTGTTTTGTGGAAACTTGTGGTTAATTTCACAACTATAATCGTCGATATTATACGTACAGAAGTTAATATACACTTACGAATTTTACATTTGTCGTCATATTGGATAAGACCTGAGCAATACTTGTAAGTAAGAGCATTTTGCATTCCACCTCAATTATCAGGAAGGATGCGAGCGAAACCGGAAGGAGTACAGATATGAGCAGCATTCCCAAAATCGTCATTCTCGGAGCGGGATATGGCGGAATTCTGACAGCGCAGCGGCTGCAGAAGGAACTCAACTATAATGAAGCTGACGTCACATTGGTGAATCGGCATGATTATCACTATATCACAACCCATCTACATATGCCGGCAGCCGGCACGGATAAAATAGAGCATGCGAGAGTTTCTATTTCCAAACTGATCGATGAATTCAAGATTGATCTGGTAAAATCATCCGTGAAGGAGATCCGGCTTCAGGATCGCAAAGTCATTCTGGAGGATGGAACGTTGTCCTATGATTACCTGATTATTGGACTAGGTGGAGAGCCGGAAACTTTTGGTATACCGGGTATGCTGGAACACGCGATGACCATTCGTAGCATCAACTCTGTGAGGCTGATTCGCGAACATATCGAATATCAATTCGCAATGTACAAAAACGACAATAAACGAAACCGTATTCGGTTTGTTGTAGGGGGAGCAGGTTTTAGCGGCGTAGAATTTGTTGCAGAACTTGCTGATCGTATCCCGCAGCTGTGCAAAGAATTTGACGTGGACCCGAAGCATGTACACATCTATAATGTTGAAGCTGCGCCTTCCGCATTGCCGGGGTTCGATCCGGAACTTGTGGAGCATGCGATGAACGTACTGAAGAAAAAAGGGGTTACGTTTAAAATTGGTGTTCCGATCAAGCAATGTCTTCCTGATGGCGTAATCGTTGGTGAAGGCGAGAAAATCGACGCTGCGACAGTCGTATGGACAGGAGGCATTCGAGGGAATTCCTTACTTGAACAGGCGGGGCTTGAAGTGATGCGTGGTCGTGTGAAGGTGGATGAATATTTGCGTGCTCCTGGGCATGAACATGTGTATGTGATCGGGGACAACTCCCTTGTGTTTAACAAGGAGGGCAGACCGTATCCGCCAACAGCACAGATTGCGATGCAGCAAGGTGTGAACTGTGCCAAAAATATTGTCGCAGCCATTCGCAACAAGCAGCCTCAGCCTTTTGAATTCACCAGCAAAGGTACTGTTGCCTCTTTGGGTAAAGGGGAAGCGATTGCTGTCGTTGGGGATAAGAAATACAAGGGCTGGAAGGCAGCACAATTGAAAAAATTAGTGGATATGCGCTATTTGTTTATCATTGGAGGTATTCCGCTGGTCCTGAGGAAAGGACGGTTCTTCGGATGAGACATTGCAGTGTGCAGGTTCGTGGTCTGTTAACCCGTGAGGAACTGGATCGTTACAACGACTTGATGCAGGTCGGCGGGTACCTGGAGGAACAGAATCAATATGACCTGGCTTACATCGTTCAGAAAGAAGTAGATATTCTTATCCTGCCGGCAATTGAACGGCTGAAGGAAAAGAGCCGTGACCGTGACCGTGCAACTGCTGAGTTTCTTGAGTCTCTGAAAGCAGTTGATGAAGAGGAGCAGGATTGAGATTTTATTAAGTTCTAAAAAGCGTTTACACTCGCGCACTCCGATAACAGAATAACCTTTCAATCCCTGTTATCCCCAGATTTTTTGGATTCCCTTTTCTCAAAGGGAAAATCCGGTGATAAAGGCGACCGCTCCGCTTTTACAGGTTTTTTCTGTCCTCTCCGTTTTTGTGTAAACAATTAGTGCAACTTAAATAAATCTAAATCAAGTAATAAAGTGAAGTAGTATTGAAGAGCTAACAAAGCACCGTGGAATAATCCCTTCTAGGATATCCACGGTGCCTTTGTTATGCAGCATTGAAATAAAAAATTGTTCAGCCTACCTTAAGAGAAGGCAAGCTGGACGATTCTTGCATGTATACAAAATTACAGTTTCAGCATCTCTTCCAGTGTGCTTTCGTTCAGCAAGCTTCCTACATAGAAGGAGCCAAATTCACCGTAGCGTGCACTTACTTCATCAAAGCGCATCTCGTACACGAGTTTTTTGAATTGAAGCGCATCATCAGCGAACAGCGTAACGCCCCATTCCCAATCATCAAATCCGACGGAGCCGGTAATGATCTGTTTCACTTTACCCGCATAACTGCGGCCGATCATGCCGTGACTGCGCATCATGGTACGGCGCTCGTCTATGGACAACATGTACCAGTTGTCGTTCAACTCACGCTTTTTGTTCATTGGGTAGAAACAAATGTATTGGCGTTGTGGTAAAACCGGTTTAAGACGGGCAATAATCTCCGGATTTTGCATCGGATCTTCGCCCTCTTTGCCAAGATAGTTGCTCAGTTCAACTACACTGACATATGAATAAGCTTTAGTCGTGTATTTGGCAAACGTTGTTTTGTTGAAGGCGTTCTCTACTGCCTTCAGATCTTCCAGCGTTTCGCGCAGATGCATCATCACAAAGTCAGCTTTCTGACCTACGACTGTATAAACTACAGTGCTGCCTTGGGAAGCCTCCTCGACTTTTTTCCAATCATTCCAAAACTCTTGAAGCTCGTCCAGGGCAACAGCACGCTCTTCATCGTCGGCTGCTTTCCAAGCGGTCCAGTTCATCGAGCGAAAATCATGCAGGGCATACCAGCCCTCCAGGGTTGATGCGGCTTCGTTCATGGATATTGTTCCTCCTGCGGATTATATTTCCAAATCCCGGTAAGGGATGGTTTAGTGCTTTATCGTTATATTGTATCCCAATATGAAGCAGGAGGGCAAATGATCTTCTCGTGAAAATCGGTAGATTTGTCCAGAAAGTTCGTTGCTTCGCCACATTTTTTGCGGTAAACTTACTACTATCCAGAAGGGAAAACCGAAAGTGTGAAAGAAGAGGTGAACGTCAGCCGATGCAGTTTATACCTGTGCTTGTATTAATGGTATTATTTTTTGTGATGATGTTTGGTATCGGTTTCATTTTGAATATGCTTATGAAGACCACCTGGTTTCCTTCCTATCTGTTCGTCATCGTTATTTTGCCTGTGGTGGTATATTCCTTATGGGATCATTCATCTACGCTCGTGTCACATCTTGGATCGTTCCAGTTGGTCGATTATATGACAGGGGTTGCAGGCCTCGCGGGTGCGATAATCAGCGGATGGACGATTCAGAAACTGCGTTTAGGCGGATATCGAATGTTCTGATGACTGGAAAGTGAAGGCATCTGCCGCAATAACTTGGAAAAGTCTTTATCTTTGACGCAAACGCTTACGCGTGCAAAGGGAAGGCTTTTTTGTTGTGACGAACGGGGTACGGGAATGTTTGTACGCTTTTTTTCATAAGCATAAGATGAATAGATTTAAACTATTTTCGCTTGTAATCTCGCTCTGTAGCTTTTATAGTATTCTAGCGACTCTTTGTCGTTATTCATTTGAAAATTCGCCCAATTCTGCGAAAACGTGAACGATGTCGACCTAGGATGAAACGGAGAGAGAACGGGTTGGTTTTTTACCTGTTTTTGAGCATTTGAGGATCGGACATTTATGATAGAATAGAAAAACAACCTTTGGGGAAGAAGGAGATCAGGCTATGCGCATGAAGAATTTGCATCATTATACGGAACATCATCGCTACTGCGTATACAGGGAGTTTGGATTAAGCGCCCTGGACGACCGCATGCTCACAGGAGCTTACCAGCCTATGGTAGGTGCTTTTGCGGTTGGCTTGTATCGGCTGTTATTTCAGCATCTCCCCGGAGAACAGGTCGGTTATTCCCCGCTTGAGCAGCAACGAAGGCTGTTCATGACATTGGGGCTGGAGCCTAGCGAGAAAGGACGTAAATATCTGGTTGAACAGGCGTCCAAGCTGGAGGCAGTAGGTCTTCTCCAGACATCGCGGGTCTATATTCCAGAGAATGATGATTACATCTATGAGTATGAACTGCAGCCGCCGCTCTCGCCAGGAGAGTTTTTCCGTACACAGCATCTGACACTGTTGCTACGGGACAAAATTGGCAAGTTTGCTGTGTTGTCGCTACGAGCTGGCTTTTCGGCAGTTGAAAATGGGGATGCACCTTACGTTGCAGCCAATAAAGAAAATATTTCAGTTCCCTTTTACGATATATTTGAGCTTAACACGCATGTCATTGATTACGAGCTGGAGCAGGCACTCTCCGAAGTATCCACATCGGCACAGCGAACAGGCACGAATGATGCTGTTGAAGAAAATGCACTGAATTATGCGGACATTATTTTACGCTTCCCGCGTGAGTCGGTAAACCGACGTTATGTGGAACAACTTCGTTTTGATCATGAACAGCTCGGGATCGTCAATTTTGTAGTGAACAAGTTTAGTCTTAGCGTGCAGGATGTGTGCCGACTGCTGGACGAGGATGGTGTATTTAGCCCGCAAGGACAACTATTGCTGGATGATCTTCAACACAAGGCGAGCATGCAATTCAGACAAACGAAGAAACGTCAGGAACAGCAGACAGTGCAAGCCGCCAAGGTGGTTGCTCTTCGCCAGCATATGGAGGAGCCACAGGCATATAATGACTCCGGTGAACCCCCAGTGGAGCATGTTGTTCAGATGGAGTATTATGTCGAGGTGCCACCGCAATTTGCAACCAAGTGTGATATTCATCAATACAATATGATGCTTCGTAACGAGCCGTACACTCGGTTGTTGCAAACATTTTTCCCGGGGGCTGTACCGGATAATCTGGTTGATATTTTCGAAAAAATTGATCTGAGTTACAAGCTACCTGGTGAAGTGATCAACGTATTGATTCATTATCTGATGGCATTGCTTGTATCGGGCGGCGAGCAACGGATTAATCGTAATTTTGTTGAGGCGATTGCCTCCAATATGTTGCTGAAGCAGGTTAATACGTATGAGAAGGCTGTGCAATATATTCGTGATCAGGCGAAGGTCAAAGGCAAGCAGGCTGCAGGAGCAGCTGGAACCCGTACCCGTACATACGGTAAAGGAACCAAAGCCAAACCCGAAATTCCGATTGTACAAGACATAAGCCATGATGGGGATAACGTTTCGGAGGAAGAGTTTGAAGAGATGATGCGATTTGCTCAGGAGATGCAGGCGAGCAAGCAAAAAGGAACGTTATAAAGGAACGTTATAGTTGTACGATACAGGCGGGTCCCTTATGAGAGGTGACTCGCTTTTTTACATAGGCGTGCAGCAGTACGTCATTAGAGGAGCGCAATTCAATTTGAAGGGAGAGCAACTCCGTTGAGTACGAATCAGAAAGCCATCGAATACCTTGAAAATAATGATTATGATGCAGCGTTGGCTTTATTTCAGAAAGCATTGAATGATTCAAGGGATGTTCAGTCCTTGACCAATCTGTCCTGGATCTATTATCACGAAGAGGGGGATATCGAAGCAGCTATTGAATTGGCTCAGGAAGCAGTGGCGTTGAAACCAACCTCTCATTTTCCTTACAGTCTGCTTGGTGAATTACTTGTTCAGATGGAGAGATGGGAAGAAGCCGCGGTTGTACTATCAGACTCTATTGCTGTGGAGCCTTCCAAAGAGGCATACAATAACTTAGCAATTGCCAAATATCATCTCGGAGAGTTGGAACAGGCTTCAGCATTATTTTTGAAAAGTGCTGGGCCTTCTGATTACGCCATGTATAGTCATGTTCACTGTTTAATTCAGCTGGGACATACCATTGAAGCAAAACACAAACTGGATGCCTTCTTGGAAAGTGATGATGATTTTGTCGGAGAGGTACATGTGGCAGAACTGTACTTGGAGCTTGCTTGTTTTTCCGAAGCGATGCATTGGTTTGAAAAATCATGGGACACATATTCTAAATCGCCCGACTGGGTGTGTAGATATATATATGCTCTAGTTCAGACGAATGCAATGGAACGTGCAGTTGAAATTGCAGAAGAATGTATTCGGTTAAAACAAGATGATATTGAGGAAGCACAGGCAGAAGATTGCGATGAGAATTGGACAGAAAGTGATAAAGTGGCATACGTGACTCGCTTGCAAAATGAAAAAACGGAATACGAATATCTGATCCAGAGGATATCACAAGGTTATGTCCCGCCATTTAAGTTTACAACATCTTCAAGTTCCAGATGTTACTTGTTCGGCTGCTCCAGACATAGTCACCCCGAATATAGGGATTAAATGTATTGCAGAAATAGCCCTTCTCACCCCGAACGGAGTGAAGAGGGCTATCTTTTGTTTTGGCTTTTATCGTCAGCTAGAAACAGGGCGAAATTAAAGAATCCGAGGTATAAACTAAAGAATAGTTGCGGGTGATACGTCTATGTCAGAGGGCGGATGCTATAATTCAAGACAGAAAAACAGCATCAGAGGGGGTGCCAGTTTGCGAATTGGTAGCGTTTACAATAATTTCTTCAAAAACAATATGTTCATGAAAATGCTGTTCATCTTTTCGATGATATCGATCGTTACGATTATTACATTGTCGTATATTATTTTTCTGTCCGTATCGGACTCCACCATACGTCGGGAGCTGGCAATTCAGAAAGCGGCAATGGAGCATGTCGATCGTTACATGCATCAGCAGTATGAATCGGTCCAGAACATGGTGAGGGATATGCACCAGAATGAGGCGTTATCTGCTAACGTCACCTATCTGATGAACCACTCGTACGCCGAGTATGTTCAGCATATGACCAACGGGTATTACGCCAATCGGGATGACTATTCGGCCGAGGTGCTTAACCATTTTCAGAACATCATCGACCGTAATTCGGACATTCATCAGATCATGTTATATAGCGCCGAAAAGCAGGATTTGCTGACCTTTAATCAGAACAAACAGTTCCGCAAGCTGAACACCAACGTGGCCAGATCTTATATTCCCGATGTGATGGCGATGGAGATGCCCAATATCAGTGCGCCCAATTACTGGATTCGCAAGGCTGTCAATCTGTGGGACCCTGAGTTATACGCTATCCGTGTGCCCATTAACAATACTCAGACTTTGCGTAATATGGGCCAGTTCCTCATCTTTTTTGATTCGAAAGGCATCGGCAATGCCCTGGACAACTACGAGCGCAATCTGAAGGGCGATATTGTGGTGCTGTCCGCCAAAGGCACGGTGTTGTTCGACTCCAGCGCGAAATACTACGGGAAGAAGTATCCCTATGTGGAAGCAGCAGATTCCCTGTTTGACCAGACAGACATGGAGGCGATGAAAAAGGAACGGAACATGTATGTCAACAGGTTCGTGTCGGCGGATCAGGGTTACGTTGTCATTGGTACCGTTCCTGTGAAAGAGATGGCAGAATCGTATGCGGGTATTCGCAATACCATTATCTCCATAAGCCTGATTTCTCTGCTGTTTGCTGTGCTGCTTCCGGCTTTTTTCATTATTAACTTTGCCAAGCGTACCCGTAGAATCATTCGTTTCACCCAAAAAGTAAAATACGGCAATTTGTCTGCACGCATCGATGATGCCAGAGAGGATGAGCTGGGGCAAATATCGCACAGTTTTAACGAAATGCTGGATGAATTGAACTTGTATATAGAACGGGTGTACAAGGCAGAGATCAGACAAAAAGAGACTGAACTGGTGGCACTTCAAGCGCGAATTAACCCGCACTTCCTCTACAATACACTCGAAGTGATCCGTATGAGGGCTATTTCCCAAGGGGCAAGAGATGTAGGGGAGATGATCTACAGCTTGTCGGTCCTGTTCAAAAGCCTTGTGCAGCAAAAGCCCAATTATACACTGAAGGATGAAATGGAAGCCTGCCGTCTATATCTGGAGCTGTTCCGTATCCGGTACAAGGATATTTTTATATATACGATTCAGATCGATAGTATGTATTACGGGCATCCTGTGGTGAAACTTTCGCTACAGCCCATCATTGAAAATTATGTGGTGCATGGTATTCGGACGGAGCGTAGCGACAACCGATTGTCGATTACGGTGGGAGAAGCGGATGGTGCCCTGCAGATTGAAGTGCGGGACAATGGCAAGGGCATTGATCCTTCCCGGCTTACGGAAATCCAGGAGGAACTGGAACGTCCCGAGGAATCCGGTCAGATGTTTGGACTACGAAGTGTGCACAGCCGATTAAGGTATCTGTACGGTCCCCAGTTCGGGATCACGATTGTGAGCACGCTTGAAGAGGGGACCATGATCAGAGTGAGATATCCAGCCCATTCGGAAGGGAAAGGTGTATGACATGTACAAGGTGTTTATTGTGGACGATGAGCCGTTCATCATTGAAGGATTATACGATATTGTGGATTGGTCTTCGTTCGGGATGGAAATTGTAAATCACGCAGGCAATGGACAGGCAGCTTTGCAAGCTCTTCCTGATCAGCCGGTGGATATTCTGATAACGGACATTTCCATGCCCTTGATGAACGGACTTGATCTAATCCAGGAAGCCCGGCAGCTACAACCGGAACTGAAGGTGATAATTCTCAGTGGCTTTAATGAATTCGAATATTTAAAAGAAGGCATGAAGCTTGGCATCGAAAATTATCTGCTCAAACCGATTAATGTGGATGAACTGCAATCCACGCTTCGAAACACAGCAACCAAACTGGACCAACTCGTCACACCACGTCTGGAGGAGACATACGGCATCCAGATGTTGAAGGATAATATCTTGCATCGCTGGCTTACCGGACAGATTGCCGCAGCAGAGTTTGAGGAACGTGCCAGGTTCATGAATCTTTCATTGGATGCACCATGTATTGCGGTCGCCGTGTTGCGTGACAAAACGCAGGCGCATAAGGCAGCGATGTTGTTTGCACAGGTCGAACAGCTGGCGGTAGATTATTCCGGTCTGAACATATTTCAGGATATGAATGGAGATATCGTGCTTGTAGCCAACATTGAAGACGAGCCGGATGAAAAGGACAGACTGATGCTTGGTTTGCAGGAGCTGGCAGACCGTCTGGCGGTGAGGTATCCCGATCTGCATATCGGTGCTGGACGTTTGGTGAAAGGGCTATATCAGGCTCCAGTGAGTTATGAAGAAGCCAAGAAGGCACTCCAGTACGTGATGATTTACCCTGAACGGAGAGTTATCGATCATGTCATGTTGGATCAACAAGGCCATGCGGCGCTGTCTTTCTTTATAGATTGGAGAGCCTATGCGAAGCTGATTTTGTCACGCAGCACAGAGCAGTTAGCGGGACGGATTCGCACCGATTTTGAACAGCATCGCCATGAACTTACACCTGAGCAGTTGCAAAATACGGCACTGGAAATGGTGATTCGTTTCAAGATGGAGCTGGAGGGCATCAGACATGCGGAGGAAACGGTGATCTATCAGCAAGGACTTCGTCTGGTACTGGATAGTACCACCTTGGATGAACTGGTGCACGCTTTGCAGCAGGTGGCCGCCCGGACGATTGAGTCCCTGCTTCAGGATATGCGAAATCCTATTGTGAATCAGGTGTTGCAGCATATCGACAATCATTATGCCGAAGAGCTTTCCTTGAAGCTGCTTGGCGCACAGTACCATCTACATCCGGTTTATTTGGGTCAGCTGTTCCATAAAGAGACAGGCGAGACGTTTGCCGAGTATATCAACAAGTATCGAATCGAACGTGCCAAGGAGCAATTGCGCAGCTCCAATCTGAAGGTGCATGAGATCGCCCGGAACGTAGGGTACTGGGAGACCGGCTATTTTTATAAACAGTTCCGCAAATATGTGGGGATTTCACCGACTGACTATAAAGTGTTTGGTTAATGGCGCAGTGCGATTTAATTTGGTGATAAAACAAGTTTACTGCCTGATTCTCTTTAATTTGTACCTCGAAACCTTAAGTTTATCTTCTTTTTGTAAATGCTTTCATTCGATAAGGTTAAAGCAGTTAGTTGAAAGCACTCAGGGGAACATCAGAAGGAAACACGAAAAGGGAGGATCATGCAAATGAGTAAAACCAAGAAGCGTTTCTCGCTCGTTCTTTCATTGTTAATGGCTGTTACGCTTGTTCTTAGCGCTTGCGGCGGCAACAAAGAGGCTTCCGATTCTGGTGGAGCAGGTGATGACACCGTGCAGTTGATCTGGTACACCATCGGCACACCGCAGAAGGATGTTAACAAGGTCTTGGAGGAAGTCAGTAAATATACCAAAGAGAAAATTAACGCTACCGTGACGATGAAAATGGTGGACTGGGGTGACTATACTCAGAAAATGCAAGTGAACGTAGCGTCCGGTGAACCGATGGACATTATCTTTACTTCTGCGGGTGGTTTTGACTACGTGCAAAATGCCAGAAAGGGCGCATTCCTCGAACTGGATGATCTGCTTGCCAAATACGGTCAGGACCTGACTAAAACCATTGATCCGGCTTTCCTGAATGGTTCCAAGGTAGATGGTCACAACTATGGTATTCCGGCCAATAAGGAGCTGCCGCAGCAGGAAGTCTGGCGTTTCAACAAAACGCTGCTTGATAAATACAAACTGGATACCTCCAATATCCGTACGTTAGATAGCCTGGAACCTTTGCTTAAAAAAATCAAGGAAAATGAGCCAAGTATTACTCCTTTTTCCATGGATAAAAACTACGTGCCGTATGTGCCATACGACTATGTAATCCAGAACCTGCCGATGGCCATAAAGCTGGACACCACCGATTACAAGATCGTGAACATTCTGGGAACACCAGAAATGAAGGAAGCGCTAACAACGATGCACAGATATTATAAAGTGGGTTATGTGTCGGCTGAAGCGGCAACAACAGGCTCTACCAATGATCTGACAACATCGGGCAACTGGTTCCTGGATCGTGCACAGACCCAGCCGCTCGCAGACAATCTATGGTCGGCAAGTTACGGTTATCCTGTCGTATCCACACCGGCAAGTGATGCTATCATTACCAACACATCGGTACAGGGCTCCATCATGGCAATCTCGGCCAACTCGGAATACCCGGAGAAAGCGATGGAATTCCTGAACCTGCTGAATACAGACCCGGTGCTGCGCAATATGGTGGACTCGGGCATCGAGGGTACACACTACAAAAAAGTAGAAGATACTCATATGGAAAACCTGCCTGAATCCAAAAACTATGATATGCCTTCCTACTCTCTCGGTAATAACATGTTGCTCTATCTGAACAGCAATGATCCGGATGACAAATGGGATGAGTTCAAAAAGTTCAATGCAGAAGGCGTGAATTCGCCAATCCTCAGCTTTAACTTTGATGCAAGCAAGGTATCTGCCGAGCTAACGGCAGTACAGAACGTGAAAGAACAATATTGGGCAGCATTGATGACAGGTACCCTCGACCCAGCCACCAATCTGGAGCAAGTGATTGAGAAGTTCAACCAAGCCGGACTGGAGAAAGTGATGGCTGAAGCCCAAAGCCAGCTGGATGCCTGGAGAGCAGAAAACAAGTAAGAAAATGAGAGAAGGGATCGGGCGGCTGTTTGTAGCGTTCGATCCTTTTCTCATTCATAGCCTGAAGGAGGATACCCGCAATGAGTACATTTTTTAAGAATCTAATCAAAAACCGAGTCATGCTGCTCATGGTGTTGCCCGGCGCCATCTGGTTTTTCTTCTTCTCTTACCTGCCGCTTGCAGGCACCGTCGCAGCCTTTAAACAGTACCGATTCAGTCGCGAAGGTTTCTGGGCCAGCCTGATGAAAAGTGATTGGGTAGGGTGGGACAACTTTAAATTTCTGTTCAGCACCAATGATGCCTGGCTGATTACACGCAATACGCTTTTATATAATATCACGATCATTTTTCTAGGTCTGGTCTTTGCGGTTGGACTTGCAATTCTGCTCTCCGAGCTAATCAACAAACGTCTTGCCAAGCTGTATCAAACGGGGATGTTTCTGCCATACTTTCTGTCCTGGGTCATTGTGGGTTACTTCGTATACAGCTTCCTGAGTATGGATCGCGGCATGTTGAATCAGATGATTGGCTGGTTCGGATTCGAACCGATTCAGTGGTACTCGGAGGCCAAGTATTGGCCGTATATTCTAATTTTTGTGGCGTTGTGGAAAACGATCGGATACAGCAGTATCGTCTACCTCGCCTCCATTCTGGGTATCGACAAGTCGCTGTATGAAGCCGCTATGATTGACGGTGCGAGCAAATGGCAGCAGATTCGAAACATT
Organism: Paenibacillus sp. FSL R7-0272; assembly: GCF_037969905.1. Lineage (NCBI taxonomy): Bacteria > Bacillati > Bacillota > Bacilli > Caryophanales > Paenibacillaceae > Paenibacillus > Paenibacillus sp. FSL R7-0272. Next base: position 5,218,675 of record NZ_CP150221.1, on the reverse strand, counting down.
ACGATCCCGCTGCTGTCTCCAATTATTACGATCATGACCCTGCTCGCTGTGGGGCGTATTTTCTACGCGGATTTTGGACTCTTTTATCAAGTGCCGAGAGATTCGGGAACGCTGTATTCCGTTACAAACGTAATCGATACGTATGTCTATCGCGGTCTGAAAACCAGCGGTGAGATCGGCATGAGCACAGCAGCAGGTTTGTATCAATCCGTTGTAGGTTTTGTGCTTGTGATGATCTCCAACTATGTGGTTCGCAAAATCGATAAAGACAGCAGCTTATTCTAAGAAACGAGAAAGGAGTGAACCTCTGTGACTCAAGCTCAATTGGTAAAAAAACGCGACTTCCATCACGTATCTGCTACATGGAACGTGATGATGAATATCATCGCCGGACTCTTTGCATTGATCTGTGTATTTCCGTTTATCTTTGTTGTTATCATCTCGTTTACGGATGAAAAGGTGCTGGCCCGTGACGGGTACCGCCTGATTCCGGCGGAATGGAGCTTCGCGGCCTATCAGTTTGTCTGGCAGAGCGGGGATACGCTGCTGCGGGCGTATGGGGTGACCATTCTGGTGACTGTACTAGGCACGATCATCAGTCTGGTTCTGATGTCGCTATATGCCTATGCAATCTCTCGCAAGAGCTTCCGTTATCGGAGATTTTTCTCCATATTTGCTATTCTGACGATGCTGTTCAACGGTGGCATGATCCCGACGTATATGGTGGTATCCCAGTTGTTAGGCATGAAGGATACGATCTGGGCATTGATTCTGCCGCTGGCGATGAACGCTTTTTATATCATGATCTTGCGTACGTTCTACTCGACCAGTGTGCCGGATGCAATCATTGAATCAGCGAGAATTGATGGTGCCGGAGAATTTTATACGTTTCTGAAAATAGTCATTCCGTTGTCGCTGCCGGGTCTGGCCACGATTGGTTTGTTCAGTACACTCGGCTATTGGAACGACTGGTTCAATGCCCTTCTATATATTGATAGTCCCAATCTGGTACCGCTGCAATCGATGCTGATGCGAATTGAGTCGAGCATTCAATTTATTCAGCAGAACTCGGCCAACAGCTCGATGAGTCTGGCTGCCATGCAGTCCATTCCGCAGGATACATCCCGGATGGCTATGGTTGTGCTGGCCACACTGCCGATCATATTCGCTTATCCGTTTTTCCAGCGTTATTTCGTACAGGGTCTGACGGTGGGTGCAGTAAAAGAATAATCGGATTCCTCTACAGAAATGGAGAGTTACAACATGATGATATACAAGGATAAAAGCAAGACTGTTGCCGAACGAGTAGAGCATTTATTAAGTCTGATGACCACGGAGGAAAAGGCGGGTCAGCTTGTGCAGCCCTTCGGCTGGCAGACGTATACCCAGGATCAGGGAAATATTACGCTAAACGAAACCTTCAAGAGACAGGTGGAAAAAGGAGGCGTGGGATCGTTGTACGGAACACTGCGAGCCGATCCGTGGACAGGAGTTACGTTGGAGAATGGTTTGTCTGCCAAGGCGGGGGCAGAGGTCGTCAACCTAATTCAGCGTTATGCAGTGGACCATTCCAGACTTGGCATTCCGATCCTGATTGGTGAGGAATGCTCTCACGGTCATATGGCGATTGACGGAACCGTTTATCCGGTTCCTCTTCTGCTCGGAAGTACCTGGAATGTGGAACTGTATCAGGACATGTGCCGGGCGGTGGCTTTGGAGACACGTGCTCAGGGTGGTGCGGTAACCTATTCCCCGGTGCTGGATGTGGTGCGGGACCCGAGGTGGGGACGCACCGAAGAATGTTTTGGCGAAGACCCATACCTTATTGGGGAACTGGCTGCTGCATCTGTAACGGGGCTTCAGGGAGAACACCTTGACCGTGAAGATGCGGTAGCCGCGACGCTGAAGCATTTTGTCGGATATGGAAGCTCGGAAGGAGGACGTAACGCAGGGCCTGTGCATATGGGCTTGCGCGAGCTGCTGGAAGTGGATTTGTATCCTTTCCGTAAAGCGGTTGAAGCTGGTGCAGCGTCCATTATGCCGGCGTACAACGAAATTGATGGCACGCCGTGCACCGTGAATACGGAGCTGCTGGACACGATTTTGCGGCAAGAATGGGGCTTTGACGGAATGATCATTACGGATTGCGGAGCAATCGACATGCTGGCAAGCGGGCACGATGTTGCGGCAGATGGTATGGATGCATCGGTTCAGGCGATTCAGGCCGGTATTGATATGGAGATGTCTGGCGTGATGTTTGGACGTTATCTGGTGCAGGCGGTGGAAGAAGGCAAACTTGAGATGGGGGTGCTGGATCAAGCGGTTCGCCGGGTGCTGGCATTGAAGTTCCGACTGGGACTGTTTGAGCGTCCTTATGTGGATGCGGAGCGGACAGCTGAAGTGATCGGCAGTGAACAGCATATTCAATTGGCACGTCAATTGGCAGCGGAAGGTGCAGTGTTGCTGAAAAATGAAGGCTCTGCCCTGCCGCTGTCTACAGCAGAGACAGGACGTATTGCCGTGATTGGGCCTAATGCTGACCAGGCATACAATCAGCTTGGGGATTATACGTCTCCGCAGCCGAGGTCAAAAGTGGTCACTGTACTGGACGGCATCCGCAGCAAGCTGGCGGGGACTCAGAACGATGACGATGTGGAAAAAGGAGTTAAAGTCCAGGTTTATGCAGAACAAGAGCAGATTCTTTATGCGCCTGGATGCCGGATCAAAGGTGATTCCAAAGAAGGTTTTGAACGAGCCATGGAGGTGGCCCGTGAGGCAGATACAGTTATTCTGGTCATGGGCGGTTCCAGCGCGCGTGATTTTGGCGAAGGCACGATTGATCTGAGAACCGGCGCTTCCAACGTATCCGAATATTCATGGAATGACATGGAGTGTGGTGAAGGCATAGACCGGATGACGCTGGGGTTAGCTGGTGTACAGTTGGAACTGATGCAGGAAATCTATAAGCTTGGCAAAACCATGATCGTGGTTTACATCAATGGACGACCCATTGCAGAACCGTGGGCAGATGAGCACGCAGATGCGATTCTTGAGGCATGGTATCCGGGACAAGAGGGCGGGCATGCCATTGCAGATCTATTGTTCGGTGATGTCAATCCATCCGGAAGATTGACCATCTCCATTCCCAAACATGTGGGTCAGCTTCCGGTCTACTATAACGGGAAACGATCTAGGGGCAAGCGTTATCTTGAAGAGGATCTGGAGCCGCGCTATGTCTTTGGATACGGGCTTAGTTACACAACATTTGAATACAGTAAACCGAAGCTAACACGTACATCCATGACTTCGATTGAACATGTAACGTTAACTGTAGAGATCACCAACACAGGACAACGCAGCGGGGCAGAGGTTGTGCAATTGTACATTGCGGACATCGTTAGTCAGATGACACGTCCAGCCAAGGAATTAAAGGCATTTTCTAAAATCAGGCTGGAGTCTGGGGAGACCCGGACGGTTGCCTTCCAGATTGGGGCAGAGCAGCTACAATACATTGGCCGTGATCTGAAACCTGTCGTAGAACCGGGGCAATTCCATCTTCATGTGGGTCGTAATGTGAACGATACAGAGTGGATTGAACTGACGGTAGAGGAGGCCTGACCTATGGAACGCATCAGACGATTCATTCGCGAGTTGTCCGAACAGCAGTGGCTGGAGCAACAGCAGTTGCGGAGTTGGGACATTACTCGCGCTTATTATCATACGCCAGGAGATTATGAGGTTCATGGGGATTACCCCGAAGGCCAAGATTTTGAACGTTTTCCAAGCCAACAGGGTAACACCTATTTCTTCAGAACCAAGCTGCATATTCCGGAATCGTGGCAGGGTCAACCGTATGGACTCGTATTTGATACCGGGGGGGAAGGTTTGCTGCGGGTAAATGGTCAATCTTATCAAGGGCTGGATCGCAACCATACGTATGTCTCGCTTGATCCGTGCAAAGTGGGAATCCATCCGGAACTGGAGATTGAGATGTTTGATCCGGTACCGGAACCCGTAGATCCGCTGAATCAACAAGCGGTCATTCAGCCTCCGATCACGTCCATCACAAGCCTGCTCGTTAGACCCAATAAGGCTGTACGCAGTCTGATGTATACGGTGACCATTGTGAGGGATTCGGCGATTCTGCTGCCCGAAAGTGATTTTCGGCAGGTTCGATTGGTAGAAGCGATCTATCAGGCGATGGACCAATTCGCAGGCATGAGCCAGGAAGAGATTATGCACGGGACGGGCGTTTACCAGCTGGAGGAACGTTTGATACGGCGTGTACGCGAGATTGGCGGTAATGCGGAGGGGCTGGAGCATATGGTGGGGCAGTCTCATATTGATATTGCCTGGCTGTGGCCTGTGCGGGAAACGGTGCGTAAAACGAGCCGTACCTTCTCCACGGTGGACGCACTGATGAACGAGTATCCGAATTATGTGTACTCTCAGAGTCAGCCGTTGCTATATGCTTTCTTGAAGAAGAACGATCCCGAGTTGTACGCCCGTGTGAAAAAGCGTATTGCCGAAGGACGCTGGGAACTGGTTGGCGGTATGTGGGTAGAGCCGGATCTGAACATTCCGAGCGGAGAGTCCTTGATGCGGCAAATGTTATATGGTCAGCGTTTTTATAAGCAAGAGTTCGGCATGACCTCCCGAATTGAATGGCTTCCAGATACGTTTGGATACTGCGCGTCTCTTCCCCAGATCCTGAAGCATGGCAACGTGGATTATTTTATGACGACCAAGCTGGGATGGAATGATACGAATGTGTTCCCATATGATCTTTTTCAATGGGTGGGCATTGACGGTACATCGATTCTGTCCTATCTCAATCATGGCGTTAACGAACATACGCTGCCGAAGGATATTCATGATCACTGGCAGTCTTATCGCCAAAAAGCAGCCCATCCCGAGCAAATGCTGCTTTACGGGCATGGAGACGGGGCGGCGGGGTAACACGCGAAATGCTGGAATACATTGACCGTTCTGATCTGATGGTTGGACAACCGGAGAGCGGGTACAGCACAGCAGGAGCCTTTTTTGATCAGATCCAAGCTGCGCAACCTGAACTTCCCAAGTGGCACGGTGATCTGTATCTGGAGCCGCACCGGGGAACCTACACCACACATGCCCGGAACAAACGAAGCAACCGCAAGGCAGAGGTGCTGTATCGTGAAGCCGAACTTTGGGGCACCCTTGCTTACCCTGCCATGAATGAACAAGCGCAAGCGGAGATACACCATACACTGCACGAAGGCTGGAAACTGATTTTGCTCAATCAATTCCACGATATTATTCCGGGGTCTGCCATTACCGAATCGTATGTCACTTCCCGGGAGGAATACGAGAACGTGTTCCAATGGGGCACGTCAGGGCTAAATCAAGGGATTTCTATATTAGCTGAACAGGTGATTACGCAGGGGCAGGAAGATTCAACGGCGTATCTGGTTCTGAACAGTTTGGGCTGGAAACTCAGTGCTGTTGTGCAAATTCCTGTGCGGGCTGATTCCAACTCCCACGTAGTGGATGAGCATGGTCATTACTTGCGATCCGACCGTGAAGGCAATCAATTGTTTATTTTTGTAGAGGACATTCCCGCGTTCGGTTATAAGACCCTTTGGCTGTTTTCTGAGCCGGATCATCCAAGTGAACCGCATCAAGAAGAGCTGCATCCAAAAGAGTCGAATGCAGGGACTGAAGCAGTGGCTACGATGAACAACATGGAGAGCAAGACGATTTTTAACGATACATGGGATACCGCGTATTATGATGTGCAGTTTAACGAACAAGGCGAGATGACCCGCATATGGGATAAAACAGCGGAACGCGACATGTTGCAGCCGGGTGAGCGGGGCAACCGGTTTCACTTTTTCCACGACCGCCCAACCCTTTGGGACGCATGGGATATCGATAATCGTTATGAAAAGCAGACTGCCGGAGAAGCGCAGCTTTTGGAGAAAAAGCTGGTGCTGGCAGGTCAGGTGAAGGATGTCCTGCGTTTCCGCTGGAAAATTCATCAATCCGTCATTATACAGGATATTATTTTCTATCACGATTCGCGGCGAATTGATTTCAAAACACAGGTGGACTGGCATGAGAATCACAAGCTGCTGAAGGTTGGATTTCCAATCGATGTAATGACGTCCAAGGCCACCTACGAAATTCCATTTGGGGCTCTGGAACGGGCCACACATCGCAATACAAGCTGGGAGCAGGCTCAGTACGAAGTCTGTGGACACCGGTTCGCAGACGTCTCTGAACATGGGTATGGTGTAAGTCTGCTTAACGATTGCAAATACGGATACGACGTACAGGGAAGTACGATTCGCTTGTCCTTGCTGCGTGCCTCTAAATGGCCTGACCGGACAGCAGATCAGGGAGCGCATGAATTCACATATTCCCTGTATCCTCATGAGGGCGACTGGCGTAAGGCGCATACGGTACGTCATGCCGCGGAACTGAATCACGAAGTGATTGCGCATCAGGTGATGTCAGGACAACCAGATCAGCATGAAGAGATTGAAATGCAACCAGAACATGACATATCGTATGTGCATTCAAACACAGGGTCAAAAAAGCAAGGGGCGACCGGTTTTCTTCCCGCAACAGGAGCCTGGATCACCTTTGACAGCGAACATGTCATTCTGGATACGGTCAAACGGGCAGAAGATGGCCAAGGAACGGTGCTGCGTTTCTATGAATCATCCGGCAAACGCGAGCGTATTACCTTGAAATGGCCGCATGCCTTTGAGCAGGCATACCACTCCAATGCACTTGAAGAACAGGGGGAGCCGCTGGAAAGCAATAACGGCGAGTTTACCCTGTCCTTTAAACCTTTCCAAATCCAAACCGTGCTGCTGCAGTAAACCTTGTTGCGATATTTATGTGGTATAACAGCGATCGGAAGGTTGTTCTGCCATCGTAGTGGTCCAGTGTAAATAAATTTTTCAGCTCTTCATAGCCCCACTTAAACCAGTTTAAGGAGTGCACTCATCTATGGAACAATTGCGTTTACCCAAAATGCCGATGCCGCCTGTTGTAACGCCGACAGCGATTCAGGCTAAGCTGATTTTGTTCTGTGATCCGGCCTTTCCGATAGAGGGGCAACAACCCTCAAGGCAGGCGATGGAACATTGGAAGTCGTTGGAAAGGGAGAACATCCACATTACAGACGCAGATGGTCTGACTGATGCGTTACAGGCGGCAGGTGGTGAGGGATGTTTTATCAATCTGCATGCCCCGTATTTTCCGAAATCGGCCTGGACGGCCATTGTGGATTATTTACATCAGGGAGGCGGCCTGATCAGTATCGGCGGGGCTCCTTTCAAGCGGCCTGTACGCGCAGAACACGAGACATGGGTCGTGGAGTCAGAGCAGACGGCATATCATCAGGAACTGTATATCCATGAGACGATTGGCGTATCGACAGCGGATGTGCAGTCGTATGTTTCTTCCGATTCGATCCCGCTGCTTGCCGGGAAAGAAGAACTGTTAGAAGTTGCCGATACATGGAATCTTGTCCCTCATACAACCAAAACAAGCGATCTGCCACACCAGATGGGATCGGCGGGTACAATGAGTACACAGATTCACGCGTTGCTGACAGGCATCAACCAAGATGGACGCAGCATTGCCGCTCCGATGGTTTTATGGGAAAACATACGTGGAAGCTTTGGCGGTTCACGCTGGTTATTTGTAAATCTGCCCTTAACCGACTCTTTTTGGACGCAGAACGGTGCGGCTGAGATCGTGAAATGGGGTGTGTTCTGTGCTCAAGGGGTAACGGAGCTGTCTTTGAAACCAAACTATGCGTCTTATGAACCTGGGGAACGGGTAGTGCTCACCCTTCAGGGGCAGATTTTGCAACGTACGGGATTTCAACGGAATGGACTCCAACGGACAGGATTTAGGTGCAGTGCCTTCGAGAGATGGACGTTTGCATTGACCGTAGTACGAGAAAACCGGATGAACGGTCAAACAGAGCCTGTATGGAATCACCAGCTGGAGATGCACATTTCTGACGAACAGCAATATGTTCGATTGTCGTTACCGAAGCTTGTGGAGCCTGGGCTTTACCGAATCGTCTGCCGAGCAGAGGCACCGGACGGTGAGATTCGTGTCCTGCGTCAAGGATTCTGGGGCCAGGACACGGCTTTGCTTGCGGAAGGGGAGGGGATTACCCGCAGCAGGGATTATTTTATCCAAGCGGGGCAACCGCTGCCTGTTGTCGGTATGACGTACATGACCTCGGATGTCGCGCGGAAATTTCTGTTTCTGCCCAATACGGACGTATGGGACCGGGATATGGAACAGATGGCGAAGGCCGGGATTAACTGGATTCGTACTGGGATCTGGACAGCTTATCGCAATATGATGCAGGTGGACGGTCACATGGCGGAAGACGTTCTTCGCGCCATCGATGCTTTCTTTTTAACGGCGAAGCGACATGGTTTGCAGGTGACGTTTACGTTCTTCTCTTTTACCCCCGAGACCTGGGAGGGAGTTAATCCCTATTTGGACCCGCAAAGCGTCGAGGCACAAAAACGATTCATTCGCAGCGTTGTCAGTCGGCACATACACAGTACCCATGTAGATTGGGACCTCATCAATGAACCGTCCATGTTTGATCCGGCACGTATTTTCTCTGCTGGTCCGCGTTCATCCCGGGATATGTACGAGCAGCAGGCTTTTATGAGCTGGCTTCAGAAGCGTCATGAGACGATTGAATCGCTGCAGGAGGCATGGAATATGTCCCCGAGACAGCTTCCAAGCTTCGCGGATGCGGTGATTCCTGAACCGGAAGAGATCAATTTTGATGTACAGGATATGCATCAGGCCAAAAAAGGCACTCGCTGGCTGGATTATTGCCTGTTTTCCATGGAGATGCACAATGTGTGGGCACAGGAACTGGTCAGTACAATCAAGGATTTGGCTCCGAAGCATCTGGTTACTATTGGACAGGATGAGGCTTTGGGAGCACAACGTCCATCCCCGTTTTTCTATGAGCGCGAGGTGGATTACACGACAGTGCATTCCTGGTGGCTGAATGATGATCTGCTCTGGGATGGCATTTTTGCCAAAACACCGAATAAACCGAATCTGATCCAGGAAACCGGTATGATGTATGTGGAAACGCCAGATGGACGCGCCAAACGTACGGAAGCCGAGCTGCACAGCATACTGGAACGCAAATATGCTTATGCCTTTGCGACAGGTGGTGCGGGTGCGGTGCAATGGATCTGGAATACAAATTTTTATATGGATAACGCGAATGAATCTCATATCGGGGCGCTGCGTGCAGATGGCACAGAGAAACCGGAAGCGAACGTATCGTATGATTTTGGCCGTTTTATGCGAGAGGTGCGGGAGTTGTTCGAGGATCGGGAACTGGAGCAAATTGCCGTCGTATTTCCGTATTCGAACGATTTCTCCAACCGTTCGCTGGCATATGATGCGACGACTAGGCTGACCCGGGTGTTGTCCTATGAGCTGAAGCTGCCGTTCCGTGCATTGTCGGAATATCACTTGGATTCACTGGAACATCAGCCGCCGAAGCTGGTCATCGTGCCAAGTCCGCATAATCTGGAAGATGCTGCGTTCCGTCGATTAATAGAATTTACAGAGAAGCAGGGTGCAAGCTTGCTTATCACCGGTCCGCTGGGACTTGATGCATACTGGAAACCGAGCGGAAGAGCGGATATGTTGGTGGGGAAACGAAATCTGGCTAATGTGCAGCGTGAGGAGGTGCTTCACCTTAACGGGACAAACCATCGTGTCACTTATGGCAGACGCCGTATTGCCGAAGTGGTCAAAGAAATGCAAGTTCTTCTTGCCGATGGTCAGAAAGGACACTTGCACCCCTCTCTTGATGCCGACGCCATCGATGAAATGGATACAACGAAAACATCGCCATCGCCTAAAGCAGATCGGGTAACCGTTGTACCACTGGGTGAGGGTAAGGGGAAGCTGATCTGGACCCCATTGCCACTGGAATTGAACGGCCGGGATGAGCCGCTTGTGGAACTGTATCGTTATGCCGCAGCTACAGCAGGTGTAGAGCGGGAGCTGGAATGGTTATCAGGCGGGCAGATTGCGGGAATATACGGCCGGAAGCTTCATTTTTCAAAAGGGAATTTGTATATTATCGTTTCGGAATATGCCTGGAATGAGCAGGTGCGCATCAGAGATCAGCATACAGGTGTTACGTATTCCTTTGAACTTCAGAGCAATCGCTCGGTGCTGTTTGCGACGGATTCCTCGGGTAAGCTGCGTGCCGTATATCGTCCGGAAGAAGTTGAGATCGAGATTATACAACAAGATGTGAAAGAGGCTTATTAACGACATGACACAATCGGAATCCAACGAGAGTGAGATTGTAACGGCGGGGATGCGCCAGTTGTAAGGGTTCGACGATTTTCCAGATGTATCTGTTGAGTTATTGGTGGCTTTTCTATAGAATGAACAGTACGAATGATTGAACATAAGGCGATAAGGATGTCCCGTTATTCAATAATACAGATACTAATAAAAGGGGGCTTGAAGTCATGGAATCCTTGGGAGGACTGCTTCAGCAGCTGAACCCTTCGTTTCGTGAGCAGTCGCGGCGAATTATGGCGGATTTGTTGGAAGATCCATATGTGCGCGAGTTCCGCGCAGGTCATCCTGAACTGAAAGATACACAGCTCATGCCCGATCTGAGCAAGCTGTTTCAGTATGCTAAAGATTCGAAGAACTGCGCGAATTGTCCGGGACTCGACAACTGTCCCAACGATTTTCAGGGTCATTTCTGCAAACTAGAAGTAGAGAACTTTAACGGTAAACCCGAAATTATAGATATTAAAGCACCTTGCTCCAAACAGATCGCCCGGCAAAATGAACATATCATCAAACAGCGGATTCGCAGTTTTTATGTGGATGAGCGTGCTCTAAGCGCTGGATATAATGATGTGGAAATTATGGGCAAAGATCGCATGCGTGCGCCAGCGGTAAACCGTGTACTTCGTTATATTAGCGAGACGAAGGCCAACGGACTTTCAACGCAGGGGTTGTATCTGGAAGGTTCGTTTGGAACCGGCAAAACGTTTCTGATGTGTTATCTGCTACATGAACTCGCGGTTGCGGGTCATACAGGTGTCATTATTTATATGCCTGACTTTGTAGAGGATTTGAAATCCATGATCAGTGAAGGACAGAAGCTCAAGGAAATGACGGATGTTCTGAAAAGCTGTGACCTGCTCATCTTTGATGACATTGGTGCAGAGAACCTGAACCCATGGGTACGGGATCATGTGATGGGCTCTATTCTTAACTATAGAATGAATCGCAAGCCAACGTTCTATACGTCCAATTACAACCTGGAAGGGCTTGAGAAACACTTGAGCTTTACGAACCGGGATGGCGAGGAATCGAACAAAGGTCAACGTTTGATGGATCGCATTCGTCCATTTGTGGATGTCATTCAGGTACGGGGTGAGAACCAACGAGGGAAGAGCTAAGATATAGATGAACCAAAAAAAGCCTGGCTTTCGCAATATGCGAGAACCGGGCTTTTCTGGTCTGCGGGAGCCTGAAACTGACTTGAACATCCTATTCGGTCAGGAATTTAAAAATTACCATACCAAAAAAGATAACAGTCATCAGGCCGCCCATGCCGACAACGCCCATAATCAGATCAAAGAGATCGCTACGCGGCTCCTCGTTCACATGTTCACGCGGGTCGGTCATCCGAATATTAGCGTCCATTGTGTTGCCTCCTTTGAGGATTGACAGCTTGGCCTGCAAGCAGGGCTACAATCCGGAGTAATTTTAGTATACTTGGAAAAGAAAGCGTTTGTAAAGATTTTGCAGACGACTGGCTTCACCTGTAATTGTGAAGATTTCATGTTGGGAAGATGAACATTATCTGTTCATTTCACATGTCTTACGCACATGTGTTATACTGGAAGTGTCGTTCACGACGTTACAGGTTAAAATAAAACCGTAAGTATATATAAGGAGGACAATTTCATGGCTATTGTTAACGTATCCGATCAATCCTTTAACACGGAAGTCGAAGGAGAAGGAACGGTTCTGGTTGATTTCTGGGCGCCTTGGTGTGGTCCTTGCAAAATGCTCGCTCCAATCCTGGAAGAGCTGTCCACAGAAGTTGGCGATTCCGTAAAAATTGCTAAAGTAAACGTGGATGAGAATCCAGAATCTGCTTCCCGCTTTGGCGTAATGAGCATTCCAACACTGATCTTCTTCAAAGATGGTCAACCGGTTGATAAAGTGGTTGGTCTGAACTCTAAAGAAGCTCTCAAAGGAATCATCGAAAAACATCAATAAGCAGCAAGTCACAACATAATTAAGTGCAGGCTGACACATCGCCTCCGGTTTACATGCCGGGGGCGTTTTGCGTCGATAAGTGATATGTAGGACAATATAAAAGTAATATATAAATGATGTGATAAATTATTTATATTATATAAGTGAATATAAAATGAAACTGGAAATTTACATGATTAACGGAGAGGACAGAAAAGAACTGGAGAAGCGAAGCTAAAAGCTTTCTGAAAGAAAGCTACATCGGAAGCATCTACTGTAGCCTTTATCACCGGATTTTCCCTTTTAAAAAAGGAATCAAAGAAATCTGGGGATAACAGCGATTGAAAGGTTGTTCTGTCATTGGAGTGGTCGGTGTGAATTTTTTTGTGTAACCATGACTTTTACTTTTTTCGGAAGGGAGGACCCACCGAATTATGGATCCATTTATACAGGAGTTAGACGCACAGGAGAAAGCACTGGAGCAGATTCGTCACAAGCTCGCATTGCTTCCAGACCTGCCGGGCTGTTATTTGATGAAAAACAGTGAAGGCACCATTATTTACGTTGGTAAAGCGAAAGTGCTCAAAAACCGCGTGCGCTCATATTTTATTGGCAGTCATAACGGAAAGACACAGCGTCTTGTATCCGAAATCCGTGATTTTGAATACATCGTGACAGGTAGCAACATGGAAGCACTCATTCTGGAGTGTAACCTGATCAAAAAACATATGCCGCGTTACAATGTATTGCTTAAAGACGATAAAACGTTTCCTTATCTTAAAATAACGAATGAAAAGCATCCGCGGCTCGAAGTGACCCGCCGTGTGCTGAAAGATAAAGCCAAATACTTCGGTCCGTATCCGAACTCGTATGCGGCACACCAAACGAAAAAACTGTTAGATCGGATGTATCCGCTCCGCAAATGTGGTGTAATGCCGAAGGAAGTTTGCCTATATTACCACATGGGCCAATGCCTTGCTCCTTGTGTGAAGGAAGTGGGCAAAGAGCAGTATGACGAGATTTCGCAGGAGATCGGATCATTTCTAAGCGGCGGGCATGAGGAGATTAAAAAGGACTTGCAGCGTAAAATGCAGGAAGCCGCTGAAGATTTGTATTTTGAACGTGCCAAAGAGCTGCGTGATCAGGTGATTGCGATTGATGCGATCATGGAAAAACAGAAAATTACGATGGCGGATGCCAGAGACCGTGACGTCTTTGGATTTGCGATTGATAAAGGCTGGATGTGTGTCCAGATTCTATATATGCGTCAGGGGAAAATGATTGAACGCCATGTATCCACCTTCCCGTTCTACGGTGAGGCCTACAATGATTTCATGTCCTATGTAACCCAGTATTATAGTGATAACCCGGCTTTGCCACAGGAAATTTTGCTACCGGAGATGCCGAAGGAACTGCTCTCTGGTCAGGAAACAAGCGATTCCACAAAAGTGGATCATGCGAATATATCCGAGGATAAACATTCTGAGGGAACGGTTGAATCCACGCAAGAGGAATTACAAGTCGGGATGAATCAGACCGCTGCTTCGATGCCAGTTGTTGCCGAGACACTTGCAGCTTATGGGGCGGAGGTAACTGAGGAAGAAGAGAGCAATGCTACCGGATTGCAGGAAACATCCAATGCCAAACTGCCATCCGAGATGGAGGACCCGTCGCAAATGGCTGCTTCTCTGCAAGAATGGTTGGACATTAAAGTGCATATCCCGCAACGCGGACTGAAACGCCAGATGATTACGATGGCACTCGACAATGCACGGGTGGCATTGGAGGAGAAGTTCCGCCTCATTGAACGTAATGAAGAGCGAACATCTAAGGCTTCCGAGGGATTGGGGCGCTGGATCGGTCTGGAGCAGTTAAGACGAATTGAAGCTTTCGATAACTCGAACATTCAGGGTACGAATCCGGTGTCTGCCATGATTGTATTTACCGACGGTAAACCGGACAAGAAGGAATATCGTAAATATAAAGTGCGCTCTGTCGAGGGGCCGGATGATTATGAAACAATGCGTGAAGTTATCCGTCGCCGTTATGAGCGAGTGCTCAAGGAAAACTTGACCCAGCCTGACTTGATCGTAGTCGATGGAGGTAAAGGACAGATTTCCGCAGCTGTAGACGTGCTTGAGAACGAGCTTGGGCTATTCATTCCGGTGTGTGGATTGGTGAAGGATGCCAAACACAAAACATCACAGCTGATGATTGGTAATCCGCCAGAAGTGATTGCCCTGCCGCGGGACAGTCAGGAGTTTTATCTGTTACAGCGGATTCAAGAAGAGGTTCACCGATTTGCCATCTCATTTCACCGTGAGCAGCGCGGCAAATCGATGGTTACGTCTAGACTCGATGCCATTCCAGGCATTGGGGAGAAGCGGCGTAAGCTGCTATTGAAGCATTTTGGCTCTTTACGCAAAATAAAAGAGGCCAGCGTTGAAGACTTCCGGCCTCTATCTATTGGAGATAAACTAGCTACTCAGATTATTGCAGCACTTCGTGATGAGGAGTCGTGACATACGGCTTCTCTTTTTGTTTTGGATTGAAACGGTAGACCACGTATCCAACAATAGCAGGCAACACAATCCAAAAGATTCCGGCACCCATGTTCAGGGCGTCTCCCATGAAAATCAAGCTGAGCCCCATCAATAGGCTATCAAAGATGACATGTGCAAAAACAACAGCAATGAAGCCGTGACGCAACATAATTAGGCTGAACAACAGTCCAATGACAGTCAGTTCGATCGGTCGTGTAATGACTGGATAGATTGGATATAAGGTGTGTCCAAGTGCCCAAATAATTGTAGGGATCAGACAGGCGATAAACGTGTTACGCACAACTTTTTGCATCATGCGGATACCGAACAGTCGATATACGGCCTCTTCCCCGATTCCAGCCATCCAAGCCATAATCGGAAAGATCCAGGCATACGTCATGTTATATGTCGATTGATCTGCTGAGGTGGTGGACCATGTGCCGATGCTACGTTCAAGAATAAAGAATAGAACGGATTGTACACCTAGCAGAATGAATGCCCATAGATAGCCGGTGTACATACTCTGCAACACATATTTGCCGTAACCCGGCTCCTTGGCACGAGGCCATGGATTAAATCCGATTTTGCGCCACATGCCGTCACCAGCGACAAGCGATAGATAGATCGTAGCACTCATCACGATGGTTATGCCGGTCTGAATGAGCATAAGGAACACTAACATGAAGCTTGAAAGTCCTTGTGCCTGGAAGAGAGGCAACATGTTCAGTGTACCAATCATAGAAGCAGCAAAGTACACCAGTGACAATACGACGCCTCGTTTGAACGATGTATTTGCACGAGCCAGAATGCTATAAATAATGGCAAGCACACCAAGAACAAACGTCAGAAAAGCGTAACCACCGTAAGTTAACCAATTGGCTAATTGGGTCTGGTCTTTAACATAATCCGTGTGGGATTTCGGTACGGAGAACTCCGGATCGAACGAACGGACAGCCCCATTTTCAAATGTAAAATTCAATTCTAGCTTGGAGTTGCCAATCGTTTTACTTGCATCCGTGTACTTCAGACCCGGCTCGCCATCTCGTGTATCCAGTTGAAGTGTTGGGATGTCATATCCGAATTCTTTCAAAACTCCAGCCGCGAGTTTTTCTTTTTCGTTCAATGGCATATTGCCTTCTGCAAGCGACTCTGAAGTTCTTCTGATGCCTTGTTCTTGCTCTGATTCAACGGCCGTATACAGGGAGGAAGGCAATATCCGCTTGAAGGCAACTACCTTGCCTGTTTTCATATGTACGTCAACGTTAAGGTAACCCCTACTGTCCTGATCAAGCAAACGCACTCGATATACATCGTAAGGATAGGTTGTTTCCCATTTTTTATTGTACGTGGCAAGCTGTTTCGTCTTTGCCATATAACCGTAAATATCGGAATGGGTCTGATACGTTACTAGGGGTTTACTGGCATTGCCTTGGAGCGTATAGTCATCAACGGAAGCCGCGAATGAACGTGCAGATTGGATCGCTTGATCCTTGCTAATGAAGGATGTTGACGAAATTTCTGTCGTTTGTGATGAAGTCGCAGGAAAGATCTGAAAGACAAAAAATAAAATCAGGCCGATCACCGCAAGCAACCCCAAACGTTTGAAGTTAGCCTTAAGCTGTAAAGGCTGCCCTAAGGGATTCATGGAATGGTGTTCCTCCTTTTTTCAATTACATCGTACTGTAAAGATAGCACAGGGCATGTCCTCAATGCCAATGACAGGGCGAAAACAGGTGTAAATCTTTGAAAACGAATGAAAATGATCGAAAAAATCCGATCATGCTGTCCGGGCATGAACTTTTTTCCCGTTTTGAACGAATTCGAAGTTATTTACCCAAAAATCGTTTTGTGCGCATTCGTTGCAGCGCTTATAATTTTGAAGCAAATATGCAAAAAACCGCATGTCTCGGGTCTAACAAGGGAACGAATAGAACGGAAAGAGCTAATAAAGCTAACGGAGTGGACATCCAGAGTAGGCATCCTGTAAAAGAGTATACTAACTCTAGTTGGATGCATATCAACTCCAATTATATGATGTTTTTTTATGAATCATACATGAGCTCCACAGGGTGGAGTTATTTTCTTTTTTAGCAGAGGTGGATGATACTGAAGTGAAAGCAAATGTTCAATGGATGCGATTATCGCCGCCCCGTATTCTGGTGTTAGGTTTTGCTGGCATTATTCTGCTGGGTACACTGCTGTTGATGCTTCCGGCATCCAGCCGAACCGGCGACAGCCTGGCCTTTATCGATGCACTTTTCACAGCAACTTCGGCTGTGTGTGTGACAGGGCTCGTTGTTGTGGATACAGGAACCTATTTTTCAGTGCTGGGTCAGGTGATTATTGCGATTCTGATTCAGATCGGCGGTCTCGGTTTTATGACGATGTCTACGCTGGTTGCGATTGCGTTCAAACGGAAAATATCGCTCAAGGAGCGATTGATCTTACAAGAGGCAATGAATCAGAGCACAATGGAAGGCATTGTGAGGCTGATTCGCAAAGTCGTGATTTATTCGCTTATTCTGGAGGGGATTTGCGGTACATTGTTTGCACTGCGCTGGTCATTTGATATGCCGATCGGGCAGGCCATGTATTACGGTTACTGGCACGCCATCTCTATGTTTAACAATGCCGGGTTTGATATGTTTGGTCATTTTAGCAGTCTAACGGGCTATGTCTACGATCCGCTTGTTAATTTTACCGCCATGTTTCTGATTGTTTCGGGTGGGATCGGTTTTGTGGTGTTGTCCGATTTGGTGGAATATCATAAAACGAGGAAGCTATCCTTACATTCCAAAGTTGTTTTGCTGATGACGGCCTTATTGATTATGTTTGGTGCGCTGGTCATTTTTGTATTCGAGTTCAGCAACCCACGAACGCTAGGTGGTCTGAACTGGGGCGGCAAGTTGCTCGGCTCGTTCTTCCAATCGGTAACACCGCGTACAGCCGGGGCCAACACGGTCGATATTGCCGGACTGCGGCAGGCCACGCAATTTTTCATGATTATATTGATGTTTATCGGTGCATCACCGGGGTCAACCGGGGGCGGCATCAAAACAACAACGTTTCTGATTATGGCCGGGGCAGTCATTGCCATGATGCGCGGTCGGGAGGATATCGTCTTTTTCCGTTATCGGCTTGTGCAGGAACGTATTTTCAAAGCACTCACCATCACGCTACTGGCGCTGTTGTTCATTATTACGGTGACGATGGTGCTGAGTACGACAGAAGACAGTAATTTTTTAATGATATTATTTGAAACGACATCTGCTTTTGGTACGGTAGGGCTCTCTCTTGGCCTGACGCTTAAACTCACCACATTTGGCAAGTTAATGATCTGTTTTACCATGTTTGCAGGACGGCTTGGACCAATTACACTTGCGTATGCACTGGGGCAGAAAAAGGGTAAGGATTTATACAGGTATCCGGAAGGCAAAATGATAATTGGTTAGTAATTATTAGGATAGAGGGGTTCGTGAAGAACGATGAAAAAACAGCAGTTTGCGGTCATTGGACTTGGGCGGTTTGGCTCCAGTCTGGCACAGGAATTAATGGAACTAGGTTATGAGGTGCTTGGCATTGATAAAAATGAGGAACTTGTCGAAGACATGAGTGACCTGGTCACTCACGCTGTCGTGGCGGATGCTACGGATGAAGAGGTGCTACGCTCCCTCGGCATTCGTAATTTTGACTGCGGCATCGTTGCTATTGGCGACGATATTCAGACGAGTATCCTCACTGCCATTCTGCTCAAAGAGCTGGGAGTCAAAACGGTTGTAGCCAAAGCTATATCGGTTCTTCACGGACGAGCACTTGATAAGCTGGGCATTGACCGTGTCGTTTACCCTGAACGGGATATGGGCATCCGGGTCGCTCACCAATTGGTTACACCAAACCTGCTGGATTACATCGAATTGTCCAATGATTACAGTATTGTAGAGATGAAGGTACCTTCCTGTCTCCACAATAAAACACTCGCTAGCTTGAATGCACGTGTACGCTTTAACTGTAGCATTGTAGCCCTGCAAAAAGAAGCCGGGGTGATTATTGCCCCGACGGCGATGGATTCCCTGCAAATGGGGGATATTATGGTCATTATCGGCAATAATGGTGATATCGACCGATTTGAAGAAGAAGTTATTAGTCAAGAGAGCTGAGCAGTAAGCTGCTTCTTCTGGATTATATCAAGGCGTTGTTGTCCTTCGTGAGGGCAATGACGCCTTTGCTGTAAAAAATGCAGCAGTCTCCCTGACCCATTGTCTGGCGGTTTCGCTGAGGTTTTCTTTTTCCCCATAGATCATGCAAGTTGTTCTTCGGGTCTGTTTCAACTGAGGTAAATGCACGGCAACGAGATCGTTATCTGCCAGCAGCTGTGGACGAAGATAAGATTTGGGAAGAAGGGCAGCGGCTTTACAGGTCGGCAGAAGACGGATAATGGCTTCGAATGAATCAATCTCCATGCGAATGTCAGGCATTACGGTGCAACGCTGGAACAGATCGTCTGTCAGTTTACGGTACCATGTTCCTTTGGAGAACGTAATCATCGGAAGATCCTGCAGATGCTCCATACCTGCTTCCTTGCCCGCAAGCGGGTGCGTTAGCGGCACAACCAGCTCCAGGTGATCGTCAAATAGTGGAACACAGTTTAGTCCCGTTTCGCTAATGGACGAGGCTACAATGCCAACATCGGCTTTTTTATCACGAACAAAAGAAACGATCTCATGGGTTTTGCCTGTTAGCAGCTTTAATTCTGCATGAGGATGCTTCTCCATAAAAGCGTTGACGAGTGGAGGTAAGGTGGTCTGAAGTGTCGTCAAACTCGCTCCTAACGTAATAATGCTCTGTTCTTCGTCCTTGTATTGAGATAACATGGTGAGAAATTTCTGTTGCTGTTGTTTCTGCTCGACGGCGAAGGTGTAAGCTAGTTGGCCTACGCTGGTTAATTCCAATCGTTTGCCGCGGCGATGAAAGAGGGATACGCCCAGTTCATCTTCCAGCTTGGAGATTTTACGAGAGAGTGCAGGCTGAGACAGATTCAGTAGCTTGGATGCACGGTTTAGACTGGATTGCTCTACAACCGCTGCGAATGCGTTTAATTCTTCGAACATGAACACAAACCTCTCTTCATTATGAGTGTGATTCTTGCCCTTGATTAATTGTCTGCCTTATTGTATGGCGTTTAGTCTCGTTGTTTGAATGGTTATATAGGTTAGGAAAATCATAGTTTCAATGGTATAACCCTTACAAAACCTTTGTTTCAACACTTATACCTATAGGTTATAACATTTAATAATTATATTGCAATTCCCTTATAAGAAAAAAAGGAGTAACATGAATTGTGACACAAGTTGTTCACACCTGATCAAAACGGAACAATTTGTCGAACCTTCCCATGTAAGAAGGATTCGTGTCATGATATAAGAATGGATTTATGAAAACGTTGTATTTAGCGAAAGGGGATCGACATTTTATGAAAGGGTTTTACTCGAGAAAGCTGCACTCCTTGCTTGGCGTCATTCCGCTCAGTTTGTTTTTTCTAGAGCATCTGGTGACGAACTTCTCAGCAGTTGAAGGCGGCAAAGAAGCTTTTAATGGTGCGGTTGCCTTCTTGAACAGCCTGCCGCTCGTTATTGTTTTGGAAACGTTTCTGATCTGGCTGCCGCTGTTCTATCACGGTGTATATGGTCTGTACATTGCTTATCAGGCCAAGCCTAACGTGGGTCGTTACGGCAACGAGCGTAACTGGCGTTATACGTTGCAGCGGATCAGTGGTGTCATCACGTTTGTATTTGTGATCTGGCACGTATGGGAGACGCGTGTACAAGTGGCTCTCGGCAACGTAACTCACGAAGAGTTGGGCGGTGTTATCCATAACATCGTGATGAATCCGGTAACATTTATTTTATATCTGATCAGTGTGGTTGCGGCGTCATATCACTTTGCCAATGGACTCTGGTCGTTCCTCGTTAGCTGGGGAATTACGGTCGGACCTCGTGCACAGCGGGTATCTTCGTATGTGTGCATGAGCTTGTTCGTACTCGTATCCATCATGTTTATCGCTTCGTTGTTTGCTTTCCGGAACGTTGATTTCCAAACAGCAACTTCAATGATTGACGCGGTAAAATCCGTTTTGGTCTAACATTTACTGATCTTAAATTTATGAATAACGCTTACTTACTAAGGGAGTGAACTAGCAATGGCATCATCGAATGTAATTATTGTGGGCGGCGGTCTCGCAGGCTTGATGGCGGCGATCAAATCGGCTGAAGCCGGAGTCCATGTTCATTTATTTTCACTGGTTCCTGTTAAAAGATCCCACTCCGTGTGTGCCCAGGGCGGCATCAACGGTGCGGTAAATACGAAAGGGGAAGGCGACTCCCCATGGGTTCACTTTGACGATACGGTTTATGGCGGAGACTTCCTTGCCAACCAACCACCCGTTAAAGCAATGTGTGAAGCAGCACCTGGTATCATCCATCTGATGGACCGGATGGGCGTTATGTTTAACCGTACACCGGAAGGTTTGCTCGATTTCCGCCGTTTCGGAGGAACGAAGCATCACCGTACGGCATTTGCCGGCGCAACAACAGGTCAACAGCTGTTGTACGCACTCGATGAGCAAGTACGCCGCTGGGAAGCAGCGGGTCTTGTAACCAAGTATGAGAACTGGGAGTTCCTTCAAGCCGTTGTGGACGATGAAGGAGTATGCCGCGGTATCGTAGCCCAGGATCTGAAAACGATGAAGGTACAAACGTTCCCGGCCGAAGCCGTTATTCTGGCAAGCGGTGGTCCGGGTATCATCTTCGGTAAAACAACAAACTCCGTAATCAATACAGGTACGGCTGCAAGTGCGGTATATCAGCAAGGTGTGAATTATGCCAACGGTGAGTTCATTCAGATTCACCCGACTGCGATTCCAGGAGACGACAAGTTGCGTCTGATGTCCGAATCTGCGCGTGGTGAAGGTGGACGAATCTGGACATACAAGGACGGCAAACCTTGGTACTTCCTTGAGGAGAAATATCCATCCTACGGTAACCTTGTTCCGCGTGATATCGCAACACGTGAAATCTTCAGCGTTTGCGTAGACATGGGACTTGGTGTTAACGGCGAGAACATGGTATATCTCGATCTCTCCCACAAGGATCCGAAGGAACTGGATGTCAAACTGGGCGGAATCATTGAAATCTATGAGAAATTCATGGGTGACGATCCGCGTAAAATCCCGATGAAAATTTTCCCGGCCGTTCACTATTCCATGGGTGGCATGTGGGTAGATTATAATCAAATGACAAACATTCCAGGGCTGTTTGCAGCTGGCGAATGTGAATATCAATATCATGGTGCAAACCGTTTGGGTGCAAACTCACTCGTATCCGCAATCTATGGCGGTATGGTGGCAGGACCTAAGGCAGCAGAATATATCAAAGGACTTAAGAAATCATCCGCTGATATCTCTTCTTCTGTATTCGATGGTTATACCAAGCGCCAAACCGACAAATACGAAGGCATCATGAAAATGCAAGGTACGGAAAATGCCTATGTGATTCATAAAGAGCTGGGCGAGTGGATGACAGCCAACATGACGGTGGTTCGCTACAATGACAAACTTGAAGCAACCATTGGCAAAATCAAGGAACTGAAAGAGCGTTATAGCAAAATCAACATGTACGACAACTCCGGCTGGAACAATCCGGGTGCGGCATTTACTCGCCAGTTGTGGAACATGCTTGAGCTTTCTGAAGCGATGACACTTGGCGCATTGCTGCGTAACGAGAGCCGCGGAGCGCACTACAAACCGGAATTCACAGAGCGTAACGATGAAGAGTTCCTGAAAACGACTATCGCGAGCTGGTCGAAAGAAGGCCCACAAATCTCGTACGAGCCAGTCGACGTATCCCTGATTCCACCACGTATCCGGGACTACTCAAAAGACTAATAGCGTAGGGAGCGGAAATGCCCGAAAGAAGCGAAGCGTTCGCCTTTATCACCGAATTTCAACCCTGTGAAGGGTTGGTCAAAGAAATTCGGGGATAACAGCGATCCAAAGGGCATTCCGCGACCGGAGCGTCTACCCGAGCACCCAAACATTCAGCTTGGGACCTTCATTCATTTCAAGGAAGCCTAGCATTAGCAGGCTTCCACAAAAAATTACATCAATCCAGCATGAATGGATTGCAGTTTCCAGCAAAGCAGCACGAGGTGCAAGGCGTAGCGAAGAGAGCGGAAATGCCCGAAAGAAGCGAAGCGTTCGCCTTTATCACCGAATTTCAACCCTGTGAAGGGTTGAAATTCGGGGATAACAGCGATCCAAAGGGCATTCCGCGACTGGAGCGCCTACCCGAGCACCCAAACATTCAGCTTTGCACACCTTCGTTCATTTCAAGGAAGCCCAACATTAGCAGGCTTCCACAAAAAATTACGTCAATCCAGCATGAATGGATTGCAGTTTCCAGCAAAGCAGCACGAGGTGCAAGGCGTAGCGAAGAGAGCGGAAATGCCCGAAAGAAGCGAAGCGTTCGCCTTTATCACCGAATTTCAACCCTGCGAAGGGTTAGTCAAAGAAATTCGGGGATAACAGCGATCCAAAGGGCATTCCGCGACCGGAGCGCCTACCCGAGCACCCATAACATCCAGCTTTGCGCACCAGCAATACAATCATCGTCACCAGAGGAGGGGACAAAGATATGGCGGAACAAGCAACAGTGAGTAAAACCGTCAAGTTTATTATCACCCGTCAAGACAGCCCGGAGTCATCTTCGTATACCGAAGAGTTTGAACTTCCGTACCGTCCAAACATGAACGTCATCAGCGCCCTGATGGAAATTCAGCGGAACCCGGTAAATAAGGATGGTAAATCCATTGCGCCGGTTTGTTGGGAATCCAACTGTCTTGAAGAAGTGTGCGGCGCCTGCTCCATGGTTATTAACGGCAAACCGCGTCAAGCATGTGCAGCTTTGATCGACAAGCTTGAACAACCCGTTCGCATTGAACCCATGAAAACTTTCCCGGTGGTACGTGACCTTGTCATTGACCGTACGCGGATGTTTAACGCTCTCAAGCGCGTTAAAGCATGGATTCCAATCGATGGTACCTATGACCTTGGTCCAGGGCCTCGGATGCCTGAGAAGAAACGTCAGTGGGCTTATGAGCTATCCAAGTGTATGACTTGTGGCGTATGTCTCGAAGCTTGTCCGAACGTTAACGAAAAAACTGATTTTATTGGTCCAGCTGCGCTGTCCCAGGTACGTCTGTTTAACGCTCACCCTACAGGTGAGATGAACGCAGAAGAACGTCTGGAAGCGTTGATGGACGATGGCGGTATTGAAGGTTGCGGAAACTCGCAGAACTGTGTGCGTTCATGTCCAAAAGGCATCCCGCTCACAACGTCCATCGCTGAGATGAATAAACAAACCACCAAGCATATGTTCAAACGTTGGCTGGGTGTATAATGCTGTAAACGAGAGGCAGAGGTTCATTCTGCTTCTTCGAGAAGTCGTGATCCCGCGCAGAATTTGGCGGGTCACGGCTTCTTTTGTCATCAACCGAAGGAAGCGGGCATCCTAGGCAGAATATGGTATACTACAGGGATGGATATTACCTGTAACAACTTTTAAGAAAACTGACCCGAGGAGGGGAATGATGGGAAAGACACCACGGTTGAACAGCGGCAACTCGCCGTCCCGACACTCGAACGGGCCAAACGGTTCGAAAGCACCTCTTTTTCCTGGAAAAGAAAAGGATCATGACCCTTCTCGTCGAATGTTCCAACTACGAAAACATGTGATGACTTTGGTAGCTAGTGTGCTGACACTGGGATACGCGCTTTGGGAGCCTCGGCGTCTACAAGTCAATCATATTGATCTTAAGTTCCCTTCATTTCCTGAAGTGTTTAATGGACTGCGTGTCGTTCATTTCAGTGATGTACACCTTGGTTTCCATACAGGACGAAAAGAGTTGAGCAAGCTGGCAGAACAGATCAAGGATCAGCAACCGGACCTCATTTGTTTTACCGGAGATATCGTTGAGAGACAATCCGAGCCGATGCGTGAGTGTGTACCGATTCTAGCCTCTATGACAGCAAGGTATGGGAAGTTTGCGGTACTCGGGAATCATGATTATCGAGGACGGCAACAGCAGGACGTCATAGATATGTTCCGTGAAGCGGGCTTTACCCTTTTACTCAACCAGCATATCGTTATCGAACGTGGAAATGAAAAGTTTGCAGTAGTAGGTCTGGATGATGCGTTAACAGGAGAGCCCGACTTGGACGAGGCCGTTACAGGGTTAAGTGAGAGTGTATGGAAACTGCTACTTATGCATGAACCGGATTATGCCGATTATGCTGCTCCGCATGGATTTGGTTTGCAACTCTCCGGTCACAGTCATGGTGGTCAAGTTCGATTTCCCTGGTTCGGTGCAATGACAACTCCGCGGGGTTCACGTAAATATGTTCAGGGATTGCATTATACATCTAAACCCCAGATGCCCGTTTACGTGAATCGGGGATTTGGTATGACGCAGCTTCCCATTCGTTTTCTATGCAGACCTGAATTAACCGTGCTTCATTTAAGCCGGGATGATGTAAGTGAAAGATGAGGCTTAACAAACATGAATGGGGGGTAACCAGATGGAACGTATAGCAATTGTATCCGACATTCATGGCAACATGACTGCCTGGGAAGCTGTGATGAAAGATATTCAGCATCGTGGTTTGAACAGGATATTTTGTCTGGGTGATCTTGTGGGCAAAGGACCGCAACCAGCTGAAGTGGTGGATCAGGTCAGAGCGGCATGTGAAGTGGTCATTCGTGGCAACTGGGATGAACTGATCGCAGTCAATCAGGATGTCCGTGATTTCACATGGCCAGCTGAGCGACTGGGAGCAGACAGAGTATCTTATTTGGCGAGCCTTCCCTTCAGTTATGAATTCAAATTAAGCGGACGCACTGTTCGATTAGTTCATGCTTCACCGCAAAGTGTATATCATCGCGTACAGCCATGGGATGAGATGGAGAAGCGACTGGCGATGTTTGATCCTCCGACGGATGATTCAGAGGCTGGTGCGGCTGACGTGGTGGGTTATGGCGATGTGCATAATGCATTTCTGCAATATTTGGACGGAAAAATGCTATTTAATACTGGCAGCGTAGGGAATCCACTCGATCTTCCGCAGGCTTCATATTGCATTCTTGAAGGGGAATACGGCGATGATAGTCAAAAACCGTTTAACCTTCAGTTTGTTCGGGTTCCTTACGACATTGAACATGAAGTACGGATCGCACAAAAAGCAGAAGTACCGGCGCTTGAGGCATATATTCGTGAAATACGCTCAGGCATTTATCGTGGATTACAAGAGTAAATGGAGTGTCATGACCGAATAAAGCTGAACAATGACAGGACATACTACAATTTATGTCATTCAATCAGTAGTATCATGCCGGATCATCCTTAGAGCTTGCTTGTCTTACCGGACTAAAGCCCGTTAGGCAAAGGAGTGATTGTCATGCTTAATCGAAATATGCTAATCCAAGGGCTACCAGCCTTATGGACAGAGCGTCTTGTACTTCGGTCATTACGTCAAAGTGATTACATCACTTTATCGGAACTCTTATCTGATCCTCAAGTGATTCGGTACGTCAATCGAGGGAGCCAACCCCCACCCATTCGGGCGAGAAAATTGTTAAACCAGATTCGGAGCAGCAGTGCCAAACTGGATTCACTGCATTACGGCATCTGTTGGAAAGGCAGAGAGCAAGTGATCGGCATTACCTCTTTTCAGCATTGGAATGATCAAAAAGGGACTGCACAGATCGGTTACATCTTGGACAAGGCGTGCTGGGGTAAAGGCGTGGCAACGGAAGCGGTGCATCGTTTGCTGACATTCGGATTTGATGAGCTTCATCTGTGGAGAGTTGAAGCACGCTGTTATGAGGCCAATGGTTCCTCTGAACGGGTACTGCTTAAAATGGGCATGACTTATGAGCGGAATCTTCCGTCATATGGACTGAACGATGAAGAAGACAACGCATTCGAAAGCTCGATGGATGTTAAGGTGTATGGTATGTACCGGGAACAGTTCCAGCATGATCTGTACCTCGAACGGCTTCATAAGTTGGCATCGAACAAGCCGGGAATATCATAACGTAATAGAGGATAAGGTAACTGAAACGAACTTCAATCATTTGTTACACAATTGAAATATAGTTGCAATTGAACTCTAACAGACAAGGGGTAAACTTATCTCATGACCCCCTTTTTGATAATAGATAATGCTGTTGGAACCCGCGATGAGCGGGTTCATTTTTTTTGTTTAGAATGAATGGACAGATTATTAGATAAAACAAGAAAAGAAAAGATCCTCACGCGTATTCTTGCTGCGTGGGGATCTTTGTGTTTCGCCAGCTTTTATAGAGGAACAACTTGCATTTGCTTTTGTTTGAAATACACCCAATCGGTGAAACCGATCTCCCGCAGACGTGTGCGCACAAGGTCAAGCTCGTCTGCTACCCGGCCCGGGATATGAGCGTCTGAACCAAATGTCACTTTTACACCGTAGTGATTGGCACGCTCCAGAATAGCATCGGAAGGGTACCAACCGCCACTAAGCTTGGTTTTGCCCGAGGTGTTGATCTCAATCGCAACGTTGGCACCGGCTATCACCTGGAGAGCTTCGTCAATGGCATGGTCTGCAATAATTTCGGAGAACGGTGGATAATTGCCTTTCATCGCATCGATATGCCCAAGAATCTGGAACATGCCGCTACGGGCCGATTTTGCGATTAAAGCATAGTAGCCTTCTTTCACTTCAATTTTGCGAGCATTGCTTAGTCCGTTCCAGCGAGTTTTGTTGAAAATACTGATATCCTCCGTGTGATGCACGGAACCGATAATATAGTCGAACGGGTACTGTCCCAGCGTTGTCCGGTACAATTCAGCATGTGTTGGAAAGTAGTCGGATTCGATTCCAAGCAAAACGTCAATTTTTCCGGCATATTCTTCTTTTAACGCGAGCACTTCAGCTACATAATGTTGTAATTCGGATTTACCCATCGCAATTCGTGGATGCGCCTGCTCCAGTTCACTGCCAAAGTAAGGGGTGTGATCCGAGATTCCAATAGCCTGAAGTCCTGCCTCAATGCCTGCTTCAATGTAATCTCTGATGTTGCCGTCCGCATGACCGCAGCGGAAATGGTGTGTATGAAGATCAAATTTCATATGGAATCCCTACCCTTTCTTAGCCTATGTTTTTATTCCGAGCTAATAAATTGAGTCTCCGGCATGCCTTTGAGATCACTCAGAAACTGATGCATCGCCGAATTCAGATAACGACTGGATTTATAGATGACACCTACGGGATGGCTGACCTCCAGTTCACTTAAAGGAATCATTCGGAGTGTACCTTGCCGTAGCTCCTGTGCAACGGATTGTTTGGAGATAATGGCTGCACCGAGATCAATCTCCACCATACGTTTCACTTCTTCACTACTCGACAACTCCATGACAACATTGGGTTCGATGTTATATTTTTTGAAAACGGCTTCCGTAAACCGACGCCCAACCGTATCCGGGGACAGGAGAATCAGAGGTGTGCTCCGCAGTACATCAACCGCGGCATGTTTTTTCTTCGCCAGCGGGTGGGAAGGGGAAACAACAAGTTCAAATGTATCGTAGTATAGCACGGATGTACTAAGGTTAGGGTTCCGTTCTGTCAGATATCCAATTCCGATGTCCACCAGACCATTCTCGACCTGTGTATAAATCTGCGCGGAAGGCAGAGATTGTATGCTTGTTTTAATGAGTGGAAATTGATCCTGAAAGTAAGAGAGCACCCTGGGCAATATTTGAATCGCAATGGACGTTGTTGTTCCGAGTACAATACGTCCTTGTGGCGTTTCATCAAGGTCGGACAGCTTTTGTTTCAACTCGTCTACAATATCGAGCATCCGTTCAGCATGTTCCAGAAAAACCTGTCCGCGATCTGTGAGGGTTACTGGTTGGTTCCGATCGACAAGCACGGTGTTGAATTCATCTTCCAGACTTTTGATCTGAGCGGAGACAGCCGGCTGTGTCAAGTTAAGAAGTTCTCCCGCTTTACGGAAACTCATCGTTTTGGAAATAGTAATCAGCGTTTCGAGTTGGCTGATGTTCATATACGGCCTCCTTGCAACAAAATATCCTCTGTATGTTATGTGTCATGCAGTGAATTCCGTGACGGGTTATGTTTCTTTTATCTTAAATTATAGGGGATTACGGAGATCAGAGCAATGAAGGGCAGATGCCTATTTGAAAGTAGACTAATGGACTAAATATATGGAATAAATGTGAACCAAGCTAAAATTTAAAATTTTAACTATATACATAACCGGTATAAAAGTCCTAGTTTCTTTTTACAGTGTCAATGAGGGAATAATATTTCCTTCCAAAAGTGTAAAGCGACAAAAACAGCTATAAACATTTGCTATTCTAATGACGATAAATTATAGTACACAAGGTTTCCTGAATTCTTAATGAATTCTCGTACGTGATAAAGTATAATAAATTTAATGAATATGGGACTTTTGGTGTGTGACCAATAACCCAGTGTGAGGAGGACATATACAGTGAAAGCGGAAGTAATTAACCCATTCCTGGAATCTGCACGCAACGTTTTTGAACAGCTCATCCAGGTTTCGCCTTCCACCGGGAATCTTGGCGTCAAGAATGTAGAGTACATTGCTGACCATGTCTGGATCGTGATTGGAATGACGGGGCAGTTGAGCGGAAATATTGTTTTTGGTATACAAGAAACGGTGGCTTTGAAAATTGTTTCAGCTATGATGGGTGGTTTTGTCATTACCGAGATGGACGATATGAGTAAAAGTGCGATCTCGGAGCTCGGTAACATGATCAGTGGTAATGCAAGTACAATCCTGTCCAACCAAGGCGTTGTCGTGGATATTACGCCTCCTCAGGTTATGCAATCTGAAATTTTAGCCACATTTACTGCAACGAAGGCGCTTAGTATTCCTTTGTTGATGGATGGGATTGGACAGATGGATATTCAGGTGATGATCTCGTAAAATAGAAGCATAGGCCTTCATGAGGCCCAATGTGTTTTATTACGGGAGGACATCAACCATGCTGAAAGATCAGGTTGTTTTTATAACAGGAGCATCGAGTGGAATCGGTGCGCTCTGCGCGCAAATGCTGATCGAGGAAGGAGCCATCCCGATTTTGGCTGCCCGTTCGCGGGACAAGCTGGATCAGATTGGTGCTTCACTACAGGGGCGGCATGAACTGCTTACGCTGGATGTTACAGACAGTGAGCAGGTTCAGACGGCTGTAGATGCGATGTTACATAAATACGGACGAATCGATATTTTGCTGAATAACGCCGGATACGGAAAATTTGCTGCCATGACAGACATGTCTGTACAAGAATTCGATGAGATGATGGACGTGAATTATATGGGCATTGTCCGCTGTACCAAAGCAGTGCTTCCACATATGTTGGAACGGGGCAAAGGTCAGATTGTAAACGTTGCTTCGATGGCTGGCAAAATTGGTACTGCCAAATCAGCCTCTTATACAGCTACAAAGCATGCTGTACTTGGATTCAGTAATGCCTTACGTCAGGAACTGCGTAAGACGGGCATCACTGTGACGACGATTAATCCAGGTCCCATTGATACACCGTTTTTTGATCGTGCCGATCCTTCAGGGAATTACGTAAACAATGTGCGCTGGCTGATGCTGACACCACAGAATGTAGCGGGCCACATGATTCGCGCCATGAAGAAACGTAAGGAAGAAGTGAATCTGCCACGACTGGCATCAGCTGGCATTTGGTTGTATCAGTTGTTTCCTAGACTGGCTGACCGCTTGTCACACGGTGTAATGAATCAGAAGTAGAATGTAACGAGTGCACTATATATCGGATGAAGAAGGGCTCCGCCGAGGGGCTTTTCTTTTTTTTGCGCAGACTTGAACATTTCGGCAATAAGATTTGGTAAGCGGGCTTTTTTCGCATATAATGAAAGGTAATGTGATGACAGGCTTTGTTTTTTACGAATAAATTTAAAGGATGGAATACATGACGAATCAAACTTTTGCATCAATTGGCGTAGCAGAGGATCTGGGAGCATTGCTAGCTGAGCACGGCATTAACGAACCTTCCCCGGTACAGGCACAGACCATTCCAGTTATATTGGAAGGCAAGGATGTCGTATCCAAGTCGCAGACGGGAACAGGCAAAACGCTGGCATACCTGCTACCACTACTACAATCCATTAAAAGTGATATTAAAGGAACCCAAAAACTGATTATTGCACCAACGCAGGAACTTGCAATGCAAATCGTACGTGAGGCTCAGCGTTACGGTACGGGTCGTGGCATCGGTGTGCAAGGTCTGATTGGCGGCGCTGCCGTGAAACGTCAGATTGAGAAATTGCGTGAACATCCAGAATTGGTTGTTGGTACACCTGGACGGTTGAAGGAACTGATCACACTTAAAAAGCTAAAAATGCACAATGTATCGACGATTGTTATCGATGAAGCGGATCAGGTGTTCCAGCTCGGCGGTGTAAGTGACGTGGAATTTGTGCTGAAAAGCGCGCTGCGCGACCGTCAATTAATCTTCCTGTCAGCTACAATTGACGAACATACGGCTACACTTGCTAAGCGCGAGATGAAAGAGCCTGTTCATATCGGTATTGAACCGGATCGTGCGACGGCTGCCGGACTTGAACATTATTATTTTGTGGAAGAGAGCCGCAACAAGATCGATATGTTGCGTCGTCTTGTTAGACAGTATAACCCGGATCGCGCTATCGTCTTTGTGAATGCAACGGAGGACATCGGTGAGGTTGAGGCAAAAATGAATCACCTCGGGTTGTCCGCAGCTGCGCTGTACGGAGATGCCGACAAAGTGACTCGCAGCAACGTACTCGCCGCCTTCCGTAACGGCAAAATTCAATTGCTGATCGCCTCCGAGGTGGCGGCAAGAGGACTGGACATTGAAGGTTTGCCAATGGTCATCAACTATGACCCTGCTTTTGACTCAGAGCACTATGTTCATCGTGCAGGCCGGACAGGCCGAATGGGACGTTCAGGAATTGTATTGTCCATCGTCGATGAAACGCAAATTTTCATCATGCGTAAATTCGCTCGTGAACTCGGCATTGAATTGCAGGAGCGTACGTTGTTCGGCGGTAAAGTGTTGGTGGCTGATCCGCGGCCAGATACGCGTCCTGAAGGACATTCGTTCTCGCGGAAACCAGGACAGTCCCGTGATCGTAAGCCAGCTCAGGGGAACCGGAAGCCAGGGACGAGAGCAACCATTTCGAATTCGGGTCAGCGTCCCGCAAGCGGCAAGCCTAGTGCTAATGGAGGCCGCACAGATAGCGACCAGAACCGCAAAAACAAGGGAGCACCCAAGTGGAGCAAAGACAGAGCGCCGCGCTCTGAGGAATAATCGGATGAAAGGGGTGCAGGGATAGATGGAAAATGTTCAATCGCCTGTGCTGCAAATCAGCGGGCTTAGTGGTGGTTACAGTGCCAAACGGCCAGTGCTTCATGACGTGAATCTGGAAGTAGGCCGCGGAGAAATGGTCGGATTGATTGGATTAAACGGTGCTGGCAAGAGTACAACGATGAAACATATTCTCGGTCTGATGACTCCGCAACAGGGAGAAGTTCGGGTAATGGGCAAAAAACGGGATGAGGATGCACAGATCTACCAATCTGCGATGGCCTTTGTACCGGAATCTCCCGAATTGTATGATGAAATGACCGTCATGGAGCATCTGGAATTTACGGCGAGGGCGTACAATGTGTCCGAGGCGGATTTCAAACAACGGACAGAGAAACTGCTGAACTTGTTCCGCATGAATGAGAAAAGCACAAGTCTATCCACACATCTGTCCAAAGGGATGCGCCAAAAGGTCATGATTATGTGTGCTTTTGTGGCAGGACCGCCACTCTACATTATTGATGAACCGTTTCTGGGGCTCGACCCGCTGGGGATTCGTTCACTGCTTGATTTTATGCTGGAGATGAAAGCAGCCGGGTCTTCTATTCTGCTGAGTTCACACATTTTGTCCACGATTGAAAATTATTGTGATCGCTTCATTGTATTGCATCGTGGACATGTCATTGCTCAAGGAACACTGAACGAATTGCGTACGGAGTTCGGAGAGCCTGACACACCGCTGGAGCACATGTTCTATTCCCTCGTGCAAGGCAGGGATTAGTATGGATCTCAAGCTGTTATGGAAGCAACGTCGGACAGGTTTTTGGAATGGAATTTTACCTTATGTGGGCTATGTCATCCAGAGCGGTGTAGCGATGGTATTTCTGTTTCTCGTCATCGCTTTCTCCGCTTGGTATACATCCTTTGTACAGAATATTCCTGCGGGATTTCCGATTCGCTGGATTGCTTTATTGTTGCTGGCTCCGCTTGCACTGTTTAGCAGTTATCGTACATATCTGCTTCCGGCAGATATTGTCTTCTTGCGGCCGCAGGAGTACCGGATGCAGGATTATTTGAAAAACAGCTTTGTGCGTGGCGTAATTTATAAAATGCTGTTGTTACTTTTTGTATTTCTTACCTTGTGGCCACTCTATGTAAGGTCAGATGTAGATGCCAAACCACTGGGCTGGTCCATGTTGTTTCTCGTGTTATGGAAAGTGTTGTCCAGTTACGGTGCATGGCAAGAACTGAGGATGGTTCAAGCTGGGGCGTCCAAAGGATATCGGATACTCCGCTGGGCCATAGCTATCCTTGCCGTTGCAGCCTGGTTATGGCAACCGCCGCTACGCAGCCTTTGGTTTCTGTTACTACTGGCCGCTGTTTATATCGTTGCACTGCGTGTACCTGTCAAACACCGAGTCGCTTGGGAACGTCTGATTCAGGTGGAGCAGACACAAGCAGGCAGAGTGATGCGTACATTAGGCTGGTTTGTCGATGTGCCATCGTCCGGGCAAAAGGTGAACTCTCGCCGATGGCTCAGTAAATGGGGCAATGGTCTTCCATGGAATGCGGGACAGGCTTATCGATATCTCATGACCAAAACATTTATTCGAACGGAAGTATTCACCATTGTTCTGCGTCTGATCATCCTGGGTATGTTGCTTTCCTGGTGGACGGCAGGCAGTTACTTCGGAATCGGGGTATATCTGTTCTTCCTGCTACTTACAGGCATTCAACTGGGGGTACTGCGCCGCAGTCACGGTGAATCCTTCTGGATCATGATTTATCCGATCTCAGGAGAGAGCCGCCGTTCACAGGTGCTCGGTTTCATCTTCCAACTGCATGCCATAGCCGCATTGCTCATGTGGTTGCCGATGCTGGCAGCAGGAATGGAAGGACTGAGTATCACAGGCATTGCACTCATACTTGGTGTACTTGTCATCGTGCTGATGCGTCGTTCGCAGGGTAGCAAATGGCTCAAAGAGGAAGAGGACGAGTAGAAGAACCAAGTTAGCTTAAACCTTCGTTGAGCTATTTGATTTATCCAACACAAGTGAATTATGCGAAGGAGTAAGAAAAGAAGGGTATTTCGGGCTGTATCCCGAAATACCCTTCTTTTTGATGTGTGATGTAAACTCATGATGTCTTGCGCGTATACATAGCGAAGGCGTATTAGTACAGGAAGGATTTTGTGATGATGACGAGCAGGATGAACAGTACGAGAATGGCACCAATGTTTGTGAATCCTCCAACGCCACAGTATCCGTATCCGCCTCTTGTATCTTCAACTTGGGACATGGGTCATACCCCTTTCGAGTGATGGTTTGGCACGCCCTTGCGTACATCGTATATTATGTGCCATAGCGTTAGGCTGATTGGGCCTCTGCCCGTGTATATGTGTTTTGGGCTTCTGTCCAGAAAACAAAAGAACCCTTCGCGATGACATTAGCTTTCGCAATGTGCCGCAAAGGATTCTATTTTTGAAACCGTCTAAAGTTAGAAGGTTATATTTACTTATATGCTAAGTCGTCTGTAGATCCTGCACGCCGCGGTAGATCGTATCGAACAGTTCTTGCAGACCTGCTTCCTCGATACAAGAGAAGGCAATCCGCAGATCGGATTCACCGAGTGCAATCGTGCCTACACCATATTGGTGCAACAGATGGCTACGGAGTGCTTCAGCACCGACTTGTTTCAGCTTCAGACACATGAAGTAACCGGAGTTGAATGGATAATAATCCCATACGTCTCCATACTTACCGCTGTCCAGGATTGCTTTAACTTTGTTGGCGCGGCCTTTCATAATCTCGAACTTTTCTTGTTTCTGTGCTTCAAACTCCGGTGCTTTCAGCGCATCCAGAACAAAAGTCTGTGAGGGATGTGGCCCGCTGGAAATCGTTGCACGGATGATGCCAAGTGTTTTTTGCTCCAATGCATGCAAAACAGCAGCATCTTCATGAGCAAATGTAATGAATCCTACACGGAAGCCCCATACGAATTCTTCTTTCGTTGCTCCGTCGATCTTCACCGTTAATACACGTGGATGAATATTGGCCAGTTTACCAAAAAGAGACTCATGAATGGAATCTTCAAAAAACAGACCGAAGTATGCATCATCTGTAACCACAACAACATTTACACCGGCTTCTGCAGCTTGACGAATGGCATCTACGATGGCATCTGCTTCTGCGCCGCCTGGCGTGTAACCTGTCGGATTGTTCGGGAAGTTCAGTAGAACAATGGCTTTTCCTTTGTCCTTCTGTGCAAGCAACGCCTGAAGCAGTCCGTTGCTGTTAAAGTTCAATTGATCATCAAACAATGGATAATGAATCAACTGGCCGTGTCGACGAATTCCGAAAGTCAGCTCGTAATTCTCCCAGTTTTTATCCGGATATATAACAGCGTCCCCTTCTTCAGTGAACAGGTCGGCTACGATGCTGAGTCCATGAGTCAGTGCGTTCGTTACAATCGGGTTTCCGAAAGATTTGCCTTCCAGTGAAGGGGTTTCTCTCAGCATCTTTTCTCTCCAAACGGTTCTTAATTCAGGTTTGCCTGCAGGCGGTGCGTAAGGATACAGATCCTTCGGCTGGAATGCGGACAACTTTTCCTGAATCACCGGAAGATGCATAGGCACTCCACCCTCCAGAGCGATACCGATCGTTGCATTATAGGTCTTGGCCAAGCTTGCTGCTTCCGCAGATTGACTTAAGATACCTTCTTTTGGAAAATAAATTTCTTTGCCGAGTTGTGACAGCATGGAGTAGACGTGACTGCTGCCGGCCTGAATACTTTCGTTCAACTGTTCAGCCAGTGGATTCATTTTTTTCATCCTTCCAAGTCTTTGTGATTCACTGCCTAACATTATAACACCTTGACATGGCCCCGTCACGGAAATTACGCAATATGACAGTTATATCACTTCACCGCGTTGTTGCGCGGGGTCAGAATGCAATATTAGCATAAATTTAAGGCTGGATCTGGCGTGTTACTCCTGATGGTACGGACAATATTTTCGCATCATTTCAGCCGTTTCATGATCCCGGCCTTCGTTTCGTTTATGCAATTCACCGCTGATATGATCAAATCGTTCAGGCGTCAGATTCTGCCCGAATTTAAACTTGGCGCTGAGTCGATCCGGTACGATTCGAACTACAGCAACAGCTTTGAGTCGCCCGGTGTAGCGGGAGTCTTGTGCATCAATCGGTACATAACCGCCTTGCGGCTGGAGTTTCTCCATAAACCGCTGCAGTACCTTGCCTTTAATATCAAGATCTTCTACACGCTCTGCCAGACCGGAGGCCATGACACTTTTGAAAAACGAGGTTGCAGGACAAGCCAGTTCAGGATCACTGAAAAAAGAAGGAATCAGCGAGAATTCCTCCGCCACGGTAAAGCTGACGGACGAGTGCTGTTTGATCTGTTTCATTTTTTCCCCGGCTAAACTTCCATGAAAATAAAAGCAACCATCCATATATACAAAATTCAGCGGTGTAACTCTCGGTTCTCCATCCGGGCTGACGGTACCCAGAAACCCAAAAGAGCACTGGTCCAAAAATGTAATGATTTCCTGTTCCTCTTCTACCGAAAATTCTTTGCGTCTCATGTGATTTCCCCCATTATTTTAGTAAGTATTAGAACATGTCAGAAATAGGATTGCAGTATTGTTTTTCATGAAGATAACCATAAAACGAATATTGACAGTAAAATAGATCCAATTTACATTGATTTTTATAGGCCAATTGGGATGGAAGATGATCTTAAGCAGGAAGTAAGACTAGGAAAAGATAGAAGTGAACATAGAAGTAAAGATCAAGAAGACATGTTAAGGGGGAGAACCACATGGAATTATGGCTGCCACTTGATTCATACGAACTCCAATATCGATATAAATATCAAGCGTTATATCACGCACTGCGGGATGCGATCCATTCAGGTACACTGGAAGCAGGAGCACGGTTGCCTTCTACGCGTTTACTGGCGAAACAGTACGACATGTCACGCGGGTCGGTAGCCCAGGTATACGATATGTTGCTTGCGGATGGATATGTCCATGCTTATCCGGGAAAAGGAACCTATGTTACGGAATCCTTGTCCGTGCATCACAACGATCATAGCGAAGCGGTGTTGTCTTTATCTCCATGGGGAGAGCGTCTTCGCGAATTAACCGCAGAACACAAACGTTCACGTGAAGAGATTCAACTGGAACAGGAATCCGTCATCAATTTTCGGATGCAGCGATTGCTTCCAGAACATTTTCCAAAAGCCGAGTGGAAAAGTGCGCTCGCTGCGGTTCATCGCAGTGGCTGGCGAGATGTAGGTGGTGCAGCGGGTGATCCAGAGCTACGAGAAGCGATTGCCGCACATCTTCGCTGGACACGTGGTATTCAAACGGATGCCTCCCAGATCGTACTGTTCAGTGGATCGATACAAGGCATTACGCTGTTGTCCCAATTACTCATTCACGAGGGAAGCCCGGTGGTGCTGGAAAGTCCGGGTTATCAAGGCGTTCTGCATGCGGTCAGATCCTGCGGTGGTGAGGTGATACCAGCTGAGGTTGATGAAGGAGGTATTATCCCGCAAGATTGGCAGGCACAAACGTTATTTGTCACTCCGACTCGCCAGTTCCCGACCGGAGCGGTACTAGGGCTGGAACGAAGGCGAGCCTTACTGAACTGGGCATCAAAACAAAACGCCGTTATTGTTGAAGATGATTATGACAGTGAATTCCGCTGGGGCGGACGACCGATTGAACCACTTAAGGTGCTTGATCGTGAGCAACGCGTGATATACATCGGTTCCTTCTCCCAAACGATGCCTGCTTCGTTCCGGCTCGGTTATGCGGTATTGCCAAGCAGTCTGGTCGAGCCACTTCTGGCTGCCAAAGCTCTGTATGAACCGGTGTCACCCGCGCTGCTGGAACAGCGTGCACTAGCCAGATTTATGACACGAGGTGGATATATGCGGCATTTACGTCGATTAACCCGGCTATATGGAGATCGGCATGACTTTTTTGTGGAGGAAATGAATCGGTGGTTGCCACAAGCCTTCACCATGCAACCAGGTGATGCCGGTTTGACCATTTATGCGATCTGGAACGGGGACAAAGCAAGTTATGAACGGTTTACCAGAGAGGTTCATAAAGAGGGCGTTTTGTTCCGGGATGTGGAGCAGTACCGCTTAACTCCGGGGCATGCTGCAATATGTTTCGGGTTTGCTCATCTGGAAAAAGCGGAGATTCGCGAAGGGATACGGCGGATGCAAGCCGCGTGGGAGAAGTGTACATTTTCGTTTCAGTGAATTCCGCTGTATAATGGGATAAGTGTTTAAAGAGATTAACTGTCAAGGGGGAGTGGCGACATGCTGCAGGCATCGCCGTCATCATTTGTAATTTTGCCCGCTGTCGCCAAAATAGTCTGTGAACCGGGCTGGAAGTGGCAGAAGCGAGAAAAACCGATGCAAAATTATGATTTATTTTACGTGTGGAGCGGTGAAGGCACGGTTATTTTGAATGATCAGCCTTACGAGGTTGGCAAAGGAAGCTGTTTCCTGTTTCGTCCGGGAGACCATACAAGCGCAACGCATAACAGGCAGAAACCACTGGTGCTTACATATATTCATTTCGATGTGGACGAGCCTGTTGTGGATGTGCCTCAGTCTTACCGTGAAGTGCAGGAGACTGTGGAGTTTGAGCATTTACTTGCACGTTACGTAAGGCTGTTTTTGTCCGATGTGTATGGACGTGATGAAGAGAGCAGGCTGATTCTGAAGCAGTTGATGATCCATTTACTGCGTGCGGATACGGAAGAACCTGTGGAGAAAAAGGTAAGTAATCAGTTGTCCGATGTGATTCAGGAGGTAGCGAATTATGTTCGCCAGCATCCCGGAATTACACATCGTGTAGAGGATCTGGCCGCGCGAGCCGGTCTGTCGCCGCGTTATTTCTCAATCAAGTTCAAGGAACTTGTCGGATCATCGGTACAGTCCTATATTATTCGTATGCGTATTGAACGGGCAGAACATCTTCTGGTGCATACCGGTATGAACGTGACCGAAGTTGCGGATGCACTGGGTTATCGGGATATCTTTTTCTTCAGTCGTCAGTTCAAGCAATATACGGGCAAAAGCCCGTCAGAGATTCGTTAAAACCATGTCAGCGTCTCGTATGCAAACATCACAACGTTTCAATGCTGGATGGCTAGGGTAAGTAACTAGCATTCCAGATGACCTTACAAGGAGGAACACGTGATGATGAACGGAAAAAGACGGGTTCGTAGCCGTAGAAATTCCATTAAGGGATGCAGTATTTTTCGGAAACGCCTGCGCCGGCTGAAACCCGTTGAAGAACTGCAGGACGTATGGTTTTAACGTTTGGAGAGATGGCTACACCTTATAATGAACTGGCGTTCCAACCGGAGAGAGGCAGCGCCATGCATGTATACATGAAATGATATTTAGTTAGGCAATTTAGAATGGTAACATTTCATATCATGAATTATAGGCAAATGAAGGATAGAGAATAAAGAGGATGGCATAACACCTGATTGCAGGTGCTGAGCCATCCTCTTTATTTACGTATGAAATTAGGGTTGTTTGGGTTTCAGACGACCAAGTAAAGCTCCCATTTTAACGGAATCTCCAGGTTTCAAATCAGGGAGCGGTTCGAAGGTATCGGTCTGCATAAGCAGTACAACGGTAGAACCGAACTCGAAATAGGCCAGATCATCTCCCTGAGCCCAAGTCTGGGTGTCAATATCGGCATATTGAATACTGCTGACATTCATTGCACCCACTTTGACGACAGCTACTTCACCATAATCATGCTGAATATACGTAATAAGCCGTTCATTGCGGCTGAGCACGGATTTCATATGGGTGAGTCCGAAATCATTCACAGGATAAACTTTGCCTTTGATATGTTCGCTCTCCATCTTACGACCGCTGACAGGTGCATGAATGCGGTGGTAGTCGCGCGGACTGAGATAGAGCACAAATACATAACCATGCTTGTACTTCTCCAGATGTGGAGAGTGGTTTAACAATTCAGCAAGTGTATAATCTTGTCCCTTTACATTCAGAATGGTTCCTGCAGAAATCGGGCCTGCTGCCGTAATTTTAGCGTCGACAGGGCTGATCAATGCATGTTCCGAAAGGTCTAGCGGGCGCATCCCGGGTTTTAATTTGCGAGTGAAGAAATCATTCAGGGAACGATATTCTTTCCAATCCTTCTCGGCTTCCTGTACAGGGATGTTGTAGGTCCGGACAAAATAAGGGATAAATGCTTTGCTTCCCCGGCTTTTGGAGAAAGCTCCCACGGTCCGGGAGATCCATTTGCGCGAAGAAAGCTCAGTCATTAATCGCAACAGCGTTTTTGCCATGAATATCCCCCTTAGGGTTAATACAAACTTCAAGGCCGCAAAAGCGGCCATTCTGCATAATATTGACACAAATCACGAATGAAATCAATACAATCCACGATCATAGGTTTGTGGCTGTCTTGGAATGCTGGAGTTGTGATTGACGAGCAGACGTCCGTACGCCATTGGTTTGTTATATGTCATCTGCCAATGTTCCTGCATGCCAGCCTTACGAAACCCATATCGCTGATCCCTGCCATTGCATTCAATAAAGTAAATGCCTCCATTTTGGGTTACGCCGAGGTCGAGGCCCAGATCAGCCAGATGAGGCAAGTTGGAAGCCAGCGTGTGAGCAATACGAAGGGCGACTATAGTTATTCGGGCTTGCAGCTGGAATAGCTCCGTACTCGGTTCAGCCAGACCAAGTGCTCCAGCCACAGTCATGACTTTGCCGCCTTGCGCAATGTTGGTGACAAACGTATGCGCCGGAGCTGCCTTGGCAAACATGCCAGTGACACTCCATACCCCATCTCCCCCGCGTTGCACGGATACTCTCAGATCAACGGGCCTTCCCTCATACCGGATAAGCGGAATCCGTTCTTCAATCAGATAAGCATGACGGAATATCCGCCTTAGTGTAGCGGAAGGCAACTGTCCCCGGTTCAGCTTGAAGGTGGCCCAGCCTTTACGCGATGCCCTCGTTTCACAGGTTAGTCTCCAATGTCCCTCCTGCTGGAAGAGACGCATAATGCCATGACCAATGCTGCCGCTACACGGTTTAATGACGAGATCCTTATGATGTTCCATCATGTAAGTGAGCGATTCGGGCGTTGCTTTGACTGCGTGTGGCAGATGATCTTTTAAAAAAAAGTCTTGCCGCAGCATATCATGCACATGGTCCTTCCGATAACGATTACGCACGTTATACACCTGGATGCCTTGCAGGAGCAAACGTGTAATCAGTCGCTGTTCCGCACGGCGAAGCTGGAGCGCACGGTTATGGATTACGGAAGGAAACGGTATACGCTCACGGACGTAACGACCTTCTTTTTTCACATAAGCCAGACATGTTTTACGATCCAGATCGATATCCTCCAGCCTTAAAAAGCAAGGCGTTAATCCGTAACAGGCTGCAGCCTGTTCATAATTGGCGAGTGATTCCTGACCGGTCCTTCCGGCCGGTATCCCCCGGTACATGCGTGAATCGAACATAATGCCGATCGTTTCTTGGAGCATGACCGTTCCTCCTTCATTGTTATCGCGCAACCATGAATTTTTTCAGTATGCCGGCCTGTCAATGCATGGTTTTAACATCGCGATAACGCAGACCGGTGTGCAGAGGCACTTTTATAC
This sequence comes from Paenibacillus sp. FSL R7-0272, assembly GCF_037969905.1. Taxonomy (NCBI): domain Bacteria; kingdom Bacillati; phylum Bacillota; class Bacilli; order Caryophanales; family Paenibacillaceae; genus Paenibacillus; species Paenibacillus sp. FSL R7-0272. The sequence goes on along the minus strand of NZ_CP150221.1, from coordinate 5,176,667 downwards.
ATCCGTTGATGTCCAGACATCTTATCTTATGAAACGAGCGGATGCGGGGCGTGGACAGCCGCCTTCTCTCTTCACTTCGTACAGCCTAATTACGCCAGGGTAGATGTAACGTTAACCTGAGTAGACAGGAATCTGATCACGGATGTGCAAAAGTAGGGCCAGAAAAGTGGCAGATGCCCAGCTCAAAGCATATGATGCCGGAGATGAACGTTAGGGGAAGGAGCTGGCCTCATGAGTAAAAAAGGCAAAAAAAAGGTTGTGACGCCTAAACTGCGTCATATCAGTCCCAAATTCAGGGAGCTGGATCTGATGGATCGGCGACTGGAATTCAGCAAGCCGGAAAAAACAGTGAAAAAAGAGGAGGTTTCGACTTCGGATAGAGTTGCCTCCAAGGAAGTTATTGCTGATACCGTAATGACATCTGATCAGACGACGCCAGATGCATCGGTCAATAAATCTGAAGTTGTGGTGGAAGCGCAAGACATAGTGCAGGAGCAACAGCTCCGGCAGCCGCAACAAATTGCCCCATTAAATGCAGAAAAAAATAATGTGGAAAAGGAAAGCGCAGAAAAGGAACTTCAGATCAGAAGCATTGCGCACCTTCCATTGAAAGAACAGGATAACCCAAGCCGTTCAACAGGCAAGCAGCGTCTTGAACAATTAAACCAGAACCAGATGCCAGGCTATGAAGGACAGTATATTTATACAGATGACCTCAGTGAGTTTGCCGTCACGGAAAGTAAGCTGGCTCCTTTTTCGGTGGACGCCTCCAAGCTGAAATCAGGAGCTGTAGGAAGCGAGGCGCTTCAGGATTATGCAGTAACAAGTATTCATATTGCGGATGGTGCGATTGTTTCTGCTAAGCTGGCTGAGGCTTCGATTGCCGAGGAACATCTAATTGATGGCTCTGTATCAGGTCACAAAATCAGAAATGCATCCATCGCTGGAGACAAAATCCGGGATGGGAGCATTACCTCACAGAAGCTGGGCAATCAGGTCATTGATGCAGCCAAAATAGCGGATGGCTCCATCGGCACAAGGCATCTGAGTCGCCTGCTCGTCACAGAGGAATTAATCCAGAATCAAGCTGTTACTGGTGAAAAAATCGCGATTAGCGGGATCGAGACCCGTCATTTAGCTGGTGGGGCTGTCCATACCTCGAAACTGGCGGATGATGCGGTCACCAGTGCCAAGATTCGTGATGGAGCGGTGACAGGTAGCAAAATTGAAGAGCAATCTATTGATACACGCCACATTCAGGCCGGTTCGGTGAAACAGTCTCATTTGGCTGAAGGTTCTGTTGGACGTAATCAATTGCTGGCAAGCAGCATCGGCAGCGAACAGATTGAGGATGGCTCGATTCATACACGGCATATTGCCGAACATGCCTTGAATGGACGACATCTGGTGGATGGTTCGATCGGATCAGTACAGATTCGAGCTGCTGCTGTAGGGAGCGAACAGATCGGCAATGCCGAAATCGGTAGTGAGCATCTGGTCGATGGAGCGATCATTAGCAGCAAGCTGGCAGATCAATCGGTGGGAACAGCGAAATTGCTGGAGCAGGCAGTGACGGCTTCGAAACTGGCAGATCAAAGCGTTGTCGCTTCCAAAATATCCGATGAAGCTGTGCTCGGGAAACATCTGGCTAAAGGCTCGATTCGCGGGGAACATATTGCCAATCGAGGCATTACACCGGTTCATGTTGATAATGGTGCTATTCATTCCATACATTTGGCGAGTGGAAGCATCGAGACGACACATCTATCCGAGGGAAGTGTGTCTGCGGATGCACTGGCTTCAGGTGTTGTGCTGGAAAAACATCTGGCAGAATCTTCTGTAGGATCATTCCAATTGCAGGATGAAGCAGTCACAACCGCAAAGCTGGCATCAGAGAGTGTCACGGCTGATAAACTCGCTCCAAGTGCGGTTACAAGCAAAGCTATAGCCTCAGGTACGGTCAATTCGTCCCACTTGGCCAAAGCAGCCGTATCAACGGCTCATCTGGCTCCCGGCAGTGTGGATTCCGAAGCACTGAGGCCGTATGCAGTGAGAGCCGAGCACCTGACAGAGCATGCCGTAGGTGCCCCTCACCTGCAGCCGGGCAGCGTTCAGACCGATGCCATATCACGTGCGGCAATTACGACGGACAAAATAGCTCCGGGCAGCGTGACTTCAGCACAGATGGCAGGCGGTTCCATCTTTCCACCACATCTTACAGATCATGCTGTGACATCACCTAAACTCTCACCGGAAAGTGTCTCTACAGATAAGCTGGCTGATCTATCGGTCACCTCGGCCAAACTGGCTGACGGCAGTATCACTTCCGCCAAGATTATGGCTGAAAGCATCGTTGCCAAACATATCCCTGCTGAAACGATTCGTGGATATCACCTGAAGCAGCATACGATCTCGCTGGAGCATCTGTCCGATGAGGTGCGTACGCCAGAATTATTTGCAAACGGCAGCATCCCCGGTAGCAAGCTTCGTCAAAGAACAGTGACAACAGAACATCTGGCCACCGACTCGGTATCTGGCGAGGAATTACAGTACGGGGCAGTGGGAAGCGAACATCTGCAACGAGCATCCGTTGATTCCATGCATCTCGCTGAAGGCAGTATAAAATCAGATCATTTGACTGCTCAGTCTGTCCATAGCGCTCATCTGAGAGAAGAGGTCATTCGCAGTGAGCATATTACCGAGCAGGCGATATCTTCCAATCATTTGATGGCCGGAGCGGTGCATACAGAACATTTGGCTCCGCTCTCTGTAACAGAAGCACATTTACAGCCAGGGCTGATCAGTGGTTTGCATCTGCAGTTGGAATCTCTGGGTGCTACACACCTGCAGCAAGGTGCAGTTCAATCTCGTCATATCCAGGATGGGGCTGTTTTCTCCCACCATATTCAGGAGCGGAGTATTGGAACTGAACATCTGGAAGAAGAGTCTGTCCGCTCCGTCATCTTACAAGATGGTGCAGTTACTACATCTAAATTGGCGGATGGCAGTGTAGACGGCAGTAAACTGACAGAGGGCACGGTATCCAGCATTCATTTGACCGATGAGAGTGTGCAGTCTGCACATATCGCAGAAGGTGCAATCCGTGCGGATCATATCGAGGATGGAAGCATCACGGCAAGCCATTTGACCGAAGAAGCTGTAAGCAAAGCTCACCTGCAAGATGGTGCAGTTACTAAGTCTAAACTGGCGGATAGCAGTGTAGACGGCAGCAAACTGACAGAGGGTGCGGTATCCAGCATTCATTTGACCAATGAGAGTGTGCAGTCTGCACATATCGCAGAAGGTGCAATCCGTGCGGATCATATCGAGGATGGAAGCATCACGGCAAGCCATTTGAACGAAGAAGCTGTAAACACATCTCACCTGCAAGATGGTGCAGTCACGGCATCTAAACTGGCGGATGGCAGTGTGGACGGCAGTAAACTGACAGAGGGCACGATATCGTCTGTGCATCTCGCTGATCGTGCTATTGATGGCAGCAAGTTAAGTGAGCAAAGTATCACGTCCAGTCACTTAAATGATGGAATCGTGGGCACATCACATCTAAGTGAAGAGATCTGGAATGCGATCCGTCAGGTCAGTGCAGAAACGCTGGAACAGCTTGCCGAGTTCAAAAGGCAAGAAGCCATGCAGGAAGTACAACAGTTTATACAGTCGGTTGGCCTGCCTAACGAAGGTCTGTTTACCTGGGGAGATGACGCGGAGTCGTCGCCGGATGCGCCTGCTGAGTTCCAAGCCGGAAATTTGAATCTTCAAGAGCTGCTTGGGCTACACAATGATTCGGAAGTAGATGCCGTATTAACGGAAGGCGAGTCTGCTACGGGAATCACTGAAGCTGAAGATGCATCGGATGGAGAAAATACATTATCGCCGGATGTAGCTGACACAGACTTATCCAACTCTATCACCCCTCAAGGGGCTGATACAGAGGTGCCAGTCTCCTATACCCTTAAGCCTCAGTCGGTAACACAAGAGCATTTGTGTGATGGTTCTGTAGGCAGTGAACAGTTGCAGACTGGTGCTGTTCAAGCCGGACATCTGGCATTCCAGCCGGTACGTAGCGTGAGTAAACAGCCTGCTGTGCAGCAGTTTGGCATGGAAGCTTTTGTTCTGCCGGAGAATGAAACGTGTACCGAAGTGACGATCGTTTTCGAAGAGGCGTTTGATTCGGAGCATTATGTCATTGTAGCCATGAGCAATGACCGTGGATTTCAGGTGTCGCTGTTATCCCAGAGTGAGGATGAAGCTGTGCTGGAAGTAACGCGGACAGCGGATTGCAAGCATACGTATGGTTTGTTGTCCTGGATCGCAGCGGGGCCATCGGCATAAAAATATACAAAAGCGGTGTCCAGAGTATGTCCCGGACACCGCTTTTATTTGATAAGCCTGACCGTTCGGACATGAGGGGTGCCGGAACGAGGCTACTTTTTAACACAAGAATAGAAGGGGAAATAATAAGTTCGGCTTCACTTTTTGTGAAGGTCACAGATGCTACACACGATCAGTTAACGATTATAGTCCTACAGCCTGATAGGCTTTGGTGATGGCAGTTGCCTCGGCAGAATTCGCACCGTAAAGGTCTTTGGCGGCCTGAATCGTTGCTGTTTTGGCAGCTGCGAATTTCGATGTTGGTGTCAGGTAATTCACCAGCGTGCTATAGAAAACACGTACGGCCTTATCCCGGCCGATGCCGCTAACCGTTACACCGTTATGTGTACCGCCTTGGGCTGCAAGGTAGAACGCTTTGTTGATAATACCGCTGTTGGTGTGCACACCGCCGTTATCTGCACTGCCTGTGTAACGGTCACTATATTTGTCAGGCTGGTTATACAGGGTAGGGTCGGCTAAAGAGCGCAATGCATCTCCTGGAATGTTAGGAGTATAGATGCCGTCACCCAGCAGCCAGTTTTTACTCTCAATGGTGTTACCCATAATATCAGCAAACGCTTCGTTTAATGCTCCTGGTTCGTTGCGGTATTCCAGATTGGCCGTGTACTCGATCACTCCATGTGTGAGCTCATGACCCACAACATCGAGATCCCCGGAGAAGATACCGAACAGTGAGCCGTCCCCGTCACCAAATACAATCTGTGCCCCGTTCCAGAAGGCATTGTTATAGTTGGAGCCATAATGTACTGTGGAGCGAATCAACAGACCGTTGCCGTCCAGGCTGTTGCGGTTAAATTTATTTTTGTAAAAATCATAAGTAGCAGCAGCATAAGCATGTGCATCAACAGCTGCACGGTCCGTCCACACGTTATTAGAGCTGGTAGACAATGTTCCTGGTAAAGAGGAGCGATTGTTTGCTGTATACGTTTGAATGCCTTTTCCACGAGTGGTATCTTTCAGCTGGTAGGTGCTGCCCGATTGCGTTGTGGTCAGCGTTTTGGTGTCACCAAACACCCCGGTACCTGTTCCTGTAGCAAAATTGATAATATCAAACTGGGATACGATGCTTCCGTCCACGGCGTTAATAAAATATTTGGTTCGCAGCGGGGCAGGTTCAAGCACGTTCACTTCGGTAATATAAACCAGATAGGTCTGACCGTCATCTTCATGATGATAAATTTGGAGTTCAGCCTTTGGCTCAAGCTCCGGTGCACCTAACTCGCCGATCCGGGATGTCGCTTCTTCCGAGGCCACTTTAATCGCGTCCTCTGCACTGATACCAGGGATTCCGTCATTAGGAATCGCTTGTTCTTCAACAGGCGGAAGTTCACCAAGAGCAGAAGTCACAGCTCCCGTTTTGTCCAGATGGAGGGTCTGCTCGGCACCGTAGACCGGAATACCTTTGATGTACTGTTGCAGACGGAAGTGCCTTACACCGGAAGTATCCGTGTTACGTTTAATGATTTTGAGCTGGCCTTTGACGTCAGAGTTCAGGAACTGTTCCTGTTGACCAAGATAATTATAGATCGTTTCGTCAGGATTGTTGTTCAAAAGGATACTCTCCTCGGAGGCATAAGGAGCCTCAAGCGGAATGGATAGATCAGATGGCGCTGCAGCAGCAGAGGATACGGAAGCGAGCAAAAGAGCTCCTCCAAGAATTGTTGGCATAACTTTGGCAAATTTCATTGTTAACTCTCCCATTCTCATCATATTTTTTGGAAAAAAAGGGTTTATGCCTAACTCGGATGGATTTCCGTCTGCATCTGGCAGGGCGGAGTGAGGGGCTCAAACAGAAGTATGTTTAAGAAGCAGGGGTTGTCCCCCTAGTGATTGCGGCAAACCCAAGGTTCTACGGAGAACCGGGATGTTCAATCCGTGTGTGGAATGCGGGAAGAAGAAGCCGGGTTGGGAACGGCATCACTCCTTTCAAGTTCAAGGTCTGTTTGTGTACAAAACGGAGGAGATCAAACGTCTGAACTAACCGAAGGTCAATAAAAGGACAGAAAGAGGTTTTGGGAACGTGAGTTCTCAACAAGGTTAAAAATGTAAATTGTGTGGCTTGAATCGTATAGTATCACAGTGTAAAAGATTGGAAAAGATACAATTTTAAATTTTTTCGAAAATTGTGTCTAAGGACAGGGAAGAGATGTCATTTTTAAAAATATTGACGATTCTTGTCGGTTCACAGGATGGGTGTACTTACACTCCTGCCCAGAACCTAAGTAAAATAAGGACATACGCCGTTTCCACTGCTCCACGAATACATAGAATAACGTGTACTCCCTTGGCATGATCAGGATGGATTGTGGGAGGTGAATTTGTTGCGGAAACAACGTAATAGAGCCAGTTTTGCAACAAAAACAAGAAAAAAGCGTACCAGACGGGTATCTGAAAAAAGACGAATCCGATCGAGACGGAAAAAGGGTACAAAGACCTATGTTTTCTCCTTACCACCTAACCACTCATTTCATGCGAACAATCGAAGAGAAGCACATGAGATGATTGGAGAAGTTACTGAGCAAGACAGAGAAGTTCTCCGACAACCTATGCTATCGGTGATTATTCCAGCGATGAACGAGGAACGCACCATTGCTGCTGTAGTCCGTGAAGCGACACGTATATGCCGTGATGCGGAAGTACTGGTTATCGTAAACGGGTCAACCGATGGTACAGCGAGTGAAGCTGAACGGGCTGGGGCACGGGTACTCCACTATACTGAAGCGCTGGGACATGATGCAGGACGAAGAGTAGGGGCAGCATCAGCCCGAGGACAGATCCTGCTGTTCACGGATGCAGACATTCTGATCCCGGCCGAACACCTGGCACCTTTCGTTCAGGCTGTGCTAAATGGAGTCGATGTTGCACTGAACAATTACAACGGTCCGGTGACACGTAGCCCTGTTCATCCGGTCGTTGAAGCAAAACATATGTTGAACAGTCTACTCTCCAGATCCGATCTTGGTGGTGCTTCTATGACAGCCATTCCTCATGCGCTTAGTAGGCAGGCACTTGAGATCATTGGCATATCTTCACTGGAAATTCCGCCACTTGCTCACGCCAAAGCGATATTTGGCGGCCTTCGGGTGCAAGCTGTTCATCATGTGCCTGTAGGAAAATGGAATGCTGTTCGTTCGACGAAACGAGGCGGTGCTGATCTACTTAGCCAAGTCGTACTGAACGATCATCTGGAGGCGATCCGCTGGATGACAGATACACGGGGGCCACGGGGGGGTTACCCTGATCTGCAGCGTGTTCGCAGTCTGGCTCAATAAGAAGTTTTAAGAAATGAGGGATTATGTGATAGAAACGGCAACATGCGGAGGTGACAGCGATAAAAACACGATCAGGAGTGAGGGCAAAGAGACGGACGCGAGCCAAGCGAATGGCGGCGGGCAGACCCCGGAGCAGAAAGCAAGCTGAGGGGAAACGCGCGCCACGTACCCAGCATCTTGGGTGGAGCCGGCGGAATGTCCGGAAGGTGATGCCGGATCTACGTCCATTTTGGAGAGCAGGCCAGCTTGCAGGCAAACAATTCAGGGCAGACTCCGACAACCTGAATAAACATGCTTCTGATGCGTGGCAAGTACACGCGGCGAATCTGCCGGAACAGACTAGCTACGAAGCTGCATTGCAGGCAGGCAGGGTGTTTATTCAAGGCTATGCGAATTCCTCAGGCCATGTACCAGAGATTGTACCGCTTCCCCTCCGACATGTTGCTGCTGCCGTAGTCTGTGCCTGTAATGAGGAACGCACACTTGGGCAAGTGCTGGTACAACTAAGACGTCTACCCCTCCGCGATATTGTAGTTGTATTAAACGGTACGACGGATAACAGTCTGGAACACGTGCTTCAACATTCAGGCATTACACTCGTGTATGAACCGGAACGAGCCGGGCATGATGTGGGTCGGGCGCTTGGAGCCAAAATGACAGATGCAGAGACCGTTTTGTTTGTGGATGGAGACATGGTTATACCTGCGGAGCAGCTGGCGCCGTTCCTGTATGCGATTGACCGGGGGCAGGATGTAGCGTTAAACGATCTGACTTCTTTACTTCCTCCTTTTTCCAAGCAGGACGAAGTCAGCCGAATCAAAGCTTATTTGAACCATACATTAGGTCGGCGGGACCTTGGTTCGAATTCGATGACCGCTGTGCCCCATGCCCTATCTAGGCGAATGATTCAGGCTGTAAAATCTGCTTCGCTGGCCGTTCCGCCGAAGGCACAGATGCTTGCAATCCAGCAGGGATTTAAGGTATCCGCTCCATGCCAAGTGGATGTCATTCGCTCAAACCGACTGCGTGCCGGGAACACGGGTAGTGGTAATGGTGTTGCCAGATTGATTCTTGGGGATCACCTGGAAGCACTGGCAACATGGATGGGTACGAGTGAATATGCCCTTCGGACCAACCTTCCTTCCCGTGCAGAGGTAGCGTACAGGAGGAATGTGAGATGACGCTGACCAGCATCATTATACCCACGTATAACGGACTCTCGTTGCTGAGGCCTTGTGTCGAGGCTATCCGAACATACACAGGAGAAGCAACATCGTATGAGATCATCGTTGTAGATAATGGGTCGACGGATGGTACTGCCGAATATTGTGCCAAGGAACGCATCCGGTTTGTTCGTTTACCCGAAAATCGGGGATTTCCTGCCGCTTGTAATGCTGGACTTCGGGCTGCGTGCGGGGATGAATTACTCTTGCTGAACAACGATGTTACCGTTACATCATGCTGGCTCGAAAATATGCGCACAGCACTGTACAGTGAAGATGATGTTGGCATCATCGGGCCAGTCACGAACTATGCCAGTGGTATTCAGCAGGTGCATATGACGTTTCGGGATGTGCCACATTTTCAGGAGCTAGCGGCTGCCAATAATGTTTCGGATGTGTCCAGGTGGAAGGAAGTACGCCGAATCGTAGGGCTGTGTATGCTGATGAAACGAAGCGTACTGGAGGCCGTAGGCTGGCTTGACGAAGCGTATTCCCCTGGCCACTATGAAGATGACGACTATTGTTATCGAGCTAGGTTGCAGGGCTTCCGTTTGTTAGTATGCGGTGATGTCCTTGTACATCATCAAGGCAGTGCGAGTTTTCAAAAGACAGATCATACGGAATGGAAACAGTTGCTGGAGCGTAACCGTTCCATTTTCATCAATAAATGGCAAGTCGATCCGCGTGAATTTATGGACATATCCGATGAAGGAGGGAACAAGGAATGAAAGGTGTAATTCTTGCTGGTGGCACAGGAACCAGGCTGTACCCTCTGACCCGGCTTATCAATAAACATCTGCTTCCCGTCGGTAAACATCCGATGATTATGTATGGTATCGACAGGCTTCGTCAGGCAGGGATTGAGGATATTCTGATTGTTATCAACAAACATTCCGCTGGTTTGTATACGGAGTATCTTGGTGGCGGAGCGGATCATGGGGTCAGGCTGACGTATCGTATTCAGGAAAAGGCTGGCGGTATTGCCGAAGCGCTTGATCTGGCCTCATCGTTTGTTCTTCCGGGCGAAAAATTTGTGGTGCTTCTTGGTGATAATCTGTTCAGCGATGATTTGAAACCGTATGTAGAGCGATATATGCAGCAACCTGCGGGTACGGCGCGAGTGTTGCTTAAAGGAGTGGACGATGCGCGTCGCTACGGGGTGCCTGTCTTTGATGAACACCATCCGGAACGTATCGCGTACATTGAAGAAAAGCCAAGTCAGCCGAAGACCTCTTACTGTGTAACGGGCATATACATGTATGATGACCATGTGTTTAGCCTGATTCATAACATTGTACCATCCGCACGTGGAGAGCTGGAGATCACCGATGTAAACAACCATTATGCCTCCGGCGGCGGATTGGAGTATGACATTTTGCAAAAATATTGGAGCGATGCCGGCACATTTGAATCGCTTCAGGAGGCAGCTGTACGCATGAAAGGGCAGCTACCTTAACCGGAAATAACATGATACAGCCGCGGTGCGTTGCGTGGATCGAAACCGATGATTGAATCAGATGATGGAAACAGATGATGGAAACAGAATCCTCGCCGGAGCCTTGAAGTAAGCTCCGGCGTTTTGTGCAACGACCGCGGTCTTTCTCTAATATGCTCAGGGGAAATCGTGTGAGAGCAGTGGTATTGCCGGGGCGAAGTAAGACTACGCAGGCAGGAGAATAACGTGTGAGGTGTTTTAGGGCGCACAGGCAAAAAGGGGCAGATTACAGGGAAGTGATGTCGGATGTGTAAGGTAGGGGGAGAGTAGAGAATAGAAGAGGTCTGGGTCATGCGAGTGGTGTGAAGAGTGGAGGCAGAGCGGTGCAAGTGAATAATGCAGGGAAGTGGGGCATGTGAAAGGTACCGTAAGAGCAGGGAGCAGCAAAGGCGGTAGCAGTACGGGTGGTGTGATCAGGATAAGTAAGGCAGGCCGGACTGGAGTTGTGTTGAGTAGGGGCAAGGCAAGTACGGCTGAAAGAGTTGGGAAAGCGAGTACGGCTGGAAGTGTGATAGTCGCTGGCAAAGCAGATCGGATTGGAAATGTGGGCAAAGCAAGTCGGCCTGGAGGCGGCATTAGGGTGGGCAAAGCAGCGAGGGCCCGGGGAGTGGGAAAGACGGACAAAGCGCGAAGAAGCAGCAGAGCCGCAGGTGAGAGAGCGAGCAGGGCAGGCGGGGCAGCGCTTGCCCCGCCTGCACAGAGCCGCCTGCGTCAAGGCCCCGTCCAGCGCAGGCGCGCTTCTGCGCAGGGCCGGCGCGGCGCGGCCCGCGCCAAGCAGCGCACGGCGATGCGCCGTGCGCCCAAGCCAGCACCGCACGCAAGCTCGCCACAGGCGATGCCTGCCAGCGGTGCTGGCCCCGCCCCGCGCCAGACGACACACCCGCAGGGTGTCGTCGTGCCCGCGGGGCGGGAAGGCGCTGCCGCGAGTGCGGGCAGCGCAAACGGCGTGCCGCCGCCGGCTGCGGAGCATGCCGTGCAGGCGGCAGGGCCCGGCGGTTACGCCGCGGGTTACCGCGACGGCGTATTCGCCGGGGGCGAGGCGCTGGTGGCGCAGCACATCCCGCCGGATCATATTCTGCCCGCTGTCGCGGCGGCAGATTTGATCGCGGCGGGCTTCCGCCAGTATGCGCCCAGCCTGACCCGGCTGACCAGCCCTCATGAGATGGCTGGTCACATCATGGCGGCGCTGGATGCGCAGCGCCCCCTGTCTGTCGTTCGCCTCGGGGATGGCGAACTGCTTACGCTGGCAGCAGACACCGTGCTGCCAGCTGCAGAAGTGCAGGAGTTGGCACCGTTTCTGCCTTATGCAGGGGTGCCATGCTCCACTCCTGACATCCGCGCGACGCTTGCGGAAGCGATTAGGGGTGCAGACTGGGTGGGTGTGCCCATCTCACGTGCTCCGACGTTTCAAGGACTATTATTCCCGGTTCTGCGCCATTTCGGAATCGATTGGTCCAGTCTGAAATTGACCAGTTCCACCATCAATTACAGTCTGCATCAGTCTCGTCTGTTGCTGCCGCTCTTGCAAGGACGGCGTGTGCTGCTGATCGGCAGCCAGGCGGTAGAGCTTGGAGCCTTGTTACAACTGCATGGGGTGCAGGTTACAGGCATCATCCCTGCGGTAGCAGGCATGGCAGATATTCCGAGGGTAATGCAGCTAACGTCTGAGCACACCTTTGATATCGCTCTGGTCGCAGCGGGCATTCCAGCGGTGGTGCTATGCAGGCGTATCGCTGGAGAACTGGGCAGCGTTGCCTTCGATTTCGGACATTTGGCGGACAAATTAGTGACAGGGGAGCTTCAACTCTAGTGAGTTGTCAGGGGCAGGATCACCGGGACCCTGCCTCTGGCACGAGTGGAATGGAGGAAGCAACATGAAGAAATCGGAAATACAGCCTCATCGTGTACGAAAAAATAATCAGAGCAACTTACAGCAGAGAAGTCAGCTTAGAGTGGGCGCGCAATTATCGGGTAGCCATCCTCATCGTATAGGTGCATCTGCTAAGGTTTTTCTTCATGCAGCCGGTGGCCGTAATCGGCGTAATGCTTCACGGAAAGGCAGAAGGAGTCATCGTATTCTTCGAAACACCAAGTTATACAAGCAAGGATATAACCGAGGTTACGAAGATGGTGTTCTTCAGGGACAGAATTCATTCGGAATTGTGTTTGAAGGTGTCAGCATCATCATTCCCACCTACAATCAGCGGGAGTATGTGCTGCAATGTGTGTCAAGCATTGAGAAACATACCCCGGCTCCTTACGAAATCATCGTTGTAGACAATGCTTCTCAAGATGGTACGGCCGAGGCTCTGCTTCGCAAAGGCGGTATGGTGAGGGTTGCTGCACTGGAGAAAAATCGGGGGTTTGCCGGAGGCGTTAATCAGGGTCTGATGATGGCAAAGGGACGGCATATCGTTGTTCTGAACAATGATACCCTGGTTACCCCGGGCTGGCTGGAGAATATGATGACGTGTCTTAACAGCGATCCACAGATTGGTGTCGTGGGTCCTGTAACGAACTACATTGGCGGAGATCAGCAGATTGAAGTGCCTTATCGTGAAGTAGAGGACATGTGGTCTTTCGCTGCGAACCGGAATCGTCCCGACCCAGAGAAACATCGATTGACGGATCGGCTCGTCGGATTCTGCTGGCTGTTTTCCAGAGATTTGTTTGAGCGGGCAGGGTATCTGGATGAGGGCTACGCCGTAGGTAACTTTGAGGATGACGATTGGATTGTACGGGTGCAGATGTTGGGATACCGACTTGCTGTAGCAGGTGACGCCTTTATTCATCATTTTGGAAGTGTCAGCATGAAAGCGCTCGGAGAGCAGGACTTTCACACGGTGAACAAGGGTAACGAACAATTTTACAGTCAAAAATGGGGAGAACCCCAAGCACTCATCGCGGAAACCTCCAGGCTGGCACAGACTCCTCACTCAGACCCTCAAACTCGATCTCAAGCGAACGTATCTTCGTTAGCGGCAAAAGGTGATTTACGCCAGAGGGCCGCAGGTTCCTCTTCTGTAAACAGTCCTGCAACATTACCGCTCAGACGAAGCAGTGATTTCTATCCCGAAGGTGCATTTCTTGTTGATCTGAAGGGTGATGTCTATGTACTAAGAAGCGGTCAGCGCCGAAAGCTGAACATTCCTGTTCCGCGCGGCATCTCGCCGGTGCTGGTCGCCAAACCTGATCTGTTGGGCATACCTGCGGGTGAACCGCTGGTGTCCGCTGGAGATATTCGGAACGGGTCGTTTGAACCTGACTTTCCTCTTGCCGTAATCTCTCCCGATCCTGCCGTGGAACCTACTGACTTGAGTATTGTATCTGTTGCTGATACACCGGAAGTTTGGTATCTGGTCACCGAAGGTAAACGTAGGAAGTTTGTATCCATCTATGCAGCGGAACGTTGGGGAATAAGCTCCAGACATGTGCATCAAATATCAACCGAACAACTCCATTCAATCCCGGAAGGATGGCCGATTATTGCTCCGCCCCAGTTGCTGAACAAGGATTTGTGATGACCACCGCTCGTGGTTTGAAGCAACATGTAAACATGCGGAATGAACAACACTGAAGGGTGCGCTCTTCTTGGGCTAAACGCTCAGCTGATCTGTTCATTCCGTGTGAGGTCTTTCAATAATAGTTATATAATTAAGTGATCAGAACAAGACTATTATATCTGTAAATACATATATGAAGTTGAAAGACTAATTCACTTCTAGGGAACTGTAGGTAACGCATGTTAATAAGCTTGGAGGCCGAAAATGAACAGAGCACTTTTTATTACTTTCTTAATCATATTCATTCTATCCGGGTGTAATCATCATGAAAAAATAGACATTAAATCGCCATCCTACATGTTTAGCGAAAACTCCGAGATTGCTAGTGAAGTAAAAGTAAGTTTAAATGGAATCTTTAACAAAAATGAAAATACTTTTGAGGGATCTTTATCTATCAATGATAGTACTTTCGAAAAGGTAATATTCATGCATAAATCTTTACTAATAACTTATGAAGGTGCAAAGAGAACCGTATTAGGAGATATTTATTTTGATAAACAGGCTAATCAATTTGTGATTATTATTACAGAACCTGAACTATACATGAAATTAACGAATGGAAAATATCAGAATGAAACGTTAGTTATAAGTGCTCCTGCATCAAATCTAGAAGAAGCAAAGATGATTGAGGAGAAGTTAAAAGCATTGGAGTGAGTTTAAACTCACTCTTTTTTTTCTAATCAAAATTGATACTGAATGGATAACTCAAAATTTAAATTTATTTTTCCTATTCTGTTATAGGATTGTTCTATTAGCAGAACCATTGACGATGCAAAGGGACGGGAGTACATTTATAGGCATAATTCTTATTTAACATATTGGAATTAAAGGTATAGGTCGATCCGGTCTGTCTGATGATCTGGAACTATATTATGGAAATCGGAGGTATGTCGATGTCATCATCCCAACAATGCGGCAGGATGAAGCAATGCTGTCTGAACGGAATGGAATAAGTCTAACAAGGCTAATGCAACAGGAGCACAGCGGTTATTTTTAAATGGATGCCATATAGAAAAAATCTATTAGAAGCACGGTTGACCGGTTCGGCGGGGCAGTGATAAGCTGTGTGAAATTAAAACAAACCAAACTCATAGGAATAATCAATTTTGATTTTGATGCTCAATCATTGATTTAGATACACTACATTTTGGTACCATCAAATCACCTTATTTCAGGGAAGGCGGAGTGTACATGACAGCAAAACGGAGTTTGAAATTTGGAGCGATCATTCATGGTGTTGGGGGAAGCAACACAACCTGGAGACATCCGGAGGTTCTATCCGATGCCAGTGTCAACTTTGGATTTTACAAACGTCAGGCGCTGAAGGCAGAAGAGGGCAAGTTTGATCTGGTATTCATTGCAGACGGCCTGTATATTACGGAAAAATCCATTCCTCACTTCCTGAATCGCTTTGAACCGATCAGCATTCTTTCCGCTCTTGCTGCGGTAACTTCACGCATTGGACTTGTGGGCACACTCTCCACATCCTATAGTGCCCCCTTTACAGTCGCCAGACAGTTCGGTTCGCTTGATCTGATCAGTGATGGTCGTGCAGGCTGGAACGTGGTGACATCTCCCTTGGAAGGTACCGCAAAAAATTACAGCAAAAGCAATCATCCAACACATCCGGAACGTTACCGTATTGCTAAGGAATATTTACAAGTGACCAAAGGCTTGTGGGATTCATGGGAAGATGATGCATTTGTAAGAGACAAGGACAGCGGTGTGTTCTTCGATCCTTCGAAACTACACACGCTGAACCATGAAGGGGAGTTCTTCTCTGTACAGGGGCCATTGAACATCGCTCGTTCACGGCAGGGACAGCCGGTTATTTTCCAGGCAGGTTCCTCAGAGGATGGCAAAACACTGGCGGCACAAGAAGCCGATGCCGTATTCACTGGACACGATAACATTGAAGATGCACAGGCATTTTATAAGGACGTCAAAACACGGGCAGCTTCCTATGGGCGCTCAGCACAAGATATTGTTATTTTGCCAGGCATTAACCCGATTGTGGGACGGACGGCAGAGGAAGCGGAACAGAAATATCAGGAGATCGCAAGCCTGGTAACCATTGATAAAGCGTTGGACTACTTGGGACGTTTCTTCGAGCATCATGATTTCTCCCAATATCCGCTGGATGAACCATTCCCTGAACTGGATGGCATAGGCAGCAACAGCTTCCGCAGTGGAACAGACAAGATTAAAAAAGATGCCAAAGAACAGGGGTTAACGCTGCGCGAAGTTGCTTTGCGGGCTGCAACACCACGAAGTCAATTCCTGGGCACGCCGGAGCAGGTCGCAGACAAGGTTCAGGAATGGTTCGAGGCAGAAGCGGCAGACGGATTCATCATTGCTTCGGAGTTGCCTAGCGGATTGTCCGACTTTGTCGAGTTGGTGGTACCTATTCTGCAGGAACGCGGCCTCTATCGCACGGAGTATGAGTATGATACGCTGCGTGGCAATTTGGGTGTCCAGGTGCCTGTAAACCGTTATACAGCAGCAAGAACACAGGAAGAGTCAAACGTCATCTAATCGAATGTCAAATGTCATTTAAATCGAACATCATCTAATTGTTGTAATTCATGTTAACTTAAACGCGGTGACTCTAACCTGTATTCACAATCCAATACATTCGGATCAAATACAAGAACAGTTCATCGTTAAAATGAAGCACAAATGTATCTGGATCATAGCGTTAATAAAATTATGGAATCCTTTTTGTCTTAAAACCTACTTTTCTCATAGGAAATATAAAATATATACAAGTTTTCTTGGCGTAGCACATTAATGACACCTGTATACACAGAGGGGGAAGCGATATGAACAGGTCTATCTCATGGACAAAAGTGGTGGCGTTGGCAGTAGCATTGGTGATGGTTTTGTCCGGATGCGGAGCAACATCAGGAGGCAAAACCAGCGGTGCTGCACAGGCTTCCGCCGGCGGGGGTCAGGCTGGTAAAGCGGAAGGGGGTAACCTCACCTTTGCACTGGCGACTTCACCGGATACACTCGATCCGCATCGTAGCGGTCTTGCTGTAGCCGTACGAGCGATTCGCACGATCTACGACAATCTGGTGGTTCAGCTGCCAGATGGGTCTATCAAACCTTGGCTTGCCAAGGAATGGAGTGTATCGAAGGATGGCAAAAGTTATACCTTCAAGCTGCGTGAAGACGTGAAATTCCATGATGGAACCCCGTTTAACGCCGAAGCGGTGAAGTACAATCTGGATCGGGTCATTGATCCTGCCACCAAAGCTGCCAATTCCCTTGCCCTGATTAGACCTTATAGCTCCTCCGAGGTCATTGATGAGTATACGATCAAAGTTAATCTGAATGCACCTTCGCAAGCGTTTCTCGGCAACCTGAGTCAGGCATTACTTGGAATCGTGTCTCCAACGGCTGCGAAGAAATATGGGGATCAACTAGGCAAAAATCCGGTAGGCACAGGTCCGTATACCTTTGTGAAATGGGATGGAAACGCGGATATCGTAGTGGCCAAAAACAAGGATTACAACTGGGGCCCGGAAACGGTCGAAAACAAAGGTGTTCCGCATATCGATACGATCACGTTTATGATTGTACCGGAAGAAGCAACACGTATCGGAAGTGTGCAGAGTAAGCAGGTGCTTGCCGCTGAAACTGTACCGCCGCAAAATATCGCTGCGCTGAAAAGTGATCCGAACCAGCAATTGTGGCAGGCCAACACGGTTGGACTGCCATACACCCTCTTTTTCAATCTGCGCAAGGCACCTTGGGATGATGTAAAAGTAAGGCAGGCGGTACAATCCGCTGTGGACGTCGAGTCCATTGTGAAAACCTTGTATCTGGGTAACTACGAGCGCGCATGGTCTGCATTGTCTCCAGGCATTCTTGGCTATGACAAGGCACTTGAAGGGAGTATCACCCCGGACATCAACCGCGCGAACCAACTACTGGATGAGCAGGGCTGGGTTAAGGGAGCTGACGGGATTCGTGTCAAAGACGGGAAGAAGCTAACTTTGCGTTATGTAGATGGCTCCCCTAACCGGGAGAAACGCAATGACATTGCTGCCATCATCCAGCAACAGCTGAAACCGCTGGGCATTGCGATAGAAGTGGTGATTACCAAAGACATTGCTACCGTGATCTATCAGAACTGGGATTATGATCTGTATGGTAACAGCCAGGTCAACTCCGATCCGAATGCCTTATACGCCTTCTATCACACCAGTGCGGAAGGGGAACGTCCGACATTATCCGGTTTGTCTGATCCAAAGATTGATCAACTTCTGGAGCAGGGAGCGGTAGAGACGGATTCGGCGAAAAGGGTAGATATCTACAGTCAGATTCAGAAATATCTCATTGAACAGGCGGTTATTTTGCCAATCTACGTATTTCCGTATACTGTGGCTGCATCCAAAAACGTGGAAGGCATCAAGTTCGATGCACTCGGTTATCCACTCTTTAATGATGTACGTATCCAGCCATAATGCAAATTGCGTTATCCAGTCTCATCATTCCAACATGGCGTACAGCCTGTTCCGGTTTCAGAAAGGAGCCATTCCGGTATGATTCAACTGATCTTGTCACGGTTAGCAACGTCGTTTCTCGTTATATTTGGAGCTTCGGTGCTGGTGTACTGCATCATGTATCTTCTGCCGGGTGATCCGGTGCTGTTAATGCTGGACCCGTCCTCGGCTACCCCGGAGATGATTGCTAATCTCCGGGCACAGCTTGGGCTGGATCAACCATTTTATATCCAGTTTGCGAACTATTTTGGCGATATGCTACGCGGGGATTTTGGTCAATCCATGGTTAACTCCGATCCGGTATTGCCCAAAATTCTGGAACATTTCCCGGCAACGCTGGCATTGACGGCACTCAGTTCGCTGATTGCCATCACCATCGGAATTACACTTGGCGTTCTGTCGGCCATTCACCGGAATGGTGTGATTGATGTTGTGGCTCGGCTCGTTGGTTTGTTCGGTATCTCGATGCCCACCTTCTGGACCGGCATTCTGCTCATTCTGCTTTTTTCAGTGCAGCTCGGCTGGTTCCCGGCGATGGGGTCGGACGGATTCAGTTCATTGATGCTTCCGGCAGCTACACTCGGACTTGTCGGTGCAGGATTTATTGTGCGGATGGTGCGTAACAGCATGCTTGAAGTGATAAATGAGCCGTTTATCGTTGCTTTACGGGCCAAAGGATTGTCTGAACGGGCCATCATGTATGGTCATGCACTGCGTAATGCCCTGATCCCCGCCGTAACGGTCATCGGTATGTTAATTGGGGATTTGCTGGCAGGAACCGTGGTGGTAGAGACGGTATTCTCCAGACAAGGAATTGGTCGTATTATTGCTGATGCGCTAATGGCTAAGGATCTGCCGGTGGTGCAGGGTGTTGTATTTTTTACATCGATCATCTATGTCGTGTTGAATTTGCTGGTAGACATCTCGTATTCGTACATTGATCCTCGGGTTCGGAGAGCTGTCCGTTCATGATCCAGATCAGGAACACTGCGTCAGGAGCTTCCAAAATGTGAAGAGGCAGGAGAAGGAGGCGTTAACTTTTATGAGCATGAAACCTTTGGTTGGCGACAAAAAGGCATGGGCAGGAAATGCCGGAAGTACCGAAATTGTCGGGAAAGCTCGCCTGTGGAGATGGAACCGCCTGCCTTGGCAGCATCGTATTTCATCTGCAGTGTCGCGGTTGTTTTTGTACACGGCGCTGCTGATCGTCATCTTTACTGTGGCCTGTGCTATCGTACCAGGCTGGATTGCGCCTTATGATCCAACACAGATGATGACAGATGCCATTCTGCAGTCTCCTTCTGCTTCTCACCTGTTCGGTACAGACTATTTCGGCCGGGACATCTTCAGTGTGGTTGTGCATGGTAGCCGGGATTCCTTGCTGATCGGTTTTGCTTCCGTGCTTGTTGGTGGTCTTGTCGGCAGTGCTCTTGGCATCCTTGCGGGATATGCGGGAGGACTGGTTGATACGGTAACGATGCGGGCGGTGGATATTGTTATGGCCGTGCCAGGCGTATTGCTCGCCTTATCTGTTGCTGCGGCGCTTGGGCCAGGACTCCTAAATATTGCACTGGCTGTTGCAGTAGCTTCGATACCAGGTTATGCAAGGGTGATGCGCGGTCAGGTGATGTCCGTCAAAAATCTCCCCTTCATTACAGCCACACGTTCACTGGGCGGTTCCAATGCCCGCATTTTCTGGAAACATGTCCTGCCACACTCTTTGTCTCCGCTGCTCGTTATGGCAACGCTAGGTGTAGGAACATCCATCCTGACTGGTTCTGGACTCAGTTTCCTCGGGCTCGGAGTACTGAAAGAAATTCCGGATTGGGGTGCGTTGCTGTCCCAAGGGAGAGGTTATTTGACGGTAGCCTGGTGGATTTGCACATTCCCGGGTCTGGCCATTACATTGTTTGTTCTGGCTGTGAATCTGATAGGGGACGATATTCGCGACAGGCTTGATCCCAAAGTAAAAGGAGCGGCTTAACCGCTATTTCAAGGAGGAAAATAATATGTCACATGTTGTCATTATCGCCGGAACCCCGTCCAAGCGTTCACGATTGACAGGACTTACGGATTATAGCAACCATACGTTAAGCAAAGCTGGTATTTCCGTTGAAGTGATTCAGGTGACCGATTTGCCGGCTGAAGATCTGGTGCAGGCCAAGTTCGATAGTCCGGCCATTCAGGATGCACTTGCCATTGTCGATGGAGCGGATGCCGTTATTGTGGCTACTCCGGTATATAAGGCAGCCTATTCGGGCGTGCTTAAGCTGTTTCTCGACCTGATTCCACAAGAAGGACTCCGGGATAAGGTGGCTCTGCCTCTCGTCATTGGCGGTTCAATTGCACATTTGCTTGCCATTGATTATGCTTTGAAGCCTGTGCTTACCGCGCTCGGCGGACGACATATCCTTGGCGGTGTATACGCAGTGGATCAGGGGATTGAACGCAATGAGGACGGAACATTTACACTTGCAGCAGATATTACCGCACGTTTAGATCGGTCTCTGGAAGAATTACGATTGACACTGGAAAAGGATGGGATTACGATATTCTAAAACCAAGTTTTTATATAGGAAAAATAAGTAGATACGGAGGCGCCCATGAATATAGAGAACATTGAAGCGTTTGTATATATCAATCACTACGGAAGCTTCAATAAGGCGGCTGAAGTACTCTTCTTGTCCCAGCCTTCGGTTACGGCACGTATTCAATCATTGGAAAGGGAGCTGGGATGCAAGCTGTTTGACCGACTTGGTAAGCAGATCGTGCTGACGGATGAAGGCCGCAAATTTTTACCGTATGCGCAGCAGGTGTTACAAGTGATCCAGAAGGGGAAACAGAAAATTCAGCAGCGTAGAACGACACCTGAGGCACTGCGCCTCGGAAGCACAGTATCGGTGTCCAACTATGTCATCCCCGATTTTCTGCCCCGAATCAAGGAGTCGTACCCCGAAGTCAACATTAAACTGACAACAGCAACAACGGATCAACTGATTGCCAAACTGCTCGGTCAGGAGATTGATCTGGCGTTTGTACGCAAGGTCATGCACCCTGCGATCCGTACCGTTGCTTTTTACGAAGATCCGATACAGCTATACGTGTACAGAGGACATCCTTTCATTGAAAGCGGACATGTCAGCATGGAGGCGATCCGGAATGAACAGCTGGTCTTTTTCGAGTGTGGTTCACTGGACTGGCTTCGCATTCACCGGGCCTTCGACTCCCTGGAGTACCCGCCGGATATTACATATCATGTCGATAATTCGGAAACAGCCAAAAAACTGGTTATGCAAGGTGCGGGCATCGCTTTTCTACCAGGGTTAACGGTGAAGAAAGAGGTACAGCGTCAAGAACTGTTTCCGATTCAAGTCCATGAGGTGGCAGGGGTGTCGCTGCAGATCAGCGTGGTGACTTTAAAAGAAGAATATTCGCCATTTGCAGAGCCTTTTGGGGAACTGCTGCGGCAATTATAGATGGACTGACAAGGCGAATCAGATTTCACCGTTATAGATTGGATAAATGAAGCATGAAAGGAGGGCTCAAGATGAAAAGTGATCTGGAGCAGAGGAGAGAACAGCTTGTGCAGCCGGAGAAAGAGCAACAGCAAGTTGAGCAGAGCGAGCAAGAGCAGGAAGCAGCGTGGACTTTAGATCCCCCATATGTGTCGCCACAGGTACAGGATGCGGAGCAAGAGCAGGAGTTCGCGGCACATCTGACCGCAATTCGGAGGCATCTTCATCGCAACCCGGAGCTTTCTGGTGAGGAAAAGGAAACGACAGCAGCTATTCGTAGCTGGCTGGAAGAGGAAGGCGTCCGCCTTGCCGATCAGTATAAACTGCGAACGGGGCTTGTCGCTGAGATAGGACAGGGAAGTGGCCCCGTCGTAGCGCTGCGAGCGGATATTGATGCCTTGCCTATTCAGGAGGAAACGAAGCTGGAGTTTGCTTCGCAGATTGCGGGCCGAATGCATGCATGCGGGCACGATGCGCACACCGCTATTTTGATTGGAGCTGCACGGTTGCTGAAACAGCGTGAATCCAGTTTGCCCGGTAAAATTCGCTTGATTTTTCAACCGTCAGAAGAGAAGGCAACAGGTGCCCGCCAAGTTATCCAGAGCGGCGCACTCGCCGATGTTCAGGCTATATTTGGTTTACACAATAAACCGGATCTGCGAGTAGGCACAGTGGGCATTCGTGAGGGAGCGTTGATGGCAGCAGCCGATGGATTTGTCGTTAAAGTGCAGGGCGTGGGCACCCATGCGGCTGTACCTGAGGCAGGCATCGATCCGATTGTGGTTGCTGCACATATTGTTACGGCACTACAGTCCATTGTAAGCCGGAATGTAGGTGCTCAGGAGAGTGCTGTACTCAGCGTGACGAAAATAAACAGCGGTACAGCCTGGAACGTTATTCCGGAGGAAGCGATACTTGACGGCACAGTGCGCACATTTGACGAGAAGGTGCGCGCCCGTATCCGGGAACGTTTCAACCAGGTCGTAGCTGGTGTGGCTGCAGCCTACGGCACAACGGCGACGGTACGCTGGATTCAGGGGCCGCCTGCTGTGGTCAATGATGCATCGCTGGCATTGGACGCAGAACAAGTCGTGAGTGAACTTGGGTTGAATCGTGTCAGACCGCTGCCTTCGCCGGCAGGAGAGGATTTTTCCTTTTATCAAAAAGAAGTGCCGGGTCTGTTCCTCTTTCTCGGGACATCGGGACCGCACGAGTGGCATCATCCGGGCTTTGATGTAGATGAGCAGGCTTTGCCAATTGGTGCACATCTGCTGGCAGAGCTGGCTGAACAGGCTTTGAAACGTCTGCAAGCCTAAATGGCAGTGATGTTGAAAAAAGTTGGACTTTTAATTTTGAATTCAAAATATATTCCTATTCTCGATCTGTAACATTTGTTTCAGAGCTGGCGCTAGTCGTCAGCTCTATTTTGTTTTATGTTCAAAAAATCGGGCAATCCGCAGGAACTTTTCGGTTATTCTAACACCGGAGTGTACGCATAAAATCCGGTTGTACAACAGGTATAGATGGAAATATTTGTTGACGACCCCCAATGAGTGTGCTATATTTTTCTCGTCCTTTAATCGTAATTATTACTATTAATGTCGAAATATGCAACGGAGAACTTCAATTCGAATCCAAAGAACAGGAGCCGCCGCCGCGATGAAACAAGAGATTGATTTTATCAAATGTAGTCCGACACAGAACATGACCCTTCTGGTGAGAACGGATCACGCATCCGAACATTACAGTGATATCGCTTCCAGCCTGATGTCTTATGATCATGTTCACGCTGAACAAGTCGGGTTCATCAAGCAGACACGAAGACCAGAAGCCGTTGCCCGCCTGGAGATGGCAGGAGGAGAGTTTTGTGGCAATGCTTGTATGGCGCTGGCAGCTCATATTGCAGCAGAAGCAGGGCTGGAGAAGCAAGCGTCCATGAATATCAAGCTGGATGTTTCAGGCACAGAGCGCTTGATCAGCTGTCAGGTGAAGCGGCGAGAGCATCGGTATGATTGCCGGGTTACGATGCCTGTTCCCGATCAGATCGAGCGGCGGAAGATTACGTTTGAAGGTATGGAGCTGGAGATAATCATTGTCCGGTATGCCGAATTCATTCACATCGTGATTGAAGTGCAACACGTTGATGACCTGATGAAGCGAAAGGCAGAACACCTTGCACGGTTACTTGGACTCACGATGGGAGACAAAATGATCGGTGTGTTGTTATATCACCCTGCTACGCAAGAGATGGCGCCCCTCATTTATGTCCCGCAGCTGGATAGTCTGATCTGGGAGAGAGGGTGCGGATCAGGTACGGCCTCTTTAGGAGCTTATCAGGCCTGGCTTAGGCAGAGCGAAGTCACCCAGTTGGTCAAGCAACCTGGAGGTGCAATTAAGGTGACCGCTCAGTGGGGGAGCCAAGGGGTGAAGGCCATAACGATTGAGGGAACTGTTGGCATTGTTGCCTATGGCACGGCTTTTATTGATACCTTACAGGAGCAGAGCAGGAGCGTTGTAGAGGTCTGAGCAGGTACCTGAGACTGAGATGTATGATGGTTGACCATGACAAGGTGAGGAGGAGAGGGAATGATCACGTTGATCCACTTGGAAACGAGACTACGTGTTTTTGCCGAACAATTTGGCAAGCTTGCGGTTAGATATGATCAGACGCTTGAGCACAGCGCGGAACTGGAAGCGGTGATTAACGGGTATTCACGGTTTGTGACCGACCCTGATCACAAGATCGCTTGGGGGATGTTGAGGCAAGCAGAACTGAAGGAGCTTGATCCGTTAGTTCAAGCGCTAAGACAAAAGTCCGCTCAGTGTGTCGCGATTATGGAGAAATATCGGGCATTGAAGCTGCAGGATGGAGAAGTGCAGATTGCGGATTATTTTAAAAATATCGAAGAGTGCATCGACAAAGAGTTTGGCAGCTTTCAGGTGACACCTGAATCCAAAGTGCTGCTGGTGGGTTCCGGTTCGTTTCCGATGACCCCTTTACTGATCGCTAAACGTACCGGAGCGGAGGTCGTTGGCATTGATATTGACGCAGAGGCGATTACGCTGGGGAGAAAAGTTATAGAGAAGCTCGGTGCTGGCTTGAACATTTGTTTAGAGCAGCAACTGCTGGAGGATCTGGCGTATACAAGGCAGGCGACACATGTTATTTTCAGCTCCACGGTGGCTAACAAGTATGACTTGCTCGATCAATTATATGCATTGACCAATGAACAAGTCGTTGTAGCTATGCGGTACGGCAATGAGTTGAAATCACTGTTTAATTATCCTATGAAAGAGACGGACGGTAGTAAATGGAGGCTCGCAGACAACATTTTGCGCCCGCATGATGTGTTCGATATCGCGTTGTACCAGAAGGCGTAAGAAGTCGAGTGAAGTGTAATCTGGTCTATGATTTTTTACAGGGAGGTATATATGAGCGGCGTTGAAAGAGTTCTGTTATGTGGCACGGGTCCTGTGTCCATTCAGCTTGCGGTAACCTTGAAAATACATCTGGGCTGTAACGTGGGTATGGCGGGTAGGGAATCGGTGCGGTCAGCATCGTTCTTTGCATCACTGGAACAGAGCCAGCAACACGTTCAGGTGACGATTCAAAATAAGAAGCATCGACCCTTGGCCGGGGGATGTACAGTGGATCAAGTATTTAAGGGATACAACACCCTTGAAGGGGAGTGGGATACGCTGATATTGGCAGTCACCACCGATGCTTATATCGATGTACTCCAAGAAATCAATGATGAATTCGTTAAACAACTGAAATTCGTTATTTTGGTTTCCCCAACCTTCGGTTCCAGTCTCCTGGTGAGCCAGTATTTGCTTGAGCGGAATGCATCCCCGGAAATCATCAGCTTTTCCACCTATCTGGGCGATACCCGCTGGGTGCATGAACAACCGTCCAATGAAGTGATCACCACGGGAGTCAAAAGGAAGGTTTACATCGGCTCCACGGTTCCCTCTTCAACCTATGTACAGCAATTAAGCGAGTTATTCGAGCGGTTGCATATTTCACTCGCCGTCATGTCTTCCCCACTGGAAGCCGAAACAAGAAATATTTCGCTGTACGTGCACCCACCGCTTTTTATGAATGATTTTTCGCTAGAAGTGATTTTTGGTGAGCAACGGGTTCAAAAGTATGTTTACAAGCTTTATCCCGAAGGGCCGATTACACCCGCGCTCATTCGCAGTATGCGGTCACAGTGGCAGGAGATCCGGCAGATTACAGACAGACTTCATATTCAGGGAGTAAACCTGCTGCAGTTTATGACGGATGACAATTATCCAGTTCGATTAGAGAGTTTATCACGTCAGGATATCGAGCAGTTTGATCAATTCGAGGCCATCCATCAGGAGTTTTTATTATACATACGGTACGCCTCATTATTGATTGATCCGTTCTCGGAACCGGATGCTAACGGCACATATTTTGACTTCTCCGCTGTTCCGTTCCGCCGAATATTTATAAACCGCGAGGGTGAACTCGACGTTCCGAGAATGCCCAAGGAAGACTATTACCGCATCAAAATGATTCAGGGCATCGCAAGACATGTGAATGTCGACTGTCCAACGATAGATCATTTCATTGCCACATATGAAGCAAAGCTTCAGGAAGTGACGCGTACACATCCAGATCAGCGCCTGTCGACAGCGTTTGTGATCCAGTCGTTTGGGCAGGATGTTCGCATGATCTGTAACGGACTTACGGGCAGTAAGGTCTAAATATAGCTGAAGAAGCAGAGCTGAAAGCTTTAGGAAAGAAAGTCATATCGCAAGGTGGTACTGCAATCGAAGTGGCATGGAGTAACAAGCAATGATCTGCTTGAATCTAATTTGTTTATCAGGGGGAACTGTGGTGAGAAAAAGACGTACTTTTACACGCATCGTAACAATGGTCGCGGTCATTGCGATGATATCGGGTTGTGCTCAGAATGCCACCAAGGAGAACAGCCAAGCGGCATCAGGAGTTAGTAAGATCAACAATGAAATTATCTATGCTTCCGCGAAAGATATCAACGATATGAATCCACATCTGTACACAGGCTCAATGCCTGCGCAAGGCATGGTGTATGAATCTCTGGTCGAGAACACGGCTGAGGGAATCAAACCCTTGCTGGCCGAATCATGGGACATCTCCAAGGACGGCAAAACGTACACCTTTCATCTGCGCAAAGGGGTGAAGTTCCATGACGGCGAGCCATTTAACGCCGAAGCAGTCAAACAGAATATCGAAGCGGTTCAGGCCAATGCCGAGAAACATGCCTGGATCAAGCTCTCCACGAAGCTGAAGGATGTCAAAGTGAAGGACGAATATACCGTGGAGTTGGTTCTGTCAGATGCCTATTACCCGACGCTGGTAGAGTTGTCCATGACCAGGCCGTATGTCTTCATCTCACCAAAGGATTTCAAAAAGGGTGGAACCAAGGACGGGGTGAACGGTTTCCATGGGACTGGGCCGTACAAGTTGACGGGGCACAAGGTCGAAGAAAATGCCACCTTTGAAGCCAATACGGAATACTGGGGCGGTGTACCTGCCATTCAGAAAATTACGGCCAAAGTGCTTCCCGCTGGAGAAACGACCTATCTCGCACTGCAAAAAGGCGAAATCAACTTTGTCTTCACGGATGACCGCGGGGCTGACAGCATTGATGTAGAAGCGATGGATCAGCTCACTGCATCCGGCGAGTATCAGGTGGTGCGAAGTGATGCGATGAACACGGCGATGATTGTGGCGAATAGCAGCAAGCAGAACAGCCCGGTTCATGAAAAAGCGGTGCGGGAAGCGTTATGGATCGGTATCGATCGGGAGACGATCAGCAAGGATATTTTTAATGGCACGCAGACGGTAGCGAGTACGTTGTTTTCATCGAATGTGAACTACGCTAATGTCGATCTAAAGGTTCGAACGTATGATCCGGAAGCAGCTAAACGTCTGCTGGATCAGGCAGGCTGGACTTTGGCAGAGGGCAAGACGGTGCGTACAAAGAACGGCAAACCTTTAGCGATGAAGCTGTATTACGACAGCAATTCATCCTCACAGAAAATGCAGGCGGAGTTCATCCAATATGCGATGAAAGAGATCGGTATGGAGCTTGATCTGACAGGTGAGGAGTCCTCTTCCATTGCGAACCGAAGAGCGACCGGGGAATATGACCTGTTGTTCAACCAGACCTGGGGACTTGCGTATGACCCGCAGAGCACCATCGCCGCTTTTACATCGGATTCGGCGTACAAACATACGACAAGTGGCATTGCCGAAGCGCATGAACTGTATCGGAAAATCGATCAGGTAATGAGCTCGACCGACGATGACTCAACAACCGCATCTCAACATGGGGATTCGAGAAAAGCACTTTATGCGGATATTTTAAACATAGTACATGATGAAGCGGTGTTCATCCCGCTTACGAACGGGCGTGTCACCATTGTTGCTCCGAAACGCCTGCAAGGCATTACCTTTAAACAGACACAGTATGAATTGCCTTTTGAAAAGATGAAATTCGAGTAGAGGGGGAGGGATATGGGAAGTTATATTGCCAAACGACTGCTGCTGACCATCCCTTTGCTGGTCGTCATTTCGTTAATTACTTTTCTGTTGATCAATCTCTCCCCACTCGACCCGGCCGTCGTTGTCCTACAGGCTCAGGATGTACCGCAGATCACCGATGAACTGATCGCTCAAACGAATGAAGCGCTGGGTTTTAACCAGCCTTTCCTCGTTCGTTATATGGACTGGATGGCGGCCGTTGTACAGTTTGACTTCGGATATTCTTACGTGTCCGGTGAGTCGGTGTGGTCTTTAATCGGGCCGGCTTTACTGAATACGTTAAAGCTTACGCTGGTATCCTCCGTCTTCATCATCCTTTTGTCCATAGGGCTTGGCGTGTTCTGTGCTTTGAAAGAAGGGAAGCTGCTGGATCAATCGGTCAGAGGTGTCTCCTTTTTCCTGACAGCGATGCCGTCTTATTGGCTTGCGGCCATCCTGATCTGGTATTTTTCGGTGAAACTAGACCTGCTGCCGACCAGTGGCATGGACTCTTATCGTAGTTACATTCTGCCTGTGCTGGTGATCACGGTCAGTTATACGGGCATTTATTTTCGGACGGTACGTAGTGCGATGCTAAGCAACATGAATGAGGATTATGTGTTATATGCGCGCGCGAGCGGCCTTAGCGAGCGGAAGGTCATGCTGCACATTCTGCGTAACTCCCTGCAAGTCGCGGTGTCCATCTTCTGCATGGCGATTCCGATTGTACTGGGCAGTACCGTTGTTATTGAAAATGTATTTGCGTGGCCGGGGCTTGGCCGGCTAAGTGTAAAGTCGATTCTGAGCCGGGATTTTCCGATCATTCAGGCCTATGTGCTTATTTTGGCGGTAACGTTTGTGGTATTTAACATGCTTTCGGACCTGATCAATGCCGCGCTTAATCCTCGTTTAAGAAAGGAAATCTGATGCGACTATTCAAAAATCTGAGCCGTGACAAACTCGCCGTGACCTCTCTTGCCGTTATTGTCGTGACCCTTGTTCTGGGAATCTGTGCACCTCTCGTTGCACCTCATGACCCTGGAGCTGTCAACATGAAACTACGCTATGCCTCACCTTCCTGGCCTTATCTGTTAGGCAATGACCACCTTGGCCGATGCGTCTTATCCAGACTGATCTACGGTATCCGTCCGAGTGTGTTATGGGTGCTGGCGGCACTCGGTTTCTCGGTACTGATCGGTGCGGCGGCGGGATTTGCCGCAGGGTATTTCAAAGGTAAAGTGGATGCGTGGTTGATGCGAATCTGTGACATTATGCTGTCTTTTCCCGGGTATGTGATGACGCTGGCGGTGGTTGGCATTTTGGGGGCGGGACTGGAAAATATTCTGATCGCCTTTGTCTGCATGAAATGGGCCTGGTTTGCGCGTGTCATTCGTACTTCCGTGATGCAGTTCGCGGACATGGATTATGTGAAATTCGCCAAAGCTTCGGGCATACCCAGTTGCACGATTATTACACGTCACATCATTCCGGTAACCTTTGCCGATATCGCGGTAATCTCCAGTGGTGCAATGTGTTCCATGATGCTTCAGGTATCGGGGCTATCTTTCCTTGGTCTGGGCATTCAGGCACCCCATGCAGAGTGGGGCATGATGCTGAATGAGGCGAGAGAAGTCATGTTTTCCAGACCTCAATTGATGCTTGCACCGGGGCTTGCGATCGTTGTTGTGGTATCGGCTTTTAACTTTTTATCGGACTCACTGCAGGTGGCGTTAGACCCTAAATTAATGAACTCTCCTGACAAGCGGGATAAATCTCGTGAAAGAGAGGTGAGAAAGGCGGCTTATGAATATAGTCGAGGTTGAGCATCTGAAAGTGTGGGATAACCATACCAATCAGGCCATTGTTCATGACAGTTCATTTACGGTGCGGCAGGGGAGTTGCATGGCGATTGTTGGGGAGAGCGGCAGCGGTAAATCCGTCACATGCAGAGCGCTGATGCGGCTGAATAAGCCCAATATGCGCCAATCGGGAAAGATGCTGTTTCAGGGCACAGACCTGAATCAGCTCTCCGAAAAGGAGATGCGGCGTCGACGAGGCAAGCAGCTGTGTATGATTTTGCAGCAGGGCATGAGTGCATTTGATCCTTCCTGTGTGATTGGTGTACATATCCGGGAGACGTTGCAGACGCATTACCATTGGAATACCCGTGAGCTGGAGCGGAGAATGCGGCTCGCAATGGAAAGTGTCATGCTCCGAAATCCGATGGACATTCTGAACAAATATCCCCATCAGTTGTCTGGCGGCATGTTGCAGCGAATTATGATTGCACTCGCACTCGTGCTCGAACCGGATTTGATTATTGCGGATGAGCCAACCACGGCGCTGGACACGATCTCCCAGTACGAAGTGCTGGAGCAACTGATTCAGCTGCGTGAACGTATGGGATGCTCCATGATCTTTATCTCCCATGATCTCGGCGTTGTGCGGAAGATTGCGGATGATGTGATGGTTATGAAAGACGGGAAAATTGTCGAGCAGGGCACCATGCAGTCTGTTTTGCAGGAGCCTACCCACGCGTATACCCGTTACCTCGTATCTACCCGGCTGGAACTGAGCAATCATTTCAAAGCATTGATGCAGGAGGGATCATAGATGCTAACGGTAGAGCAGGTTGAAAAATCATATGTACAAGGCGGACTATTCTCGAAGCGTCGGCAGCAGGTGTTGAAAAAGGTGACCTTGGAATGCCGGCATGGTGAATGCCTCGGCATTATTGGGGAGAGTGGCAGCGGCAAATCCACACTGGTTCGGTTGATGCTGGGACTGGAAAGCCCGGATCGCGGCACCATCCGGCTGGAGGGAAAAGATGTGAAAGATCGGCGCGTGCGGATGGGCCGCATCAGCGCAGTTTTCCAAAACTATACCTCATCCATCAATCCGTTTCTTACGGTGCAGGATGCGATTATGGAGCCGATGAAGGCACTCCAAAAGTCAGGACAAGGACAGCAGATTAACGCAAAAGTAGATACACTGCTTGCCCAAGTTGGACTGGACTCATCCTATCGTCTTAAGTATCCGCATGAGCTGTCCGGCGGGGAAGCACAGCGAGTCTGCATCGCGAGAGCAGTATCGACAGAGCCGCAGTATCTTGTACTGGACGAAGCCGTCAGCTCGCTGGATGTGTCGGTCCAGATTCAGGTTTTGCAGTTGCTGAAATCATTGAAAAGCCTGTACAAGATGAGTTATGTCTTCATTACGCATGATATTCAGGCGGCAGCCTATATCTGCGACAGGTTTGTTTTTTTCAGAGAAGGCCAGATTGAAGAAACGGTTTCGGTTGATCAGTTAAAACATGTGCAGTCTGACTATGCTCAACAATTGTTGAGTCATCTCATTTCACTATAGCGTGGAGAAGTGGGGGAGCCACGTATGTAGCCCATGAAACCGTCTTGAGTGAAGGGACAAGGAAGTGTTCTCAGTGGAAACGGTTTGAATCGCCTACGTGTGTAAGTTGGGAGAGCATTATAAGTAAGGGGGAACAGTTGTTGTGAGTGGGGCAATGTCATGGCCTTTTTTGCGTTTGTACATTTTGGTGCTACTCTACTTCAGTGCCAATGCTATTCTGAATGTCATTATTCCATTGCAGGGGGCATTCCTCGGTGCGAGCAGTACGACGATCGGGCTGATTATGGGTGCGTATATGTTTACAACGATGTTTTTCAGACCGTGGGCAGGCAAAATGATTCAAAAACACGGGCCGATCAAAGTGTTACGAATTATTTTGATTATCAATGGGTTTGCACTGATCCTCTATACGTTTACAGGGCTTGGCGGTTATCTGATTGCCCGTATTTTGCAAGGGGTATCGACGGCCTTTTTTTCCATGGCGCTACAGATTGGCATTATTGATGCACTACCGGAGAAAGACCGCTCTCAGGGCATCTCCTATTATTCGTTGTTCAGTTATATTCCGGGCATTGTTGGCCCGGTGCTTGCTTTGGCCATTTGGCAGACCGGAGGCATGGATTATTTTACAGTGGTGCTGATCGGGATCGCGGTCTGTACAGGGGTGTTCGGATATACCGCCAAGATGGAAAAAGATAAGGAGAGGACACAGGCGGCTGCAGATGTATCCGGGCAGAACGTGAGTATGTGGGAGTCTTTCGGACAGCTGGTGAATAATCCACTGTTGTTCCGTTGCAGTGTGCTGATGCTGAGTGCATCGGTGGTATTTGGCGCGGTCACTACATTTATTCCGCTGTATGCAAGTCAGGTTCCTGGCGGCAATGCTGGCGTATACTTGATGTTGCAGGCGGGTACAGTGGTGCTGGCTCGAATCGCACTCCGCAAACGCATTCCTTCGGACGGGAAGTGGCATTCACCGTTTATCATGACCACGATGCTGTTGCTGGCTGTTGCGGCACAGTGTGTGAGTTTTTCCGTTACGGGAGGCATGCCCTTCTTTTATTTTGGTGCAGTTCTGATGGGGATCGCTCAAGCCATTTTGTATCCAACGTTCACGACGTATCTGTCCTTTGTTTTGCCTCAGCTGAACCGCAATGTACTCATGGGTTTGTTTATTGCGACGGCTGATTTGGGCATTTCGCTCGGGGGTGTGGTCATGGGACCGATTGCTGATCTGTCGTCCTATTCATTTATGTACACGATCTGTGCTATTCTAGGAGCGGTAATGATCGTTTTTGCCTATGAACGGCGTAAAGCGACTACCAGAACCTCATGAGCTGACGGCCAGAGAACGTGGGTACGTGTTAGAGAAAGCAGGTATGATCTATTGAAAGATTCTAGAACGACAACATCCAGTGGAAAATTAAACCCGGTATCGTTTTCCTTTATCGGGTTTTACATACTGGCTTTTTTGTTTTTTGCGGCGAATGCGGCGTTGACGATTATTTTGCCTTTGCGCAGTGAAGCCGCCGGGTTAAATCAGGCTGAAATTGGTCTGATGATGGGCAGTTACATGTTCACCTGTATGCTACTGCGGCCATTTGCCGCACAGATGCTGGGCAAGTATGGACCGCTCCGGGTTATGCGATGGCTGCTGATGTTACATGCCGGGACGTTGCTACTGTTTATCGTGTCCGGGGTGGAAACGTACCTGTGGCTACGGGCATTGCAGGGCGTGGCGACCGCATTTTTCTCAATGACGATGCAGGCAGGCATTGTAGAAAGACTGGAGGATAAGGATCGTGCGCAAGGCCTGGCGATGTACACCCTGTTTACGATGGTGCCTTCGCTAGTCATCCCGATTCTGGCCGTACAAATCTGGCAAAACGCCAGTGAGCTGGCGTTCACGCTGTTGATGATTGGACTGGCGGCACTCCCCTTGTTGCTCGGATACAAGGTGGATTTACCACAGAGTACGGTGCAGAACAAAACGTATACGCTGGGGGATATGCTTCGCTCGTTCAGTGGCATCTGGCGCAGTACACCCCTGCTCGTCAGCAGTGTGGTGATGCTGTTTGCATCCTGTGTATTTGGTGCGACAGCGACCTTTCTTCCGCTATATATGGTATCGACTGGTATGGCGAGCGCGGGTATCTTTTTGACGATTCAGGGTCTCGTGGTGATCCTGTGCCGATTCATTTTGCGCAAAAAAATACCGTCAGACGGCAGCTGGAATACGTGGCTTATGGCAGGTCTGATGTTATCTGCGGCACTGGGGACACAGCTGCTTAGCTTGATGGATACGCTGGGGCCATTTGTGTATATTTCTGCGGTGTTTAGCGGTTTTGCACTGGCTTTACTGTATCCAACACTGACCACGTATTTGTCCTTTGTATTGCCTGCGGATTCGAGGTATGTGCTTATGGGCATATTTATGTCCTCGTATGATCTCGGTTTTTCACTGGGCGGGCTGGCGATGGGCGTTGTGGTACAGATCAGCTCTTATTCCGTGATGTTTACCGTTTGTACGATGCTCTCTGTTGCCGCATTGATTGTTGTGGTGTTTTTCAGACAACGAATGGAAGCCGGGAATCAGGTTATTTCTACATCAGTGAATTGAGTTGGAAGGCTGGAGGAAAGACAGAGGTACGATGTAGATTTAGGTGCAGAGCTATAAATGAGACGGTACGGTTAAAGCTTATGGTTCTTCTGCGAAGCGCATCATGAATGCGAATGTGCAGGGGATTCATAAGCTTTTTTTTAATTATTTTTTACACGAGATACGAAAAAAGATTTGACAACGGCGTCAGGCAGGATTATAGTCATTGTTGTTAATCGTAATAATTACTATTAAATTCAGGGATCCACCGATCAAGGTGAACTGTACCTATAAGGAGTAGATCTATATGACACAAAAGCAAATACCGGTGACCGTTCTCAGCGGTTACCTTGGGTCAGGCAAAACGACGGTTCTGAATCATGTGTTGCACAATCGGCAAGGGCTGAAAGTCGCTGTAATCGTGAACGACATGAGTGAGGTCAACATTGATGCGGCTATGGTAAAAGGAGAGGCAACGCTCTCTCGTACCGAAGAGAAACTAGTGGAGATGTCCAACGGTTGCATCTGCTGCACTCTCCGAGATGATCTAATGCAGGAGATCGAAAAGCTGGTAAACGAAGGCAAGTATGACTACATCCTGATTGAGTCGACAGGCATCAGCGAACCTGTTCCGGTGGCACAGACATTTACATATGCCGATAAAGAGACGGGCATCGATCTGACAAGACTGGCGAAACTGGATTGTCTCGTGACTGTCGTTGATGCTAACCGTTTCTGGCATGACTATGCTTCGGGACAAAGCTTGCTGGATCGGAATCAAGCAACCGGGGAAGACGATACCCGTGATGTAGTGGATTTGCTCATCGATCAGATCGAAACCTGTGATGTGTTGCTGCTGAACAAGTGTGACCTTGTGGAAGAAGCAGAGCTTCACAAATTGGAGGGTATTATCCGCAAGTTGCAGCCGAGTGCCAAAATCATTCGTACGGTGAACGGACAGGTGAACCCGGTAGAGATTCTGAATACGGGACGGTTTGATTTTGAGAAAGTGAGCATGTCGGCTGGCTGGATTCAGGAGTTGGAAAAAGAGTCCCACACGCCAGAGACCGAAGAATACGGTATCGGATCATTTGTGTACCGCCGCAGGAAGCCGTTCCATCCTTCCCGTCTGGCTGAATTCATGAGCTACTGGCCGGAAGAGGTTGTACGTGCCAAAGGGGTGGTATGGCTTGCCGCTGAAGGAGATGTGGCTGCCAGTCTGAGTCAGGCGGGGCCATCCATTCAGTTTGGGCCTGCCGGACATTGGGTTGCCGCACTGCCGGAAGCGGACAAGCAAGAGATTTTGCGGACAGAGCCGGATGTGTTTGCTAAATGGGATGCCGAGTGGGGCGATCGCCAAACGGAACTGGTCATGATCGGCATTGATATGGAGCGTTCCATCATTGAAGATGAACTGGATCAATGTCTGCTCAGCGATGAAGAGATGCTGGCGGATTGGGGGCATTTTGAAAATCCGTTACCGTGGCCTGTCGAGGCTGTGTGAATTAATCAAATACTATACAAAACTTAAGAGGATAAGGAGCTGTTGAAGATGGCTAAAAAATCAAAGGTCGTGCGTGAGAAACAACGTCAGGCAATCGTAGCGAAGTATGCGGATCTACGCCGGGAACTGAAGAAAAAAGGTGATTATGAGGCGCTGCAAAAGTTGCCCCGTAACGCATCACCAACGCGATTAAAAAGTCGTTGCGAGATCACTGGTCGTCCGCGTGGATATCTGCGCAAATTCAAAGTTTCCCGGATCAAATTCCGTGAACTGGCTCATCAAGGTCAGATTCCGGGTGTTACCAAGTCCAGCTGGTAAGCATGATAAGCGGAGTACTTGATAAGGAGGTCTCTCCCATGTTGGATATGTTTACGCAGCGGCGCATTGTATCCTTGATGAACGGATATGTCCATGAGAAAGTACCAGCAGAGCTACGGACGATGGTGAAGTTAACCTATGAAATGAAGGATAATGAGTTGATTCTCAATGAAGAACGTCCTGCTGGACAACGACATCAGTGGGAGCGAATGCCGATCGCTCGCTTTTACTGGGAGGGAAACCAGTGGAAGGTGTACGCTAGCGATGATCAGCACAGCTGGAGTCCGGCGGATATGGTCGTGCCATGTTTCGATTTTGAGGATGTCTTGGAGCAAGTGGAGCGAGATGACTCCGGGATGTTTTGGCGTGAACGTGATTAAATAAATAATTATGGTGCATCTGCTGATAGAACTGAACTAACTAAAATAACTGGATAAGCGCGCATTGGCTATACGGGGATCGGAATCGTGAACAACGATTGGGGTCCTCTTTTTGTTTATGGTGGAAGATTGCACATACGGAGATGGAATACCATAATGTTAGACACTGGAACAGGCTGGTAGAAAGAAGAGAAGTGAGAGAGTAGGTGGAACAGCTGGTGGTGCGAATAAGTGGAGTATGTAAATGAAATTGCTGCAGTGGGCCTGGCTCGTGCCCCTGAAATTCTTCTAGTCCAAAATTCTAACGTTCCCCAGGAACGCTATTCACCCCAAAAAAGCGGGTTTGAAATTCTAACGATCCGTAGAAGCGTTATTTTGCTAGAATTAGCGATTTTGGTGGGGAAATCGGTGATTTTCAGCCGAATAAGCTCTGTGGTGATCATTAGAATTTTCAAACTGCGAAATGTGGCTAAATAAGCTCTGTGGTGATCGTTAGCGTTAGGAAGTGCAGGTGGAGTAGCAGTCATTTGTTGAAGAGAAGACATTGAACGTACTAGAGTACACGGGTTTCCTGCCACCGTAGACCGTACAACCATGCTACTATCTACACACTGCCATCCTTCCCCCTCTATCCCCGTTCACAACTCCTCCTTCATTCGTACACACTCCAAGCTACTCACCTCTCCCACAGCTAAGCCTCGAATAACACTTCGCCCGTACGCGATACGTCATATCCTTCAAATGCTCGCAGTTCTTGTCTGAACTCTGGAGATCGGAGGATGTGCAGAACGGATTCAATCCAGGCCTCGTTCCCCTGTTTTCTCAGCATGACCAAGTCGTAGCGCTCCTGCACGAGAGGAATGAAATCGACTTGCCCGACAAGGCGAGCGGCCTTCTCTATGCCGACACCTACATCGGCTTCACCGGAGCTGACTTTGGCTGCGACGCCCATATGACTTGTTTCCTCCACATCATATCCGAGTAGTCCAGCAGCAGAAATCCCGTGTAGCCGTAACTGCTCGTCCAGCAGCACTCTGGCGCCAGAACCTTTTTCCCGATTCGCGAGGCGCAGGTTAGATTGGTTTAGATCGGTCCAGTCGTTCAATTGACGGGGATTACCGCGTGGAACATATAGACCGGCAGGGCGAGACAGCAGGTTGACAACGACATAAGACCAGCCTGTTAAAATTTTGCGGATATATGGAAGATTATATTCTCCGGTGTCTCCGTCCAGCAGATGAGTGCTGACCAGGTCGGACTCCCCCCGATACATC
This sequence comes from Paenibacillus sp. FSL R7-0272, assembly GCF_037969905.1. Taxonomy (NCBI): domain Bacteria; kingdom Bacillati; phylum Bacillota; class Bacilli; order Caryophanales; family Paenibacillaceae; genus Paenibacillus; species Paenibacillus sp. FSL R7-0272. Next base: position 5,138,699 of record NZ_CP150221.1, on the reverse strand, counting down.
GAGATTAGTCCATCCAGACTACCCATGAAAGAGCGTAGCGGACGAATGTTTCGGGATTGCTTCTCCATATGACGCATCAGGATATCCAGACTGACGTCCTGACCCGTAATCACCAGATGTCGGGCCGAACCCGCAATGTTCTGACCGTACCCGGTTAGACCGCTTGCGAATGAAGTTGAAGCCGTTTGAGAAGGGGACGCAATCCTATGATTAGATGTCATCGCATGCTGAGACTCGCTTTGATCCGTGACTGTGGATAAGCCAGCAACTGGGCTATGCTTCTGGACAGCCTCGGTCGATAGTTGCTCGGTTGTTGTCGTTCCAGGCAATACATTTGGCCTCGCCTGTGCCGGGGACTGGAGTTGCTTGGAACGGCGTTTGTAAGCATCCAGATCGGCAGCATCGATGCGCATCTGTTTGCCCACTCGGTAGGCGACAAGGTCTCCCTTTTTGATCAAATCATAGACAGTTAGTTTGGATATTTTAAGCAGCTTGGCTATTTCTTCGGTTGTGTAGGATTGCTCCTCCGTCATTAGTGAAGAACCTCCCTCTATATTATAAAGGCGTTAAAATTTTATATTGAAACCCTATATGTGTAGTCCACTCATAATCCAATTCTTATTTTCATCGATACAATGGCGTTTCTTGTACTATACCATTATTTGAAGACACGCATAAACCTTAGAACGCACAATAAATAGCTGACATATTGTCTCGGATGTAGAATGTGATTAATGTCACCTTCCTATTTCGTATGTTCTGTGTATAATTAGTTATAATCAATTATATCTAGTTATAACTAAACATGATATTAAACATGAAATATGGGGGAGAACAAATGAACAAACGAATTACATATGTACTTGGAACTATGTCACTGGGGCTGGCGCTTGTACTGGCTGGTTGCGGAGCCAACACAGACACAAACAAGCAAGATGCGGCTTCTTCCGCAACTCAACCAGCAGCTTCTGCACCAGCGGCATCCGGTGAAAAGACAACACCGGCAGCGACTGAGCCACTGGAAAAAGTCGAGCTGACGATATCCGCTGCAGCAAGTCTGACCGATGCAATGAAGGAGATCCAGACGAATTTTGAACAAGCCAATCCCAATATCAGCCTGAGCTTTAACTTCGGAGCGTCCGGTGCATTACAGCAGCAGATTGAACAGGGAGCACCGGCAGATATTTTTGTATCCGCGTCTGCGAAAAATATGAAAGCCTTGGTTGATGAGAACCTGATTGCCTCAAGCGACCAGAAGAACCTGCTTCAAAATTCATTGGTAGCTATTGTACCGGCGGATGGGACAAGCGCAGTAGCCAGTGAAAAGGATTTAACGAATGATGGCATCAAAACGGTAGCCATTGGCATTCCAGAGAGCGTACCTGCAGGTACTTATGCGAAGGAAGCTTTGACCAATGCGAAGCTTTGGGATCAGCTTGAGAAGAAGCTTGTTCAAGGCAAAGACGTAAGACAGGTTCTTCAATATGTAGAAACAGGTAATGCGGATGCAGGTTTTGTGTATAAAACCGATGCGCTGACTTCCAAGCAGGTAAAGATTGCGTTTGAAGTAGATAAAAACAGTTACACACCTGCCAATTATCCGCTAGGCATCATTGAAGGTACGAAACATCGCACGGAAGCTGAACAGTTCTATGCTTATCTGCAAACACCTGAAGTGCTGGATATCTTTGCGAAATACGGATTTTCGATTCCGAAATGAATATGAACGCGATCGATTGGTCCGTGTTCTGGCCCCCGGTGCGTCTGTCCCTTCAGGTGGCGCTGTTATCCAGCGTTATAGCGGTTGTGGTGGGGGTAGCTGTCGCTTGGAAAATGTCACGTACTACATTTCGCGGCAAAATTTTTCTGGAAACGATTCTGATGCTTCCGCTTGTGCTTCCTCCAACGGTGGTTGGATTCTTGCTACTGGTTATTTTGGGTCGCAGAAGTCTGCTTGGACGCTGGATCGAGGCGATCTTTTCGGCCCCTGTCATTTTTTCGTGGTGGGCTGCGGTCATTGCTTCTGTCGTTGTGGCCTTCCCACTGGTGTATCAGACGATGAAATCCGGTTTTAACGGGGTGGATCGAGACCTGGAGGATGCTGGACGATCTATCGGAGCGGGTGAATGGCAGGTGTTCCGCTACATTACGTTGCCACTGGCAGGCAGAGCATTAATGACAGCATTTATTTTGGGCTTTGCCCGCGCGCTGGGGGAGTTTGGCGCAACATTGATGATCGCTGGCAACATTCCAGGCAAAACACAGACGGTGCCAACGGCCATTTATGTCGCTGTGGATTCAGGAAATCAGACGATGGCCTGGGCCTGGACAATATCGATTGTGATCATCTCTTTTCTAATGTTACTTATGACGAGACAACAGCGCGATAGCAAAGCATCCTTTTAGTTTAAATAACTTGCGAATCATTGGTAATAATCTGCTGTAATAGGCAAAATGATATAAAACCCGCTCAGAGAATTTATTCTCGAATTGCGGGTTTTTATTATGAATCTGATGACATATGTCCTCAAAAGGGATGAAATTGATCATTATGGAAAAGTAAACCCCTTTTGAGCGAAAAAAAACAAATATTTTCCCGAAATTTTACCTTTCAGCACTCGCTTTCCATGGGCTTGTTCCTGTAAAATAGGAGGTAACTGATTCCAGCCAAGCATTGAAATAAGGAGAGACGACGATGAAGACTAAACCTGATTGCGACATATCGTTGCAAATCGATGATTATCTGGATCTTTTGCATTTTGCCATCCAAATTCAAGATCAGGAATGGCGCCAGTCCCTTATCCAGCAACTCAAAATATTTCAAACGGCACCGGAGCAGCAACATACTCCTGAAGAAGAATTATGGATGAGATTCGATTATATCAACAGCAAACTAACAGGTCTGTGTCATCAGATCCACGCCGCTCATTCTGTGGATGAACGCAAGAAGTTTGAAGAACGTGTTGGTGTTTTGCAACTACAGCGAGTGGAAGTGGCACGGAAAATCAAATGGGCAAGTCGCAGATAGCACGAAGTAAACAACATTGAAATACTACTTTGAAGTACAACGATGAATTACCCAATTCAAGAACAAAGCCATTCTCCGGTGCAGTCCAGGAGAGTGGCTTTTTTGCTTATGAATAAAAGCTTTCCCGGTTCATTTCCTCAGCTGTTATTTTCCTGACAGAAGTATGTAATTTGAGGGCATCGAAGCCAAGTAATTCATAGGATATGGGGATTATGCAATTTAACGATATAGGCGCAAGCTGGAGTAACTGACGCTCCCGGCCCGGCATATGCTGTAGCAGGCAAATGCTGATAGGCCGGTTTTTTTCTATGGGTGAAGCAGGCCTTAACCGAAAGGAGGAGCACCATGCAGAGCAAAATCGATGAAATTATTAACCATATCGCGCATTCCCACCAGCAGATTGCACGGGTATTGGACGCCAAACGTCAGGTTGCTGTGCGCATGTCGGAGATCATCCACCATTTGCCGGATAACGAGCCGGAACTGGATGGGGTTGAAGGTTTGCTGGACAGCTCGGGACAGATTAACAAAAGCATTATCTCCTACCTGGGAGGGCTTGCGGATCTGGAAGAAGCTGTGGCTGAGACGCTGACCCAGGTTATGCGGGAGATCGCGGTACAAGAGGAAGAATAGGCCCGGAAGGCGGGTGATGAAACATGAGCAGAGAACAAAGTCTCATTCTAATGCTGGATGCTGCAGCTAAAATGCAGTGGAACATTGCGTTAATTCTGGAAGCAAAAGCCATTGAGGCGGAAAAGGTACGGAATTGGACGCTGAATCATCTGAACGGGGACAGCTTTTTAACTCATGGCGATCAGGTTGGTGAACCCCTTAAAATGCATGAGCAACTGGTGGAATTGCTGGAAGGATTAACGCGCATGGAAACGGGACTATGCAACAACCTTAAAGCCGTGATGGTCCAGAATGACAGCGAAGATGGCGGCGGAATGGACGGGGGCATGTTTGGCGGCATGGATCTCGGGGATCTGGGAAAATGAGTCTGTTGCAGCGTGAGCAGGAGGTCAAACTGGCACTCATCGAATCGATTGCACATAGCCAGCAGGCGCTCGCCCGCATTCTGGACAGTGTAGCCAGTGTGTCTTCTCATTCGGAAGTATCCGCCCGCAGTCTCGCGGAGAATATACGTCTGCTTAGTCGTTATCAGGAAGAGATGTCTCGTATGATCACGGGGATCAGGCTGGCCCGAATTCGCCATGGGGAGCCAGGTCTGCCTTGGCTCAAAGACCCCGGATGTGTCGTTCGTACCGCCGGGGACCTACAGGAGGAATGCTGATATGTTAAAAAAGAAGTCCAGATTAAAATCCAAACGTGCTTTATTAGCGCGTGGTGCCCGCTTGCGTAAGATCCGCAAGTTGCGTGCGCTGAAATCTAAACGTGTCGTTCACAAGCGCACCGGCAAAGGACGTAGCGCGTGGCTGAAAAAAAAGAAACGTACGGTGCAGAGGCACCGGAACAAAAAACTTGTTCGACCTGTCGCCCCGGTTACCCCTACCGATCCAAACCCGGACAGTGCGTACAGTCAGGGATACAACGAGGCGTACAACGAGGGATTCAACGCGGGTTTCGCCAAGGGATTCGAGGACGGACATCAGCTGGCATACAAAGCGCAGTAATCGATGGAGTTGTTCAAGACATAGCTAATACTGACAATGCTATAAAAGATACAGATGATCCGGATATTTCGGCTAAAGAAAAAAGCGAATGACAATCATATCTCGATGATTGCTTATGGAGAATATACAGGTTAAGGCTACAGCCCGGAGGGACAGATCCCTCCGGGCTATTTGCATGACCGCAGTAGCGGACATGCCCGTGCAGGCGAACATGGAGGGCAGACGCCAATTTTGAGCCTTGCAGGACACCCGTCCATGATGCATCTGACCCCGAGGCATATCCTTTAGAGGGAAGACCAATCTCGTGGAGAGTCAGGAATGAGATCTCCTTGAAGGAAGACAGGGTGAAGAATGTGGCAAAACGAAGACACCGCCCGCTGACTGAAGCGGAGGCGGCCTACCGCGGCGGATATGCAGAAGGCCGCAGGTTTGGCGGCTGTCAGGCCATCATGGAGCGGGTGCAACCGTTCGAACCGACCCTGCGGGACATGAAGGTACTGTATATCCCGCAGGGATTCGATGCCATTGATCAGGGTGTCATTCTGGCACTGCAACAGTCGGTTCGAGAATGCGTTGTTGGATCGCCAGCAGCGATGTTGCAAGAAGCCAGCCAACACCGGCCTGATGTTGTTCTTGTGATGAATGGTCTGCACGTATTTCCCGAGAATCACCTGGAGCAGGTGAAGGGAATACGTGAACTGGGGATTCGAACGGCGGTATGGTTTGTCGATGATCCCTATTTCACGGAGGATACCGCGACCATCTGTCAGCATTACGACATCGTGTTTACTCATGAAGAGGCAGCTGTGCCCTTCTACACAAACCAGGGAGCAAGGCGGGTCATTTACATGCCACTGGCAGTAAATCCAGGCATGTATCATCCGCGCCGCACCGAGCCGCAATATCAATACGATATTTGCTTTATTGGCACTGGATTTTGGAACCGGATTGATCTGTTTAATCAGCTTGCACCTTACCTTGCGGATAAAAAAGTGTTCATTGCCGGAAGTCAGTGGAATCGGCTGGCACGGCTGGATGTACTGGGGCAGTTCATTCACGAAGGATGGATTGACCCGGAGGCAACGGTTGATTATTACAATGGCGCCAAAATCGTGATTAACGTACACCGAACTTGCGAGAATGGTGAGGATAATCGAAACACCCATCATTTACAGGGGAGATCGATCAATCCGCGCACCTATGAGATCGGTGCCTGTGGCACGATGCAGATTACCGATACTCGCGGAGATTTGCCCCGTTATTATCAGCCAGGGTATGACATTGAAACGTTCTCCTCAGCGGCAGAATTGCAGCGCAAGATCCACTATTACTTGCATCATGAAGAAGAACGCCAGACTCTCGCTTGGCGAGGTCTGCTCACTACCATGAATCGTCATACGTTTAACCGCCGCATTACCGAGTTGTTAGGACATCTGTAGTGTCTCTTCAGTGGAAGGGCAACCTCAGGAAGCAACGTTATCCCAAATAAAAAGGAGTGGCGGTATGTCTATCAAACACCGTAAAACCAGAAAGGTTCATCAACCACCTATACTCAGCCTGGCAGATCAGGCTCGTAAAAATGGAAGGCAGGCCGGATTTGACGCAGGCAAAGAAGAAGGGTATCTGCGGGGCCGCGCCAACTATATTGTAAATTGTGCTCAGGAGCCGCTACCTTTCCGGCAACTTCATGTGCTCTATGTTTCTTCGGGTAAAGGCTTCCCTTACTCTCCGCTGGATGAAGCCATTATGTCCACGCTTCAGGGGATGGTTGCTCAGGTGACGCTGTCTGATCCTCGCCAGCCGGTCTCTCAAGTGGCGCTGGAAACCCGTCCTAACCTGGTGCTTGTGCTGGACGGGATGGATATCCCTATCGAGCAGATCGATGCCATACGCCAAGCGGGTATTCAGACGGCGATCTGGCTCACAGATGATCCGTATTATACGGATATGACTCTGGAGATCGTGAAGCATTATGATCATGTATTCACACTGGAACTGAATTGTGTAGAACTGTATCGCCAGCATGGCTGCGCATCCGTGCATTATATGCCTTTTGCCGCTTTTACGAACCACTACTTCCCAATCACAACCCCTTCCCCACTGAAAAGAGATGTCAGCTTTATCGGCTCGGCATACTGGAACCGCGTATATTTCTTCAACCCGATTATGCCGCAACTCATGTCACATAATACAGTCTTTAACGGCATCTGGTGGGATCGACTGCCTGACTATACGGCTTATGGCGAGAAAATTGAGCTGGGTCGCTGGATGAGTCCTCAAGAAACAAATGATGTGTACAACGGCACCAAAATCGTTATCAATCTGCATCGCTCCCATGAGGATGACTCAGTCAACAATAATCAGATCAAAATTCCGCCAGCCTCACCAAACCCGAGAACGTTCGAGATTGCCGCCAGCACAACATTGCAGTTAACCGATGCACGCGACGATCTGGCGCGTTTCTATAAACCAGGGGTAGAGATCGAAACGTATTCTTCACCGCAAGAAATGCTTGAGAAAGTCGATTATTACCTCGCACATGAGAAAGAGCGGCGTGAGATTGCCCTGCGTGGGCTTGAACGAACGTTAAAAGATCACACGTATGATCGAAGAATCAATGAGTTGCTAAGCATTATATTCCCTTAATCTCGGCCAGGAGGAGGTGTGCACAGTGCCCCGTATCAGCTTGTCTGTTGTATACGGGGTCCGTGTGCGGCCATGGCAATGAAACCAAAACTAATGCTGTTTTCCCATGTGTGTAATACCCGCAGTATTACAGGAGCGGAGAAGCTTTTGCTTCATTTTATGAGAGAGATTGGCACGATCTTTGAATGTGTGCTTGTTGCACCGCAGGAAGGGAAACTTACCGGACTTGCACGAAGGTTTGGCATTCAGGTTCATATATGTAATTTGCCGATGCTTCATGGTGTGTACACACCGTATCAGGGGATTGCACAAGATGCGGAACATCTGCGGCACACTCCGGCATTTCAGGATGCGCTCTGGCTGATCCGAAGTCACGAGCCGGATATGGTTTTGACTAATACCTGCGTGAATGTCATGCCTGCTGTAGCGGCAAAATCGCTCGGGATTCCAGTCATCTGGAAAATTACCGAGATTATTCAAACGAATGAGCATACACCTGAAGCGATCCAGATGATTGGCCGGTATGCAGACTGGATTATCGGGATTTCCGAGACGGCAGCGTTACCGTTCAAACAAGCAGGTATGAGTGACAGGGTGACGATTATTCCTCCGACATGGGAGCCTGCTCTGCCTGCACCGGACCGCTGGCTTCATCTGCGTGAGCGAAAACGTAAGGAGCTTAGATTCAAGTCTTCGCACACCTGTATCGGTTATATTTCTTCCTTTATATACGATGCCAAAGGATTAAAACCCTTTGTTGATATGGCACTGAAGCTGTGTGAGACTCATTCACGCTGTCGCTTCTGGATCATAGGCGCACCGTCAGACAAAAAGTATTACGACGAATGTGTTTATCAGGTGAAACGCTCTGGGTATGCAAGGCGCTTTACGTTTACCACGTTTGAGGAAAATGTATCGTTGGCCTACTCCGCAATGGATATTGTGGTCATTCCCAGCATGGTAAAAGAAGGCTTCGGTATGACTGCGCTGGAGGGGCTTTATTTTGCCAAACCAGTCATCGCTTTTGCCCAGGGTGGCCTCAGTGAATTGATGGAATCCGTAGGCAGCAGTGCATTTCTGGCTCCGCCTGGGGATAGTGATGCACTCGTTACGCTGGCTACGACATTACTGAATGATTCCGAGCTTGCTTCCGATACCGGATGGCGTAACCGGACAGAAGCGGAAAAGCTGTACGGAATCGAAACCTACCGGGTGAAGTTGCATACGATGGTCACACAGTGGTTATTGCGTTTTCCCGGATGGTTCACATATATCCAGCCACCGAGTGGTCCTGTGCTGGCGTGGGGAGAAGGCGGACTACGTACAGTGATGAATCCCGATCCGGCCCTTATTCGAACGTTGTTGCTTCCAGAGAGTATTGTACAGCTTCTTCCTCGTTCTTCGTTGCCTCCGATAACCGTAACACAGCAGGGAGAGGGGGCAGGGAAACCCCGCGAAGAAGATCAACGGACTGAGCCAGAAATTCTTGTAGGTAAACGCCATCGTAAAAAACAGGTTCCCACTTCTCGCCGCAAGCTCAAAGAGTTGAAACGAACGATTCAAACCGGGAAGAAGAGCCGTTCGGCTCGTACTCGTAAAGTCAAAAGGCGGCACACATCTGCCTCGAATTTGTCCACTCGCAGACGCTCTTCCAGGAACAGACGACGTAGCCGGACGGCACGCAAAGGTTCCAAGTCACGGTAATAGACAAGGTTCATAACTCACGTTAAAAGAGAGGGACTTTAATACAAGAAAAGGGGTTTCTAACACACGACAGAAGGCAGGGATGACGATGAAGATCATGACGGTGCTGGGTACGAGACCTGAGATTATTCGACTCAGCCTGATCATTTCCAAGCTGGACCAGTATGCGTCCAAACATATTCTGGTGCACACGGGACAGAACTTCACAGAAAGTCTCAGCGGTCTTTTTTTCAAGGAAATGGGTCTGCGTGCCCCGGATTACGTTCTTCAGGATGAGGCTGCCTCATTGGGGAGACAGCTGTCCTCCATGTTTACTCAAATGGAAGATTTAATTCAGCAGGAGAAGCCTGACAAATTGCTCCTGCTTGGAGACACCAACAGCGCTTTGTGTGCGGTACTTGCTGAACGTATGGGCATTCCGGTAATTCATATGGAGGCTGGCAATCGCTGCTTCGATCTGGATGTACCAGAGGAGAAAAACCGCCGCGTGATTGATGCGATCTCGACCATTAACATGCCATACACCGAACAAAGTAAGAAACATCTTGTCAGTGAAGGTGTGCCTAGCCGCCGCATTGTGCTTACGGGCAATCCGATCTACGAGGTGATGGAACATTACGGTTCACAGGTCAATGCCAGCAAAATTTTGAAAAAACTCAAGCTGAAGCCCGGACAATATTTTCTCGTTACCGCTCACCGAGCTGAAAATGTCGATCACCCTCCTCATCTGCTGGAGATTATGAAAGGGCTAAATCAAGTCGCGGAGGAACATGGGCAACGCGTGATATGCAGCATTCATCCGCGAACAGCGATTCGCATTGCCGAACATCTGCAGCTGGAGATGCATCCGCTGGTGGAATTCCATGAGCCGTTTGGATTTTTCGACTTTGTCATGCTGGAGCGACATGCACGCTGTGCGCTCACAGACAGCGGAACGGTTCAGGAGGAATGTTGCATCATGGGGGTGCCTACCGTAACGATGCGTCGCACGACAGAACGTCCGGAAACGGTAGACTGTGGCAGCAATGTGGTCTCCGGCCTAGATGCCGCGCGCATTGCGGATTGTGTGAACGTGATGACCAAACTGCCCAATGACTGGGATTGTCCGCAAGGTTACAAGGCAACAGATGTGTCCAGTAAAGTGGTCAAATTTCTGCTTGGAGGGAAAATGCATGTTTGAAAATAAGCGTATACTCGTGACTGGCGGTACGGGATCATGGGGGTATGAGCTTGTCGCTCAACTGTTGCCCCAGCAGCCAAAAGAAATTATTGTGTACTCTCGCAACGAGTCCAGTCAGGTAGCGATGAGTCGTGATTTTGAAGACCCGCGCCTTCATTTCCGCATTGGTGATATTCGTGACAAGGATGCCTTGACGGCGGCCTGCCAGCATGTGGACTATGTTTTCCATCTGGCTGCACTCAAGCATGTACCGGTATGTGAAGACCAGCCGTATGAAGCACTCAAAACAAATGTGATCGGCACACAGAATGTCATTGAAGCGGCGATTGAAAATAAAGTGAAAAAAGTCATCTATATTTCGACCGACAAAGCGGCCAATCCTTCGAACTTCTATGGAATGACCAAGGCGATCGGTGAGAAATTGATTGTTTATGCGAACCTGCTTCATAGTGATACGAAGTTTGTCACGGTACGGGGCGGCAATGTGCTCGGCACCAATGGCAGTGTAGTGCATCTGTTCAAAAACCAGATTCGCCAAAAAGGCCAGGTATCCATTACGGATATGGGCATGACCCGGTTCTTCCTTACACTTAAGGACGCGATCAAACTTCTGTTCAAAGCCTCGGTAGAAAGTGTTGGCGGCGAAATCTTTGTTATGACGATGCCAACATGCAAGATTGTCGATCTTGCCGAGGTTCTCATTGAAGATTCTGGTGTGGAAAACGTAGCGATTGTAGAACGCGGCGTTCGTCCGGGTGAGAAAATCCATGAAATTCTGATGAGTGAATTCGAGAGCATGACGACGGTTGTCTATGACGAACAGTATCTGGTGATTTTGCCTACGCTCGGCATTCCAGGATTACGTGAACATTACACCAACTGCCCACCGGTGCCATACAGCAGCTTTAGTTCCGAGCACCAACTTATGACCAAAGAAGAGATTCGTGAAATTCTGAAGCGCGGAGGGTTTCTATCATGAAGCTGCTGATTCTTGGGGGAAACGGAATGGCCGGCCATATTCTGGTCGACTATTTCCGCCGTCAAGGTGTGCATAGCGTCTTCTACACCACGCGGGACGTGACTGATCCGAATGGGTTGATCCTGGATGTGAATGACAGCTTCATGGTCGACAGGCTTGTAGAAGCGGTGCACCCGGACGTCATCATTAACGCGGTTGGTGTGCTGAACAGCTTCGCGGATGAAGATAAAATTGGCGCCTATCATATCAACGGTTTTCTGCCGCATCGCCTGCGGCGGATGGCCGATTCCATTGGTGCACGTCTAATCCATATCAGCACAGACTGTGTATTCAGCGGTGATCGCGGAGCATATCGGGAGGACGATGTGACGGACGGTACGTCCTCCTATGCGATTACGAAAGCACTCGGTGAAGTACAGGATGAAGGGCATCTGACGATACGGACGTCCATTATTGGACCTGAAATCCGGCAGGGTGGTATCGGTCTGATGCAGTGGTTTATGTCCAGTACGGGTGAGGTCGGCGGGTACACACGTGTCTTCTGGAATGGCGTAACCACACTTGAACTTGCCAAATGGGTAGACCATTATCTGGATTCTCCAGTCAGTGGCCTGATCCATCTTGCTCATCCTGCACCAGTCAGCAAACATGATCTGCTTGTATTGTTCCAGCAGGTCTGGAACAAACAGAATGTGAAGATTATACCGGATGATAGCATGGTTCAGGATCGCACGCTGGTATCCACCCGTGAGGATGTGAAGACAAACCTGCCGGACTATTCAACTATGCTGAAGGAGCTGGCATTATGGATGGAGCAGAGCTGACGGGCAAAAAAGTACTGATTACAGGCGCCTCCGGTTTTACAGGACGACACGCTGTAACCTATTTTCAAGGTGCCGGTGCGGATGTTGTAGCCGTTGTTAGGCGGCCGGATGTATATTCGTTTGGTAAAAACGTGGACGTATATGTCTGTGATCTCAATAATAAGGAACAAGTTCGTGAACTGATTCAGGAGATCGAGCCGGATTATGTGCTTCATCTCGCTGGCAAAAACTCGGTACCAGATTCCTGGGCTGATCCACTGTTAGTGCTCGAAACGAACGTAATGGCGGTGTTATACCTGCTGGATGCTCTACGCATCTGTCCGAAGGCCAGGACGGTAATTGTAGGGTCCAGACTCAAGTACACACCGGAACCTGGGCGCATACCCCAGCCACCACATCCTTACAGCTTGAGCAAAGCGCTGGAAGAGATGGTGTCACTGTCTTGGAAGTCCCTGTTCGGTCAGCAGATCATGCTGGCAGAACCGGGTAATCTGATTGGTGCCGGGCCCTCTACGGGCATCTGCTCTCTGCTTGCCCGCCATGTGGTTGCTTGTGAGCAGACGGGCAAAACAGAAGCGTTTCGTCTATCCGGGCGAGATAATACACGTGATTTTCTGGATGTACGGGATGCGGTTCGCGCGTATGCTACCTTACTGGTGCATGGCACCAGCGGAACCGTATATCCGGTGGTGTCCGGGGTGGAACGGAGCCTTGGCGAGATCGCTGATCTGTTGATGTCGATGACAGAAGCCAAAGTACCGATCCGCTGGGATGGTACTTCATCTGGGCCGGATGGAGCAGGGAAACAAGAGGAAATGTCGGAACTGCGCAAATTGGGCTGGCAACCGCAGATCTCATTTGAGGCATCACTACGCGATATTTTGAGTGATGTTCGTACCCAGCAAGGGAGGACAACAGGATGAATCCGCGTGTATCCATCGTGATTCCGTTCTACAATTGCCCTTACGTGCCGATGGCGATTCAGAGTGCGCTGGATCAAACCTATCCCGAGGTCGAGATTATCGTTGTTAACGACGGCTCAACAAGACATGCGGAGCTACTCCAGCCTTATCTGCCCCGGATTAATGTACTGGGCAAAAGCAACGGCGGCACCGCCTCTGCACTGAACCACGGCATTCGGCATGCTTCGGGGGATTATGTGGCTTGGCTGAGCTCGGATGATTTCTTTTATCCTGATAAAATTCGTTACCAGCTTGAATTCATGCAACGTGAAAATGTTCTGGTCTCCCATACGAATTTTCACTATATCAATGAACATTCGGCGGTGACCAAAATGCATGGCGGGCCTGAGCCGATGTCTGAACTGGATTGTCTACGCCGTTTTAATGGCGGTAATCCGGTCAACGGATGCACGGTCATGATTCGTAAGGATCTATTCAGCGGCGTAGGGCTGTTTGATGAACTGTTGCCTTATACCCATGACCTGGATCTATGGCTGCGAATGCTGCTTAATGGTCATCGCTTCCCGTACCTGAATGAGCCGCTAACGGCGTATCGCTGGCATGGGGGGATGGGATCGGTGCGTCATGCGGACGTGATCGGCAGAGAAGCGTCCATGGTCTGGTCGAGGTATCGCGAACCGTTGTTGCAGCGTATTGCTGCACTCGGCGGGTAGTGTAAGGGGCCGTTATGAAGCCGCGTAGCGTGCTGATTAGCGGCTTCTTTGGCGCAGCCTTTTGGTAAGAGAGAGGTTAGGATATGGGACGTACGCATAATCATGAGCTCTATATGCATGAGGATGCCGAAGGCTGTGACGGTTCTGCAATACGCTGCAAAATGTACGTTCACCCTGCTGTGAATGCCCGATACTGCGGGTTGAAACCTTCATATACTGGAGGAGACGCAAGAGTTTGCTTTGCACAGATTTGAGGAGGAAGGGGATGCCCGGATGGAGCCGAAGGTTTCGATCGTGATTCCTTTTTATAATTGTCCATATATCGAGCAGGCCGTTCATAGCGCCCTTCACCAGACGTATCCGCATATTGAGGTGATCGTGGTGGATGATGGTTCGACCAAACATGTGGAGCGGCTACAGCCGTTTATGGAAGAGATTCATTATATTCGCAAAGAGAATGGCGGCACAGCGACCGCACTTAACGAAGGCATCAAACATGCAACAGGAGACTATTTTGTTTGGCTCAGCTCGGATGATGTGATGCTGCTGAACCGGGTGGAAAAACAGCTGAAGTTTATGCTTGATGTCAAAGCGTCGTTCTGTCATGGGGCGTATCATTACATCAATGAACATGGTGAATGGCTGGATACGGTGCAGCCTGAGGTGGGAAGCCGTCTGGAGATGTTACAGGTACTGATGGAAGGTTGCCCGATTAATGGCTGCACCGTAATGGTGGAAATGGAGGCGTTTGAGCGCTTTGGGGTGTTCGACACGGATTTTCGGTATACGCATGATTATGAGATGTGGCTAAGGCTGTTCCCGCTGTATGAACTGTTCTACTTTAATGAACCACTGATGTGTTACCGGCTGCACGAGTCGATGGGCACGAAACGTCATTTCAAGGAACTGGTCGCGGAGATGGAACGTGTTCAGGAGAAACACCGTCCAATCCTGCTTAACTTGTTGCACGTTGGCGGGTATTGGAAATGATGGACGATTGCAATTGTAGGTCTATCTAGCAGAGCAACATGGATCAGCAGGATGATTAGCTAAAATACGGAGTATGAGGAGCGAATACCTGAGCAGCAGTGGAAGATGCTACTCAGGTATTCGCTCTTTTTTTGAAAAGGATGAGATAGCGAAATTCCTGTATAATGAACGGTGACTTGTACATAGAAGGGACTGAATGATGCGCAGATATCAATATTGGATAACCGGACTATTAACTACTAATAATGGAGGTTAACGTATTGATTACCGAATTACACACGACAAGACTACATTTAAGTCAAATGAAAGCTTCCGACTCGACTGAGCTCTTTCAGGTATGGTCTGACCCAGAGGTCGCCATGTTTATGAATATTTCCCCGTTCTCGGATGAAAAACAAGCGCTGGAGATGATTCAGTTGCTCGCTGATCTGGCTGAGGAAAAGAAGGCTATCCGCTTCTCCATTATTGAAAAGGAATCGGGTGTGATCATGGGCTCCTGCGGTTATAACTATCTTGATAATGAACAAGCTAGAGCCGAGATCGGGTACGATCTGGCCAAAGCTTACTGGGGTAGAGGGTATGCAATGGAGGCTGTATCTGTTCTATTAACTCACGGCTTCTCTTCTTTGAAACTCAATCGGATTGAAGCAAAAGTTGATCCCCGTAACGTGAGCTCTATTAAACTGCTGGAGAAGCTAGATTTCACGCGGGAAGGAACGCTGAGAGGTTACGAGAGAGCAGGAAGTGGATCAGAACCAGGTTCGATGGATACGTTTAATGATCTGTATATGTATTCAAAGTTGGCATCCGACTAAATAGAAAAAGTGTTGAGGTATGAGTAGATTATGAAAAAAAGAAGCTACAGATTTAGATCTGTGGCTTCTTTTTGTAATGCTTGCACATTAGCCTTGAAGAGGCTACTCGGAGAGTAATTTTTTAGTCCTTTTCATTCAAAATAACCATGGATACCGGATCGGGAAACACATATCCTTTCGGAAGCTTTTGCATAAGTGCGTTCATCGTCTCGTAATCCACCTCAATGTGGGGCGTGGAGACGGGAACGGAAAACCAGCGATTATACAGATCACTTGGAACAAGCAAGGTCATGCCCGGAGTCCTCCTCTATAGATCGCTTCTTGATATACATCCAGTGTACGTAATCCCATTTCTTCCAAGGAGCGATGCTGTTCAGCCCATGATTTGGCGGCGGCTCCTACCTTTTTGCGAGTTGCATCATCCTCAAGCAGCGCATGCAGCAGCTCGCTGAGTGAATCGGCATCTTGCGTGGGAACGACCCACCCGGTGTGCCCCGGTTCAACCATTTCGGGCATGCCCGCTGTGCCGCTGACGATGACGGGAACGCCTGCAAGCTGTGCTTCGGTAACAGAAAAAGGCTGTGTGTCCTGAAGGCTTGGCTGCACATAAATGTCCGCTTGTTTGAGAAAAGAAGGGATGTTGTCCAGCTTGCCCCAGAATATGATATCTTCGGCAATACCAGCGTTAGAAGCCTGACCACGTAACTCATCCAGCAGATTGCCTTCTCCTGCAATCCAGCACACCCAATCCGAACGTTTGGTCTTCAGGCTGGCGAGCGCCTTGATCAGCACATGAACCCCTTTGATATATTCAAGTCTTCCGGTAAAAGCAATAACCTTCTTGCCCGCAGGTGCGCGATGAGGGAACCTGGCAGCGGCAGCTTTACGATAATTCGGCAGATCGACAGCATACGGAATTTGTCTGAATTTGGACTCCGGCACGCCGAGTTCAGTCACCGTGCTTTTAATCCAGTGACTCGACACCAGAATCAATTCAGATTGCGCCGCGCTGCGTTGCTCCAGTGAGAGGAAATAACGTCCGCGTTTGGATTGCAAATAGGCAGATAGTGTTAACTGTGGATTGGAATTTTGCTCATCGTAGAACGCTTCGCGAGCAAGAGCTCCATGGTAACTTGTAACGAGCGGTATGTTTCGCTTCATAATCCGTTTGATCGCTACAGCTGCAACAGGGTCTTGAGCATGAATAACGTCATACTGTTCCACGCCAAGATAGGAAGCAGCCATCTCAAAAGCATATCTGTTCAATTCGTAATAAGCCAGCAGTGAGTCAGCTGTGAATTGTGGAAGGTCGGTTGGGTTAAGCTTGGCTTGCAACATGGGCCATACCAGATCTTTCGAGAAAGAACGATTGAGATTACGAACATATACTTCATTTTTGGCGCTGTTTGTGCCCATGATATCCACTTCAACACCGAGGGCACCGAGTCTGTCGGCGAGTTGTTTAATATATGTCCAGATGCCTCCCATATGTGTAAGTTCCCAATACGTAACGAGCAGAACTCTCATAATGACCTCCTTGTCGCGGCCTGCACAGGCCGAACTCCTATCCTGTTATTCTATGAAATAAACGGGAGTTCAGGTCGGGCATCCGTTGCAATCCTTAAAATTAGGTGACTGTACATGCCAATGGACGAGAAGAAACATATTCTGTCTACAGGGAGAATTGCGAAGAATTCAGGCTCCGCAGGAGGGATACAAGATGGCCGTATATATCATCCAGATGCATGAGAATTTGCTTCAAACGTTTATTCCTGTGAAATATATGGATGTGGAAGTTGCTTATGTTGGAGATGGGGAAGGAACAGATGTATACGTTGGAGTAGGCGGAATTTACGGAGAAATGTACCGAAACTTATTTCATGTAAACCCAGGCTCCGGAACGGCAGCAAATAGCTATGTCATTCATAATCTGAATGTGTCCGGCGAAATCTGTGAGTTGAAAATCATAAGTAATAGTTCAGTACCAAACCATCTGTTGATTCGAATCTACTGTCGCAGCGGGGATGGACAGCTCATCGGCGTATTGTCGGAGCATCAGATGATCAAACTTGCTGATTAATGTGTACACAACGATACGGAGCAGGCGAGAGGCCTGCTTCTTTTTTTGTCGTTTTTTTATATAAAACAGTGCCTTGAAAAATAGCTTGACAGCAAAGGTATTTTCATTAAAATTAAACCAGTATAAAACGAAAGTTTAAAACAATGATTTAAAACGATGGTTTGAAACAATCGTCATTATAGGCAGTGCGCAGGCCGGGTCACCCTGATGCCATTGCGACGCCGGAAAAGAGAGTGAGTGCGTGAAACAACAAACATCAGTACCACAGGAGACAGAAGAATTTTCAATCAGGACGATTATTCTGCCGCTTCTATCGATTATCGTCGGCATGATTATGGTCATTCTGGACAGCACGGTCGTTAACGTAGCTATTCCAAATCTGGTACAGTACTTCGAGACAGACCTGAAAACCATTCAATGGACAGTTACAGGGTATACACTCGCCTTGTCCGCTGTAATTCCACTAGCAGGATGGCTGACCGACCGTTTCGGGGCCAAAAGAGTATTTTTATTTACGATTGCCATGTTTACCCTTGGCTCTGTATTGTGTTCGATTGCTCAATCACCAGAGCAGTTGATTCTATTTCGTGTCATTCAAGGACTTGGCGGAGGTATGGTTGCTCCAATCGGGATGGCCATGGTGTTTCGTCTGGCTCCGCCAGAACGCAGAGGTTCCATTATGGGGATGCTCGGTATTCCGATGCTGCTTGCTCCTGCGCTCGGTCCGGTATTGTCCGGCTGGTTTATTGAATCGGTCAGCTGGCACTGGATTTTCCTGATTAACCTGCCGATTGGTATTGCGGCTTTCATTCTCTGTGTTCGATTCTTACCGGATACCGACCGTGGCCTTACACCTGCTCTGGATTTGCTGGGAATGATTCTTGCACCAATTGCTTTCTCCATGCTGGCGTATGGTGTAAGTGAAGGCGGCACGAGCTGGACGTCTGCGACAACACTTACGGGCGTTATTGTTGGCGGAGTAGCGCTTATCCTGTTTATTATCGTAGAGCTTCGTCAAAAAAATCCGTTGCTTGAGCTTCGGGTGTTTACCTCTTCCGACTTCTCCAGAGGTATTGTCCTAGCTTGGGTAGCCCAAGTGGCTTTGTTCGGCTCGATGATTCTGATCCCGCTCTACTTGCAGCAGATCAAAGGATACACGGCACTCGAGACAGGACTAATCCTGCTGCCTCAAGCGCTGGCTTCCGGGATTTCCATGCCACTGGGTGGCCGATTGTTTGACAAGATTGGAGCAAGACCACTGGCCTTTGTAGGTCTGGGTATTATTTCAGGAGCGTTGTTTATTTTGTCCTCGATTACAGCTACGACAGGGCTGGGTCTTATTATTACAGCCTTGCTTATGATGGGATTTGGTATGGGCTTGTCCATGATGCCACTGAACACACACGTATTGAATGCGGCACCGCGCAAACTGGTGGCACGTGTGACACCTCTGACAGCTGCTGCGCAGCAGGTCGTGGTATCCTTTGCGGTAGCAGGTCTTACCGGGTTTCTTACCTCTCGTGTGACAAGTCACACCATGGGTACGGAGAAAGCGGATATCGTAAACGGACTGGTGAGCGGATTCAATGATACGTTTTTCCTCGCAGCGTGCATTGCGCTGTTCGGTTGTGTGCTTAGTCTGATTCTGCGTAAACCAAAGCGTGTAGCTGAATCGGAACCGGAATTGCAGACAGGAGATAGTCCTGACCCTGCAATGATGATGGGACATTAATAGGTATCTGCCTGACAAAGGCAGTATGCAATAAATTGAAGGCAGTCCAGAAGCATATGCTCTCTGGACTGCCTTTTTGCATACCCATCGTGCTCAATGAAAAATTCTCAAAGCCGTCATCATTTCGCGGAAAGAGGCTGCGTATCGGTCGGGTGAAAAGGATATACTCAGATGCTGTCTTCCCTGGATACGAATATATTCCCGAAGTTTCTTGTTGTTCATTAGATCCATTGCCTCGTTTACTGCGGCATGCACATCGCCAATCGGATAGAATTTACCCGTTTTGTTGTGAGTAATAAATGAACGAACGCCATCCGAATCTGTACTGAGTACAGGGCAACCACAGCTAATGGCTTCGGCTACGGCATAACCGAAACCTTCGAGTAAAGAAGTGGATAACATAATCCCTCCTGAAGCAGCAACCATGGAATAGAAGGTTGGCATTTCCGAGTGGGGAACGTTCACAAAGATCCCGATGCGATCTTCTAATCCATACTCGGCGAGCAGATGCCGAAACATGACCTCATCTTCCGGATTAGCCAAGGTGGGATCGTGGAAGAGCCACAGCCTGGCTTTTGGTTTCTTTTTAATAATCGCATGGGAAATTTCGAGGAACTCACGCCAGTTTTTGTTGTGCTCCAGACGTCCGACCCACGCAAGAACCGGGTAAGGCGGAGTGTCCACAGTGATCGGGGCAAAAGCATCCGTATCCAGCATGTTGGGGATGACAAAACGATGAAGCCAAGGGCAAATATGGATGAACATATCCAGCAGATGATCGGTTGGGGGTATTACAGCAGCATCGCAATGAGCTTGAAGGTAGGGGACAGCCATTTCAATGGTTTCCAGTGCTTGTTCTCGCGTGCCCAGACCTTGTGCTTCAAAAATGATCCGACCTTTGTAACCCAGTCCTCTCAAACGACCAGGCATGGCAATATCCGAAGTGGTAATAATGGCATCATAGTGCTGACTGTGGATTAGATGATGAATATCCTGGTCACTGGATGCGGTGAAAATACGAGTATCACTGTTATTCTGCAAGCCTGAGCCTGTATTCAAATACAATAGATGTGCCTCTATGCCATGACGTTTCAATACAGCGGTTCGCAGTCGGTTAAGCGTATCCACACCGCCGCTGGGAACATAGAACGTGAACAATACTTTCACACGATTCACCCTCTGACTTTTGGTCAGGAGCTCATTCTCCTGTACTGTATGTTACGTATGACCCAAGGGCGGGGTGTGGGTACAATGTTGAAAGTTCACAATTTAGACAAAAAAAATTAAGCTTTATTTTAAGTGATCTTAAGCTGCGGCTAGCGTACATCCCATATCATACAAATAACTTCCCATGTTGTGTTTAATCGCGCTACATGGGTATTTTTAACGGGAAAGGATGAAGGACGTGCTCGAAGTGAGACAGGTGAGCAAAGTGTACGAGGGCCAACGCGGTGTGCACCAATTGGACTTCACCATGGAGCGAGGCGAGATCGTTGGATTTCTGGGACCCAATGGTGCTGGCAAAACGACGACGATGCGAATGATTACAGGATATCTGCATCCAACAGAAGGTTCAGTTCTGGTCGATGGTGTATCGGTCCATGATCAGGGGCGTAGTGTTCGCTCGAAGATTGGGTATCTTCCAGAAACGCCGCCGCTTTATCCGGATATGACGGTGCAGTCATATCTTAAATTTGTCGCTAATCTGAGGGATGTTCCGGCGCGTGAGGTCAAACTTCGGATTAGTGAGATGGTCAGCAGGCTGGGATTGCAGGGCAGGGAAAAACAACTGGTGCGCGGATTATCCAAAGGTTATAAACAGCGGCTGGGATTAGCAGGAGCGATCATACATAAGCCAGACCTGCTGGTGCTGGATGAACCTACCTCTGGACTTGATCCGAACCAAATTATCGAGATTAGAGATTTGATTCGGGAACTGGGTGAAAATCATACCGTATTACTTAGCACGCATATTTTGCCTGAGGTAAGCACACTATGTAACCGAATGCTGATTATTAATCAAGGGAGGCTTGTGCTCGATGGATCTCCGCAGGAACTTGGGTCTGCAGTGGGAGAGCGTTTCAAAGTGTCCCTTGAAGTCAAAGCAACGGAGCAAGAACTGCTACAGGTGCTGAATCCTTGGGAGAAGGCAAAAAGTGAAGTTATTCCATTATCATCAACGTCTTCGTTGTCTTCATCCTCTAAAGGTAACACAGAAGCAACAGCAAGTGAACTAGCAGGGGAAGATCATACAGCGGCTTCAGTAGCAGAGACAACCGGTACACCAGATACAGTAGAAACAGCATCTCATCTAGCTTCTACTGTTCACGTAAGGCTCACCGGGGAAACGTCCGAGGATTTCCGGGAAGAGCTGTTTTATCTGTTATCGGGTGCAGGTTTGCCAATTCTGGAGATGAAACGTGAAAACCTGAGCTTGGAGCAAATATTCCTGAAGTTAACAACGTCCGAACCAGAAAACTACGATGCTGCAGACGCGCAGGACGTATCTGATCCCAAGGTCTCAAATACGGGTTCAGAGGAGGGAAGCCAATGAGAAGAATGCTGGCAATCTGTAACAAGGAGCTACAGGCGTATTTCCTGTCACCAACCTCTTATTTTGTTTTTGCCGTATACGTGCTGATGACGAGTCTGTTGTTTTACTCCAGCTTTGTATATGTTCAGCCGAGCATTGTAGACTATCGCCTGGTCTTGGGTGATACATTGTCCATGCTACTTTTTGTCGTGCCATTGTTAACGATGCGACTCGTTGCAGAGGAGTTCAGGCAGGGAACAGACGAGCTACTGTTGACTTCACCGACACGAGTGACCGAGATTATTTTCGGAAAATATTTGGCTTCACTGGCCATTTTGCTCGTGCTCATTCTGTGCAGTCTAGTGTATCCATTCATCATGTCTTTCTACGGGAAGCTGGATCTGACATCCGTCTGGTTGTCTGCACTTGGTTTGTTCTTCCTCGGCGCCAGCATGATGGCGATTGGAGTGTTTGCTTCCACGTTGTCTCAGCATCAGATGGTGTCTGCGGTGGCGGGTTTTATTATGTTGCTCGTTTTGTGGATGCTTGATTCATTCGCAGGTAATACGGGGTCCATTTTACAGAAATGGCTTGATCCGTTTGCGCTGACAAAGCACTTTGACAACTTTACCAAAGGTGTGCTGAGCGGACCGGATGTTCTATACTATGTCACACTTACGGGTGTGTTTTTATTGTTAAGTATTCAAATCGTGGAACGGAAGCGGTGGAGGTGAGAAGATGAAAAAATGGTTAAGTCATACCAACAGTACCGTCTTGTCCGTCGCGGTGATTGGCATCTTTATTTTGCTAACCCTGTTCCTGAATTCGCTTGGCGGCTTCCAGCTCGACCTGACCTCGAATAAACAATATACACTATCCGACCAGTCCCTAACGGCGATCAAAAATGTCAAAGATGATGTCAACATTCTCGTGTTAACGGTTGAAAATGCAAACAATACCGTCCTGAACCGCGAAGTGGCGGATATGGTTGAAGAATATACTAAACGCAGCAGTAAGCTGAAAATGAAACAGTATAACTTGACGCAGGAACCAGCGCTTGCCTCCAAATACGGGATCACGGGCAGCTCGATTGTGCTGGAGCAGGGAGACCGGCATAAGGTCATCGATATTGCCAGCTTGTTCACTGCAAACGGGGACGGTAGCGACGGGTCTTACCAGTTTACGGGTGAGGAGAAATTAACACAGGCACTGATGAACCTTTCCTCTACGGAGACGAAAAAAATGGTATTCCTGACCGGACATGAAGAACTAAGTCTGGATCAGATGGGCACTTTACGCTCTTCACTGGAACAGAATAATGTCACAACAGAGGAGTTGCAACTGAATCAGGCTGGCAAAGTACCTGAGGATGCCGATGTACTCGCTATTATTGGGCCACAGCGTGATCTGAGTGATGCTGAGCTTAAGGCCGTACGGACATATATGAGCAGTGGAGGTAAGCTGTTATTATCCCTCGGTTTTGCAGAAGATATGAAGTCCAGTTGGAAAAATATCGATGCATTGATCGCTGACTACGGTGTAGTTGATGAGCATGCAGTTATGGTGGATAACAATCAAGCCAGTACAATGGGCCCGCTGTGGGTGTCCCCTGAGTACGGAAGTCATGCGATCACAGACAAGCTTGCTCAGAACAAACTGTACCCGATGCTGTCTCTGTCGATTGCACTAACCAGCAAGGAGCAGGACAAATACAAGCTGTCTCCGTTAATGCATTCCTCCAATGAAAGTTACGGAGAGACCAATATTAGCGGTTTGCTGCAAAATGAAACGAACAATGACAAGGAGGTGGACATCCAGGGCCCTGTCGAACTCGGTTATGCCGCGGATACGTTGGATGGCAAACCCAAAGCCGTCATTCTGGGGTCGTCCATTTTCATGCAGGATTCGGAAATTGCGAGTGGCGGCAATCGGGATTTCATTTTGAATACCGTGAATTATTTGAGTGAAAAACAAGACGGTCTGACGATTCGTCCACGCGTACAGGCTGGTTATGAGATAGCGTATCTGAATGGTCAGCAGGCCAGAACGATCTTTTTTGTAGCGATTGTGGCATTCCCGCTTATCTTTGTGATCATCGGTGTACTCTTATGGTGGAGGCGCAAACGGGTATGAAAAAATTAATACCAACGTTGGTGGTCGTTGTTATATTGATTGCAGGCTGGGTGTATGCGGCCAATCAGAATTATTTTCGAGAAGAAGAGACCGTGCAGGCCAAACTTCTTGGTATATCATCAGCAGATATTCAGGCGATTACACTGCATGAGGGGACTGAAGATAAGTCCGGAACAGGTACAGATTCAGATGCTGTGTCAACGTTAGAACTAAAGGACGGCATCTGGCATATGACTGAGCCGAAGAACTATCCTCTTAATGAGTACAGTGTTGGTAGTTGGCTCGATGCGATGAGTAGTGCTGACCAGGAGATGGTTGTCGAAGAGTCGCCAAAGGATGTTGAGAAGTACGGCTTGGGCACTGCGGCTACACGTCTGGATATCAAAGTGAAAGACGGGCGTGAATTCAAACTTGCTATTGGTAGCCAGTTACCTGCGGGGGATGCACATTACGTTCGGGTGAATTCGGGAGCGGTGGTTGCTGTGAAAAATGATGCGGTGACCAACATTGCTCTCACACGCCGCCAACTGCTGGATACAACTCCATTTAATATGGATGAATCTAATGTGCGTACGCTGGAATGGGAAGGCGAAGAATCGAGCTGGATGTTGAAGGCATCAGCAGAAGGGGATACGGCGTCTGAACATACGTGGACCATCAATGGAAAATCCATTAAGGCAGAAGATGCGATATCGCTGATCGGTCAAATTAAAAATTTGACTACCGCCGATGACGTTCGTAAGGCGTCCGAATTAAAAGATGCGATTCCTCGATCCACTTTGTCAGCCCAGCAACAGGTAAACGGGAAAGAGACGACTACGGTATATCGGTTGCTGACGACCTCTTCCGAGCCAGATACCATCTGGGTGATCACTCCGGATGAAGGGTGGGCCTATACGATGGATGCGGCTAGTTTGAAAGAAATGGAGAAGGTTGCGGAAAAACTCAAAACTTCCACAGTGTCTTCGGAGCCTGCAACGTCCCAGACATCTTCGAAGAAGTGAGGTAAGTTAGAACAGAGCAGTGTTGCTATATATGCAACACTGCTGTTTTTTATTTTGCATGGGGAAAAGTACAGAGTTAAATACATAAACCTATAAAAATGAGTCAGCTTGGCAGGTTAAAGTGCCATATCCTTTCAGCATATCGGTAACTTCATACGAGCATCCTATCTATGTGAACCAAACCAACCACATTGGAGGATGAACATTACATGCCAACAGTCAAAAAGGCAAAAGCGATTACGTTATCATTATCTACTGCAATTTTTGTAATGGCCGGCTTGACGGGTTGTGGAAATCGCGATAATAACATGAATACCCAAAGTGTTCGTGAACAAGCCCATGGTATCAATCGTTACGGCGTTGAAACCAACGGCATGGACGGCATCCGTGCAAGAAGTTACCGGATGCACAATGTCACAGACCTGAGATCCAGCGATGAACTGGCAAAGCGCATTACTGAAATGAAGGAAGTCGAGTCAGCTCACGTCATGTTAACGGACCGTAATGCTTATGTTGCTGTGCGTCTGGCTCATGGGCATGCAGGCAAGCTGGGTAGCAAATCGATTGGTCAACCGGGCAGTCGTCTGAATGGCACCATGCGTAACCATGCCAGCGATACGATGCGTGGTGGCTTGATGAATGAGGATATGGGCGGTATGCGCGTTCATGGCGGTTCGGGCACAAATTCCCCATACAGTACAAGCGGAATCGCTCCGGGACTTAATACGGGTACAGCAACTGACCGTAGCCATATGGGCAATGATCGCGGCATCTATGGCACGATGGGCACGGGAACAATCGGTATGATGCGCGGTTTGACGGATAGTGGCAAAGCCCGCCCAATGAACGAAAGTCAGTATGGCACAAGAAGCGAGCGTCCACGTATGATGGACAGTTCGGATGACAACACACCTGAGGAAATCAAAGGTAAAATTTCAGCCAAAATCAAGCAGTTTGCACCAAACGTGGAGAACGTATATGTGTCTGCTAACCCCGATTTCGTAGGCCAGGTGGAGAACTATGCAACTGATCTGCGCAATGGTAAGCCAGTCAGCGGTATGATTGATACGTTCCAGTCGATGGTGGAGCGCATTTTCCCAACGAACGCAGGTGATACCCATAACCGTGACGGTATCCTGGGTGATGGCGTTATGAATCGTAATCACGATGGTCTAATGAATCGTAACCATAATGATGGCGGCATGATGAACCGTGTGACTCGGTAAAACAGTGAAATGAACAAATGTGCCTTTGCAGAAGATGTCTATCCACTGCAAAGGCACATTTGTTTCTACATAAGTACATTACTTGGCCAAAAACACTAAATATCTATTAAGATTCATGAATGCTAATTAATTTATGCATGAATTTCTTTAACTCTTTGGTCGTTGCGTTCAAGTGGTTAATCGTTTCCATAAATTCGCTGACGAGCTCAGCCTGTTCCTGTGAACTTGCCGTAATTTCGCCAAGGTCGTTATCTAACAATTGGATGGACTGTCTCACTGTCAGTAAGGACTTCTCAATTTCGTTAGTGGCGTTTTTAGTATCAACAGACAGTTTGCGAATTTCCTTGGCAACTACCCCAAAACCGGCTCCTGCATCCCCGACACGTGCGGCTTCAATGGCCGCATTAAGGCCCAGTAAGTTCGTTTGCTCGGAGATCTCACGAATAAATCCGGCAACCTGAGTTACACCGCCAGAAGTCTGAACAGCTTTTTTCGTATTGCCTAACATCTCTTCGGAGGTAGCGCTCAGCTCTTCCGAATGAGCTGCAACATGCTGCACACTGTCCACCAGTTGGCTGGTTAGTCCTTCAACGATGTTCATTAGCTGCTGTAGCTTATCCTGGTCTTCCATGCTATATACGAGGGTAAATACTGCGACAATCTCGTTAGCGACGTTTTTGACAGGGATGAAAGCAACATCAAAGGGGATGCCAAATACCTCCTTCGGAAAGTGACTGTATGTCGTTGTTGTGCCGTTTTGCAGATCTGCAAAATTCCGATTAGCTTCAGGGAGTGGATCTCCCGTCTTAAATTTCAGTTCCTTCAGCGATTCTCCTGAAGAGAAGTACAGATATTTCTCTCGATCAATTAAGGATAAGGTCACATCTTGTCGGATGGCTAACCGAAAATAAGGCATGCTTTCAATTAGTGCTTGGATAATGTCCATTAATGTGTGGCTCCTTTTATTGAACGCTATCAATTGTAATACAAGTTGTTTTAGGTATATCGGTTCTCTAGTGAAGAAAATGAATAAAAGAGTAAGCACGAATTTGAAATACTGCAAGCATACAGAATTCACTTGTTCTTTCACAATGAAAATGGAGCAAGCAATGATTGCTTAAATGGATTGTTATGTGCTGACCCACCTGAACTGCCCATCCACCTGCCCATTTTTCTTATAAAACTGAACCAACGCCCTTGATCTGACATAAGATGAGTTGACTGTATCCCCTTAACCTTGTTACACCAACACAACCCGAGCAAGGAGGGGTGAACATTGAAGGGTATCGATCATCATAAAAGCAAATTTTTGTTAACCCACCGTGAACGCGAAGTATTCGAATTGCTGGTTCAGGACAAAACAACGCGTGACATCGCAGGGCAGTTATTCATCAGCGAGAAAACGGTGCGTAACCATATCTCCAATGTGATGCAGAAACTCAATGTTAAGGGTCGTTCGCAGGCAGTTGTAGAGCTAATCAAGCTCGGAGAACTTAAGATTTAGCCTGCGAATTACAGTTAAAAATGAGGGTAACACAAAAGCCTTTCTCTATCCTTCAGTATGAAGCATGGGGAAAGGCTTTTATGTTTGTTTTTTAACGAATACAGCTACTTTTCAAACGCTATACTCATGGATTCAAAATCAACTTTACATTTGGCTCTCATCATGAAATCAATACCAATAATTCCGTCAAAGCCATAGGGCTCTCGAATTGAACCAAGTTGAAGAGGGAAATCAGCTAATTCAATATGTCCAATGAAAAAGTCAGGAACCTGTTGCTCATAGAAAATTTCACTGCCAATTGTTTCTAAAGCATCGGTATCAAAAACAGTTGCCGCACAGCCTGTATCGAAAAGTATATTATTCAAAACAATGGATCGTTCATTATGAGTTACAGTCAAGGAAATGATAGGTAAGCCATTAATAAGTTTTAGCTTCATGTTCGTTGCCTTACTCCTGAGAAAAACTCCTCAACAACTTCCACATCGCTTCTACTTGTATGAAAAACATACAACTCGCGTGAGGGGTGAAGTTTATGCATCTCTTTATACCCACTCCATGCCTTTTGAGGGTCATCATAGTCTTGAATAACTGACATGTCCTCCAACTGACGTAGCTGATTATTGGAACTCGCCTTAATTGCCTCAACTAGCACAAAACGACCTGGATGCAATTCAGTAATGTCCTCCCATTTCACTGGCTTCACCTCGCTATGAAACTGATGATCTATGTATAACATAATCCTCCAATGTTAAAAGGAAGCTACAATCCCAATCCACCTCTTGATCACTTTAGTGGAGCCTGCTTATGCTTCTGAAAAAAACCTTCCATCTTTTCCTCGAAAACGGCTGATAAAATAACTGCTCTAACTCCTTATACTGTGCCTCATTTAAATGCAAAAACAATGCCTTTTTGACGATTTTAGCGGCAGGCTGTGATGAGTTGGCGCGTCCCGCCACTTTTCGTTTGAGCGGCACACGAAATTGCAAAAAATCTTCGTAACGTGTCCAACCTTCCCAGCTCAAGCGGGCTCCTCGTTTCCAGTCAATGGCATAGAGAGCTAAGTAATTGTGGGCGGTGTCACTACGCTTGGCGGCAATGATCCAGACGTTTGGGACGATTTTATTACGCTGTCTACGATTCATGAGCAGTTCCCCTTTTTATATCCTTGAAAGTATCAACACATATAGACTCATCCATTTGTTCTGTTGTTGTTAAATTACATACGATTAACTTTAGCAGACTGTGTGAAAACTTCAAATGAACTGAAGATGTGACTAAGCCTGATTGATTAACATAATGGACTTATATCAACTCCAGCGAAAATCCTCTTGCTTTGCCAGAGCGCCTTGCTTAAAATAAGAATATAAAAATTATTTTCTTTTTAAACTATAAAATAATAAAAATAATTTTCATATTAAAGAGGTGCTTATGGCAGCCATCTTACATGCATTGAAGCAAGAATTGCACAATTTGCCCTCTCAGGAGAGACGAATCGCTGAGGTGATTATTCAATCGCCATCGGACGTGCCGGGGATGACCATTAACCAGTTGGCTGAACAGAGCGGGACAAGCGCGGCGACCGTGACTCGTTTTTGCAAATCATTTCATTTCAAAGGTTTTCCCGATCTCAAAATGAAACTCGCCGCCGAGCTGTCGCACGCACCGAATGAAACAGCTTATCAGGATATTGTTGCGGGCAACCCGTTATCCAAAATCGTCGAGGCGATTGAAGCGAATCATCTCGCATCTATTGCGGATACCACACGGTTGCTGGATTTGGGCAGGCTGGAACAAGTGGTGCAGCTGTTGTGCCAGGCCCGGCGTATTGACCTGTACGGTGTGGCGACTTCGTCCATTGTTACACAGGATTTTTACCAAAAGCTGGTGCGGATCGGCAAAAGCTGTACTGCCTTTTCCGATTCCCATATGCAGATTACATCCGCTTCCTCGCTTGGGCAAGGAGATGTGGCGCTGGCCGTATCGTATTCAGGTGAAACACCAGAGACGATCGATGCCTTGACCTGTGCCAAAGAGGCTGGAGCTTCCACCATCTCGCTGACGTCATATGGCAGTAACTCACTCGCTGCCGTATCGGATATCCCGCTTTTTACATCTTCTCTCGAAGAAGGAATGCGGCGCGGGGACATGGCTTCACGCATTGCGTTGCTACATGTGATTGATATTTTGTTCACAGGCATGGTCAGTGCAGATTTTGATCAATTTATACCTAAACTTGAGCAGTCGTATCACAATGTGCAGTCCTATCGTTTCCATCACACCGGAGGTGCTTGACAGATGAATATTCGTATTTTTGAAAATGAAGAAGATTTGAACGCAACAGGTGCAGGCTTGATCGCCAGCTTGCTGCAAACGAAACCTCGTGCCGTACTCGGACTTGCAACAGGTAGTTCACCTGTAGGTATTTATAAACAGTTAATTACGCTCTATCAAAAAGGTTTGGTGAGCTTTGCGCAGGCCTCTTCGTTTAACTTGGATGAATACGTAGGGTTGCCTACAGAGCATCGTGAAAGTTACCGCAGTTTTATGAATGAGCAGCTGTTTAATCATATCGACATCGATCTATCCCGCACGAATGTGCCGAATGGCGAGGCAATAGATTTGGAGGAAGAATGTGTGAATTACGAGCTACGTTTGGAGGATCGTGGGCCTGTGGATCTGCAACTGCTCGGGATCGGACATAACGGCCATATCGGTTTTAATGAACCTGGAACGGAATTGACGGGGCGCACCCATGTGGTGGGTCTGAAGGAAGAGACCAGAAAGGCGAACGCCCGCTTTTTTGACAGCATCGAGGAAGTTCCGGCGCAAGCGATTACGATGGGGGTCGGTTCGATTTTAAAAGCAAAACAGATCCTGCTCATTGCCCGTGGAGAAGAGAAGGCGGAGATTATTCGCGAAGCGTTCATGGGTCCGATTACCACATCCTGTCCTGCATCTCTGCTGCAATGTCATCCGAACGTGGTTGTATTACTGGATCGAGCGGCAGGGAGGCTGGTTAGATGACCGAATCTAATCCTAAAGTCAGTGAGGCTGAAGGTGAGAAAAGCATAACCTTGCTCCGCGGCAGACTATTGCTTGCCGATGAGCTGCTGGAAGACGGTTTGATTGCCTGGCGCGCTGGGAAAATCGTATATGCCGGCATACCGGAAGGTCTGCCTGAATCCCTTCGGCAAGAAGCGGGAGCGATTCCTGCCAAAGGGAAAGGCTTAATTGTGCCTGGTTTTATCGATATCCATGTCCATGGTGGTAACGGGGAAGATTTCATGGATGCCAGTCCTGACGTATTGGACAAGATCACTTCATTTCATAGTTCACAGGGGACGACCGCGATGCTGGCGACATCGATGACGGCTCCGAAGGAACGTCTGGATCATGTTTTGGCTGAAGTAAATCGCTACCGTTCGGATGAAATGCCGTACGCTCAGCTGGAAGGCGTGCATTTGGAGGGACCTTTTTTTAGTCCAAAGTGGCCTGGGGCACAAAATCCGGATCATATCGTGCTTCCTGACGTTAGCTGGCTACAAGGGTGGGAAAAGCAATATCCCGGTCTCATCCGTCAGGTGACGTTGGCACCAGAACGTGAAGGTGCACTGGAGGTCATCTCCTGGCTACGGGAACAGCGGATCACGGCTGCGCTCGGTCACACAGATGCAACTTACGATGACGTACAACGCGCAGTGGAGGCCGGATTGCATCATGCCGTGCATACGTTTAACGCGATGACACCGCTACACCACCGTGAGCCGGGAACAGCAGGAGCCGTGCTGAGTGACCCGCGTATTAGCGCCGAAGTCATTGCCGATGGTATTCATGTGCATCCTGCCGCGATTTCGATCCTTGCTCAATTGAAACAAGGCAACGATCAGCTGGTGCTGATTACCGATGCGATGTCAGCGGCAGGGCTGGAAGATGGCGAATACAAGATCGGTGATCTGCCCGTTATTGTGAAGAACGGCGAAGCTCGTTTGAAAGAAGGCGGCGCTCTGGCAGGAAGCACGTTGACTATGGTTCGTGGATTCCGTTATCTTGTGCAGGAAGTAGGGCTGAGTCTGATCGCTGCTTCTAGAGCAGCCAGCTTGACGCCAGCACGTTTGCTAGGTATCGACCATCGAACGGGTTCCCTGACGAAGGGGAAACAGGCAGATATCGTTTTGCTGCATGAGGATTTGGAGATTGATACGGTGTGGGTGAAGGGAAGAAGGATTGATTATGCTAGAGAATGATACTAGTGAAGATTTCCATCCATATGGCCTAATTATAAAATAACATATAATATCAGGAAATAGCCGCTATCTATAAGAGTAGATAAGCGGCTATTTCCTATGTGCACATCATAATTCAACGGAGTATCTAGGAAGAGGTGTTTATGGTTATATATATTTTTCATTTTTAT
Organism: Paenibacillus sp. FSL R7-0272; assembly: GCF_037969905.1. Taxonomy (NCBI): domain Bacteria; kingdom Bacillati; phylum Bacillota; class Bacilli; order Caryophanales; family Paenibacillaceae; genus Paenibacillus; species Paenibacillus sp. FSL R7-0272. Next base: position 5,106,637 of record NZ_CP150221.1, on the reverse strand, counting down.
GATTATTTTACTTATATGTAATATTATGATATATAATTTATTGGTATAGGATGACGCTTCAGTTTCGATATCATATGCAATACAGGTAACACGAGTAATATTAAGGAATTAATTGTTACTAAATAGAATAATTTGGTGTTTATTATTGAAAACTAACTATCAATAATGTATATTTAATCTATATTATAAAATTATTAGTTTTATTTGAATGATTAGTATCTATTGATATATATTAAGATAATTGAATCTGTCTCCCACTCAGAACTGTGAAACTGCCTCTGTTCTATAGATCTACATCCCTACTATTTTTGAATGTTCATTTGCATATTAGATCGAATTGTGAATTTAATATACGTCCCAAAATGGATAGAAACTAGAAATTCAAAGGGGTGCTTGAGATGTCCAATGCATTTACGGGTAGAATTGACAATTTTCCTAAAGAAATATTGCATGATGAAATTTTAGAGCCACAATTCAATTATGAAGTAGAACATCTTTTGCAGTACTACATTCAAATTGAACAAGTTATGTTGTTAGAATACGTGAAAATGCAATGTGTTAGTAAAAATCAGGGTGCTGAAATCAACAATATTTTAACGTCAATTACCAAGGATCTATTAGTTGCTAGTCCTGAAAATAATATGTCTGATATTCTGTTTGCTATTGAAAAAAATGTTGAAAGCTCTTTGAGTGATCCAGTTCCTTATTGGCATGCCGATAGGAGTCGAAATGACGTTCAGGCATGCGCTCAACTGATGTTTGCTAGGCAGGAATTGCTACAATTGATCACAAAACTGGGCTTCCTAATAGATGAAATACTGAATTTAGCGAAGCAGTATACAGACACTCCGATGCCAGGATATACTCATTTTCAATCCGCACAGATTATTACTCCAGGTTTTTACCTTTCCGCTATGTTGGATGAACTGATACAAATACATAAAAATTGGATACAAACGTATGACAATGTCAATAAATCTCCGCTGGCAGCTGGTGCAATGGCTGGGGTGGAATTGAACTGGGATCGTGATGCACTTGCTCGCTTACTCGGCTTCAGTGATACAAACAACAATGCTTTACGATCCGTGGCCTCGAGACAATGGGTTCTACAAATATCTGCTGAGTTATCCGTGTTTTCCGTTTTGATTTCAAGATTTCTTACGGATCTTATGTTATGGGGGAGCAGCGAATTTCAGTTTATTGACTTACCTGGAAGTCTATCAGGTATTTCCTCTGCCATGCCTCAGAAAAAGAATTTCCCTATTTTGGAACGAATCAGAGGAAAGTGTTCTCATTTAGCCGCTTTTCATAACAACTTTATTTTAGGACAGAAAAATACTCCATATTCTAATTTGGTCGAAACCTCAAAAGAAAGTAGCACTTACTTCATAGACCTCTCCCACACAAGCCAATCTATACTCACTCTCTTAACACTCGTTATTCAACACCTGAATTTTAAAGAAGATAGAATGTTATCCATTTGTAAAAAGGATTATTTTGGTGGATTCAGTTTAGCTAACTTTTTGACGATTAGAGATAACATTCCTTATAGAAAGTCTCAAGTTATAGCTGGTCGCTATATTATGGAAGCCATGCGGTTAAATCTTTCACCCCAAGATTACAATGTGCATATTCTTGAACAAAAATGCGCTGAAGAGGGATTTAGTATTCAAAATCCAGCGGAAATACTTTCTTTGTCTTTTGATGTGGAAAATAATCTGAATTTAAAAACATCATACGGATCTACTAATCCATCCATGGTGAAAACAAGAATTGAGCATCAATTGGAAGAGACGACGCAATGTAAAAATAACTTGGAATCTAGAGTAGCGAGTCTCCTAAGCTCCCAAATAGAACGGGAAAAACAATTAGCACGTTTTTTGTAAAAAACAAAATAGCAGGGGGATAATTATGATTGAGAATATGGTAGGTATGATTGGTAATACACCTCTGATTCAATTGAAAGTGAACGCCTCCCCAGTGCATCCAGGAAAATGTTTTGCAAAATTAGAACTGATGAATCCATTTGGCATGAAAGATCGCGTTGCCAAAAGAGTCATTGAGTGTGCTAAGAAATCAGGCGTGTTAAAAGAAGGTGCCCCTATTATCGAGAGTTCTTCAGGAACAATGGCTTGTGGACTTGCACTGGTCGGACGTTGTATGGGACATCCTGTACATATTGTTACAGACCCTCGTATAGATAGGGTAACCCATGCGAAGTTAGAATCTTTGGGATGCAAGATTCATATTGTATCGAAAATGGGGGTAGAGGGAGGTTGGCAATCAGCACGTCTGGAGATGTTAAATTCTTTACTATTGCAATACCCTGATGCTTTTTGGCCACGGCAATATGAAAACCCGGAGAATCCTAACGCTTATGAAGATATGGCGATGGAGATCGTAAATGATATTGGTAAAGTAGATATTCTCGTAGGTTCTGTAGGAAGTGGGGGTTCATTGTCCGGAGCAGCTCAAACGTTAAAAAAATATAATCCGAATCTGAAGGTAGTTGCTGTCGATGCGGTTGGCAGTGTGATTTTCGGTCAACCGGATCAACCAGGACGGCTGCAGGGCGGATTAGGGAACAGCTTAATAGCTCCAAATGTCAATTTTAATATCATTGATGAAGTCCACTGGCTAACTGATGAGGAAGCTTTTAATGCAACCCTGCAACTTGCTTACCAAGAGCAAATTTTCGCAGGAAACAGCTCTGGCTCTGCTTATCATGTCGCCAAGTGGTTAGCATCACAAGCAGAGGAATCCTGTAATGTCGTTGCGATTTTTCCCGATCGGGGCGACCGATATGCCAACAGTATCTATAACCAAGAATACTATGAAAAAAACAACTTATTTATAGGTAGAACACAAACGGAGCCTAAATATATCGAGTTAAATACGGTCGCTGATTCATGGTCATATACTTCTCTTCGAAAGAATCAGCAGCTTAGTAAATGTCTTGTTTTTATTGAATCAAATACAACAGGGACGGGAATGCAGGCATTGCAAAAGGCAAGGGATTTAAATTATGAACCTATACTAATGGCTAGAAATCCAGATATTTATCGTAATCTAAATCATGATCTTTGTGTTGTTATAACGGCTGAGACAAATGATAAAGCGAGTTTGTATCAGGCTCTGATGAAAGAGAATATCCCATCCATAGCAGGAATTATGACAACAAGTGATTTTTACTTAGAAACGGCTGCTGAAATTGCTGGATATTTTGAACTTAAGGGTAATAGTCGTGATTCAATACATATTTGCCGGAATAAAGCTCTATTTCGAGAGAAACTCAATAAGTGCAATGTAAAACAACCTGAATACGACATCATAACATCAGAATCGGAGTTATATTCACTTCGATCAAAAATCGAATTTCCCTGTGTATGTAAAGTTGCAGATGACAGTGGGTCCAATAATGTACTTCTGTGTTCTTCATGGGAAGAATTAGAGAAACATGCTCTGAAAATTTTGAAAATGGAGTTCAATGGACGTGGTCAAAGAACGGTGCAAACCGTACTCGTAGAAGAGTACATCGAAGGGCCTGAATTTAGTGTTGAGATGTTTTCATGGGATGGTGTCGCTGAGTGCATTGGGATTACGGAGAAAGCTGTAACTGGAAGCCCTTACTTTGTCGAACATGCGCATATATTCCCGGCAAAAATATCTAAAGAAATGGAACATCGCATTATAGATATGGTCACTTCCACACTTCAAGCCGTTAAATTCACATATGGTGCCTCACATACTGAAATTAAACTAACCGATAGAGGGGCATATATTATCGAAACGAATGCTCGATTGCCTGGGGGTATGATACCTGAGCTTGTCAGAAACGCTACTGGTATAGATTTGTTGAATAGCCAGATTCTCTGTTCTGTGGGTATAAAACCGGAATTTAAGAACGAGAATCTGGGAGTTTCGGGAATCTATTTTCTAACGGTGAAGGAATCTGGTGTCTTGCGGAGCATTAATAACCTGAAGCCAATTCAAGAGATGGCCGAGGTGAAAAGTATTTCTGTCTATGTAAATGAAGGGGATGCTGTACAGGTACCTGAAAATTTCTCGCACAGAATTGGACACGTTATTGTTGCCGGCAATTCTTATGAGGAAGTAAATCAATTGTTAAAGCAAATTGAACAGTTGATAACGTATTCCGTCGATCCACTGCCCGTTGGCCAAAGAACATTAATCTCGAATGGATAAGGAGCAGAATATGATTGAATTTAGAAGTGATACCTTTACCCTTCCTACATCAAGGATGATGCAAGCTATACAAAGTGCAACTCTTGGAGACGATGTGTACGGTGAAGATCCTACAGTCAAAGAACTGGAGGAGAAGACGGCTTTAATCTTAGGAAAAGAAGCTTCTATATTGATGCCTAGTGGTACTATGGCAAATTTGTCATCGATTATGGCACATTGTGCTAGGGGATCAAAAATACTCGTGGGGGATGAAAGTGATATCTACATCTATGAAGCTGCAGGGGCATCCGTATGTGGAGGCATTATGTACGAAAAAATTCCCACTATGTCTGATGGGACACTGCGTATCCAAGACTTGGAGGAAGCATTTCCTAAGGATGTAGACGATCCTCAATTCGCGCTCCCATCACTAATTTGTATTGAAAACTCGCATAATCGAATGGGTGGAAAGGTTTTGCCGCTATCGTATCTCGAGGAGTTGAGTGCTTTTTCAATCAAGAAAAAGATACCAGTTCATATGGATGGAGCAAGACTATTTAACGCAGCAATTTCATTAGGGTTAGCGCCGAGAGAAATTACAAAATTCGCAGACACAGTACAAATTTGTTTATCTAAAGGATTATCTTCTCCGATCGGTTCTATGGTTGCCGGTTCAAAAGAGTTTATCAATAAAGTTTATCGAATTCGAAAAATGTTGGGAGGAGGTATGAGACAAGCAGGAATTATAGCAGCTCCTGCGTTAATTGCCTTAGAGGAATACATGGACAGATTAACTGCGGATCATGAACATGCAAGGATGTTGGCCGAAGGCTTGGCTAGTATACCTGGTGTGATCTTAGAAACGAATAACGTTGATACAAATATTGTCTTCTTTCGTGTTGAAGCATCCATACTCACAACAGAGATTTTTATCGAAGAAGCAACAAAAAGGGGATTAAATCTAGCAGAACTAGGCACGAACAGAATAAGAATGGTTACGCATTCAGGGATTAACTCTACGGATATCAAAAATGCACTTAAAATCATACATTCTATATTAACAGGATAAGACGTAGAAATGATTTTCAAGAAAAGAGGGAGGATACGATGTCATTAGCTTTAATTTTCCCAGGTCAAGGCTCTCAATATATAGGTATGGGAAAGGAACTGTGCTCATCATTTTCCCTAGCAAACGAGACTATTAATGAGGCAAGTGAAATCATCAAGATGGATATAACAAAGTGCTGGAGACCGGATTTTAATCTGGATAATACTCGGGATGCACAACCTATGATTCTTGCTGTCAGCATTGCAGCATTTCGAGTTTTTCATCAAGAAATTGGATGGAGTCCCTCTGTAGCTGCTGGTCACAGTTTAGGAGAATATGCCGCACTGGTCAGCAGTGGATGCATCTCTTTCAAAGAAGCTTTAAACATTGTAAAAGTACGAGGCGAATTAATGCAAGCAGCTGCGGAACAATTTCCTGGACGAATGATTGCGGTGATGCATTCCAATGATTCAGACGTAGAAGGAATTTATGATCGTATAAGGAAACGTTGGAGAAATTTAACCCTTGCATGTCATAATTCAAAATCAAATAAGGTTTTTTCAGGAACGATCGAAGCTACAGAGATGTTTATAGACTATCTTAAAGATAAAAATATCCACTATAAAGTGATTAATAACTCAGGTGCATTTCATAACGACACGATGCAAGATGCGGCGAATAACATGTTTGATATATTAAATAATATAAAGGTGAACAAAGGTGATTTCCCAGTTCTATCAAATATAGATGCTCTTCCTCACACGGTGAATACGTTGAGAAAAATGCTTGTGCTACAAATTACTAAACCAGTCCGATGGAAAAATACGATGGATAATATAGTAAAATATGGTGCAACATCATTTGTCGAAATCGGACCGAGGAAAGTGTTAGGAAATATGATAGATGATGATAAGAAACATTTCCCATATGTATCCTTTTGTACAAGTAAAGACGTTGATCAGGTGAAAATGATAATGGAAAAACAGAAGGATCATTCAGTGACGACTAGAAATGATTTTTCTTTTTCTTCTATTAATCAATTACTAAATCACAGTATGGTGATGAAAAATTATAACCCTACTGATGCGAATTATGCTGAAATTCAAAAAGTTTATCAAAAGATAAATGATTTGAAGAACAATGATCCCCTCAATTCAAATCGTGATAGACAAATCATCCAATATATATTGGAGGTATTTGCTTTAAAACATACTCCATCGGAAGAACAAGAGAGCTTCAAAACGAAATGGCTGAGAGAGAATGCATAAAATAAAATCACAGTGGGAGTTGTTGAAATGGATTTTCCTACTTCTTTAATAGAGGCTTTGAAAAGAGTTAGTGAGATCGAAGATCGCGGTATTAACTTCATCAATGGAGACAGCGATACAACATTCATTTCTTATAAACAACTGTACTTCGAGGCACTTCATACGTTGGAATACCTCAATAGCAGAGGGGTAAGCGTTGAGGATGAATTGGTTCTTTATTTCGAAGAGAAGGACATGAACAGATTTGTAACCTCCTACTGGGCATGTATTCTCGGAGGTATCATTCCTGTTCCCTTGGCTACAGGAGGTAATAATGAGCATAGGAAAAAATTATTTGAAGTTTGGGCAACTCTCAAAAATCCATACATAATCACAGATCAATCGATATGGAATAGATTATTGTCCAAATCGGTAATTGATCCGTATTCTCTGAGTATGCATGAGAGGGTGTTGTTTTATGAGGACAAGGATTCAAAAGCTTATGATCAACATCATTCTGGTGTATCTAGAACAAGCGAAGAAATTGCATTTATCCAATTCTCTTCCGGATCAACAGGGACTCCTAAAGGTGTCGTTTTAACCCATCAGAATTTAATGTATAACATCAAAGATATTACGACTCAATTAGGTATTACAGCAAAAGATTCCACGTTATCATGGATGCCATTAACACATGATATGGGATTAATTGTATACCATCTCTTGCCTTTAGTTAGTGGCCTGAATCAACATCTGATTGCTACTTCAACATTTATTCGCCGTCCTATGTTATGGATGAAAAAAATCAGCGATTATAAAATCACCTTTACTGGCTCTCCTAATTTTGGCCTTAAGTATTTATTTTCCAAATTTAAAAAAGAAAATGCAGAGCATTGGGATCTATCGAGTTTGAAAGTTATTCTAAATGGAGCGGAGCCGATAGCGCATCAAGTTAGTATGAATTTTATGCAATGTTTAGCCCCATATCAGTTGAGAGCAGACGCAATGTTCGCAGCATATGGACTAGCTGAAGCATCGGTGGGGGTTGCAGCAGGGAAATTAACGTCAGAGCCGCTGTTACTTCATAGAAAATCACTAACGATCGGTAACGCAATACATGTAACTGACGATCAAGAAGAAGGCTTATCAGTTGTTGATGTAGGTACTGTTTTTGAGAACTGCGATTTGCGGATCACAGATGATAATGATGTTGTAGTCCCCGATCGGTTTTATGGACATATTCAAATAAAAGGGAAAAATGTAACCCAAGGTTACTATCGTAATGAGGAAGCTACCCTCAAACTTAAAACGTTAGATGGCTGGACTAGAACAGGAGATTTAGGTTTTTTTGTAGATAGAAAATTGTATGTGATTGGAAGATATAAAGATATTATTTTTGTTAATGGTCAAAATGTATACCCACATGATATAGAAAGAGTCGCTGAAGGATTTGAAAATATTGAGCTCGGGAAAGTGGCTGCATGTGGTGTTTACGACACAACGACAAATGAAGATCAAATCATTCTTTTTGTGGTGCATAAAGATTCTTCCAAAGATTTCTCAGCATATGCTACTCAATTAAAGGGTTATATCAATGAACAGACAGGATGGAAAATTTCAGATGTGGTGCCTGTTCGACAGTTACCTAAAACGACGAGTGGGAAAGTGCAGCGATACAAGTTAGCAGACGAATATTCCAGTGGCATGTACAATTCTCGATCTGTACCCAGTAATGAAGCAGTCGATGGGGAAAGTCGAGTAGCCAATCAAAGGCCCAAAGAACATGTTGAAGAATTGGAAAAGAAACTTGTAAAGATATTTAAAGATGTATTGTCGATCCAAGATGTAAACAAACATGATCGTTTCTTCGAAATAGGAGCAACTTCTATACAATTAACGGAGATTGCTACTCAATTAGAAGATGAATTAAACATTGTTATTCCGACATCTGACTTTTTCTCGTATCCAACAATTAATCAGTTAGCGAATTACCTCTTAGATACTGAAAGTCAGGAAATAGACGTTAAGTCGAAAACAAAACGACAAAAAGAAGTTAATGACCTCTCACACTTTAAGAAAAATGACATTGCGATCATTGGAATGTCAGGTGAATTTGCTGGAGCGGCTGATTTAGATGAATATTGGAGATTAGTTGCTACAGGGCAAGATGCGATCAGCCCTTTAAGTGATGAAAGAGCTAAGGATGCGCGTCTATTTATAAATAGAAAGAACGACGAATTTACTTTTGTTGAGGGCGGGTTTCTTGAAGAGATCGATAAATTTGATTATTCATTTTTTGGAATGACACCTAAAGAAGCGGAACTTATGGATCCTAATCAACGGTTATTTTTACAAACGGCTTGGCACACCCTTGAAAATGCTGGATATGGAGGAGGGCAGCTATCTGGACGTCAAGTTGGTGTATTTGTAGGGGCGTCAAAGATCGGCCAAACCTATGAACAATTATTAATGGAAAGTGATAACGTCTCCGTAGCACAATATGCTGTTGGTAACCTTTCATCCGTCATATCAGGTCGAATTTCATATTTACTTAATTTTAAAGGGCCAGCAATAACAATCGATACGGCCTGCTCTTCTTCACTAGTAGCCGTGCATATGGCATGTGAAAGCATTATACGAGGCGAGAGTGAACTGGCCATTGCTGGAGGTGTAAGGACACTTCTCCTTCCAATCAAAGCAGGAATTGGTATGGAGTCTTCAGACGATCGAGCTAGAAGCTTCGATGATGATTCTGATGGTACAGGAACTGGAGAAGGAGTAGCCTCTATTTTATTAAAGTCGTTAGAGCAAGCGATTGAGGATGGGGATTATATCCACGCAGTGATCAAAGGAAGTGCGATTAATCAAGATGGAGCAACCGTAGGTATGACTGCTCCTAATACAGAATCTCAGACGAATCTTATTTTAAAAGCATGGCAAAACGCTGAGATTGAACCAGAAACCGTTTCTTATATTGAAACACATGGCACAGGGACTCCTTTAGGTGATCCAATAGAGATTAACGCGATAAGTCATGCGTTCCAGAAACATACTTCCAACAAACAGTTCTGTGGAATTGGATCAGTCAAGGCCAACATTGGACATCTTTATGAAGCAGCAGGTATTGCTAGTCTAATAAAAACCATCCTTTGTTTACAGCATAAAGAAATACCACCATTAACCCATTTTAAAAAACCTAACCGTAACATTCATTTCTTGAGTACTCCATTGTACGTTCCGACAACTTTGACAAATTGGCAAACCAACAACGTACCTAGACGCAGTGGTGTAAGTTCGTTTGGGTTTAGTGGTACGAATTGTCATGTTGTTCTTGAAGAATACAACCGGATGGAGCAACCTATTCCCACTGAAAAAGATGACTATCAATTATTTACCTTGTCAGCCAAGACTCATGATTCATTGTACGAATTGGTAAGAAGATACACAGAATTTTTTTCATGTAATGTTAATTACACACTAAAAGAAATTTGTTATACGGCTAATATAGGTAGAACTCATTTCCCACTGCGGATCGGTATCGTTGCGCACACGTTTGAAGAGTTGAGATCGAAACTAACAGAAGTTCTAAGTTCAGGAGGACTCATCCCAAAAGAGCATGTGGATGAGCAATCACGTATTCAGGATTTTTCTCAACAAGCAAACGAGATCTTAGGCAAATATGACACTCAGACTCCAATAAGCAAAAAAGACATAGAAATTTTATGTGAGTGCTATGTCCAAGGTGCAAATTTCGACTTGTATAAAGGCGATTCCAAACTAAACAAAGTGCCTCTACCTGTGTATCCGTTCATGAAAAAGAGATGCTGGATAGAACGAACTGAAACTTCAAGAGAGGAAGCGGTTCGTAATGAGGGCATGGTGGAGGAGGATCGAAGTGTGAAAAAAACATTAAAAAATACTGCGGATCATAGAGACCTTCTTAAAGAAATATTTCAAAAAATAACTGGATTCTCCAAGGATGAGATCGACACAGACTCCCATTTTTTAGAGATGGGTATAGACTCTATTATGTTGAATCAAGTCAAAATCAGTATCATGAAACAATTCTCAGTAGATATTCCCGTAAATTTGTTATTTGAATCCGTTACTAGTTTGAACAAGTTAAATAAATATATTACGGAACATGCTCCAGTGCTGGAATCAGATGATGTTCAAGACTCAAATGAAGCATCTCGAATCCTAACCTCCAAAAATGGTATTAGATCAGCATCGGCAAATCGCTCAACTGATTCAAGCTTCTTAAGCATTATGGAACAACAAATTAATCTGTTAAATAATCACCAGAAAAATTTAAATGAGATTTTCAATCAACAACTAGAGCTAATGAGAATGGAACAGGGCAGTGCTGTAGAACATGTTTCCCCATCTGTTTCGAGGAACAACGACAGTGATCGCGGAGAATTAAGCATTGAACATAATAAGGAGCATATGGATATTGCGCTTCATGCTGATCCGCAACCCGAACAAAAGGTGTTTGTACCTTTCCAACCTATTGTTATTAATTCCGAAAGTGGTCTGTCTAAAGAGCAACAGCACTTTATGGATTCTTTCATCGAAGAATATACAAAGAAAACAAAGCAGTCTAAAGAATACACACAAACTTATAGAAAAGTACATGCTAATAATCGAAATGCCTCAGGTTTTCGTTCATATATGAAAGAAATGGTATACCCCGTGATTGCAGAAAAATCAATGGGTTCGAGACTATGGGATCTGGATGGTAATGAATACATTGATCTTACGATGGGATTTGGCGTGAATTTGTTTGGTCATAATCCCTCATTTATAACAGATGAGTTGAAAAATGAAATTAGCAGTCAACCCGCTCCTCTTGGGCCTATGTCTAATATAGCAGGTCAGGTATCCGAGTTAATACGAGAGATAACTGGCTGTGAGAGGGTTGCTTTTTATAATTCTGGAACTGAAGCAATTATGGTGGCTATCCGATTGGCTAGAGCACAGAGTGGACGTTCCAAAATAGCGCTCTTTTCTGGATCATATCATGGAACCTTTGACGGAGTTCTGGGCGTTGCCAATATGAATGCAGATGATGGAGAAGCATTGCCGATGGCCCCGGGTATCCCTGAAAGTTACTTGAAGGATGTTCTCATCCTGAATTATAACAGCCCACATGCATTAGAAGTTTTAGAGCGATATAAAAATGAAATTGCTGCAGTGGTAGTAGAACCAATCCAGAGCCGCAGACCCGATCTGCAACCTAAGGCCTTTATCCAAGAGATCAGAACCCTGACAGAGCAGTCTGATATAGCATTGATTTTTGATGAAGTTATCACGGGTTTTCGGATTGATATGAGGGGTTCCCAAGGATGGTATGACATCGAAGCTGATATCGCTGTCTATGGAAAAGTTGTTGGCGGTGGAATGCCGATCGGTGTCGTTGCGGGAAAATCTAAATATTTGGATGTAGTTGATGGAGGATATTGGGAATTCGGAGATGACTCCTATCCACCACATGCTAATATCAAAACATTTGTAGGCGGAACATTCTGTACTCATCCGATAACAATGAAGGCGGCATTAAAAACGTTAGAGTACTTAAAGGATAGAGGGCCGGGTCTGCAGAGGGAATTAAACGAACGCACTAATAAACTAATGCTTACTTTGAATGAGTTCTTTAAACAAGAAAACATTCCTATTCATATGGTCAACTGTGGATCACTCTTCAGGTTTGTATCGTTTGTGGATATTGAACTGTTCTATTATCTGATGATCAAAAACGGTGTATACATTTGGGAGGGGCGTAACTGTTTTTTATCAACAGCACATACTGAAGAGGACATAAATAAAATTGTGCGCGCTGTTTATATGAGTATATTTGAGCTAAAAAGAAATACTTTTTTTCAACACGAGCCTAGCCTAGACAGTCCACTAAGGGAAGCTGAAAAAAAAAGCGAAGTTTACCCCGTTACAAGTGAACAAAAACAATTATGGTTTGCTTCCAAAGCCAGGCAGCATCAGTCTGCTGCATTTACTGAAAGAGTAGCTCTGGAATTAAAGGGTTCTATAGATCTGGAGAACTTAACGAAGGCGATCCAGACCATAACGAGTAGACATGAAGCCCTTCGAACCGTCATAGACCACAGTGGAGAGCAACAAACGGTCCTAAAATATAAAAATGTAGAGATTCAAACCACAGATCTTACAGCAGATCAAAGAACAGCGAAAGATCTCGTATTTAAGGAATGGATGGTTACAGAGAGTGAGAACCAGATGGAACTTAGTCCGGATTCTACGCTGACGAAGTACCATTTGCTTAAAATGGAAAAAGATCATCATATTTTTGTTATGTCTTTTCATCATATTATTGCGGATGGCTGGTCTATTTCTGTCGTTGTGGACGAACTTCATAAGTTGTATAGCGCGTACTCTAGCCATGAACATGATCTCATTGAATTACCTGCGCCGGGTCAATTTAGAGAATATCTAGATTGGCGTGAGAAGCAGGTTAATACTTTGGAACATATCAAGGCAGTGCAGTATTGGAAATCAATCTTTGTAGAACCGGTTAAAGGTATTGTCATTCCGTCGATTACTGAAGGCATGTTAAAGAGAGAATATCAAGGTAAAAGGATTCATCTTAAATTGGAAAAATCAGTAACTGACAAACTCAGAAAATTGAGTATTCACTCTCAAAATAGTCTTTTTGTTACTTTATTTGCTGTATATAAAGTCTTTGTACATCGTTTAACAGGCTATTCAAAACTTGCTATAGGTATTCCTGTGTCTGGTCAGGCACAAATGCAAAATTACAATTTGATTGGGAATTGCGCAAGCGTTCTACCGGTGGTCAGTAAAGTAAACAAGGGAGGCTCTTTTAGGGATTATTTAGCGTCCCTGAAAGAAGTGATGAAGGAACTAGAAGACGTGAAGAAGTTTCCATTCTCTATGTTCATTGACTCATTAAACTTTAATCATGTACCCGAATTAAATGTTTTATTTAACATGGACAGGCCAATTTTAAAAACAAAATTGCATGATCTGGATGTTAAACTCATTCCAACTCCAATTCAATACTCCAAATATGATCTCTTCATGAATGTGATGGACGTAAACGGAGAGCTTTGGTTTGAATTAGATGTCAATACACAGCTTGTTCAGGAGAATGAGATAGATCTGTGGGTGAGTTATTTTAACGAACTTGTTTCCCGTATCACGGAAAACGAAGAGCTGCATTTAGAAAACATTATCATTGAACACGAGTTAGAGCACAGGATGAAGGCATTAGTTTCTAAGGAGCATACGTTAGATAGCTCCATATCAAAACAGGATGATTCCCTTCAAGCAGTTGATTCAAATTCGGAAAATATGTCGATTACTGAAAAAAAATTAACTGCAATTTGGAAAGAGATTTTATCCATTGGAAAGATTGGGGTACACGATAGTTTTTTTGAACTCGGGGGGAATTCATTACAAGCCACAACGATTTTCTCTAGAATTCATAAAGAATTTAATATATCTATCCCTTTAAGTGAATTGTTTGTTTCTACAACCATTCGTGCAATGAGTAGATATATTGAAAATTGCGAAGGCTCCGATCAAACAGAATATACACCTATTCCTAGTAGAGATATACTTTTGGCGGAAAATGAAAATAAATTACTTGAACCCCATTGTTATCCTCTATCGAATGCTCAAGAGAGAGTGTGGTTTAGGGCACAGTTTACTGGGCATGCATACGGCGACGTATATCTGTATGAATTTAAAAATGAATTGCATATCGAGAACTTTCAGCAGGCTGTAAACATCTTAATTGAGCGGCATGAAATCATGAGAACCACAATTACCGAGGTAGATGGAGTATTCTATCAAAAAGTTCACCATCTTTTGAAGCTTCCCTTTGAGTATGTGGATCTGGCTCATTATTCAGATGAGGAACAGCGTGAGCGTGTTGCTGAAGATACACAGATACAGAAAATTACAGAATTTGATTTAACCTTGGAATCCTTTTACCGTTTGAAATTATATCGTTTAGCTGATCAACAATTTATATTTTTGCTATCAGTACATCATATTGGCCATGATGGCTGGTCCCATTATGCCTTTTTGAATGACTTGTTCAAAATATATTCCTCTTTAATCCGAGGAGAAGATCCCTATAAAATAGCTCAACCTCGTCAATATGCAGATTTTTCGTTATGGCAGCACAAGCAAATTACAACTAAACGAGTTGAGAAACAGAGGGAATATTGGAAAGAGAAGTTGCACAGATCTGCCCCTGTTCTTCAATTGCCAGGCGATTCTGAGGAGAAGATAAAAGAACAGGAAACGATCTCAGAGATGTGCAGATACACTCTTACACCAGAATTGACTAAAAAAATATATGATTTAAACGTTTTAAGTGGGAGAACTACCAATTTTATTACAGTCCTCGCTGCTTTGAAAATCTGGCTGGCTCATGTAACGGATGAAACTCTGATAACGATAGGTTCGACTCTTTCTGGCCGTACACATCCAGACTTGGAAAGCATGATCGGTTTATGCATTAATCCAGTTGCTATGCGTACTGAGTTATCTGGAAATCCAACAATGCAAGATATTCTACAAAGAGTCGCAGATACATGTGTTGGAGCATACGCGAATCAAGAGTATCCTTTTGATATGGTTATGCAGGATCAGTATGGTATGCATGACCAGATTAAGTCGTTATATTCCGTATGTCTTATCGGGCAAAATGCCCATACGACGAAACTTCAGAACAATGAGATTGATGTTCGATTCTGCAACTTGGATGAGTTTCAAACCAAGGGAATGGATATCACGGTTGGTAGTTATGAAATGGATCAGAATGAAAAAACAAAATTAGATTTGTTGATTTATTTGTTCGATAATGATGATCAACTCTTGTTTGAAATCTATTATAACCACAATAAATTTTGTACAGATACAATCCAGAATTTTTTTGAGCAGATTGAGCAAGTTCTCGATCAAATGGTGAATTCCCCGAGCATGAGGTTATCACAAGTTAAGTTAAATGATGATACGTTGTTGCAGGAACTGTTCAACTAAAAATTTACCGGCAGAGGGTGTATCTATTTCATGAACTATCTATCGAAAGAGAACGTTTCAGAAGTTCTGGAATTATCTCACATTCAAAAAGAGTATTTACAACAACAGGTTGTAAACCAGCTTGTATTTGAACTCCCCTTGAATATAGACAGAAACCAAATCCAAAGGACATGGGATACATTGGTTGAAGATTCTCCTGCACTACGAACCATTTTTCGTTCTTTAAAAAATAGAACGGTACAAGTTGTACTCAAATCGATACCAATTGAATTGCATTGGATGGATAGAGAGGCTGTATCTTTGGCAGATCAACAGGTTGAGATTGAACTTGTTGCCAAAGAGTACAGAGGCGAGTTTCTTATAAGCGAAGAACCTTTGCATAGAGTAGCTATCCTTACATTTGGACAAGAGAGAACTGTTTTAATATGGACATTTAATGTTCTGAGCATAGATATGCATAGTTGTGAGCTTTTATTTGACAAATGGATGGTACAAGCGAAGGCAATTCAAGATAAGGACTTACGTTACGGGGATATAAAAAGTTATCTTCAATGGGAAGCAGAGCAAGATGGGAAGCCTGCTCAGGATTATTGGTCCGATAAGATGGAAGAATACTCCTTTTCAGCTCTCCAAGTGCCTGAGACTCAATCAAGTTCTGAAAGCCAAAGTATATATAAAAAACTGAATGCGGACCTTCCGGAAGATCTGGTTGATTTGATTAAAGAGTGTAGCCGTCAACATAACACTTCTGTGAATAGCATAGTGTACTCTGCCTGGTTGCTCTCATTACATGTGTATACAGGAGACGTAAACGTCGCTTGCGGCTCTACTCTGACAGCAGATTTCGAAACATTCCCCGCCACCGATGAGATGATAGGGTCATTTAGTCATTCTTTACCTATACAATTCAGATTGGACTCCAGTCAGAAGTGTATCGATGTAATTCAAGATGTGGAATACCAATTGAAGTCTATAAGAACTTTCGGTAGTACAACAGTAACGATGGTCAAAAATAATACTTCTTCTCCACAGGACAGATTGTTATTTGATACAAATGTAACGATTAATCATGACCGATCTATAGAGAAATCACATGGTGTTTTGTTTAAGAAGAGCCAGTCCTTTTTGGAAATCTTCATTACCATGGGAACGAAATGGAATATTGAATTTCATAATTCAAGCGGAGCATCGCTGGAACAACTAGAACATATCATGCTTCATTTTCAAACCATCCTGAGAAGTGTGGTTGTAGGAATGAATCATAGTCTTGATACGTTAACTTTACTGCCAGAGACTGAACGTAAACGCTTAGTACATGACTTTAATCAAAGTAATATTCCTCCGTTTTCAGTTAGCCGTACGCTTAATGAGATTATTGAAGAGCAGGTAAGAAAATATCCAGATAAAATTGCGGTCATATGTAATGAGAAGTCACTAACATATCAGGAGATAAACGATAGAGCAAACCGATTGGCAGGTTGGCTTCGAGATCAACATCTCAAGTCAGATGATCTAGTAGGCATATGGGCTGATCGAAGTATAGAAATGCTTACAAGTATAGTTGCTGTGATGAAGGCAGGAGGAGCGTATGTACCACTAGATATCTCGTATCCTGATAAGCGTTTGCAGCATATTGTGGATAATGGAAATATTTCTATTATGCTTATTGATCATCAAGTGAAAAGCCGATATTTTGAAGTTTTTCAGGATTCGAGCAAACGACCAAAGTTTTTTCCCATTCAAGCAGCGGTTGAAACCATAGAGGGGGATCATACCCTTTATCGTTTCCCAACGGATAATTTAAATGTCATTCATACCAACAACAATCTAGCAAATGTGTTTTTTACATCGGGTTCTACAGGTCAGCCTAAAGGAGCCATGATAGAACATGAGGGCATGCTTAACCACTTATATGCCAAAATAAACTTGCTGGGTTTGAATGAAAAGAGTATTGTTGCGCAGAATGCTTCCCACTGCTTTGATATCTCTGTGTGGCAATTTTTAGCCCCTCTTATGGTTGGGGGACAGGTTATTATATATCCAAATGAGGTTGCAATGGATCCTCTCCGATTGTTGGAGTCGGTATGCACAGACCAAGTTAATGTACTTGAGATGGTGCCTGCAATTAGTGAATTATTTCTTCAAAGTGCAACAGAGAACCGATTCAAGCTTGAACATCTGCATTATATGATTTCAACAGGAGAAGGCCTTTCAGTTCCATTATTGCAACGCTGGCAGAATAGCTACCCTGATGTGAAAATTGTTAATACATATGGGGCTACTGAATGTTCAGATGATACGTCCCATATCGTTATTGATAAGAATTACCACCATAATGACCATTATGTTGAATTAGGCAAGCCGATTCCCAATATGAAGCATTACGTGTTGGATTCATGGAAACGGATGGTTCCTATCGGATGTAACGGCGAAATATATATCAGCGGAATCGGAGTAGGTAGAGGATATTTAAATGACATCGAACGTACAGATGCTGCCTTTTTTAGTTATGATCTGCACGGAGAGGATATGCAAAAATTTTATAAAACGGGAGACTTGGGAAGGTATACGCCAGAAGGCAGGCTTATGTTTATTTCAAGAAGTGATTTTCAAGTCAAAATTAGAGGTTTGCGCATTGAATTAGGTGAGATTGAGTCGGTGTTACTGAAACATGATGAGGTAAGACAAGTCATTGTGGTTGCCGAAGCAAGGGACCACGGGGAACATGAGATTGCAGCGTATCTTGTTTTAAACTCCAATATTAGTGAAGAAGAATTAAGGGACTACATGGGAGGATTATTACCCGTCTATATGATACCGCAACGAATGATGATACTGGAGGAAATGCCTCTAAACCAAAATGGGAAAATTGATAGAAAAGCCTTACCCCTTATTGGGTTTAACTCAATTTCGGAAGAACATTATGTTGCTCCAGAGGGATATTGGGAAAATACGGTTACACAAATATGGTTAGATGTATTGGGTCTAGAAAGAATCAGCGTTGAGACACCCTTCTTCTCATTGGGTGGAAACTCACTAAAAACGATTCAAGTTCGCTCGCGTATTAAACAACATTTAGGGATTGATGTTTCAATTAAGTCTCTTTTTGAACATCAGACGATCCGGAAGCTAGCTATCTTCCTTAATCAAACTTCCACCCCAGAGGGTCATGAGCAACAAAGCATAGAGAAACTAGAGCCAGCTACATCCTATGCGATGTCAAACGCACAACATCGGCTCTACTTTTTAAATTTGTTAGAACCGAACAATCATTCATATAATATGTTAGTTTCTTTAGATTTTAAAAGGGAAATGAACCAAGCTATTTTCCAAAAAGCAGTTGTAGCTTTGGTAGATAAACACGAATCGCTTCGCACAACCTTTGTGCTCAACGATGGGGTGCCGGCTCAACGGATTAATGCCAAAGCCAGCATAGAGGTGAAATTCGAAGATATCTCAGCACTAGATCAGACTTCTCAGATGAAGAAGATTGATCAAATTGAACACGAAGAGAAGAGCTTTTCATTTGATTTAGAACAGGGACCTTTATTCAAAGTACAAGTCACCGAAGTGTCCGTTAACCATTTTATTATTTGGATGAGTATGCACCATATCATAAGTGATTATTGGTCTTGGCAGATTATCGTTAAGGACTTAATGGAGTTGTATGAGTCTTATAAAATAAATAATAAGTTCCCTTCTGTAAAGAATGCAACTGTGTACCATTATAAAGAATATGCGAATTGGCAGAATAAGCGATTTGAAAATGGAGAATTGCAAGGTATGAGAACCTACTGGCTTAATCAATTGTCAGGGGAACTACCTACTTTAAATATGCCTATTGACTATACAAGTTCGGTTACGTCCAATTTTAGCGCTAGTCAGGTAGACGGCTTTATCCCTATTGCTCAACTAGAGAAACTGAAAAAAATGTCATTAGAACATAACACTAGTTTATTTGTGACCCTTTTATCTCTATATGGTGTGTTACTAACTAGGCTTAGCCAACAGAAGGATTTGATTATTGGCACACCAGAGGCCGGAAGACATCAAATGCAATTTGAAGACGTTGTGGGATTTTTCGTAAATAATTTAATCCTTCGAATGAACTTTGAAGGTGATCCGTCATTTTTGGATGTATTAAAGAAAAATAGAGATATGACACTAGAGGCATATTCAAACAGTGAATATCCTTTTAATTTATTGGTTGAAGATCTGAAATTAGAGCGGAATTTTAATCGACCTACATTATACAATAGTCAATTTCAACTTATCCCATTAGAAGATGGTCTTCTGACGGATCAAATGAAAATCCAATTACGTTCGACTAAAAATTATTACATGGATGTAGATCTCTCTTTATTGGCAACTGAGGTCAAAGAGGGACTCAAACTAGAGTTGCAGTATAGAACGGATATTTTTAAGGAAGCCACGGTAAGTCGATGGATGAATTATTTTACACATATCGTTGAATCTGTTTTGACAACTCCAACGACTAAAATTGATCATATTCCTATAGTTACTGGTGAAGAACGTAATCTACAGCTTCATCAATGGAATCAAACTGAGAGAAAAAATTCAGGCAGATATACGGCAATCCGGCGTTTTGAAGAGATGGTTGAGCAATATCCAAGCCGTATTGCGGTAGAGCATCATCAGGAGCAGTTTAGTTATCAGGAACTTGCCCAAAAAGTCGATCAGTGTGCATCTGCTTTGTGTGCCAAAGGTATGAATCGAGGATCAAAGGTAGCTGTCAGTATGCGGAATTCCGCTAATCTGGTTGTGTCCCTTCTGGCTATCTGGAAAACCGGCGCTGCCTATGTGCCTCTAGATCCGTATTTCCCGCAAGAGCGTTTAGCGTATATGTTGGCCGATTCAGACGCCCAGTTGTTACTTGTTGATAATACAACATCCGCAACGTGGGAATCCCACGGCATTTCAACCTTGAATGTACAGACCCGGTTGGCATCATCCGCTACGACCGAAGAGAGTACCGTCGTGGATCGTTCTGAGCCAGAAGGATTAGCCTATATTTTGTACACATCAGGTTCGACAGGGAAACCTAAGGGTGTGGAGATTTCACATCAAGCATTGAGCAATTTTTTAACAAGTATGTCCGAAGAGCCGGGGATGAGTAAGGAAGATCGGTTACTGTCCGTAACATCGATTTCGTTTGACATCAGTATATTGGAGCTGTTTCTTCCTCTCACGACAGGTGCGAGAGTCCTCTTGGTTGACCGAGAGACGGCAACGGATGGCATCTCGTTATCACGTCTAATCCAAGAAAAAGAACCCACGATGATGCAGGCTACGCCGTCCACATGGCAGTTGTTACTTGCATCTGGATGGGAAGGAAGCCCGGAATTAAAGATTCTGTGCGGCGGGGAGAGCTGGTCGAGAGAGTTGGCTGGTCAATTACAGGCCCGAAGCAAGGAGCTTTGGAACATGTACGGGCCTACCGAGACAACCATTTGGTCGGCAATTCACCATGTCCAAGAACAGGAAGGAATGATTCCTATTGGGCGCCCGATTGCCAATACCCAGATGTATGTACTGGATCGCTTTAGGGAACCGGTGCCGATTGGTGTAGCGGGTGAGCTCTATATCGGCGGAGAAGGTGTAGCGAATGGATACTGGAACCGGGAAGAACTAACGGAAGAGAAATTTGTAGACAATGTGTTTACGGGAAAGGGCAAGATGTATGGAACGGGCGACTTGGCCAGGTACAATACGGAAGGTATTTTGGAATGTTTGGGGCGGATAGATCAGCAAGTAAAAATTAGAGGTTACCGAATTGAATTATCTGAAATTGAACACCAACTGCTGCAACATGAAGCCATTGAAAATGCGGTTGTGGTCTCGGTGCAAGTTGGTGAAGAAGCGCAACTAGCTGCGTACCTTGTACTCCAGCCGGACATATCTTGGCCTGGCCATCAGGCAATACGGCAACATCTGCAACAAACACTTCCTGAATACATGGTGCCTGTATTGTATAGGGAAATCGAGAAATTACCGTTAACACCTAACGGAAAGATTGATCGAAAATCATTACCGATGATCATAGACTTTCATCATGATAAATCGTATGTACCTCCTCGTGATTTACAGGAGTTAAAAATGACAAAAATCTGGGAGAAAGTTTTGAAAGTTCACCCAATCAGTGTCACCAGTAACTTTTTCTCGATTGGTGGACATTCCTTAAAAGCTATTCAATTATTACATGAAATTAACGCGGAATTTTGCACGGAATTACTTCTTGCTAGCCTTTTGAAAGAGCCAACAATTGCAAGTATCTGTGCACTTTTAAATGGGGAAAAACAAAATTTGGCTTCTTCTTATCTTATTCAACTTCAAGAAGGTGAGGATCGTTCAACAAGTCCACTAATTCTGATCCATCCGCAAGGGGGGGGCATTCTTCACTATTTCCATTTGGTTAATTCACTGGGAACGTCAGAGTGTATTTACGGAATTCAAGCCCCTGGTTATGAATCGGATGAAGAACCATTAAATAGCATAGAAGAAATGGCAGAACTCTATGTTACAGAGATCAAAAGAAAGATTCCTGCTGGTCCATATAAATTGATTGGCTGGTCTTTCGGTGGAATGGTTGCGTACGAGATGGCACGATTGTTTGAAAAGATGGGTGAGAAGATTGAATTTATTGGTTTATTTGATGTTCAGCCTCTCGACCAATCTATGAATATTTATGATGAATTTACAGAGCAAGATGCAATTATGTATTTTGCTACATTATTCGATCTAGATCCCCTCCAATTTGACGGAATAGATAGCGAGAACGCGCTAAATCTACTACTGGATGAAGCAAGGAAACGTGAGGATTGGCCAGTAGGAATGAGTTCCAAGCAATTAAAACAAAAAATGAATGTGTTGGTAGCTGCGGGAGAAGCGATGAGGAAATACAGATATGGCAATCCAATTAATTCTGATCTTCAGTTATTTTATGTACAAGAGGTATCTAAACATCTTCATAAACTAATTAATCCAAGCCACTGGAAACATCGAACCAAGGGCAAGTTAAGCACATTCCTTGTGCCTGGGGATCATAATACCATGGCGTTACCACCTCACGTAGACGAACTGGCTCAGATGATCATGACTTATTGGAATGAATACTCTGCAGAAGGTGGGAGGGAGAAGATTGATATCGGATCTCAAAAATAATGTAGTATCCAAAGAAAAGATTGGAATTGGGATGGCTTATGGTACTTTTGGAGAGTTATTACAAGGAATGACAGTGGAGAGTGACCAGGATTTTCTGGTTACTTTCCCTATCCAAAATTTCACTAAAGTCGTGTTTTGTTCTGATTCGACCCCACGATTAAAAGTCATACCGGAGTTCAAACAAAAATCAGCCAGACTAGCAACCGAAATTTTAAACATATTCAAGCTGCCGCCAGGTGGAACGATTTGTATTGAAAGTGACTTACCCGTGGGAAAAGGATTAGCAAGTTCATCTGCAGATCTGGTAGCTACTGCGAGGTCGATTGAATCCTATTATGGTATAACGATTCCCTTACAGTTACTGCAGAAGGTGATGAAAGAAATTGAACCGAGTGATGGAGTGATGTACCCGGAGGTCGTAGCTTTCTATCATAGGGAGGTCGAACTATTTGAAAAATTAGGTGTTCTTCCAAAACTTACGGTACTCGCCATAGACGAAGGTGGGGAGATTGATACGATCCAATATAATCGGAATAAAAGAGAATTTACGATCGAAGAGCGTACCCAATACACAGCTTTAATGATGCAGTTAAAGTTTGCTTTTTGTAATCAAGATGTGCATTCGATCGGTCAAGTTGCAACGAAAAGTGCCCTTTTAAATCAAGAGAGGCTAGCAAAGCAAAGTATCTCACACTTGCTTGAAATATCGGATAACTATAACGCATTGGGTGTTATCATAGCCCACAGTGGTACGTATATTGGTATTTTACTCTCCGATGATGAGACTGATTATAAAGATAAATTAGAAGCAATCCATGTAGATCTAAAAAACGTCTATGGAGAGGTTAAAATATTTCATTCCGTTTCTACGATTAGTAATGTGATGGACAATTAAAAGTTCTCACCTAGAAGGTGTAACAGTTCTGAGCTAGGAAAGGACGATGAATTTGGGGACAATTAAGTTTTTACAGCCTTTAAAAAACAAGCGATTTTCTTTATTGTTTTCAGGGCAATTGTTATCTGACTGTGGCAATTGGCTTGACTATATCGCCATATACACGTTACTAGTGTATACATGGCAACTTGGTCCTGATGCGGTGGCTGCTCAAGTTATTGCCGCAGGTGTCCCCTGGATATTTCTTGGGCCGTTGATTAGTGTATGGGTAGATCGTTTGCCTACTAAAGTAACTCTTGTTGTATCAGATATACTTCGGGCAATCATTGTATTTTGTTTATTTTTTACGACCTCGCTTTGGTTATTGTTAATGCTTGTTTTTCTAAAGAATTCAGTTGCTACAGCTTTTGAACCTGCAAGGATGAAAACAATTAAAAGTGTTATCCCTCATCAAGAACTTTCTCAAGCCATTTCACTCAGTCAAACTTCTGTTTATTTAATGAAAATTATTGCTCCTATTGTTGGTGGGGTTATTGCTGCTCAGACCTCCTCATCATTTATATTTTTAATTGAAGGTGTACTCTTTCTCATCTCTTCAGTGTTACTTTCGTTTATTCCAAATGATTTGAACCAAACACAATCTGTTGATAAGCCGAAGTTTTGGAAGGAACTAACAGGTGGGATCAAACATTTAAAAACGACATCTACACTTCTAATGGCAGTGATTCTAGTATCGGTTTCCTTGTTCTTGATATTTCTTTTTGAAGGTCTGTTTGTATTGTGGGCCAAGGAACAAAATCTGTCAGAGCAGGCTTATGGCATGCTTATCAGCGCAATTGGTCTTGGGAGCCTCGTAGGTGTTTTGGGCGGGGGGAGTTGGGAGGGATGGAAGAAGAGTCCCTTATCTAGTATAAGTAGTGCTGTCTTCATTTCAGGAATTCTAGTTACTATACTTGGAATTGGCGGTATGCTGTCTTTTCAGCTTCCAACTCTTGTTTGGAGTGCCATGGCATTTTGTGCCGGTGTATGTGCCGCATTCACGACTGTACCGTTCGGATATATATTACAGACAGAAACACCTTCCCATTTAATTGGGCGGGTTACCGGGAGTTCTAATGCACTTCAGAATGTATCTACGTTTCTCGCGCCATTACTGGGTGCATCATTGGCAGCTGCATTCTCGACTAACTTTGTATTTTTAGGAGCTGGAGTTGGTCTCGTGCTTCTTGGGGGAATCTCGACAATGACTGTACTCACCAATAAATCTAGAGATTCCTCCAATATAGAGCAGAAACAGGAAAATTATTAATTACTAGACACCTGTTTTAGATTTCATCAAACTTGAGGGTGATTGAATGGAGAGGTGCAAATATGGATACTTCCAAAACTTCTTTACTTGAAAATCAAGCCAATGAATATGAGAATTTTATTACGAGTAACCGACATATTGTTTTAACAAGCAAGGAACTGGATGAATTAAGTCTGATTTGTCAACAGGGACAAGTGACGCAACATGATATCTTGAAATTAACCTTTTATTTCTTATTGCAAAAATACAATTTTAATCGAGAAAACCCAGTCTATACTTTGAGTGGAAGGAAACTGGAGTCAGTATGTATTGATTATGCTGACAGTGATTCTTTCATTGACATCATAAAAGGGTTTTTAGATGGAAATGTATATCGACAAACAGTAGAATTTTCACAATTAAATATACAGAACCATAACAATTTCTTATTTGAGGAGAGAGAATTTGAGGAGAATATGGAGTGGTTTTTGGCCCCCAGGATCTCTTATGATATGGTGATGATTTACAGATTTCAGGGGATGAATCTAAACTGCTCTCTTTTGTGTGGTAAACAAACGAAACAGAGCTTGGATTTTATTAACCAGATGTTATCTCATTTTGAGAGATTATTAATAAACCTGATTGGTAATATACATAAGCCTTTTGGGAGAGTCAGTATATTAGATGAGAACGAATGCAATCGACAGTTGATCGAGTGGAATCAAACTGAGAGAAAAAATTCAGGCAGATATACGGCAATCCGGCGTTTTGAAGAGATGGTTGAGCAATATCCAAGCCGCATTGCGGTAGAGCATCATCAGGAGCAGTTTAGTTATCAGGAACTTGCCCAAAAAGTCGATCAGTGTGCATCTGCTCTGTGTGCCAAAGGTATGAACCGAGGGTCAAAGGTAGCTGTCAGTATGCGGAATTCTGCTAATCTGGTTGTGTCCCTTCTGGCTATCTGGAAAACCGGCGCTGCCTATGTGCCTCTAGATCCATATTTCCCGCAAGAGCGTTTAGCGTATATGTTGGCCGATTCAGACGCCCAGTTGTTACTTGTTGATAATACAACATCCGCAACGTGGGAATCCCATGGCATTTCAACCTTGAATGTACAGACCCGGTTGGCATCATTCGCTACGACCGAAGAGAGTGCCGTCGTGGATCGATCTGAGCCAGAAGGATTAGCCTATATTTTGTACACATCAGGTTCGACAGGGAAACCTAAGGGTGTGGAGATTTCACATCAAGCATTGAGCAATTTTTTAACAAGTATGTCCGAAGAGCCGGGGATGAGTAAGGAAGATCGGTTACTGTCCGTAACATCGATTTCGTTTGACATCAGTATATTGGAGCTGTTTCTTCCTCTCACGACAGGTGCGAGAGTCCTCTTGGTTGACCGAGAGACGGCAACGGATGGCATCTCGTTATCACGTCTGATCCAAGAAAAAGAACCCACGATGATGCAGGCTACGCCGTCCACATGGCAGTTGTTACTTGCATCTGGATGGGAAGGAAGCCCGGAATTAAAGATTCTGTGCGGCGGGGAGAGCTGGTCGAGAGAGTTGGCTGGTCAATTACAGGCCCGAAGCAAGGAGCTTTGGAATATGTACGGGCCTACCGAGACAACCATTTGGTCGGCAATTCACCATGTCCGAGAACAGGAAGGAATGATTCCTATTGGGCGCCCGATTGCCAATACCCAGATGTATGTACTGGATCGTTTTAGGGAACCGGTGCCGATTGGTGTAGCGGGTGAGCTCTATATCGGCGGAGAAGGTGTAGCGAATGGATACTGGAACCGGGAAGAACTAACGGAAGAGAAATTTGTAGACAATGTGTTTACGGGAAAGGGCAAGATGTATGGAACGGGCGACTTGGCCAGGTACAATACGGAAGGTATTTTGGAATGTTTGGGGCGGATAGATCAGCAAGTAAAAATTAGAGGTTACCGAATTGAATTATCTGAAATTGAACACCAACTGCTGCAACATGAAGCCATTGAAAATGCGGTTGTGGTCTCGGTGCAAGTTGGTGAAGAAGCGCAACTAGCTGCGTACCTTGTACTCCAGCCGGACATATCTTGGCCTGGCCATCAGGCAATACGGCAATATCTGCAACAAACACTTCCTGAATACATGGTGCCTGTATTGTATAGGGAAATCGAGAAATTACCGTTAACACCTAACGGGAAGATAGATCGAAAATTGCTAATGTTACAAGAAGTTCAGATAGAAGATTCAGATAATAAAATAATGCCTAGAAATACCGTTGAACAAATGCTGGCAGATATCTGGAAAGAAACTCTCAATCTTCAATCCGTCGGAGTGTATGATAATTTTTTTGAACTAGGGGGTCACTCTTTAGCGGCAACTAAAATGATGGTGCGTATCAATAGAATCATTCAAGGTGATTTGTCCTTGAGTGTAATCTTCAATGGGCCAACCATCGATGAGCTTGCTCATTTTATCCATACTTTAGGTATGAAACCATTGGTCGAACCTGCAATTGAGACAACTTCAAAGGGAGAAAGAACAAAGCCGTCCTTTGCACAAGATAGGGTGCTCTTTTTGGATCAACTACTTGAAGAGAGATACGTTTATAATGTGCCTTTTTTTATGGAGCTGAGGGGTGAGCTGAATCCGCTTATTTTTGAAGAAAGCATACTTGAAATTGTGAAAAGACATGAAGTTCTCCGTTCCGCTTTTAGTTATAATGGAGGATTCTCGGAGGTTCAAGTTCTTGAAGCTGAAATTTCGTATAAGTACCATGATTTTATTAGGCTTTCAGAGCAGCAAAAGGTTACTCAAACCGATACTCTTTTTCAAGAGCTGATCTGTATGGAGTTTATATTGGATCATCCGCCTTTGTTTCATGTTTCATTAATTCGTCTAGACAGAAATAAATATATAATGGGCCTTGTGTTCCATCATATCATTAGTGACGACTGGTCTATTGAGTTATTTATGAAAGAATTCTCCATGTTTTATGAAAATAAAGTGTTTAATAGGAAGAATGAAATGACTCCACTTACTATTCAATACGGAGATTATGCACTCTGGGAACAGTTGCCGATGCAATCTAAACAAATGAATGAGCATTTGGAGTATTGGAAGAAAAAGCTGAATCGGGATTGGTCAGCTCTTGCTTTACCTTCTGATCGTAAGCTTGTTAAGAAAGCATCACATAAGGGAGATGTATTTAACTTTGTTATACCTAAAAATATAACAGCAAGACTCCTGAACCTTGGCGAAGAAAATAACAGCACAATGTACATGGTTTTACTCACGTTATTTCAAATTTTGTGCTATAAATATTCTGGTCAATCTAAGTTTCTAATTGGATCACCTGTTAGTAACCGAAATCGAATTGAAACCGAACATGTTATAGGTTTTTTTGTGAATACGGTTATTATTTCTGCTGATGTAGGGGGAGATCTGACATTTAAGCGGCTTCTACAGGATGTACGTCAAACGGTATTGGAAGCTTTTGAACATCAAGTTCCATTGGATAAGTTAGTGGAAGTTCTGAAACAAGATCATTCCAGAGGGGATCATTCTTTAATCCAAGCCATGTTTCAAGTTGCCCCAGAAATTAGGCTATCCATGGAAGGGATAGACATTCAAGAAAAATCAGTCGGGATAAGTACCTCCAAGTTTGATATTAGTTTAAATATGAAGATCAGTCATGAAAGTTTATATGGACAAATCAATTATCGGACAGACTTATTTAGCAAAGAGTGGATAGGCCAATTCAGCAAACATTTTCAGAAATTAATCGTAAATGCCGTTGAAAACCCTGAGATTCAGATTAGTCAGCTACAACTTCTTGATCCTGATGAGTTAAAAACAATCGCCATTCAAGCTAATGTTGAAGGTGCGCACTTGGCAGGAGCGCATGTTATAGATCTATTTGAAAAACAGGTTCGTGAAACCCCTCAACATATCGCAGTAACTTATGAATTGGAAGAGATAACGTATGAACAATTAAACCAACGTGCCAATCAAATCGCACACTTTTTAATAGAGGAACAGGCAAGCAAAAAGATAGACATTGTAGGTATTTGTATAGAAAGATCGATCGATATGATTACTGTATTGCTAGGAGTTTTAAAGGCAGGGGTAGCTTATCTGCCGCTGGATCCGGCGATTCCTAAGCAAAGATTGCAATATCAACTTCAAGACTCGGAAGTCGAATTTGTGTTTACTAGTGGATTCTCAGATGCATTTCTCTCGATAAACGACACTATCCGAACAATAGATTTGGAGAGCGAGCGGACTCAATCTCAATTGGGTCGTCAGCCTACAATAAATCCAGCGTGTCATGTTGAGGGGACAGATCTAGTTTATTTGATATATACTTCAGGCTCCACAGGGTACCCTAAAGGAGTTATGGTGGAACATCGAAATCTTATGAATTACTTATCCGGTACGCAAAAATCCATTCGTTTAGAGGTGGGTTCTAGTTATGCCACAGTATCTACTCTTGCTGCTGATTTAGGGAATACGATGATTTTTCATTCTTTAATTAGTGGGGGTGTGCTACATGTCATAAGCAAAGAAAGAGTGTCAGACCCTGAGCAATTCGCCACCTATTTTCGTAACAATCCAGTAGATTGTTTGAAAATCGTTCCTTCACATTTGAATTTTCTATTGTCCGCTACTGAACCCAAAGATATTCTGCCTAAGCGGCGCATCGTCTTAGGGGGAGAAGCATTATTATGGGAGCAAGTGGACATCATATGGAGCTTACAACCGGAATGTGAGGTCATTAACCATTATGGTCCAACAGAAACGACAATTGGGGTGGCTACGCATACATTGAAGAAAAATATGCCTAGATACTCTTCTGCCGTTCCTTTGGGTTATCCCATAGCTAACACTGAATTCTATATATTAGACGAAGCGTTTCAACCTGTGCCGAGAGGCGTTAGGGGCGAACTATACGTAGGAGGACCTTCTCTGTCTCGCGGATATAGAAATCAAGATGAAATGACAGCTAAGAGTTATGTGACATTCCAGCATCATCTTCATAATAGTAAGAGGTTATACCGTACAGGAGATTGGATCAGGCAGCTCCCGGATTCTTCAGTGGAGTATTTAGGACGACAGGATGATCAGGTGAAAATTAGAGGCTATCGCATTGAAATACCTGAAATTGTATCGGTTTATAAAAAGCATCAACATGTCCGTTCAATTGTTGTACAGATCGAGAACCATCAGACCCATGAATTAGTTGCTTACGTTGTCTCTGACCATCCTAAATTTTTGCAATTGGTTGAATTAAGGGATTATGGATTGCTGCATCTGCCTAATTACATGGTGCCTGCTAAATTTTATGTTTTGGATGCTATTCCTCTCAACATGAATGGCAAGATAGATACATTTGCTCTAGCTAAGGCTCCAGGTATCAAAGAGCTTAAGCCACAGAGACAGAAGGATAAGTTCACAGAAGATGAACAAAAAATCAGAAAAATATGGGCTGAAATTCTTCAATTACAGCCTGCTGAAATCGGACTCTATGACAACTTTTTTGTGTTGGGTGGACATTCTCTGTTAGCTACACAAGTCATATCAAGCATTAGGAAGGAGTGGAGAAAAAATATTCCACTGTCTTTTATTTTTGAATATGCTACTATATTTGATTTGACGAAGAAGGTTGTGAGTACGGAGGCACCTACCATTTCTGCATCTCAAGAGCAACTTGAGAAAGTTCAGACAAATGGAAAACTATCCTCTGCTCAACAAAGACTATGGTTTCTGGATCAATTGGAAGGCAACACAGCATTGTACAATGTCCCTAAGGTAATTCGGATCGAAGGCAATTTTCAGATGGATATTATGGCAAGAAGTCTAAAGAAAATTGTGAAACGTCATGAAATTTTACGTACAAGGTATGAAGAAGTGCATGGCGAACCTGTGCAAACTGTGCAAGAAGACATCGATTTATCGATCATTGTATTGGATATGCGCAACAGAACAAATAGTATACAGTGTGGTTTAGATTACTTGAAAAATGAAGCCAAAGTTCCATTTCATTTGAAAGAAGATTCTTTAGTTCGTGCCTACATGATTCAGACCCAAGATTCTGAATTTCTGTTTATGTTAAACTTTCATCATATTGCTGTGGATGCCTGGTCACTCCGTATCATTTTTAAAGAAATTGAGTATTATTATGGCGAGCAGTTTAATGGTGAACAACGGGAGTGTCTCCTGGAACCTCCTCAATACGAGGAATTTGTAAAGTTAGAGCAGTATAAGTTAAATAACCAATATGCCAAAGAACAACTGAGATATTGGAAAGATACATTAGAGGGCAGTAACGCTAATGTGACATTACCTACAGATCATGCGAGACCGGATAAGTTATCCACCCAGGGAGCTACGTATTATATTTCAGTTTCGAACCAATTGTACAATGAACTCATTCATTTCAGCCGATCACAAGGTGTCAGTTTATTTACAACGACTTTATCTGCCTTTGGTGTGTTGATGTATACAATCACAGAGCAAGAAGAGATTTGTATAGGTACTCCTATAGCTAACCGGACGGATAAAGAAGTTGAGGGGATTGTGGGATTTTTCGTCAATACAATTGTCATTAAAATGGAGCTATCTTCGAATCCATCTTTTATGCAACTCCTTAGACGTATTCAAGGAAGAACATTAGAAGCGTATGATTATGCGGATGTTTCATTTGAACAATTAACCGAAATGTTATTAGAAAAAAGAGATACAGCCTACTCTCCTTTCTTTCAGATGATGTTTGAAACAAGTAAAGAATTAATGCTAAATCTCCCTCACTTGGAATGCACACCTCAGCATTTAGATGCAGGTACGTCCAAGTTTGATCTGAGTATTAATATAATTGAACAATCTAACAGCATGCTTATAGCATTAGAGTATAATACTGATTTGTACGATAAAGAAACGATCTGTTTGTTCTCTGATAAATATATTCGGATTATGGAATCAATTATGGCGAATCCTAATCAAAGGTTAAAACAATACAGTAGTACCGTGAATACAATTTCAACAGAAGAACTGGATGATTTATGGAACTAGTACACGCATTGAAGGGTGTGGGATGATGGATTGGAACGCTAGGTTCGGAGACGATCCATTTATTGCCGAACTGGCAGAGAATCTACATGTGCATGGATATAAGGCTTTCTATGGCGAGCATTATAGTGAGCATGATATGGAGCGGTATCGCAAACAATTGTTTCCGATTTTCCAGAATGTCATGTGGGTTGAGGTGGATTCGAGCAAAAAGTATCTAATTGTAGATTATCGTGGGCGAAACACAGTGATTAAGCTCATTAATGGAATGCTGAATACTCGACGAACACTTAAGGCTAATCAAGCGATGAGTGGAATTAATAAGCCGGAGACACAGCAAGAAATCACACAATTGATGCGGCTTGTGCATTTACTACAATTTGCGACATTTCGAACCTAAATACACTAGGCATATTAGATAAGTAAAATGTAGTACCCATCTAAAGCAGTCGATCCAATTTGGACCGACTGCTTTATTGTGTATAATTATTTTATAGGAGTTGAACTTCATCTTACTTAACATTTTTTATTGTTCTTATCGAAACGAAGTCACGAAACTGCTGAACAGCGTCCGCACGTCGTATTGATATTGATGGATCGGCTCAACCGGACGGTTGATGCCAAGTAAGGTGTAGACGGCGATGCGTGCCGCGCGTACCGAATATTCCTCCGTGAACACGACATCATCAGGAATCTCGCAAAATTGACTGATAAATGCCAGATTCGTTGAACCTTCCGGCACGACTTGAGGGCGGTCACTGTTCAGCCTTGGCATGAATTGTGCGGTGATATACGGCATCATACAAGGGATACAGTTGGCTGTAGCCATGATCTCTTCTTGGTGCTCCTGAAAATGAAGATGGCCGATCAATTCTTGCATAATCTCTTCACCGGTACAATCACACATTCTTTTTTTCACAAAATCCCCTACGTTATCAGGGTATAACCCATAGCCCCAGAAGACTTTGACATGGTCAGGCTGATTCCGGAAATGCGGCTGGAAGGCCAACACGACTGACATGAACCAGCTCGAATCTTTGAATGTAACAAGGGCTCCAGTACCCGCGCGGTTGCGTGTGAATTTTTCCATCAGATCAAAGAAAACGGAATCCTGGAAAGTGACGGTAAATGATTCCCATTTGGACTCATCGACGTGATCATCGAACGAAGAAGGGTTGCCTAGCATCGGTTTTTTCGCCGCAATGTTCTCCCACAGCTTCCAAGAGCTACCCTTGCCATTCAGTTTGGGAGCGGAAGTCATCGAACCAAGGTCAGCACCTTCCGTCATCGAGCCGTTCGTAACAATGACCAGGTCATCCTCATGAATGTCGATCATTTCCTCGATACCATTCCGCCGCACATGCATACCTGTGACCGTGATTCCGTTGCCCTCTTTGAAGTCCAAATCCGTAACGGTGCATTTTAGCGTGAAATCTACGCCGTACGGCTCCAAATATCGATGCAACGGCAGAATAATGGAGTCATATTGGTTGTAGGGGGTACGTGTAACCCCTTCGAGCGTTTGAATTCGTGGAAATTCATGAAAAAAGCGAAGCATATATCGTTTGAACTCCACCGCACTGTGCCAAGGCTGAAAGGCAAACGTCGTTGCCCACATGTACCAGAAGTTCGTTTGGAAAAAGTGGGGTGCAAACCAGTCGTTGATCCGCAATTTACCCAGCGTGTCTTCAGGAGTAATGATGAGTTTGCCCATCGCCAGCCGATCGACCATATCGAATCCCATGGACAACACGTCTTCAACCTGACCATCACGGTTAATTAACCGTGCATTGGAATGTGTGGGGTTAGCGTTATCAAAGGCCGTAATTTCTTCTCTGACCGACATATCCGGACGTTCGATAGAAGGGATGGTCGCCAAAAGTTCCCATAGATTTTCATATGCCTCATCGTTGAGCATCCGTCCACCGCGAATGACGTAACCTTGTTCCGGATTACCTGCACCGTCATTGCTGCCCCCGAGAATCGGCATCTCCTCAATGATGTGAATGTTTTCGCCGGGGAAATCACAGTCTCTGACTAAATAGGCTGCTCCCGCGAGAGAAGCAATACCGCCGCCGACAAAATAAACCTGTTTAGAGCCATGTTCTTTTTTCACGATCAATCGCCTCCAAAAGATGGTGTATTCTTCACATTTCCAATGTAAACCTGCACCGGGAAAGAAGGTATGATCAAAAGAAGATAGCTGTCTGTTTTTTAGTCACTTTTGGAAAAATGTCTAGTTTTAGGTTTGAATATCGAGCGATGGCTTGATTCGAACTACGATCATAGAAAAACAAGCCGCACATCCTTAACGGGATGGCCGCTTGTTACGTGCCTTATCTACACTCCTATTAGTTCTTTATCCTTTAATCAGTGCTGATACTTATGCTCATACTTATGTAGTGCTCTGACTACATTTCCTTCAATCAGTTCACTCAACTTGTCGATGAAGTGTTTGGGTGGTTCTTTCATGTCATTCCGCATCCATTGGATAATGAGACCCGTGAAAGCCAGTGTATAGAAATTAGCAATAAACTCTTTATCCTCACCGCGAACCTTGACTCCGCAAGCGAGCTCATCAATGACACCCATAATCAGATCATGCGTCACTTGATAGAGATAACCATCCAGATGAGAACGTCCAAGGGATTCAAGGGTATTGCAGCAAAAGGCTTTATTATTTTCGATGTAACAGAAAATTTTGTAGAACCCTTCTGTCCACGTATCATAACTACGGTATTCATGGATACTTTCCACCGCTTCCGTTTCGTAAATCCACCCAAGCAGGGCGTAGATATCCTGAAAATGATAATAAAACGTTTGCCGGTTTACACCGCAGCCATCTACCAGATGTTTCACTGTAATTTTATTGAGCGGCGTGTGTTCCATCAGGCATTTAAGCGAATGAGCCAGCGCGGTTTTGGTCAAATGGGAAGCAGACATTACCGTTCACCTCATCATTCAGATTGTGGTCATCATACGACACGAGTGTACTAATGAAAACGTACATAAGAAGGCTACCACATTTTACCTAAATATGGTATTGCAATGATCACTGCAAAATACAGAAAATAAAAAAACGATGACCGTTTAGGCCATCGTTTTTACGTTATTACATTATTGAAGCGAGAATAACAGCTATCGAAAGAACGGTTCGCCACCGGAACGTCTCCACAAGCGCGCCCTGTGTTATTTTGCGCATCCCCGAAAAAGCTAGATTACGTTTTTAAAATGACTTATAGGAACGCGCATAACGTAGTGGAGGGGGCGAAATCGATTCTGAAGAAGCGAAGCGCTCGCCTAAAAGCTTTCTGCAAGAAAGCTACATCGGAAGCATACGCTTATTGCCGGATTTCTCCCTTCGGAAAGGGAAATAAAGAAATCTGGGAATAACAGCGATCGAAAGAACGATTCGCCACCGGAGCGCCTCCACAAGCGCGCCCTATGTTATTGTGCTCATCCCCGAAAAAGCTAGATTACGTTTTTAAAACGACTTATAGGAACGCGCATAACGTAGTGGAGGGGGCGAAATCGATTCTGAAGAAGCGAACCACCTCTCTTATAGATTATCCTCTATAGGGGTTAAATAAAAATTTACACGTTAAACGGAGTGGGGAGAAAAAAGCTGTAGAAGCGAAGCGCTCGCCTTTATTCCCGGATTTCTCCCTTTAGAAAAGGGATCAAAGAAATCTGGGAATAACAGCGATCGAAAGCTTATTCTCCCTGCGAAGTGACCTCCGTGTAAGCGTGTTTTTTAACGATTATAAGCTTTTAATAAACTCCACGACCGTCAGCAACCCTTTATCAAAGTTCTCCAGGTTAAAGTGCTCGTTTGGTGCATGCAGATTTTCGTCTGGCAGACCAAAGCCCATCATCACGGCAGGCACGCCAAGCACGCGGGAAAGCTTCTCAACGATTGGAATGGAGCCGCCATCTTTGGTGAAGAGAGCACGCACGCCATATACTTTTTCGTAAGCGTCAGCGGCTTTTTGCAGGATAGGATCGGTCGGATCGGTATTGAACGCAAAAGCCTTCTCAATCTGTTTGATCTGCAATGTCGCCCCTGGTTGTACATGAGCACGCAGGTGAGCTTCAATCGAATCAAGCACATGTTGCGGATCTTGGTCAGCGACAAGACGACAAGTGATTTTAGCGTGAGCTTCCTTTGGAATGACCGTTTTGCTGCCTTCGCCCTGGAAACCGCCCCATACACCATTCAATTCGAGTGTTGGGCGCGCGCCGACACGTTCTACAAAGGAATACCCTTCCTCACCATACAATTGCTCCAGTCCGAGATCTTGACGAAGCTGTTCTTCATTGAAGCCTTGCTTCACGAATTCTTCTCTCATCTCAGGAGACAACGGTAGAACGCCGTCATAGAATCCATCCACGCTCACGCGGCCTTGCTCATCGTGCAAAGATGCCAGCAGGGAGACGAGGGCATGAAGCGCATTCGGTACACCGCCACCGAAGGAACCGGAGTGCAGGTCGGTATTGGCGGTGAACAGATCCACATGCATCGAGCACAGGCCGCGCAGGCCCGTGGAGATGGCAGGTTTTCCTTTTTCCAAAAGAGATGTATCCGAGATTAACACCATGTCTGCTCTCAGTTTGTCCGTATTATCGTTGAGATAGATTGGCAGGTTCGGGCTGGAGATTTCCTCTTCGCCTTCGATGCAGAATTTGATGTTGATCGGCAACTCTTTATTTTCGGCAATCAGTGCTTCAACGGCTTTGATATGTATAAAAATTTGTCCTTTATCATCCGTTGCACCCCGAGCATACAGCTTCCCGCCACGAATCGTGGGTTCGAAAGGTGGTGTCTCCCACAGATTTAGCGGATCAACAGGTTGTACATCATAGTGTCCATAGATCAGGGCTGTTGGTTTGCCCGGTGCGTGCAGGTGGTCTGCATAAACAATGGGATGACCAGCTGTTTGGATAATCTCGACATTTTCCATACCCGCACGTGTAAGTGCATCCGCTGCCCATTGTGCCGCACGTTGAATGTCTTCTTTATGCTCAGAAATGGCGGAAATACTCGGAATGGATAACCACTCGTTCAGTTCTGCCAGATGTTTGTCCCGGTTTTGCTCAAAATATGCTTGTTCGTTCATTGAAAAAGGCCTCCTTCAAATCTGCTTTCAATCTATTGTAATCCATTTTGCCATGTTAATAAAACATTGGTTAAAAAAATGCTTCCTAATGCTGGATTCCCATATTGATAGTTCTTTTTACTTATGTATTAATGAAAGAGTAAGAACATTACTTTTATATGGAGGAATAGTGTTGAAGAAAAGACCAGCATATCAGAGATTCACTACAATTCTGGGCATTTCATTCTTGGTACTCATTGCGTCAGTACTTATGATACCGAGGGTTGCGCTAGCAGCAAACGAGCCAGTTTATCATGAGTGGGACAAGGCGCAGGAACATGTGGGATTGAGCCATCTGTGGTTTACCGATCGAGCTGCTAATGGAGTCATCCCGGTTCGTCAAAACTGGAAGTGGGGATTCATCAATTACGAAGGGAAATTTGTTATTAAGCCACAGTTTCAATTAGCAAGAGATGCGTTCAACCAGGGTGTAGCAGTCGTAAATAGAAATCAGTTAATAAATAATAAAGGTAAAGTGATATTTCAGGACAAAAGCATTGAATATATTGGTTGGTTTGATTATGGGCTCGCAATCGCTAAGAAAAATGGGAAGATTGGTTACATGAATACGAAAGGCAAATTTGTTATTTCTCCTACATATGAAGAGGGAACAAGCTTTTACAATCAAGTCGCAATGGTCAAAAAGAATGGTAAGTGGGCATTAATCAATACCAAAGGGAAATTACTAACGACATTTAACATCGAAGAGATGGATTATAGAATAGATTATCGTAAATCCGGGGTATTTCCTGTAAAGATCGATGGGTTGTGGGGAAGTATGAATTATAAGGGGCAGCTCGTGGTACCTGCAGAGTTCAAAAACAAACTTGAATTTACAGGTAATACGTTAGATTGGGGGCTCCGTCGCGATAACCATAGCGCTATTGTTAGGCAAGATGGCTTAATTGTTTCGTTCAATGAATATTATTCCAAGTTAAGCGAGCCACAGAGTGGACTTTGGAAAATAAAGCAAAATGGCGAAGGCATCGTGGATGTATCCGGGCGTATGATTGTAGAACCTCAAAGTGAACAAAAGGTTATTCTTTCAGGAGATGGAAGTTACGCGGTAAGAGATATGAAAGATGAAAGTTCCGGGTGGACTTTTTATAAAAAGGATCAAACCCTACTATTTGAGTCCAGTTATACAGACATGCAGGCTTTTTCAGAGGATCTGGCGGCTGTGAAAGTTAATCAAAAATGGGGATATGTTTCGAAGAATGGAGACATTAAAATACCCGCTCAGTACGAAGAGGCCAATCTTTTTCAAGCGGGAAGTGCTGTCATTCGTAAGAATGGTAAATATGGATTGATCGGAACTCGTGGTGAGTCCATACTAGCTGCGAAATACGATGAAATGATTCCACTTATTGAGCGAACGAATTACATGAATAACCAGATTGAGAAATTGACAACAAAAAATCCACTATACCGAGTAAAGTTAAATAAAAGCTATGGGATTGTGGATAGTCGAGGGAACATCGTGATGGATGTGAAATACGAGATTATGGATCTTGATCGCACCGACTATTATCACGACATTGATCCGATCGCAACAGTTCAATATGCATTAAAAGCCAAGGATGGTTCAATCTCGGCGTCAATCAATATTAAAACGGGTAAACGGATATTCCCAGCCTATTCCATGGTAAACTACCTTGGTGACGGAATGTACAGCGGGGTGCCTGTAGGGAAGAAGAGTCATTATGTTATTTTCAATGCAAAAGGAAAAGAAGTATTCCGCTCAGGTTTTGAAGGTTAGATCCTTTCGGTACATCAGTGTTTGGGATAATGAGCCATAGTATAGTTACCATGTCATTGGCGTTCATACGATTCGTTGTATGGGAGCCAGGGAAAGGTGTCTCAACAGAGGCACCTTTTTAGGTTGTTTATTTTAAATATTTGAGTTCAGATATGAACACTAACTGATTTAACTATAGGTGAGTCCCAATGTACTGTCTTTCTTTTCTGTTTAAAACAACTCCAGTTGCTCAGGGCCTTCTTCCTTCTCCGGCTCGGTGCGGTCGGGGAATGGCTTGATAGGCTGACCTAGCAGTTCCATCATCATCTGGGCGTTGGTTGCTGCATCTCCGGCAGAGTTATTGTTAAAAATAACAAACACATCTTCACTCTGCTCCTGCAGCTGTTCCAAATAAACTTTCCATTCCGACAACTCCTGTTCGTTGTAGCGATACAGATAACGTGTCTCACGCCAGTTTGAAGCGCCGTTTTGTTGCCAGCCGGATACGTTGCGTCCATGCATACGGACGAGTGTCATCCGAGGATCGGTTGCGACGGGCACAATGGGAATAGAGCCTGGCCCTGCCTGTGGTTCGTCACAGACGCTATGAATCCATCCCTGTTCTTTTAGAAAATGAAGCGTGCGCTCACGCATGCTGTCCGCATACCAGCTCTGGTGACGAAATTCGATTACGCATGGAATGCCCTCCATACGGAGCTTTACTTCCCGTAGTTCATTGACGTTGTCCCGGTTGCACTCAAACCAAGGCGGATATTGAAACAAGGCAGCCTGCATCTTGCCTGCTTCGATCACAGGTTCAAGCGATTCACGAAAAGCTTTGTACATCTCGGACGTGCTGGCAAAATACGGTTTGCCCCGTAGATGTCCCGTCATTCCCTGATAGGCTTTCACGATAAATGAGAATGATTCAGGAGTCTCCGAAGCCCAGCGGGCCATCCGGTCGCGAGGTTGCACGGCGTAGAAGGAACTGTCTACCTCCACCGTGGAGAAATATTGTCCGTACAGACGAAGCTTGTCCTTCGCTTGGGTACGGTTTGGATAGAGGTCTTCCTGATCGCCCCATCCCGTAAGTCCGATACGAATCATAAGAACACCTCCTGTTGTATGTATTTAACCGATTCGTAGGAGCATGATATGTCTAACATTATATCTTGCGTTGTAGAGGCGTTCAATGAGGGTGGCAGACGATCATTTTGAGTTTGGGTTCTAGGCCGTGTCTTAAAACTCGCTGAAGTGCATCTTTTATCGTCTTTTCGCCCCCTGCTGCGTCACTTCCCCTTGACGTGCTCCGGCACGCCTGCGGAGAACTTCCTGGCTTGGAACGAAAATCCGGCAAAATCTGCTCCCTTCGGAGTTTTCAGACACGCCCTAAAGCGTTACAATAATTTGAAATGATTCAAAACAGACACCAGTTTTAGCTTAGCGTGGGGTGTTCTAGCCAGCAAAATCTGCTCAATGCGGATAAGGATAAGGATAAGGATAACTTATGATACGGAGGGCGAAGATTGACATGACGGCATGGTACGAAAAGAGTTTTGGCGAAGATTATCTGCTCGTATACAAACACCGGGATGTGCATGGTGCTTATGAGGAAGTACATAAGATGATTAACTGGCTGAAGCTTCGCCCTCGTGCAGAAGTGCTCGATCTCTGCTGCGGGATGGGCAGGCATTCTCTTGCGCTTGCGGACGCTGGCTTCCAAGTGACGGGAGTAGACTTATCCGATGTGCTTCTGCGTGAAGCCAGAGAACTGGATGCCGATCATCGGGTTAGATGGTGTCATGCCGACATGCGCAAAATCCCTCTTGGCGGTGGATTCGATGCTGTAGTTAACTTGTTCACTTCGTTTGGATACTTCCCCGATGATATTGAACAATTGAAGGTTCTGCGTGCCATCCATCGAATGTTGAAGCCTGAAGGCAGTTTCATTCTTGATTTTATCAATACAGCTTATGTGCAAAAACATCTGGTACAGCACTC
Organism: Paenibacillus sp. FSL R7-0272; assembly: GCF_037969905.1. NCBI lineage: Bacteria > Bacillati > Bacillota > Bacilli > Caryophanales > Paenibacillaceae > Paenibacillus > Paenibacillus sp. FSL R7-0272. Next base: position 5,065,788 of record NZ_CP150221.1, on the reverse strand, counting down.
TGTTCGTGAAGATGAAGGGCAACGGATTGAGGAATATCGGAGGATACGAGACGGGTTTGTACAAAAGGAAATACATATCACGGACATCTCTGCCGGGACTGAACCGCGAATCTACAAGGAAAGTGTCAAGCTTTACTCGCGAGAGCAACTGAGTGAAATGCTGGAGGATGCAGATCTTCAGGTTGATCAGGTTCACGGGGGATACGATGAAGAGAAGTATGACGAGCAGACTTCGCCGCGCATGATCTTTGTAGGACATCGTCCTACTGACTAATTGACTCGAGAGAGGGGAAAGACCATGAAACGTACTAGAACCGAATCGTTACCTATGCCAGAGGGAATGCACCGTATTCAAATCACGATGTCTTTTCCACTTCGATGGGTAAACAGTTATATTATAACCGAACCGGATGGCAAGGTGAGCATTATCGATCCAGGACCGCGTACAGCGGAGACGGAGCAGGAGTGGCATGAAGCGTTGGCCGGACTCGGCTTGACCTTTCAACATATTCATCAGATTGTACTGACCCATCATCATCCGGATCATTTGGGATTGTCCGGCTGGATGCAGCAGATGTCGGGTGCACCCGTGTTAATGTCAGCACGCTCCCGCCAGGAAACAGATTTTATGTGGGGAACTGGGGCCAGTATTGAAGAGAGACTGCCAGAATATTACCTGCTTCATGGCATGCCGCAGCATAAGACGGTTGAAATTAAGGAACATATGAAAACATTTATCTCACAAATTACACCACTCCCGGAGGTAACCATCGTTGCAGATGGTGAAACCGTGCATATGGGTGGAAAAGCATGGGTCGCTGTGGAAACGGGCGGACATGCCCCGGGTCATCTCTCATTCTATGCTCCTGAATCAAGAGAGATTTTGTGCGGAGATGCCGTTTTACCCCAAATTTCGCCCAATATCAGTTTGCAACCGGGCAGTGATGCAGAACCGCTGCAATCCTACATGGACGGCTTGCGGCGTCTGAGTACTTTTACAGTGGAACGTGCATATCCGGGTCATCGAAATCCGTTTACCCGTTTTACGGAACGCACCACCGAATTGCTTGCTCACCATGAAGAGCGTCTGGGCAAACTGACGGAACGTATGCAGGAAGGCCCTGCTCATGCATATGATATCTGCTTGCATTTGTTTGGTGATCGGCTTGGAATACATCAATTACGTTTTGCCATGAGCGAAACACTGGCGCATCTGCAGGAATTAACTCGGCGTGGTTTGGCGGGACAGGTACAACAGGCTGACGGAATCATTTATTTTCAACATTTAACTAGCTAGTAGTCATAGGTTGCATATAAGCACATTTTGGCACAGATGTTAATAGCTTTTTTTCAATAGTGATCTCATCCCTATCCCTAAGCAGGATTTACCTGTTTGGGGCTTTTTTTGTGAGAAAAACAAAAAGCTTTAGGCGCGGTTAACCGTTTATTCAGCTTCTTTTAAGCCAGGGAGCCTATCATACAACTATGAACTTCGCTATGGAAAGCAGGGATAAGCGATGACAAGACGTAAACGGAACCAATGGCGGAAATGGCAAGCTTCGGCTGCGGCTACATTAACGGTGGCTGCACTCTTTCAATATGTAAGAACCTCGGATGCATTTGACGTCGCTTATGCGGCGGCGAATGGGACAGACACTGGAATAACAGCCTCCACACGGGTGGATTCACGTGACGATGTGATGGATGAATGGTCTCCAGACGGTACGGATCAGTATAATTGGGGTACAGACGGGTACTCGGTTGGGTCAAATCAGGATCAGACCAATTCGCTACGCTCGGGCTCTGAAAGCAATCATGGCAATTATCAGTCACGCACAGGTGCATCATGAGCCGCACAGAGCAGGCTGTACGTCCCCTCCGATTTTATTTTCACGCGATGAACACGAAGGTGGAAGTGCAGTTTCTGGCAGATAGAGAACAGGCGGAACACGCCGCCTCCCTCGTCAAAAACTGGTTTGAAACACAGGAGCAGCGTTTTAGCCGTTTTGTGGCTGACAGTGAATTAAATCGTCTGAATGAGAGTCAAGGATGGATCTCTGTCTCGGCTGCGATGGATGAGGTGCTCAGCTTAGCATATGGATATATCGGACAAACGGAAGGCATCTTCCAACCCGGCATCATGAAAGCTCTTCGTTCATCGGGATATGATACAAGCTTTGAAAAGATACATCAGCGAGCATCCCAGCGGCCTTTGCTGGAGCGTCTATTACCTATAATAAAATCGGAAACCGCTGGCATGAGGGAAGATCCATATGACTACAGTCGTCCAAGCTGGATTCAGCGGGAAGGGAGCCGGATGGTTCATCTCGACCCGGGAACGGAGCTGGATCTTGGCGGTATTGTAAAAGGCTGGGCTGTAGAACGTATCGCGGACTGGCTGCAGAAGAGAATGAACATTCCTGCGGGAATGATTAATGCAGGCGGTGATATTCAGGTATGGGGTACGACAGACCATCCTCAATGGACGCTGGAGGTAACCAGTCCGTTTCCACAGATGCAAGATGTGTCGGGGACGGTACGCCTACAACGAGGGGCTGTCGCCACATCAGGGATTACACGTAGACAGTGGCAAGACGACAAGGGTTATACAGCACATCATCTTATCGATCCACGGACGATGAAACCGGCGGACACAGACATTTTACAATGTACCGTCGTTGGTCAGCATGCTTCGCAGTGCGAAATTATAGCCAAGACTGTATCAATCTTGGGAAGTGCGGAAGCAGTGAACTGGCTTAATCGACATTATGACCGACATGATGTTCTATGGATCACTCGAGAGGCAAACGTTTATTTTAGAGGAAATCCATCAACACTTGCTGAGCGCTGGCCTGGCTTCGACCCGGATCATCGTTTTAGCTTGATCGAATAGGAACGGGACAAGTCTCATAGATTTGGGGGAACCGGTTATGGCACAGTGGATTGTAGATTATCTGCCAACGTGGAATATCATTCGTATTAGTGGGATTGCTGCATATGTACTGCTTTTTGCTGGTGTATTTCTAGGGATTGCTCAGGGGATGCCTATTGTCAAGGGGAGACCAAAAGCTGTCATGTTTGAGTGGCATACACGAACAACCTGGCTTGCTTTTGGACTTGGCATCACTCATGCACTCACATTGGTTATTGATCACTACAGCCCGTTTACCTGGAGAGAACTGTTGATTCCTTTTACAGCGTCGGTGCACCCGATTGGCACGGGGCTGGGCACGCTAGCTTTCTACGGCTTGCTGATCGTGTTATTGTCCAGTGATCTACGTACCAAGCTGGGGCGCAAATGGTGGTTTATGTTCCACATGTTATCATATCCGGTATTTGCCGGGTTATTGATTCATGGCATGGTAACGGGAAGTGATTCGGGTCACGTGATCATGCGTCTGATGTATGTATTTACCGGAATCAGCATTGTTGGTATTACGGTATTGCGTGGTCTGATGCGAGAGCGAAAAGGACCGGAGATCACGATTGGACCCAAACGGAATGAATCAGAATCGATGAAAGATAGAAAATGGGCAGAAACCTACGGATTGGCTGTGCCTTTGAGGCAAGAGCAACTCAAATAGGTGTTGCAACATGAATTAGCCATATAAAATAAAGAAGCGGCCTGCACCGGCCGCTTTTTTGACTCGTTTTCTTCGACTACCCATCTAAAACTAAATCTTGTCGTCGCTGACTGGCTTTTCTCCGAGTGCCTCTTCCATCTCGGATTGTTTGCGGTGAGCGATCCGGCTACTCGCGGCTGAAGCGATGGCCCCGACAATATCGTCGAAGAACGTATGCACAGGTCCCAGGCTTTTGTCATTGAGACGTTCCAATACCCCAGGTTTCAGCTTGTCCACATAACCGTAATTGGTAAATCCGATACTGCCATATACATTCACAATCGAGAAGGCGAGAATTTCATCTACGCCATACAGTCCTTCATCGTTCTCAATCATCTCTTGCAAAGGAGAGATCAGTTGTCCTTGTTCTGCCAGCAGATCAAGCTGGATACCCGTCAGGACAGCGTTCTGAACCTCACGTTTTTTCAAAACCATCTCCACGTTCTCTATGCATTCTTCCATCGTCAGTCCAGGATAATACTTTTTCTGAAGCAACATGACCAGTTCTGCGATCTCAGGGATCGTGACGCCCCGTTTGTGTAACCATTCCCTTGTTGCTTCAGCAACTTTGCGGCTATTCAGACTGTAAGGGATTTTTTCCTGCTCCGGATGTTCCATGGGCGAATCCTCCTCTGTTGTAAATATAAATTGAACGAAGAGGTTTACACGGGAACACACCGATGACAGCAGAACCTTCCGATCGCTGTTATCCGCAGATTTTTAAATTACCTTTTATAAAGGTGAAAATCCGCTGATAAAGGCGAACGCTTCGCTTCTTCAGGTTTTTTCTGTCCTCTCCGTTAACGTGTAAAAGAATCGTTCAACTTATATATCGATGATTGCATACATCTTACTTACATACGTTATTAACCGTATCGCGTTGCTTTTATATTGGTATCACATGAAGATTGCCAGATTGAGCAGGAGCTTGTGCAAAAAGTAGTTATTTTTTGAACGAAGGCCCGTATACATGGTAGTACAAACTGTAAAAATGATGAGGGGGAACGTGAATCATGAGAAAAATCCCATCTTTACGTAAGGCATCGGCAGCGGCTTTGCTTGGCATTCCTGTCGTATTATCTGGTTGTGGAATGTTCGGTGCCCAATCTTCAGAAGCGATTGATCCGCCGCCACGTATTCAGGAAGCCGCTATGATTCAGGCCGCTGAAGGTAATGGAAAGCTCGCAACGCTTCCGCTCACGACGGTGTATTTACAAGACCAGCAAGGGATGCTCGCTCCAGTCTCGTTAACCCTTCCATCCGGAACCGATGTAAGCAGCCCGAAGACAGCTCTGGATACTTTGGTTACAGGCGGAGCATATGCTGGAATGTTACCTGAAGGCTTCAAGGGTGTATTGCCACAGGGAACGGTAGTGCAGAATGTAACCATTCATTCGGATGACAAGCTTGCTGTTGTCGAGTTCTCGGGTAACTTTGCCAAATACGATGCCAAAGATGAGCGTAAAATGCTGGAAGCCGTGACGTGGACGCTCACAGGAACGCCTGAGGTAAACCATGTACAGATTTGGGTGGATGGCAAAAAGCTGAGTCAAATGCCTGTCAATAGTACACCTCTTCCGGAGCCGTTGAATCGCGCGGTAGGCATTAATCTGGATTTAGGTGAATCCTTCACAACGAACAGCAGTCCTGTGACGGTTTATTTTTCAGCCGCTTCTCCTGCTGGTGTGCAATATTATGTTCCAGTTACACGGCTAGTGGCTCCAAGTGGAGACCGCGTTCAGGCCGCTTTAAACGAGTTGATCAAGGGACCAGCCAAGGATGGAGAACTGGAAGAAGTGATGACAGGTGGAACGGAATTACAGTCCGTTAAGACGTCTGAGGATGGCACGGTAACGGTTGCGCTGAAGGATGATATGTTTACAGAAGGGGACATGGTACCTAGTGAGTTGTTACAGTCCGTTGTCCTGACAACCACGGAGAATACAGCCAGCAAAGATGCCAAAGTGCAGATTGAATGGAACGGACAGAAAACGGTCAAAGGTGATGATAACCGGGATTACAGTGCGCCGGTGTCCAAGCCAGAATACATTAACGAAATCCCGATTTAACAGATAAGAGAGCCCCGAGGGTGCTTTTAACTGAACTCTTTGGTAAAATATAAAGGATGGTTGCAAGAGAGAAGAAGTTCAACATTACAGGATGCTTAAGTCGTAGGAGGCAGAAAATATGAGATCTAACGGACGAACTAGCGAACAGCTACGCCCGATGAATTTAACAATTAACACGAATAAATACGCCGAGGGCTCTGTATTGATTGAAGTCGGTGATACAAAGGTAATCTGTACGGCAACGGTGGAGGAACGTGTTCCGCCTTTTATGAAAGGACAGGGCAAAGGCTGGGTTACAGCGGAATACTCTATGCTTCCGCGTGCTACTCATACTCGAAACCAGCGTGAAGCCAATCGCGGCAAGCTGACAGGACGCACGATGGAGATTCAACGCCTGATCGGCCGTGCTCTTCGTTCGGTAGTGAACTTGCAGGCACTTGGGGAGCGCACCATTACGCTGGATTGTGATGTCATTCAGGCAGATGGAGGCACACGCACAACATCCATTACCGGTTCATTTGTGGCGCTGGCGCTCGCTGTGAACAAAATCGCGCAGCAACATAAACTGCAGGTGTTCCCGATCACGGATTTCCTTGCTTCCGTGAGCGTAGGTGTTGTCGGAGAACAGCCGGTACTGGATCTGAATTATGATGAGGATTCCAAAGCCAAAGTGGACATGAATCTGGTGATGACGGGCAGCGGGAAATACGTGGAGCTTCAGGGAACAGGTGAGGAAGCACCCTTTGACCGCCGTGAATTGAATGCGATGCTGGAACTTGGCGAACAAGGAATTTTGGAAATGATCGAGCGGCAAAAAGAAGCTCTTGGACCGATTGCGCTGAAGATTGGTTCACGTGGATTGGGTGAGGCTTAAGATGAGTCTGGACAGCCCGGTTATCATTGTTGCCACCCGCAATGCAGGAAAAGTGCGTGAATTCGCGCATGCTTTTGCTCCGCTGGGCAAAGAGGTCAAAAGCATGTTTGACTATCCGGAGCTGCCGGATGTCGTGGAAGATGGTGTTACCTTTGCCGAGAATGCGTGGAAAAAAGCAAAGGCCGTCGGTGATGCGCTCGGGCTTCCTGTTCTGGCAGACGATTCAGGACTTTGTGTAGATTTGCTGAACGGAGAACCGGGTGTTTATTCCGCAAGATATGCTGGTGAAGGTGCGACTGACGTCCAGAACAATGCCAAGCTACTGGATGCTCTTGCTGCGTTAAAATCAGGTGAGGATTCCCAGCAACCGTTGTTAAGTCCTGCTCAATTTGTGTGCGCACTGGTGCTTTACGATCCAGCAAGTGGAGATAAGTATGAAGCTGAGGGTTCGGCTGATGGCTGGATTACAGCTGATGCTGCAGGCGAGGGTGGCTTCGGATATGATCCCCTCTTCTATGTGCCGGAGTATGAGAAAACGATGGCAGAACTTACGTTGGAACAAAAACAAGCGATCAGTCATCGGGGTCATGCACTGCGAGCACTGGTTTCTCGCTTGCAAGCATAAAAAACGAGGTGGGCTACATGCTTCGCTAGTGTGCTGAATCGATTGACTTTCTTGATTGTATGAAGCAAGTGGAGCATTGAATTCATCAAGGCGTTAATGGAAACAACTTTCATTCCTATGGGATAGGATAAGGTTGTTACTCTGTTAACGTCTTTTTGATATGCGTTGTTAAGCTAATCAAGTGTGGTCCTTCCATGTACCTAGATATCATGACTGATTAAGGATTTTAGATATGGGGAACATGTGTTCTTTCTCCTATACCGAACAGTAGGTGGTTTGCACGATTGGGAATGGCATTGGGACTGGGGTTGGAAGAAGTTGCAAGTCATGCCGGGTATGGGTTAACATTCAGATTAGTGAAAGATGATACACCTTATACGGGAGGGATTTGGCATGCAAGAAGTGAAGCTGGTTGTAAATTACGATGACTATGAAGAAGGTATTCGAATGGAGACACTTCTTCAAGATTTGGCAGCAAAACCGGAAGCGGCTACGCTGGAAAGTCTGATCATTGGAGATTGGGGACAAGCTTATGAAAATTCTCCGCAGGAATTCAAAGATACGTTAATTCAGCTTGCACCAAGTTTTCCGGCTCTAAAACAATTGTTTATCGGAGATATGGAGTCCGAAGAGTGCGAAGTTTCCTGGATTGTTCAGACGAATCTTGCGCCAATTCTGCAAGCTTTTCCGAATTTGACCTCGTTTGTGATCAAAGGCAGTAGCGGACTTGAACTAGAGCCTCTTCAGCACAGCAAGCTGGAAGAGTTAGTGATTATCTGTGGTGGTCTTCCGAAAAAAGTGTTACATTCCATTGCCTCCGCTGAACTTCCCGAATTGCGCAAGCTCGAACTGTATTTGGGTGTGGAAGACTACGGATTTGACGGTTCAATAGAGGACGTACTGCCATTGCTTGAAAAAGGACGTTTCCCTAAACTGGAGTACCTTGGTTTGAAGGACAGCGAAATACAGGATGAGATTGCCAAGGCTACTGCAGATGCATCGATCTTGGAACAGATTCAGATACTTGATTTCTCCGAAGGCACATTATCCGATGAAGGTGCAGAGGCACTGCTTGCCAGCGAACAAATCAAACAATTAAAACATTTGAACCTAAGCTATCACTTCATGACGGACGAAATGATGGAGCGCTTTAAGCAATCAGGCATGTCGGTAGATGTCAGTGACCAACAGGAAAGTGATGAGGATGACTGGCGTTTCCCGATGCTGACAGAATAAATGATGTGGCATGAAAAAGATCTGTTATTAATTAGCAATCCAGATAATCGACGAACGGCAGGGATACAAGAAGCCAGAAGACAAATGGGGATGAAACCTGCGACGGTGTTGTCTTATGAGAATCTTCTTCGAACCTGGAGACGGGGAGGCGGTCTTGCCGAACTTGTGGAATTCATCTCACCTAGTCCGCTGATTCGACTGGATGCTCCCGGGGAAGATTGGGAGGTAGAACGCGGGCTGTTGCATCTCGGGGCAACCGACTACGAAGGCTTTGACGGTACAGTATTGAGCACTCCATCGCCGAGTTTTGAGGGCTGGAAGTTTAGCTCGCCAAATGAAGCGATATCTTCGGTGAAATGGTCACCAGGTGAATCTTTCTCTGCCGAAGCAGCGCTCACATTAGAGCAACAATGGGGCAGAATTTACGCGCCTGCCCAATGGTTCAGAGGCTGGAAGGTTTGTCTTGACCGAATCGCCCAAGAAGCGCGTGAAGTATGGCCTGGTGTGCAATTCTGGAATGATCCTGATGAGATTGGCATGATGTTTGATAAAAGAGAATGCCAGCTTCACCTCATGCGTCAAGGAATTTCGGTGCCACCGATATTACCTTCTTCCGAGCCAATTCAGTGCTGGGAACAGTTGCGAGCAGCGATGGATGCATCACGGATGCATCGCGTTTTTGTTAAGCTAGCCTGTGGCTCGGCTGCTTCTGGTGTAGTTGCATATCAAGTGAATCCGCGAACAGGTGTAGAGATTGCTGTGACAACCGTAGGTATGGAGACCAGCCAGGGTCAAACGCTCTTTTACAATGAAGGTACACTACAAAAGTATACACATCCTGAAGAAATTCGTACGCTGCTGGACTGGCTTTGTGCTGAAGGAGCTCAGATAGAACGGTGGATGCCCAAAGCTATGCTAGATCAACGTGTTTATGACATTCGCCAACTTGTGATGGCAGGACAGGCCGGTCATGCAGTCATGCGTCTTAGCCGTACACCAATCACTAATCTTCATTTACGGAATGAGCGCATGCTACCGGCGGAAGCTGGTCTGCCCGACCCACATATGTCGATGATCCAGAGAGTAGCTCGTGATACGATGCTGGCTTTTCCTAATTCATGGTCGGCAGGCATTGATGTGATGCTTACCAGTGGCATGGAACCACGAGCGTACGTGCTGGACGTGAACCCGTTCGGAGACTTGTTATACCGAGTCAGACATCAAGAGTTGACCCCGTATGAATGGGAGATGAAGCTTTTGCGAAAGGAGCCTGTTAGACATGCCTGATATGAACACCATTGTAGGCTCCCATGATATATTGATGATTACACTGGATACGTTACGATATGATGTTGCCAAGCTGGAAGAACAGCATTGCCCCAATCTGTGTGGCTCCGGTTCGTGGGAGAAACGGCATACCCCGGGGAGCTTTACGTATGCTGCTCACCATGCTTTTTTTGGCGGTTTTATGCCCACACCTGCCAATACAGACAAAGCATCGCATGTGAGGTTGTTCCATTCTCGAAATACCGGACTTCAAACCCATCCTCATACTTGGTTGTTTGATACACCGGATATCGTGTCCGGCTTTGCCGCTGAAGGGTATCGAACGATCTGTATCGGTGGCGTCATATTTTTTACGAAAAAGAATCCTCTCGCCAAAGTGTTGCCTGGTTATTTTCAGCAAAGTTATTGGCGCATGAATTTTGGGGTTACCAATCCAAGGTCAACAGAAAATCAAGTAACTCATGCCTTAAAGCTGCTTGATCAGACTGGGCCAGATGAGAAGCTTTTTCTTTTCATGAACGTTTCCGCCATTCATGGTCCCAACCGATACTTCGTTGAGGGAGCCCGGGAGGACTCGGTAGATACGCAGCGAGCCGCATTGCGATATGTGGACAAGGCGTTAGGACCTTTGTTTGAAGCGATGAGAGCGCGCGAACGGCCAACGTTCTGCCTTGCTTTTTCTGACCATGGTACCGCCTATGGTGAAGATGGGTATCACGGACACCGACTGGCACATGATGTAGTTTGGACGGTGCCGTACCGTGAATTTATTTTATAAGGAGGGAAGCCCGATGAGTGAGTATGCAGAGCGAACTACAGCAGGTGCCACGCAGTCTGGCTCCGATCCAGCAGCAAGTCTTCGTGATGTGCTGACATTCCCTTATCGTTCCTATCTGTACTCTTACCCGCATAAGACAGCATATCGTGAACTGAATCCGCCCATTCCGCTACAATCTCTGTGGGAGAAGGAAGACACGGAGACTTACTTTTTATACATGCACATCCCTTTTTGTGCTGCTCGTTGCGGGTTTTGCAATCTGTTCACACTGCCGGACAAGCGGCAGGACAGCCATGAACAATATGTGGACGCACTTGAACGTCAAGCAAAGCAGTGGGCGCCAGTGACTTCACGTAGACCGTATTCGAGGTTTGCAATTGGTGGAGGAACACCGACATTGCTGAATGAGTCTCAACTTAGCCGTCTGTTTGACATTGCTGAACATACGATGGGACTGGATGCTTCTCAAGCTTCGATATCGGTGGAGACATCGCCTGACACCGTTACGGATGGCAAATTGAGCATCTTGAAGGAACGGCGCGTGGATCGGGTGAGTATGGGGATTCAAAGTTTTATTGGAGCAGAGGCTTCCGCCATCTATCGTCCGCAAAAACCACAAGAGGTAGAACGCGCTCTGGAGAAGCTGGTCCGTTATGATTTTCCGCTGTTGAATCTGGATCTGATCTATGGTTTACCGGGTCAAACCGAGGAGACATGGATCTATTCCCTTGAACGTGTCCTGGCTTATGATCCGGGCGAAGTATTCATCTATCCTTTATATACACGGGAAAACACGATCGTAAAGCCAGAGGATATTCAGCGTCAAGGACCCGATATACGAATGCAACTTTACCAAGCTGCACGTGAACTTTTAAAAAGCAAAGGGTACACCCAATATTCGATGCGCAGATTTGCGAAGGAGCAGTCTTCTGCCAAAGCACTTTTACCGTACAGTTGTCAGGAAGAGGGCATGGTCGGTCTGGGATGTGGTGCCCGTTCCTATACGAGCGAGGTTCATTATGCATCTAAATACGGTGTGACCTATAAGGCAACACAAAGCATTATTGCAGACTATGTAGGCACCGAGCGTTATGATGTAGCTGATTATGGCATTGTGTTAAGCCGCGAAGAGCAGAAACGCCGATTTATATTAAAAGCGCTGCTACATCGGGAAGGACTCATGTTGTCCGCTTACCAGGAGAGGTTCGGAACAGATGTGATGTCTGACTACCCTTGGTTGAACGAATTGTTGGTCGAAGAGATGGCATGCTTCGATGTCGAAGAAAATGAGCGAGTACTGCGTTTGACAGAGAATGGACTTGGATACTCCGATGCTATTGGAGACTGGCTTATTTCTGCGGATATTCGGGAGCAGATGGAAGGATTTGTTTTCTCATGAGAGCGACCTTATATTACCGGGGGAAGTTATCCTCTTGTAACTATGACTGTCCCTATTGTCCGTTCAGCAAAACAGTGGATTCCAAAGAAACGTTAAATGTGGACGAACAGCAGCTACGCCAATTTGTAAACTGGGTCAGAGAGCAGGAGATTCATGGGCATCGATTTTCGATATTCTTTAACCCCTACGGAGAAGCTTTGGTGCGGCGCTGGTATCGGGAAGCGATGGTTGAATTGTCACATATGACTCATGTGGATAAGGTAGCGATTCAGACGAACCTTTCTGTGAAACTGGATTGGGCAAGTGAGTTGCATGTAGACAAAGCGGCCTTTTGGGCAACGTATCACCCTCGCGAGACCAAAGAGACTTCCTTTGTGAACCAATGTATGACATTACGGCAGATGGGGCTGTCTTTCAGCGTCGGCACGGTTGGACTACGCAGTGCATTTCCAGCCATAGAATCCATGAGGAATGCCCTACCTGACGATGTGTATATGTGGATCAATGCGTTCAAAGATCGGCCGAACTACTACACCCCGGACGAAATCAAGTTTCTCAAGGACATTGACCCGTTCTTTGAGGGGAATCTGCAGGACTATGATAGTTTGGGCAAGCGCTGTGCTGCAGGCACGGATGTGTTTTATGTTCAAGGCTCGGGTCATGTAAAAAGATGTTATAAGGATCGACGGATCATCGGTCATCTCTATCGTGATGGCTTGCAGGCTTTGGCTAAAGATCGTCCTTGTAGCATGAAAAAATGCGGCTGTTACATCGGTTATATTCATATGCAGGATTCCCCGTTCAGAGAAACATTTGGCACAGGGCTACTGGAACGGAATCCGACCTTTATTCATCAATAAATTCATCTTACAGTAAGTGCTTGCCTCAAACCTTAAGGTTTGTTTGCAAGTGTACTGGAAGGTGTTTTTTTTATTTCTGTAATAAAGGAATGATCCCAAAATCCTTGGTAAATAGGTCTTGACTTATTTTATTGAAAATTCAAAATAATTTCTGATTCAAGTTTTGGTGGTTTTGGGTTAGTATTAATTAGGAATAAAGACCTGTTTATTAGATGGTATATATATTTATTATATTATCCTATATATTTTATTGGGTCTTTAGTCTTATTTATAGGGGGTGAATATGAAAAAATATAAATTATTTTACATACTTGTATCGAAATTCGGGAGGAACTCAACGTGAAAAGGATATCCATCAGTCGAAAGTTACTTATCGGTTTTTCATCCGTTCTATTGTTGCTGATAGCGGTTACAGCTATTTCATACTTTCAATTTGTGAGTTTGGAGAAAACGTACACCGATTTAATCAATGATAGAACAAGCAAACTGCTTAAAATCAAAAATATGACGATTGACCTGAAATCACAACAAGTGGCTCTCAGGAATTACATCATGAAACCTGGTCAGGAGAATGAGGACGCATTTCAGCAAGCGTATGAAGATTACATAAAATTGAGCGAAGATTTAAAAGCGACAGTTACGAGTTCCAATATGAAGCAATATCTGGCAGACTCGAGCGAATTGATGATCAAATATTATGACATTGCCAAAAATATAATGTCTTTGACTAAGCAAGGGAATGTGGAGGAAATATCCGGGTTAATGGAGAATACCGTCCCGCCGCTTATAACTGAATTTGAAAACATTGTCGAGTCGATGGAAAATCATCAGCAAAAAGCAATGGACGAAGGGATCGCCGCGGCCAATGTCCAGACAGCTACGGTTCTTCGATTGATCATTATCCTGGGTATCGTTTCTATTCTTATTGGCTTAGCGATCGCAATTATCATCGGCCGAATGATCTCCAAACCGGTGCAGGCTGTTGCACAAGCCGCTAGCCGTATTGCGGAAGGTGACTTAACAGGGGAACCATTGAAGGTTCGTAACAAAGACGAGATCGGGGAGATGGCTGAAGCATTTAATGTGATGTCCGTCAATTTGCGTTCTCTGATTCATCAAGTGAATGATGGTGCAGAACGTGTAGCAGCTTCGTCGGAAGAATTAACGGCAAGTACCGAACAGACGGCTATAGCTAATGAACAAGTAGCCACTACGATGGGTGAGATCGCAACAGGGATGGATGCCCAGGTTCGTATGGTCAGCGAAGGATTCCAGACGATGAATGAACTGGCTACCGGTTTCCGGCAAGTGGCTGAAAATACAACGGTTGTTTCCGAGAAGGCTGCTGAAGCTTCTGCTCAGACGATATCGGGTAGTGAATCCATTCGCACAGCGGTTGGTCAGATGAATTCCATTCAGAATACAGTTTCAAGCCTTGCGGGAGTTATTGAAGAACTCAGTAAGCACTCGACAGATATTGTGAAAATGGTAGACGCGATCTCGGAAATATCTGCCCAGACGAATCTGTTATCTCTTAACGCAGCCATTGAAGCGGCGAGAGCTGGAGAGCACGGAAGAGGATTCCAGGTCGTGGCTACCGAGGTTCGAAAATTGTCAGAGCAATCTGCTCAGTCTGCAGGAGAAATTGTCGGACTTGTTTCTTCCATTGAGACAGGCATGAGAAATGCTGCGCATTCGATGAGTGTGGTATCTTCTGAAGTGCAAGAGGGAATTCAATTAGTGCACCAAGCAGGATCTACTTTTGACCACATTCGAACTTCAGTTAGTGGTGTTGCGGGACAAGCGCAGGAGGTGTCTGCTTCCATTGAACAGATGAATGCTGGTGTAGAGCAGATTAATGCGTCTATGAAATCAATCATGGACGTAACGGAGAACGCGGCTGCGGGCACAGAAGAAGTAAGTGCAACAACCGAAGAACAATTGTCTGCAATGCAAGAGATTGCATCGGCTGCGAATGATCTTTCATCTATGGCGGAGATGTTACAGCAGTCTGTTGCTCGTTTTAAAGTTTCTTAATTTAAGAAAAGATAAATATGAGAAATGCCCCTGCACCATGTTAATGGTACGGGGCATTTTTTATTGTGGTTTTGTGGATGAACGCTCTAATTATCACGATAGCTTACAGGGAAGTGCAGTGCTTAAAGTTGTACGTGAAAGAAGGCGAATTGAATTATCGGATCGCAACGTTATATGTTTTCAGCCAGCTATTGATTTGAGTCAGATAAGCGAACAACTGGGGCCCTGACATTAATTGACCAAACCACGGTAGATTGGATGAAGCATCTGGTGAAGAGGCGAGATTTCGAATCTGTACCTTGTCGATAAGAGGCAGTATTGGTGATGTTGGATCATCCAGTATTTCAAGGACCTGCTGCTTGACTGCTGCAAGATACTGAGGATTATGTGTTTTGGGATAGGGGCTCTTCTTACGATACAGCACATCGTCAGGCAGGACACCTTCAAGCGCTTTTCGCAAAATGCCTTTCTCTCTTCCACCGGTAATTTTCATTTCCCAGGGAATGTTAAACACATATTGGATCAGCCGATGATCGCAATAAGGGACGCGGACTTCCAGACCAGCACCCATACTCATCCGGTCTTTTCGATCCAGCAGGGTAGGCATGAAGCGGGTAATATTCAAGTAAGACATAACACGCATCTGAGCTGTTTTCCCCGTTTCTCCTTCCAGTAGCGGGACCTCTGCTACGGCATCCGAGTATCGGTCTGCAAGGTAGTCGAGCGGTCTGATCCACTCCCGAATGTCTGGGGATAACAGCCCTGCTCGCATGTCGGGTGCAACGGACCAAGGGAATGTACCTGAATTCAGCATTTCATCTCGGTGGAACCACGGGTACCCGCCGAATACCTCGTCAGCAGCTTCGCCGGAGATGGCGACAGTTGCTCCTTTTTTGATCTCTTTACAGAATAGATACAAGGATGAATCGACATCTGCCATACCCGGCAAATCTCTTACCAGCATAGCTTGAGTCAGTGCATGAACGAGTTCACCATTTTCAATCTCGATCCAGTGATGATCGGTTTTGAGCTCATCCACCATCCGCTGAATCCATGGGCCATCTGCCCCAGGCTGAAAGGAATGGGCTTGAAAGTGTTTCGCATTATCCACATAATCAACCGAATACGTACTCACTTGACCTTGCCCTGTTCGATTATAATAATCGACAGCCAAAGCTGATAAAGCACTTGAGTCAAGGCCGCCGGATAAAAGAGAACATACAGGAACATCGGAAGCTAACTGGCGTTCTAGCGTATCCTGCAACAGACGGCGTACTTCAACTGCAGTCTCTTCCAGATTATGTTCGTGTTGCACGGATTCTAACTTCCAATAGGCATAGGTCTTGATCCCATTCCGGCTGTATATCATGGCGTGAGCGGGCTTCAGTTCATGAAGTGAAGAGTATACACCATGTCCTGGTGTTCGTGCAGGTCCTACAATAAATACTTCGGCGAGTCCTTCGGGTCCTACTGCAGCTTCCACATCTGGATGAAGGAGCAACGCTTTGGGTTCTGAACCAAATACAAGTGTATCTTTTGCATTACTGTAAAACAGAGGTTTGACGCCCAGCCGGTCACGGGCTAAGAAGACCTGTTCTCTTGCGCCGTCCCATATTGCAAAAGCAAAGATACCGTTAAACTTTTCAACACATACCGGTCCCCATTCGATATACGAGGCGAGCAGAACTTCTGTGTCACATTGGGTACGGAAATGGTGCCCACGCTGAAGCAACTCTTTTTTTAATTCGGGTGCATTGTATAGTTCTCCGTTATACACAACGGTATAGGAGGTGTCTCCTTGTAACGCATGCATGGGCTGTGCCCCGTTCTCCGGGTCCATTACGCTGAGGCGGCGATGTCCAAAAGCACAGGGGTTGGAAATCCATGTACCCGAAGCGTCGGGGCCACGGTTCGATAAGCTATTCGTCATCCGAACGAGCAACTCCGATTCCTGTGTCAAATCCCGATTCCACTGTACGAAGCCGGTTATACCGCACATGGTTTGTTCATCCTTTCTTGATCGAGTCATTCATCCGTATGCTTCCAAAAATCGAAAGCAGTTAGCAAATGTTGTCTTTTTCGTCAGAAGTCGTAACAAATATATGCCGAATGCAGGCATAAAATGTCTGTCCTCTTCGGAAACTACATGTAGGGATAACAGCTTTAAGCGCCTGTGAAGGGGAGTGCATGCAATGGACAGGACCAACTATTATGTGTCCGTCATGGGCCGCTCTGTCATACCGGATTCGTCTGTAACGTCATATGAATGGGTGATTCAGGCAACGCCGCAGGAAGCCGAACATTTACTGGGATTGCTATATCTTATGCAGGAAAAGGAAGAAGAAGCTTTTCCAGGAATGGTATTTCCTTGGCCGGACACGCCAGAACATGATGTTAATCGTGCTTATGAAACTGTTTTGCAACAGGTATACCGGGAAATTTACCGGTTGGGAACGCCAGAGACCAAGCACCAGATTGAACAAACGACATGAACAGAGTGAGCAACATGATGAAAACGAAGCAATTAATACAATTGCAAATGATCAGAACAAAAGGAGAAGATGACGATGTATGCCATTCAGGACGCTAAAATACGCAGATTAACGGAAGTGGACGGGTTATCTTGTGCAGAGGTTGAAGTACAGCCTGGCAATGCGGGAGATCCATCATTACTTGTATATGTAGCTAGTACTCAGCCCGCCAATGAACTGCAAGTGGTACGTATTGTGCGGAATCACTCGGATGGAGCCATTGACTGGTATAACAACAACATGCATACCGCGTTTGAAGATGCGACGGAAACAGCATTTGAAAATAGCGAGGGCATTACGGCAGAAGAGGATAAAGCTCAATTTCAAAGTAATTTGTTTGCTTTTGGATTGCTTGGCCCTACGCTGCAACGGTACCTGATTGGTCAGGGGTAATCAGATAGCACAATGGTACAAGTGATAAGTGTTAGGGTAGTGAAGAAATGGGATGTGAAGTAGAGGAAGTTTCGAGTAACAGAAAACAACGTAGCGTAACGTATGCAGAATAAAGAGTAGTGTTGATAGACAAACAACCCGCCGTAACATCATAGCGGGTTGTTTGTGGTAGGGCATATTTTAATATCGATGCGCTAGTATAAGTAACATTCAGTATTATCAGTAATATTCACGTAGGACTTGAATTCCTTTTACCACATTGTATACAAAACTCAAGCCGTATATGACAAAGAACAGAACGACAAATCCGATCGCTGATGCTGAGCTGTGGGCTGTTATGAAGAAATACAGTAGCGGGATCGCCGCAAGGAAAGGGAAGACATGGGAGAAAAGTGCTCGCTTCGCATGTCCTGCAATGTATTCATCTCTCGCCACAATCCATACGATAATGGGAAACAGAAACGGGGCAAAAAAAATGCTGAAATAGGATAGTGATGATAAAAGTTGTCTCATAAATATTCTCTCCTTCAATAGAATGTCATAATGTATGTATGCAACAGATTACCCAGATGGAAGGGTGCTGAATAAGTATACACTCGGTACGGTTACGATTGATAGTTCTCGTTATTACTTCAATATTACCTCAAAAAGATTAGCTTATTCGGCTTTTTGTCTAAGTATACATACTCATACGATACTGGTTGTTATTGGGATGCATTATTAATTTTTAATAAAACTATTGCTAAAAATAGAAATCGGAGTATAATAGAGATCGTGCCGAATTTTATTGTACATATTTGTCTCAGTAGCTCAGCAGGATAGAGCAACGGCCTTCTAAGCCGTCGGTCGGGGGTTCGAATCCCTCCTGGGACGTCAGTAGAAAAGCTTCCTTCGGGAAGCTTTTTGCGTTCTAGGGATGAGAACCCCAATGGGTTCGTCGGAGCATCCGCATCGATAGGATTCATGTGATGTGCATATTTCTCCTTCATCGAGCTAAGCATTGGTTCTGCTTACAATATTGTTGTTTAATTGGTTTTTCCTATAAGTGAAATAGAATATATATATTTTATCAATAAGAAAATCTGTGCCACAATGAGGATATCAACAGTGAAAGCGACGGTGGAGCAGATGAAATCAATTAATCAGTGGCAGGCGCAAGAGTATGACAATCAACTGGCTTTTGTATCGGAGTATGGAAAAAGTCTCATTCCCTGGCTTCGTCCGACAGAAGGAGAATCTATTCTTGACCTTGGCTGTGGAACCGGTGATTTAACGCATGAGATTTCCCAATACGGGGTAGCAGTGACTGGCATAGATGCTTCCTCAGACATGATTGCTCAAGCGAAAAAAAAGTTTCCGGAATTGGAGTTCTGGGAAGCGGATGGTCATGAGTTTGAAACAGAGCGACAGTACGATGCGGTCTTTTCTAACGCTGCGTTGCACTGGATGCGAAAGCCTCGAAATGTCGTAGACGGTGTGTGGCATGCACTGAAGCCTGGAGGACGATTTGTGGCCGAATTTGGCGGTAAAGGGAATGTGCAGATCATCGTTAATGCACTGGAGGAAGTGCTGGAACGGCATACAGGGATCAAGGCTTCCGAACGTAATCCATGGTATTTTCCGACGATTGCACAATATAGCACTCTTTTGGAAGACAGAGGCTTTGTGGTTCGTCAGGCCTATCACTATGACCGTCCTACCAAACTAGCAGATGGGAAAGAAGGAATCATAGGCTGGTTGGCTCATTTTGGAGATGACTATTTTGAGGGTTTCAGCTCTGAGCAGGTGAAGGAATGGTGTCAGGAGATTAGCGAGATCGTGATTCCTAAGCTGTGGAAAAACGACGCGATTTATGCCGATTACAAACGTATTCGTATTGAGGCATTCAAACCCGGAGTTTAAATATTGAATCACTTAAAGTTAATGTTATATGAATTTATATCGCTCAACTGGCAACGTTTCTCTCCCATTCCTTACATCGGTGAAAATCGTATAAAACCAATCAAAACTGAAAATCCGCAATGGAAATCATAGAAAACCATGCCTTTCTTTCGTTCAGAAAAGCGTGGTTTTTTCCTGTTTTCATATTGGAAATTTAAAATTTAAATATCCAAACGACAAAAATATACAAATGCGAATATTCACCCTACTAAAGACCCATATAAGTAATTTCTATATCAAAATGTAAGTAATTAGAAGGAATTTGTGATATTTTGGTAGAATAATTTACCAGGGGTCAAACATCTTGCAGATTGGCGGTGAACTTGGTCGAAAGTATTGCAGTGCTTCTGGCAGCAAGATCCCATTGGTGAGGCATCTACACGAAGAAGGAGGGCATAGCCTTGAATAAACGATTGATATCTATGTTAATGAGTGTCCTTATGGTTTTTTCCCTTATCCTGCCTGCAGCTGGAGCTGCTTCTGCGGACTCCGCAATTCAACTGGATAACACATTAAACAGCACCAAAGCAAAGCAAATGAGAGAAGTGCTTGCCAATAGGGAAGCTCGAATTGCTGCCGATCCAGTTTTGGATAAAAGCCTGAATGGTCTCGGCGGAGAGAACACACGAGTCATTGTTGAGCTTTCTAACAAACCTGTTGCTGTAGCTCAAGGCGAATCAACCCTCTCAGGAAGATCATTTACCTCCTCTATGGAAACAAAGGCTGTGACTCAAGTTGAAAACCAACAACAGTCATTTGTACATAGCCTCACTCAGAAAAAAATCAAACACGAAGTGCTGGACAATTATGCATATGCTCTTAATGGTGTAGCCCTTGAAATAAAAGGGAACCAATTGGGACAATTGCTTCAAATACCAGGTGTAGTCAGTGTATATCCTGACTATGAAGTGACGCTTGCGCCTGACACAGGCGAAGTGAATCCGCACATGAAAGATACAGCCCCTTTTATCGGAGCTCCTGAAGTATGGGATCTGGGGTACAAAGGAAAAGGTGTGAAAGTTGGCGTTATTGATACCGGTATTGACTACAATCACCCGAATCTGCGCGATGCTTATAAAGGTGGATGGGATTTTGTAGATAACGATGATGATCCATATGAAGCGACCTATCAGGAATGGAAAGCATCAGGCCAGCCTGAGCTTAATGAAAGAGGAAGCTCTTATTATACTTCTCATGGTACACACGTTTCAGGTACGGTCGCTGCTCGTGAAGCAGGAGACTATGGGGTCATCGGGATTGCTCCTGAAGCGGATATTTATGCTTACCGCGTTTTAGGACCTTATGGCAGTGGACAGACGTCTTGGGTACTCGGCGGAATTGACCGCTCAGTAGCGGACGGAATGGATGTCATCAACCTGTCGCTTGGTGCTGAAGGTAATGATCCGAGCTATGTCACTTCGGTTGCATTGAACAACGCGATGCTGTCTGGTGTAACTGCGGTTGTATCCAGTGGTAACAGCGGGCCTAATCGTTATACCTTGGGTTCACCGGGGGCTTCGGCTATGGCAATTACGGTAGGTAACTCTACAGGACCTAGTCAGGTCATTACGGCGAATACACATTTCTGGATCGGTGAAGAAGGTGAGGAAACTCCGGAATTGGGGAATGCACCTGAAACGCAGGGACCTGCCGTTACACCAGTAATCGCGCCAGAAGGTGGAGCGGAAGCGACTACATCGGAAAACGGAGTAGAAGATGCTGCATCAGCACAGCCTGAATCTGATCAGGCTGAAGCTCCAGTAGCCAATGCTGACAATGAAACAGCGGACGAAGTGACATCCTTATCTGTTACCGAATCTGTATATCGTCTGGATGTGATGGGATGGAGTCTTGCGGCTGATCCTGAAGCGGTTTTGACAGGTCGATATGATGTTAAATTTGCAGCTTTGGGTAAACCAGCTGACTTTGAAGGTAAAGATTTTACAGGCAAAGTCGCGTTGATTCAACGCGGAGAACTTGCTTTTGTCGAGAAAATTGCCAATGCCAAAGCGGCAGGAGCCGTGGCAGTTATTGTGTATAACAATATTCCTGGTCCGATTGGCGTAAGTCTTGGTGATAACTTCGACCTGATTCCGACACTGAGCATGTCGAAGGAAGATGGTGAAGTCATTAAAGCTCAACTAGACGCGGGGCAACCTGTTGAAGTAAGTTTCAGTGATTTTGAGCGAAGTCAAACACCTGGGGATGAGATGAGTTCTTCCAGTTCCCGCGGGCCTGCCAAAGTAACGTTGGATATCAAACCGGATGTTGTTGCACCGGGCTCCAACATTCTATCCACCGTCCCTGCTTATGGTAAAGATGAGCCGGGTGCCGATTATGCTCAATCGTACGATCGCAAAAGTGGAACAAGTATGGCTGCACCGCATGTAGCGGGTCTAGCTGCGCTGTTGCTTGAAAAGCACCCGGACTGGACACCTTTTGATGTCAAAGTTGCTTTGATGAATAACGCTAAAGTCATGGACACAGCTAAATATGATGTGTTTGATCAAGGTGCAGGCCGCATTCAAGCGGTGAAATCCATTGATCCAGCCGCTTTTGTCAAAGTCATGGATGTGACTCAGTATACCGAGAGTGGATCGGTTGTTGAGAAAGAAAACATCACAGGAAGCATTAACTACGGTAACTTCTTAAGTACGGATGCAAAAACAGTAACCAAAACGATCAAGGTTCAGGCCTTGAACGGAAGCGGTGGCGAGTACACGGTGAATGTGAATCCGACTCGTACCGTGCCAGGGGTATCTGTTGCCGTTGATAAAACTTCATTCACTTTGAATGGAGAAGAAGAACTCGCTGTAACGGTTACGGTTCCTCGTGGTGTCACTGCACTAACCGAGGCACAGGGCTACATTGAAATTATGAATGGAACCAACACGTTTACAGTGCCATATGTGGCTCACTTTAATGTGACTTCAAGCGGTGTGAAATATATTGAAACGGTAAAAGGAACTACGAAAAATCCGTTCTATTATCCGTTGAAAGCAGACGGTTCGCTGGATACGTTGAACGTTGCAATGGAATTCCATAATCCAATGACGTTTGCACTCATTGAAATTTATAACGGCCTTGATCCTGAAGGTGGTCATTATCAAGATGGATACATTGGCTCGATCTTTGGTAATTACTATAACTTCAACGCAAATGCCAGATACACGCTGGCTTGGGATGGTCAGTATTCGGATTACACAACGGAAGAAGTAACCGAACTTGCAGATGGCTTGTATACCGTAGATATCACGACCATCGGCACGGATGGCAAGACCTACAAAGAAGATACACCTCCGTTTTTGGTTAAAAAGACAGCTCCAGCAGTAACTGCTCCGCAATCATTGGACTTCAAAGCGGAGGATGCTATTGTTATTGGCGGTACGGTGGATGATTTGTATTTCCGCGTTGCGCCTGCACTGGCTAAAGGGTGGAGCATTACATTTGATCCGACGACAGCACTTAAAGCATCCTTTGTGGTGAAAAAAGAAGATGGCTCAACGTTGAAAGAAGGCACGTTTAATGTTCAGGCGGACGGTAGCTTCCAATACCCATTGGAAGGTGTTGAAGGCGGAACGTACACCGTGGAAACAACGGTAAAAGATGAGCAAGGTCTTGTTGGTACGGCTAGCACTACCATTAAAGTGGAATCTGCACAGACTGAACCTGAAACTCCGGCTACGAAAGCGCCTGGAACACCTAGTTTGTCCCACAATAACGGCTTTGTGAATGGTCTGTTAGGGGGCGACTACACGGTGTCCATGAACATGTGGTGGGGTGAGAATGCGACAAGCTACAAACTGTATGAGGATGGCGTGTTGGTTGATTCGCAAAAATTGACTTACAATGCACCTTGGGCTCAGTTCGCTCAAACGAAAATTAAAGGTAAAACCAATGGTACCTACACGTATGTTGCCGAGCTGGCCAATGACAAAGGCGTGACGCGCAGTCAGACGCTGACTGTACGAGTAACCGATGCATTGCCTGGTAAAGCAGTACTCTCCCATGATAACTGGGATGTAGACGGCAATTACAAAGTGATGATGAACTTGTGGTGGGGAACCAACGCAACCGAGTATCGTCTTTACGAGAATGATGAGTTGATCGATACACAGTCACTCAAAGCGACAACACCTCTGCCTCAATTTGCTATAACCGCGGTGAAAGGCAAAGCATCTGGTACGTATACGTACCGTGCCGAGCTGGTTAACGCTGCAGGGGTGACAACCACCAATACCATTACGGTGAAGGTGAAGTAAGGGCAGCACGCATTTATGGGTAATGAGCTAGAAGTATTGGTTGTGAGCTAAAGCTTTTACTTCAAGCAGATAGTTTGGGAAAAGTAGTGCCTCCCTCTGACCAGCGTAAAGCCGGTAATCGGGACATAGGATCAGAAACGGCCTCTCCCTGTTAAGCGTACAGGGGGAGGCCGTTTTTTGTTGTTGTTTCCAGGGAAGGATAGCTATCCGATTTCCTGGTGAACTTTTTTTATAAAACTAAGAAACAGTTCGGTCTTTACTCGCTTGGAGTCCTGTCATAAGCAGTCCGATCGCAAGAAGAACCTGTACGAGCAGAGGGAGAGACCATCCATGGGTCCAGTCATGCATTAAGCCAAACAGTAAAGGGCCTCCTGCAGCAAGCATGTATCCAATGGATTGAGCCATTCCCGAAAGACTTGCTGCCTCTCGAGCATGACGTGTGCGAAGGACAAAGAACATCGTGACCAGACCAAAGGAGGCCCCGGCACCAATCCCGGCTAGCGCAACCCCGATGGTGACGAGAACAGGTGCAGTGCTGAATAGTAACGCATATCCGACGATGAGACATAAACACGTTAAGGTGGTGAGTAGCCGTTGATCTCGTGTTTTTCCAGCCAGAATCGGCACGATGAAGGTAGCAGGTACACTAACCATTTGCATCAAAGACAACATCCAGCCAGCTGAGGCAGCACTAAAACCTTGATCCGCGAGGATCTCGGGAAGCCAAGTTATCGTTGTATAGAAGATTAACGACTGAATGCCCATGAACAACGTCACGAACCAAGCAAGAGAAGAAGTGCGTAGACGTGTGGGTGCCTTCTCGCTCTGGGAAGTGATATAGAGCATCTGTTTGCGCCCTCTCTGTGCCTGCGGAAGCCATAGAAAGACAGCCATTAGGGATAGAATGGCCCATACCCCTAATGAAGCCCGCCAACCAAGCGAGGAGGCTTCTGCCACGGGTACACTAATACCTGAAGAGATTGAGGCGAACATATTCATCGAAACGGAATACAGTCCCGTGACAATGCCGACCCGTAACGGGAAATCACGTTTGATCAGACTTGGCAGAAGTACATTGCTAAGGGCGATACCGCATCCTAGAAGCGCTGTTCCCGCATAAAGAGACAAAACAGAAGGGAGTAGCCGCAAGGTGATTCCGCTGGTAACAATAATGACAGCAAGCAGGAGTGCAGTCTCCAGCCCAAAACGTTTGGCAAGACGCGGAGCAAAAGGTGAGACAGCTGCAAAAGCGATCAAAGGCAGTGACGTTAGTAATCCAGCCATCGTATGTCCGATACCGGTGTCTGAACGGATTAATTCCACGACAGGACCGGTGGCTGTGATGGGGGACCGCATCGTAGCGGCAATAACAATAATTCCAGCGAGTAACAACCCGAATTTTTGAGGGGGTTGTTGAGACTGTTGTTCTCCCCCGGCAGGGACGGAATGCTGTTGTTGTGTAGGTGAGGACATCATTAATCTCCTGTTTCTATATAAATATTTAAAGCCAGTTACTAAACCGACGAAGTACAGCTTCTATAGGAAGTTGATATGTATGAATTGGCACAATTCATTAAGCAAGCATAACATTCTGTGTCATATGGAGCAATGGAAAGCAAAACTTAACAGATACCTTCTTGTCCTGATAGCTTTAAATTAATGTTACTGGTTGGATTAAGTGGGGAGCAGATAACTTTTAGTATTTTGTAAATTGCTTTGTTGTGAAGTGCTTTGCGCGAATTGCCCCCTAACAGGACTAGAGTAATTATGGTGGCGTTGGAATGAAGTCGTAAGGGTTGAGCAAGAAAATGCGATACGATTCTAATGAAGCATCGAAAGGTAAATAAAGGGAGTTGTATTGGGGAAATGTGGGAGAGGATGTACTGTATCTATAATTGAGCCAATTCGAGAATCCCGTGATTCACTTGAAAAATAGAAAAATAATGGTATGGCCAAGATTCAATTTTCCTTACAAAAATACCTTTTGCGAACTCAGATTCATATACGCTCTCCCTAGTCTTCATTCTAACGATCACGAGAAACCTTATTTAAAGGAAAAAGAGCCTTTTTGAAATCTAACGATCCTCAGGAACGCTATTTAGACAATTTAACGGGAAACAGCACCGAATAAGAACGAAATTGAGGGAATAAGCTTTCTGGTGATCGTTAGAAAATTAAAACGGTGAAAATGGGGCGAATAAGCTTCGTGGTGATCGTTAGAATTTTTTAGCACGAGGGCGAGGTGCCCATTTATTGTGAAACGGCTTATCAGCTTTCAGGGTTGGCTTGCTCCCTGTAATCAAAGTCATGAGGCCAGAGAATGCGAAGCCAATACATTGCAAGCATGCCTAGCGATGTTGAAGCTCTGACGAACCGCCCGGGCTTATCACCCCCAGAACGCAAAAAAAGCTTCCCGAAGGAAGCTTTTTTTCTGACGTCCCAGGAGGGATTCGAACCCCCGACCGACGGCTTAGAAGGCCGTTGCTCTATCCTGCTGAGCTACTGAGACATGGAAATTTTTCAAGCAAAAATGATTATATCATAAGTAAAAAAATATATCAAACGTTTTATTTTAAGCTTGTTTTCATATATGATATTTGGCGGCCGCAACGTTTTTTTCTTTCTAATTAAGGTTATGTTAGAATATCAGAAGAACTCAGAAAATAGATCCGTATTTCCTTGATATATATCTATTCACGGTCGATATGGGCTGGAGATTCAGGAAAAGAGGAGGTGCTCCTATCAAGGAATCCACAACCCCGGAAACCGAGCAAAACAACAAAATTGTGCTGTTTCCAAAAACGCTGGACTATTACCAGATACAGCTGACAGTTATGCTTGAAAATGAACGTTACGGTGAAGCAATGGACTTGCTCCGCTTTTTGTTGCAATGCCAAGGACAGGAAGAACGTCACTATGACGAGTGGAGAGCGTTGCTGGAGTGGTTGCAGGCTGCTTTCCCTCAATATGAAGAATCAGAAATGCAGACCATTCGAGAAGAAGAGGAAGAAGACATCAGCGAAGAAGAGATGGCAAGGCAACACGCCAAGTCGAAACTTGCTCAGGACGATGGTTACGCAGATAAGTTGCTCGGGACAGTTATGGAAGGCCCGCTATCTGAACAGACGATGCTGGCTCTCGAACAACTGGCATTTTTGGACGTTCCGAAAGTGGATGAAGAACTGATTAGGTGGCTGCAAACGAAGGTGCTTCATCCACTATTACAGTTCAGAGTCATGCAAACCCTGCGTCGTCGAGGGGTACAAGACATCATTCATTTCACTAGAGGTGACGAAGAAGTAGAGGTTGATATCGCTAACGTTCCACTCAAACCGGAAGAATTCCCACTTCAGATTGTGCAGATTCTGGAACGAGTAGCAGACCAGACGGAGGTTCATGAACCTACGCTCTTTTATTTTGCCCAGGAACTGTGGATACAATATGTTATGGCGGTTTATGGAACCCGGGATTACCAGTCCATGCTCGAGCAAAATGATGATATGGCGGACATTTGGGCGGCCGCGCTACATATGACGGTTGCAGACAGCCTGGGTGGCTCGCATGATGAGGAAAATACGCGCTCGATGTACGCTGTGACAGGTGCAATGAGGTTTCGACTAGAGCAGGCATATCGCTCTATGAAACAGTTTGTTTCCGCCGGTTTGGACGGTCATTAAGAGACGGAAACGTTTACCTTAAACCGTATCAAGGGATTCCCCTTGAAAAAGAATGTAAACTTGTTTATACTAAAATGGTTATTTTGTACGTGATCGCCTACGTGAACATGTGAATTTTGGAGGGGAAAGTATACAATGAAAGCAACTTGGGAAAAGATAGAGAAGAACCTTGGGGTTCTTGAGGTTGAAATCGGTGCAGAGCGTGTAACAGAAGCACTCGACAAAGCTTTTAATAAAGTAGTAAAACAAGCAAACGTGCCTGGATTCCGTAAAGGTAAAGTGCCACGTCCAATCTTCGAAGCTCGTTTCGGAGTGGAAAGCCTTTATCAAGAAGCAATCGACATCTTGCTTCCAGAAGCTTACACAGAAGCGATTGATCAAACGGATATCTTCCCGGTAGATCGTCCTGATGTGGACATCGAGCAATTCGGTAAAGGACAATCCTTCAAATTTAAAGCGAAAGTAACTGTGAAACCAGAAGTTACCCTGGGTGACTACAAAGGTATCGAAGTTGCTGTAGCTAAAGGTGAAGTAACGGATGCAGAAGTTGCAGAAGAGCTGGAGCGTTTGCAACAGCGTCATGCTGAACTGGTTGTAGTTGACGAAGGTGCTGCAGCGAACGGCGATGTTGCTGTAATCGACTTCGACGGTTCTGTTGATGGTGTACCTTTCGAAGGTGGACAAGCTGAGCGTTATTCCTTGGAACTGGGTTCCAACACATTCATTCCAGGATTTGAAGAGCAAGTAGTGGGTCTGTCCACTGGTGACTTCAAAGACGTTGAAGTGACTTTCCCAGAGAGCTACCATGCAACAGAGCTGGCTGGCAAACAAGCAGTATTCAAAGTGAAAGTTCATGAAATCAAACGCAAACAACTTCCAGAACTGGATGATGAGTTTGCTAAAGATGTTAGTGAATTTGATACTCTGGAAGAGTACAAAGCTGACCTCAAAACACAACTGGATTCCCGTAAAGCAGATGAGTTCAAAGCTGCACAGGAAAATGCAGTTGTAGAAAAAGTAGCTGAAAACGCTGAAGTGGACATCCCTGCTGCAATGGTTGACAGCGAAGTACAGAACATGATGCGCGATTTCGACAACCGTCTTCGCAGCCAAGGCATGAACCTTGAAATGTTCATGAGCTTCTCTGGTCAGACTCAAGCTGACTTGAGAGCACAAATGCAAGACGATGCTTCGAAACGTGTTCGCAACAACCTGGTGCTTGAAGCAGTAGGAAAAGCGGAAAATATCGAAGTTTCTGATGAAGAAGTGAACCAAGAACTCGAGAAAATGGCTGAATCTTACAAGCGTCCTGCTGAAGAGATCCGTGGCATCCTCGAAGGTAACGGTTCCCTGGACAGCCTTCGTGATGAAGTTAAATTGCGCAAAACAATCGAAGTTCTCGTTGAGAACAGCAAAGTTGTTGAGCCAGTTGAAGCTCCAGCCGAAGAAGCTGCTGCAGAAGCTGACGAAAAATAAGACAAGCTGTGTGATTTTGACAGCTATATAAACGATAAGGCACGTGAGTCATTGCGTGCCTTATTTTTAAATTGCGACATCCATTTTATAGAAAAATGAGTGTTGATATGGATTCTCATTCATTTTATTGCAAGGTGCCCATTTTCCGTTGATTTCAAACCTTTGTTCTTGGACGGAAATAAAAAAACATCAAGACGGCATAGGATGGATGTAATTTGCACATACATAGAAAACATGGTTAAATATGATCAGGCTAAATCGTAAATATCCCTAAGATAACGTGTTTTCTGAAAAATGACATTGTCACAGGAACATGTTAAAATGATTTTGGGTTTGCTTTACAGTCAGCCTATGTCTAATTACATGTAGAAAAGAGGTTGGTCTCATGAGTCTGGTGCCAATGGTTGTTGAACAAACCAATCGAGGCGAGCGTTCTTACGATATATATTCACGTTTGCTGAAGGATCGCATTATTTTTCTGACCAGTGCGATTGATGACGATGTAGCCAATCTTGTCATAGCTCAGCTTTTGTTTTTGGCAGCCGACGATCCTGAGAAGGATATCAGCTTGTATATTAATTCACCTGGTGGTTCTGTTACGGCAGGGATGGGTATATACGATACGATGCAATTTATCAAGCCGGATGTATCGACCATTTGCGTAGGCATGGCAGCAAGCATGGGCTCTTTATTGCTGACCGCAGGCGCTCCAGGCAAAAGATATGCGCTTACGAACAGTGAAGTCATGATTCACCAGCCGCTTGGCGGCGTTCAAGGACAGGCTGCGGACATTAAAATTCACGCAGAATGGATCATTAAAACTCGTCAGAAACTGAATCAAATATATGTTGATCGTACAGGTCAGCCCCTTGATAAAATTGAGCGGGATACAGACCGTGACTTTTTCATGAGTGCGGAAGAAGCAAAAACGTACGGCATTATTGACCAGGTGCTCAGCAGACCGATCAATTCCTAAAGGGGTGGTTTCATGTTTAAATTTAACGATGAGAAAGGGCAGCTGAAATGCTCTTTTTGCGGTAAATCTCAGGAGCAAGTTCGCAAGCTGGTCGCTGGACCAGGCGTATACATCTGTGATGAATGTATTGAACTTTGCACCGAAATCGTAGAGGAAGAACTCGGTCACGATGAAGAAGTGGACCTGAAAGATATTCCGAAACCAAAAGAAATCCGTGATATTCTTGATCAATATGTTATCGGTCAGGAACAAGCAAAAAAATCTTTGTCCGTAGCTGTGTACAACCACTACAAACGGATTAATACTCAAAGCAAGATTGAAGATGTAGAGCTGTCGAAGAGTAACATTTTGCTGTTAGGACCTACGGGTTCCGGTAAAACGTTGCTTGCACAAACGATGGCGAAAATTCTGAACGTTCCTTTTGCTATTGCGGATGCAACTTCATTGACAGAAGCGGGATACGTGGGTGAGGATGTCGAGAACATTCTGCTTAAGCTGATCCAAGCGGCTGACTATGATGTAGAAAAAGCAGAACGCGGCATTATCTATATTGATGAGATTGATAAAGTAGCACGTAAATCGGAGAACCCGTCCATTACTCGTGACGTGTCCGGTGAAGGTGTTCAGCAAGCTTTGCTGAAAATTCTTGAAGGTACAGTTGCTTCGGTTCCGCCACAAGGTGGTCGCAAGCATCCACATCAAGAGTTCATTCAGATTGATACAACCAACATCTTGTTCATCTGCGGTGGTGCCTTTGATGGTCTGGAGCAAATGATCAAACGCCGGATCGGTAAAAAAGTCATCGGCTTTAACGCCGCTACGGAGCAAAAAGATCTGAAACCGGGTGAATACCTCGGTATGGTATTGCCAGAAGATTTGCTGAAATTCGGTTTGATTCCGGAATTCGTAGGTCGTCTGCCAGTAATCTCTACTTTGGAGCCGCTGGATGAGGATACATTGGTACGGATTCTGTCCGAACCGAAAAATGCGCTGACGAAGCAGTACCAAAAACTGCTTGAGCTGGACAATGTGAATCTGGTGTTTGAACCGGGTGCATTGCTGGCGATTGCCAAAGAAGCAATCAAGCGTAACACGGGTGCACGTGGTTTGCGTGCAATCATTGAAGGCATCATGCTGGAAATCATGTATGAAGTACCTTCACGTGAAGACGTGACCAGCTGTGTCATTACTGAAGAAGTTGTTGAGAAAAAAGTTGTGCCTGAACTTGGCCAATCAAAGGACGATAAGCAGGAAGAGAGTGCTTAATTGGCATTCTTTCAGCTGAGCTTTGAAATATAGACTTGTCAGTTCTCCACTTGGGCAGAAGGCGTATATATGGTCTTTTGTCAGAGTGGAGCTTTGACGTTGTGGGGAGAGAAATCACTCATGTATTTAAGACAGGACACCCGTCCCGTAAAAGTAGGGAACTTGACCATTGGTGGCAGTAACGAAGTTATTATTCAAAGTATGTGTACGACCAAAACAGCAGACGTTGAAGCGACAGTTGCAGAGATTTTGCGATTGGAAGAAGCTGGATGCCAAGTGGTACGTGTAACGGTGAATAATGAGGAAGCTGCGGCAGCGATTAAGGAAATCAAGAAGCGGATTCACATCCCGCTCGTGGCAGACATTCATTTTAACTACAAGCTTGCCTTGCTTGCTATCGAGAATGGCATTGATAAAGTTCGGATCAATCCAGGTAACATCGGTAAACGTGCTAAAGTCGAAGAGGTCGTCAAGGCGTGTAAGGAAAAGGGGATTCCGATTCGAATCGGGGTAAACGCGGGTTCACTAGAGAATCATCTGCTTGAAAAGTATGGCTATCCTACTGCGGATGCTATGGTCGAAAGTGCGCTGTTCCACATTGGTATTTTGGAAGAACTGGATTTCCACGATATCATCGTTTCACTTAAAGCGTCGGATGTACCGATGGCTATTGAAGCTTATACAAAGGCAGCTCAGATTATTCCTTATCCGTTGCACCTCGGCATTACCGAGGCAGGAACTCTGTTTTCAGGCACGATCAAAAGTTCCGCGGGTATGGGCGCACTGCTCTCTATGGGAATTGGTTCAACGATGCGTATTTCGCTTAGTGCCGATCCAGTAGAAGAGATTAAAGTTGCGCGCGATCTGCTCAAAACTTTTGGACTCATCTCCAATGCGGCTACACTGATCTCTTGCCCAACTTGCGGGCGTTTGGATATTGATCTCTTCTCCATCGCCAACGAAGTGGAAGAGTATATCTCCAAGCTTAAAGTGCCGATCAAAGTATCTGTACTGGGCTGTGCGGTAAACGGCCCAGGAGAAGCCAAAGAAGCGGATATTGGCATTGCCGGTGCCCGTGGAGAAGGTCTTTTATTCCGTCATGGACAAATGATCCGTAAAGTGCCGGAAGAGATCATGGTAGAGGAATTGAAAAAAGAAATCGACAAAATTGTTGAAGCTTATGAAGAAACAGGGGTTATCCCTGGGCGTTCGCACTAATTTTTTTGTACAAGTGTTCCCAAAAAGAAATGGCTCCTATCATCCAAGCGATAGTGATACGTTTAAATAGTTGTAATGTGAAAGCCTGCCATACGTGGCGGGCTTTTTGCTTGCTCATGAACAAATTATCAAGCACAAATTCGTCTTGTTCCGTTTACGTCTCGTCGAAAAGGCTATACTACCAAGTATTAGCATGATTACAGATGAGAAGAAGGACAGAACAGGAGGATGTTGAGATATGGGTGAGTTTGGCATGGTATTCATGTTGATACAGTTATTTTTTGGCGTGGTGATCGGATTATACTTCTGGAACTTGCTACGAGGCCAGAAAACGAATCGAACTGCTGTTGAGCGTGAATCGCGAAAAGAACTGGAGAAGCTGCGCAAGCTACGTTCGATATCACTGACGAAGCCACTGGCGGAGAAGACACGTCCAGCCACCATTAACGATATTGTTGGGCAAAAAGACGGACTACGTGCACTCAAGGCCGCTTTATGTAGTGCCAATCCGCAACATGTGATTATATATGGCCCGCCGGGAGTAGGGAAAACGGCAGCCGCAAGGGTAGTGCTGGAAGAAGCGAAAAAAAACCCGACTTCTCCCTTCAAAGCCGATGCTAAATTTACGGAGCTGGATGCCACAACGGCTCGTTTTGATGAGCGAGGTATTGCGGACCCACTCATTGGTTCCGTTCATGATCCGATCTATCAGGGAGCAGGAGCTATGGGCGTGGCGGGAATCCCTCAACCGAAGCCGGGTGCTGTGACCAAGGCACATGGTGGTATGCTTTTTATTGATGAAATTGGAGAATTACATTCCATTCAGATGAATAAACTGCTCAAAGTGCTGGAAGACCGTAAGGTCTTTTTGGAAAGTGCGTACTATAACTCCGAAGACACGCATACTCCTGCTTATATCCATGATATTTTTCAGAATGGGTTGCCTGCTGATTTTCGTCTGGTTGGAGCGACGACACGTTCCCCGCATGAGCTCCCTCCTGCCTTACGATCACGGTGTATGGAGGTCTATTTCCGTCCATTGTTACCAGAGGAGATTGGAAGGATTGCGGAAGATGCTGTACAGAAAATCGGGTTCAGTCCTTGTCCGGATGCCGTAGATGTGGTCAAGCGATATGCGACCAATGGGCGTGAAGCGGTCAATATCATTCAGCTAGCCGCTGGACTTGCACTCACTGAAAAGCGTGAGACACTTCAGGCTTCTGATGTCGAGTGGGTTGCCGGGAGCAGTCAGATCCAGCCAAGGCCGGATCGTAAGGTGCCTTCACAGCCGCAGGTCGGGTTTGTCAATGGGCTCGCTGTTTACGGACCGAATATGGGTACCATCTTGGAGATTGAGGTGTCAGCGGTTCCTGCACCGAAAGACCAGGGCCGCATCAATATCACAGGCGTCGTGGATGAGGAAGAGATTGGAGGCGGTTCCCGTACACTTCGGCGGAAAAGTATGGCTAAAGGTTCGGTTGAAAATGTGTTAACCGTCTTGAAAGCGATGGGCATCCGCACGAGTGATTATGATTTACATGTGAATTTCCCGGGAGGTACGCCGATTGATGGTCCATCGGCCGGAATTGCCATGGCTACAGCAATCGCTTCAGCCATTCAAGGACGCCCTGTAGACCACGAGATTGCTATGACAGGCGAGATTAGTATCCATGGCCGCGTTAAACCGATTGGCGGTGTACTGGCGAAGGTGGAGGCGGCTTTCCAGGCTGGGGCGAAGACGGTCATTATACCGGCGGAGAATTGGCAGTCCATTTTTGACAATCTGGATGGCTTGCGGGTGATCCCAGTAGATACGGTTCAGGATGTATTCCGTGAAGTCTTTGGTTGGGAACCGGGAGCGCAACAAGTGGAACAGCAGGTAGTTGCAGAAGAGACGGCATTACCTAAACCGGAGATCTTTCCTCCGGCATCCGCCTCCTTTTTAAGGGCAGAGTCACCTCGTCCAGGGCGAGTTACAGATTCGGGAAGCTGCTAAGCGCTTCCCTTCATTGGTTTTTTATGTGAACATTTGATAGAATAATGAATGACTACAACCTGAGAGCCATTGGAGGTGCGAAAGCGATGGGACCGAGCAAATCGAAAGGTCGTCGTTTTCCTTTACTGCCTTTAAGAGGACTTCTCGTCTACCCGAGTATGGTGCTGCATCTCGATGTGGGCCGGGAGAAATCGGTCAAGGCTTTAGAAAAAGCGATGGTAGAAGAACATTTGATTCTCCTATGTTCCCAAGCCGAGGTAAATATTGAGGAACCTACACGAGAGGATATTTTCCGCATTGGAACCGTAGCTAAGGTAAGACAGATGTTAAAGCTACCCAACGGAACGATCCGAGTACTTGTGGAAGGCTTGGAACGGGCTGAAATTATTGAATATACGGACAACGAAGAATACTACGAGGTGCTGGCGCTAGAACTGCCTGAGGAAGAGAACGCTCATCCCGAGACAGATGCCCTCATGCGTACCGTTCTGAACCAGTTCGAGAATTATATCAATCTGTCCAAAAAAGTAACCCCCGAGACACTCGCTGCCGTATCAGACATTGAAGAACCGGGGCGTCTTGCGGACGTTATTACAAGCCATTTGTCTCTGAAAATCAAGGACAAACAGGAAA
Source organism: Paenibacillus sp. FSL R7-0272 (assembly GCF_037969905.1). Lineage (NCBI taxonomy): Bacteria > Bacillati > Bacillota > Bacilli > Caryophanales > Paenibacillaceae > Paenibacillus > Paenibacillus sp. FSL R7-0272. The sequence continues at coordinate 5,030,631 of NZ_CP150221.1, read as the reverse complement.
TTCTGGAGACCATCGACGTTCGGGAACGTCTGGAGAAACTGCTGGACATCCTGAATAATGAGCGTGAAGTGCTGGAGCTTGAACGCAAGATCAGCCAACGTGTGAAGAAACAGATGGAGAAAACCCAGAAAGAATACTATTTGCGTGAGCAGATGAAGGCGATTCAGAAGGAACTCGGTGAAAAAGAGGGCCGTGCGGGCGAAGTGGAAGAACTTCGTAATCAGATGGAAAGTCTGGGCCTGCCGGACAAGGTGAAGGAGAAGGTCGAGAAGGAAATTGATCGACTGGAGAAAATGCCTGCAAGTTCTGCCGAGGGTGGTGTCATCCGCAACTATGTGGATTGGCTACTTGCGTTACCTTGGAGCCAGGTGACGGATGATGATCTGGATATCCAGAAGGCCGAAGATGTGCTAAACGCCGACCATTACGGTCTGGAGAAACCCAAGGAACGTGTATTGGAGTATCTGGCCGTGCAGAAACTTGTCAAAAAACTCAAAGGTCCGATCCTTTGCCTAGTTGGCCCTCCAGGGGTAGGTAAAACTTCTCTGGCCCGTTCAATCGCAAGATCACTCGGTCGGGAATTTGTGCGTATCTCCCTCGGTGGCGTGCGGGATGAAGCAGAGATTCGTGGACACCGCCGTACCTACGTAGGTGCGATGCCTGGACGTATTATTCAGGGGATGAAAACAGCAGGATCACTTAACCCTGTATTTTTGCTGGATGAGATCGACAAAATGGCTTCAGACTTCCGTGGAGACCCTTCGTCTGCATTGCTGGAGGTGTTGGATCCGGAGCAGAACAATACGTTTAGTGATCACTTTGTGGAGTTGCCTTTTGACTTATCTAACGTTATGTTCATAACTACTGCGAACACGGTGCACAACATTCCGCGTCCATTATTGGATCGTATGGAAATGCTGAATATTCCGGGTTACACCGAGCTGGAGAAGTTGCAAATATCCAAAAACTATTTGCTTCCCAAACAGAAGAAGGATCACGGTCTCGAAGAAGACCAACTGGCAGTGCCAGAGGATAGCTTGCTAAAAGTCATTCGTGAGTATACGCGTGAATCGGGTGTGAGAAATCTGGAACAGCAAATGGCATCACTTTGCCGGAAGGCGGCTAAAAATATCGTATCCGGTGTAGAGGGTCAGATCGTGATCTTGCCGGATGATGTTAAGGACTATCTCGGTCCGGGCAAATTCCGCTATGGCATGGCTGAGCTGGAAGATCAGATTGGTACGGTGACCGGGCTTGCATGGACTGAGGTGGGCGGAGACACGCTTGTGATCGAAGTAACCGTGGTGCCGGGAACAGGCAAGCTGACGCTTACGGGTAAGTTGGGAGACGTTATGAAAGAATCTGCTCAGGCAGCTTTCAGTTATACACGTTCGAAAGCAGCACAACTAGGCATTGCGTCTGATTTCCATGAGAAGAACGACATTCACATCCACGTACCGGAAGGTGCCATCCCTAAAGACGGCCCATCAGCCGGTATTACGATGGCAACAGCCTTGATCTCAGCTCTGACGAATAAACATGTGTCGAAAGACATTGCTATGACAGGTGAAATTACATTACGCGGACGGGTGTTGCCGATTGGCGGCTTGAAAGAAAAGTCACTTGCAGCCCACCGTGCGGGTTACAAAAAAATATTGCTACCTAAGGATAACGAAAGAGATCTGCGCGACATTCCGGATAGCATCAAGGAAGATGTGGAATTTGTGCCCGTAGCTCATATGGATCAGGTGTTGCAGCATGCTCTTGTGGAACAGGCAGGCATTCATCTGTAACCGACACTTATCCGCAAAGATTAAATGGAGAGTAGACCGTTCGGCGGGGGCTTCGGCGTCCGCTTGAACGGTTTTTTTCGTGATAATCTGATGTTTTTCGAGTACAAAAGTTGTTTTTTTGGGTACAGGAGAGGTTTTTTTTGATATGATAGAAGGAATGATGGCATAATACGGGATGAAAATGTGGAAATGTTATGCTTGCAAGACAGGAGTTCAAGAGAGGAAAGATGCAATTTGAAAGTCAATCAATCTGAATTTATAATTAGTGCCGTTCGGCCTGAACAATATCCAGATGACGGTCTTCCGGAGATTGCCCTGGCGGGGCGCTCCAATGTGGGCAAGTCATCCCTGATCAACCGTTTGATCAATCGTAAAAATCTGGCGCGTACAAGTTCAACTCCGGGTAAAACCCAGCAACTGAACTATTATAAGATCAATCATGATCTGTATTTTGTCGATTTTCCGGGTTACGGGTACGCCAAAGTATCCAAAGAGCAACGTTTTGCCTGGGGTAAAATGATGGAAAAGTACTTGCTACAACGGGATGAATTGAAGCTTGTGATGCAGATGGTGGACATGAGACATGAGCCATCCAAGGATGACAAAATGATGAATGAATGGCTACGCCATCATGGTCTGCCGCTGGTCGTTGTGGCTACGAAAATGGACAAGATTCCCAAGACACGCAGAGCCAAGCACATTAAAGTCATCAAGGAAGCACTGGGTCTTCGATCAGGCGACTTGTTTGTCCCTTTTTCATCCGAGGAAGGTCTGGGCAAGGAAGAACTGTGGGATATTATTACCCGCCACGCCCGCGTAGACAAGTACGCACCAGTTGAAGAAGAGGCGGATCACGAGGCTGGAGAAACTGTTCAAACAGCTGGGGATGACAATTACTAACCTATAATATTTGAAAAACACATCATGTATCCCGCACCTAGATAGTCATGGAATGATTCCATGACTATTTGTTATAAGCAGTCTTGAACAGGTTTGCAGAAATCTCCGTTTTCTCAAATATTCACTATTCGTTCCATATAACGAATAAGGGTGTACATTCGTGAGACACTACAATATATCACAATGCATATGATAATCATCATGTTGATTTCATAAACATTTCATAAAAATGAGCGAGTGATGGACTTGATGTGTGATATAATTAACTATGTCAATCTGAACTGGATAGAGATATACAGTAAGCACTTTGATTGGAAATTTATTAGGCAGGTGAACTTGCAATGCACATCGTTGTTGTTGGTTTGAATTATCGCACGGCGCCTGTAGAGGTCAGAGAACGATTCACATTTGCAGAAAAGGACTTGTCTGAAGCGCTGCAGCAGCTCAAGCTGACCAAGAGTGTATTGGAAGGTGTAATCGTAGCCACTTGTAATCGTACGGAATTGTACGTTGTGGTCGACCGTCTTCACATGTGCGGTTATTTTATTCGAACATTCATGGAGCAATGGTTTAACGTTCCGCGGGAAGAATTTACGCAACACTTATATATATATGAGGATGATCAAGCCATGCGCCATCTGTTCCGGGTCATTTGCGGACTGGATTCGATGGTCATTGGAGAGACTCAGATTCTCGGCCAAGTGAAACAGGCTTTTTTCAAAGCACAGGAAGAGAAAGCTACCGGAACTTGGTTTAACCAATTGTTTAAACAGGCGGTTACCTTGGGCAAGCGGGCACATTCGGAAACTTCCATCGGGGAGAGCGCCGTTTCTGTCAGCTATGCTGCGGTTGAACTGGGCAAGCGGATTTTTGGTATGTTTACAGACAAAAAGGTACTTATTTTGGGTGCCGGCAAAATGAGTGAACTTACCGTAAAACATCTGTATGCCAACGGTGCATCCGAAGTTATCGTGGCCAACCGGACGCTCGCCAGAGCCGAGGAACTTGCCAGCAAATTCCGGGGAACGCCGTGTACGATGGAGCAGGCACTCACGAGACTGGGTGAAGTAGACATCGTCATCAGCTCTACAGGAGCAGAACGTTATATTCTCGATGCAGGTATTGTCCGGGAGAGCATGAAGCGCCGGCAAGCACGTCCGCTGTTCCTGATTGATATTGCCGTACCACGTGATATTGATCCGGCAATTGGCGAAATCTCTAACGTATTTCTCTACGATATTGATGATCTGGAAGGCATTGTGGAGAGCAATCTGGAGATGCGTAAGGTCGAAGCTGCGAAGATTGAGAGAATGATTGAACTGGAGATGGAAGATTATTACCAGTGGCTCAGAACACTCGGCGTTCGCCCAGTTATTCGGGCCTTGCAAGAGAAAGGCGTATCCATTCATGAAGAAACAATGGATAGTCTGTTCAACAAGCTTCCGGAGCTGGATGAGCATCAGCGTAAAGTCATTCGTCGTTTGACCAAAAGCATTGTCAACCAAATGACAACCGATCCGATTAATCGGATCAAGGAAATGGCAGGTACGAAGCAAGGTGATGAAGCACTGCGCATGTTTACGCAGATTTTCGCGCTGGAGGATGCAGTGGAAGTGGCTGCAGAAAAAGTGAATCAGAGTGATGCAACAGCTCTGGGCAAACCAGCGATTCACCTGAACGAAAACCGGCAAGACCCCGTGCCGGCTTATGTCCCGGCAGGCGTATAAGGCAGGTGGGCAACTTGACCCTTGCTGAACAAGTCTATGAAGCTTTAATTTATATGTATGCCCTGAGCCTACTGTTCTATTTCTCGGACTGCATTCGACGCAATGCGGGGGCGAAGCGGACAGGCACAGGGTTTCTTGTTGTTGTTTGGGGACTGCAAGTGACCCATGTTATCATGCGAATGTGGGCTGAAGGTCACTTCCCGATCTATACTACATTTGATTTTTTGTTTATTTTTTCGTTCAGCATTGTGCTGATGTCATTGATTATGACCCGGGTTCAACGCTCAGAGTTTGTTATCCTGCTACTCAATATCGTTGGATTCTCGGTAACGGTTTTGAACCGGTTGTGGTTTACAGCGGGCGAAATCTCGTTGCACAACTGGCAGACGGTTCACGGTTTGTTAATTATGCACATTACACTGGCTAATCTGGGCTTTGCAGCTTTAACGGTTGCTTCGGTCTTTGCGTTGTTGTACCTGTTCTTGCACCATAAGTTGAAAAACAAAAAATGGAATGATACGGTACGGCGTTTACCCAGCTTGGAGGTCATTGGAAAATATATGGATGGTGCCACATTGATTGGTACTCCGCTTCTGGGAGTATCCGTTGTACTGGCTGTATTGTCCATCGTTGCGGAACGACGGTGGCATCTGTTGCTTGATCTGAAGGTGATTGCGACGGGTCTCGCGATTGCCATCTATGTTGGTTATTTCGTGGTCAAGAGAAGAAAGCAATTTTCGATGATGATCATGTCCAGATGGACATTGATTGGATATGCGCTTGTCATCATGAGCTTTTTATCCAATGCGTATTCGGCGTTTCATCGCTGGACGGGAGAGTGAAGGATATGGAACACTACACGCCGATTTATGTAAATACTTCAGACAAATCTGTTCTCGTGATCGGTGGAGGACGTGTTGCTGAGCGTAAAGTAAGAGGATTGTTGCAGACTGAGGCCCGAATTACGGTCGTCAGCCCTCTGCTTACGCCCACTCTCGAACAATTGCATCAGGAATCCCGAATCGAATGGATAGCCCGGTCCTACCGCAATGGAGATTTGCGGGGGGCCTTTCTCGTATATGCAGCAACGGACGATCCGCATGTTAATCAAGCAGTAGTTCAAGAAGCTGAAGCTGGGGCAATACTGGTGAACGATGCGATGTCTTCCGGTAATAGCAGTTTTATTACGCCGAGTGTGGTTAGACGAGGGCGGTTAAGCATTGCCATCTCGACTGCCGGTGCAGGACCTGCCGCGGCGGCCGAGATTCGTGCTTTGCTTGAACAACAGTTTGGAGATGAATACGAGACGTATCTTGATTTTTTACATCAGATGAGAATGGAGATTAAATCTCGCGGGCTGCCTCCAACTGTAAGAAGTACGCTACTGCGCCGTCTAACGGAAATGGACATTTTGGATACGATACGAACGGGTCAGTTTGAGTGGTGGAGCGAAGAAAAAATCGGGAACTGGATATCCCGTAATCAGGAGGAAATGTAGATATGCGGACAATTAAAGTGGGCAGCAGACAAAGCGCTCTGGCACTAACCCAGACCGGCTATGTGATTCAGGACTTACGCAATATTTGTGAGCGGGAAGGTTTAGCTTTTGACTTTGAGGTACATAAGATCGTGACAAAGGGAGATCTCATTCTGGATGTGACTTTGTCCAAAGTGGGTGGTAAAGGTTTGTTTGTTAAAGAGATTGAACAGGCGATGCTTGATCACACCATCGATATGGCCGTGCACAGTATGAAGGACATGCCTTCCGAGCTTCCTGAAGGGCTTGTTAACGGTGCCGTTCCCCGTCGAGCTGATCCTCGGGATGCGTTAGTCTCTCGCGGCGGGCTTACGCTGGATCAACTGCCAGAGGGTGCCCGGGTTGGAACAAGCAGTCTGCGGAGATCAAGTCAGTTGAAGGCGTACCGACCTGATCTTCAGCTGGAATCGATTCGTGGCAATATCGACTCACGTCTGCGGAAGCTCGAAACCGAAGGCCTGGACGCCATTATTTTGGCAGCAGCAGGCTTGTATCGGATGGGCTGGGAGGATCGAATTACCGAATATTTGTCTGAGGAAGCCTGCCTTCCTGCTGTAGGCCAAGGCGCTCTTGGCATTGAGTGCCGTGAGGATGACGAGGAGCTACTACATTTGCTCACCCTCTATAACGATCCAGCAACAGCTGCGCCGGTCATGGCAGAGCGTCGTTTCCTGAGTGTGTTAAACGGAGGGTGTCAGGTGCCGATCGGCGCACATGCGGTGTGGATGCCAGGAGATGATTCCCTGAACAGTGAAAACAAGTTACAATTAACGGGAATGGTTGGGATGCCGGATGGCAGGCTGATTTTGAAAGAAACATTGAGCGGCAAAGATCCGGTTCGCCTGGGAGAAGAAGTGGCTTGGAAGTTAATTGATCGCGGGGCTGAACAGATACTGGCAGAAGTTAGGGGATGAAGGCATGGCGGGGAAAGTCTTTTTGGTAGGTGCGGGTCCTGGGGATGCAAGGCTGATTACGGTAAAAGGTTGGGAAAGCATAGGCAAGGCTGACGCCGTGGTTTATGATCGACTCGCGAGTCCGCGATTGTTGAAACTGATGAAACCCGGTGCGGTCAAAATTTATGTGGGGAAACGACCGGATCGACATACGATGAAACAGGAAGAGATTAACCAGCTACTTGTGGATTTGGCGCTTGAAGGCAAAGTGGTTGTGCGTTTGAAAGGCGGAGATCCGACCATATTCGGACGGGTTGGGGAAGAGGCAGAGTTGCTGCACAAAAACGGCATTCCGTTTGAGATCGTTCCTGGAGTAACCGCAGCAATCAGCGTACCTGCATATGCGGGTATTCCGGTGACGCACCGGGATTATGCTTCCTCCATCTCGATCATTACCGGACATGAAAGCCCGGACAAGCTGGATCGTAGCATTCAATGGGATAAAGTAACCAACGCTACGGGCACACTGGTGTTTATGATGGGGGTTGCCAAGATCGGCTATATTAGCGAACAGCTCATTCGTCATGGCCGTCCGGCCAGCACACCTGTGGCGCTTGTACGTTGGGGAACTCGGGCAGAACAGGATACCATCACGGGTACGCTGGAAGATATCGAAGCCAAAGTCATTGCGGCGAATTTTCAGCCACCAGCTGTCATCGTTGTTGGAGATGTGGTCAACCAGCGGGAGCAATTGAAATGGGCAGAGGTGCTGCCGCTGTTTGGCAAACGAATTCTGGTTACCCGTGCTCGCAGTCAGGCGAGTGAACTGGTGAATCGCATTGAAGAACTCGGTGGTGAACCCTATGAGTTCCCAGTCATTGAGACGGTTATGCCGTCTAGTGAATCCTCCAAACAAAGTGTCAAAGATGCGCTGCATGCGTTAAATACGTTTGATTGGGTCTTTTTCACAAGTGTCAATGGCGTGGAGTTTTTCTTCCGTCATCTGGAAAACGAAGGTAAGGACATTCGCTCGCTTCATCAGGCGAGAATTGCAGCAGTAGGACCATCTACGGCAGAAGCACTGCGCAAGCACGGTATTGCACCCGAAGTTGTCAAAGGGCCTTTTCAGGCAGAAGGCATGCTCGAAGCATTTGAAAGTGAGTTGAAGGCAGGCCAGAACGTGCTGATTCCACACGGTGATCTCGCACGGTCGTGGTTGCCGGAGCAATTGTCAGCACGCGGACTGCACGTTACCGAGGCGATCATCTATGACACCATTCTTGCAGGTGAGGATGATGACGAATTACTTAAGCTTCTTGAAGAGGGCGGTATTCATGCAGTGACCTTTACAAGCTCATCCACCGTGAAAAACTTCATGAAGATGCTGAAACGAATGGGTGTGGAAGATCCGTTGCCGTTGCTGAAGGGAGTAGAGGTTGCTTGTATTGGTCCGGTTACCGCGAAGACTGCGGAGGCTGCTGGACTGGAGGTTACTCTTATGGCGAAAGAAGCGACAATGACTAGCTTGATCGATGTTTTGTGTGAGTGGAAACGTGCTGGCAGTGTCGGTATTGTCAACAATTAAGTTGGACTAGCTTCGGCTGAACATATGAAGCGTGCTGAATTCGAGAAGAACCAGCGCGCTTCCCTTTTTACAAAATGAAATTTTAGGAGGTAAAAGATAGATGGGTTTTCCAATCGTACGTCATCGCCGTTTACGTCAATCGGCAGGTATTCGCAACATGGTAAGAGAGACACACTTGACTGTGGATGATTTTATTCAACCGATCTATGTCACATATGGTGAAAATGTAAAGTCTGAGATTAAATCGATGCCGGGTGTATTCCGTTTCTCGCTGGATCGTCTGCAGGAAGAAGTCACAGAAATTGCAGAGCTTGGCATTCCGGCTGTACTGCTGTTCGGGATTCCGGAAACAAAAGACAGTGTAGGTTCATCCGGTTTTGCAGAGGATGGCATCGTGCAGGAAGCAACGAGATTGATCAAATCCTGGTACCCCGAATTGCTGGTGATTGCAGACACTTGTCTATGTGAATTCACCGATCATGGTCACTGCGGAATGGTGCACACTACGGAGATTGATGGACATATCTGCGGCGATGTTCTGAATGACGAGTCCTTGGAACTGCTGGTGAAAACGGCCGTATCGCAAGCGAAGGCAGGCGCAGATATTATCGCACCGTCAAATATGATGGATGGATTTGTACAGGCTATTCGTGCAGGGCTGGATGAGAATGGATTTAATCATATTCCGATTATGTCTTATTCCGTCAAATACGCTTCAGCATTTTATGGCCCATTCCGTGAAGCAGCAGATTCCACACCGCAATTCGGAGACCGGAAATCCTATCAGATGGACCCGGCGAATGCTCGAGAAGCGTTGCGCGAAGCGGAAACGGATGTGCTGGAGGGAGCGGACATGCTGATGGTGAAACCATCACTTTCCTATCTCGATATTATGCGTACCATCAAGGATCAGTTTGATCTTCCGCTCGTTGCTTATAATGTAAGCGGGGAGTATGCGATGGTGAAGGCGGCCGCAATTCAAGGATGGATTGATGAGAAAAAGGTGGCCATGGAAATCTTGCTCAGCATGAAACGTGCCGGGGCAGATATGATTATTACGTATTACGCCAAAGATGCATCAAGATGGCTGGCTGAAAAGTAAACCAATGACTACCACCAAGCAACCATAGACCGAGTTTATATACAAATATACAAATAAAACCCATAGGCCTTGCTTTTTTTAAGAGGGAGAGGCAACAAATCATATTTTCCTCTGCAAGCGAGGCCTTTACAATAAGGAGGATGTTCATTGACTGCACAACAAGGCAATCGTCGCAATGATGAGCGCTCACGCAGCGCATTTGAGGAAGCCAAGCAGTACATACCTGGAGGAGTGAATAGTCCGGTTCGGGCATTCAAATCTGTCGGACTCACACCGATCTATGCCGAACGCGGTGAGGGCTCCAAAATTTACGATATTGATGGCAATGCGTTCATTGATTACGTAGGTTCATGGGGCCCGCTGATTATGGGACATGCTCATCCTGAAGTTGTGGAAGCACTCCGGGAGACAGCTCTTAAGGGCACAAGTTTCGGTGCACCAACCCTGCTTGAGACAGAGATGGCAAAGCTGGTGTGCGAGCGTGTGCCTTCCATCGATATCGTGCGCATGGTGAATTCCGGTACGGAAGCAACGATGAGTGCCATTCGATTGGCGCGCGGGTCAACGGGACGTAGTAAAATTTTGAAATTTGAAGGTTCCTACCATGGCCATGCCGACAGTTTGCTGATCAAAGCTGGATCAGGGGTAGCCACACTGGGATTGCCGGACAGTCCTGGAGTGCCCGAAGGTGTGGCAGTGAATACAATCACGGTTCCTTACAATGATCTGCAGTCCGTGCGTCTTGCCTTTGAACGATACGGAGAAGAAATTGCGGGTGTAATCGTGGAGCCAGTTGCTGGCAATATGGGTGTCGTACCTCCAGCTGCCGGTTTTCTGGAAGGATTGCGTAGTGTGACTACGGAGTATGGAAGCCTGCTCATCTTTGATGAGGTGATGACGGGTTTCCGTGTAGGACTTCACTGTGCACAAGGTCGTTTTGGCGTTACACCGGATTTAACGTGTCTGGGTAAAGTTATCGGCGGCGGTCTTCCTGTAGGAGCATATGGCGGTCGCCGGGATCTGATGGAACAGATTGCGCCGACAGGCCCAATCTATCAGGCGGGTACACTAAGTGGTAATCCGCTGGCTATGGCTGCAGGTTATACGACGCTAAAACTTTTGACACCGGAAGTTTATGATCGTTTGGAGATGTTGTCTGCACGTTTGCAGGCTGGATTCGAGAAAAATGCAGCAGAAGCAGGTGTGGCGGTAACAATTAACCGTGTCGGTTCAATGGTGTGCCCATTCTTCAGTGCTGTACCGGTAACGAATTATGATATTGCCAAAGAAAGCAACCTGGATCAGTTCCGCCGTTATTTTGCAGCGATGATTGATCAAGGTGTTAGCGTGGCGCCGTCCCAGTATGAAGGGATGTTCGTGTCTGGTGTGCATACGGAGCAGGATATCGAGGATACCATTGAGGCCAACCGTAAGGCTTTGCAGTCGCTATGAGTATAAAAAGCTGGAAACGTCGCGGTCAATGGCTTGAGCTGATGCCAGGCAAGGCGGTGACTGGAAAAGAGGACAGACAAGCTGCTGCTGAACAGTGGCTCCTGTCTGAACTCATGTTCCCGGAGAAGCTTCTGCGTCAGCTCAAGGCAACCCAGGGAGTACAGCTAGCAGGGGACCGGCTTCGGCTGGCCCTTTTTGCTGTGCAACCGCTGGGTGTGGAGCCACGCTGGGCTGATCTGGATGTATTGTATGAGGATGATTTCTGTCTCGTCGTGCACAAACCGGCTGGCATGAAGCTTCATCCGGATGGAGGTCGTGAAGAAAAGGTCGTTACGCTGGATCATGCGGTAGCTTCGTATTATGAGATCAATGGGATGGAGACCAGTGTGCGTCATGTTCATCGTCTGGATGAAGATACGACCGGTCCTGTTTTATATGCCAAAAATGCTTTTGCGCTCGCGAAACTGGATGAAGCGATGCGTCTCAAAGCAATCGATCGTCAGTATGTTGCTATCACAGGCGGACAAGTACCCTGTGATCTCCGCAAGATTGATGCGCCAATTGGTAAGGACAGGCACCACAAGCAACGCAGACGTGTCTCCGAAGGAGGCCAGGATGCAATTACTCATGTGGACATCGTGCATGTATGGGAGAGGGCAACGCTGGTACGTCTGAAGCTGGAAACAGGGCGTACACACCAGATTCGCGTGCATCTCAGCTATGCTGGCTACCCTCTTGTCGGTGACAAACTGTATGAGGGGCGTTCAGACATCATAGGCAGGCAGGCATTGCATGGCGAAGTGCTGAGCTTTAACCATCCTTTAACCGGAGCCTTAATTGAAGTACAAGACCCCTGGCCAGCGGATTTTGAACAATTGGCAGCGAGGGAGAGTCATAGCGTAGAAGGACAGACCTGATCTAATGGGTCTGTTTTTTTGTTTTTGGCTTTCTAAGGTGTTTAAAAAGTGTTGTGACTATATAAGATAGCTATTTTTACACTTTAACGGAGAGGACAGAAAAAACCTGGAAAAGCGAAGCGCTCGCCTTTATCGCCGGATTTTTCCCTTTGGAAAAGGAATTCAAAAAATTGGAGATAACAGCGATTGGAAGGTTCTTCTGTCATCGGAGTGGACTGTGTAAACTCTTAGTTCAACATATACAGAACGGGCTTTTTTAACAAAGGTGGCATGCCCACCCTAGTTCAGGCATATAGATGGGTAACGAAGGATTGGACCATGGATCAGTCCCATGAGAAGGATCATGGTGAACATATGCCGAAAGGAGGACGCCACCTTTGTTGAATCAACCATACGGTTTGCGGTTCGATATTTATGAGCGCGTTCATTTGTCTGAGGGAGTGCCTGCCATTGAGGAATTGGAGGAAATTGAACTCTATCCGCGTATTCAGGTGATTGGACAGGACGACCATGCCACCTTGAGGGGGCATCTGCTACTTACAGGAACATACCGGGGGGAGAGCGAGGATTCGGAGGAGTTAAAGCATTTTATTCCAGTCGAAATTACCGTGCCATTGAACCGGGTTAGATCCATTGATGATATTTCAATCGAGATTGAAAATTTTGATGTAGACCTGTTATCCAGTCGAAGTCTGAACATTACAGGTGTACTGTCCCTGCGAGGGATTGAAGGTTTCCCGGTCGAGGAGCCACAAGTGTGGTCGGCAGATGAATTCACGGTTGTTCATTCACCCGAGGCTCAGCCTGACAGCAGAGAGAACGAATTGAGTCAGACAGAGCAGTCCGAGCTGTTGGAGCTGTCGGAACAAGCCGGGTTGCGTAACGAAGAGCAAGAGCTGGCGAATGCAGCTGAGCTTGTTGCATATGGTTCTCCGGAATCTGCTGATTTGTCACCAAGAAGTGAACAGCAATCAGGGTATGAAGAACTATCGCAAGCCTACTGGAACCAGTCATCTGTCGAGCCACTACCATCTGATGTTGCTTCAACGGATGAATCGGATGAAAATAGATTGCCTGATTCAGATGAGGGGATTGTACCATCACAGGCATCACATGAAATGCATGAAGTCCCTTCTCCAATCTCGTCATTCATGGCTGAAACGGCTGACAGACTAGCTTCTTATCCTGAAGCGGAGTCATTGCTTCCGATAGAAGATGAAGCCTCAGCATGGTCTGAACCTTCGGTAAATAGTGTATCCGAAAATTCAGGATTATGGAGTTCAGAGGCTTCTGAGCAGGCGCGTTCTGAAGCAGCATGGAAACCTCTTGAAGAAACTACGCCTGAGGTATGGCACTTTGAAGAAGCGCGGTCAGGTGGTTCGCAAGGAGAGCAGTTCATTTCGAATGCTGTGGCACAGCCGCAGACCGAGAACTGGCAAGATGTATTTGCTGGATCTGAACCGGCTCAGCCCGAAGAAGATCGGCCTTCACTGGAAGTGGCAGAGGAAGCCTCGCTGTTACAGAATGAGGAATTCCTCCCTGAGGCAATAGCTGAGGCGGAAGACAAGCCAGAGCTTAAGGTTGCTTTTGGTAGCAAGAAAGAATCGTCACGAAGAGAAGAAGAAGGCGTGGGCATTTCTTCCTTGTTATCATCCGGCCGGGCCGTCCGTGAAGTTGAGGGTGAACGCAGTGAGGAGGTTTCAGATGGAGTTGTTTCGGAAGAGGATCGTCAGGCAGAAGATGTAGAATGGAAAAATCTGTTCCTGGGTACGATTGTGGATCAGACGCCATTCCGCAAAGTCAAACTGTGCATCGTACAGCGCGAAGAAACACTCGATGCCATTGCAGACAGATATCAGCTTAGCACCAGGGAGCTTCAGTTATATAATCGATTAACTGAACAGGTTGTTGAAGAAGGACAGATTCTATATATTCCTTAGTCACTAGGTTCAGGATACCGTATCCTATAAAACAGCCCGTAATTCCTCATAGGAATTGCGGGTTGTACCTGTTTTTGAACATTTTGGTTGTCTAATAACCTCGTTCCGCTGTTGTCAGGTTGACTATCACGCACGAGCAAGGTATGATGTGTTTAGGATTTTTTGAATAATGACGTGGATCGGGAGTAGTAGACAGTATGACCTTTCAGAGAGTGGGATCGATGCGCTGTGAGATTCCGCAGGAACCAACTGATCGAAGTCGCCCGGGAGTTGCCTGTTTGAGTACTGGAGGTGGATGTAATACATTCATTAACCTCGGAGGTAGGATAGGCCGGTCGCAGCCGTTATCTGCTTGAAGTGTCACGCCGTCCGATTGAGAGCATGAACCATGATCTCTGTTATCAGCGTGAAACAAAGGTGGTACCGCGAAAGCTAACCTTTCGTCCTTTGATGGATGAAAGGTTTTTTTGTTTTTTTAGCGATGAAGATGACGTAACGGAGGAATGAAACATGTCTGAACAAAAAAAAGCAACAACTGAAATGCCGACGACTTACGATCCGAAGGCGGCAGAAGATAAATGGTACTCCACCTGGACGGAGCGCGGGTATTTCCAAGCGGGTAAACGCAAGGATGCCGAGCCATATACCATTGTAATTCCACCACCGAACGTAACAGGTATGCTTCACATTGGTCATGCACTTGACTTTACCCTGCAGGATATCCTCATTCGTACAAAACGGATGCAGGGTTATGACGCACTTTGGTTGCCAGGTTCCGACCACGCAGGGATTGCGACCCAGACGAAAGTGGAACAGAAGCTGCGTGAAGATGGATTGACGCGTTATGATCTGGGACGTGAGAAGTTTCTGGAGAAAGTCTGGGATTGGAAAGACCAGTACGCTACAACCATTCGTCAGCAATGGGGCAAAATGGGTCTGTCTCTCGACTACTCCCGTGAACGTTTTACGCTGGATGAAGGTCTATCCAAAGCGGTGCGTAAAGTATTTGTGCAGTTATATGAGAAAGGACTTATTTATCGCGGTAAACGTATCATTAACTGGGATCCGGTGAATCGTACGGCGCTCTCGGATATTGAGGTTGAATATAAGGAAGTTCAGGGTCATCTCTATCATCTGCGTTATCCGCTCAAAGACGGGAGTGGTCACATTACTGTGGCAACGACACGTCCAGAAACGATGCTGGGTGATTCTGCTGTTGCCGTTCATCCTAAAGATGAACGTTATGCAGACATGATCGGTAAAACACTCGTATTGCCAATCATCGGTCGTGAGATTCCAGTTATTGCGGATGACTACGTAGACAAAGAGTTCGGTAGCGGTGCAGTGAAAATCACACCTGCGCATGATCCGAATGACTTTGAAGTAGGTTTACGTCATGACTTGCCTCAAATTACCGTTATGGATGAAAGTGGAACAATGAATGCGGAAGCTGGCAAATATCAGGGGCTGGATCGTAGCGAATGCCGCAAACAGATCGTGGCTGATCTAAAAGAACAAGGTGTCCTGATTAATATTGAAGATCATATGCACCAGGTTGGACACAGTGAGCGCACCGGAGCAGTAGTGGAGCCTTACTTGTCCACACAATGGTTCGTAGAGATGAAACCACTCGCGGAGAGAGCAATCAAAAAGCAGCAAAGCGGCGAAGGGGTTAACTTTGTTCCGGATCGTTTTGAGAAAACGTATCTGAACTGGATTGAAAACGTTCGTGACTGGTGTATTTCCCGTCAACTGTGGTGGGGACATCGTATTCCTGCTTGGTACGACGAAGAAACAGGTGAAGTGATTGTATCCACAGAAGATCCAACAACATTGCCAGAATATGCAGGGCGCAAGCTGAAACAGGATGAGGACGTTCTGGATACGTGGTTTAGCTCGGGACTATGGCCGTTCTCTACATTGGGCTGGCCTGAAAATACAGATGATCTGAAGCGTTATTATCCAACCAATGTACTCGTTACAGGTTATGACATCATTTATTTCTGGGTGGCACGTATGATCTTCACTGCCCTGGAATTTACGGATGAAATTCCGTTCAAGGATGTACTGATGCATGGTCTTGTACGTGACGCTGATGGACGTAAGATGTCCAAGTCTCTTGGGAACGGTGTAGACCCGCTTGATGTTATCGAGAAGTACGGTGCAGATGCGATGCGTTACATGATCTCGACCAGCAGTACTCCGGGACAGGATTTGCGTTTCCGCTGGGAGCGGGTCGAGCAGGCTCGTAACTTCGCCAACAAAATCTGGAATGCTTCCCGCTTTGCGTTGATGAATCTGGAAGGTTTCACTTATGAAGATCGTGACATCAGCGGTGAGCTTGGAACAGCGGATTATTGGATTTTGCACCGCCTCAACGAAACTTCCCGAGATATTACGCGTCTAATCGATGCGTATGAGTTTGGGGAAACAGGGCGTGTATTGTACAACTTTATCTGGGATGATCTGTGTGACTGGTACATCGAATTCGCCAAGCTGTCATTCTACGGAGAAGATCCGGTTGCGAAAAAGAAAACACAATCGGTGCTGGCCTACGTGCTGGATCAGACCATGCGCCTGATTCATCCGTTTATGCCATACATCTCTGAAGAGATCTGGCAACATCTGCCTCATGAGGGAGAGACCATTACACTTGCTTCCTGGCCAGTATACGACCCTTCGCTGGAGAATCCGGGAGCTGTTGCGGAGATGAACTTGCTGATGGATACCATTCGTGCTGTTCGGAACATCCGTGCCGAAGTGAATGTGCCGATGAGCAAAAAGATCGAATTAATGGTCAAAGCGAACAGTGAGGAAGCATCTAGTATTATCGAACGCAACAGTCATTACATCAAACGCTTCTGTAATACATCCGAATTCGAGAGCGGATTGGATCTGAGTTCACCAGACAAAGCCATGACAGCGATCATCACGGGAGCGGAATTGTACTTGCCGCTCGCAGGTCTGATTGATATTGAGCAGGAAGTAGCTCGTCTGGAGAAAGAACTTCAGAACCTTGAAGGTGAAGTACTCCGTGTGGAGAAAAAACTGGCGAATGAGGGATTCGTAGCGAAGGCTCCTGCTAAAGTTATCGAGGAAGAACGCGCCAAACAAGCGGATTATTCGGATAAACGGGATAAAGTCATCGCACGAATCAAAGAGCTCAAAGGTTAATATCAAAAAGGGTCGGATGGAACGCTTTTGGCGCCATCCGGCTGCTTTTTTCAATCTTCAATCAAACAGGGAACTGAAGGTGAATCAGATGACGGAATTAAACGGGACAGATAAAGCTACTCCTTTACAGACGTATGATGAGGCCGTGGATTGGATCAATGGCCTTATTCCTTTTGGTATCAGGCCTGGGCTTGAACGTATTGAAAGTCTGATGTCACAGCTTGGCAATCCGCACCAACGGCTCAAATTCATTCATGTCGCGGGAACGAACGGTAAAGGTTCGACTTGCGCTTTTTTGACGTCAGTACTGCTTCAAGCGGGATATGACGTTGGAACGTTTACATCACCTTATATCACCAAGTTTACAAACCGTTTTCAATATAACGGTGAAGACATCCCAGAAGAGACATTGTTAAAGCTGTCGAATCGTTTGCTTCCTCTCGTAAAAGAAATGGCGTCAACACCGCTCGGCTCACCGACGATGTTTGAAGTATCGACGGCACTGGCACTGCTATATTACGCGGAAGAGTGTTACCCCGATATTGTAGTATGGGAGACTGGGCTTGGGGGAAGGATGGACGTAACGAATATTGTTACTCCCGTTGTGTCCGTCATCACCAATATCGGTATGGATCATACGGATATCCTTGGAGATACCGTTGAGCAGATTGCACATGAAAAGGCGGGCATTATTAAGCCGGGTGTACCCGTTGTAACCTGTGCTGTACAACCTGAAGCCGTAAAGGTCATTCAGGAGAGAGCGAAGCGATTGCAATCAACGGTGTACTTGGCTGGGGACCAATTTTCATACCAAAGGCTTGAAAGTAGCAAGGATGGACAAACGCTTCAGTTCTCCGGTCCATTCCGTGATCTGAATATTCACATTCGTATGCAAGGTTTATATCAATGTGATAATGCTGTTGCTGCATTAATGTCTCTTGAATTACTAAGACAATATATGGCATTTATGCTGGATGAAGACGATATTAAACTTGGTTTTGAGAATGCCTTCTGGGCGGGAAGATTTGAGAAAGTCAGTGACAATCCACTGATTGTACTCGATGGAGCGCATAATCCTGAAGGGGCAGAATCGCTTGCCAAGAGCATTATCGACGGTTATCCCCAAAAAAAGTTAATTTTGATGATGGGTATGCTGGCGAATAAGCATCACGAAGCATATTTGCAGCATATACTGCCACTAGTGGATACGCTGATCCTGACCGAGCCAGATTTCCGCCGTAAAATGGCTGCAACCGAATTGTTGCAGATTGTCGAACGGGTACGTCCCGCCATTGCGAAGCAGGAACTGGATATCATCGTCGAGCCGAACTGGGCAAAGGCACTTGATCTATTGATGTCACGGACGGAAGCGGAGGATCTGGGGGTGGTTTCCGGCACGCTTTATCTGATTGCGGACGTGCGGGCGGCCCTTTTGCATCAAACCGATTCTGAAAAAGGTTGGTGAAAGTTTTGTTAAACACATCGGAACATGTTCATTTTATAGGGATTGGCGGTTATGGCATGAGTGCCATCGCCCGGGTTATGCTGGAGATGGGATATACCGTTACCGGATCGGATGTCGCTTCACAGGAGTTGACAGAGAAGTTGGCAGCCAAAGGGGCGAAAATATATATTGGACATACCGCGGAGCATGTGAACGGGGCGGATCTTGTCGTTTATTCTACAGCAGCTCCTGCGGATAATGTGGAACGTGTAGCTGCGGAGCAGCTAAACATACCTATCCTTCATCGCGCTCAAATGCTGGCACGTCTGTTAAACGAGCGCAAAGGCGTGGCCGTTGCAGGTGCGCATGGCAAAACGACAACTTCTTCCATGATCGCACTGGTTATGGAGCAATGTGAAATAGATCCTACCTATATTATAGGTGGAGAAATCATGAATTTGGGAACCAATGCCAAAGCAGGTCAAGGCGAGTGGGTTGTCGCGGAAGCGGACGAGAGCGATGGCTCTTTTTTACAGTACCATCCTTGGCTTGGCATCGTAACGAACATTGAAGCTGACCATCTAGAGAATTATAACAGTGACTTCGAGGAACTAAAGAAAGCTTATGTACAGTTCCTCAGTCAGATTCGTCCAGAGGGCACAGCCATTGTATGCGCTGATGATGAAAATGTGCAGGCTATTTTGCCGCATCTCAAGTCTCGCATTACAACTTACGGCATCGAGCAGGCTGCTGATTACACAGCTACAGATATTGTTCTCGGGGATCGCCGTATCTCGTTCACCATGAATCATCGAGGTAGAGCGATGGGAACAGTGGAGTTGTCGGTACCTGGTAAACACAACGTCTACAATGCGATGGCTACGGTTATTACCTGTCTTGAAGCAGGCATTCCGTTTGAGAAGATTACAGCAGCGATCGTGCAATTCCATGGGGCGAAACGCAGATTTCAGGTGTTGGGTGAGGCGCGTGATATGCTCATTATTGACGATTACGCTCATCACCCTACAGAAATTGAAGCTACAATCAGTGCGGCGAAAGCAACAGGTAAACGAATAATTGCTGTATTTCAGCCGCAGCGTTATACACGGACATTTTTCCTGCTGGATGCGTTCAGCCGGGCTTTTGCCGAGGCAGATGAGGTGCTGATTACCGATATCTATTCTCCTGCCGGTGAAAAGCAGATTGAAGGTGTCCACTCCGCAAGACTCGTTGAACTGATAGTGCAGAACAGCAATGCATCAGCAAGATACCTGCCGACCAAAGAGGAAGTTGTGGCTGATCTAGAGCCGCGGCTACAACCAGGAGATCTTGTGCTTACGATGGGCGCAGGGGATATTTGGAAAGTGGGCGATATACTCGCCAAAGGTTTGAAATAATTTTGTGATTTCAAAATGATGCAAGTTGAACTTAGGGATCAACAAATTGGGGAACAATCGCTACTATTCTTGTGATTTCTCATCGGAGTATATGTTCCATGAACCTTTTGATCAACGGGTACCGTACTTAAAACGTCTGTCTTCTTCATGGAGCCAGGCGTTTTTGGCTTGGGATTCATATGATTAGAAAGTCTGAAGATTTAATCATTCCGTGGAATGTTATCCTCCATCTCAACATATAGATGATATAAATGGGACAAAGGAGAGGGTACGGGTGAGCAACGCCAGAATGACGTTTCGCTTCGGAGATCAGGAGTCGGACAAGCTGGAAAAGCAGGGGATGACGGCATCCAGTACACTGGTCACAATGAACGAAAATTTGCCTAATACAGTACAGTCGTTGCCGAAGCCTGAACCAGACACAAACAACACCTCTAGTTCATCAATGGCAGTAGAGGACATGCCTATGGATTGGGGAGGGACGATTCTGGCAGATGCTTCCCGTTCACCCCATACAAACTACGCCTCAGATCGGAATATGCAGGATGATAAATATGAATTTGATTCGGAAAGAAGTCAAGATCTGGATCAGGGCCATAACTGGATGATCGAATCGGAGAACTATTCATATAAACGAAATCGTCCTCCCAGAGGCTGGAAGATGATCGGCTCTGTTTCAGGGGCATTGGTAACCGGAGCACTGTTCGGTATGGTTATTTTGTCCCTTTTTAACAAGGAGAACGTGGTGAAACCGGATGAAATGCTTCCTGTGAATCAGAGCATTTCTACTGTGTCAGGTCAGGAGGGGGAGGCCGGAACAGCAGGGCAACTTGAAATTTCATCTGCAGGCGGTACATATTATGCCCTACAATATGGAGTGTTTAGTTCTCCGGAGCGAGCGGAACAAGCGAAGCTTGAACTCACCCAAACGGGCTTAGCTGCGAGTTCGGACCCTGAAGATGGCAATCGCGTATATGCCGGCATCTCTGCGGATCGTGAGGAGGCCAAGCTCCTCAGTAGCAGACTAAAGTCTCAGGGAGTCGAATTATATGTCAAAGAGATCGTCAATCCGGCGGTGGATCCGGCGATCTTTGGTAATAAGCATGAGGACGTTGCTCTTTTCTTCAAAAACAGCTCCGCGCTTATCGATCAGTTATCAACACTCTCGATCCAGCAATTGGGTCAGTCAGTACAAGCAGCCATTTCACCAGAGATGATGGAAGCGGTACAGACGCAGCATCAAACGTGGTTGACCGGCATAAAGAGCCTTGCGCCTGGAATGGCGGTAGACGTTCAACCGGTTGTGACCAGCATGGAGAAATCGATGAACAGTGCGATAACAGCCATTGCAGAGTATAATAAAAATCCGGACGCTGTTCACATGTGGGCGGTACAGTCAGATTTGATGGAGTATGTGCTCCAACAGAAAAAGTGGCTTGAGTCTATAAAGCAATAAAGCTCCTATTCCCATAACAACGCCTCAAAACTCCTATCCGGCAAGGAACTGGAAATAGTTCCCCCTGCCGGATTTGTGTTTGTATTGACGTACAAAACCCCGTATAATAATGTGGGTGTCAAAAAATGGCGAGGGAAGATTAACCGATGAAAAAAAACTTCGGCGTGTTATTATTGTTTCTGCTGCTTGGCTGGATGGCCGGAGCGTGGATCGCCAAGGCACTGCAGCCTGTTAAAGCTGTAGCCTTTTTAACCAAGGTCACGACGATTCGCTGGTCGCCCCAGGCTGATCTCGATATTTTCAGTTATGACCTTTCATTTCAATTTCAAATGAGCCTCCTGAGTCTGATTGGTATTATTGCGGCTGTGTGGCTGTATCGCAGACTGTAGGAGAATGACGAATGTTGACCAAAAAAATAAACTAGTGACATCTATTATTGTGATTCGGACAGATGTTGCCGTAGTATAAGGAGCCGTTAATGTCGAATAACACAGAACAGCGCCCGATTATTCTGGCCTCCACATCGCCGCGGCGCAAGGAACTGATCGCGTCACTCCATTTAGCGTTTGAAGTTATACCGAGTTATGCCGATGAGAATACACCATTAGACTGGACCCCAGAACAGACCGTGCAAGAATTGGCTCTTCGCAAGGCGCTTGCTGTGTATCGTGGACTGGAAGGTAGCAGTAAAGATGCCATTATCGTCGGCAGTGATACCGTTGTTGTGCTTGACAATGAGATTCTGGGCAAGCCTGTGGATGAGTCTGATGCTGAGCAGATGTTGTCACGTCTGCAAGGACGGGAACATCGTGTGTTTACGGGTGTTGCTTGTATCGATGCAGCTACCGGACATTCGGTGGTGCATTATCGTCAGACGGATGTAACGATGAAGGAACTGTCTGAAGCTACGATTCGTGCGTACGTGAAGACGGGAGAACCTTCAGACAAAGCAGGGTCATATGCTATTCAAGGCATTGGCGCTTCACTGATCGACCGCATTGAAGGATGTTATTTTAATGTGGTAGGCTTGCCACTATCTCTGCTCAGTGACATGCTGGAGGGATTTGGCGTGTACGTGTTGCCACAAACATAATCAAAACGGATGCTGTGAAAAGAGGGAACGTATGGAGTCGCCTCAATACATGATGCGCGACATCCCCCAGGAAGATCGCCCGAGAGAACGCATGATGGAATATGGGGCGGGCGCCTTGAGTCATACCGAATTGCTTGCTATATTACTTCGAACAGGAACGAGACAGGAATCCGCCATGCATATGGCACAGCGGATACTGAATCAAGCAGGTGGCATCCGTTCGTTGATGGATCTGAGCCTTGAAGAGATGACAGCTATGAAGGGCATTGGACAAGCCAAAGCGGTTCAGCTTAAAGCAGGTATTGAACTGGGCCATCGGATTGCCAAGAGTCGGCTTGCTCCATCGACATCGATCCGTACACCGCGTGATGCTGCGGATATTCTAATGGAACAACTGCGTTATTTGCAGAAAGAACATTTTGTGTGTCTTTTTTTGAATAGCAAAAATCATATCATAGCTCAGGAAACACTCTCCATGGGCAGCCTGAATGCTTCAATTGTACATCCGCGTGAAGTATTTCGTGCCGCCATCAAATGTAGCAGTGCCTCAATTGTGTGCGCACATAACCATCCCAGCGGTGATCCAACGCCTAGTCCGGAAGATATTCAGATAACCAAAAGACTGATTGAAGCCGGTGCAATCGTGGGCATTGACGTTCTGGACCACCTTGTTATTGGTGATGGAACATACGTAAGTTTGAAGGAGAAGGGCTTGGTATAATATAATGGTTGGCGTTGATGTTTTCCTATGAATGATAACGGACGTGTCCGTCAAAGATAGGTTCACTTTACTTTGCAGATTCAGATTCAAAATACTACATGCGAATATTAGCTCCACGGTTTCGTGGGAATGAAAGTTATGCTCTTGTAATGAAACAGGAGCAGCAATATGAGGCAGAAAAGGAGAATACGTCATGTTTGGTGGTTTTACGAAAGATTTGGGTATTGATTTGGGGACAGCGAATACGCTGGTTTATGTACGTGGAAAAGGAATTGTGGTGCGCGAGCCTTCGGTTGTCGCACTGCGTACGGATACAAAAAGTATCGAGGCTGTGGGTGAGTCCGCTAAAAAAATGATTGGACGTACACCTGGCAATATCCGCGCTATTCGTCCAATGAAAGATGGCGTAATTGCTGACTTCGATACTACTGCAACGATGATCAAATACTTTATTCGTCAGGCACAGAAGCAACGCTCTATGTTTCAGCGTCATCCTAACGTGATGGTATGTGTACCATCCGGAATTACGGCCGTGGAACAACGTGCAGTTGAAGATGCGACCAAACAGGCAGGAGCACGTGAGGCTTACACGATCGAAGAACCATTTGCAGCCGCTATTGGTGCAGATCTGCCCGTATGGGAACCGACAGGCAGTATGGTCGTTGATATTGGTGGCGGTACGACTGAAGTGGCAGTCATTTCTCTAGGTGGTATCGTAACCAGCCGTTCGGTGCGTGTAGCAGGTGACGAGATGGATGAATCCGTGATTCAGTACATCAAACGCCAATACAATCTGATGATCGGTGAACGTACATCCGAACAGTTGAAGATGGATATCGGTTCAGCTATGCCGCTGGAACAAGTGGAAACGATGGAAATTCGCGGACGTGATCTGGTAACAGGTCTGCCGAAGACGATTACCATTACTTCTGATGAGATTAGCGAAGCTCTGGCAGACACCGTGAATGCTATTGTTGAAGCGGTAAAAGTAACACTTGAGAAGTGCCCTCCTGAGCTTGCAGCAGACATTATGGATCGGGGAATTGTCCTGACAGGCGGCGGAGCTCTGCTTCGCAATCTGGATAAGCTGCTTGCTGGAGAGACAGGAATGCCTGTCATTGTTGCGGAGAATCCGCTAGATTGCGTAGCGATCGGCACAGGTAAAGCACTGGAAAATATTCATATGTTCAAAAGCAGAAGCAGTTCAGCAGTTCGTTCCAAGCGTTAATGGATTGCTTGCCGTCTGATCCTTGATTGGGCGGCAACACTTCAATGTAGATTACCCGGATAATCCCGGGAGAGCTATAACCCGCTTAACAGGGGAGGATCGATTGATATTCTCGCATGAACTTCAGGTCTGATATCTCCCCGCCGGGCTGGGCTCGGAAGAGAATAATGGATGTTAGAGGGTGTTGGAACTGTTTAAACTGCTTGGCAACAAAAGACTTTTTGTTTTGCTGGTGGGCCTTGTTACATTTATCGCGCTGATGGGCTTTACGCTTAGTCCGCGAGCCAATTTATCCTGGCCGGAGAAATTCCTCAAGGATTCAGTTGGATTTGTACAATACGTATTTTACAAGCCCGCTTCTTATGTAGCGGGCTTTTTCAAAGATGTGGCGAACATGCGTGCGGTATACGAGGAAAATGAAGAGCTTCGCATCGCGATGGGACACTATACACGTGACCGATTGAAATACAATGACTTAGAGCAAAAAAACAAGCAACTCGAGCAAGCGCTCAATTTTACAAAAGAACAACAGAATCGATACAATTATGGTTCTCGAATTGCCCAAGTAATAAGTGCCAATTCCGATCCGAACAGTAGAACGATTAACATAGACATCGGGGAGAATGCAGGCATCAAACCAGGTATGGCTGTTACATCACAGGAAGGTTTGGTTGGGGTGATCAGCCATGTCAGTTCGTATACATCAACGGTGAACTTGCTAACTTCAATGGATGCTAATGACCCAACATCGAATGCGATTGCGGCTACGGCTGTAGGCAAAGAGAAAGTGTTTGGTATGATCGAGAGTTATGATCCGAAGAGCGGTATGTTAAAGATGACCAAGATTGCAGAGGATTCCAATATCGCAAAAGGTGATGAAATTATCTCATCTGGTATCATCAACAATTTTCCAAAGTACATGCGTATTGGAGAAGTGAAAAGCGTCGAGAAGAGCGAATATGGTTTAACACAGACGGCTACAATTAAACCCTATGCCAACTTCCTCGATTGGAAAGAGCTGATTGTGATCATTCCGCCTGAGGTTAAACAATAATGGTTACGCGCAAACAGGTTCTGTTTCTGTTACTGTTCATTCTGTTCATTGCTGAAGATACGATTCTGCCGCAGATCATTCCTTCAGCCTGGCAAATGCGTATATCAGCCAACCTGGTTTATATCGTTATTTTATTTTTTGCTGTGTATTATCACAGGCATACAGCCCTTGTGCTCGGCATATTATTTGGACTCTTGCATGATGTCGTCTTCTACGGGGAGATGATTGGCCCTTACGGATTCTCCATGGGATTATCTGCTTATATGATGGGACTTATATTTCAAGCACCGCGTGCACCGATGCCCATCATGGTTTCAGTTGTCCTGCTTGGAAGTTTGCTGAATGATACGATGTTATTTTTCTTATACAAGCTCTTCCAGCTCAATCATGTGACCTTTGACTGGGCACTGATTGAATACATGATCCCTAATCTGTTTGTTCACTTTGTGTTTACCCTGATCATTTATGTGCCTCTGCGCAAACAGCTGGAGAAGATCGGCACACCTAAAAGTAAAGCAGATGAAGCTTCCTGATGACATTTATGGAGCAAGAAGCAGGAACTTGGGAACCGGGGCACGAAATGTAATGAGATGGGAGGGACAGGCTTATGACGGTGAAATCGAATCACGTAACGATTAAAGGCATCCGAGACGGCTTGGTTTTCCTGTTGGACGATCAATGTGAATTCGAGGAATTGCTCTATGAGCTCCGCTATAAGCTGGAACACAGCCATCAAAACATTTTGACCGGACCGATTGTTCATGTGGATATCAAGCTGGGAGCGCGAGAAATTACGGAAGATCAGAAAGAAGAGATTCTGGATATATTGAAGCAAAAAGGGAATCTACTGATCCGATCCTTTGACTCGCCTGCACTTGTACAGGAGGTCAAAGGTCCCCCGCCGATTGTGACGATGTGCGGCATGGTACGATCAGGTCAGGTGCTTCATCATGAGGGGAATCTCCTGTTTCTCGGAGATATCAATCCAGGGGGCACGGTGACGTGTACTGGGGATATATATGTTTTGGGTTCACTCAGAGGTATGGCTCATGCTGGAATCAGCGGGGACGAAGAGGCTATTATCGCAGCATCGGTATTTGCGCCAACACAGTTGCGTATTGCCGATGTAATCAGTCGTCCTCCGGATGAATGGGAGAGTCATGAAACCGGAATGGAATTTGCTTATTTGCAGGACAATCAGATGCAGATCGACAAGATGAGCAATATCGTTCGGTTGCGCCGAGATTTTAATGTGTTTAAAGGAGTGTAGCTCATGGGAGAGGCGATCGTGATCACTTCGGGTAAAGGCGGTGTGGGTAAGACGACCACCTCGGCAAACATCGGGACAGCCCTGGCGCTGCTTGGCAAAAAGGTTTGTTTGGTCGATACCGATATCGGCCTTCGTAATCTGGATGTTGTGATGGGACTCGAGAACCGCATTATTTACGATCTGTGCGATGTTGCGGACGGCCGTTGCCGTTTGAATCAGGCTTTGGTAAAAGACAAGCGTTTCGAAGAATTATACATGTTGCCTGCAGCGCAGACGAGAGACAAAAACTCTGTATCGCCAGAACAGGTGAAAGATATCATCCTGGAACTCAAAAAAGATTTTGAATACGTCATTATTGACTGCCCGGCAGGGATTGAGCAGGGATTCAAAAATGCGGTAGCAGGAGCAGATCAGGCCATCGTGGTCACTACACCGGAAAATGCAGCAGTTCGTGATGCGGACCGTGTCATCGGCTTGCTGGAGAGTTCACACATTCAGTCTCCTAAGCTGGTAGTGAACCGGATTCGCAACAATATGGTGAAGTCAGGTGACATGCTTGATATCGATGGTATTTTACAAGTACTTAACATCGACCTGATTGGCATCGTGCCAGATGATGAACTTGTCATCAAGGCTGCCAATTCTGGCGAACCTACAGTGATGAACCCAGATTCACTTGCAGCCATTGCTTATCGCAATATTGCAAGACGAATTTTGGGAGATACCGTGCCATTAATGCAGATGGAGCAGAAGAAGGGCGCATTTTCCCGTTTCAAGAAATTTTTCGGGATGGGTTAAAGGGTACGTAGAGCGTGAAATAAATTTAGTTAAATTGAACTTCAAGTAACAGCCGGGGCAGCGTGTCCGGCTGTTTTTTTGTGTATGCCTCGTTTACTCACTGTCTACTCACTACTCATAGGCTTTTCTTTGGTTTATTACGTGTGATTACGTGCGTCAGCTATTTGGTAAACTGCCGTAGTGACACTCCCACACACAACATTCGTAATTTAAAGCTAAAGCTTATTTTCGGTTCAGTTAGTATGGAGGCTTGTTCATATTCTTTGCTGTTGATTCATAGGATGTAGTAAACAAGCCTCAGCGGGAGGACATGGCATGAATACAAAACGGAGAATCAAACAGAGACGAGAAGAGCGGATACGGCGGCTTATGGATGGGGCAGTGCATGAAGTGTTGCAAGAACAAAAGCCGGTTTTTCGATGGGATCGTGGAAGAGAAAGAGATCAGGGCAGTGAAAGAGAGAGAAATGCAGACATAAGTATAGATGGAAGTAAAGATCAAGGTAGAAATAGCGAGCATGATGAAACGAACCGGCAGAAGCCGTTTGTTTTTGTAGAGGAACCAGCGGAAAGAGACCCGGAATGGTTGTGGAAGAAGGAAAATGGACATTTCGGCCCTACAGGGCGTTCTGGTTTTAATTTGTTTCGATCGTTCCTACGGCGTACGGTAGTCAGTGCAGTACTATTTGCAGGCGTGTGGGGACTGTTTCAATTAAATGCATCATGGACGATAGCACCTAAAACCGTTATTGCTGATGTACTTCATAACGATATGGATTTTGCTGCGGCTACGGCATGGTATGAACGGAATTTCGGTGGGACACCTTCTTTCCTGCCGGTACTTGGACATACCACTGATGTAGTAAACGGCTCAGGAATCCGCCAGCTTCTCGGTAAACCAATTTCAGGTACGGTCGTTCAGCCATTTGCTTTAAGTATGAAGGGAATTGAGATTGTTCCAGATGCCGCTACTACAGGAGGGCTCGTGCAAGTCGTCAGCTCAGGTGCTGGGCGTGTGCTTGAGGTTCTGGGGGATGCAACCAGCGGGTATACCGTCGTTATCCAGCACGCTGGTAAGGTGACGGCCATATACGGCCGGATGAACGAGAGTGACGTTCAGGTGAATGATTGGGTCGAAGCGGGGAATGTGGTGGGACGCTTAAAGGGTGGAAGCACGGATCAGCCTGCTACGCTTTATTTTGCGATAAAAGAAGGAGAAGAGTACGTAGACCCTGCGGAAGTCGTTGCCCTTGATTAGGGTGTGGGGAGTGCGAATCTCGCTTCACCCGTTTTTTGTCATTATCATGATGACCTCGCTGTTGACTGGACATTTTATTGAACTGATCACGCTATTTGCCATCGTATTTATTCATGAATGCGGACATGCTGCCGCGGCGGCCCTTCTGGGCTGCCGTGTATTGTCTATACAGATGCTTCCCTTTGGGGGAGTGGCTGTTATTGAAGATGGAGGCAAACTGACGGCTTACCGCGAGATTGTCATTGCCTTGGCTGGACCGTTGCAGAACATTCTGATGGTTGGCATAGTACTGCTTCTAAGCCGATTTCAGTTGGGGGACCCACTGTTTCTGGATTATATCATCCAAGCCAACCTGCTCATTGCTTTGTTTAATCTGTTGCCAGTATTGCCTTTGGACGGGGGAAAGATCGTTCAGGCGATTGTCAGCCTGTGGGCTCCTTACTATACTACACTCATGTGGACTTATCGCATCAGTATCCTGTGTAGCGCAGGGGTTATTTTGGTTGCGATTAGCCGGTGGCTTTCCGGCGATTACGGGCTACCGTTGAACCTTTTATTAATAGGCCTTTTTTTGTTTTACTCCAATTTTACTGATTATCGGAACGTGCCTTATCGTTTTATCCGTTTTCTGATGAACCGGGAAGCTGTTTTTGTCCGGTATGCAACTACAGGTGGCTTGGCCCAACCGATAATCTCGTTCCCAGCGAAACCTTTGGACACTATTTTGCGTCTATTAAAAAGGGAACAGTACCATATGGTATACGTGATGAATAAGCAGGGACGTATCTTGGCGGTTTTGCCTGAACAGAGAGTGATTGGCTCGTACTTTCAACAAAATACCGATAAATTTTGAAGCCTACTGATGAACCTGCTCTCAAACGGGGTAATACATTTATGATCGTTATTGCCTATAATATGAAATGGATGTGGATAAATTGAAGGGTCTTCTAGAGGTGAAGCCATGAAACAAATGATTGTACATAATGAACATAACCTCATGCAAATGGCGCTTCTGGAAGAAGGCAAAGCTGTGGAGTTCACGGCAGAGCGTACACGCGAGCGCGGGTTGCTAGGTTCCTTTTTCAAGGGACGGGTAGTGAATGTGTTACCGGGTATGCAGGCTGCCTTTGTGGATATTGGTCAGAGAAAGAATGCGTTTCTGTATGTGGATGATGTGCTCCACCCCCATCTGGAGAAGCAACCTAAAATAAAACCTTCCATCTCGGAGTTGCTGCGTCCGGGTCAGGAATTAATTGTACAGGTTCTGAAGGAACCGGTAGGAAGCAAAGGAGCCCGGGTGACGACTCATTATTCACTTCCGGGCCGCTGGCTTGTCTACATGCCTGTAGCGGGTTATGTGGCTGTTTCCAAAAAGATTGCCCGGGAGGGGGATCGTTCCCGCCTCAAAGGGATGGGAGAGCGGTTGCTTCGGGACGAAGAAGGGCTGATTATTCGTACCGTATCTGCGGAAGAAGCCAATGAGGCCATTCAGACTGATTTGGAGGCATTACGAGCTCAGTGGCTTCTGATTCGAGAAAAAGCAGACAGTTTGCCTTCTCCAAGCTTGTTGCACCAAGACCAAAGCATGATTCAGCGAGTGATTAGAGATGTGTATACTCCTGGTAGTGACGAGGTGATCACGGATAGTGAAGGACAGGCTCGCGTAATACGGACGTTGCTTGAAGAGATCTGTCCAGGGCATGAGCCTCGAGTTCAGGTGTATTCCGGAACGGAATCTATCTTTGATGCTTACGGTGTACAGGAACAGCTGAACAAAGATTTTGCCCGCAAAGTTTGGCTACCCGGAGGTGGCTATATCGTTATTGATCATACCGAAGCGTTGACCGTGATTGATGTGAATACAGGCAAGTATACCGGAGCAGGTGGAGATAGTCTGGAAGAGACGGTAACCGAAACCAACATGCAGGCTGCAGTGGAGATTGCCCGGTTAATGCGACTACGGGACATTGGCGGCATGATTATCGTTGATTTCATCGATATGGAAGAGGCATCGAATCGGCATGATGTAGCGTCTGTGCTGGAGCAGGAGCTACGTAAGGATCGGACCAAAGCTTTTGTAATGGGATGGACGAAACTCGGGTTGCTTGAACTGACTCGCAAAAAAGTAAGAGAAGAAAGTACCTTGCCCTACGTGGAAGCTTGTTCTTCCTGTCATGGCACGGGGAAAAGATATATTTCACCTTTGCATTGATTTTTAATATACTGCGTGATATAATCATCAAGTATGTGTTTAAGCCTATTGGTCTTGCACATGCTGTAACCGCACTGACCAGGTTTAAGAACAGTTCCGCAAGGTACTGTCACCTGAGAACGGGCGAGTCTGAGACATGAGGAGGTGCAAGGCAAATGTACGCAATTATTGAAACAGGCGGCAAACAGTACAAAGTCCAAGAGGGCGATGTTCTGTTCATCGAGAAATTGAATGTGAACGACGGCGAAAGCGTAACGTTCGACCGTGTCCTGGCTGTATCTAACGATCAAGGTTTGACAGCAGGTACACCATTGGTTTCCGGAGCTACTGTAACGGCTAAGGTTGAGAAACATGGCAAAGGTCAAAAGGTTGTTGTATACAAATACAAACCGAAAAAGAACTACCATGTGAAGCAAGGTCACCGTCAACCGTACACTAAAGTAACTATCGAAAAAATCAAAGCGTAAGAAGGTGCGATAAGTGATTATCGTTCAAATCTTTCGTGATGAGGACGGGAACATCGAACGCTTTTCTATCGAAGGGCATGCCAATTTTGCCAAGCGTGGAGAAGATATCGTATGTGCCGGGGTATCTGCTGTTACAGTAGGTACAGTGAACTCGATTGAAGCATTAACTGGTATCGAGATGGATGCCAAGATGAAGAATGGCTTTTTAAGCGGTTCTTTACCGGTGCTGGCAAAAGGGGAAACTTTTTCTCAGGTACAGTTGTTGCTCGAATCCATGGTAGTTATGCTCTCTAATATTGCAGAGTCATACGGGAAGTATATTCAAATACAGCAACACCAATAAGCAAAGAAGGAGGAAAACCAATCATGTTGAAATTAAATCTTCAGTTGTTCGCATCGAAAAAAGGTGTAGGTTCCACGAAGAACGGACGTGACAGTAATGCACAACGTCTGGGTGTTAAACGTGCAGATGGCCAAACTGTAACTGGTGGTAGCATTCTCGTTCGCCAACGCGGAACGAAAATTCACCCAGGAACAAACGTAGGTATCGGTAAAGATGACACTTTGTTCGCGAAAATCGACGGCGTTGTTAAATTCGAACGTTGGGGTCGCGATCGCAAAAAAGTAAGCATCTACCCTGTAAACGTTGCTCCAGTAGCAGCTGCAGTAGAAGCTTAATATCGGCATTCCGCCTAAGGAGCCTTCGGCATTTTTGCCGGAGGTTTTTTGCATTCTGCGACTATTCGATAATGAACTGGCAGAAAAGACATGTTATACTTGGTTACGGTGGGTTGAAACCAACCTAGTTTGGTAGAACGGGGAGAAGCCATGAAATCCTGGAAAAGAGTGCCGTGGATTGCGGCATGTTCACTTGTGATTCCTTTGGTTTTCGTTATGTTGTATCCAGCGTCTTTTACGAGCGTTGTGTGCGCATTTTGGTCCGTCGCAGTGATGTTAGTATCAGGATATGCGATGAAAAAGCAGGCGGAGGCGGAACGCAGAATCATCATTCAATCCATGGAAAAAACAGCAATAGCTTCATTAAATCATCATCGGCATGACTGGATGAACGATCTCCAAGTGTTATATGGATATCTTAGGCTGGGCAAACTTGATAAATCCCTGCAATGTGTGGAAAGAATAAAAGAGCGGGTAACGGAAGAAAGCCGTATATCTAAATTAGGTATACCTTCTCTCGTCTTTTATTTGCAATCTTTTCGGGCCAGTGGAGCTGCACTGGAATTGCATGTGGAAGTAGAAGAAGAGCTGCAGCTCAGTGCTCTGGTCTCTCCCGAGGATGGCGAGTCGCTTACGGGGGCGATTGCGGATGCAATTCGGGCCTATCAGTATGGCGGTGGCCGGTCGTCTTGGGGAGAGGTACGCAAACTGACCTTGAACTTCGGACAGGATCATGGAGATGTCGTTGTCCGGTTGGACGGAGATCAAACCCCAGATCCAGAAACGCTGCGGCAATTAACAGCTGTACTCAAAGGTAAAAAAGTCAGAACGGAGCAGCTTCCGTCTGGGGATACGTTTGTACAATTCAGAATGCCTTGTGGAATATAGGAAGAAGGGGTAACCAATGTTTGTTGATAAAGCGAAGATTTATGTGAAAGCAGGAGATGGAGGAGACGGTATCGTCTCTTTCCGTCGTGAGAAATATGTACCGGAGGGTGGCCCTGCCGGTGGCGATGGCGGCCGGGGAGCTGATATTATTTTCCGAGTAGATGAAGGTCTGCGGACATTGTTGGACCTCCGTTATCGACGAATCTTTAAAGCCCCACGTGGAGAGAAGGGGAGAAATAAGAGCCAGCACGGCGCTAACGCGGAAAATATGATTGTGAGCATCCCGCCAGGAACCGTTATTGTCGATGATGATACTGGAGAGGTATTAGCTGATCTAACGCGTCATGGTCAGCAGGTGGTTGTAGCCAAAGGTGGACGTGGGGGACGTGGTAACATTCGCTTTGCAACGCCAAGAAACCCGGCACCTGAACTTGCCGAGAACGGTGAGGAAGGCGAAGAACGTTATATCGTACTTGAGCTTAAGGTTATGGCGGATGTCGGTCTGGTTGGTTTTCCGAGTGTAGGTAAATCTACGTTGTTGTCTGTCGTATCTGCTGCCAAGCCAAAGATTGGGGCATACCACTTTACAACCATTACACCTAACTTGGGTGTTGTTGGTGTAGGTGAAGGTCGTAGCTTTGTGATGGCTGATTTGCCGGGTCTGATTGAAGGGGCGCATGAGGGTGTCGGACTAGGACATGAGTTCCTGCGACATGTTGAGCGGACACGAGTTATTATTCATGTTGTGGATATGTCGGGTTCTGAAGGACGTGATCCTTTCGAAGACTGGCAGAAGATTAATGATGAACTGAGACTATACAAT
The DNA here is from genome assembly GCF_037969905.1 of Paenibacillus sp. FSL R7-0272. Lineage (NCBI taxonomy): Bacteria > Bacillati > Bacillota > Bacilli > Caryophanales > Paenibacillaceae > Paenibacillus > Paenibacillus sp. FSL R7-0272. The sequence goes on along the minus strand of NZ_CP150221.1, from coordinate 4,996,825 downwards.
CCTGTGCTTGCCGAGAGGCCGCAGGTCGTAGCTGCGAACAAAATGGATATGCCGGATTCCGAAGCTAATTTGGAGCAATTTTTGCAACAGGTTCGTGAAGTGAAGCCAGATATCGAAGTGATGCCTATTTCGTCGCTGACTCGTAAGGGTATTCAGGAACTGTTGTACAGAGCAGCTGATCTGCTGGATCAGATTCCGGATGAGCCTGAAGTAGAAGAAGTAGCCGATCTCTCCGAGCGTAAAGTATACAGTTTGGACAAAAAAGAGGACGAAGGTTTCCGTATTGTGCGTGAGAACGATACATTCATTGTGGAGAGTGTCAAGATTGATCGCATGATGAAACGGATGCAGTTGAATTCACACGAGGCTATTCTGAAGTTGGCGCGTACACTTCGTCACATGGGTGTGGATGATGAGCTTCGTAAACGTGGTGCCGTGGAAGGTACGATTGTGCGTATTGGAGATTTTGAGTTTGAATTTGTGGAAAGCAGTAGTTACTACTAAGCCGCTAGGCCAAAAAAAATTGTGAACATCATCGGCTGATGATTGCTTAATAAAAATGAGAACGCAGTGAAGCGGGAAGTTACCGTGAGGCTGCGTTTTTTTTGTTTGTTTTCTGACATGAGAAAGAGAAGTCTGTATAATGTGAGAAACAGTTTTTGAAAAATAGACATGTCACGTATTGCCCTTTTGTGATTCATCCTATATAATGTCCACTATATGAATACATGAGTCTTTGAGGAGAGGACGTTCTGTGAATGAACGCTATTACTTAGTACGGGAAGATATTTTGCCTGAAGCTGTGGTAAAAACGATGCAGGTGAAAGAGCTGCTTGCTTCCGGTGATGTTAAAACAGTGCATGAGGCCGTCGAGCAGGTCGGATTAAGCCGAAGTGCCTTTTACAAGTACAAAGATGGAATCCATCTGATCAATCAGCTGGAGCGTGAGCGAATCGTAACGATCTCGATTGACCTGGAGCATCAGTCTGGTATTCTGTCTCGTGTGCTTGGACATTTTGCAGGTTATGGAGCCAACGTGCTTACGATTAATCAGAGTATTCCACTTCAGGGCAGAGCCAATGTTGTCATTTCCGTGGAAACGACGCATCTGCATGGAGAGATTGGAGAAATGCTGGATCGAATGCAAGATATGCCTGGGGTGAAGCGTACACGGATCGTGGGCCAAGGTTAATCGAGCTTAGAGAATATAGGATTAGACAATAGGGGGTAGGTCGTTAGTGAAACCGGTAAAAGTCGGATTGTTGGGCCTGGGCACGGTTGGAACGGGCGTTGTCCGAATTGTGGAAGGGAATCAGGAGGATCTGAGCAGCCAGGTGGGATCGCCAATTATCATTGAGAAGATTGCGGTGAAGAACACGGAGAAGGATCGTGTTATTCCTATTGACCGGGCTAAGCTAACAGAGAACCCTTGGGATGTCATTCGTCACCCGGACATTGATGTTATCGTTGAAGTGATGGGCGGCATCGATCAGACGAAAGAATATATTCTTGAAGCACTGGAACGTGGGAAACATATTGTAACAGCGAACAAGGATCTTATGGCATTGCACGGTTCAGAGATTCTGGCTAAAGCGCAGGAAAAGCAATGTGATGTATTTTATGAGGCCAGTGTGGCTGGAGGCATCCCGATCATCCGCACGCTGATTGAAGGTTTCTCTTCGGACCGGATCACGCGGATTATGGGGATTGTGAACGGCACAACGAACTATATTTTGACGAAAATGAGTCAGGAAGGCGCATCCTATGAAGAGGTGCTAGCGGAAGCACAAGCTTTAGGGTATGCGGAAACAGACCCGACCTCAGATGTGGAAGGACTCGATGCTGCTCGAAAAATGGCAATCTTGGGTACCCTCGGTTTCCGGACGAATGTGGAATTGAAGGATGTTACCGTTAAGGGGATCTCCTCCGTCACGCGTGAAGATATAACGTATGCTAAAAGACTGGGATATGAGTTGAAGTTACTTGGCATCGCAGATCGCATCGATGATGAGATTACGATTAGTGTGCAACCAACGATGGTGAGAAAGAACCACCCAATCGCATCGGTAAATGGTGTGTTCAATGCAGTGTATGTGCACGGTGAGGCGGTAGGCGAGACGATGTTTTACGGAGCAGGGGCGGGTGAAATGCCAACAGCTACTTCCGTAGTTGCTGACATTGTTGCCGTAACGAAAAACCTCAAGCTTGGTGTAAACGGATTAAAAGCAATCGTGCCATATAAACAGAAGAGACTGCAGAGTGATGAGCAGATTTTTTCGAAAAATTTTATATTACTGCATGTGGACGACAAAGCAGGGGTGCTGGCGCAGATTACGCAGATTTTTGCCGAATATGAAGTCAGTCTCGCTTCTGTTGTGCAACAGCCGAATGAGCACAATCCAGACGCTGAGATCATTATCGTTACACATAATGCAAGTAAGGCGAGCATGGACAAGGTGCTTAAGCATTTTGAATCACTCAACGTGATTCGCCGCATTAAGAGTGTTTATCGTGTAGAAGGTTAGTTGTTGAGTCATTTTAAAATATAATTAGTTTATATTTTTGTTTTGCAAGCAAATCGTCATTTCATGAATCTAGATCATTAAACCTAAAGGAGTTTACCTACAATGAGATATCAAGGATTACTGCAAACTTACAAAGAACACCTTCCAGTCAATGAAAATACGCCACAGCTTACACTTCAGGAAGGAAATACGCCGCTGATTCATGCAGAGAATCTGTCGAAGGAACTCGGATTGAATCTGTATTTCAAATATGAAGGCTTGAATCCTACAGGTTCTTTCAAGGACCGCGGAATGGTTATGGCTGTTGCCAAAGCAATGGAAGAAGGCAGCCGTACGATTATGTGTGCATCTACTGGTAATACATCCGCAGCTGCTGCAGCCTATGCCGCACGTGGTGGGTTGAATTGTATCGTATTGATTCCAAATAACAATATTGCATTGGGTAAACTCGCTCAAGCGATGATCTATGGTGCCAAAGTCATCGCGATCAATGGTAACTTTGACCGTGCCCTTGAGATTGTACGTGAAATTACGGCTAAACACCCGATTACACTCGTAAACTCTGTGAATCCATACCGGATTGAAGGACAGAAGACAGCTGCTTTTGAATTGGTTGAGCAATTGGGAGATGCACCGGACGTTCTGGCTATTCCGGTTGGTAATGCGGGTAATATTTCAGCATACTGGAAAGGATTTAAAGAGTATAAAGAGGCAGGGAAATCGAACACATTGCCGCGTATGGTCGGGTTTGAGGCAGAAGGAGCTATGGCAATTGTTAAGGGAGAACCCATTCTTGAGCCAGAAACTGTAGCTACAGCGATTCGAATCGGTAACCCTGCCAGCTGGAAAACAGCAGTGGCTGCAGCTGAAGAGTCAAATGGTCAGATTAACTACGTTACGGATGACGAAATTTTGGCGGCATACCGCACCATTGCGGCACGTGAAGGGGTATTTGCTGAACCGGCTTCTGCTGCATCCGTGGCTGGTGTGTACAAATTGCATAGTGAGGGCTACTTCAAAGGCGGAGAAACGGTTGTATGCGTGTTAACAGGTAACGGCCTGAAAGATCCGAATGTAGCAATTAAAACGGCTGCTGTGGAGCCGCTGGTCGTTGAAGATACAGAAGAGGCAGTTATGGCAGCTATTGCCCAACTGGAACAACAGTCTGTATGAGCTTGCGTGGTAGAGTAACCGTAAAAATCCCGGCAAGCACAGCCAATCTGGGTCCAGGGTTTGATACCCTGGGCATGGCCTTGTCTTTGTATGCCTGGCTTGAGATTAAACCGGCATCTCAGACGATATTTCATCTGTATGGAGAACATCTAACGGGCTTGCCCTCGGATAAATCAAATCTGATTTACCAAGTGGCGCAGATGGTATTTGATGAGGCTGGGGTCTCTGTACCTGAGCTTGAAATTTCGATGTATTCGGATATCCCCCTCACTCGGGGACTTGGAAGCAGTGCTTCGGCAATTGTTGGTGCGCTGGCTGGTGCCAATGCATTGATCGGCAGTCCGTTATCTAATAATAAATTACTGGATATGGCAACAGCTCTGGAGAAACATCCGGACAATGTCGGTGCATCATTATATGGCGGAATCATTACAGCAGCTTGGGATGGCCGACGCGTCGACTACCTTCGTATCGAGCCTCACCAGGATTTGCAGGCTTTGGTTATCGTGCCTGACTTCCAGCTATCTACTTCCAAAGCACGAAATGTTATTCCACAGCAATTTGGTATGCCTGATGTTGTACACAACGTGAGCCGTTCTTCATTGCTTGTTGCTGCATTAGCCAGTGGTAGACTGGATATGATTCAAAAGGCAATGTCGGATCGGATTCACCAGCCGTATCGTGCATCACTGGTACCTGGCATGACGGAGATTTTGGAACATGCTACTGAACATGGTGCGCTGGGGGCTGCGCTAAGCGGAGCTGGACCAACCGTTCTTACACTGGTAGATCGTCACGATACCCGGAAGGCAGAACTGGAACAGTATTTGCTCGGTATTATGAAGCAGGAGGGAATCGCGGCCTCTGCCTTATGGCTGGACCCGGACCTGGACGGTGCCCTTATACTGCCGGATCAAGATGAACGTCCTTTTTTGGACAGGATCAAAGGGGAAGTTAACGCATGAAACGAATTGCAGTTTTACCAGAAGGATCAGTCTCGCACGAAGCAATCGATTTTCTTTTCGATGGGGAAGCCCTCGATTTGCAGCACTCCAAACTCATTTCGGACATTTTTCGTGCGGTTGATAGCGGGAGTGTACAGTACAGTGTGATTCCGATTGAAAATACAATTGAAGGCTCCGTTAGTCTGCATATGGACTGGCTTGTTAATGAAGTGGATATCCCGATGCAAGCGGAGTGGGTATACCCTTCCATTCAGAATGTCATCGGACATGGGAATGAATTTGTCACGGACGATGGCACATATGACTTTGGCAAAATCACGAAGATTATGTCCCATCCTGTGGCCATCCCGCAGTGTCAGAATTTTATTCGGCAACATTCACCTGATGCAGATCTTGAAGGCGTGAACAGCACAGCTGAAGCGGTGGAGATCGTGAAAAAAAATCCAGGTAAGGGCTGGGTAGCAATCGGCACAAAGCTTGCGGCTCAAAAGCATGGTCTCGATATCATGGCTGAACGTGTGACGGATCATGACAATAACTATACCCGTTTTGTACTAATTGGGCATGAACCTGTCAGCATTCCGCGTGAGCCGGATCATGTAAAGACAAGCTTGCTTGTTACATTGCCTGAGGATGCACCGGGTGCACTCCATCAGGTGTTGTCGGCTTTTGCTTGGAGAAAGCTGAACTTGACCCGTCTTGAATCTCGTCCAACGAAGAAACGTTTGGGCAGCTACTATTTTTACATTGATGTCATTGAAACGGTTGACTCCGTATTGCTCACGGCAGCCATGGCTGAAATTGAGGCATTGAATTGTCAGGTTCGAGTTCTTGGTAGTTATCCATGTTATACATACCCTTCACGGAAATAACCGGTAGTGGTTGGATAATGAATGCAAAGAGATCATTCGGCGTCTATGTGAAATAAGAGAGTTTTTCCGTATTTTTGTTGTAAAATGGACAGGTTCATTATGTTCCGGAAATATAGGAAATGCATATTTAATGGAGGTGCAGTTAGTCATGGCAGAACAATGGATCTATTTGGATGGTCAGTATGTAACCAAGGAAAATGCAAAAGTTTCGGTGTATGACCATGGATTCTTGTACGGAGATGGGATCTTCGAAGGTATTCGGATTTACAATGGAAATATTTTCAGATGTAAGGCTCACTTGGATCGCTTGTATGATTCGGCAAAATCCATCAGTTTGAACATTCCGCTGTCCTACGATGAGATGCTTGAAGTGATGGCTGAAACGGTACGCCGCAATGATATGCGTAACGGTTATATTCGTCTGATCGTCTCACGCGGACCAGGGAACCTGGGCCTTGACCCGACGCGTTGCCCTAAAGCTTCCGTGATCATTATTGTAGAACAGCTAGCAATCTATCCGGAAGAAGCGTACCTTACTGGATTGAAGGCCGTCTCCGTATCCCAGCGTCGTAACATCCCGGATGCGTTGAATCCGAAAATTAAATCCCTCAACTATCTGAATAACATCCTTGTCAAATTGCAATCGAACTTTTCGGGTGCAGGTGAGGCTATTATGCTAAACTCGCAAGGCTACGTAACCGAGGGCTCAAGCGATAACATTTTCATTATCAAAAATGGTGTGGTGTATACTCCGCCTTGTTACCTTGGAGCACTCGAAGGCATCACCCGTCAAGCGATTATTGATCTGTGCGGGGAGTTAGGTATTGAGTTAAAAGAAGTGCCTTTCACGCTTCATGATGTATACATTGCGGATGAAGTATTTTTCACAGGAACGGCTGCGGAAGTTATTGCGGCGTGCGAAGTAGACGGAAGAACGATTGGCTCAGGTGTAGCAGGTCCGGTTACATTGCAATTGCTTGAAGCTTTCCGCCAAATTGTCGACAAAGACGGCTACAAGGTGTGGGAATAAATCACTGCGTCGAATTGAATAAATAACAGGAATTCTCCTTGTCCGATAAAATGTAACATGCCTCGTGTATGTGGGATTTTAGAAGGCGGGAGGATTTTTTTTGTTCAGATGATGTCATTAGCCCGGTTGCTGCATAGGATGTAGTAACGGTATGGGCGAATGTACTGCCCAAGTATGACGTCTAGGAGGTTAGTTCCCTGTGAAAATACACATGGTGAAAAAAGGCGACACCTTATATCTGCTGTCCCAAAAATACAATGTCGCGCTGGACAAATTAATTGCGGCCAACCCGCAGATTGCAGATCCCGACAAGTTGGATATTGGCATGAAGGTCAAAATTCCTGCACAGCCGGTAATACCAAAGCCAGAGGGCGTGCTACACAGTCACAAGGTAGTACAAGGCGATTCGTTATGGAAGCTGTCACAAGCTTGGGGAGTTCCGTTGAAAGACATGATCAATGCGAATCCGCAATTAAAGAATCCAAATGCTCTTCTGGTTGGAGAAACCGTCTATATTCCTTCCATGCATGCACAAGGTAATCAGGCAGCAAATACTCAAATGGGGAATATGGGCGCGCAAGAAAAGTTATCACCTGAAGGGAAAGAGTATACAGGTGTAAAAGAAGAAACGGCACCTGTTGTACCAGCTCCTCCGCCGCAGGCAGTTGAAATGCCAGTACCTGTTCCGGCACCAGTGCCTGTTACACCGGCTAAGCCTAATATCAAGCCTGAATTGGAGGCTTTGCCTCAATTACCTGTAATGCCCGAAATGAAGCCTGAGAAGAAACCAGACAAAAAAGAAGAGATGAAGCCTGAAGTTCAAGTCCAACCTGTAAACGAAGCAATAAAACCTCAAATGCTTAATCTTTCACCTGAAGCGATGCCTTTGCCTGTGATGCCTAACATCGAACCGGCTGTGAATGTCGAGCCGTCGGTTAAGGCGCCGTGTGGCTGTGGTCAAAAAATGCTCCATGCTCCAATGGAACATCCTTATATGCAGGTACCTGTTCCTGCACAAGAGGTATACGCTGTTCAGCAAAACAACATGTATACGGCAGAGATGGCCAGCAACTCTCCGTTCCCTGGTGTTCAGGATGTTGGTGCTTATAATATGGGTAGCATGCCCAATGGCCCGTGGATGGGAGCAGATCAGACTTTTAATCATAATAACGTAATGCCAAATATATCTCCTGAGATGACGAATAATGCATTTCCAATTTCGCCAGCAGCTCAAATAAACAGTCCTTCCCCGAGTGTTGCAGCTGCAATGAATCAGATGAACAATCAACCGCCATTGATTTCTCCGTACTCTATGCTTCCGTACCCTCCATGCGGGTGTGGATCGCATACACATGCTCCTCAATATACTTATCCTGCGTATGGTTATCAGGAACCAGCTTGGGGAATGTATGGTCACCCGAATGGTATGCCGCCTGAAATGTCCACATCTGTTATGCCAAATCATCCGATGGAATATGCTTATCAAAATCCGTATCCGGCTCAAAATATGGTTCCGCCATCTCCGCTTGGTGCTTTTGGAGAGATGTACCCTTCTCAAGTCCATGATGCCAACAGTGGGAAAAAGGGAGGGCGTGACAATGCGAACTTAAGTCAGGCCGCTTTTGAAGAGGTTGATCCGGAATCTGATGCGAAACCGAAATCAACTCCGTCTAAAAATGGAACGGCAAAACGAAGAACAAGTAAAACACCTGCGAAAAGTAAATCAAAGGTATCTGTGTCTGGAAAATCTGCTAGAGAAAACACGTCGTCAACGAATTTACAAAAAACAGCCAAGAAACGTCGTAATCCCTGGATTCAACATTAAGATTGATCACAGCAGAACATGATATGGAATGATGGGTGTTGCGAAAAGGTCAGTTCAAGAAATTAGAACTGACCTTTTCGCTTGAGCAGTTACAACGAAAAAAGACAGCATGTTTAAAATGATGGAGGTGTCGAATAAACAAAATATTGCTGATAACGTTTGAAAGCCCGTTCAAAAATATGTTACAATATGTATGCGCTTTAATTTCAGGTTGAAACTAGCTTTGAATTGAAGTGTACATGCAAAACTCTGTAGAAATAAAACTATAATTTAAAAAACTCTTGCATTAATTTTGGCCATGTGTTACATTATTTAAGTCGCCGCTGAAACACGACGGTGACGAAAAAAAGAAGTTTGATCTTTGAAAACTGAACAACGAGTGAGTAAACATTCTGCTTGCAGAATGACGTGAAGGTTTTGGTACATGCCATCTGGCCGTATGAAAACTGGAACACAAATGAGATTTTTAATCTCGTCAGATTCAAAATGAGCTTATCGCTCTTTTCAATACCCCGATGAGTTCCACTGCGTTTAACCACGCTGTGAAATTCATCTTTATTGGAGAGTTTGATCCTGGCTCAGGACGAACGCTGGCGGCATGCCTAATACATGCAAGTCGAGCGGACTTGAAGAGAAGCTTGCTTCTCGGATGGTTAGCGGCGGACGGGTGAGTAACACGTAGGCAACCTGCCCTCAAGCTTGGGACAACTACCGGAAACGGTAGCTAATACCGAATACTTGTTTTCTTCGCCTGAAGAAAACTGGAAAGACGGAGCAATCTGTCACTTGGGGATGGGCCTGCGGCGCATTAGCTAGTTGGTGAGGTAACGGCTCACCAAGGCGACGATGCGTAGCCGACCTGAGAGGGTGATCGGCCACACTGGGACTGAGACACGGCCCAGACTCCTACGGGAGGCAGCAGTAGGGAATCTTCCGCAATGGGCGAAAGCCTGACGGAGCAATGCCGCGTGAGTGATGAAGGTTTTCGGATCGTAAAGCTCTGTTGCCAGGGAAGAACGCTTGGGAGAGTAACTGCTCTCAAGGTGACGGTACCTGAGAAGAAAGCCCCGGCTAACTACGTGCCAGCAGCCGCGGTAATACGTAGGGGGCAAGCGTTGTCCGGAATTATTGGGCGTAAAGCGCGCGCAGGCGGTCATGTAAGTCTGGTGTTTAATCCCGGGGCTCAACCCCGGATCGCACTGGAAACTGCGTGACTTGAGTGCAGAAGAGGAGAGTGGAATTCCACGTGTAGCGGTGAAATGCGTAGAGATGTGGAGGAACACCAGTGGCGAAGGCGACTCTCTGGGCTGTAACTGACGCTGAGGCGCGAAAGCGTGGGGAGCAAACAGGATTAGATACCCTGGTAGTCCACGCCGTAAACGATGAGTGCTAGGTGTTAGGGGTTTCGATACCCTTGGTGCCGAAGTTAACACATTAAGCACTCCGCCTGGGGAGTACGGTCGCAAGACTGAAACTCAAAGGAATTGACGGGGACCCGCACAAGCAGTGGAGTATGTGGTTTAATTCGAAGCAACGCGAAGAACCTTACCAGGTCTTGACATCCAACTAACGAGGCAGAGATGCGTTAGGTGCCCTTCGGGGAAAGTTGAGACAGGTGGTGCATGGTTGTCGTCAGCTCGTGTCGTGAGATGTTGGGTTAAGTCCCGCAACGAGCGCAACCCTTATATTTAGTTGCCAGCACTTCGGGTGGGCACTCTAGATAGACTGCCGGTGACAAACCGGAGGAAGGTGGGGATGACGTCAAATCATCATGCCCCTTATGACCTGGGCTACACACGTACTACAATGGCCGGTACAACGGGCTGCGAAATCGCGAGATGGAGCCAATCCCAACAAAGCCGGTCTCAGTTCGGATTGCAGGCTGCAACTCGCCTGCATGAAGTCGGAATTGCTAGTAATCGCGGATCAGCATGCCGCGGTGAATACGTTCCCGGGTCTTGTACACACCGCCCGTCACACCACGAGAGTTTATAACACCCGAAGTCGGTGGGGTAACCGCAAGGAGCCAGCCGCCGAAGGTGGGATAGATGATTGGGGTGAAGTCGTAACAAGGTAGCCGTATCGGAAGGTGCGGCTGGATCACCTCCTTTCTATGGAGAATCGTTTCCCGCGTGGAAACATTCAAATATGCAGCTCAGCTGCAAACCACTCACTCGTTGCTCAGTTTTGAGAGCTCAAACTCTCAAAACTTCTCGTTTGTTCGACCGACACATCCGTGAACGGCCCGAACGAAACGATTTGTTCTTTGAAAACTAGATATCGAAACGAAACAAACGCGAATTAGAACATTCCTTTTTAGCTGAACTTGTGTATAACAAGTTTCAATAAATTGGTACTTAATTGCTTTTGCGATGGTATCGAATGAGAGCGACTTTTGGCTTTGCGCAAGCAAACCAAGGGAAGCGAGCAGTCGAAACCGGAGCAAACTGGTTAAGCTACTAAGAGCACACGGAGGATGCCTAGGCGCTAGGAGCCGATGAAGGACGTGGCGAACAACGAAACTGCCTCGGGGAGCTGTAAGCAAGCTTTGATCCGGGGATGTCCGAATGGGGAAACCCAGCTGGGGTAATATCCAGTTACTCATAACTGAATACATAGGTTATGTAGAGGCATACCAGGGGAACTGAAACATCTAAGTACCCTGAGGAAGAGAAAACAATAGTGATTCCGTCAGTAGCGGCGAGCGAACGCGGAGAAGCCCAAACCAGAGAGCTTGCTCTTTGGGGTTGTGGGACGTCTCACATGGAGTTACAAAGGAACCGGTTAAGCGAAGAGGTCTGGAAAGGCCCGCCAAAGAAGGTAAAAGCCCTGTAATTGAAAGTCTGTTCCCTCCGAGACGGATCCCGAGTAGTGCGGGGCACGTGAAACCCCGTATGAATCCGGCAGGACCATCTGCCAAGGCTAAATACTTCCTAGCGACCGATAGTGAAGCAGTACCGTGAGGGAAAGGTGAAAAGCACCCCGGAAGGGGAGTGAAATAGAACCTGAAACCGTGTGCTTACAAAAAGTCAGAGCCCGTTTTAGGGGTGATGGCGTGCCTTTTGTAGAATGAACCGGCGAGTTACGTTCCCGTGCAAGGTTAAGGTGAAGAGCCGGAGCCGCAGCGAAAGCGAGTCTGAATAGGGCGCCATAGTACGTGGACGTAGACCCGAAACCGGGTGATCTACCCCTGTCCAGGGTGAAGGTGCGGTAACACGCACTGGAGGCCCGAACCCACGCATGTTGAAAAATGCGGGGATGAGGTGGGGGTAGCGGAGAAATTCCAATCGAACTCGGAGATAGCTGGTTCTCCCCGAAATAGCTTTAGGGCTAGCCTCGGAAAACAGAGTCGTGGAGGTAGAGCACTGATTGGGTGCGGGGCCCGCAAGGGTTACCAAGCTCAGTCAAACTCCGAATGCCATAGACTTACTTCCGGGAGTCAGACAGTGAGTGCTAAGATCCATTGTCAAAAGGGAAACAGCCCAGACCATCAGCTAAGGTCCCCAAGTGTGTGTTAAGTGGGAAAGGATGTGGAGTTGCACAGACAACCAGGATGTTGGCTTAGAAGCAGCCACCATTGAAAGAGTGCGTAATAGCTCACTGGTCGAGTGACTCTGCGCCGAAAATGTAACGGGGCTAAACACACCACCGAAGCTATGGCTTGATGCTTTGCATCAGGGGTAGGGGAGCGTTGTATAAGGGTTGAAGGTGTACCGTAAGGAGCGCTGGACATTATACAAGTGAGAATGCCGGTATGAGTAACGAAAAGATCAGTGAGAATCTGATCCGCCGAAAGCCTAAGGGTTCCTGAGGAAGGCTCGTCCGCTCAGGGTAAGTCGGGACCTAAGGCGAGGCCGAAAGGCGTAGTCGAAGGACAACAGGTCGAAATTCCTGTACCACCGTAAATCGTTACGAGCGATGGGGGGACGCAGTAGGGTAGTGACGCAGACTGATGGATGTCTGTCCAAGCAGTAAGGCTGGTTAGTAGGCAAATCCGCTAACCGTAAGGCTGAGCTGTGATGGGGAGTGAAAATTACAGTAGCGAAGGTCATGATCTCACACTGCCAAGAAAAGCCTCTAGCCAGATGAAGGTGCCCGTACCGCAAACCGACACAGGTAGGCGAGAAGAGAATTCTAAGGCGCGCGGAAGAACTCTCGTTAAGGAACTCGGCAAAATGACCCCGTAACTTCGGGAGAAGGGGTGCCCCGGTAGTGTGAATAGCACGAGGGGGCCGCAGTGAAAAGGCCCAAGCGACTGTTTAGCAAAAACACAGGTCTGTGCGAAGCCGTAAGGCGAAGTATACGGGCTGACGCCTGCCCGGTGCTGGAAGGTTAAGGGGAGTGGTTAGGAGCAATCCGAAGCTGTGAACCGAAGCCCCAGTAAACGGCGGCCGTAACTATAACGGTCCTAAGGTAGCGAAATTCCTTGTCAGGTAAATTCTGACCCGCACGAATGGCGTAACGACTTGGGCGCTGTCTCAACGAGAGATCCGGTGAAATTTTAATACCTGTGAAGATGCAGGTTACCCGCGACAAGACGGAAAGACCCCATGGAGCTTTACTGCAGCTTGATATTGAATTTGGGTACGATCTGTACAGGATAGGTGGGAGCCTTTGAAGCGTGAGCGCCAGCTTGCGTGGAGGCACCGTTGGGATACCACCCTGATCGTATCTAGGTTCTAACCTGGTACCGTAATCCGGTGCGGGGACAGTGTCAGGTGGGCAGTTTGACTGGGGCGGTCGCCTCCTAAAGAGTAACGGAGGCGCCCAAAGGTTCCCTCAGAATGGTTGGAAATCATTCGAAGAGTGCAAAGGCATAAGGGAGCTTGACTGCGAGACCTACAAGTCGAGCAGGGACGAAAGTCGGGCTTAGTGATCCGGTGGTACCGCATGGAAGGGCCATCGCTCAACGGATAAAAGCTACCCTGGGGATAACAGGCTTATCTCCCCCAAGAGTCCACATCGACGGGGAGGTTTGGCACCTCGATGTCGGCTCATCGCATCCTGGGGCTGAAGTAGGTCCCAAGGGTTGGGCTGTTCGCCCATTAAAGCGGTACGCGAGCTGGGTTCAGAACGTCGTGAGACAGTTCGGTCCCTATCTGTCGTGGGCGTAGGAAATTTGAGAGGAGCTGTCCTTAGTACGAGAGGACCGGGATGGACGTACCGCTGGTGTACCAGTTGTTCCGCCAGGAGCACCGCTGGGTAGCTATGTACGGACGGGATAAGCGCTGAAAGCATCTAAGCGTGAAGCCCCCCTCAAGATGAGATTTCCCAGTATGTAAGACCCCTTGAAGACGACGAGGTAGATAGGCTGGGGGTGGAAGTGCAGTAATGCATGGAGCTGACCAGTACTAATCGGTCGAGGGCTTATCCAATAGCAAGTTTAAATCGCGTGCGTTTCGTTTCGAATCTAGTTTTCAGAGAACAACACTCTGAATGGTGAAATGAAAATCGGTACATCACGGAATGTGTGGTTGATTTTCAATTCCAAAATGGATATGGAAGAAGCTATGCTTCGACCAATCGCGTTTGGTGGCGATGGCGGAGGGGTTCCACACGTACCCATCCCGAACACGACCGTTAAGCCCTCTAGCGCCGATGGTACTTGGACCGCAGGGTCCTGGGAGAGTAGGACGCCGCCAAGCGAACTTTTTCATCTTACATAGAAAACAGGCTCTGCATGTAGACGTTGTACGATGAGTTGCATTTGCAGCCCAAATGCATATTATTCCCTGATAGCTCAGTTGGTAGAGCACTCGACTGTTAATCGAGTTGTCACAGGTTCGAGTCCTGTTCGGGGAGCCATTAAGGCCCGTTGGTCAAGGGGTTAAGACACCTCCCTTTCACGGAGGTAACAGGGGTTCGAATCCCCTACGGGTCATATTATGGAGGCTTAGCTCAGCTGGGAGAGCATCTGCCTTACAAGCAGAGGGTCGGGGGTTCGATCCCCTCAGCCTCCACCATTTACTTTTTTTATTGACGCGGGGTGGAGCAGCCCGGTAGCTCGTCGGGCTCATAACCCGAAGGCCGCAGGTTCAAATCCTGCCCCCGCAATTGTAGCTTTCCTAACCGAAAGTGATCTGGAACCGTGGTGTAGTTGGCCTAACATGCCTGCCTGTCACGCAGGAGATCGCGGGTTCGAATCCCGTCGGTTCCGCCATATTTACATTTTTATCATGCGGAAGTGGCTCAGCGGTAGAGCATCGCCTTGCCAAGGCGAGGGTCGCGGGTTCGATTCCCGTCTTCCGCTCCAATATTTTGCGCCCTTAGCTCAGCTGGATAGAGCGTTTGACTACGAATCAAAAGGCCGGGAGTTCGAATCTCTCAGGGCGCGCCATTATTTTCATAGTTTGCCGGCGTGGCGGAATGGCAGACGCGCTCGACTCAAAATCGAGTGGGAAACCGTGGAGGTTCGAGTCCTCTCGCCGGTATATATAACGGGATGTAGCTCAGCTTGGTAGAGCACCTGGTTTGGGACCAGGGGGTCGCATGTTCAAATCGTGTCATCCCGATTTCTAAAAATCACTATCTAATCAGATGGTGATTTTTTTGATTTTAATAGATATTCACTTCATAAATTTGGATCTCTTGATCTCTCGATTACCGCAATTTGTCAAGGTCAAGGCTTTCAAGAGTTTAAAGAGGTGGGTTTGCATAAAGGTTTCTCCATTAGGTCACAATAGGTTTAAAAAAGTGATTGAAGGGGTTTATGTGAATAGGTTCACCTTACGAAAACAATTAAAGAGACGCTGGCGACGATGGAAACGAATCTTGTGGATGGTTGCCGCTATATGTGCGGTTACAATATTAGCGTACCGTGGTTTATCTATATCAGCAGCAGTTGAGCGTTTACTAACAACCGATTTTGGTGAAGCTGTAAATGTTATGGGCCCAGTTAAACAGGATCAACGATCGGCACATGAGATTCAGGTGATTGTAGAGCAACTTGAAACGGGTGCAGACCAATTAATACGTGTTGTTTTACAAACCAAATATATTTGTGGTGTTGAAACTGAACAGCTGGGGAGAATGGATATCCCTCAATTAAAAATGCTGCTTGCTCAACATCCAGAGTGGGAAGCAAAGGTTACTTCCTCGGATACGTTACATTTGAATCAAAGCGTGGATGATCTTTCACCTATTTGTAAACAAGAAGCCTACATCAGTATCGATGCTACAGGTCATCTCAATCTGTATGAGGGCAAACCCGCTGAAGAGAATGTTATTCGTACGTTTTTTCAACTCGATGTAGGTACATTGGAAAGTTCATTGCCTGAAGGAGTGCTGGAGCAATTGCAAGAAGGCATCCGAATACAGGATAAAGATGAATATGACAGTGTAATTTCGACGTTTAGTGACTTTGCTGTGGATGAAACGCATCATTTACTTCGAAATGGCGGATAACCCATTCCGCAGGAATACCACCTTTAAGTCAAAGGTATAGAGTTACCTTCGGGAGACGTGTATGAAGATAAGTGGATAGAAGAGATGGCTACGGAAGGACATCGTGCGGATGTCCTTTTTGTCGTTTTTATAAGTTAACTCTTCTATAAAAATGAAAATTTTGAAGAAAAGTCACGAAATACGATAGGCTTTGGCATAGACAAAGTTTTTCCTGCCGCAAGGCCTATCTTTTGTTATAATGAAATGAACGATACATATGTTCGCTTTTGTAAGGGAGAGATGGTTTTGCGTTTTTTGGGAATTGACCCGGGTATTGCGATTGTGGGGTTTGGTTTTGTAGATAAAATCGGGAACAAGGTTGTGCCCGTACAATATGGATGTATTCAGACGGAGGCACATACACCAGATGAGGATCGGCTTCTTCACGTATATGAGGGTATGGTGCAACTGATTGATAAGTATAAGCCAGATGCGGTCGCACTGGAGAAACTCTTTTTTAACCGTAACGTAACAACAGCGATGTCTGTCAGCCAGGCCCGAGGGGTCATGATTCTTGCTGCTGCTCAAAAAGGCCTGCCTATTGCGGAATATACCCCGATGCAGATTAAACAGGCGATTGTAGGCTATGGCAAGGCGGAGAAGAAACAAGTGCAGGAGATGGTCAAAATGTTCCTTCGTCTGCAGGTTGTGCCTAAACCCGATGACGTTGCAGATGCGCTGGCTGTTGCTGTTTGTCATGCACATTCTTATACATTAAATTCCAAGTTGAATGAGGTATTGCGAAAATGATTGATTTTCTAAGAGGACAGTTCATACATGTCGAGAGTGATTATATTGTTTTAGATGTGCATGGGGTGGGTTATCGTGTGTTCTGTCCGAACCCCTATGCGTTTGCCAAGCAGGAAGGCGAGATCATCGTGTACACTCATCATCATGTGCGTGAAGATGCGATGCTGTTATTTGGGTTTGTGACGAGAGAGGAACAGCGTTTGTTCCGTAAATTGATTGAAGTATCTGGAATTGGGCCAAAAGTGGCGTTAGGTATTCTTGCCGGTGGCACACCTGATCATGTGGTTACAGCCATTTATCAGGAGAATCTGACATTCTTGACGAAACTACCAGGTATCGGAAAAAAAACAGCGCAACGTATGATTCTGGACCTGAAGGACAAATTGGACGGTTTTGGTACAGCAGCCTATGAAACGGGTCTCTTTGCACCACCATCCGAGGAGGTTGGAAGTGGGTCCTCATGGGATGAGGCGCGTGAAGGTCTGAAGGCACTTGGATATACGGATAGTGAACTGGACAAAGTATGGCTCAAGCTCAAAAAAGATGTGACGACCGCAGATTCTGTAGATGTGTTGATGAAACGGGCACTGCAAATGTTATTTACGGGTTAATTTATATTCATTTGTATCGTCGTACTAGAGTTGTAACCTGCAAGAAAAGGGTGGGAAGAACATGGATGAACGGATTATATCCGCTAACCTGATGATGGAAGATCAGAACGTCGAATTAAGCCTTCGTCCCCGATATCTAAATGAATACATCGGGCAGAATCAGGTGAAGGAAAATCTTAAAATATATATTGAAGCCGCTAAATTGCGGAATGAAGCATTGGATCATGTGCTATTATACGGACCTCCGGGTCTAGGTAAAACAACACTCGCTAATATTATTGCAAATGAACTTGGCGTAAACCTGAGAACCACTTCAGGCCCTGCAATTGAACGTCCAGGTGATCTGGCAGCGCTACTGACGAATTTGCAAGAGGGAGACGTGTTATTCATTGACGAGATCCATCGACTTCATCGTACCGTTGAAGAGGTGATGTATCCGGCGATGGAGGATTCTGCTCTGGATATTATGATTGGCAAAGGGCCAAGTGCACGTTCTGTTCGCTTGGACTTGCCTCCATTTACGTTAATAGGAGCTACGACACGCGTAGGACTTTTGTCAGCTCCGCTTCGAGACCGTTTTGGTGTGATTAGTCGTTTGGAGTTCTATACGGTTGATGAACTTGCGTACATCGTTTCACGATCCACTGATATTCTGGGTGTAGAGATTGTTGGGGATGCTGCGGAGGAGATTGCTTTGCGTTCACGAGGGACACCGCGGATTGCAAACCGATTATTGAAAAGAGTACGTGATTTTGCACAAGTACGCGGTGATGGCATTATTACACAAGCCCTGGCAGAAGAGGCGTTGCAACGCCTGCAGATTGATCCGCGTGGGTTAGACGATATCGACCACAAGATGCTCAAGTCTATGATTAACAGCTTCCGGGGAGGTCCTGTTGGACTGGATACGATAGCGGCTACCATTGGGGAAGAATCTCAGACGATTGAGGATGTGTATGAACCTTATCTGCTGCAGATCGGTATGATTCAGCGTACGCCAAGGGGGCGTGTAGTTACTGATCTAGCCTATCATCATCTTGGTTTGCCTGTTCCGCCAAGAGACGGTAAGTAAGACTCGGCTTTTGCACGTCGTCTATGCGAAAACCTTGAGAGAATAGATGAAGAAGACGACATTACCGTTTATAAACAGTGAACGGAATTCCTAGATATTAAACAGGAAGTTGAAATTCCCGTGAAAACTGACCGATATAAAGTGAAGAACATGTATGGAGAGGAGCCTGATTGTGGGAAAAGCAATACGCACGAAGAAGTGGAGTCGTCGATTGAAGGTACTGGCGGCTGCTCTGTTGACAGTAGGGTGCTTGCATGTGCCAGCTTATGCGGCTGGTGATAATGAGCAATTGATTCGAGTAGCTATGTTTGCGAATTTAGGGAGCACATATAAATCAACAACACCTCTAATTACACTTGAATCAGCAGGTTCATGGAGTATTCAGTCTGGTGGTGGTACCAATGTGACTCTTCCATCGGGGCAAACCCGTTTTAGTGCGGATGGATTCCGCGTAAAAGTATTGGAGACTGCTGATTTCACAACAGCCGCAGCGGCAGCAAAATTGCTTCAGGCTACGGCTGATAAACCTTTGCTGTATACGGTGACGTTTAATGGAAAAACACTGCATCAGCTATACACCGGTAATTACGGTACAGCAGCACTTGCAGGACAAGCCGTTGCTCGGGTTCAAAAGACAGCTGCGGCTCAATTAGCGGGACAAAAACCGCTTGTAACCGGAAGCGAACGTCTGTCTTCGGGGAACTACACTTCTCTTCAGGAAGCAGAAGCAGCACAGTCAAGTTTGCTTGCAGCGGGATTTACAGCTTATCCTGTATTGCAACTAGATGGGGGCAATCAAACCTATACCGTATGGGTTGGTGAAGCGACATCTGCGACGGAGTTATCTACGTTGAAGCAACGTGTGGAATCCAGTGTATCTGGCGTTAGCCTCTCTCCTGTAGGTAACAGTCCAGGTTTGATTATTCGTCAGGACGCGGGATTGAGTATGGATGCCTTTAAAACGGCTCCACATTACACGATTGCAGGCAATGACTCCAAGGTAATGATACAAGGAAGTGGCAACGGTATAAAAGTTGTAGAGCGCTCCCAGCGTACATATCGCGGAGATATGGAGATCAGCATCGTTAATGGGGATCTAGCTTTAGTTAACGTCGTGCCACTGGAACAGTACTTGTACTCGGTTGTTGGCGCAGAAGTGTATTCTTCTTGGCCAACGGAAGCACTTAAAGTGCAGGCGGTGGCTGCCCGTTCCTATGCGCTCCAGCAGGGCGAGCGTTTCAAGATCGCCAATGTTGTGGATACCACACTGAGTCAGGCATACAATGGAATGAACTCTGAGAACGACAAAGTAACGAGTGCGGTGGATGCAACGGCTGGAGAAGTGCTCAAAAGCGAAGGCAAAATTGTAGAAGCTGTATTTTCATCTAATGCTGGAGGACAAACTGCTCATCCTTCTGAAGTGTGGAACGGTGGGGCAGGCGTATTTACAAATGTGGACAGTCGTGGCGATCTGTCTGCGCAGGCTGGACTGCATACATGGTATCATGTGCTGATGAGTTCAGGTGTGAGCGGATATATTCGTGAGGACAATGTAAAAGAATTAACAACGAAGACGGATGCTGGACTTTCCAAAGCAACCGTAACGGCTCAAAATACAAATCTTAGACCGATCCCGCTCATTCAATCCAATGTTGAGCCAGTTGCCAAAATCAATCCTGGAACGGAAGTTGTTGTATTGGCAAAAGTGGCTCAATCCAATGATTATGCATGGGTGAGAGGGCCGTTTACTTCGGCACAACTGGTCAAGACATTGCAAGGTAAGACAACTGTAGCCGCTCCAGCTTCCATATCAACGTTGGAAGTAACCAAGCGAGGGCCTTCCGGACGAGCACTGGAAGTTACGGCCAACGGACAACCGTTGACTGTTAAATATGCGGATACGTATCGCTCTGCACTCGGCGGATTACCAAGCACTTTATTTGATATTGCAGGGACCGGAAGTTATACTGTATTAGGCGCTGACGGTCAAAAAGTCAGCAAAACCGGATCACAGGGCGCTTCAATATTGTCTGCCTCAGGCACAGGCACTTCATCCAGCAACGCACTTGTTGTGATGAGTGCAGATGGTCAAGCGAGAGCCGTGACACAAGGCCAGACCTTTATGTTTATTGGTCAAGGGAATGGACATGGACTTGGCTTATCTCAATGGGGCGCCAAGGGTATGGCTGACGAAGGGTATGATTACCAGACGATATTGAAACACTATTATCAGAACGCGGTTATTGTAAAGGAATAAAAGACAATGATTTATATAAGCTCAACTATATTTATTTACACATAAACGGAGAAGACAGAAAAAACCTGAGAAAGCGAAGCGGTCGCCTTTATCACTGGATTTTCCCCTTGGAAAAGGGAGATAAAAAAATCCGGGGATAACAGCGATGGGAAGGTTGTTCTGTCATCGTAGTGTTCCGTGTGAAAATCTTTAGTTTAGCTTATATTAAAGTAAAGAAGAATATCAAAGCCTTAAGGAATGAATAGAACATGAATGTGAACTTATATGATTTTGAGTTACCAGAGGAATTAATCGCACAGACACCGTTGCTGGATCGTACCGCTTCTCGTTTGCTTACGTTGAACAAAGAGACAGGGGAGGTTGCCCATCACCATTTCCCTCATATTATCGATGTACTGCAGCCTGGAGATACACTGATTCTGAATGATACACGTGTATTGCCTGCCCGCCTGTTTGGTACTAAAGCGGACACGGGGGCAAAAGCCGAGGTGCTTTTGCTTAAAAACGTCGAAGGTGATAAGTGGGAGGCACTCGTCAAGCCGGGCAAAAAGCTGAGAGCTGGCTCTGTCATTGTGTTTAGTGATGAATTAAAGGCTGTCATTAATGAAGTAGGTGAGATGGGTGCACGTACGTTAACGTTTGAGTACATTGGTATTTTCCAAGAGATTTTAGATCGCCTTGGTGAAATGCCACTACCACCCTATATCAAGGAAACGCTGGACGATCGAGAGCGTTACCAGACGGTATATGCCAAACATGAGGGCTCTGCAGCTGCACCGACAGCAGGTTTACACTTTACGGATGAGTTGCTGGATCAGATTCGCGCTAAAGGTGTGAACATTGGATTTATTACCCTGCATGTTGGACTTGGCACGTTTAGACCGATGTCTGTTGACATGGTTGAGGATCACGTTATGCATGAGGAGTATTATTCTTTATCACAGGAAACGGCTGAACTGATTAATCAGACGAAAGAGCGTGGTAATAAGGTTTTTGCAGTGGGCACCACCAGTTGCAGAACGCTGGAGACGGTAGGAAGTAAATTTGAAGATGGTGTATTGCAGGAAAGTAGCGGCTGGACGAGCATTTTCATCTATCCTGGCTACTCCTTCAAGGTGATTGACGGAATGCTAACGAATTTTCATTTGCCCAAATCAACACTGGTGATGCTTGTTAGTGCTCTTGCAGGCCGAGAACACATTATGCATGCTTATGAGGAAGCCATCAAGGAGAAATATCGTTTCTTTAGCTTTGGCGATGCAATGTTGATTTATTAATAAACCGATTAACTTTTAGAGGATGATTATAACCAATGGCAGCAATTACGTACGAACATATCAAAACGTGTAAACAATCAGGTGCGCGTCTGGGACGTGTGCATACACCTCATGGTGTTATTGAGACTCCAACGTTCATGCCGGTCGGCACTCAAGCAACGGTAAAAACGATGAGTCCCGAAGAACTGAAGGAAATGGATGCTCAGATTATTCTGAGTAATACGTATCATTTGTTCCTGAGACCGGGTCATGAAATTATCCGCCAAGCTGGCGGTCTGCACAAGTTCATGAACTGGGATCGGCCTATTTTGACAGATAGCGGTGGTTTTCAGGTGTTCTCCCTTAGTGAGATGCGTAAAATTACCGAAGAGGGCGTACATTTCCGCTCCCATCTGAACGGTGACAAAAAGTTCCTTTCCCCGGAAGTGGCTATGGAAATCCAGAATGCTCTGGGATCAGATATTATGATGGCATTTGATGAATGTCCTCCATATCCAGCTGAATACGAATACGTTAAGAAATCACTCGAAAGAACAACTCGCTGGGCGGAGCGTTGTCTTGAAAGTCATGCCCGTCCGCATGATCAAGGATTGTTTGCTATCGTACAGGGTGGCATGCACGAGGATCTCCGTCGTCAAAGCGCGGCTGATTTGACTTCCATGGATTTCCCGGGGTATGCTATTGGTGGACTGAGTGTTGGAGAACCGAAACATTTGATGTATGGCGTATTGGATTACACGGTGCCTTTGCTACCTTCCAATAAACCAAGGTATTTGATGGGGGTAGGTTCACCCGATGCATTGATTGAGGGATCGATTCGTGGAGTGGACATGTTTGACTGCGTGTTGCCAACCCGAATTGCCCGTAACGGAACAACGATGACAAGTCAGGGACGTCTGGTCGTTCGCAATGCCAAGTTTGCAACCGATTTTGGGCCGCTTGACCCGGAATGTGATTGCTACACTTGCCGTAACTATTCCAGAGCGTACTTGCGCCATCTGATCAAAGCAGATGAAACGTTTGGCTTGCGTCTCACAACGATCCATAATCTTCATTTCCTACAAAACTTGATGCGCAATGTGCGTAAAGCCATAATGGAAGATCGTTTGCTTGATTTCCGGGATGAATTTTTCGATCAATATGGTCTGCATGACAATGACAAAGGTTTCTGATTGAGGTTTTTGCGGAACCGATGCAACAAGCAGTAACTGTACGTATAGTCGATAAGGGGGAGTTTTGATGTTTCAGGGAATGCTTGCAACAACACCTAATGCTGGTGGTGGAATTTTTTCGTTGATCGTACCTTTGGTACTGATGGTCGCGATTTTCTACTTCCTGATGATTCGCCCACAGAACAAAAAGCAAAAAGCACGTAATGCGATGTTGGGCCAGTTGAAAAAAGGCGATAAGATTGTAACGATCGGTGGTCTTCACGGTACGATTGCTGAAATTACAGACGACGTGGTGGTATTGCGTGTAAATGACGTTACCAAGCTTACGTTTGACCGTAATGCGATTAGCAGCGCTGTAAGTCGTGAAACGGCTGAATAATGGTATACATGATGAGAATATGCGCGGGCATATTCCCGAACAGAGAATCGGATCTGAAGTAGATCCGGTTCTCTTTTTTGTGTGAGTTGATTATGAGCGTTGTGTGTTGACTCCAAAGATGCCGCCAAGAGCCGATATAAAGAATGCGCTAAGGAGCTGCAAGCTGTCTTTCCAGTTAAATGAAGCGTCCAGTGCCAAGAATCCGATGAGCAACACGAGAAGCCCATAAACGATCCCTGTGAAGCCACCGTAATACCATCCTTTCTCACCCGAACGTTTCCCCGCAATGAAACCACCGATGAGCAATGATAAAACGTGAACAACATAGGTATAAGTGGAAAGATCCTGTTCTCGCATGCCGCTCATCCACAGGAAGAAAGAAAGAATTAATGCTCCGATAAACATCCAGACAAAAGCGTGACAGAGGCCAGACAGAATTGGGTTGGACATCCGAAATGAGAATAAGCGGCGAATCAATTGCATAAAGCAACCCCCTTGTACAAGTTTGAAATTATTACAGTGTATGGTCAAGCCTTCTGACTTATGAACCGATTTCCATTAAATGAACGGATTATTTCTGCATGAGCATGTGAGGTTCAGGTCAAAATAGGGATTGCACTTCAGATCTCTGTACAATGCTGAAATTCGAAGGAGGTTCCTGTTATGAATTTCACTGATTTTGGCCCTCACATATATCGAACCATACTCATGTATTTCCTGGTGTATTGCGCTATTCGTGTGATGGGTAAACGTGAGATCGGCAAGTTATCTATGTTTGATCTGGTCGTGTCCATCATGCTTGCCGAGATGGCTGCTTTTGTGATTGAGGATATCAAAAAACCGCTATCTCATGGTATTGCTCCGATGCTGACCGTCATTGTTATGCAAATCGGGATGGCTTATGTCGGGTTGAAAAGCCGCAAGCTTCGTCTGATGATCGATGGAAAACCTACGGTTTTAATCTCCAAAGGCAAGCTTCATCGTGATGAAATGCGCAAGCAACGTTACAATCTGGATGATCTGTTACTGCAGCTTCGGGAACAAAATATTGACAGCATCGGTGATGTAGATTTTGCGCTCCTGGAAACAACGGGGAAACTAACTGTGTTTCCGAAAGATCAGAGCTCTGATGGCTCTGCTTCCAGTTCCGGTTCCGGTTCTTCCAATTCATCTGCACGGCAAAAAGAAAATGTTAAGCTGAAAGGTTTCCCCAACATCAAATATGAGGGTTTACCCGTGCCCCTGATTATGGATGGGAAAGTACAGGATGAGAATTTGGAAATGATCGAGAAAACACGTTTCTGGTTAAAAAATCAAATTCAACAAAAAGGCATTAACGATTTTAAAGATGTGTTTATATGTTCAATTGATCACAATGGCAAGTTATATATAAGTGCTCGTGAAGACAAAAAATAAAACTATTTTTTTTCAGATCGACGTTTGAACCATGAGCCAATGAGGGGAGCACGTGATAGGTCATGAAAGTCGATCATTTTGGTTAAACCCATGACCATAAAGTAAACAAGCAGACCGGCAAAAGTCGCAAGGATCATTCGAAACCAGAACGGAAATAGCGCAGCTGTGTGTTCGTAGATAAGCAAGGTTGCAGCACCCATGATGAACATGCCAGCTCCGGTTTTGACCCAATCCATCAGCTTGAAACGAAAATTTAATAACCGGCGCACACTGCCCGCGTGTAGCAAAGTTACAACCATCGAATTAATACAGATGGCAATAACGGCACCGAATATACCGTATTCGGGCTGCGAAGCCAGCATCAGAATTAATGAAATTTTGATGACAGCACCGATAAACGTGTTTAATAATGCTTTACCCGGACGGTCGAGCGCCTGCAGCGCAGCCTGTAGTGGAGCTTGAATATAGATAAACAAGGCAAAAGGAGCCATCAGCTTTAGCATGCTTCCAATCGATGCATCATCATAGAGCAGCAGACACATCGGTTCGGCAAGCACATACATAAAAACAGAAAAGGGTGCACCAGTGACTAGAGCTAGCCGCAGAGCCTGGTGCATTCTTTTATGAATGAGTGCACGGTCACCATTGGCTGAAGCTTCTGACAGAGAGGGCACGAGTGATGTTGCGAGAGAAGAAGTCAGTGCTCCCGGAAGTAGCAACAGTGGGATTACCATTCCTTGTAATGCACCATATTGAGCTGTAGCTAGCCCTTTAGCAATACCGGCAATGGCGAGGCTCTGGGCTGTCACGATCGTTTCAGCGAGATAGGATAAAGAACCGACAAGACGACCTGCTGTAACAGGGACAGATATAGCCAGTAAACGGCGGATCAATCCTCTCTGGGAAGGGGCAGACGCTGTAGAAAACTCATCCTTCTCTACCACTTTGGAATGGTCATCTTGTAAAGACTCTGATGAAGGAGAAGGAGTCTGCCTTATACGACTACGACGAGAAAGGGGCAATTCTTTTTTAAACTTTGCATAATTCCACAGCAGAACCAGCATACCGGCGAGTTCCCCAACCATAGCACCGAGCATTGCCCCAGCGGCTGCATGTTCAATCCCTTTAGGTAACAAAAGCCATGCAAACCAGATCACAAAAATGATACGGATGATGGTTTCAGTAATGGATGAAATCGCTGTAGGCATCATATTTTGCTTACCTTGGAAATACCCCCTGTACACCGCTGAAACTGCGATTATAGCAATCATGGGGCTCATACTGACAAACGTATGATATACGCGCTCATCTGTGAGGACATATTGGGTGATCCAAGGGGCAAACAGGATGCATAAAAACATAAAAACGACACCGAGAGTAAGCGTGAAGCTAAGGCTGATCTGCAAAATACGTTGTGGCGAATAACGGTTAGCACCCGTCTCGGCTTCGGCGACAAGCTTGGCCACAGCTAAAGGAATACCTCCGGTAATCAGTGTCACCAGCACGATGAAAAAGGGATAGCTCAGTTGATAGATACCTACACCCTCTGCACCGATTACTCGTGGCAGTGCGATTCGTGGAATGAAGCCGAGAATCCGGTTGATAATGCCTGCCGCGAGCAGGATCATGGCCCCCTGAATAAATGTCTGTTTCTTCAAAACTACCCCTCTTTCCCGGTTGAAGGTACAGGTTATCCTCATTGAAGGTACTGGTTATCTCATTAATGGGACAAAGCCGTTGTACTTCATCCTATGCCGGTCTTTCATCATCTCATGACAACTTGGACACGATTAACAAAAAGAACCATAAACGAGAAGAAGGAATATGAAAGGGTGAGGTCGAATGATGTAGTATTGGTGCCGCATAAAGGCTCGGATGTAAGAAGGGAGGCTCCCCGTTGGAAGAAATGAATGATGTGGAGTTGGAACAGTCAATAGAGATACTCTGCCGAAGTAAGGCGGAGGAATTAAGGCTTGTCGGTTACGAATATGTCACCAGCCAAGATGTCTGGAATTGTGTCAGTCATAAATACGAAAAACAGGGTATTCCACCGCTTCACCAACTGGTGAACGACATATTGTCACTGAAAGCAACAAGCTTTATGAACTTTATGACGGTGTCTGCATACCGGGGGTCCACTTTCTAGTTGAAAGGGATCTTTTTTGTTGAAAATTGACTGCTTTTTACGGCATCGCTATAATAGGAATATTGAGAACGAAAGGGGATCTAGGAACGGCATGAAAAGAATTATCAGTTTCATTCTGGTCGTGCTTGTCACCACAGGGGTTATGGTGGGTACAAGCCCGGAGCTGCTCAAAAATATACGCTTGGGCCTTGATTTAAAAGGAGGCTACGAGATCTTATATGAAGCAGAGCCGCTCGAAGCAGGGCAACAACTCAGCAAAGCTTCCTTGGTGCAAACAGCCAAAAGCCTCGAAAGCCGTGCCAATGCGCTCGGAACAAGTGAGCCGGAAGTAACTACAGAAGGAACCAACCGGATTCGGTTGAAACTGGCAGGGGTTACAGATGAGGCTGAGGTTAGAGCCAAAATGAAAGAACCCGCTGTTCTGACATTCCGGAGTAAAGCACCGGATGACAAAGAAGGCGAGTACTCCAAAATTGAGCTTCGCGGTAATGAGTTTGTCGAAAATGCAGCGAAGGTGGTCTTCACTCAATTAAATGAGCCGATGATCGACATTAAAGTAAAAGACAAAGCCAAGTTTTCTGAAATCACAAAACGTCTGATCAATAAACCTCTTGCGATCTACTTGGATGATCAATTGCTGTCAGCACCCGAAGTTAGACAACAATTGACTGACGGATCCGCTCAAATCTCAGGTTCCTATACACGTGAAGAAGCGAATCAGCTTCGTGATACTATTAACCTGGGTGCACTGCCGCTGAAACTTACGGAGAAATACTCCCAAAGCGTAGGCGCAACGCTCGGTAAGTTGTCTCTGGATCAGACGATCAAAGCCGGTTTGATTGGCTCTGTCATCATCCTGATCTTCATGATTGGACTGTATCGCATCCCAGGTATCATCGCGAGCTTTGCACTGATCACCCATACATGGTTAGTCCTTGCCATTTTCTATCTTGGAGAATTCGTGCTTACCCTACCGGGGATTGCAGCCTTTATTCTGGGTATAGGTATGGCGGTTGATGCAAACATCATTACGTACGAACGGATTAAGGAAGAGATGCGTAGCGGCAAATCCATTTTGTCATCCGTTAAAGCCGGCGGTAAACATTCCTTCCGTACGATTATTGACTCCAATATCACAACCATTATTGCGGCAGCTGTAATGTTCTTCTTGGGTACTGGTGCAGTTAAAGGTTTTGCACTCGTACTGATTTTCGATATTGTGACCAGTATCATCACGAATATTTTCTTCTCCCGCTTCCTGTTAGTCCTGCTTGTACGGGGTAACGTAGTCAAGAAGCCTAAGTATTTCGGAGTGAAGGAGAGTGAAATTCGTGCGCTTTAATTGGAATTATGATTACGTAAAAGGCAGTAAATTTGCCTATATCTTTTCGATCATTTTGACGGTGGCGGGGATCGTAAGTATTCTCGGACTGGGGCTTAATTACGCAGTTGATTTCAAATCAGGTTCCAACGTAGATATTACGGTATCCAAAGCGATTACTACAGAGCAGATTAATCCAATCATCAAGAACATGGGTGTTAATGAAGGTGATGTACACATCACGCCTGGCGCAGATCGGGTCAATGTTCGTTTTTCCAATGTACTGGATGAAAATATGGAGAGCAAATTCAAGCAGGAATTTAGCAAGCTGGACTCCACAGCTTCTTATGAGGTCAACACCGTTGATCCGGAGATGGCGAAGGAACTGGAGCGCAACGCGATCTATGCCGTTCTCATTGCGAGTATCGGGATTATGATCTATGTGGCTATCCGTTTTGAATGGCGCTTTGGTCTTGCAGCTGTTATTGCACTCTTCCATGATGCATTTGTCGTTATCAGTGTATTCTCCATCTTCCGATTGGAAGTGGATTTGACCTTTATTACAGCAGTGCTGACGATTGTCGGTTTCTCGATCAACGATACCATCGTTATCTTTGACCGGATTCGTGAAAATCTGCGTTTTGCCAAAAAGACAACAAAAGCCGATTTACGTGAGGTTGTGAATCATAGTTTGGCTCAAACGATGACCCGTTCATTGAACACAACGTTTACGGTATTTGCTGCTTCAATCTGTTTGTTCATCTTTGGCGGAGAGTCCATTCGTATGTTCTCTCTTGCAATGGTCATCGGAACATTGTTCGGTGCTTATTCTTCAATCTTCATTGCTGCTCCACTCTGGTTGGTGCTTAAAGGTAAACAAATTAGCAAACCTAAAACAGCGGCAAAAGCTTCTAACTAAACATCGGAATGTAAAGCCGCGTCTGCCAGGCGCGGTTTTGCAACGTTAAGTACAGAATTAAGGGGGAATCGACATGACAAGAGAAGCTGGTCGGTCCGCACAAGCGGCAACATGGAGCGGGATCGTCGGAAACTTGGCACTTGCAGTCATCAAAACAGGAGTAGGATACATGGCGAATAGTAAATCTTTATTGGCCGATGGTTTGTATTCTGCCTCTGAAGCTGCCTCTTCTCTGGTTGCTCTTTTTCCCTCACGATCTGTACAACCCAAAGGCAAGATACAAAAGGAGCGGCTAAGAGAACATGCAAGGGCTGCGAAACCGGGCATGACGGTTCTGCTAGCGGTGCTTATTTTGATGGGAGGCCTACAGCTGGCTATCTCCGCATTAAGCAGCCTATCGAGTGGTGAACTCGAAGCACCTGGAAAGTCTGTTCTTTTGGTAGCTGTTGCTGCGTTAGCTGTGAAAGAAGCTATATTTCAATTTCAGTATCGATATTTCCGTAAACGAAATCAGTCCCAAGCTATGTCGTATGCCTTGCAACACCGACGTGCATTATATTGTTCACTAGCGGTTTTAATAGGTATTATCGGCGCGATGGCAGGGGAAGAAACCGGTTTGAGTCTGCTGTTGTATCTTGATCCAACCGCTGCTCTTATTGCTTCCGGTTTCATTTTGTATAAAGGTTATCGAATGATTGTAGACACGGTCTACGGTTCACTTGTTCAAGAACTTGAGCAGGAGGATGCTACGGACTACAAAGAAACAGTACAACGGGTATACGGTATTATCACGATTGAACATTTGGTTGCACGGGAGCAGGAACATGATGTTACCATTGAGTTAGTTGTTAGTGTGAATCCCAGAATCTCCATATTGGAGGCGCAAGAAATTGCAAACCGAGCCAAGACATTGCTGTTAACACGTTTTAGTCATGTAAAAGAAGTTCAGATCCAGGCTATACCCTATGACCCTGGATATCCTTATAAATCCAATCATGAACTGCCTGATCATGAAGCGACATTAATTCAGTGATGGCGCTGGGATCTCGTAGATCAGGAAAGGAGCGTTAGCGTTGCTATATTCGCAATATCGGTGGAATACACCACATATCAATCTGGAGGCGGCTGCGGCACTATCGCAGGCGCTTTCCGTTTCCCCTCTAGTAGGACGTTTGCTTGTAAGCCGAGGTGTGCACAATGAAGAGGGGGCAGAACGTTTTTTACATCCTGATTTGAATCAGATGCATGATCCTTATCTGCTACTAGGCATGAGTGAGGCCATTCCTCGAATCAAGTTGGCATTGGAGCGAGAAGAACATATTTTAATTTATGGAGATTATGATGCCGATGGAGTATCCAGTACATCGCTCATGATCCATCTGATGCGTCATTTGGGGGCTTCATACGATATCTATATTCCTCATCGCTCGAATGAAGGTTACGGTCTTCATAATCATGCTTTGGACTGGGCTCAACAGCAAGGAGTTACATTAATTATTACTGTCGATACGGGAATCAGCGCTGTAGAACAGATTGCTTATGCTGCGACACTGGGGATCGAAGTGATTGTCACGGATCATCACGAACCCCCTGAGATTTTGCCAGAGGCGTACGCACTGATTAATCCGAAACTACCGGGGTGTCCGTATCCGTTCAAGGGCCTGGCTGGGGCTGGTGTAGCGTTGAAGGTTGCTCAGGCATTGATCGGTGAGGTGCCAGGTGAATGGATGGAGATTGCGGCGATTGGAACGGTAGCTGATTTGATGCCGCTTGAGGGCGAGAATCGGGTGATCGTCAGTTACGGGATTGAATCTATGAGAGGTTCCAAACTTCCTGGAGTTAGTGCCTTACTTGAGATTAGTGGTGTGGATCAAAGCCAGGTGACATCCATTAACATTGCTTTTGCCATGGCTCCACGTATTAATGCTAGCGGCCGATTAGATCATGCGGGAAGAGCGGTATCACTGCTCACGACGGAAGATTTGGATGAAGCTCATACCCTTGCGGGACAGCTGGATCTACTCAATCGAGAGCGGCAACAAGTCGTGGAGGGTATTCTACAGGAAGCGACAGCACAACTGGAGCAGAAAATTGAGCAACGTTCCGGAGCTGTGCCGGATGTTATCGTACTGGCGGGTGAAGGGTGGAATGTCGGTGTAGTCGGCATTGTGGCTTCCAAGTTGCTGGAGCGATACTATCGTCCAACACTAATTCTGGGGATTGATCCCGAGAGTGGCGTCTGCAAAGGATCCGCGCGTTCCATTGAGGGTCTGGATATTTATGAGGCACTTACCGTGAACAAAAACAGTATGGATCATTATGGTGGACATCCTGCGGCTGCAGGAATGACGTTGCATCGTGATCAATTGGAAGAGCTTGAGACGGGTTTAAATGAATATGCCGCGACGGTACTAACAGAAGAAGACTTTGTACCTCAGCGCTTGGCTGATGATGAATGCAGAATTAGTGATGTGCCCCTCAAGGTGATTCAGGAGATTGACCGTTTACAGCCGTTTGGTATGAGTAATCCATCGCCACGTTTTGTATTGAGAAAGGTGACTGTCAAGGAAACCAGAACCATGGGACGGGAAAAGCGCCATTTGAAGCTGGTTCTTGAACAAGACGGTCAGCAGTTGGAAACTGTTGCTTTTGGTAAGGGAGCACTGGCTGAATTTCTCTCCCCCGGTTCTGTCATCGATGTGATGGGGGAACTGTCGATCAATGAATGGAATGGCATGAGAAAGCCACAGATGATGCTTCAGGACATCCACGTTCCTGGGTCACAAGTATTTGATATGCGTGGACATGCTGAGCCGCTGATCGCAATGAAGCACTTCCTGAGTGCGCTTGACGTACATCTGCGATATAAAGCGGGGTCGATTGGGGCCATTGTTCGAAAAGAAACCAATGTTTCTGAGGGAAATTCATTGTATGAACCGTGCCTTTGGGTATATGATAGAAAGGTCGGGTTATTTCCGTGTAATGCTGCCGCAGAGCAGTATGGGCAGGAAGAAGTCCGGACGTTATTTGTGTTTGATACGCCGGAAACTCCGGAACAACTTGATGCAATGCTGGCTTTGTTCAGCGGAGCCGAGAATATCATCCTTCTGCACGGATCAGGCAACCGTCGAGACCGACTTCAGATGCCTTCCAGAGAACTGTTTAAGCGATTTTATATGCTGGTGTTCAAATGGAAAGCGGAACCTGTGGAGGAACAAGAGATAACTCCTGTGCTCAGTCGTCAGTGTGGTTGTTCTACGCGTATGATCACGATGATGCTTGATGTTTTTGAAGAGCTGGCCTTTATTACTCGGAAGGACGGCAAAATCGTGGTTGCGGAAAGCCCGCCAAAACGTGATTTAACTTCAGCACGTCATTATCAGGCGCTGGAAAACATGGCCGAGACAGAACAGGTGATGCTAGATGCAGCTACACCTCAACTGACACAATGGATGGTATCCCGGATGAAGGGCGTATCTTAGATGGAAGTTTGTGTATTTATTTTAGGAGGAGATTATTTTGGATTTTAAAGAGTATATTCGTGTCATTCCTGACTTTCCACAACCGGGAATCAGCTTCAAGGACATTACAACATTGTTGAAAGATGGAGAAATGTACCGCAATGCGATCAATGAACTGAAACAGATGGTATCTGAACTGAAAATTGATGTCATTGCTGGACCTGAAGCACGCGGTTTCGTTGTGGGCGCCCCACTGGCATACGCTCTTGGCGTTGGTTTTGCTCCAATTCGCAAAAGTGGAAAATTGCCTGGAGCGACAATCGAAGCAGGGTATGATCTCGAATATGGCAAGGATACACTTGCAATGCATACAGATGCAATCGAGAAAGGGCAAAATGTCCTGATCGCAGATGATCTGCTCGCAACGGGTGGAACCATTGCAACTTCCATTAATCTGATTGAACAATTGGGCGGTAATGTGGTAGGTGCTGCATTCCTGATTGAATTGACAGATCTGAATGGCCGCGGCAAATTGCCTGAGAATATGAGTGTATTTACGTTGATGAACTACTAAACGTAAATCAAAACTTATGAGTTGCTGTGAGTTATGAAAGTTGACTTCCCAAGTTTCCCGGGAAATAATATACAGCATTAATGATTAGCAAAAAGCCTGCTTCTCCAACGTCTTAAGTTGGGGAGGCAGGCTTTTTGAATTTACTTTTTTTGAAGAAGAAATACGTTCTCTATATTGAGATAAAGCAAACGCGAACTTGCATTTTTTTCGTGTGATGCTTAGTCAGGTGTTTTTTCGATAATTGGTTGTTTCTTACTGTCTTCGTTCAATAAACCAAGTACCTCAAACAATTTGAACAACAGACTGAGAAGCATTCCGGCAATCGTAGCCAGCGCCATGCCTTTCAGATGCACACCATAGAAGGAAACTTCCGTACCGCTAAGTCCGATAACTAATACGAGTGTAGTCAGAAGCAGATTTGTTGGTTTGGCGAAATCCACTTTTTGTTCAACCAAGATGCGTAGACCGGAAGCCGCAATGACTCCGAACAGAAGCAGGGAGACACCACCCATAACCGGTACTGGAATGTTCGCAATAAGTGCTGAGAACGTGCCGGAGAAAGAGAGCAGGATGGCAATGACCGCTGCACCACCGATAACATAGATGGAGTAGACACGAGTCAGAGCCATAACACCGATGTTTTCGCCATATGTTGTATTCGGTGTGGACCCCACGAAACCGGATAGAATTGTAGACACACCATTACCAAGCAAGGAACGATGCAGTCCAGGGTCTTTGGACAAATCTTTGCCCACAATGCTACTGGTGACAAGTAGATGCCCGATATGTTCGACGATAACGACGAGTGCTACCGGTAAAATCGTGAAGATGACGGACCAATCAAATGTAGGTGTAGTTATGGTTGGCAGAGAGAGGAAATCTGCGTTAGCAATTTTATCTGTGTTCACTTCTTTTAAAAAGTACCCGAGGGCATAACCGGATACAATACCGATCAGGATATGAATAATTTTAGGAAAGCCGCGGAAGGTTACAGCACCGATGACGGTGATTCCTAACGTGACCATGGATAAAATAATAGGTTTGGCTTGAGGAACCCAACCGGGGTTGTTCACAGGGTCAGAATTAATGAGACCCGCCATTCCGGCGGCGACAGGTACAAGCTCCAGACCAATCAAGGCAACGATCGCGCCCATTACTGCTGGAGGAAATACAACATTAATCCAGCTTGTGCCGGCATATTTAATGATGAGTGCTACGAGGCAGAACACAACACCTGTTACGATAAAAGCTGCGAGAGCCATGGAGTAACCATTCTCTGGATGGCCTTTCAAAACAGCCATAACCGGTGCAATAAAAGCAAAGCTTGATCCGAGATATGCGGGGATTTTTCCTTTACACATCAGAATGTACAGTAGCGTACCAATTCCGTTCATCAACAGAATCATGCTAGGGTCCACTCCGAACAAGTTAGGTACAAGTACTGTACTGCCAAACATAGCGAACAAATGTTGCAAACTCAATAATGCACCTGGGCCAAAAGGCATCTTCTGATTAACTTGAATTTCGCGTTGCAACGAATCTCATCTCCTTTTCCGATACACAAACTTTCAATAGATTACAGAGTTTCTTTCAAATTAGCAATAACAATTTTCAGGATTGGACTGTAAATCACTTATTTTCTCAAATTTCCCTTCTATTTCAGCAAATATCGGCAATAATGGATAACAACTGAGACTTTTTAAAAATTGGATAAATGCTCTTATTCGTCAGCAGTTGACGGGAAACGGGCAAGGCGTCATAATTATAGGAAATTACTTTTACGGGGAACCTGTGTTGATGTATTGTCACGGGTTCCATTTTGTATAGAAAGGACACGGAACAGATCAGAATGGGCATAGAGCAATTACTCGAGAAGGCCGGGGCGTATATCAAAGAACCCGATCTGGTGCGCATACGAGAAGCTTACGAATTTGCTGATCAGGCTCACCACGGACAGACGCGAAAATCGGGAGAACCGTATATTCTGCATCCGCTTGCGGTTGCCGACATTGTTGTGAATATGCAGATGGACACCATCTCCATTATTGCAGCACTTCTTCATGATGTAGTAGAGGACACTACGGTGTCGCTTGAAGAGATCCGCACTCATTTCGGCAATACGTGTGCCATGCTTGTTGACGGCTTGACGAAGCTGGAACGCATCCAGTTTCGCTCCAAGGAAGAACAGCAGAACGAGAACTACCGCAAAATGTTCATCGCCATGGCGCAGGACATCCGTGTCATCGTGATTAAATTGGCTGACCGTCTGCATAACATGCGGACCCTCAAATTTCAGTCGGAAGAAAGCCAGCGCCGGATCTCGTATGAGACACTGGAGATTTTCTGTCCGATTGCAAACCGTTTGGGGATCTCTGCGATCAAATGGGAAATGGAGGACATCGCCCTCCGTTATTTGAACCCGCAACAATATTACCGTATTGCAAATCTGATGCATAAGAAACGTGCAGAACGTGAGCAGTACATCGACACGGTAATGGACGGCATTACAAGTAAGCTCGAAGAGATGGGCATTCAAGCAGACTTGTCTGGCCGCCCGAAACATATCTATAGTGTGTTCAAAAAAATGACGACCAAGAACAAGCAGTTTAACGAGATTTATGACCTGCTTGCGATTCGTATTATTGTGGATAATATCAAGGATTGTTATGCTACGCTCGGCATTATCCACACACTATGGAAGCCGATGCCTGGACGATTCAAGGATTATATTGCCATGCCAAAAGCCAATATGTATCAGTCCTTGCACACAACCGTGGTGGGGCCTAACGGGGAGCCAACCGAAGTACAGATTCGTACCTGGGATATGCACCGTACAGCCGAGTTTGGTATCGCGGCACACTGGGCTTATAAAGAAGGAACTGCGGCAGGGCCTCAGTTTGAAGATAAAATCACCTTTTTCCGGGAAATTCTTGAACTTCAAAATGAAGCGCAGGATGCTTCCGAATTTGTCGAATCGCTCAAAATGGATTTCTTCTCCGATCTGGTGTTTGTATTTACGCCAAAAGGGGAAGTCATTGAATTGCCAAGTGGCTCCGTACCGCTAGATTTTGCCTACCGCATTCATACCGAGGTGGGAAATCGAACCATTGGTGCCAAAGTAAACGGCCGAATTGTTCCGCTCGACTATCATCTCAAAACGGGCGATATTATCGAAATTTTAACTTCCAAGCATTCTTATGGTCCAAGTCAGGACTGGTTGAAAATTGCGAAATCTTCTCATGCAAGGGCGAAGATCAAACAATGGTTCAAGAAGGAACGTCGTGAAGAGAACGTAGAAAAAGGCCGGGAGAGCTGCGAGCGAGAGCTGAAACGTATGGGACTTGATCCTTCTGCGTGGATGACTGATGACAAGCTAATGGAAGCGGCCAAGAAATTTGCGTTTAATGATATCGATGATATGTTAGCGGCGGTTGGTTTTGGCGGGATTACAGCCGCTCAGATCGTCACAAAAGCAACGGAGAAGCTCCGTAAAGAGCAGGAAGAATCCAATCTGCTGGAACTGAATTCCGAGATGCGTGAACTGAAGCCGGCTCCTGAACGCAGAAACAGACCAACCAACGGTATTCGTGTCAAAGGCATTGATAACCTGCTGGTTCGCTTTGCGAGGTGCTGTAACCCTGTGCCTGGAGATGACATTATCGGTTATGTTACACGCGGCCGCGGCGTTTCTGTTCACCGCAGTGACTGTCCAAATATCCCTACAAGTGCGGATGGAGAAGAGGCAGCACGGGTAATTGAAGTCGAGTGGGAAGAGAATATCGAATCGAGCTACAGTGTCGATATTGAGATTACAGGTCATGATCGCAATGGACTGCTCAACGAGGTGCTTCAGGCTGTTTCCGAAAGTAAAACAAATATATCTGCTGTCACCGGACGGACGGATAAAAATAAATTAGCATTGGTGCACGTCACCATTCTGATTCGTAATACAGATCATTTGCATGCCGTTGTGGAACGAATCAAACGGGTGAAGGATGTTTATTCTGTACACCGAATTATGCAGTAAGGAGTCCGTAAGATGAGAGTGCTGGTACAACGCTGTAAAGAGGCTCAGGTAACCGTGGGAGATGAATTGACAGGCAGAATCGAATCCGGTTTAATGCTGCTTGTAGGCATAACTCATGATGACACGGAGAAAGATGCGATTTACTTGGCAGATAAAATTAGCGGGCTTCGCATTTTCGAGGATGAACAGGAAAAGATGAATCTCAGCTTGCTGGATGTAGGTGGTGCGGTTCTGTCCGTGTCACAGTTTACGCTGTATGGTGATTGTCGTAAAGGCAAACGCCCAAGCTTTGTTGCGGCGGCTCGTCCAGAAGCAGCTGAACGTTTGTATGAAACGTTTAATCAGTTGTTGCGGGATAAAGGGATTCAGGTGGAAACGGGACGTTTCGGAGCGATGATGGATGTTACGTTTACGAACTGGGGACCGGTTACCCTTATGTTAGAAAGTCCTTCGCGAGACTGAGGTTCGCATAAATGCGCAATGAAGGGGTCATAATGAGAGAGAAGTAAACGTTGGTATTACATTGTACTTGTAACTTTGTTGACCAAAGGAGTTTCTCTTAATTATGCGCCAATCTGCAAAAGTAACCAAGAACCAGAACGAGCCGCTAATGATGCCTGGCAATCTGGCGGAGTCACTTCAACTTGCCCGCTCTGCCGCTGCTCATGTGTCCACATTGTGGATGTTGCAAACATCAGATAAAGACAGGCAGGAGCATCATCCGCGACCATAGCTTAATCATGTAATAAAACAAAATAGTTATGCAAAAAGCCCCGGTTGTTTGACAATCCGGGGCTTTTTGCTGTTATGTTTCAGCATTTCATCTTCACGGAGGCAGGTCGCGAAATCAATTCAAAATGTATGGATTGTTATAAAAGGCACTCCTTGGGGTAATAACAAAACGAGGCACAAAAGACGTGCCAAAGGATAGAATCAATCTCTCTAGGTTTAATCACATTCGAATACGG
The DNA here is from genome assembly GCF_037969905.1 of Paenibacillus sp. FSL R7-0272. Lineage (NCBI taxonomy): Bacteria > Bacillati > Bacillota > Bacilli > Caryophanales > Paenibacillaceae > Paenibacillus > Paenibacillus sp. FSL R7-0272. The sequence goes on along the minus strand of NZ_CP150221.1, from coordinate 4,958,642 downwards.
AAAGGAGACCATAGATCATGAGTAAAGTTGCTTTTTTGCTTGCAAATGAGTTTGAGGATTCAGAAATGAAGGTTCCGTACGATGAGGTGAAGAAGGCTGGACATGAGGTACACATTATCGGGCTAAAAGCCGGTGAAACGCTTCAAGGCAAGGGAGGTAAGGCTTCCTACACGACGGACAAAGCGATCTCAGAGGTTCATGCGTCAGATTATGATGCTGTCGTTATTCCGGGTGGGTCGTCGCCGGAAAATTTGCGAACAGACGCAAATATATTGAAGTTTGTTACGGACATTAATGCTGCGAACAAACCAATCGCTGCGATCTGCCACGGTCCACAAATTTTGGCTAGCGCAGATTTGCTCAAGGGACGCACAATTACATCCTATCCCCCGTTGAAAGATGACATGGTCAATGCAGGAGCCGACTTCAAGGATCATGAAGCGGTTGTGGACGGGAACTATATTACATCCCGTACACCTGAAGATGAACCAGCATTTGTTCGGGAATTAATGAAAGTAATATGATCATAAAAGGGTAAATTAAATTGGATAATGGCATTCTAATGATATATTTTATTCCATAAAGGAGGGTTTGACATGGCAAAACATATTCAGGCGTATTTTCGAACCGAGGACGAGGCAGAGGGTGCAAGAACTTCACTATTGACGTTCCATACCGAGCAGCTTGAAGTAGGTCAACTGGATGCTGCCATTGGCAGGGATACACGAGTTATGGTTCCACTAGTTCCTTATAATACGGCTGGTGGTGTAGGCACGAACGGTGCTATGGGTGTAGGGGCAGCTCCTGGGGTTCCAGCTAGCGAAAATGTAATTCCAGTTGTCACTGATGTCAATCGTGACACTGAACGCGATCCCCGCAACAGAGTGAACGAGGACGGAGATATGCTGGATGCCTCAGATGTGACTTCGGCCGATTATAGTGACCTGCATTATGTTCTGTCTGCCAAAGTAAGAGATGAGGATTATGATGCGATTGTTCATAAGCTTCGCTCTAACCATGCCTATGTGGAAGAACTCGATTAAATCAATAGATATTAAGCTAGCCCTTACGTTGCCCGGTCTTCAATTGCCGGGAAGACGTAAGGGCTTTTAATTATATGCGAAGATTTGTTGCATACTCCAAATGTGCTGGCGAAAAAGAAAAGATGTTGTGGGAAAAACAAATATTAAAGCGCTATCATTTTTGTAATATTCCTGTAATATTAGTAACACAAGCCTTTAACAATGTGCGTTTATAATAACAGACATGACCCCCTTTTTTTATATATCCTTTGAACCTGCACACCGTGTGCAGGTTATTTTTTTCTGTTTTTTTTCTATCTTAGGATGTTAGCCCTTGACTTTAGTACTGCGGTTCATTACAATCAGAAAATAATACGTTGACTGTAGTCAACAAAAGTCGTTTTTTTGAAACATATGACTGATTTGATGACGGGACCAAGTACTCCGTACCCACATGACCAGAGAGGAATCCCCAAGGCTGTAAGGATTCTCTTGATGAGCGGACGAATGACTTCCCCGAGAACAGACGGCGAACAAGGCAGAGAGAATCTGCGGATCTTAGTAGCCGGCCTGCGCATGACGTGCGTTAAACGTAGAGCGGAAGAGCTGTTGATCTGGATGTAGCATTGAAAACATCCTGATGTAATAGCAATAACCTGAACGGCTACAGGCTCAGGCTTCCGGAATGTGGGTGGTACCACGGGTGAATGTATATACAATCTCTCGTCCCTTTGTTTGCTTTTGATAAGCACACAGGGCGAGGGATTTTTTTGTTTTCAAGTTAAGATATGAGATTTACACGAAGAACGGAGAGGACAGAAAAAACCTGGAAAAGCGAAGCGTTCGCCTTTATCACCGAATTTTAACATTTTAAAGTTTTATTCAAAAAAATTTGGGGATAACAGCGATTGAAAGGTTATTCTGTCCGCGTAGTGGGACTCGTGGAATATCTTAACGTTTACAGAGAAAATCAATGCTGGAGGGATACAGATGGGTTTTCAGAAACCGACAGGAACACAGGATTTGCTGCCTGGTGTAGTGGAGAAGTGGCAGTATGTAGAAGAAAAAGCACGGGATCTGTGTCGACGTTTTAATTATCGCGAGATTCGCACGCCGATCTTTGAGCAAACGTCTTTGTTTGTACGCGGCGTAGGAGAAACGACAGATATCGTTGAGAAAGAAATGTATACCTTTGATGACAAGGGCAACCGTAGTATGACACTTCGTCCGGAAGGAACAGCTGGCGTAGTTCGTGCTTACGTAGAAAATAAGCTATATGGCGAACCGGATGTGAGCAAGCTGTATTATATCGGTCCGATGTTCAGGTATGAGCGTCCGCAGGCTGGTCGTCAGCGTCAGTTCCACCAGTTCGGTGTAGAAGCTCTTGGTGCAGTTGATCCGGCAATTGATGCTGAAGTTATTGCACTTGGTTATCAATTGTGTGTGGAGCTTGGCCTAAAGGATGTCAAAGTGGAAATCAACTCGGTGGGGAATGCAACTAGTCGGGCGGAATACCGCGAGACACTGCTGGGTTTCCTTAGACCAATGAAAGATACACTTTGCAAAGACTGCCAATCCCGGATGGAGCGTAACCCGTTACGTGTACTGGATTGTAAGGTGGATCAGGATAAATTCGTTGGGGCTCCGTCCATCTTGGACAGCCTGGATGAAGAATCATTGAGTCATTTTGCTAAACTACAAGCGTACCTGGACGATTTCGGCGTAGACTACGCGGTGAACAACCGTCTGGTGAGAGGGCTGGATTATTACACCCTGACTGCATTTGAGCTAAAAGCACAAGGCATTGGAGCCATTGATACCGTTGGTGGGGGCGGCAGATATAACGGTCTGGTTGGCGATATTGGCGGACCGGATCAGCCGGGCATCGGCTTTGGTATTGGTCTGGAGCGTATTCAGCTCATTCTGGAGCACCAGAATATTGAAGTAACAACACTGGCTCCGCTCGACGTATATTTCGTCGCTCTTGGTGAGTCAGCGGATCGTGAGGTCAATCGACTGTTGTTCAAGTTACGTCAATCCGGCTTATCTGGTGAGCGTGATTATCTGGGCCGTAAGATGAAAGCACAGATGAAATCGGCTGACCGTTTCAAAGCTCGCTATACGGCGATCCTTGGGGATGACGAACTGGAGCGTGGCGAGATATCACTCAAAGCGATGGATACAGGTGAGCAGCAGACCGTGAAACTGGATGATCTGGTTGCTACGGTACGCGGAAATAATTAAGAACCTACCATGGAATGACAATTGTAGAATCGGCAAGTGGCTATGGTGAAAGGATTCCGGTTGTACGGATGGTAATCTCCAGAGACAGGATGCCTTTCGAATAATAAATCTTCACGTAACCGGATTGTGGGTGGCATGCTATAAGCTTGTCTTACACAGAACGGAAATTTAACATAAGAGGAGTTTGGTTATGAAAAGAAGTCATCATTGCGGCGCATTAACAAACGCACATATCGGTGAAACAGTAACATTGAACGGCTGGGTACAGACCCGCCGTGACCTGGGGGGCGTACTCTTCATCGATCTGCGCGACCGCAGCGGAATTGTACAAGTTGTGTTTAACCCGGCATATTCCGGTGAAGCATTGCAAATCGCAGATCGTGTACGCAGTGAATATGTCATTGCGGTAACAGGTAAAGTGGTTAAACGTGATGCAGAGACCGTAAACAAAAACTTGCCAACAGGCGAGATCGAAGTTCAAATTACCGAAATCGAAGTGTTGAATGCAGCCAAAACACCTCCATTCTTCATCGAAGATGGCGTTGAGGTAGATGAATCCCTGCGTTTGAAATATCGTTACCTGGACCTGCGTCGTCCAGAAATGTTCGAAACCTTAAAACTGCGTTCCAAAGCGTCTAAAGTGTTCCGTGATTACCTGGACGGAGAAGAGTTCGTTGAGGTAGAAACACCAATCTTGACCAAGAGCTCGCCGGAAGGTGCGCGTGACTATCTCGTACCAAGCCGTGTGCATGAAGGTGAATTTTTCGCTCTTCCACAATCCCCACAAATCTACAAACAATTGTTGATGGTTGGTGGACTTGAGCGTTACTACCAAATCGCACGTTGTTTCCGTGATGAGGACTTGCGTGCAGACCGTCAACCGGAATTCACTCAAGTCGACATCGAGACGTCCTTCTTGCAACAAGATGACCTGTTGCCGATGATGGAAGAATTGATGGCGAAATTGCTTCGTGAAACAAAAGGTATTGAGCTGGAGCTGCCTTTCCAACGGATTACGTATGCTGATGCGATGGGTAAATACGGTTCAGACAAACCGGATCTGCGTTTTGGCATGGAACTGGTGGAAATGAACGATATCGTAGCAAACAGCGGTGTGAAAGTATTTGCTTCCGTCATTGAGAAAGGCGGCGAAGTGAAAGTACTGAACGCCAAAGGCTGTGGTACATGGAGCCGTAAAGAGATCGACGATCTCGGACCGTTCGCTGCCCGTTACGGTGCCAAAGGTCTGGCGTGGATTCAAGTGAAAGACGGCGAGTTCAAAGGGCCAATTGTGAAGTTCTTTACGCCAGAAGAGATTGAAGCTGTTAAAGAACGTACAGGCGCCGAAGAAGGCGACTTGTTGCTCTTCTCCGCTGACACGAAAAAAGTGGTTGCTGATGTTCTCGGTGCTCTGCGTCTGAAAATCGGACGTCAACTCGGTCTGATCGATGACAGCAAATTCAAGTTTGCTTGGGTTGTGGACTTCCCGCTGCTCGGCTATGATGAAGAAGCGAAACGTTATGTGGCGGAACACCATCCGTTCACACGTCCAAAAGACGAAGATGTACATCTATTCGACACAGATCCGGGTGCAATCCGCGCTCAAGCCTATGACCTTGTACTGAACGGTTATGAAGTTGGTGGCGGTTCGATGCGTATCTACAAACGTGATGTACAAGAAAAAATGTTTGCTGCGCTCGGACTTACGCCAGAAGTGGCTAATGATAAATTCGGTTATTTGCTCGAAGCATTCGAATATGGTACACCACCACATGGCGGTATCGCCTTTGGTCTGGACCGTCTCGTGATGTTGCTGGCAGGACGCACAAATCTGCGTGAAACCATTGCTTTCCCGAAAACGGCAAGTGCAACTGATCTGTTGATGAATGCACCATCCGAAGTGGATGGATCTCAACTCGAACAACTTCACATCCGTGTAGCCCGTAAACCTGTCGCGGAAAAGAAATAAAGGAGGCATCGATTTTCAATGCTCCATCAATTTTCAAGAACAGAGCTTGCGATCGGACCTGAAGGTCTGAATACGCTCAGAAATAGCACGGTAGCCGTACTTGGCATCGGCGGTGTGGGCGGGATTGCTGTAGAAGCACTTGCCCGCAGCGGCGTTGGCCGGATCATCCTGATTGACAAAGATGTAGTGGATATCACTAACATCAACCGGCAAATTCATGCACTTACCACGACAGTAGGTCAGAAAAAAGCCGACTTGATGGTAGAACGTGTGAAATTGATCAATCCGGAATGTGACGCCATTGCGCTGAACATGTTTTATACGGAAGAAACGTATGAGGAATTGTTCAAGTACGATCTGGATTATGTACTGGATGCTTCCGATACGATTATCTACAAAATACATCTCATTAAAGAGTGTCTTAAACGCAAAATTCCGATCATCTCCAGCATGGGCGCTGCGAATAAAATGGACCCGACGAAATTCCAGGTTGCGGATATTTCGAAAACGTCCATGGACCCGATTGCCCGTGTAGTGCGCACCAAGTTGCGCAAAGACGGCATCAAAAAGGGCGTGAAGGTAGTATTCTCCACCGAGGAGCCATTGAAGCCACGTGCAGACGTGACGCAAAAGATCGTTCCAGAGAATGCGCCGGAGATTCGCAAAGCGAAACAGCCGCCGGCAAGTAACGCTTTTGTCCCGCCGGTAGCTGGTCTGATTATGGTCAGTGTTGCCGTGAAAGACTTGCTTGAAAAAGCAGAGAAGTCAGAGGCATAAGCCGAAACAACAGATCAAATTAAGCCACATCGTATACAGATACACAAATAAAGCGCGGGTGCTATGAGCACCTGCGTTTTTTGGTGCCGATATGTCAGGATTACGTCATGTACTTCACTTTGAAAACGGTGTATGATATGTTTTGCTGCGCGAAATGATGATATATACATAATGTTTTGCGGCCAGAGAGGGGAAACAGAACAAATGAAACACGGGTGGTTGTCCAGACAACTGGGCATGGAACCAGAAGATCAGTGGAAGAAGGAAATTGTGGCTGGCGCCATATCCTATTTTGCGGTCGTTTATATTGTGATGGTGAATGCCAAGATTCTTTCCGATGCGGGGATGCCGTTGCAGGCGGCCATGGTAGGTACATTGCTCACATCCATTGTAGGATGTTTACTGATGGCTTTTGGGGGTAAATCACCGATTGTTGTAGTGCCCGGCATGGGAATTAACGCATTTTTCACATACACGCTTGTGCACTCGATGAAACTGACTTGGCAGGAAGCACTGGCTGTAGTGGCTGTAACTGGTGCTTTATTTGCTGTCGTTGCCTTTACGTCGTTATATAAAATGATCAGCGAAGCGATTCCAAAAAATCTGCAGCATGGCATCACGGTTGGAATTGGATTGTTTCTAACCTTTATCGGATTGCAAAAGAGCAGCATTGTGATTTCTCATCAGACAACCTTTGTTGCCATCGGGCACTTCAATGATCCCAATGTCATTACGGCATGTGTAACACTTGTGCTCGCCGTTATTTTATTTATTCGAAATGTGCAAGGCGGTTTGCTCATCAGCATTTTAATTGGGACAGGACTTGCTTATGTGCTCGGAGCGGTACATCCCGGTGAAGCGGTATCTGCCATGGAAGCACTGCGGCAATATGGCGGTCTGTTTGGTGAATTATCTCTGATGAAACTGGCGGATATTGCATTCTGGATTGCTGTTTTTCTACTGTTATTAATAGTTGTGTTTGAAAATATCGGGCTCATCACCGCGCAAACGAATATGATTGGTCGTCCGGAACGTTTCAAGGGCAGTCTGCGTGCACTGTCGGTTAGCACGGTGCTGGCTGGTATCTTGGGTAGCAGTCCGCCGGTAGCGGCAGCGGAGACTACAGCGGGCATCGCGGCAGGTGGCCGTACGGGTTTGACTCCGCTGGTAACAGCTGTGCTGTTCGGCGCGACCTTTTTCTTCATTCCGCTGCTCGGGTATATTCCCGACAGTGCGATTGCCCCTATTTTGATCATCATCGGTGGTTTGATGGTACAGGGTGTCAGAGATATGGATTTCAGCGATTTTACCGAAGCATTTCCGGCGTTTCTGATCATGGTCATGATTCCTTTTACATATAGCATTGTGGATGGAATGGCCTTTGGCTTTATCGCGTATCCGCTGGCCAAACTGGCCGCTGGAAAAGGAAAAGAAGTGCCTGTCGTTATGTATGGCATTTCGATTCTGTTCCTGGCGAACTTTGTATTGCATGGTATTTTGTAAAACAAAAAGTGATGAGATAGAGAACGGGAGGAAGATGGATGGAAGAACAGGGAATGCAAGAACAGCAACAGCAACACTCGGAGTCGAATAAACCGAAAGTCGGAACAAAAGGATTCAAGGATTTTGTTAGACTGATCGCTTCCACAAATCCACCAAAATTGATCCTGACCGTCGCCCTCATCTTGACATTGATTCAAACGACGGCTGGACTCATCGTTCCTTTAATGACCAAAGGTCTCATTGACGGACTGACCACATCAGCTCTAAATAAATCCGTTATATTTCTGCTACTCGGGGCGTTTGTGATCCAAGCCATTGCTTCAGGAATTAGCATCTATATGTTGAATTATGCCGGGCAACGTGTCGTGGCGACGCTCCGCACCAAGCTGTGGAACAAGGTACTGTCCCTCCGTATGCCATACTTCGACCGCAATCGTACGGGGGATACAATGAGCCGCATCACCAATGACACCAGTCAGATTATGACATTAATTGCGGATTATCTCGTATCATTTGTTTCTAACATCGTTGCGGTAATCGGTGGGGTGGCACTGCTCTTTTATCTGGACTGGGTAATGTCACTCATCATTCTGAGCTTGGTACCGCTGACCATGCTGATCTTGTTGCCAGTCGGCAGAAAAATGTACAAAATCTCCAAAAAACAGCAGGATGAGATGGCTGGACTGACGTCGGTGCTCAGTCAGGTGATTAGTGAAATTCGTTTGGTCAAAGCGTACGGAACCGAGAAGCAGGAATCGGAGGCGGGAGATTCCCGCATTCGTAAAATGTTCGCTTTTGGATTACAGGAAGCACGCATTCTGGCGTTGATCGGGCCTTTGTTTACTTTTGTTATGACGGCTGTGCTCGTCGTTATTCTTGGTGTCGGAGGGATGCGGGTTGCTTCGGGGATATTGTCGCCGGGGGAACTGGTTGCGTTCATTCTGCTACTTTTCCAAGTTATAATGCCTATGGGGCAGTTCACAACGCTGTATTCACGTTTGCAAAAAGTCGTAGGTGCTACCGAACGCATCCAGGCGATTCTTGCGGATGAGGAAGAACCGGATCATAACACAAAGCTGGCTCCCCAAGGCAATGAAACAATTGCGTTTCACGATGTGCATTTCTCTTATGTTACAGGCGAAGAAGTGTTGCATGGCATTAATCTAACGGTGCCGACTCGCAAAGTAACAGCCATTGTGGGTCCGAGCGGAAGTGGTAAGTCTACGTTGTTCTCCTTACTGGAGCAGTTTTACTTGCCTGATTCGGGTCACATTTCGTATGGGGGAGAAGAGATCACAACGTATTCACTCGCTTCCTGGCGTAGCAAAATTGGTTATGTATCACAAGAAAGCCCACTGATGGCAGGTACGATTAAAGACAATATCACGTATGGTCTCAATCGTGAAGTGACGATGGAGGAGATCAGAAGAGCCGCGGAGATGGCCTATTCGGCTGACTTTATCGACAAACTGCCACAAGGCTTTGACACTGAAGTGGGTGAACGCGGAATGAAGTTATCGGGGGGCCAGCGTCAACGGATCGCCATAGCCCGTGCGTTGTTGCGTAGCCCGGATATTCTGATGCTGGATGAAGCCACCTCCAGTCTGGACAGTACATCCGAATACGAAGTTCAACAGGCGTTATCCAATCTGATGGAGGGTAGAACCACCATTGTCATTGCACATCGATTGTCCACTGTAGTGGATTCAGATCAGATTGTAGTATTAGAACATGGTCATGTGACTGGAACGGGAACTCACGCAGAATTAATCAACACACATCCCGTTTATCGTGAACTGGCGCAAAAACAGTTTGTGGCACAGGATGGAGAAGGTAGTACAAGCAGCAATGGGGAAATACAAAACAAAGAGTAGCGCTCGACAAATAAAGGGATGAGGAATGAAGGATTTCTGCGATACCTGTGAAGGTACCATTCAGCAGAGTCCTTCTTTTTTTGGCAAGGACTTCATGGTTTGATTTGTTCATATGGAAAATGGATATGGCTTTCAGTTGCCCTTTGTGATATATTGGGTATCCTTTTGTATTGCGCGATCTACAGCGATGCAGAGCAAACATATATTCTTAGGAGGTAACTGAAACATGTCAGACAGCTTTCAAAGTGCCTATCAAGAAGAAGAGTACAGGTTAGCGCGAACGATGGAAGAAGTGGATCGTCAGCTTACACGGCTGCGGAACTTTCCGGTGTACACCGGCCACGATTTCACGGAACAAGTGCTGGAAGCCGGACGTGAAGAACGCCGGAATGCCTTGTCCAAGAGCGCGCAACAACCCTATTTCGGACGCTTGGATTTCGAAGAGCAGGGCAGTGGTGAACGGAAACCGCTGTATATTGGCAAAATCGGCGTAGACCGCGAAGAGATCGGTGAGCATCCGCTTGTCATCGATTGGCGCGCTCCTGTCGCGAGCCTGTTTTACTCTTTTACCGGAGGGGAAGCCTCCGCAACGTATGAAGCCCCTGAAGGGCTGATTGAAGGTTTGGTGTATTTGAAACGAAATGTCGTGATTCGTCAGCGCATACTGGAACGTGTGGCAGATACGTATAACCGGGACAGTGACCAGCCGGCCGTATCCGATGAATTCCTCGTGTACCGCCTTGGTGAAAACAAGGACAATAAGCTGCGGGACATCGTATCCACGATCCAGGCTGAGCAAGATCAGATCATTCGGGCGGCGAGAAACACCGCATTGATCATTCAGGGGGTCGCCGGATCAGGGAAAACCACAGTGGCCCTGCATCGCCTTGCTTTTTTGCTGTACCAGTACAAGGAGCAGGTGTCGGCGGAGAAAATGGTTATTTTTGCACCCAACCATATGTTTCTGGATTACATCTCCGATGTATTGCCAGAGCTTGGTGTAGGGGATATTCAGCAGCAAACCTTTCCCGATTGGGCGATGAATCTGCTAGGGCTGGATATGCCGCTTGCAGATGCGTCAGAGACGTTGCAGACGTGGTTCGAAACCCCTGCTACTCGGCCTGAACTGAATGATGATGTCCCTGGACGTTACAAAGGCTCAATTCGTTTCATGGAACTGATCCGGGAGTGGTTGTCTGGGATGGAAGAAGCATCTGTGCCGGATGGTGATTTCAGTCCATGGGACGGTGCGGTGCTCAGTAAACAGGAAATCGATAGCTGGTTTGGGACGGAGTACAAATATTATCCGCTGGCCAAACGCAAAGAAAGGGTCATGGCACGGGTTCACCGCTGGATCGAGATGGAATTGAAAAAGCCCATGCCAGAAACGGTACGTAAAGAACGTAAGAAAAAGGCAGCAACCCGGGAGAAATCCTATGCCAAAAAGTGGCCTGAGTACAATCCGCTGACGTTGTATAAACAACTGTTCAAGGCGGCAAAAGGCGGGTCTGTGCCTGCTGAGCTAAGTAGCTTGATACCCAAAGCGATCATGAAACAAACCGGTGCAGACCTGAAACAAGATGTCATTCGGGAAGAGGATCTTCCGGCACTGGTTTATATCCATACGTTGGTGCATGACATTGAAGGAGCGGAGCGTTTTGACCACGTTGTCATTGACGAAGCCCAGGATTTCTCGCCATTTCATGTTGCGCTGCTGGATCAGTTTGTGAAAGGACATTCTTTTACTATTCTGGGAGACTTGTCTCAAGGTATTCATGAGTACCGTGGTGTTCATGCTTGGGAAGAGATGAGTTCACTGTTTCCAGAGGAACAGAATGCGTATTTTGCCTTAACCCGGAGCTATCGTTCCACGATGGAAATTATTGATTATGCCAATACCATCCTGGAGCAAGGCGTGAAGAGTGGGATTACGGCGATTCCCGTGTTCCGGAGCGGTGATCCGGTGCGTACGCTTGCATACGGGAGTGAAGGACGGACGGGGAGTTTAGAGCGGGCGCTGAAGATGCTTACCGCGAAAGATTATCGGACGGTGTCCATCCTCACGCGAACATTGCATGAAGCCGAGGAGCTTCACCGTGAGTTGCAGGCAACGGGCTGGGATTTGAACCTGATCGATGGCGGCAAAAAGCAGTACAGCGGCGGACATTCCATTTTGCCAGTGTATCTGTCCAAAGGGCTTGAATTCGATGCGGCTATCGTGGCTGATGTTGATCAGCAGCACTATTTGCCTGGCGCCGGTGATGCGAAGCTGCTCTATGTCGGCTGTACACGGGCTCTGCACGAATTGTGGTTATTCCACAATGGCAGCATGCCGGCGTATGCCGCGGCAACGCATAATCCCGAAGGTGAACAGGTTACGATTCAAGGCTGGCCTGGGATGTGAATTTGATTGATTAGAAGATTTACTGTTTTATATTGAGTATTCTTAAAATGAATAAAGTTACACTGAGAGCAATAATTGTAAAGAACCACTTTATATTAGGTGGTTCTTTATTTTGTGCACAGATTGAAATGAATGTTTATCTGGAAATTGTCTAGAATAACTATAATTTAAATGGTAAAATCTCTATTATAAGATGAAAAATTGGGAGATGTACTTGCTATGGAAAAAATTAAAAAGATTACATTAGATGATGGCATACTTGAAATCAAACAAGTCTGTGATGAAATGTTATACTTGAATAAAAAATCTCCTTTCTTCTTTATGGTGGGAGCTGGGATATCTTATCCTAGTGCACCTTTGGCTAGAGATATCATAACTCATTGTAAAGAACATGCATTGAAGTATAATAGAGCACATGCAATGAGTGAATCCACTGTACAGGATGCATATTCTGATTGGTTTGAACTAGCCTACCCTAATAGATTTCAGAGACAGAATTACATTAAGAGTATTCTTCATAATCAACCGATTAATCTAGCTAATATCAAGTTAGCTCATCTACTCTCTCAAAAAGTGGTAACAAATATGGTTATAACTACCAATTTCGATGATTTCTTGTCTAGATCTTTAAATATGTTTGGTATACAACATATTGTTTCAGATCATCCGCATACAGTAGAAAAAATAGATTCTGAAAACAATGAAATTCAAATTGTTCATATTCATGGTACATACTGGTTTTATGATTGTTGTAATTTAAGCGGAGAAATAATTGAGAGGGCAGAACGTCAATTAAATACTAATCGTACTATGTCATTCTTTATAGATTCATTGCTCTATAGACGTATTCCGATAGTTATTGGATACAGTGGATGGGAAAAGGATGTTTTTATGCAGGCTTTAGAAAGGAGACTCGAAAGCCCTCTGCCCTTCAATTTATATTGGTTCTGCTATTCTGAAAATGATATAGAATCATTGCCAAGGTGGCTTCGAGAGAATAGTGATGTTAAATTTGTTGTTCCTAGCTCTAACAATGAACAACGACATGAGGAAGATTTAGATCAAATCTTACTTGGAGTTAAAGATGTGGAAAAAGATAATAGCGTTCTCGAAGCTAAAGAAGTTTTTGAACAATTCATTAATAAATTTAATATTGAATCTCCAGAAATTACAAGAGATCCAATTGGATTCTACGTGAAAACAATAAATAATTCTATAGCCAGCGATAATTTGAGTAGAGATGAAGAGGGGCAATACTTTTTCAAAGAAGTCATTGATAGGCTACTACGGGCTAAGGAGAGCAAAGAATACACCACTAATTTATTTTTAGAAGAGCTAAAAGAACTTTTAAAGAAATCCCAGTATGAGGAAGTAATCAACAAAGTTCAAAAGAATTATAATTACTCAATATTTAATTTTCAAGAGCATACGGAATTGTTAGATGTTATCTTATCTGCTTCTGATAAGATATACGATAATTTTAGAGGGTACGATTTAATAGTGAAAATTTCTATGCAATTACTTGAAAAGAACATTAAAAGTGCAGATATATACGAAATTAATAAAGTAATTTGTGAAGCATTAGTGGGTAAAGCGGATGTATTGCGAGATCAGGGTCTTTTTAGTGAAGCTTTAAGGGTGTATGATGAAGTGATTTCAAATTTCACAGGCAAGAGATACGTCTACTATATAGTGTACTCATTATTTCATAAAGCTCTTACTTATGAAGCCTTGCAAAATTTAGAGGAGGCAATTCAAAACCAAGATTATATAATTCATAAATATTCAAATATTAAGGTACAGAAGGTTAGAAATATCTTAGCATCCTCATACTTAAAGAAAGCAATGTATTTATTTCAAAACAATAACCTATCCGAATCTATAAAAGTTTTAGATGAATTCAAACTTAAATATTCCAATGATAATGATTCCAAAATGCAATATTTACTTTGCCTTTCATTATTTTTTAAATCAATGTTCTATAACTCAAATAACTTATTAGATAAAGAACTAGAGGTTTACGACGAATTGTTAGATTTATTTGGTGAGAGTGAAGAATATAAGATTAAAGAAACAGTAGCTAGATCACTTAAAAATAAGGGTGAGACATTAACAAAACTTCAGCGACATAATGATGTGTTAGATACACTTGATGAAATCACCAAGAGGTATACCGATGAAGAAGAATCAACATTAAAAGAAATTGCAGCAAACGCAATGATGAGTAAAGGACGTTATTTGGACAATATAGGGAATCGGACTGAAGCGATTAAAATGTATGAAAGAATTAACAAGTACTATAGCCAGTTAGAACAGATATCAGATACTGAGCAACTTCAGAAAGCTGAGTCATATGTCGCTATGGGGCGTTTCAAAGAAGCATTGACTGTATACGATGATATTATATCTACCATAGTTAAGCCTGATATTTCTAATATTGATTTGTTAGGAAAATCTTATTTAGGGAAAATATTCGCTTTAGGACAAGAAAAAGAATATGAATTATCTAATCAAGTTATTGATACCTTCATTGACAAAGTAAAGAGAACTAAAGAATTACAAGTGAAAAGATATGTAGCATTCGCATTATTCAACAAAGGGCTTAACTTAAATAACTTAGAGGAACACTCAAAAGCGATGGAGGTTTTTAAAGAAGTTATCAGGAAATTTAGAAATCTCAGTAAAAATGATGTGGTTTTGAACGAATTAATCCAATCCAGTTATTATGAAAAAGCTATAACTCTAGGGATAGTAGGGGAAACGAATAGAGCGGTTAAAGAACTAAATTCTCTGTATGTTAATTTAAAAGATGAGACAGAACATGATTTAAAAATCTTAGCAAGAAAATCTTTACTAGGAAAGGCAATGGGATTATGTGATATAAAGAAATATCAGGAGTCACTTATAACACTTGAATTAGTAAAGACAACATATTACATTACTACAGATGTAGATGACATGTCCTTTGAATACATATACAGGATGTATAAAAGCGAATGCTTAAAGGGGCTAGGTAATTTAAAAGAAGCATTAGAAGTGTTCCTGGATATTAAACAAGTTTTAGAAAAATTGAGCGAAAATCATAGTGAACATTTCCTTGGGGAGATTAACTCTATAGGTTTTGAAGCTTATATTGAAAAACAGTATGAATTAAGTAAAGAAGCATTTTTGTTAGCATTTAAATGTGGGGGGACAATTTCAGGATCAAATCTATCCTTTATGCTTAGAAGAGGTGAAATTTCCGATAAGGATATACCAAGTCAGGAAGAATTATTAGCACCATCATTGAAAAAAGATGAACCTTTTGCTATTATTAATAACTTATTGTTAAATATCTATATAATAAAACAAGAAGAATGTATTAAATTACTTAATAAAATCAACGATTTTACCCGAGTTCTTGACTGGTGGAGTCAGTTAGCCTTGAAAGGCGACCCAGAGGGACATTTGGTCATTGGTCTATTGACTAGAGGTAATTTCGTTTCTGATCCAAATGGTATGTCGTATTACGAGAGATTTAAGAATGTACAATTATCAGGCATGGAAATTCCATCATGGCTAAAAGAATAGTTTTCAAGATTATTTTTCTCTAATCTCACTAATAATCAAAAGTAAAGGAATAATTTACTTTTGATTATTTTTTATCCATTTATCTGAAGAATGCTGGTTCACCAGATAGATCCCTACCCCGATGAGTACGCCTCCAGCCCCGACAAACCATTGAACCTCCTCACCTAACAAAACCCAGCTTGAAAGCACACCGAAGAACGGTGCGAGAAACAGGTAACTGCTGGTCTGGGCGGGATCACTGTGCTGTAATAGATAAAACCAGAGGGAAAACTGCATGATGGAACAAATCAGCGTTAGATATAACAACGATAAGAGGGAGACTGGAGTTATTGTAAAATGAGGCTGCTCCGTCCATACACTTAGCAGAAGCAATGCTACACCTCCGGCGAGCATCTGATAAGCCGTAAGCACGAACGTATCATATCCACCACCCCAGCGCTTAATCAGCAGTGTGGATACGGCAAACAACATCGCTCCGCCAAATCCGATCCAGGTTCCGGGGGTGAAACTCATATGCCATCCAAAGGTAAGCAAAATGCCGACAAACCCAACAATTACGCCAATCCACTGGCTTAATCGATATCTCAGGTTATATAGTAACGCACTGAGAACAATGACGATCAATGGATTCGTAAATGTAATAATGGCCGATTCACCGGATGAAATCCAGTTCATGCTGTAATAGGCGCAACCCATCACCCCGGCGGATTGAAACAAACCGATGAGCATGATTTTACCCCAAGATCGCCATCCCCTCGGTAAGGGGTGCTTACGCAGGGCCAGTGCCATCAAACCCCCAGCAAGGATGTACCGCAAGCCCATCAATAGAAAAGGTGGTGCGTAACTGAGTCCTATTTTACCTACAGGAAAAGAAGTTCCCATAATGAGCGTTGTCACGATAATCAATACGACGTATTTGACTGGTTTTAAGGAAGCTGGTACGCGTTTCGCTCTAGCCGGATTATGAATTGTTGCGCTCATAATGTCTGTCCTCCATCGACAGTAATAAGTTGTCCTGTCATGGACCGCTGTTCAAGAGCAGCGCAGACCATGTGGGCGATGTCCTCTGGCTGAGCGATTTGCTGTAGTAACAATTGTCCACCGAGTTGGTGCATTCGTTCCTCATTGCCAGCCCACCAACGTGTGGAGACAGCTCCAGGAATGATGGCATTTACACGTATGAGCGGGGAGAGTGCATGGGCTAGAGATAAAGTCAGACCATGTACTGCTGCTTTGGATACGGCGTATGGAAGAGATGAACCCGAACCGGTGCTGCCGGCAATACTGCCCATATTTACAATGGCACCTCCACCGGCCTGCTTCATTCCTTCGGTTACGGCACGAGCACAATGAAACATACCTTTCACATTCACATCCATCAGTTCGTTCCAGATATCATCTGTGACAGCTTCCAGATCGCTGAGGGGGATATGATGGGTCATGCCCGCATTATTTACAAGGTCGGTGATGGGGCCATAGATTTCGGTTACTTTTGCGACCATTTGGCGAACCTCTTTATCATTTGCAATATTCCCCTGAATGGAAAATGCTTGCCCGCCTTGATTCAGGATATGCTGAACGGTTTCTTCTGCGGCCTGCTGTGATCGAGAATAGTTCAATGCGACCCGTGCACCGCGTTCAGCCAGCAAGGTACTGACCGCGCGGCCTATACCTGTTCCTCCGCCTGTAATTAAAACCACTCTATTGGTCCAGTATGTCATTTCGAACACTCCTTCTTTTGTTTTCAACCATTGAATTACGAACAACAGATGAATATGTCATCATTGTAGTACGCTCTGGCAAGAGAGTATAATGATTACAAATGAACTGGATATCATTTTGAATGATGTCAGAGCGGAGGCATGATGGAGAGCGGGGATCTTCGAATATTTCAATGTGTTGCACAGGAAGGAAATCTGACCAGAGCTGCAGCCAAGCTGGGGTACGTTCAATCCAACGTTACGGCACGCATCAGGCATCTGGAAGCTGAAGTAGGCACACCTTTATTTATCCGTCACAATCGGGGAATGACTTTGTCTCCAGCGGGAGAGACGTTATTAACTTACGCTGATAAAATCATTGGTCTGTTGAATGATGCATCCAAAGCGCTCCAGGCTACCAATACACCGTCTGGCCCTTTGCAAATTGGTTCCATACAGACAGCCGCGGCGGTAAGGTTGCCACGTCTTCTTGCAACATATTACAGCCAGTACCCGGAAGTTTCACTAGCGCTGGCTACAGGTCATTCACAAATGCTTATTGACCAGGTTATCGGGTATGAAATGGAAGGCGCATTTGTTGGTTGTTCTTGTGACCATCCTGATATTAAATCTGTGGATGTATTTGATGAAGAACTTTTTGTTATATCGTCTCCAAGTCTGCCAGAGGAGGAACTGATCCGAAAGCCGATATTGGTTTACAGTATGGGGTGCTCTTACCGTAAAATTTTGGAGGACTGGATGCTTCTGAGTGGTGTTCACAGGCCTGTTATTATGGAATTTGGGACGCTCGAGGCGATTATCAGTGGCGTTGCCTCTGGAATGGGCATCTCTCTATTACCTGAAATCGTCATTCACCAGCAGATCAAAAGTGGTTTGCTGCGTAAATATGCTCTTCCGGTTGGCATGAACCGTATGATGACAAGATTTATTACTCGTAAGGATGCGTTTGTCAGCAGTGCGCTTGGGGCATTTATGGCGATGCTTCCGCAGGAATGATATGATAGCGAGTGGAGATTCATTTTAACATTTTGATCACGTTAATAACTGAATATCAGATTGGCAATCCGTTAAGGAAGTGATAAAACCATGGATTTATTTTCGTTTCAACAGGATACACAACCACAGGCCAGATTGCTTGCAGACCGCATGCGGCCTGAGCATCTGGATGAATATATAGGGCAGGAACATATTATCGGGCCAGGAAAGCTGCTACGCCGAGCCATTGAAGCTGATCAGATTTCATCCATCCTGTTGTACGGGCCTCCGGGATGTGGCAAGACAACACTTGCTCACATCATCTCTCAGCACACTCAAGGACAATTCGTGCGACTGAATGCTGTGGATGCCTCTGTGAAGGATGTACGAGAAGTCATTGAGCAGGCGCAGACGAATAAACAACTGTATGGAACCAAAACGATTCTTTTCCTCGATGAGGTACATCGTTTTAACAGTTCACGCCAAGATGCACTGCTACCAGCGGTGGAGAAGGGCACGATCATTTTTATCGGGGCAACGACGGAAAACCCCTTCCATTATGTAAACGGAGCCTTGATGAGTCGATCCACCCTTTTTCAACTGGAATCCTTAAATAAGGAGCATTCCCTGATTGCGATGCGCAGAGCGCTAAGCGATGCGGATAAAGGCCTTGGGTTTATGGAACTGAAAGCCGATGATGAAGCACTGGCACACATTGCTACGATGGCGAATGGTGATATTCGCCGTGCCCTGAATGCTCTGGAGCTTGCCGCGCTAACGACACCGCCTGAGCAGGATGGAACGGTTCACATCACGCTGGCTGTCGCGGAAGAGTCGATCCGTCGTCCCATTGTCAAGGCAGACGAGTCCACGCAGTATGACGTATTATCCGCTTTTCACAAAAGCATTCGTGGTTCGAGTGATGCGGCACTGTTCTGGTTTCTGTATGCCGTGGAGAAACTGGGCATGGACCCCATGACGTTCATCCGTCGTCTGATTGCCGCGAGCAGTGAGGACATTGGACTGGCAAATCCGCAGGCGATGACCCAAGCCATTGGGGCGCTTGATGCGTACCGAAATAACGGCTGGCCGGAGGCCAAGCTAAATATTGCGCAAGCCATATTGTTTGCGGTGGAAAGTCCGAAGTCCAATGCAGTATATACTGCGATATCCAAAGCGATGAGCGCCATTGATGAGGTGAAGTCGGCCGAAGTACCGCTGCATTTGAGGGATACCCATTACTCAGGTGCTGCCAAGCTGGGACATGAAGGATACCAGTATCCTCATAACTACCCGGGACATTATGTGAAACAGGAGTATCTGCCAAAACAGCTGTCTCGAAGAGTATTTTACGAGGCGACAGAGCAGGGGAATGAGTCGAAGATCAGGCTGAACCAACAGCGGCGCAGGGAGCTGTAGAGATGAAAGAGTTAGCATATATCGGAGCCGGCGGGTTTCTAGGCACATTAACCAGGTACACCATTCAACTGATGCTCCCCTCGGCCAATACAGGTTTTCCATGGGCAGTGCTGTTGATCAATGCGATCGGCAGCCTGTTTTTGGGCTTTTTTTTTACTATCGCTATTCCTGAGAAAATAACACCACAGCTTCGCCTCGCCATTGGCACAGGTTTTACTGGAGCCTTCACGACCTTTTCCACATTCACACTGGACTTCGTTCGTTTAACGGAGGGTGGAGAATGGTTGAAAGCAGCGGCTTATCTCCTTTTGAGTGTTGTGGCAGGACTGGTGCTCTGCGCCCTTGGGATCAAGCTGGGCAATCGAATGTTAAGTGTCTCCCCCAAAGAGGGTGATGGCCTATGATCATCTGGATAGGATTAGCAGGTGTGTTAGGCGCACTAGTCCGTTATAGTCTAGGAAAGGTTGTCTCCGGCAAACTTGGCACCGCTTTTCCTTGGGCAACGTGGGTAATTAATATCAGCGGTTCTATTATTTTGGGAATGTTGTACGGCGGGCATCAAGCAGGAAGTTTGCCAGACGCAATGTGGGTAGTATGGGGAACTGGCTTCTGCGGAGCGTACACCACGTTCTCTACCTTTGGGTATGAAACATTAACGTTAATGGGGCAACAGCGACAAGCCAGAGCCGTTATTTACGTGGTAAGTTCAGTGGTGGTGGGAATATTAGGTTGTCTGGCAGGAGTTTGGCTCACTGCATAAGTTAAATATTTAAATTTTTTTGCAAAAAAAAGCAGGAAAAAAGCCATCCTTCATGGTATTACATGAAAGACGGCTTTTTTTGTAGGAATACAGGGAATTGACTTCACCACTCTCAAGTGATGAGTAAGTCCTGTTATTGCATCGCTGGTACAGGGACTTTCTGTACCTGATCAATCGTACCACCGCCAAGGCAAACCTCTCCGTCGTAGAAAACAACGGCTTGTCCTGGCGTGATCGCTTTTTGCTGTTGATCAAACTGTACATCCACACTGCCGTCCTTTTGCCAAGTCAATGTAACGCCTTGGTCCGGTTGACGATAACGGAACTTGGCTGTGCAGCGGAAAGGCACATTCGGTGTGCGCTCTGCACCTGCAATCCAGTTTACGCCTGTAGCCGTCAGACCTGTAGAGTACAAGCTGGCATGAGCGTCGCCCTGCACTACGAGCAATTGATTTTTCTCCAGGTTTTTATCAGCGACAAACCAAGGCTCGCCGTTGCCGGAACCGCCAATGCCAAGTCCTTGACGTTGACCCAGCGTGTAGTACATCAGACCGTCGTGACGGCCTTTGACTTCACCCGTTACGATATCAACCATGTCTCCGCCTTTGGCTGGCAGATAGTTGCTCAGGAACTCCTTGAAATTACGTTCGCCGATAAAGCATACACCTGTGCTATCTTTTTTCTTGGCTGTGTACAGACCGGCAGCTTCAGCAATTTTGCGCACTTCCGGTTTAGGCAGGTGACCAATCGGGAACATGGCTTTGGAGAGCTGCTTTTGATTAAGAGCATTCAGGAAGTAAGTCTGATCTTTGTTGTTGTCCACACCGCGCAACAATTTGAACGTGCCGTCCTCTTCAATGAGGCGCGCATAATGGCCAGTAGCTACATAATCTGCGCCGAGATCCAGCGCTTTGTTCAGGAACTCACCGAATTTAATCTCACGATTACACATGACATCCGGGTTCGGCGTACGACCCGACTTATATTCATCAAGGAAATAGGTAAATACTTTATCAAAGTATTCTTTCTCGAAGTTGACAGTGTAGTACGGAATGCCGATCTGTTCGCACACCCGGCGCACATCCTCTGAATCTTCTTCAGCGGTGCAATGGCCGAACTCGTCCGTATCATCCCAGTTTTTCATGAAAATGCCGATGACATCGTAACCTTGCTCTTTCAGAAGCAATGCGGTAACCGATGAATCCACACCTCCGGACATGCCAACGACGACCCGTGTATTTTCATTTGCTTTGGACATCGTTATCACCATTTCTATATATAAATGTGTTTCGTTACTATTCTAGCATAACCCGACCGAACTTACGATACACCCGGCCAACTTTGGATAGTGTCCACTCCAGACGCACATTTTGCAATATCGTCAATCTTTCTTTTCCATAACGCATGCAGATATGTTAACATTACTTGAGGGTTATGATCGGAATACGGAGGATTAGATGTATTTTTTTGAAAATTGAAAGAGGTGACTCCTTTGAAAATATCGACAAAAGGCCGTTACGGCCTCACAATCATGATGGAGCTGGCCGCAAGAACCGGCGAAGGTCCAACATCTTTGAAGAGCATTGCTGAGCGCAACCAGCTCTCTGAACATTATTTGGAGCAACTGATTGCGCCACTGCGTAATGCTGGCCTTGTTAAGAGTATCCGCGGTGCATATGGCGGTTACATTCTGGCAGGTGATCCTGCAACGGTAACTGCAGGGGATGTCATTCGTGTACTGGAGGGGCCGATCTCGCCAGTAGACTTTACGGAAGAAGATGACCCGGCTAAGCGTGATTTGTGGCTGCGCATCCGTGATAGCATTGCAGAAGTGCTGGATTCAACAACATTGAAAGACTTGATTACTTTTGAGGATCAGGAAAAGAAAGATTCGTACATGTTTTATATTTAGTTTCCATTTTGTGTTTCAATCAACGCCAGCAAAAAACAACTTTACTGTTGATAGCAGTGAGGTTGTTTTTTTGTTCCGACTCCCGATTTTGATCAACATCTGATTGGGATGCACCAATGTAGGCTGCTCCCTATATATTGTTGTAAAAAGGAGTTGACGGATGATGTTTAATTATGTTCCGACTTATTATTATCCAACTTTTCGAAAAACGGATTCCTTGCAGTGCACAACAGCTAGCGTAGATTTGAACAGGAAACTCAGATCACTATGGGAACAGCATGTGTTCTGGACGAGATTAACCGTGAATAGTATCGTTGATGGACTTGGTGACGTTCAACCTACAACCGCAAGACTGTTAAGAAATCCAAGTGATTTTGCTCAGGTACTTGCACCGATCTATGGGACTGCTATTGCCGGTCAATTTGAAAAACTGCTTAGAGAACATTTAACGATTGCCGCAGAACTTGTTACTGACTTGAAGTCAGGCAATAGTACAGCAGCAGCAGATGCCGAGAAACGTTGGTATGCCAATGCTGATGAAATTGCTACTTTTTTGGCGCAAATTAATCCATATTGGTCAAAAGTGGAATGGCAAAGGATGATGTATGAGCATCTACGTCTTCTTACGGAAGAGGTCGGCAGTCGCATTGCGAAAGATTACGTAAGGAATGTTGAATTAAGTGATTCTATTGAGCCACAGGCTTTGGGGATGGCTGATATGATGACAAGTGGAATTGTCCAACAATTTCCTTCTGTATTTCAATATTAACAAGACACATAGAACGTACAGGATCATCACCAATTCTGCGTGTGACTCATAACATTCATGAATGAAAATAGGTTACTTTCGTTGAAAAAAAGTGGTAGAATATAATATGCGCTCACGAAAGAATAGCGGCAATTAAATCTAAAGATGCGCTACATTTAGGAAGAAATTAAGAAATGAAGTTGATCATCTAGAAGATAACATAGAAGCCCCCATAATGGGGGCTTTAGCCATGCCAACAGAGATCAAAGCCTGCCTGTACCAGTGCTAAGATCATAAAAACGAAATCCAATAACTAACGGGGTGATATCGATGAATCGTATATATTTAGATCACGCCGCATCGACACCTATGCATCCACGCGTCGCAGAAGCGATGATGAATGTGATGACGGGGCAATATGGTAATCCATCCAGCATTCATGCCTTTGGACGTGAAGCCAAACGCACGGTCAGTGGAGCAAGAGACAGTATCGCGGCATCTTTGGGATGTAAACCGGACGAGCTTGTATTTACAGGTGGCGGGACAGAGAGCGACAATCTGGCGATTTTTGGGGCGGTTGCTGCCAGAGCAGATCAAGGCAAACATGTGATTACGACGGAGATTGAACATCATGCTGTACTGCACTCATGTCAAGAACTTGAGCGGCAGGGATACGATGTGACCTATCTGTCTGTGGACGAGTCTGGGCGCATCAAGCTGGAGGAACTGCGTGAAGCCATCAGACCTGACACCGTGCTGATCACAATGATGTATGCCAACAACGAAGTAGGCACGATTCAGCCGATTCGTGAGGTTGGTGAACTCGCGCGTCAGCATGATATTTTATTTCATACAGATGCGGTTCAAGCACTGGGCAGCCAGCCGATTTCTTGTAGAGACTTGCCTGTAGATCTGATTAGCTTCTCTGCGCACAAGATTAACGGACCGCAGGGTGTGGGTGCGCTGTATGTTAGACGTGGTGTAACATTGGAAGCCAGATCACATGGTGGCTTACAGGAACGACAACGTCGTGCAGGTACAGAGAACATTGCGGGGATTGCAGGTTTTGCAGAGGCGTTAAAGATCATTACCGAGAATGCAGAGGAGCACCTGCAGCATGCACTGGAATTAAAAAAAATATTGCTTGATCAGTTTTCCATTCATGTAGGGACAGAACATTTTCATGTCAACGGACATCATGATTATACGCTTCCCAATATTCTCAATATCAGCTTCCCCGAGGTATCTACTGAAACGATGCTGATGAATCTGGATATGGAGGGCATCGCTGTAGCAAGTGGTTCAGCTTGTACTTCTGGTTCCCTGGAAGTATCCCACGTACTCAAAGCGATGAACTTGCCAGAAGCATTTTTACAGTCTGCGATTCGATTTAGCTGGGGTTTGGGTAATACTACAAAAGAAATCATCACAACCGCCGAAAAAATTGGAACCATTCTTCAACGGCTACGTAATAAACCTTAAGGGGTTCTTTACACATGGAACAGAAGGAGGGAAGGAGTTCCATTTTCATCGGTTGAATAGTAGCGGTTTGATGATCGGCGTCTGATTGCCACTCATCAACTTTGGGCATACCTAGCAATAGCGCCGCGCCTATACAATGTGAAGAAGATGAGGGGGACCCAGCGATGAAGCTTCAGGAAATGATCGGACTTGCCGTTTTTGATGTTGAGGACGGGAAGCAGGTCGGTAAAATCCAGGATTTCATTGTGAATGATGATTGGGAGATTGAAGGCATTGAACTTGAGAATAAGGGCCTGTTTACCAATCATGTCAAAATGGTGCAATGGGAAGATATCGTTGCCTATGGCGAAGATGCCGTCATGATCCGTAATCAACAGGCTGTCCGCAAGACGGGGGCCGACGACATAAAATACACATACCTCCTTGGTCGTTCTAAATTGAAGGAGATGTCCGTGCTCACCGAAGAAGGTTTGCTGCTTGGACGTGTCTCTGATGTTTATTTTGACCAAGAGTTGGGAAATACAATAATAGGGATTGAAATTACGGACGGTTTTGTGTCCGATCTGATCGAGGGCCGTAAATGGCTGCCATGTACAAGTGATATGTCAATCGGAGAAAGTGCCATTATGGTACCGCCACTGAGTGAACAGCGCTTGGAAAATGCCATTCATTCTGTTAATGGATAGGTGAATGAATATGAAATGTCCAAATTGTAGTTCGAAAGATATCGGAAAAATTGGCTCCCATCAGTTTTATTGCTGGGGATGCTTTATTGAGTTAACGGTAAACGGTGAGAAAATGTCTGTGTATCAGGTGGAAGAGGACGGCACTTTAAGCTCTCTGGATGATTTGTTCTTCGGAGAAGAGTTGCCACAAGACTTCCCACATATTCACGCTTCTTCTTAATACGCGGTTTAACTTCCTCTATATGCGGTTTCATGACAATACATGTCATTTAATGATGTCGCAATCTGGCGACAGAAGGATATAGATGTAGTTACATAGTGGTCAGGAAGCATATGGTTGATTATATGAGGCAATGATTCATAAAATTCGCTTTCCTCTTTATTTAGAGGAGAGCGTTTTTTTGTTATGCAATGATGAACACAGAACATATTCTTATTCCCTTCCTCTTCTCATTTACCACATCTGCACGGAGTTAATAAAAATTCCCTCTCCTACATATACTGACTTTCAGAGCCAGTCCATATACTGAACTGTAGAGGCAGTCCAAAGGGGAGAATCGAAGTGGAGCAACTAACCAAAAATAAAATGTTTCGTTACGCGATCTGGCTCTTGCTCGGATTAATCATTCTATATTTTATCTGGCTGTTACGGCCGTTATTATTACATATCTATGGATTTTTGAAAACGGTACTGGCCCCATTCATCGTTGCACTGATCATATCTTATGTGCTTAATCCGATTGTGAGCATGCTTGGTGGACGCAAAGTTCCGCGTTCCATTGCGGTTCTGTTAATCTATGCTTTTTTTCTGACCTGCATTGGAGTCATCTTAATGAATGTCATCCCTGTGCTGATTGAACAGCTGGAAGAGTTAAATGAACATATGCCGGAATTGTCCATGCGGGCGCAAAACCTGATGAACAATATGGATCACAAATTAATGCCGCCAAGCATACGCACAGGCATGAACAGCTGGTTTTTTCAGATGGAAGACCGACTTACGCAAGGAATCACCGTGCTAATGGACAATATCGGAGCGACGATTAATGTGCTGTTTAACGTATTTATTGTGCCGTTTCTGATTTTTTATATGTTAAAAGATTTTGATGTATTTGAACGCACAGTAGTGGCTTATCTGCCTCGTTCTCGCCGTAAAGCCATTGTTTCCGTGATGAAAGAGATCGACACCGCACTCGGCAATTATATCCGGGGACAATTTATCGTCTGTGTGATTGTGGGGATCTTTGCCTATATCGGATATATCGTGATCGATATGCCTTATGCTCTGCTTCTGGCAAGTATTGTGGCGGTATTCAACATCGTGCCGTATCTGGGTCCTTTTCTGGGGGCGGCACCTGCGGTCGTGATGGCTTCAACGGTTTCTTTCAAAATGGTACTACTGGTCATCGCGGTGAACACACTCTGCCAAGTGCTAGAGAGCAATGTAGTTTCCCCACAGGTAGTTGGACGAACGCTACACTTGCATCCACTCTCCATTATCTTTGCGCTTCTGGTCGGTGGAGAACTGGCGGGGATCGTCGGTCTGATTTTGGCAGTACCGGTCTTTGCCGTGTTGAAGGTTATCGTGCAACACTTCTTCGCCTATTACATCAAGCGGAGAACCGAGTGATCAAATGGGCCGAGTGAGACAGGAAATCATCTGGAATCGCCTCAGAAGGCGCGTTGACACTGGGTAACTCTATCGATATAATGAGGGTGTATGTTTACTAAATTAAAATCGATGATGAAATGAAGTATGCCGAGGGTTCCTTTCCTCAGAGAATAGACTTCTTCGAATTCAGACATGTTCTGAGTTCGCTGGCTGGGAGAGTCTTGAAAGTTGAAGCGGCAGAAAGCTGATTTCGGAGTGCAGGACAACCCTGCCGGGCGCGACCGTTACTCGCATGAACGAGGCGATTGTTCGTTTTATCCTTCCAATGACGGGAGTTGAATCCTTTCAATAAGGGAAGAAGAACAATAACCAGGGTGGTACCGCGATAACATCGTCCCTGATCATTCAGGGGCGTTTTTTGTGTTTATTTTTACAGATGTGTTACCTGGAAAACGTACAAACAATCTGTTAACCAACCGGGGCGATCTCGCTGCGGAACTTATAATTTGATGGGGGCAACCAGTATGAAAGCTAGTGAAATCCGATCCAAATGGATCCAGTTTTTTGCAAGTAAAGGTCACAAAATTGAACCAAGCGCGTCGCTTGTACCACACAACGATCCTTCCCTGTTGTGGATTAACGCAGGTATGGCACCGCTGAAACCTTACTTTGACGGACGGGAGAAACCGGAGAACCCACGTCTTGCAAACTCACAAAAATGTATCCGTACCAACGATATCGAGAATGTCGGCAAAACGCGTCGTCACCATACGTTCTTTGAAATGCTCGGTAACTTCTCCATCGGTG
This sequence comes from Paenibacillus sp. FSL R7-0272, assembly GCF_037969905.1. Taxonomy (NCBI): domain Bacteria; kingdom Bacillati; phylum Bacillota; class Bacilli; order Caryophanales; family Paenibacillaceae; genus Paenibacillus; species Paenibacillus sp. FSL R7-0272. The sequence continues at coordinate 4,931,157 of NZ_CP150221.1, read as the reverse complement.
ATTACTTCAAGGAAGAAACAGTGACTTGGGCTTGGGAGTTCTTAACGAGCAAAGAGTGGATCGGATTCGATCCGGAACGTTTGTCTGTTACCGTATACCCGGAAGATGAAGAAGCCTTCAAGCTGTGGAATGAAAAAATTGGATTGCCAGCTGAACGCATCATCAAGTTAGACGAAAACTTTTGGGATATCGGCGAAGGCCCATGTGGACCTTGTACTGAAATCTTCTATGACCGTGGGGAAGCTTACGGTAACGATATGAACGATCCTGAAATGTACCCAGGTGGAGAGAACGAGCGTTATCTGGAAGTGTGGAACCTTGTATTCTCGCAATTTAACCATAACAAAGACGGTAGCTATACACCGCTACCGAACAAAAATATTGATACAGGTGCGGGTCTGGAGCGTTTTGCTTCCATTCTGCAAAATGTAGATTCCAACTTTGACACCGATCTGTTCCAACCGATGATTCAGAAAACGGCTGCACTGGCAGGCGTTAAATATAATGATAGCGTTGAGATTGATGTTGCGCTCAAAGTCATTGCCGATCATATCCGTACCGTGGCATTTGCTGTAGGTGATGGCGTATTGCCAAGCAATGAAGGCCGCGGATATGTCATTCGCCGTTTGCTGCGTCGTGCTGTTCGTTACGGTAAAGTATTGGGCCTGGATCGTCCGTTCCTGTATGAGCTGACAACGACTGTTGGTGAAGTGATGGGCATGTACTATCCTGAAGTGGTAGAGAAGCAAGAATTTATTGCCAAAGTGATCAAAACCGAGGAAGAACGTTTCCACGAAACGTTGTCAGACGGACTTTCCATTCTGGCAGATATCAGTGCTGCAGCCAAAGCTGAAGGACGTACAGTGATTAGCGGACCAGAAGCATTCAAACTATACGATACGTACGGATTCCCGTTTGACCTGACTGAGGATTATGCGTCTGAACATGGTCTGACCGTAGATCGTGAGGGCTTCGATGCATCCATGCAGGAGCAACGTGATCGTGCGCGTGCAGGGCGTCAAGAGAACGAAAGCATGAAGATTCAAGGTGGACCGCTGGCTGACCTGGAGGTTAAAAGCGAGTTTGTTGGATATACTGACCTTTTGACGGAAGCAAAAGTGGTAGCTATTGTTACCGGAGATGTTCTTGCAGACTCTGTAGGAGAAGGACAGACTGCTCAGGTTATTCTGGATCAAACTCCATTTTATGCAGAAAGCGGCGGTCAAGTCAGTGACCAAGGCCTGCTTCGCAGTGGAAGTGCTGTAGCAAAGGTTCAAGGTCTGTTCAAAGCTCCGCAAGGGCAGCATGTGCATGTGGTGACGATTGAGTCCGGTGAGCTTCGTGTGGGTGATGTTATTCAAGCAGAAGTGGATGCAACCAAACGCGGCGATATCATTAAAAACCATACGGCAACACACTTGCTGCACAAAGCATTGAAAGATGTGCTCGGCACGCATGTTAATCAGGCTGGCTCCTTGGTGGAACCACAGCGTCTACGTTTTGACTTCTCTCACTTCGGCAGTATTACACCGGAAGAGTTGACTGAAATTGAACGTCAAGTGAATGAACAGATCTGGAATCGTCTGAACGTAAACATTGAGCTGAAAGGCATCGATGAAGCGAAGGAAATGGGAGCAATGGCTCTTTTCGGCGAAAAATACGGAGATATCGTGCGCGTCGTGCAAATTGGAGATTACAGTTTGGAACTTTGTGGCGGCTGTCACGTAAATAATACTTCAGAGATTGGAATTTTCAAACTGGTCAGCGAAAGTGGAATCGGCTCCGGTGTACGCCGGATTGAAGCTGTGACAGGCCGTGGTGCATATTTGTATGTGGAAAGCCAGCTGGAACTGCTCAAACAGTCCGCAAACCTTCTTAAGGCGAATGTAGCGGATGTGCCGAAGCGGATTGAAGGTCTGAATCAACAACTGAAAGAAGCTGCGAGAGAGACTGAATCGCTGCAAAGCAAACTCAGCGCGATGGAAGCAGGCCAGTTGACGGATCAAGTGGTACAAGCAGGCAATACCCAATTGCTGGCCGCTCGTGTAGATGCACCGAATATGGATGCACTTCGTACCGTCGCGGATGAGCTGAAAGTAAAACTGCCAGATGCTGTTCTTGTACTCGGTGCGCCGGCGGATGGCAAAGTGAATTTTGTAGTCGCAGTACCTGCTGAGCAGGTGAAACAAGGTCTGCATGCCGGTAAGATTGTGAAGGAAGTTGCTGCAGTATGCGGCGGCGGCGGCGGTGGACGTCCGGATATGGCTCAGGCCGGAGGCAAGGACGCAAGTAAGCTGGATGAAGCATTGAAACTGGCGATTTCCATCGTCAGCCAGTAAAGGACAAGCAAAAAACACAATTGCCTTATCCTTTGTGTACTTGTGGCAGTCAGAATATGTTATTATATAAACAGAAATCAATTCGGCAGGACATGGTCCCCATGTTCATGCAGGAGCGAGGTGTCATCAATGGACTCCATGGATAAGACGGTTAAATTTAATGTGAAAGGTGACGAACAGGAGGCATCTTCACAAGAGATTCTTCTCACGGTATATGACGCGCTGGTCGATAAAGAGTATAATCCCATTAACCAGATCGTTGGATATCTGATATCCGGCGACCCCGCGTATATTCCGCGTCACAACAACGCACGCAGTCTGGTCCGGAAAAAGGAGCGCGACGAGCTGATTGAAGAGCTTGTTCGTTCTTACCTGGCCAATCACCGGTAATATACGCCACTTCCGTTTGTCTGCAGCCTTGTAGGCAAACGGATAATGAACCGACAGAAGACAGACTGAAGTCTGCACAGACGAATGCATATCGTTCTGAACAGGCTCAGGATGGGAGAGCATGATGAAAAAATTAGGTTTGGACTATGGGGACCGCAGAATCGGAGTTGCTGTCAGTGACGCCTTCGGTTGGACTGCCCAGGGATTGGAAGTGCTTGAACGCCGCCGGGATGAAGGTGAGTTCACACGGATTGCTGAGTTGGTGCGTGAGCACGAGATCAGTGAAATCGTGGTTGGACTTCCCAAAAACATGAACGGCACCGTAGGACCGCGCGGTGAAATATGTATTGCTTTTGCCGAACGTCTGCGTGGCGAACTGAATTTACCTGTTCACCTTTGGGATGAACGGCTGACAACGATGGCAGCAGAACGTACGCTGATTGAAGCGGATGTCAGTCGCAAAAAACGCAAACAGGTCGTGGACAAAATGGCCGCTAGCCTGATTTTGCAAAATTATTTGGATGCCAATAGTACAAGGTGAGGGGGATCAACAATGGCTGAAGATCAACTGGGTATGGAAGAAGAAGCTGAGATCATTTACATTGCAGATGATGAGGGTAACGAAGAGGAATTCGAAGTCATCATGAAATTCGAAGTGGACGGTTCGGAGGCCAAGTATATGATGGTTGCTCCGGTTGAACCTGAAGATGGCGAGACGGATGTGTATGCATTCCGTTATGAAGAAGACGGCGATGATATCAAACTTTTTGTGATCCAAGATGATGCCGAGTGGGATATCGTCGAGGAGACCTTTAATACATTTCTTGCTGAAGATGAAGAGGAAGCGAACTAAATGACGGAATATAATCGCAAGGACCTGAAATGGACAGATTCGCTGCGTCTGGCATTCGGTGCTCATGTGGAGCTCGAGGAAGAGAACGGTAAATCACATCCGTATGAACTGCTCGCTGAGTTTGAGGTACATGGGCAGCAATACGCGGTGCTCCGCAGTTCATTGCGTCCGTATGACGAGGTTGAACTGTTACGGGTTGTTCCGGGCAGCGAAGACCAGATCATGCCGGAGTTAGTTACGATTGATGATGACGATGAGTGGGAGAGCATTTCAGAGCTATATGATGAATGTACACTCCCGATTGACGAAGATTAATCAGCTTCAAATTGAAAAAACCGGAAGGGCGGAGAAGTCCGCTCTTTTTGGTTGTGTAAAGGAGTTGTGTCTCTGTTGAAAGGCAAAGTCATAGGTATTCTGCTTCTAATACTATTAATTCTGGCCGGAGGAGCTGGTGGGTATGTATGGAGCATGATGCGTCCGGTACAAGCTTCTTCCGAGCCTGTTGTATTTGAAATCAAGAGCGGATCGGGCATTTCCAAAATTGCGGACCAACTGCAGCAAGAAGGATTGATTCGAAACAGTCTCGTTTTCAAAGGTTATTTAAAGTGGAATAAGCTGGGTAGTAATTTTATGGCTGGAAAATACGCCATGAATCCAGGTGTAACATACGATGAGATTATTCATAAACTGAGTAGCGGCGAGGTTGTACCCGAAGAAATGGTGAAGTTTACGATCCCGGAAGGGTATACCGTCTTGCAGACGGCAGGTAAGCTCGCTTACGAACATGTTGTTGATCGGGATGAATTCATCAAGCTGGCCAACGATCCCTCGGCCTTTGATGTGGATATCATCAAGGGAATTCCTGTGGATGAAGAACTTCGCTACGCATTGGAAGGTTATCTTTTCCCGGAAACGTACGAGTTGAAAAAGGGAAGTTCCACCCACGATGTTATGCAGAGAATGCTGGAAGAATTCGAGACCAAAATCAATTCCATACCGGATCTGGAAGCGAAGCTTCAGGAAAAGAAACTCTCCTTGCATGAATTGCTGACGATTGCGTCACTTGTGGAGAAGGAAGTTGTGGTGGATAAGGAACGTGCTCTGGTTGCAGGTGTAATCTACAATCGGATTAATAAGGATATGAAGTTGGAAATTGATGCAACTGTGCAGTATTTGCTCGATAGACCGAAGGAGCGACTGTTTTTCAAAGACCTGAAGGTACAGAGTCCGTACAATACTTACTTAAACAAGGGTCTACCACCTGGCCCGATTGCCAGTCCGAGTCTTGCTTCCATCAAGGCAGCGTTGAATCCGGAAGCTTCGGAATATTTGTTTTATGTGACGAAAAAGGATGGAACTTCAGGGCATCTGTTTGCCAAGACATACAAGGAACATCAGCAAAATATAGCCAAAAGTAAGGCTGCGCAATAAGCGGAGGGGATTAGATGAGTACTAAACATGAACTGCTCGTGACAGCAGCAAATGTAACAGAAGCAGGAGAATTGCTTCAAGCCGGAGCTGACGCTTTATTAATTGGAGATGATCGCTTTGGCATGCGTCTGCCAGGTAACTTTAGCCTGGAAGAAACTGCAGAAGTGGTGGCTATGGCTACCAAACACGAAGCTCGGGTTATTGTTTCTATGAACAACCTGATGTCGAATGAATTATTAAAAGAATTGCCTGACTATGTGCAAGCGTTAGGCCGAATTGGCGTGCACGCGGTCGAGTTCAATGATCCATCTGTACTGGCTGCGATCAAGGAACATGCACCGCATATTCATTTGCATTGGAACGCAGAGATGACGTCTACAAACTATGCAACGGCCAATTACTGGGGAACCAAGGGGGCCAGCCGCGTTGTCCTTGCCCGTGAGTTGAACATGGACGAAATCACGGAGATGGTTCCATTTTTAAAAGTGGAGGCGCAGGTGCAGGTTCATGGCATGACCAATATTTATCACTCCAAGCGCAGCCTGGTTCAGAGTTACATGGCTCATCAAGGACGTCCAGTGGAAGGGCATCTCGGCAAGGAACGCGGATTGTTCCTGATTGAAGCCGAGCGACGGGATGAGAAGTTTCCGATCTATGAGGACATCAATGGAACGCATATTATGAGTTCAGAGGACATCTGCATTCTGGAAGATCTTCATCTGATGATGGAAGCAGGTGTGCACAGTTTCAAGGTAGAGGGGAATTTGAAATCTCTTGCTTACAATGAAGCGGTTGTCCGTGCTTACCGTAAAGCGATAGATCTTTATGAGGTAGACGCAGAGGCTTATGCATATGACGAAGAATGGTTACGTGAGGTCCGTGAACTGCAGGACCCTGAGCGGGAATTGTCATTTGGGTTTTTCTATAAAGAACAAGTGTATTAATAGACGAGGTGAACAAGATGGAAACAGTGGCGGTCAAACGGAAGTTTTCCGGTAAACGTAACCGTCTGGATAAACCGGAGCTCTTGGCTCCAGCGGGAAATCTGGAAAAATTAAAATTTGCGATTCACTATGGGGCTGACGCCGTATATATCGGTGGACAGGCTTATGGACTTCGTTCGAATGCGGATAACTTCAGTTTTGAAGAAATGCGTGAAGGAGTAGAATTCGCGAAAAAGTATGGAGCTAAAGTATTCGTAGCAACGAATATCTATGCCCATAACGAAGATGTGGCTGGCATTGAAGCATATTTGCAGAACCTGTATGATGCAGGTATTTCTGCAGTTATTGTTGCCGATCCGGCCATCATTGAAGTAGCTTTGCGTGCGGTACCGGGTCTGGAAGTGCATCTTAGCACACAACAGTCCACATTGAACTGGCAAGCCGTGAAGTTCTGGAAGGACGAAGGACTGCCGCGGGTTGTGCTTGGCCGTGAGACAAGCTTTGAAGAGATTGAAGAGATCAAGGCGAATGTGGATATCGAGATTGAGGCCTTCATTCACGGAGCGATGTGTTCTTCCTATTCGGGCCGTTGTGTATTGTCCAATCACTTTACAGACCGCGACTCCAACCGTGGAGGCTGCTGTCAGTCTTGCCGCTGGAAGTATGATCTGTTCGAGGATGCGAGAGAGGATACCGTCTGGGTAAGTGAAGAGGAAATGCAGATGAAGGCTCCTGCACCGTTTAAACTGGGAGATAATCAATTACCTTTGTTCCAAGAACAGGATAATTCCTTCTCCATGGGCTCGAAAGACCTGTGCATGATCGGTCATATCCCGGAATTGATTGATGTCGGTGTGGACAGCTTCAAAATCGAAGGACGGATGAAGTCGATTCACTACGTTGCGACTGTTGTGAACGTATATCGTCAGGCCATTGATGCTTACATGGCTGATCCTGAAAATTATGTGTTGAAACCGGAGTGGGTGGAAGAAATGAATAAAGCGGCGAATCGTCCGCTGAATACCGGTTTCTTCTACGACACCCCTGATCATGAAGATCATATCTATGAGCCGGAAGAGAAAGCAGTGCCTTACGACTTTGCTGGTCTGGTTATGGGTTATGATGAAGAAACAGGCATGGCGACCATTCAGCAGCGGAATCACTTTAAGCCGGGAAATGAAATCGAGTTCTTCGGCCCTAATGGTACTTTTTTTAAACAAGTGGTAGGAGAAATTCAGGATGAACAAGGCAATGTTCTGGATGCTGCCAGACATCCGTTGCAACTGGTGAAAATGAAAGTAGATCAGCCAGTTTCTTATTTTGATATGATGCGGAAAAAGAAGTAGGCTTATATTCCTAGTTTGAAACAAAATAATGTTAACGAATCGCAAATTTGTGTTATAAATTACAGGAATGGACCTCCGTATATCGGTATATGGGGGTCTTTTTTTTATAGAAAAATAGGAAAAAAGTTGTAATATATTTCTGAGGGATTGGAGGGAAAGCAGGAAAGCTGTCGAATACTACATATTTATAGGGGAGAGATTGAAAAATCTAACAAGAAAATTACTGGCAGGTGATTGGGATGGTACAAAAGAAGGATAAAGACAGTGGGGAACACAGCACACAACCCGAGCAGGCTAAGCCTGATAAGACACAGAATGTTAAGAAAGTTAAACCGGTCAAAATCAAAAAAGAAGGGATACATAAGAAAACTTTTAAATTTGATCGTAGTAAGATCCGATTTGATTGGATCAAAGTGGATTGGTTGAAAAAACAACTGAAGAATCGTGATTGGAAAGGGCTTGGAGGCAATTCATTCAAACAGATTAGAAAAGTGAATCCGGTCAAATCTGTAGGGGTTAAACTATTCTTAATCTTTTTTGCAGCCATTATGATTGTTGTTATTAGTTTGGGTCTATTATCCTATTCCAAGGCTAAAAATACGATCGAGGCTAACGCATCCAGAGCAAATCAGGAGACGATTGATCAAACCAAGCAGAAGCTGGATATCATTTTGGAGCGTTTTGTGGATACGTCTACACAGATCTTCTTTGATCCAGAGATGCAGTCTTTGCTTCAGAAAATGTCAGATCCGAATCTGACGGCATATGATACGTTCGTCAATTCAAGTTCAATTAATAAACAGTTATCCAATGTAGCTTTTACAAACAAATCCATGGAAGCGATTTATTTGGTGCCAACAGATGAATCTAAATCCGTTATGGGAACTGGGAACAGCAGTTCAACGATGGGAAGCATTCGTCAGGAATCATGGTACACGGACCTTGTAGCACAGGGTGGATACCGCTGGCTCCCGACACAAGAGAAGACCGATGGCACAACACAGACTTTCAGAATTGCACGTTCGATGAAGAACCTGCAAGGTACAACACAGTCTTATGTACTGATTATTGAGTTGAAACTGGATGTGCTCGAGGAGCAACTGAAATCACTGGATCTGGGGGCAGGCTCGGTCATTCAATTGATTGCTCCGGATAACAAAGTCGTTGCTTCGTCTATGGCGGGACGTGCAGGAAAAGAAACGGAGCTTGCCTTTGTGAAAGATTTGAAAGAGCCTGCAGGAAGTACAAATACCGAATATGATATCGATGGCAAATCGACGAATATGCTGGCTGTATACAGTACGCTGGATTCATCAGCGTGGAAGATGGTCGGTATGGTTCCCACTTCGATGCTGGTTAAGGATGCCAAAGGCATTTTGACGATGACCTTGTGGATGGCGCTTGCATTTGCAGCTCTTGCTGTGGTAATCGGTGTATGGATGGTTCGTATGATTGCTCGTCCGCTCAGCGGATTGAAAGATTTGATGCAAGAGGGTGCAAAAGGAAATCTGAAAGTACGCACTCCGTATAGTTCCCAAGATGAGATTGGACAGCTTTCCGCTGCATTTAATACGATGATGGAACAAATTACGAAGCTGGTCGAGCAGACCAATCGTTCTGCACAGGAAGTATTGGATACAGCTACAGAACTGAGCAATGCTTCGAAGAAAACAGCTGTATCTGCTTCTGAAATTGCTGTAGCAACTGAAGAAATTGCTGGTGGTGCAGGCAGTCTGGCAACGGAAGCGGAACGAGGCAATGAGTTGACGGATAATATCTCTCGTCAGATGGAAAGTGTGATTGCAGCCAATGAAGAGATGGGCAGTTCTGCCCGTCATGTGGAGAAATCCAGTCAAACAGGAACACAGCATCTGAATCAGTTGATGACCAAAACGCAGAAGACCGAAGAAATGATTGGAGCGTTGGTTAACAAAGTTGATTCGTTAAAAGAGAGCACATCCTCTGTATTAAAGGTGCTCGATGTTATGCAAAATATTACGAAGCAAACCAACATTTTATCTCTGAATGCAACGATTGAAGCAGCGCGTGCTGGTGCAGCTGGCCGTGGCTTTATGGTCGTAGCGGATGAAGTGCGTCAACTCGCTGCACAGTCCAGACAGTCCATTGATATGGTTGGGGAAATTACCGACAAAATCATGTCAGAGATGAACGAAACGGTAAAAGCTCTGTCCGATGCATATCCTTTGTTTAAGGAACAGATGGATGCTGTAAAAGATACGAATGTGATCTTTGCTTCTGTACAGGAGCAGATGGGTGCCTTCGTGCAACGTCTGGGTATGGTTACAGGCTCCATTGGAGAGTTGAGCAAATCTCAAGCAACGTTGTCTGAAGCGATGAGCAATGTTAGCGCTGTTGCCGAAGAGTCCTCGGCAACTTCAGAGGAAGTAGCTTCCTTGAGCAGTGAACAGCAAAACATCAGTAATCAACTCGTCAGCCTCTCTGGCAAGCTGGAGAATGTATCAACTGAACTGAAAGAAACACTCTCACGTTTTACGGTGTAATCAGCAGACACAACATGCTACAAATTACAAACGAACCTGCCTTTTCGAGGCAGGTTTTCTTTTGTTTTCCGGATAATTCCAGACAGGGCAGCGCATAATACACGAAAAAGGTGAGGGTGGAACAGGTGTGCAGTTGCAACTGGTGTGGAAACGTCGTATAGCCATAATAAGCGCCGGACTTACTATTCTCTTCGCAGTGTTGGTACTGAGACTGGGCTGGATTCAAATGGTTCAAGTGAACCGAATCATGCCAGGGTTTCAGCGAACCGTGCGGGAGATGTCGGTGCTGCAACGTGAACAGGGTGTGATGCTGGATTCTGGCCGTGGGCAGTTTACGGATGTCCACGGGCGTCCATTAACAGGAAAGTTGCAATGGGGGCTTGTGCTTTATCCATCCAATGGGAAAGTTAAGCATGATCTTAAGCTCAAACAACTTGCCTCCTTCCTTCATACAGACGTGAATCAGCTAAATAGGGAATGGCATAAAGCGAGAACGCCACATCTTTGGACTGGAGGCGGAGGCGGCTCAGAGCCTGTTTTATTAACGGATGCTCAAGTTGTAAATGTACGGGACCTGCACCTCCAAGGAGCTGATGTGTATCCTGTTATGACGAGGTATTTCCCGAAGGCCAGTGGAAGCCAGTGGCTGGGCTATTTGAACGAACAGCCCAAAGATCATGGGAGATTTCACAGACATCAAGATGAAGTAAAACAGCCTTTTGCCATGAAATCGGGAGCAGCTGGACTGGAAAGGACGCTGGAACCGTTGCTAAGAGGTGTGGGACCTACGTTAATAACTCGTATGGTAACAGGGAATGGGCAGGTCATTCCTGAGATGGGACCGCGCGTGATCGCACCTACGAATTCGCACTATCCATTAGTGGTGGAGACCACTGTTGATGCACGTATACAGCAAGGCATCGAAGAATTAACAGAAGTCACCGGGTTACAGGAAGGCGCCATAGTGGTTCTTGATACTGCAAATGCAGATGTACGCGCAATGGTATCACGTCCCTTTTATCAACCGCAGCATGTCACTCCACAGCACTCCTCCTGGGGGAATCGAGCGATACAAGCGGCTGCACCAGGCTCTATTTTCAAAATCGTAACGGCTGCAGCAGCTTTGGAAAATCAGGTTGTTTCTCGTGGTGAGAAGTTCCACTGCGAAGGAGCTTATGGAAAATATGGACTATCCTGCTGGAAAGAGCATGGACATGGTGAATTGAATTTGGAAAAGGGATTCGCGGAGTCATGTAACATTGTGTTTGCTGAGACTGCACGTAGACTGCACATGGAGCAATTGGAACAAACCGCTGATCGTCTGGGGCTTGCACGTTCTGTCGGCTGGCAGGCACAACATATCGCGGGGATGCCGGTATTAAAACATTTTGATCATGAAGAAGCCGGGCGTATTCGGACAGAAGCCGTGAAGTCTGCAGACGAAGGAGCCAAAATTCAGACAGCCATTGGGCAGCGGGATGTTCTGGTGACTCCGCTACAAGCAGCAAACCTGATCGTGACATTGTTGCATGATGGAAAGGTAAATGCCCCCCGGCTTGTGCAACGAATCCGTTACGCGGATGGAGGTACGATGCTGGACATGCCTTTACATGCATCTCCTTCAGCAGCAGGACAGGTTTCTCCGACCACAGCTCATCTGCTGTTAAGCTGGATGAATACCGTAGTACGAGAGGGAACAGGAAAATCCCTGCAACACGCGAGATGGCATGTTGCAGGGAAGTCAGGGACAGCTCAGGTACAACAAAATGGGAAAGCCAAAAACAATCAATGGTTTATAGGATATGGGCCGGTAGAGAAGCCGAGATACGCGGTTGCTGTGTTGGTACAGAATGTCTCTCCAGAAGCCTCACATCAGGCTACAGCTCTGTTTCGCAAAGTTATGGACTATCTGGCAGAGTGCTCGTGATAAGTTCACAGGAAAAGATCACGAGCATGTCTTCTACTGATGTTCTGTTCTCTCTGAAACATCAGGAGCAGGAGAATCAACTACTAATGGTGACGATTCGAATTCGTCAGTGGGCAGATGAATCCATTTTTGCAGATAACCTTGCTGTAGTAGTTCTTTTAACAAGATCAGAAGCACAGGAGATAACACGACACCTGCAAGTCCGAAGACCGACAGGGAAATTAACATAAACGAAAGCATCAAATAAGCAGAGGAAACACCGATGGAATTCCCTGAAATTTTCGGTTCAAGCAGTTGTCTCGTCAGCATGGTCACAGCCAAAACTACAATTAAGCCAATGGCAAGCGTACTATTGCCCACGATAAACAAATAAACAATCCACGGAATAAATATCACTGGAACTCCGAGTAACGGTACCAGGTCAAAAATGGCACAGATCGCTGCGATTGTAAAGGCATTGGAGGTTCCCAGAATCAGCAACCCCGCATATATCAATACAAAAGTAATAAGCATCATGATCAATTGTGCCTTCATATAAGAACGGATCGTTTTGAACACGTGAGTGCGCATAAATTCATTCGCCGTTTTCAGTGTTTTAGGCGTTTTGGCACGAGCAAACTTGCGCCAGGATTCAATCTCAATGCTGAGGAAAAATGCGAGAATGATCGCGATCCCAAAGTTTGTAATGAATGTGGAGAATGAGCTGAGAAAGCCAATAATAAACTGTGCCCCACTGGTTACCCATCGCGACAGGATTCCGGACAACGTAGCAAAATACTCATTTACTTTGTCCAGCATTCCTTCAGGAAGGGCATTGGACTTATCCTGTATGAGCAAGACCAGATTCGTGAACTCACGCTGGATCATCTCAACATACACCGGGAAATTGAGCTGAAGATCGGAAATTTGTGAAATGATAAAAAAGCCTAGACCGAAAAAGGCAGCTACAATGAGCCCGAGAAACAATAACACTGATATGGCAGTTCCGGCTGTTTTGGGCAATCCTTTCCGATGAAGGAATTTGGCTAATGGCTCAATCATCCAAAAGACAATAAATGAAAGAAAAACGGGTGCAGCGATATGATACAATTTACTAAAAGCAAACATGATCACATACACGGTTAACACGAGCAGAGCGATATCAAACACGGTACGCCCGTACTTTTTATAAAGCGGCAACATGGGCATAGACTCCTTTACAGGCAGAAATTAGATTGTATTCATTGTACATGATAGTGGGGATTTGAGGAAACAGCATTTAATAAAAGAACTAACTATGATAAAATTAAAGGTGGTTTATTTTAGAAAGTGCCATATGGCCGTAAATTAGCAGGAGAAGTGGGGAATCGACATCATGACAACGATGCTTCAGAGTATTTTACTGTGGTTATTGTATCTGTCCTCTTTTTATGCTTTTATTCCAAGTTTGATCAGCAGACTGTTCGGATTTCGTGTGTTCAGAAGGGGGAAAAGTGAGACACACTATGCCCTCACATTTGATGATGGGCCTGACCCTTTGTATACACCCCGGTTGCTTGAACTGTTACGCAAGTACAATGTGAAGGCAACTTTTTTTGTCGTGGGAGAACATGCGGCAAGTCATCCGGAGTTAATCAGACGTATGCATGAGGAAGGACACTTAATCGGAATTCATAATTATATTCACAAAACAAACTGGCTGATGCGTCCACGAACGGTTCGGGATCAGATCGATCGAACAGGTCAGATTATTCAAGAGATTACGGGTGAGAAAACCTGTTATTATCGTCCGCCATGGGGCATTATGAACCTGTTTGATTTTTTTAGTAAAAAAGATCGCAAGATCATTTTGTGGTCCGCCATGTTTGAGGACTGGAAATGTAGCGTAGGTACGGAGCAATTGAAAAAACGTATGCTGAACAAATTAAAGGGCGGAGAGGTTATGTTGCTCCATGATCGCGGCACAACCTTAGGAGCAGATGCACACGCGCCAGAGCAGATGCTTGAGGCGCTGGAGGCCTTATTGCAGGAGGCCGAGAGACGTGGTTTGGAAAGTGTTCGTGTGGACACGTTGATGAATGGTAGCTCAATAACCGAATTGTCGTCAGTGGTTGCACGGCAAGAAGTGGAACCCCGCTTGAAGCTGAAGCTGTGGAAACGTACCGTGGTTGCTTTGTGGTTAGGATGGGAAAAGCTGTTTCATTGGGCATACCATCTGCGAGCCGCTTCATCTAAAGATCCGATGCTCCATTTTCGTTCCCGTGTGTACCACGGTGCACGAGTTGAGATGGAACATGGTTATGTGATGCAGAACGGAGATCCGATTATAGAGCTACATTTTGACAATCAAACTTTATTCGAACTTGGTGTTACATCCCGTTCAACGATGCATCTAGCGATTCGTATGATCCGTACGATGGAACAACAACTGCCAGACCTGGCACAGATTGTTGCAGCCGATCCTGAATTACGTTCGGCAAAGGCACTTTATGGCGTGAGCATGATTAACCGTGGTCCTGAGAAATTTGGATTCACTGTGCAAGAGCTGGCACCAGGCCCGTTCAGCTTGGCCTCCAAGTTATATCTGAGGATGTTGCTTAGCGTTATTCATCCGGCAGGGCAAAAGCGCTTGAAACAGCGGACAGATCAATTGGTGCCTAAAATGATTGTGATGCCTGTTGAAGAACTGTTGAAACGTTATGGACAGCAACATCATACGGTCGCTTCAGGTGTAACTGAACAAGCAGAAGACGATTCCTTTGTTATAGAAAATGAGGTTTTAACGGAACAGAATTGATTTCATGGATGAGAACTGAATTCGATGGTGATGTTGTAACGGATTTATACACGAATTTAATTATTCATTTGAATAGCGCAATTTTTCTGAGAAGAGTGTTTGTACGCAATTTCGATGCAAAAAAAGAATGTGCTCTGCCAGTGTGGCAGAGCACATTCTTTTTCGTTGTTTATATGCTTATATCCATGTAAGATGGCAAGATTGCAGCCGAACCTAGAACCTAGATTTTCAGAACGCCACCGTTGCTTGCATTGGTTACAAGTTTGGAGTAGCGAGCCAGCAAGCCGGTTTTGACTTTTGGTTCAAAACCTTTCCAGTTCGCACGACGAGCTTCGAATTCCTCTTCGCTAATTTGCAACTCAATCGTACGGTTGTTCAGGTCGAGTTCAATGATATCTCCTTCTTCAACAAAGGCAATAGGGCCGCCTTCCGCTGCTTCTGGAGAGATATGGCCGATACTGATTCCGCGGGATGCGCCGGAGAATCGTCCATCCGTGATCAGACCGACTTTAGCACCTAGTCCCATACCTACGATCTGGGAAGTTGGCGCAAGCATTTCAGGCATACCTGGACCGCCTTTTGGTCCTTCATAACGAATAACCACGACATGTCCTTCTTTAACTTTCCCGTTAGCGATTCCTTCAAGTGCTTCTTCCTGAGAGTCGAAACAGATCGCAGGGCCTTTGTGGTATCCACCAACCGAAGCATCAACCGCACCAACTTTGATGATTGCACCCTGTGGTGCAAGGTTTCCGAACAATACAGCCAGTCCGCCTTTTTCGGAGTGCGGGTTATCAAGCTTGTGGATTACGTTTGTATCTTGGATTTCCTGGCCTTCCACGTTTTCACGGATGGTTTTACCTGTAACCGTAATACAGTCCGCGTGGATTGCGCCCGGTTTCTTGAGCAATTCATTCAGAACCGCACTTACGCCGCCTGCATTGTGAACATCTTCGATGTGCAGGTCAGAAGCTGGTGCAAGTTTCGCCAGATGCGGAACGCGGTTAGCAACTTCATTAATACGTTCGATCGGATATTCAATGCCAGCTTCGTGAGCCAGAGCCAGTGTATGCAGTACAGTATTGGTAGAACCGCCCATCGCCATATCCAGAGCAAACGCATTGTCGATGGCTTCTACAGTTACGATATCGCGTGGTTTCAGATCCAGTTTGATCAGTTCCATCAACTGTTTCGCCGATTGTTTAACAAACTCACGACGTTCTGGAGCAACAGCCAGAATGGTTCCGTTACCCGGCATAGCCAGTCCCATCGCTTCTGCAAGACAGTTCATGGAGTTCGCGGTGAACATACCGGAGCATGATCCGCAAGTTGGACAACCGAACTGCTCAAGCTCAAGCAAGCTCTTGTCGTCGATTTTACCCGCCTGGAAAGCACCTACGCCTTCGAATACGGAAGTGAGGGAAAGAGCTTTACCGTTGCTGTCACGGCCTGCTTTCATCGGTCCACCGCTTACGAATACGGTAGGGATGTTGCAGCGGAGTGCGCCCATCATCATACCTGGTGTAATTTTGTCACAGTTCGGGATACAAACCATGCCGTCGAACCAGTGAGCAGATACAACCGTTTCTACGGAATCCGCAATGATGTCACGGCTTGGCAAGGAGTAACGCATACCGATGTGTCCCATCGCAATCCCGTCATCAACCCCGATGGTGTTGAATTCGAACGGAACGCCGCCGGCTTCACGAATGGCATCTTTAACAATTTTACCAAACTCCTGCAAGTGAACATGACCAGGTACGATATCGATGTACGAGTTACATACCGCGATAAACGGCTTGCCGAAATCCTCTTCTTTTACGCCCGCTGCACGGAGCAAACTCCGGTGTGGTGCGCGGTCAAACCCCTTTTTGATCATATCGGAACGCATTTTATTGGCTGACATGGTGTATTCCCCCCAAATATATAATATTGAGCAACATGAATGGAAAAATAAATGGCAGTACATCTGTCGTTTAATTTCATCCGTACTCTAAAAATTAAACCCGTGGGCTGGTGTCTGGCTCCCCGTAGTTTGTGAATTTCTTTGCTGCTTTAAACCCGTGAACACCCGGTTTTTCTATAGAGTCTATCACAACCATCGTCATATTTCTACAATCAATAGACATATAGAAAAGAAGCCACATTCCATTAACATGGAGTTTGGCTTCTGAATTAAGTTAAAGCGAGGTTCGCTTTGAATGGTATACGTCTTTTATAAGCTCAGTTAACTACTTCCGCCTTTGCGACCGATTTCGCGATAAAATTCCTTGCTATGGTTTTCGGAAGTAGCTTCGCCGCCCTTACGTCCGATTTCCTTGTAGAAATCTGCATCATGAGCGTCGGAAGTAGCTTCGCCACCTTTTTTACCAATCGTCTGGTAGAAGCTCCGGTCATGGTTTCTTGATGTAGCTTTCCCGCCTAACCTTCCGGCTTCTTCTCTGCTCATCTTGCGTTCTGATGTCTGCCCTTGTGCCATTACAAATCACTCCTTACCATGATAAGTTGTTTTTTGCATCGTGTATGCTGAATTACCACGGTTTTTCCAGCATGAAACAACTTAAATGGAAACGGCTGGATAATAGGAGTGAGTTAAATCTCAAGCAGAACGTTTGAAAACACCATGTCGATGAATTGAAATCCGGGAGATGTCCGGCTCAATGAGTACTTTAAAGGTATGCCGTACAAGCGGGTGAGCCAGAGTAACCGAGAAGAGCACAGCAATACCAAGGATAACCGGGATGAAGAGTGCGCTACCCATATAACTGTAGATCCCTGACCAGATCGCAAGCCGTACAAGAAATCCGTGTAAAAGGAAGACGTACAAAGTACGACGCCCCAGGTCTGTCAGTTTGGAGGTCAAATTCGGAACCCAGGCAAGGAAAAGCGTAGCGGAGATGATCTCCAGCAGGTACACGCCAAGCCGGAAAATTCCAGCATACCACTCCTGATGCCCCAGTTCTGCATAAGTTTTGCTTCCAAACAGCCATCCTTGCGGAATGTTTAAACCGCCATATGCAATATAGACCAGCAGAGCAACAGATAGGATTCCGGCTACTCTACGGCCCCAGCCTGGGAGCAGGCGCGCACGGATGGCTGCACCATAGTCATATCCAATTACGAAGAATGGAAGAAATACAAAGGTGCGGCTGCAACTGAGCCAAAAACCGTCGACAGGCAAGTAACCGGCAATGACTCCCAGTGCGATTGAAGCAATCAACCGATATACAGGTTTCCAAGAGATGGTGAGACGGACAAGTAACCTCCAGCAGAAATGGCTGGCAAGGAACCATAGCAACAGGTACGGTGCAAAGAAGGATAAGCGCATATGTGGTGTATGAAACACGGTCGCATCCATCAATGCATATAACGTTTGGAACAGAAGATATTGTAGTGCAATCTGTTTCAGCACGTTGCGCCCCGAGGCACCCTGGATAGAAGGTTTGGCAAAATATCCGGTCACCCAAACGAACAGTGGCATATGAAACGTATAAATCCACAGAAACAATGCCTCTGCTCCGGCAAAGCGGGTAATGAGTGGTTCCAGTGCATTTCCCGCAAGTACGCACACAATTAACATAAAGCGAAGATTGTAAAAGAAAGATTCCTGATCATGTTGAATCAGTATCTGTTTTCTCATGATGTAGCCCCCTCAAAAACTTCATTGAAATGTTTATCTGCATTCGTTATATACATCTGTACTAAGGTTAATATGGATTCACTTTAATGATTGTGATTTAATTCACATTAGTAAACGTTATCTTTTCTCAAAGATGTGACAACAAAAAGAATGCTTCGGGATTGACAACGGTTGCATACGGGATGACAATGGTAGAAGAAGATGAGGTAGTCAATATTAAGGAGGAAGGCAATATGTCAACGAGTCCCTTTCAAAGCCCTGATATTATTACATTCGGGGAGAGTATGGGGTTGCTGACGGCCAGAGATACGAGAGGGCTTGAATATGCAGCTACACTGGACAAGACGTTCGGAGGTGCCGAAAGCAATCTGGCCATTGGCGTAGCTCGCCTTGGACATACCAGCGGCTGGTTTGGACGGCTTGGCAACGATCCGATCGGTAACATGATTCTAAAAGCTATTCGCGGCGAAGGTGTGGATGTATCCCGGGCCAAATTAAGTGATCATGAACCTACAGGTCTGATGATTCGTGAGAACGCTTCCGGGAAAGCTTCGGTGCATTATTATAGGAAGTTATCCGCGGCCAGTGCGATGACACCGGATGATCTAGATCCGGAATATATTGCCGGGGCCAAGATTTTGCACGTCACAGGTATTACTGCAGCGATTAGCGAATCAGGTCTTTCCACGGTTGAAGCCGCCATACATATTGCCAAGCAGGCAGGGGTGAAAGTGAGCTTCGATCCGAATCTGCGCCTGAAGCTATGGTCAGCAGATAAGGCTCGCCCTGTATTACTACGTTTGGCTGAACAGGCTGACTACTTTTTACCAGGTTTGGATGAGATGAAGCTGTTATATAACGAAGAAAGCGATGAGAAGGTGCTTGAACGCTTAGCTGCCATGGATGCCGTGTGCATTGTTAAGGGTGGGCCTGATTTGACCTACGTACTTGCGGATGGTACCCTAACGGAAGTTCCGTACTTTAAAGCAGATCAGGTTCTTGATACTGTCGGAGCTGGAGACGGATTCTGTGCAGGTTTTTTAGCTGGTCTGTTAAAGGGATACACTCCGCAGGAAGCGACCCGACTTGGTAATTTGAACGGATCAATGGTTATTCAGGCCGTCGGGGATTGGGAAGCACTCCCGACATGGGCACAGGTCGAGGCCAAGTTGAATAATGTTGCTCACGTCGAGCGTTAAGTCGCGTTAAAATCAGGATGACTCATCTTCGTTCTTTAAAAATGTAAAGTTTGTATACACAACCACCACATGAACAAGGGAGAGAATGAAATGAAGAAGCTTCAACTGTTGCAAAAGATGACGGACAATGGTGTGGTGGCGGTTCTGCGCGCAGATTCAGCTGATCAGGTCATTGCTATGGCCGAGCAGGCAATCGCGGGTGGGATCAAGGTTATCGAAATTACGATGACCGTTCCGGGTGCGCTCAAAGCGATCGAAAAATTAAGCCGTGTGTATCATTGGAATACGCAAGATCCGGAGAAATTCGCGATTATTGGCGCAGGAACTGTGCTTGAGGCGCAAACGGCGAGAGCTGCGATTATGTCAGGTGCCGAGTTTGTCGTAGGACCATCTCTTAACCCTGAGACCGTTCAGATGTGTAATTTGTATCGTGTGCCGATCTTGCCGGGTGTCATGACCATTGCTGACGTGCAGCGTGCACTGGAGCTTGGCGTGGATATTATCAAGCTGTTCCCTGGCAACCTGTATGATCCATCCATTATCAAAACGATGAAAGGCCCTATGCCACAGGCGAACTTCATGCCAACAGGCGGTGTATCTTTGTCCAATCTTGGTGAGTGGATCAAAGGTGGGGCAGTAGCTGTCGGGATCGGCTCTGACCTGACGTCGGAAGCTGTGAAGACGGGAGATTTGAGTCATGTCCGCCGCAAAGCGGAACAATATATGGAAGCTTATCGCAAAGCCAAGGCTGAATAATGTTTCAAGATGGAAGGGAGCCTGCGACAAGCGGGCTCCCGCTTCCATAAGCCGCGGTAATTTGCGGAAGTGTAGAAAGGTGAATGATGTTGAGAAATCGTTATAATACGGGGCGCAAGAAGAGGGGCATTGGCAAGTTTCTGCTCGTACTTTTGGCGCTCATTGTTATTGGTTGCGGATATGTTGCATGGAAGTTGCTCACGCCTTACGGCCCACAGGAATCGGCGCAGGCTGCGATGGAAACAGCCGGCGGGGTTACCGTCAGTGAGCAGGAGAATTGGATCGATTTTAAGCCGGATAAACCTAAAGCAAATGGAAAAAGTGTGCTTTTCTATCCTGGCGGATTAGTTAAACCAGAAAGTTATGCTCCTCTTGCTCATGAGCTCGCTGCAGCTGGTCATCATACCATTATTGCTAAGATGCCGGTAAATTTGGCTGTAATCAAACCCGATCTGGCCGATGATATTTTGGCAGCATACCCTGAAGAGCAGTTCGTCATGGGTGGTCACTCGTTAGGTGGCTCCATGGCTGCACGATATGTAGTGGCACATCCAGATGCCCTTCACGGCATTTTTTTCCTGGCGTCCTATCCGGATGAAAAAGGAAGTGTGCAGAAGCTGGATATTCCGGCCTTATCCATTCTCGGCACGAATGATGGAGTTGTGAATATGACCAAGTATCAGGCAGGACGCATGTATTTGCCACCAGATACCGTGTATTACACCGTTGAAGGAGGGAACCACGCTCAGTTTGGTGACTATGGTCATCAGAAGGGTGACGGTGAGCCATCAATTAGTGAAGAGGATCAGTTGAAGCAGACGGTCAAAACGTTGTTATCTTGGTTAGATACCATCAAGTAGTCTAATTTTCAGCGGAGGTGAAGGCGAGTGGCTTTGCTACAGGTGCAGGGAGAGAAGATCCCCTGCAGGGCAATTCTGTTTGACAAAGATGGCACCTTGCTGGATTTTCTTCAATTATGGGGCCCTTGGGCTGAGAGTATGCTCGTGCAAATGCAAGCATGGATGCGAGAACGTGATGCCTCTTTTACGGTGGAACTCGAACATGTGCTGGGTACGGTTCATGATTCGGAAGGTCATCTCAGCGGCTACGATGTGCAAGGGCCGCTCGCCATTGCAACTGTAGATGAATGTAACGGTTGGCTGGCAGGTCAGCTCTATGCTGCGGGTACGCCATGGAATGAAGCTATTACAACGATACGCCAGTTTTCAAGTATAGCGATGAAGTCTGTAAGAGAGCGGAAATCCGCTGAACCCATGCCTGGATTACTGGATTTACTACAACGTTGTAAGGAAGCAGGCATTCAGCTTGCAGTGGTGACTTCCGACAGTACATTAGCGGCTGAGACACATCTGGACTGGATGGGCATCCGTTCCTTTTTCAGTTCGATTGTAGGCTGTGACCGGGTAACGCGCGGCAAACCCGATGGTGAATCATTCCTGCTGGCTTGCCGGGAATTAGCGGTTGAGCCTCATGAGGCTGTAGTCATTGGAGACAGCAACGGTGATATGCAAATGGGCCGCCATGCAGGAGCAACATATACTTTGGGGTACTGTCTTCCATCGGACCAGAGTGCGCATTTGCATGATGCGGACGCCGTCATTCGTCATTATGATGAGTTAGGTATTGTGTTATAGATCCTGCGCTATGTTCGTATGTATAAGGAAATCAAAGGAGGAGAGAGGATGAACGCAACAGAGCAACTGGCTGCCTGGATTCAGGAAAGCTCACGCATTGTTTTTTTCGGAGGAGCCGGAACTTCAACGGAAAGCGGGATTCCCGACTTTCGCTCGGCTGCGGGACTGTACCAGACGGAGCAGCACTCCCCTTATCCTCCAGAGGAACTGTTAAGCCGACATTTTTTTGATCAGCACGCTGATATTTTTTATGACTTTTACCGGGGGAAAATGCTTCATCCCGATGCGGAACCGAATGGTTGTCATCGTTTACTTGCCAGGCTGGAGCAGAAAGGTAAACTTCACGCTGTCATTACGCAAAACATCGATGGTTTGCATCAAAAGGCAGGCAGCAGTCATGTGCTGGAGCTTCATGGTTCGGTTCATCGCAATGCTTGCATGGATTGCAAGCAGTTCTATTCGCTGCATGACATTATGCATTCGAAAGAGGTTGTACCTCGTTGCTCGTCATGCGGAGGTGTGGTCAAGCCAGATGTAGTTTTGTACGAAGAAGAACTGGATCAGGCAACGTTGTATCATGCCATCGACGCCCTGTCTTCAGCAGATTTATTGCTTGTAGGTGGGACCTCGTTGACGGTATATCCAGCAGCTCAATTAATTACGTATTTTCAGGGAAAACACACCGTTCTGCTCAATGCCACACCAACCGCTTACGATCACCGGGCAGACTTGTTGATTACAGAGCCGATTGGCGAGGTAATGAAGGGTGTAGACCAGCTTATTGGTTAACTTAAGGTTGTTAGTGAATCAGCTTATTGGGTAACCAAGGTTGTGAAGTAACTTCTGCCTTATAAAAATGGACTGAATTACTGCATCCTCCGGCTAAGGCTTGGATACAGGATGCGCGAACCTGTGGAAAGAAGGGATTCATGATGGTCTATGTAGCTGCTGAAACACGCTATGAAACGATGAAATATAACCGCGTGGGACGTTCCGGCCTCAAGCTGCCAGCGATTTCACTTGGACTGTGGCATAATTTTGGTGGAATTAACAGTCTAGAGAATGGACGCAACATGATTACACGTGCATTTGATCTCGGCATTACACATTTTGATTTGGCTAACAATTATGGCCCACCTGCAGGTTCAGCAGAGCAACTGTTTGGTCAGGTGCTGGCTCAGGATCTGAAACCGTACCGGGATGAACTGATTATCTCCACCAAAGCCGGATATTATATGTGGCCAGGACCTTATGGTGAGTGGGGTTCTCGCAAATACTTGATATCCAGTCTGAATCAGAGCCTTACACGAATGGGACTGGATTATGTGGATATATTTTATTCACACCGTTATGATCCAGATACGCCGCTGGAAGAAACAATGATGGCACTTGATCATATGGTTCGTTCCGGCAAGGCACTTTATGTTGGTATCTCCAATTATCCTGCAGAGCAAACGAGACAGGCGGCAGAGATCTTGAAAAGCTTAGGTACGCCATTGCTGATTCATCAACCAAGGTATTCCATGCTGGATCGCTGGATTGAGGATGGACTTCAGGATGTGCTGGACGAATACGGAGCAGGTAGTATTGCGTTCTGTCCATTGGAGCAAGGTGTACTTACGAACAAATATTTGAATGGCATTCCAGAAGATTCCCGTGCCAAAGGCCCTTCTGTATTTCTCAATGAAAATAATATCTCTCCCGAGACACTTCGTAAGGTACGTGCTCTGAATCAGATTGCGGCATCCCGTGGTCAGAGTCTTGCCCAGTTTGCACTGGCATGGGTACTGCGCAATGGAAGAGTCACGTCTGCGCTAATTGGCGCAAGCCGTCCGTCTCAGATTGAAGAGAACGTAGCTGCGCTTAGTCAGCTGGAGTTTTCCACGGAGGAACTGGAGCGGATTGAATCCATTTTGAGACCAGAGTCTACGAATAAAAACAAAGATTAGAGCCTGTCCCATATTAGGGTAGTGTTCAGAAATAAATCATACACAAAAAGTGCATCTTAGCCATAAAGGTAAGATGCACTTTTTTTATTTTGAGCGTGATGGACGCGCAAGCAGTTTCTCCCGATAGAGAGTGGGGGCTTCGCCGTGGAAACGTTTGAATTGACGGGAAAAATACAGAGCGTCAGGCATACCAACAGAAGCAGATACCTGTTCAATGGACAAGTCTGGACGTTCCCGAAGCAATTGACGTGACTTGTCGATCCGCAGTTTCAACAAATAGGTTACAGGGGTGAGTCCGGTTTCCTGTTTGAAAATACGCGAGAGATATGCACGGTTATATCCGAGACTCTCCGACATCTGTTCAATGGATACCGGGTAAGCGTATTGAGTGGACATATATTGAATCATCTGTTTTACCGTCCGCCGGATGGAGGATTCTCCTGATGTTAATGTCTGTCCCTCGGTGAGATGGGTCTGGGCCTCGGCTAAAATCATGTACAGTGTACCGAGTGATGTATAATGGGCGCTTTCTTTTCGCTCGGCAAAAGCGTCCTGCATGACCGACAACCAGTTGGATATGTCACAGGCTGTACCGGCATGAAAAACCGATTTCTCGGGCCTAAACCCGGCCTGTTCGACGTGCCCGGCAGCTTCACTACCTGTAAAGGCAATCCAGCGGTATTGCCACGGCTTGCGGTTATGGGACTGGTAGCTTACCAGTTGTCCCGGATGGATCAAAAAACAATCACCTGCGGCGAGATCGTAGGTGTGAAGCTCCGTACGAAACGTACCGGCTCCTTTTTCTACATAATGCAAAAGATAATAATCATATAGCTTCGGTCCAAGTGCATGTCCAGGGAGAGTCTGGCTTGCACCAGCAAACAGGACATGAAGTGCCCCTCGGTTATCATAGGTGGGATTGGAGGCAACCGAATAACTAAGTGCCCCGCTTTTGCTTACGGCTGTTTCCTGTGAGGACCTGGAGCTGGACGAACTGGATGAACCTGTTGTGTTATGGGATGTTTCTGCCGGATTTGTTTTGGAATCTTTCATGTGGAATCCTTCTTTCCGTTGATTAGAGCTTCAGTCGTTAGATTCATTATATGATTAAAGGTCACATTTATCTATATGAATCACACATGGTTTCATTTTAAGAGAGGTCACTTCCTTGTATAATAACATTAAGAAAACCACAACAAAGAGGCGAGGTGCATCAGCTTTGAATGTAACTGATTTGCAACAAAAGTTTATTGAGAGGTACGGAGAAAGTGGAGCGGACATCCGTGTATTCCATGCCCCTGGGCGTGTGAATCTGATTGGTGAACATATCGACTACAACGGTGGTTATGTGCTCCCGGCCGCGCTTGAGTTTGGCACAACCTTGCTCATTCGTGAACGTACGGATAACGCATTACAGCTGGCTTCTACCAATATGGCTTACGAGGGGACTCTGGACAGAGCCTCCATTGGTCAGGAGAAAACGGGAGAGTGGACGGACTACCCGGTAGGCGTCATGGTACAGCTGCAAGGCAAAGGTGTGCAAGTGACGAGAGGGTATGATTTTCTCTACCACGGTGAAATACCAAATGGCGCAGGACTTTCCTCCTCAGCATCTCTGGAGGTTCTCACCGGGTATGCGATTCAATCCATGGAAGGAGTACTCGACATTGACACCGTGGAGCTTGCGCTTTTGTCCCAGAAAGCAGAGAATGAGTTTGTTGGTGTCAACTGCGGCATCATGGATCAGTTTGCTGTAGCCAACGGGGCGAAGGATCATGCGATTCTCCTGATGTGTGATACGCTGGAGTACGAGAAGGTTCCTTTCCGTACAGGTGCTTACAAACTGATTATCGGTAACACAAACAAACGCCGTGGTTTGGTTGATTCGGCTTACAATGAGCGGCGCTCTCAATGCGAGCAGGCACTTGCCATTTTGAAGGAACAGCTGCCTGCACTGAATTACCTGGCTCAATTAAAGCCAGAGCAGTTTGACACCTTACAGGATCAGCTCAAGGATGGGAAAGTCAGACAGCGTGCCCAGCACGTTGTAGAAGAAAATGCACGAGTACTTGCATCCGTAGAAGCGCTGCAGAACAATGACTTGCAGACGTTTGGACAGTTGATGAATGCTTCACATGAATCGTTGCGTGATTTGTATGAAGTGAGCTGCAACGAGCTGGATGTCATGGTTGAGGAAGCGCAGCGGATTCCAGGAACACTGGGTGCACGTATGACGGGTGCAGGTTTTGGTGGATGTACGGTGTCTCTGGTACATGAGAATGATGTGGAACGTTTTGTGAGTGAAGTGGGTGCAGCATATGAAGCACGCACCGGTCTCAAAGGTGATTTCTATGTATGTGGTGTAGGCGAAGGTGTTAACGAACTCAAGGAGGCGAAGTAAAATGGCAATTTTGGTGACAGGTGGAGCAGGATACATTGGATCTCATACGGTGGCGGCATTGCTCGAACGTGGCGAAGAAGTCGTTGTACTGGATAACTTGCAAACAGGACATCGCGAGGCATTGCTTGGCGGTAAGTTGTATGAAGGTGATTTGCGTGACAAGGAAATCTTGACGAAACTGTTCGCGGAAAATTCAATTGATGCCGTCATTCACTTTGCGGCGAACTCGCTCGTCGGCGAGAGCATGAAAGAACCGGCTAAATACTACGATAATAACGTATTCGGCACACTTTGCCTGCTTGAAGCAATGAATGCAGCGAATGTACGTCGCATCGTCTTCTCATCTACAGCAGCAACTTATGGTGAGCCTGAGAAAGTGCCGATCGAAGAGAGCGACCGTACGGAGCCTACGAATGTATATGGTGAAACCAAATTGATGATGGAGCGCATGATGTCCTGGTTCGACAAAGTGCAGGATATCAAATACGTTTCCCTGCGTTACTTCAATGCAGCCGGTGCACACGAAAGCGGCAAAATCGGTGAAGATCACCAGCCGGAAAGTCACTTGATTCCGCTTGTATTGCAAACGGCACTGAAACAACGTTCGCATATCGCTGTATTCGGAGATGACTATGCAACAGAGGATGGCACATGTGTCCGTGACTATATCCACGTTAGTGATCTGGCTGATGCGCATCTTCGTGCAGTGGATTACTTGCGCAAAGGGGAGAACAGCAACGTGTTCAACCTGGGTAATGGCACTGGATTCTCGGTAAAACAAGTGATCGAAACCGCTAAAAAAGTAACAGGCCTGGATATTCCGGTTGTTCAGGAACCACGTCGTGCGGGTGATCCGGCTGTGCTGGTGGCATCGTCTGCGAAAGCAAGATCCGTTCTGGGTTGGAACCCGAAATGGACAAATCTCGAAGATGTCATTCAAAGCGCATGGAACTGGCATCAATCACGCCCTGAAGGCTACGGAAAAAACTAGGAGGCGAACATCTTATGTCACAGACTCAACCTGGAGCAGAGGCCACAGAGCGTACACCCGAGCAGCAGGAAGCACTGCATGCCATTGAGCGTCTGGTCGAATTTGCCTTACAGAAAAAATTGATCGAGGAAGCGGACTATGATTACAGTCGCAACCTGCTGATGGAACAGTTCGGATTCTCGGAGCCTTACGCCGGTGAATTGCATGCTACAGTTCCTGATAGTCCACAGACCATGTTGGACACTCTCATTGACTATGGATATACGATTGGACTCATTCCTGAAAATAGCGATACCTTCCGTGACCTGCTGGATGCGAAAATTATGGGTCATCTGATGGCGCGCCCTTCAGAAGTTGTGCGTGCTTTCCGTGATAAGGAGAAAACGGAAGGTATCGAGGCGGCAACATCGCAATTTTATGACTTATCCATTAACTCGAACTACATCCGAATGGATCGCGTATCCAAGAACGTCTATTGGACGCAGGATACAGCTTATGGCGAGATGGAGATCACGATCAACCTTTCGAAGCCGGAGAAGAGTCCAAAGGAAATCGCTATGGCGAAATTGCTTCCTCCTCCGGTATATCCGAAATGTCAGCTGTGCCGTGAAAATGTAGGTTATGCTGGTCGGGTGAATCACCCGGCCCGCCAGAATCTGCGTGTCATTCCGCTAAAGCTTAACAATGAGCCGTGGTTGTTCCAATACTCGCCGTACGTGTACTACAACGAGCACTGCATTATTTTCCATCATGATCATGTGCCGATGAAATTGACGAAGGATACCTTGCGCAGATTGCTTTCTTTTGTTCAAGAATATCCGCATTACTTTATCGGATCTAACGCTGATCTTCCGATCGTGGGCGGTTCCATTCTGACTCATGACCATTTCCAAGGTGGACGTCATACGTTTGCCATTCAAAACGCACAGCCAGAGGCGGTCTTCCGTCATGCGGAGGCACCAGGGCTGACACTTAGCCTTGTCAAATGGCCGATGTCCGTGATGCGCCTGCATTCACATGATCCTGAGGAATTGCTAGAAGCGGGTAACGCGGTCTATGAAGCGTGGAAAGTCTACAGTGACTCCGCAGTAGAGATCGAAGCTTTTAGTGAGATCGATGGGGAAAAGGTACCTCACAATACGGTAACTCCGATTGTTCGCCGTAGTGCGGATGGCGGTTTTGAGATGGATCTCGTGTTGCGTAACAACCGTACAAATGACGAGCATCCGGAAGGGATTTTCCATCCACACCGTGAAATGCACCATTTGAAAAAAGAGAATATCGGCTTGATCGAAGTCATGGGACTGGCTATTTTGCCAGGACGTCTGAAGCAAGAGCTGGATGGCATTGCCGACATCTTGGCGGGTAATACACAGCTTGCAGAAGCTGCCCAGGCAGCGGATCACGAGCTGAACAAACATGTACCGTGGACAGAAGAGTTGAAGCAGGGGCATGGCTCCAGCTTGACGAAGGAAGAAGCGGTTACACTTGTACAACAGCAGGTAGGTTTGAAATTCTCCGAAATTCTGGAGCATGCAGGTGTGTACAAACATGATGAAGCTGGACGTCAAGCATTCCGTCGCTTCGTAAGTAGCATGGGCTATACCGAGTAGGAAGACCATTTGGCATCCGTTCAATTGTGAACGGGTGCTTTTTGGCATGGTTCGAGATGTATAATAGAGTAAGGAACCAAAGAAGAACAGTTAGAATGACCCAAACTACATAAGGAAAAGGGGACGATTTATTTGGAAAAGCAGCCGCTTAATCTTCCATTTATTTCAGATGCCAAGGAACTTAAAAGCATGGTTGGAGAATCCAGCGAACGTGTGCGCAATAAAGTAATCCCGTTTGTGGATTCGCATGTTCAAAATTTTATCACGAAGTCACCCTTGTTCTTCTTGTCCACTTCAGATCAGGATGGCAAATGTGATGTATCACCGCGTGGGGATGAACCCGGCTTTGTTCGTGTATTTGATTCGTATAGACTGGTGTACCCAGAACGCCCAGGAAATCGCCGAATCGATTCCTTGTTGAACATCCTGTCAGATCCAGGTGTAGGAATGTTGTTTGTGATTCCGGGTTTGAATGAAGTGCTGCGTATCAATGGAACAGCTCGGATTACAAAGGATGAAGAATTCATCAAAAGCATGAACTGGGAAGGTAAAACGATTGGAGCAGCCGTCATTGTTGAAGTCGAGGAATGTTTCATTCATTGTCCGCGTGCTTTTCATCAGGCAGGATTATGGGACGCTGCAACATGGGCAAAATCCGAAGAGTTGCCATCCGTGAATGAACTTCTTCAAGCACATCTGAAGATCAACGGATTGAACTAAAGTGAGCAGCTATCGATTTGTTTTTCTATAAAAGGGGTACTATAATTGAGGTTGCACTAAAAATTAAACTCCATTGGAGGCGATTATAGATCATGAGATCTTTTCAATTTTATAACCCGACTCGTCTAATCTTCGGTAAAGGCCAGCTCGAAGCGCTGAAAACCGAAGTGCCGAAATACGGCAAACGGGTTCTGCTTGTATATGGCGGTGGGAGCATCAAACGCAGCGGACTGTATGAGCAAGTGCTCGGTTTGCTCAAGGAAATCGGAGCAGAAGTAACGGAGCTCGCAGGTGTAGAGCCGAATCCGCGTCTGTCCACTGTACATAAAGGCGTGGACTTGTGTAAAACGAATGGCATTGAGCTCATTCTGGCTGTTGGCGGCGGTAGTGTGCTTGATTGTGCCAAAGCGATTGCCGTCGGGGCGAAGTACGATGGAGACATGTGGGACTTTGCACAGCGTAAAGCTGTTGCACAAGACGCGCTTCCACTCGGCACAGTGCTTACCATGGCAGCAACCGGTTCAGAGATGAATTCCGGTTCCGTAATCACAAACCAGGAAACACAAGAGAAACTCGGATGGGGCAGTGCGCACTCTTTCCCAGCATTCTCGATTCTTGATCCCGTAAATACATACACGGTACCGAAGGATCAAACGGTATACGGTATGGTGGACATGATGTCTCACGTATTAGAGCATTATTTCCATCTGGATCCGAACACGCCTGTTCAACTCGGCTTCTGCGAGACGATTCTGCGTACAGTAATGGAAGCAGCTCCTCGTTTGGTGGATGACCTGGAGAACTATGAACTTCGTGAGACGATTCTGTATTGCGGAACAATGGCACTTAATGGCGTGTTGAACATGGGACTTGCAGGAGACTGGGCAACGCACAATATTGAACATGCGGTATCTGCGGTCTACGACATCCCGCATGGTGGTGGACTTGCAATTCTGTTCCCACACTGGATGAGACATAACCTTGATGTGAAGGTAGATCGTTTCAAACGTCTTGCGATCAACGTGTTTGACGTGAACCCTGAAGGTAAATCCGACAGACAGATTGCCGAGGAAGGCATTGATGCGCTCAGCAAGTTCTGGACATCCATTGGTGCACCAAACCGTCTGGCTGACTATGATATTGATGACAGTCAGATTGAGGTTATGGCGGATAAAGCGATGCTGTTCGGACCGTTCGGTAACTTTAAAAAGCTGCAACGTGAAGATGTGGTATCCATCTACAAAGCTTCGCTATAAGTGAATTAAGAAGCTTGATGTGTAAGCTTAATATCTATTGGACTACTGATATAAACGCAAGTCTCCTGCTGGAGGCTTGCGTTTTTTAGTGTCTGGATTACTGTGAATTGGCATGGAAGAGAAAAATGGAGCATTCCTGAATATTATGATGCTAATACCCATTAGCGGCTTCTCAATACAACTCAGGGAAGATTTTGAAACATTTTGCCTGGATGTACGTATTTATTTACATGTGGAATGCACAGTTGGGAGAAATTGCAGCGGAGAGGAGGAAGAGGGGATGGAAGCAATCTATTGGGGGTGTCTCATCGGAGGTGCCGTTTTTGCCATCGTGAGTCTGGTGCTAGGTGACTTGATTGACGGTTTGCTGGATGGTGCTTTCGAAATGCCTGGTGTTGATTTTTTTAAACCTGTTGTACTGGCGGGATCCATCACTGCTTTTGGTGGAGCAGGCATACTACTGACGCGGTACAGCTCTCTTAGTGTGATGTCGAATCTGATCTTATCCCTGCTGATCGGTATTGCTGCAGCCATGCTGGTATTTTTCGCATATATCAAGCCGATGCGTAACAGTGACGTTTCAATTGCTTTCTCCATGAAGGAGTTAGCGGGCAAAATTGGTGAAATCACGATTCCGATACCGGCAAACGGATTTGGTGAAGTCATGATTCGTTTTGCATCTGGTAACACCATTCAGACAGCGTCCAGCTTCGAACAGCTACCCATTGCGGCGGGGGCACGAGTGGTTGTCATTGATGTGGTGGACGGAGTATTGCGCGTATCCGAGTGGGAAGAAGATGTACTTAAGGATGTCTAGGTCAGTGAAATTTCCTAATAATGCGGGGGAACTGACGGTAGCGGAATGATTTTTAATACTTACGAGACAAGGGGAGAGATGTGAATGGGTAATCTGGATTGGGATGTATTGTTAATTCCTGTTGTGGTTGTTGGTGTAATTTTGATTCTGGGTTTAGCTTTCTGGGCGAGATACAAAACGGTCGGTCCCGACGAAGCTATGATTGTAACCGGTTCATTCCTGGGTAGCAAAAATATTTCGGAAGATGAGTCAGGACGTAAAATCAAAATCGTGCGCGGCGGCGGTGCGTTCATCCTGCCTGTGTTCCAGCAGTCTGAATTTATTTCATTGCTTTCACACAAGCTCGATGTATCCACGCCTGAGGTCTATACAGAGCAGGGTGTTCCTGTTATTGCTGACGGGGTGGCGATCATCAAGGTCGGAAGCGCTGTAGAAGACGTTGCAACGGCTGCGGAGCAATTTATCGGCAAACCGGTTGACGCGCTGAGGGGAGAAGCCCAGGAAGTGCTGGAGGGGCATTTACGGGCCATTCTCGGTACGATGACGGTGGAAGAGGTATATCGGAACAGAGATCGTTTTGCTCAAGAGGTTCAAGGCGTGGCCGCACGGGATCTGAAAAAGATGGGGCTGCAGATCGTTTCCTTTACCATTAAGGATGTCCGCGATAAACAGGGATATTTGGACGCACTCGGTAAACCAAGAATTGCAGCCGTAAAACGGGATGCAGAAATTGCCGAAGCGGAAGCGATGCGGGATGCAAGGATTCAGAAGGCAAATGCTGAAGAACAAGGGCAGAAGGCCGAGTTGCTGCGTGATACCAACATTGCTGAGGCAGCCAAAGAGAAAGAATTGAAAGTAGCAGCCTTTAAACGTGATCAGGATACAGCCAAGGCGGAAGCGGATCAGGCTTATCATATCCATGAAGCGCGTGCAAGACAGACGGTTGTTGAAGAGCAGATGAAAGTAGAACTCGTACGTAAAGAACGTGAGATTGATCTACAGGAAAAAGAAATTACGGTGCGTGAGAAACAATACGATGCGGAAGTGAAGAAAAAAGCGGAAGCAGATCGTTATGCTGTTGAGCAGGCTGCGGAAGCGGACAAAGCAAAACGGATGCGTGAAGCTGATGCAGTGCAGTACTCCATCGAAACCCAAGCCAAAGCAACAGCTGAGCAGAAACGACTTGAAGGTCAGGCCATTGCGGATGCAGAGCGTGCAAAAGGTACAGCCGATGCAGAAGTTATTCGTCTGCGTGGTCTTGCCGAAGCGGAAGCCAAAGAAAAATTGGCTGAGGCGTTCCAGAAGTTTGGCGAAGCTGCGGTACTCGATATCATTGTCAAAATGTTGCCTGAACTGGCTGGTAAAATCGCTGAGCCAATCTCCTCGATTGACAAGTTGACGGTAGTAGATACAGGTAAGGGCGAGGGTGCTGCACGTGTCAGCAACTACGTCACGGAACTGATGGCTACTGCACCTGAGATGTTGAAAAGTGTGTCAGGCATCGACGTGGAACAACTGATCAAAGGATTGACCAAATCGAAAACATCTACACCAGTGGCTGTGCAATCGAGTGAATCAGTAAAACAGACGTCACCTATTATCGAGAGCATTGTAGAGCGTAGCGATAGTAAAGAGTAAGAAATGGCAGCTTAATTACATGGCTGGTCTATTGACCTTATGGCGAATTTTTGTTACTTTTTAAGCGAGACGTCCGGCGCGGTTTGCCCGCTCCGGATGTTTTTTTTGATTTGGTTTGAAGATGTGTCAGACACATCCAAGATGGTGTGAAAAAAAGAGGTGCAAAAATGAGCAGCCTGCATGTAGATAAAGCACTAAATAATAATGTAATTATTGCACAGCATCCTGAACACGGCGAAGTTGTGGTCATCGGCAAGGGCATCGGCTTTAACCGGAAGCCGAGTGATGACATCCCACTGACGGCTGTGGAGAAGATGTTTATTTTGAAAAACCAGCAGGAGCAGGAGCAGTACAAGCAACTTCTTCCGCAGGTGGATGAGGCTTTAATTGAGATTATTAACGAAGTCATCACGTATATCGCAGAGCGTACGGACGTTCCGCTTAATGAACATATTCATATTGCGTTAACAGATCATATTTCTTTTGCCCTTAAACGCAAGGAGCAGGGAATAATCATCCAAAATCCTTTTTTATATGAGACAAGAGAGATCTATCCAGATGAGTATCGGATGGGGGAATATGCCGTTCGTTTAATTAAGGAAAAGATGGGCGTGGATCTCGGCCAAGATGAGATTGGTTTTGTGGCTCTGCATATCTATAGCGCGATGACGAACCAGAACATATCCCAAGTACGAGAGCATTCTCAATTAATTACGGATCTAGTAAACCTGGTTGCAGACCAACTCGACTATTCATTTGAAACGCAGTCTTTGGATTATTCCCGTCTGTTAACTCACCTTCGGTTTGCCCTGGAACGTGTACGCCGTGGAGATAAGGTGGAGGAACTGCATAAGCTGGATTCCTTGCTTAAATTAGAATACCCCGAAATGTACTCGCTTGCATGGAAACTCACGAAGGTGATGGAGAAACGACTAAAATTGCCTGTGTATCCGGCAGAAGTTGGGTATCTAACGATACATTTACAGCGACTGAATCAACGGAAAGAAGAAGAGAATAAGTGAAATCATGTCAGAAATTTTAGCGAAATCACGTTTTTTCCTGTAAAGGCTTGCAATGCGTTCGAAGTGGTGCTACAATGGTGACCGTAATCAAGCAACTGAATAAACATAAGCGACGTGTTACTGACTCGATCAGGCATGAGTTAATTAGAGTGTGATTGTTCTACCTTTTTAAGGGTATGCTATACCCCAAGGTAGGCGCAGTTCACTTTTATTAGTTCATGCCTTTTTTGTGTTCCATTGCTTGCATCACGACATACAGACTTAGACGAAAGGAAGAATACGACGCGATGTTTAAAAAGCTTTTTGGTGTATTGCAAAGAGTAGGTAAAGCTCTCATGTTGCCTGTAGCGATCTTGCCAGCCGCAGGTTTACTGCTCGGAATTGGTAACATGCTGGTGAATCCGGATTTCCTGCAATATGTGACTGCGCTCGATACTCCGTGGGTAAACTCGATTGCAACTATAATGATGAACGCAGGTCAGATCGTATTTGATAATCTGGCATTGCTGTTTGCTGTCGGGGTAGCTGTTGGACTCGCTGGCGGTGAAGGTGTAGCAGGGCTTGCAGCCATCATCGGTTACCTGGTGATGAATGTAACTCTGGGTTCTGCAGTAGGTGTTACGCCTGCCATGATTGGAAAAGTACCTGGTTATGCAAGTATCTTGGGTATTCCTACACTAAGCACAGGGGTTTTTGGAGGTATCATTATTGGTATCGCTGCAGCGCTGTGTTACAATCGGTTCTTCAAAATTGAACTGCCGTCTTACCTTGGATTCTTTGCGGGTAAACGATTTGTTCCTATTGTCACTTCAGTAGTTTCCCTGTTGTTAGGGTTACTGCTCGTGGTCATCTGGCCACCAATCCAGAACGGATTAAATGCCATTTCTCACTTCATGGTAGATACCAGCCCGACTTTGTCGGCCTTTATCTTCGGTGTTGTAGAACGGTCACTGATTCCGTTTGGTCTGCATCACATTTTCTACTCCCCATTCTGGTTTGAGTTCGGTGAATATGTGAACAAAGCCGGCGATGTTATTCGCGGGGACCAAAAGATTTTCTTCAGCCAGTTGCGCGATGGCGTTGAATTGACTGCGGGAACGTTCCAAGTTGGTAAATTCCCGTTCATGATGTTCGGTTTGCCAGCAGCGGCACTTGCGATGTACCATGAAGCAAGACCTGAGCATAAAAAATATGTTGCAGGGATCATGGGTTCAGCTGCGCTGACATCATTCCTGACAGGGATCACAGAACCACTCGAGTTCTCATTCCTGTTCGTAGCACCGATTTTGTTTGCAGTACACTGTATCTTTGCAGGTTTGTCTTTCATGACGATGCAATTGCTCGATGTCAAGATCGGGATGACCTTCTCAGGCGGTTTCATTGACTTCCTGATCTTTGGTATCATTCCAAACCGCACACCATGGTGGGATGTTATTATCGTCGGTTTGATCCTTGCCGTGATCTATTACTTCGGATTCCGATTGATCATTCGCAAGTTCAATCTCAAAACACCTGGACGTGAAGAGGCATCCGCGGAAACTGCATCCGGCGGTTCTTCAGGCTCCACGGACGATCTGCCTCACAATATCCTCGAAGCCTTTGGCGGGAAGGAAAACATTAAACATCTGGATGCATGTATTACTCGTTTGCGGATTGAAGTGAATGAGAAATCCAATGTACAAAAAGATCGTTTGAAACAATTGGGTGCATCTGGTGTGCTTGAAGTGGGTAATAATGTTCAAGCCATCTTCGGAACACGTTCCGATACGATCAAGTCCCAAATGCAAGATATC
This sequence comes from Paenibacillus sp. FSL R7-0272, assembly GCF_037969905.1. Classification (NCBI taxonomy): domain Bacteria; kingdom Bacillati; phylum Bacillota; class Bacilli; order Caryophanales; family Paenibacillaceae; genus Paenibacillus; species Paenibacillus sp. FSL R7-0272. Next base: position 4,895,179 of record NZ_CP150221.1, on the reverse strand, counting down.
ATTGCAGGGCGTACACCTGCACCAACTCCAGTTGCTGAAGTTAAACCAACTCCTGAAGAGGAGAAAGCACAAGGAGAACAAGGTGAACGCATTGTCACAGAGGATATCGTGATGCCAGTCAATGGTGAGCTGATGGATATTACCAATGTACCTGATCCAGTCTTTGCTGAGAAAATGACAGGTGACGGGTTCGCCATTTTGCCACATGACGGAACGATTACTTCTCCTGTGTATGGTAAAGTATTTAATGTATTTCCAAGCAAACATGCCGTAGGTATCATGTCCGACGGCGGTAAGGAAGTGCTTGTACACATAGGTGTCAATACGGTGAAACTGAAAGGCCAAGGTTTCAACGTACTGGTACAGGAAGGTGACCTGGTATCTGCAGGACAACCGATTATGGAAGTGGATCTGGAGTATGTCAAAGCGAACGCTCCTTCGATCATTTCTCCGGTGATATTCACCAACCTGCCAGAAGGTTCTACCGTCACTTTGAAGAAGAGTGGCGTGCTCAAAGTTGGCGATCAGCCGATCATTGAGATAAAATAAGAACTGTTCCAACGATGGCAAGCAAGTGTAAATATATGCAATGCCTAAACTAAACTACTGAAAGCGAGATGATTGTAATGCAACAAACATTCAGAATTACAGACGAAGATGGTATCCACGCACGTCCGGCAACTGCCCTGGTTAATACAGCAAACAAATTCAAAGGTGCTGAATCCTTCGCAGAAGCTAACGGCAAAAAAGTAACATTGAAATCCATTCTGGGCGTTCTTTCCCTCGGTCTGGAGCAAGGTGACACCATCAGCATCATCGTTGAAGGTGAAGGCGAAGCTGAAGCTCTTCAAGCTCTGACAGACGTTATGGTTAACGAAGGGTTGGGCGAAATTAATGCTTAATGTTTCCGGGATCGCGGCTTCGGCGGGTATTGCTATCGCCAAGGCGTTTATCTTGGAGCATCCTGACTACTCTGTAGAAAAACGCCAGATTAACGACGTTGACGCAGAGATTGCTAAACTTGACTCGGCGCTGGGTAAATCCCGCGCTGAGCTTGAGGCAATCAAAGAGCGTACTTTACAAGAGCTTGGCGAGAAAAAAGCGGAGATTTTTGCATCGCATTTGCTCATCCTGGATGACCCGGAACTGATTGATCCGGTGAAAGCGAAGATCGCTGATGACATGATCAATGCAGAATTTGCACTGAATGAAACAGCTTCCCAGTTCATCTCGATGTTTGAAAACATGAAGAGTGCATACCTGCAAGAACGTGCTGCGGATATGCGTGACGTTACGAAGCGTGTGCTAAATCACTTGCTCGGTATCGACTTCATGAGTCCGGCTGAAATCAGTGAAGAAGTGATTGTGCTTGCAGAGGATTTAACACCTTCTGATACAGCTCAATTGAACCGCCAATACGTAAAAGGTTTTGCAACCAACATCGGTGGACGTACTTCTCACTCCGCTATCATGGCTCGTTCGCTTGAGATTCCGGCTGTGGTTGGAACGAAAGACATCTTGGCTCAAGCGAAACAAGGGGACTTGATCATTGTTGACGGTCTGGACGGTCAAGTTCTGGTTAACCCTACAGATGACGTCGTTGCTGAATACCGTGCCAAACAGGAACAGTATGATGCACAGCGTGCGGAGTGGAGAAAACTGCGTGACGAACCAACGGTTACGGTGGACAACGTTCATGTGGAACTGGCTGCAAATATCGGTACGCCGAACGATGTAACAGGTGTATTGGAAAACGGCGGCGAGGCGGTAGGCTTGTATCGTACCGAGTTCTTGTACATGGGCAGAGACAAGCTTCCTTCCGAAGACATTCAGTACAATGCTTATAAAGCGGTACTCGAAAAAATGGAAGGCAAACCTGTTGTAGTTCGTACACTTGACATCGGTGGAGACAAAGAGCTTCCTTATCTGGATCTGCCAAAAGAAATGAATCCATTCCTCGGCTTCCGCGCAGTTCGTCTGTGTCTGGACCGTCTGGATATCTTCCGTACTCAATTGCGTGCGTTGCTGCGTGCAAGTGTACACGGAAACTTGCGTGTCATGTTCCCTATGATCGCAACACTGGGTGAATTCCGTGAAGCCAAAGCTGTCCTGCTCGAAGAGAAGGAAAAGCTGGTTGCTGAAGGTATCGCTGTTTCTGACAGCATTCAACTCGGAATCATGGTCGAAATTCCATCAACAGCTGTAATGGCAGATCAATTCGCCAAAGAAGTGGACTTCTTCAGTATCGGTACTAACGATCTGATTCAGTACACGATGGCTGCTGACCGGATGAATGAGCGTGTATCTTATCTGTATCAACCATACAACCCAGCTATTTTGCGTTTGGTCAAAATGGTTATCGATGCAGCGCATCGTGAAGGTAAATGGGCTGGCATGTGCGGTGAGATGGCAGGAGACGAAACAGCAATTCCATTGCTGCTTGGTCTTGGACTGGATGAGTTCAGCATGAGCGCAACTTCCATTCTGCCAGCGCGTAGCCAAATCACCAAATTGTCCCGTGCGGACATGCAGGAACTCGCTGCCAAAGCGTTGGAAATGCAAACCGCTGAACAAGTGGTTGAACTGGTTCAAAGCATTCAAGCGTAATTTTGCCGGAGTTTCCTCCGGATTTGAGGTCTTTCTTTTTCCGATAAAGGGCTGCCTTAGTGCAGCAATATTGCCGGTTTCCACGTAGTAGTGGGGCCGGCTTTTTTTGCTTTTTTATCGTAGTGACAGGATAGCTACTCTTACAAGTGAATAAAATAAAATCCCCTTATGGGAGTGAGAGAATATCTCATCACGCACAGGGGATTCTGTCACCGAAATAGACTGTATAAAAAATTAGTTTAACTTATTTAGCTACAAGCACAGTTTAATACAGGTTTGCGTGCTGCGGTCGTTTCATCCAGACGAGTTACCGGCGTGCCGTACGGAGCGTTGAGCACCAATCCCGGTGTTTCTTCGGCTTCTTTCGCAATACGGATCATTGTATCGATAAATCCGTCGAGCGTTTCTTTGCTCTCGGTTTCCGTTGGCTCAATCATAATGCACTCCTCGACATTAAGCGGGAAGTAAATGGTTGGCGGGTGATAGCCAAAGTCCAGCAGGCGTTTGGCTACATCCAGTGTGCGTACACCATACTGCTTCAGGCCACGGCCTGACATGACAAATTCATGTTTGCACACGCCAGGATAAGGAATCTCGTAATGAGGTGCCAGGCGAGCCATCATATAATTGGCGTTCAGCACAGCACATTCGGAGACACGGCGAAGACCTTCTGGTCCATAAGTGCGGATATAAGCATAAGCACGAACAAGAATACCGAAGTTGCCATAATAGGCTTTGACCCGACCGATCGATTGATCTCCTTCGTAATCCAGAGCGTACATGCCTTGATCATTTTGAACAACCATCGGTTTAGGTAAGAACGGGATCAGGCGGCTCTTCACACCGACAGGTCCGGCACCAGGTCCACCACCACCGTGAGGTGTGCTCATCGTTTTGTGCAAATTCAGATGCACCACATCAAAGCCCATATCTCCCGGACGTGTAATGCCCATGATGGCATTGGAGTTAGCTCCGTCATAATACAATAATCCGCCAGCTTCGTGTACGATGGACGCAATCTCTTGAATATCCTTTTCAAACAAACCGAGCGTATTCGGATTCGTTAGCATGAGTGCTGCGGTATCTGAACCGACTGCTGCACGGAGAGCATCAAGATCGACCAAACCGTCCGTACGCGACGGGATTGTCACCGTTTCGAATCCAGCTACGGTTGCGCTGGCCGGGTTCGTGCCATGAGATGAATCGGGTACGATAACCTTGGTACGCAGTTCGCCACGGCTTTCGTGATAAGCTCGAATCATCATAAGTCCGGTCCATTCCCCGTGTGCACCGGCAGCAGGTTGCAGGGTTACGGCATCCATACCGGTCAGACCTGCAAGATCATTTTGTAAAGTATGGAGCAGTTCGAGAGCACCTTGAAGACTGGATTCATGCTGATAGGGATGGATCTTGGCAAAGCCGTTGTAACGTGCTACATCTTCGTTGATCTTTGGATTGTATTTCATTGTACATGAACCAAGTGGATAAAAGCCGTTATCTACCCCGAAGTTGCGGCGGGACAATGCCGTATAATGACGAATAACATCAACCTCGAATACTTCCGGCAACGCGGCCGCTTCCGAGCGCAGCATTTCCCGGGGAATCAACGTATCAGCATCCTGACGGGGAACATCACATTCCGGCAAGGAATAGGCCACACGTCCGGGACTGCTCAGTTCAAAAATTAGAGTTTGTTCGGGAGCAACGGATGGTGCGACTTGCGGACTGGTCGAATTTCCTAATGCTTGCGAGTCCATTCCAGTCTGCACATTGACTGACTGATGTAGGTTAGATGTTTCCGATGAAGCTCCCGCAATGGTTACTTTTGTGGTCGTTTCCTGAGTCACAGCGATCCCTCCAATACACGTGCGAATTCATCGATCTCTTCTTTGCTGCGTCGTTCGGTGACCGCAATGAGCATATGTCCTGCCAGTTCCGAATATTCACGTCCGAGTTCATAACCGCCGATGAAGCCTGCATCCAGCAGTTTCAGCTGAAGAGCATCCACATCGGTTTTTTCAGGGAGCTGGATGACGAACTCGTTAAACGTAGGAGCAGTAAAAGTAAGTCTCACTCCGGGAATAGCTGTTAACGTATTTCGTGCATAGTGACTCTTTTGCAAATTCAGATCAGCAACATCAATCATGCCTTGTCTTCCCATGGTAGACATATAGACAGAAGCACTAAGCGCTAATAACGCCTGATTTGAGCAGATGTTAGATGTCGCTTTTTCGCGGCGAATGTGCTGTTCACGTGCTTGCAACGTAAGCACGAAACCGCGTTTGCCGTTGCGATCGGTCGTCTGGCCGACGATTCGACCAGGAATCCGGCGCATGTGAGCCTGGGACACGGCGAAGTATCCGCAAGTGGGTCCGCCGAGCGAAGCGGCGATTCCGAGGGGCTGCGCATCGCCTACAACGATGTCGGCGCCCAGCTTGCCTGGGGCTTCCAGCAGACCGAGCGACATCGGGTTGGCGCTTACCACGAGCAGTCCTTTGTGCGTGTGCACAAGGTCGGCAGCCTGTTTTACATTTTCCACGGCACCAAAGAAGTTCGGGCTTTGAATCATAACCGCCGCAGTATCTTCCGAAATGGTCGCTTGCAGGGCATCCCAATCGGTAACTCCATCTTTATAACCAATCTCTACAATCTCCAGACTCAGGCCATGTGCGTATGCCTGCAATACTTGACGGGCTTCAGGGTGCACGGTGCGAGATACGATAAGCTGTTTGCGACGGGTAGCTGCGGCGGCAAGATTACCAGCTTCTGCAAAGGCCGTTGCTCCGTCATACATACTCGCGTTGGCTACCGCCATACCTGTCAGTTCACAAATATACGACTGAAATTCAAAGATAGCCTGCAATTCTCCTTGGCTGATCTCCGGCTGATAAGGAGTGTAGGCTGTATAGAACTCCGAACGGGAAATGACATGGTTGATGACTGAAGGGATGTGGTGGTCATAGATGCCTGCGCCGAGGAAGCTGGCGTGTGTTTCAAAGTTGGCATTGGAGCCAGCTTGCTTTGACATATGGCGAGTTAAGGCATATTCATCCAGTTTGGAGGACACAGGCAACTCGCCTTGGTAACGAATTTCCTGCGGGATATCTTTGAACAAATCTTCAAGTGTATCCACGCCGATCGTGGCCAGCATAGCGCTCTGGTCTTGTTCTGTCATGGGGATGTAGCGGTGCTTGCTCATGCTTGCTCAGCTCCTTGGGTAGGTGTCTTTGACGTACGTGTCCGTTTATGAAAAGGGGCCTTGACGACCTCGGCTTTTAGCTTTTTGCCACGAATCTCAATCTCCAGTGGTGTACCCAGTGCAGTATATTTGCTGTCAATCAGGGCAAGCCCCAGATTACGTTTCAAGGTCGGCGACTGTGTACCGGTTGTCACTTCACCAATCTGAACGCCATCCGCATAGATCGGGTAATGGGGCCGCGGTATGCCACGCTCCAGCACTTCGATACCGATCAGCTTGCGGGCAGGGCCGTCATTTTTTTGTTGCAACAAAGCTTCGTGTCCGATAAAAGACCCGGCGTTCAGTTTCACAAACATGCCCAGCCCTGCCTCCAGTGGAGAGATGGTTGGTGATAATTCCTGACCGTACAAAGGCAACTTGGCTTCGAATCGCAATGTATCACGTGCACCAAGTCCTGCTGGAACGAGACCTACATCAGCACCGGCTTCCATCAGTCCGTTCCATACAAGAGCTGCCTGATCAGCTGCAACATACAGTTCAAAGCCATCTTCTCCGGTGTAACCGGTTCGTGATAGCAGCAGCTTTACTCCGCATACCTCGGCATGCTGCACGAAGCGGAACGGTTCGATGGAGCTTGCATCTATCTCTGAACCTGTAACCTTCGAGAGAATATCGACCGCTAAAGGGCCTTGTAGCGCAAGCAACGCCGTTTGCTCGGAATCATTGGTCATGTTCACCCCTGGTATAATGTGCTCCTGCAACCATGCCCAGTCTTTGTCGATATTGGAGGCATTGACGACCAGCATGTAGTGTTGCTCCGCGAGTTTATAGATGAGCAGGTCATCCACCACACCGCCATCAGGATAACACATCAGCGTGTATTGTGCCTGACCTGGTACAGTTGCGGTCACGTCGTTGGTTGTCATATTTTGCAAAAAGGCTTCTGCCTGTTCACCCGTTACGGTGAATTCGCCCATATGGGATACATCAAACAGCCCGGCACGCTCGCGCACGGCTTCATGCTCTTTTTGAATACCGCTAAACTGCACGGGCAACTCCCAACCGCCAAAATCAATGCAACGTACACCTTCATATTGCGCGTATAGGGGGAAGAGTGGTGTTCTTAATAAATCAGACATCCAATCACCTCGTCATGGGCCGTAGTAGGCCAAGTATGAAAACACGTTCTGTGAGCCAGATCATTAATGCTTAAGTAATTTTAGTAATCGAGAGTTAACAGCCGCCTGTTTTACATTTTTTCATTGGTTATGTTCAGTACGATTATAGAACCTGCAATTCATTTTTTGGGAAAAAGGAAAAGGACAGGCCAAAGAACCGGCATGCCGAGTAGCACGCTGTATTCTTAGGCTCTGTCCCTTGTACCTGAGAGTTACCCCGCCGTTTATTCAGACAGGTTTCCCCTTGGGTGATCATAACGTCCGTATAGGACGATTAGATGCTCTCCAGAGTTGCGTCCTGTAAAAGTCCTTTTGCCTGAGAGATTCACCCCCGCTTGTCGGTGGTTTACTCCTTCGGCGCCGCCTCATGCACATCCCCAAACCGGGTGTACGGGCAATCTCTCCCTTTACATTCATCCGCGGTTCATACGTAGTCCAATTTACTTCAGTTGCTCTTCTCATTAAAACGTGAATACAGTCCTGATGTCAAGAACGATATCATTGAAATTGTGTAAAATACGAATATTTAATGTTTATACTATATTAATGTTCGGTTATTTTAAAAGAGTGCGCTTACTATTCTAATATTCACCATTATATGCAGAAAGAGTAGTGTGAGGTTACACACGGTGAGGTGTCGAAATTTAAATAAACTGTGAGCTAACTTGACATTTGAATCTGAAATATCATACGCTATTGTTTGGGAAAAAGGTGAAGGTCAAAGAACGCATGCACTCATTAATGAAAAGCGAGGCGGATATCGATGAGCGAATTGAGAAATGATTTCCTGTACAGTAAAGAGCACGAATGGGTGCAAACCGTAGGGGAGGATACCGTACGTATTGGCATTACCGAGTTCGCGCAGCATCAGCTGGGTGACATTGTGTTTGTAGAATTGCCTGATCTTGAAGCCGGTGTAAAAGCAGAAGACAGCATCGGTACGATTGAATCCGTCAAAACGGTATCTGATCTGTTCTCACCTGTCAGCGGCACCATTGTTGCAGTGAATGAAGCTTTGCAAGACTCGCCAGAACTGGTGAATAGCTCTCCTTACGAAGAAGGTTGGATGATCGAAATCCGTGTCGATGGAGATGTAACAGCTGCATTATCCACATTGCTGAAGGCGGATGCTTATCTTAAACATACTGAGGAATAGAATTCGACTGGATTGTCGAGTTGATTTGTACTTATTGACATATATATAATCTCACTTGAATATAAAAATCTTGTTCTTTAAACCTGCGTGAGCTATGAAGCTTATGCAGGTTTTTTTGCTGCTTTTTTCTACATATTGGAGGAATTTAAGTAGGAGTAACTTAAAATCATGAATAAAAAAATTTCAAACGGACCAAGCTATTCTATCGCTTTGCATGTTGTATATGAATAAAGTCATAGGCAATAAAAACCTTATGTATCAACGGATTGAGCATATATTCCTAATTAAAAGCGATTACATAATCCAATGTTGTCATCATTGTTCATGACGAAAGTACGCTTTCATTTGATTGAACAGGAAGGGTTTCTCGCTTAGGATTACAGCAGGGGATAAATGATACCCCCTTTCATAAGAATAATGACTTGATTCAAGGAGGATAAACCAATGAGTAATTTGGATCAAACATCCAATTCCAAAGGTGGGTTACGTGTTGGTGTGCAACGCTTCGGACGATTTCTGAGCGGTATGGTCATGCCCAATATGGGAGCATTTATTGCTTGGGGATTAATTACAGCGATGTTTATTAAAACAGGATGGTTTCCGAATGCGACAATAGAGCAGCTTGTAGGGCCGATGATTACTTATTTGCTGCCGATACTGATCGGTTACACCGGGGGTACGATGGTGCATGGCACGCGTGGTGGTGTCGTCGGGGCGATTATGACCATCGGTGTCATTGTCGGAACGGATATTCCAATGTTCCTCGGGGCCATGATTGCGGGGCCTTTCGGTGCATGGGTGATCAAGAAGTTCGATAAATCCATTGAGGGCAAGATCAGAGCCGGTTTTGAGATGCTGGTCAACAATTTCTCGGCAGGAATTATCGGCGGTATTTTGGCGATCTTTGCTTTGCTCGGTATTGGGCCGGCAGTAGAAGCCATTAGCAAAGTGTTGTCTGCTGGCGTACAAGGTTTGATGAACCTGGGCTTGCTACCACTCGTCAATCTGATTATTGAACCGGGTAAAGTATTGTTCCTGAACAATGCCATTAACCACGGGATCTTAACACCAATTGCAACAGATCAGGCAAGAGAATTAGGTAAATCCGTTCTTTACATGCTTGAGTCTAACCCGGGACCAGGACTAGGTATTTTGCTCGCTTACTGTTTCTTCGGTCGTGGAATGGCGAGATCTTCTGCACCTGGTGCGGTGGTCATTCATTTCTTCGGCGGGATTCATGAGATTTACTTCCCGTACATCCTGATGAGACCTATTTTGATTCTGGCAGCCATTGCCGGCGGTGTAGCGGGTACGTTAACGTTCATGCTAACTGGCGCAGGACTTGTTTCGGCACCGTCACCGGGTAGTATCATTGCCTATTTCCTGCTAACACCAAAAGGTGGATATATCCCCATGCTTGCAGGAGTTATCGTGGCAGCTGTAGTTTCCTTCCTGATTGCCTCTCTGCTACTCAAAACGGGTAAACAGAAGGAAGAGGATCTGGAAGAAGCCTCCAGTCGAATGAAAGATATGAAGAGCCAAGGCAATACAGCAAACGCAACCATCACAGCGGATAACCATGAAGCGAACAGAGCAGCGGATATCGCAACTTCCGTTGCATCCAAGGCAAAAGCAGATGTGAAAAAGATTGTTTTCTCCTGCGATGCAGGTATGGGGTCGAGTGCAATGGGTGCTTCGATTCTGCGCAAAAAAATGAAAACCGAAGGAATTGACGTTGCTGTAACTAACACAGCGATCAGTGAAATTCCGCAAGACGCAGACGTTGTTATTACGCAAAAAACACTAACGGATCGTGCACGTTCGGTAGCACCTAATGCAGAGCATATATCCATTGACAACTTCCTAAAAAGCCCGGAATACGATGCGCTTGTTGAACGTTTGAAGTAAAAGGGAGCAGACTGCGAACCAGCTTCAAACAAGGGCAGCCGTTTTCCCAGAGCCGGAGGCTGAGATATGAGTATTACCAAAAGACAACGTGAAATCGTGGAATTCCTGTTGGAACATCCCCATGAAGTCACGGCGGGTGAAATTGCCGTTGAAGTAAAAGTGAGTACACGTACCGTGCATCGTGAGCTGCTGATGATTGAACAGTGGCTTGAACCACTCGGTATGCGCCTCGAAAAAAAGTCGGGAACCGGAATACGCATTGATTCCGGTTCAGATGACCTCAGTGCATTACGCCAGAAACTGGAGGGTAATGAATATGTAGAGTTTACGCCGGAAGAGCGTAAGCTCTTCATGCTTTGCATCCTGCTGGATGAAGCTGAGCCGGTCAAACTGCTTGCTCTCGCTTCGGATCTGAAAGTGACTGTTTCGACGGTCACCACCGATCTGGATGATCTGGAGTCACGCATTCGGCAGGCGGGTCTGAAGCTTGTTCGAAGGCGGGGCTATGGTGTCAAAATTACCGGAAGTGAAGCGATTCATCGCAGAGCCATTGCAGCGCTTGCTTTGGAAGTGCTGGATGAGTCGGATCTCTTTGGTAGACAGCCTGAGCAAGGAGGCTCAATCGTTAATCAAAAATTGCTCAGCATGATCGGTCACAGCGATGTACTTACCATTGAAAATGCATTGTGGCAGCCGGATATCGAATGGCTTGAAAAGATACCTGAGCGGCAATACATGAAATTGCTCATTCAGTTATCGGCTGCTGTGGTTCGGATACGTAAAGGTTTTAACATAGAACGTTCTTCCTTAGGGATAAGAACGATTGCAGGCACTGGAACCGTGGCAGAGCAACATGAAGAGAGAGTGCCAGTTTTCATGGCTTCGCGCCTTTGCAGTGTTCTATCCTCACAGCTTGGAGTCGGCTTCTCGGATGAAGAGCAAGCTTATTTTCACCAATTGCTTACGGAGACAGAGCAACAGATCCATTCTTCACGACTGCTCCCGATCGATGATCTGATTCTGATGGACAGGGTGCATTCGCTTACGGACCAGATGCAACAAAGAACAGGTTATGCGTTTCATGAAGACCGCTTGCTACGTGAAGGTTTAATTGCACATATGGTACCGGTAATGGAGCGACTTGAAGGGCATCAGATGATACGTAATCCACTGCTGCAACAAATTCGCAAGGATTATGACACCCTTTTTGAACAGGTGAAAAGGTCCGTGTTGCATGCATGGCCGGGAGCAGAAGTGCCGGATGAGGAGATCGGTTTTCTAGTCATGCACTTTGGTGCATCCATTGAACGGCTACGAGCATTGAAGCAGGAAATTCGGGCCATCGTTGTATGCAACAGTGGCATTGGCTCCTCGCGCATGTTATCCAGCCGGTTGTCGAAGGAATTTCCGGAGATCCAGATTATAGACAGTGTCTCTTGGTACGAAGCCGCACGAATGCCAACCGATGAGTATGATCTGGTGTTGTCTACAGTCGATTTACCGATGGAGGAAGATCAGTATTACAAGGTCAGTCCGCTATTGACAGCCGAAGAAAGCGAGAGCTTGCGACATTTTATCAAAACTACAACGTTACAGCGGCAACATCGCAAATCCCGCGACATGGGCAAGGAGACACCCACTCGTAGGATCTCCGATGCGGACGGAATGGAAGCAACGCTGCTTGAAATTGTACGCATTATCGGTAAGTTTCAGGTACATGCAATGGATAATGCGCATCTTGATTTTGCTCAAAGTGTGCTTGGGATGTGTAAGGTTGCACATCGCTCAGGCATATTGAAAGACCCGGGCGAGGTTGCCAAGTTGCTTGAGGTTCGCGAGTCGATGGGAAGTCAGAAGATTCCCGGGACACAGCTGGCCCTTTTCCATACACGGAGTGAGAGTATCTACAAGCCGTCCATCAGTCTTTTTCAACTAGAGGAACCTCTGCTTCGAACAGTGGAGGACCCGGAAGGTGTCAGTCATGTATTACTAATGCTGGGGCCAAAGGAGTTGTCCAAAGAAAGTTTGGAGGTGCTCAGCGAGATTAGTGCACTGCTTCTGCAAGAAGAGATGATTACACTGCTGGGCAAAGGAAACAGGGATGAAATCATCCATTACCTTTCCCGTGAACTGGTTGGGTTCTATCGCAGTAAAAATGAAATTGGAGGTATTTAACATGAGTATGTTAACAAAAGACAAAGTCATCATGAACGCGACGGCTCAAGATAAATATGAAGCGATTCGTATGGCAGGACAGATTTTGAAGGATGCAGGCCATATCACTGCAGATTACATTGACAAAATGATTGAGCGTGAAGAGATTGTATCCACTTATGTCGGCAATGGACTGGCTATTCCGCATGGTACAAAAGAATCCAAAACGTTCATTCTCTCAACCGGTATCTCGGTAATTCAGTTCCCGCAGGGGGTTGATTTTGGAGAGGAAAAAGCTTATATGGTCATTGGCATCGCTGCACAAGGCGGCGAACATATGGAGATTCTGACGAGCATTGCAGTAATCTGTGCCGAAGAAGAGAATATGGAAGCACTGCGTTATGCGAAAACTGCTGAGGAAGTAATCACCATTCTAGAAAGTGAAATGGAGCTATGAAGGCCCTCCACTTTGGCGCAGGTAACATCGGACGCGGATTTATTGGTTTGATTCTGTCCCGTGCAGGATATGAAGTGACGTTCTCGGATGTAAATCAGGAATTAGTGAATGCTCTTCGGAGGCGCGGGGAGTACACCGTAGAGCTTGCCAATGAAAGCAAAGATCAGGAGACCGTAACCGGAGTAACAGCCATTGATGGACGGGAGTTGCAGACAGTTGCTAAGGCCGTGGCAGAAGCTGATCTGGTTACAACCGCAGTTGGTGTAGGCATACTAAAGCATATTGCACCAGGAATTGCAGAAGGTCTGGAGCAAAGAAGACGTGCAGGTTCTGTACAACAGCCGTTGCATATTATCGCTTGTGAAAATGCCATCGGTGGAAGCGCTCAGCTGAAAGAGCATGTGTATGCTTTGCTGGATGAGCAGGCTCGCGGGTTTGCTGATGAATATGTTTACTTTCCCAATTCGGCCGTAGACCGGATTGTACCCATCCAGAATCATGAAGACATGTTGCATGTTCAGGTGGAGCCTTTTTACGAGTGGGTAGTGGATCGCTCGCAAATGGCACCTGCATTCAAACCAATGGATGGTGTCGTTTATGTGCACGATCTGGAACCATACATTGAGCGTAAGCTGTTTACTGTGAATACGGGACATTGCGTTGCGGCATATATCGGCTATGTGCACGGATATGATACCATTCAGAAGGCTATTGCCGATGAAAAGGTGAAATCTTTGGTATATGGAGCATTGCAGGAAACGGGTCAGGTGCTGGTGAAACGCTTTGGTTTCAACCCGGAAGAACATGAGCAGTATATTGTGAAAATTTTGGGGCGGTTTGTTAATCCTTATCTGACCGACGAGGTAACACGTGTAGGGCGCTCGCCACTGCGCAAGCTTTCCCCGAATGATCGTCTCGTTCGCCCTGCGCTTCTGGCGTATGAAGAAGACATGCCAGTGACACATCTCGCCATGGGAATGGCCGCTGCCTGCAAGTTTGATGTGTCTGATGATCCCGAAGCTGTGGAGCTACAAAGCATGATCCGCGAAAAAGGCGTTGAAGCCGCATTATCGCACTATACTGGTATGGATGAGAATCATCCGGTACTGGTGGAGGCAGTGAAGCAGTACAAACAGATGTAATCGGTTTGTATAACGGTAATCGAAGTCTGGCATAGTGTATTGAAAGCTCAGCGTGGATCCACTAAGGCTGGGACGTTAGCAAGTCTATCTATCTGTTTATACAGAAATATAGATGAAATAGAGATACCAAACGTAATAACGAACTTAAGTCTGGAATATAAAGAAACCATCCCTTCAAATTCATGATACAGTTCCATTTGAGAGGGAATGGTTTCTTTTATTTTCGATCCTAGTTAACAATAGGCTCTTCATATCGCTTTTAGCGAATAAGAGCTGGTTATAGCAAAATAGTTACTCATGCTCACGTACATAGTTCTCCAAACATTGCTGACAAATGCATGACTTGCCGCGTTTCTCGGCTGGAATGCGTTCAAACACACCTTCGGGGAAGGAAACATGGCCGCACCAACATTCCGAATGTGGTTTACCTTCAGCATAGGCACAAGCATTTCTTTCCCCGCAAAGTGGACATATCAGCGCATTGAGCATTTTGCCAGGAGTGCTGTCCTGTTGATCAGACATGGCCTCTCTCCCTCCTTTTTCATTGTTTTGCATTCCGGGCAGTGACCTTTTGTTGATTTCAGTATAACAAATACATTGGTTTTGCTCCCAACTTTTATAATCGTGACTTACTCCATCTACACCGCAAGTACTCGTATGAGGATAACGTATGCACAGTAAATTTTTTAAAGGCATAGGCGTGCCTTCATTCTTCCGGTGGTAGCTCAATTTGTAATCCCTCTACATGTTTACGCCCCATAAGTTTGCGTTTTTTGCGGTTTTCTTTGCTTTCCAGCACAATGTCGAGATCATAATCGGCTGGATACAACTCGTCAGCAGAGATGTGCAAACGCAGACGTTTCTTATGAATTTTTAGTTTGCGGCCCCGAATCATGACCCCGATCTGCCCACGGTTATCCTCTTCTTCACTTACTATACCTGCCTGATCCAGATAGGCAACGTAGACGCGGTCTCCTTTACGAAAGGCACGTATTGGTGCTGGTGCCGGATCGGAGACGGGAGGCGCACCGTTTGGAGATATAGTCTTATTTGGGACGGTCGTATGTGCATTTTGCTCTATAGAATCAGTGTGTTCCATAGAGACAGGCAAGGTAGTGTGATGTTCACTATCTGTTTGTGATCGCGATTCTTTTGCAACATCTTGCATCATGTTCTTCGTGAGAGCTTCATCCACAACAGATTTGGAACGAGCGATGATATGCTGGGGCATGCCCAGCTTCAGCGCGATAGAATATGCATAGCTTTCACCGGCTTCTCCGATCCGAAGTCGATACAGAGGTTGGAGAGATACGGTGTCAAACTCCATGCGTGCATTTTCAAATCCAGATGTGGCTGAGGCAAAATGCTTAATTTCCCCAAAGTGTGTTGTAGCTACCACGGTTGCTCCGCGGTAATGCAATTCCTCTAGCATAGCAATGGAAAGTCCTACACCTTCTCCTGGATCTGTACCTGATGCCATCTCGTCAATCAGTACAAGTGTGGAAGGATTCGCCTGCTCCAGAATGGTAATCATATTCCGAATATGCGCTGAGAATGTGCTGAGTGCCTGCTCAAGACTCTGTCCATCGCCAATATCCACTGCGATCTGTTCATACACGGCCATTTCACCTCTTTCATCCACAGGAACAAGCAGCCCAGATTGCACCATGAGAGTGAGCAACCCCAATGTTTTGAGAGCAACGGTTTTACCGCCTGTGTTCGGGCCTGTAATGATAAGGGACGAGTAAGTGTATCCGATGGAAAAATCAAGCGGGACCATGGACGGCCCCATCAAGGGGTGTCTCGCTCGTTGCAGTTTAACTTTACCGTTGCTATTAACGCGTACGGATCGACCATCTATAGCCGCCGCATATTTTGCTTTGGCAAACAGGAAGTCAAGCACGCCAACGGTTTCTGTATTCAGTGCAATTTCCCGGTTGTACGATTCGGCCAGGGAAGTCAAGTCTCCAAGGATTTTCATCTCTTCCCTGGACTCCTCGGCTTGCAGTGAAGAGAGTTCTATCTGCAGTCCTGACAGCTCGGCTGGTTCGATATATACGGTTTGGCCGCTACCCGATTCGTCGAGTACACTGCCTTTAACCTGTTTACGGAACTCTTTTTTAATGGGCAGTACGGTTTTTCCATTTCGCTGGCTCACGACCTGCTCCTGCATGATCGAACGGTGCTTGCTAACCAGTGAATCCAGCTTGCGCTTCATGCGTTCCTCATGCACGGTCATTTTCTTTCGAATCCGTAAGAGTTCCTTGCTCGCTTGATCCTGAATTCGACCGTTGTGGATACAGCGTTCGATTTCACTTCGTAAGGGTTCTATAAGCATCATAGATGATGCATAACGACTTACGATGGGAGCGATGCCGGATTTACTCTCCATATACTTCATCAGTTGTGTGCAGCTGTGTAGAAATTGCGCGAGATGACTGAAGTCGCGTTCACTGAATAGATATCCCGTGCCAAGCAGGTTGATAATCGTTTCCATCCCCTCCAGCGAAGGGATGGGCACGCTCGCCCCAAAACGGACAAGAGCTGTGGCCTCCGCAGCTTCGTCCAGACGCATCTGAATCAGATGCACATCGGTCATCGGTTTGAGTTCACGGGCATAACGTTTCCCCAGATAGGAAAGGGCGCAGTCAGCAATGTTTTTTTGAATATGATGGAAGCCAAGAGTGGTTAGGGTTTGTTCGTTTGAACTCTTGATATTTGCCGTCTTGCTAGCCTCATTATTGTTGGTATTGTTGTTCATGTGTAAATCTCTCCTTCATGTAAAATGTTTTTGTTGTGCTTATATAAATTGAGCTATTCATTTACACGGAAACGAAGAGGACAGAAAAGACCTGGAGAAGCGAAGCGTTCGCCTAAAAGCTTTCTGCAAGAAAGCTGCATCGGAAGCATACGCTGAGCACCAGATTTTATCCTTTCTAAAAGGGAATCAAGAAAATCTGGGGATAACAGCGATTGGAAGGTTATTCTGTCATCGGAGTGCATGTGTGAATAATCTTTAGTTCAATTTATATAGTCAAAAATATTTCTCATGGAAAACACAAAAAGGGCGGAGAATGAACAAACGTCATTCTCCGCCCTGAACGTATGGGAAAGCAGAGTCCATAAAGAGGGTCTATACAAAAAAAATCCGCGCTGAACACAGCGCGGAAATAGACCCGGACATAGGCAATCCCGGAGGCGATGTTGATTTCCGCTGTTCTTAACTAAGTACAGGGATCTGACGCATCATGAAACACACGTATGCCTTGACGGCAAAAGTGTCATGAAAAGCCAAACTCCTGAATATGAAACTTGATTAGTTAAGAACGCTCACCGACATCAAAATCTCTCCTTCGACCTGAGGAATATACATGTAATATAAACTGGAAATCACTTCAAGTCAACAATTCTGAATAAAGATGTGGACTTGATTATGATTGGGTTTTAAAATAACAATAGTAATTTAATCCAATGTAAGCGATTTTTTATAAAAGGGAGATGCTCTTCTTGCCTAAATATCTACTGCGTCTGCTCTGCTTTACGATGATTCTTGGGGCATTGCCAGTCATTGTGATTGGTTCCGTCTCGTATACGATTGCCTCGCGTGATATCGAACAGAAAGTGCGCGAGAGTAATCTTCAGATACTACATCAGACTCAGATGCGAGTGGAACAAGTATTACGAAGTTTACAACTGTCCTCAATCCAGTATGTCAATTCACCTTTGGTGCTTCGTGCAATGAAGCAACCGCTGAATAGTAGCGAATTCCAAGAAATTCGTGATTTGACATCCGGTTTTAACAATCTTCAGGCGGTCACAAGTATTGATCAGGCTTACCTTGTAAATCTGGAACAGGACTGGGTCGTATCGATGCGTTCATTTGGTAAAATCAATGATTTCAGCATTCGAGACCGAATCGGTACTTATCTTACATACACCAACAGTTTGTTCTGGGTGACTCAGAATAAAAGTTCATCCAAAGAGAGCGTGCCTGTATCTGCTGGCATGGGTGAGGCTTTAACGGAACAGGCTCCTACCTTGATCTCTTCTGATAATGTAGTCAGCATGGTTTTTAAAATTCCGATGGTGCCCACAAATGTGAAACCAAAAGGGTTCCTTGTCATTGATATTGCGGATGCAGAACTGAGCAGCTTTTTGAGCCGGAATCCGAATTCGGGTGATTTGTACGTTCTGGATAAAGACCAGAAATACTTTCTGAATGACACGAATTATGGAAATAAATACGATCTGCTCAACCAAGACATTCAGGAGAAGGTTCAGACAACGGGGGAAGCACAAGGTTTTTACAGCGCAGAAGTGGAGGGCAAACCCGTAGCCGTCAGCTACAGGCAGTCTCCGCTAAACGGCTGGTTATACGTATCGGTTGTTTCGCTTGGACAGATTACAGCCCAGTCGCAAAAAATCGCAGTGGTGACCGGTGTGGCGACGTTAATCATGTTATTGGTGACAGGGCTTGTGTCCATCTACGGTAGCCGGCGTATGTACTCACCAATCTCTAGACTGTTGCAGTTTACAAAAGGGTTAGATTCTCCGCTCCCTCCAGCTGGACGCCGTCAGGATGAGTTTATTTATATTGAGGAACGCTTGTCTACCCTGTTCAGTTCGGAGAGAACGATGCGTGAGCAGATGAAGGGGCAACATGTGCATCTTCAGGAGTTTTTCATGACCAAGCTGCTGACAGGTAAAATATCGGAAGAAGATTTCAGATATCAGGGCGAATTGTATGATTTCCCGACCGGATGGTCACATCTGGGCGTACTGATGCTTCAGATTGATACGCTTGAAGGCACGAGATATGAGGAGCAGGATCGGGATCTATTGCTATTTGCGGTCAATAATATGGTAGGTGAGTTGATTCCTTCCGAGATTCGGTTCACACCTGTCATGCTAGATGATGCGCAGGTTACCGTGCTTGCTTCTGAACTGAGTGATGAGATGCAGCTGAAGGAATGGATGCACACACAGGCCGATTGGATTCGTGAACGGGTTGTAACCTATCTGAATCTGCCAGTAAGCATAGGTATTAGCCGGGCTTATTCCAGCATTGGAGATACGCCTAGAGCCTATCAAGAGAGCAAAGAAGCGTTGCAAGGCAGAGTCAGCTTGGGTAGCCGTATTATTTTACATTATGAGGACATCCAACCAAGAGGTCAGATGGAAGCTGCACTGTATACGCAGTTACGAATGATCGAAGATCAGTTGGCTTCAGCGATCAAACAGGGAGACGAAGAGAAAACAGATATGTATTTTACACAATATTTAGGATTACTGGCGGATAAAAAGCTGCATTTCAGCGAGTATCCAGTTATCATGGTGCAGTTATTGTCACGGGTATATCAACTTGTGCAAGAGCAGGGCGGGGATGTGGCAGAAGTGCTTGGTGAGAAAGCTTCCATGGCATACTTGCTGAAATTATCTACACTGGACGAGATGACGGGTTGGTTCCGTAAGCGTTTATTTCTGCCTGTGATTCGTTACTGGAAGGAACAAGAGGAGTCACAATATATGAATATCGCCCGCCGGATGATTCGACTGATCGAGGAACGGTATGATCGGGATTTATCGCTGGAGGCTTGTGCCGAAGAGTTGAACTTTCATCCTGTCTATCTAAGCCGGGTCTTCAAGAAGGAAGCGGGTGTTAATTTTACCGAATATCTAGCAGAGTACCGCATGGAAAAAGCCAAAACGTGGCTACAGACGACAGATCTGAAAATATCGGAAATCGCCGAAAAATTAAATTACACGAACCCGACAGCTTTTATCCGTACATTTCGCAAAATAACAGGAACAACTCCCGGCAAGTACCGGGAGCAGCAACGCTAGAGAACATGGCCTGCTCTGCCCCCATGGCAGGCAGGCTTTTGTCGTTCAATTTAACTTTCTTTTTAAGCCCATTCGCAGCTTATAAGCCATAGTTAAACCAGGAACATGCAGGTTGAAAGCAGTTCATTTCAAGTATCGCCAGCCATTCTTAAGTGGTTGAAACCCTTGATACATAAGGAAAAACAAGAGGCTAAAACGAGATGATAGCCAGTGATTCGATTATCCGCCACAATGGAGACATGAATTCAGGAAGTGATCTTTTGTAATCGTTTCCAACGTGGGGAGGAAGACACTATGAAAGCCGAAACGGCTGCTCGAACAAGGCCCGCTACCCGCAGTGACAAAAACCTGCTCTGGAGGGACGTCATCAAAAACCGGTGGCTGTACATTATGCTGATTCCGGGAGTGCTTTACTTTGTTATCTTTAAATACATACCGATGTATGGGATTACGATGGCTTTTCAGGATTACACGCCGTACAAAGGCATCCTGGGAAGTGATTGGGTAGGATTCAAACACTTCCAGCGTTTTTTTGGAGAACCGCAGTTCTGGACCTTATTTAGAAACACGTTTTTGCTTGCGATTTATAATCTGGTTTTCTTTTTTCCATTACCTATTGTGCTTGCGCTCATGATGAATGAGGTTCGGCGGGAGCGGTTTAAACGCTTCGTGCAGACATTGGTTTACGTTCCACACTTTGTTTCCTGGGTTGTTGTGGTTGGTGTTTTCTACATGCTGTTCACGACTGAAGGCGGTGCAATCAATGAACTGCTCTACAACCTGACGGGACAAAAAATTGCCTTTCTGCTTGAACCAGGATGGTTCCGTACGATGATTGTAGGACAATCCATTTGGAAAGAAGTAGGCTGGGGCACAATCATCTTCCTGGCGGCACTCTCTGGCGTAGATACGCAGCTTTATGAGGCTGCTCGGATTGACGGTGCTAACCGCTGGCGTCAGACCTGGCACATTACGTTGCCAGCGATTCGGAGTACCATCATCATTTTGCTCATTTTGCGTCTGGGTCACTTCCTGGATACAGGCTTTGAACAAATCTTCCTGATGCTGACACCTACTAACCGTGACGTGGGCGAGGTATTTGATACCTACGTATACACGAAGGGGCTTACCCAGGCACAGTACAGTTATAGTGCTGCTGTCGGATTGTTTAAGTCGGTTGTCGGACTGGCGCTAGTGCTTGGTGCCAACACGTTAGCCAAAAAATTCGGGGAGGAAGGCGTCTATTAATGCAATATTGGCAGACGCTCTTCATCAGACAGGAGTGAACATTAGATGCAACAGGACAAAACATGGAGCAACCGGATCTTCGATTTTGTGAATCATGGCTTGCTGCTTTTGATTGGTATTGTGACCGTAATCCCGTTCATTTATATTTTGGCTGTGTCGTTTACCAGCCCGCATGAAGTGGCCAAAGGAGGATTTATTCTTTTTCCGAAAGAGTTCTCCTTGGCAGCTTACCGTTACATTTTTTCTACGGATACATTGATTCGAAGTCTCGGTGTATCGATCTATATCACCGTTGTGGGTACGCTAATCAACTTGCTGTTTACATCGCTTATGGCTTACCCGCTATCCAGAAAGTATTTGCGCGGACGCCAGCCGATTCTGCTGGGAGTACTGTTCACGATGCTGTTCAGTGGCGGTATGATTCCAACGTATTTCGTCGTTAAATCCTTGCATCTTACCGATACACTCTGGTCTTTGATGTTGCCAACGGCTATCAGCGCGTTCAACCTGATCGTACTCAAAAACTTCTTCCAAGCCATCCCGGATGAGCTGGAAGATGCGGCCAAAATCGATGGCTGTAACGATGTCAGCGTTTTGTTCCGCATTGTGCTTCCACTCTCGATGCCAGCCATGGCTACCTTTTCACTCTTTTATGCCGTGGCACACTGGAACAGTTTCTTCAGTGCCGTCATCTATATCAACGACAGTGAGAAGTGGCCTGTACAAGTCTGGCTCCGTGAAATTGTCATTTTGGCACAGAGTCGAATCGGAGATACGAGCATTGAGGAAACCGAAATCCAGCCGCTTACGATTCGCATGGCTGTTATTGTATTCTCGACCATTCCGATTATGCTGGTCTACCCATTCCTGCAAAAGCATTTTGCCAAGGGAGTGATGCTCGGTTCGGTAAAAGGCTGATTAGTGCGCGTTTGGTGTGAAGCGTATTACTGAATTGTAAAAATCAGTCCATGGCTGAAATTGGAGAACTGGAAAGTTATAAGGTTGTTAGATTTTAAAGCTTTAAGGCTGTGACTGTATATCAAAAAGGGAGGTTTTCATGAATGAAGGCAACAAAAAAGAAAGCCGTAGCTGTTCTGAGTACACTGGCTCTGGTGACCGGTTTACTGGCAGGATGCGGATCAGATGAAGGTCAGGCTGCCGAAGGCGGCGTACAGAATGTATCTATCGCTATTGCACAGGTGGGTGATGTGCCGAGCAAGGGCAACGATGTACAGAAAAAAATTGAGGAATATACCAAAACCAAACTGGACATCCAGTGGATTCCGGCATCTGCGTACAATGACAAAATTAATGTCATGATCGCCTCCAGCGACATGCCGAAAATCGTAAAGGTGCAATATAACCCGACGGTGACCAATGCGATGCGAAATGACGTGTTTTGGGAAGTTGGACCTTTACTTAATGATTACAAAAACCTTTCTGCCCAAAACGGACGTTTCTTTGACAACATCAAGGTTGAAGGAAAAATTTATGGTGTGCCGGTATTCTCCGATATTGCACGGGCAACTGTTATTTACCGCAAGGATTGGTTCGACAAGTTGAATCTGAAAGTACCAACAACACCGGATGAATGGTATGAAACGATCAAGACGTTGTCTACTTCCGACCCGGATGGCGATGGACAGGCGAATACGTTTGGATTGATGTTGTTCAAAAAGTATAACGAAGATCAGTATTCTTTTACGACTCGTCTTGGTGTGAGCTTTGGCGCACCGAACAAATGGAAGGTTGAGAGTGATGGTAGCTTTACACCAGAATTCATGACACCGGAATATATGCAAGTGATGGATTTGTTGAAACGTTTGTATGAAGAGAAATTGTTGAACCAGGACTTCGCTGTATTTGATTCAACGGAAGCGGAGAAAAAGTATGATTCTGGCGTTGTCGGCATGCGTGTAGGTGTGGCACAGAATGGTAAGAGCCAGCAGGAACGTCTGTCGAAAAATAATCCGGACGGTGTTGTAGATATTGCCGGTCTGTTAGGGCCAAATGGTGACCGTGTAGCTGGACAGACAGGTAACTCGGGTATTCTGGCTTTCCCGAAAGCAACGGTAAAATCGGAAGAGGAACTGAAAAACTTGCTCTCCTTCCTGGATAAATTGATGGATCCAGAGATGGCAACGCTGCTAATGCGTGGTCTGGAAGGCAAACATTACACCAAAGTCGGAGACAACGAAGTGGAAATGAGTGATTTCGATGCTTTCCAACGTGAAGTGAAGCCATATCGGGATAATTTCCCTTATGTTGATGGTTACAATGTACCTAAACTGAAGGACACCGAGCTTGGAGAAAAAGGAACAGCTTTGGTGAAGGAACTGGCAGAACATGCAGTACCAAACCCTGCATTGACGTTGTATTCTCCAACATATGGTGACCGCGGAGCAGATCTGGATCAGATGATTGCCGACGCGCAAACCAAATACATTATGGGCAAGATCGATCAAAGCGGCTGGGAAAAAGAAATTGAGAATTGGGCTAATGCAGGCGGTACCAAAATCCGCGAGGAATATGCCGAGGATTACAAAAAACAGGCTCAATAAGGAGCGAAACCGGAGGTTTGATCATGAAGGAAACGTTACAACATACACCGATGCGCATGGCCGACCAGTTTATGGAGAGTTATCGCAGCCATGAGCTGTATGCGACTTGGCATTATGAGAACGGTTGTCTGCTCAAAGCACTGGAAGAACTCTACGCTCGTACAGGTGAACAGAGATATTTTGACTATATTCAGGAACTTATGGATCACTTCATTCAGGAAGACGGATCGATTCGGTCCTATACGATTGAGGAATATAATCTGGATCAGATCAACCAGGGAAAATCACTATTTTTCCTGCTGGAGAAAACAGGTCAGGAAAAGTATCGCAAAGCTTCTGAGTTGCTGATGACGCAACTGAAAGGGCAACCGCGCACAAGTGGGGGCGGTTTCTGGCACAAGAAAATCTATCCGTTCCAAATGTGGCTGGATGGATTGTATATGGCGACACCTTATCTGACTCAATATGGAGCCGTGACTGGTGAAGAGAAGTGGTTTGACAAGGCTGCTTTGCAATTGCTTTTGGTGGAAGCACAAACTCGTGATCCACGCAGTGGTCTGCTCTACCACGCTTGGGACGAGAGCAAAGAGCAACGCTGGAGCTCCGGAGATACGGGATGTTCGCCACATGTCTGGAGCCGGGCAGTGGGCTGGTACGTGATGGCGGTTGTAGATACGCTAGATTATCTGCCAGTTGATCATGAGCAACGTGGACAGATTATCGGTATTTTTGAGCGACTCGCAAATGCGCTTATCCATGTACAGGATCAGGAGACAGGATTGTGGCCGCATCTGCTCGATCAGCCAGGACGCGAGCGGAATTATCTGGAGGCTTCGGGCACTTCGATGTTTGTATATGCCCTTGCCAAGGGTGTGCGCAAAGGATACTTGAGCGGGAAGTTCAAAGCGATTGCGGAAAAAGGATATCAAGGCCTGTTGCAACATCTGTTGCAAACAGACCAGGAGGGTGTGCTTTCCCTGACACAGTGCAACGGGGGAGCGGGTCTTGGAGGAACTCCGTATCGTGACGGCTCCTATGAGTATTATGTAACTGAATCGATTCGTATTAATGATCCGAAATCGGTTGCTCCATTTATTTTGGCAGGAGTAGAGATGGAACTGGCGTAATGCCGGTTCTTTTCTCCAAAGTATTATGATAGCGCATACATTACGAGATTGAAGGCATCTATGATTGAGGAATGAGGGCAAGTCCACTGAACAATAGGTTTATCCAAAAGGAGAGATGGTTTATGAGTCCAAAAAGTCCAAAACGTTCAAAGAGTCCAATGTTTCGCGTAGGAAGCTTCGTTATTGTTGGCGCCATGTCTGCCGGTTTGCTGGCTGGATGTGGGGGAGAAAAAGCTCCAGCCGCCGGGGAAGGCAAAATGCCCATTTCCATTTCATTGATGCAGGTGGGTGATGTGCCCGCTAAGGAAAATGCAATCGAGAAGAAGATTGAGGAATACACGAATACCGATGTAAACGTGCAGTGGATTCCGCAATCAGCGTTCGACGACAAAGTCAATGTCATGGTGGCATCAGGGGAGATGCCAACGATTATGCGTGTCAATTATGTACCTACAACTTTTAATGCGGCAAAGACAGGATTGTTCTGGGAACTCGGGCCTTACCTGAAAGATTACAAAAACTTGTCTGCCCAGTCGGAGGCTCATTTTAATAACATCAAAATCGAAGGTAAAATCTACGGCATCCCGAATTTCCGGGATATCGGACGAACGGCGATCGTATATCGGAAAGACTGGTTTGATAAGCTGAAACTGGATATCCCGAAAAATCTGGATGATTGGTATGAGGTTATGCGTTCTGTCCGCAAGGATGATCCAGATGGTAATGGCAAGGAAGATACGTATGGTGCGTTGTTGTTTAAAAAGTATAACGAGGGTGTATCTTCACCGCTGACCCGGATTGCTGTAAGTATTGGTGGAGTCAACAAATGGGGTGTAGACGACGCTGGTAAATTAACACCAGAGTTCCTGACTCCTGAATATGTGGATACGATGAAGCTGTTCAAGCGATTGTTTAATGAAGGGCTGATTAATAGTGATTTCCCTGCACTGGACCCATCAGATGCGGACAAAAAAATGGATTCAGGTCTCGTTGCTATGAAACTGAACGGAGTCGCTCAGAACGGAAAATCATCCCAGCAACGGCTCACGCCTAATGCACCGGATGGTGTCATTGATGTAGCGCCGTTTCAAGGGCCAGATGGCATTCGCATTGCCGGTGAGCCTGGAAACTACGGTATGCTTGTCATTCCGAAAGCATCTGTAACGGATGAAGCGCAACTCAAAAAGGTACTCACCTTCCTGGATCAGCTGATGGACGAGGAACTCAGCACGCTGCAATTGCGTGGTTTACTCGATGTGCACTACAGCAAGACCGCTGACGGTAAAACGGAACTGAAAGACTTCGATGCATATCAGCGTGAGGTCAAACCATATCGTGATAATCTGCTAAGTGTGGAAGGATACAATGTGCCTGAACTGGTCGATGTTCCTATTGGTATGAAAGGCACGAAGATGGCTCGAGAAAATGAACAGTATGCAATTGCTAATCCTGCACTTACGCTTTCCTCGGTGATCTATACAGAGCGCGGTCAGGAACTGGATCAGATGATCTGGGATGCGCAGACCAAATACATTATGGGCAAGATCGATGATGCTGGCTGGGAACAGGAAGTTGCCAACTGGAGAAAAGCAGGCGGTGACCAGCTGATCACAGAACTGGAAGCTTCGTATAAAGAACTGAACGGAAAATAAATGAGACTGCCATAAAAAAAGGTTGATTTCATGCAAGGAATAAGTTTATTCTATAAAAGAGGATAAATTCCATAATTTAATAAGTGAGACCACACCTTAAAGCATAAGGCTATGAATCTACGGATTCATGGCCTTTTTTTGTTTTTTT
This sequence comes from Paenibacillus sp. FSL R7-0272, assembly GCF_037969905.1. Classification (NCBI taxonomy): domain Bacteria; kingdom Bacillati; phylum Bacillota; class Bacilli; order Caryophanales; family Paenibacillaceae; genus Paenibacillus; species Paenibacillus sp. FSL R7-0272. The sequence continues at coordinate 4,868,798 of NZ_CP150221.1, read as the reverse complement.
AGGATAAAGAGTAGGTCTCAAGGAGGGGGAGATGGTCACCTTAGAATCATGGGGAGGTATGAAAATGATACCAAAATACCAGTTATACATGGTAGAATATTGATTATAATTCCAAATTTAGGTTTTTGATTTTGTTTGATAAGCAAGTCATCCGTTTGAGCAAATGAAGCATCCCCATACTAAGGTACATAGGAGCGTGAACAGATTGAAGATGAAGCGAGTGGTTCAAGGGAAGAAGAAAAGAAGATTTGTTTATATGATAGGACTGTTAACAGCAGTCATGATGGCAGGTACAAGTTTTTCTTTTGGAATGGGGTCTGGGCAGTGGACGACAGTGGTTAGTGCTGCGGGAGTGAGCGACAGCGTAGGGAGTCGGTTCAGCGATATCAAAGGACACTGGGCTCAGGCAACGATTGCAAAAGCATATGAGAAAAAATTGATTTCCGGCTATCAGGATGGCACTTTCCGCCCGAATGGTAAGATCACACGCGGGGAATATGCAGCAATACTAGCTCGCGCGACCAGAATCGAGAATGCTCAGGGGCAGGAGCAGTCTTCTTTATCTGATCTTCAAGGACATTGGTCTGAAACGGCTGTTCGCAAGTTGGTGGGACAAGGCTTTATTGACGCTGGTGATTATGCAGGCGGCTTTAAGCCCAATACGGAACTGACACGATATGAAATGATGAAGTGGATTGCAAACGGACTGATCAAGTCGGACATAAGTTTTCAGAATGCTTTTAATGATACAAAAAACACTCTACTGCCCACACCCGAAGTAAATCGCGGAACGATCCGTGATGAGCAGATTCCGTACCTCGCTGTAGTGCGCGGAACAGGCATTGTCGGTGGATTTCAAGATGGTACGTTAAAACCAGCAGATACGACGACTCGTGCAGAGGTTTCTGCTATTCTGCTTCGCTACATGGACGTGGAGGGAACAGATGCTTCCAAGTACAGCGACCTGAACGAGATGCGGGAAGTGGGCACGACAGGTACGAATTTAACGACGATTAGTAATTATAAGTATAGCTCTGGTTCTGTCATGATTTCAGATCTATCAGAAGCTGATATTAGCCTTAGTAACAAGTCTGGAGTATTACAAATTCATCGTTTTATCGTTGTGGATGCGACTCAAAGTAAACCAGAAGGAATTTATGCTAAGCTTTTTATGCCTGAAAAGTATGCAAGTGGTTCGTATAGGACTTTTGTAGATATTTCCTTCAAGTCTAATTTAGAAAGTTCTAATTTGATCACATTCAATAGGGGGTTATCTGATTCACTAATACAGTTTAATCGTCTCAATTTGGATGTGGCTAAGAAACAAGGTATTAATACAATACCTATGGACTCGGGACAATTATTAAAGAAGGGTATTCAAAAAAGATTTTGGGTTACTTCAACTCTGAGAAACACATCGTGGTCTTATTCTCTGAAAACAGATGAAATAGGTGAATTTAGAATTCAAAGGTAGTTCAGTAGGATGGTGAGTAGGTTGTAATGAGAAAAGTAATATATTCTTGTGTAGCTATATTATTTGGAGTGTTGATATTACAACTCACAGAGTTAATATTGACGTCAAACATAGTAAACGCTGTTACAAGTGAGTATGGCCCTAAAAGAATGAAGAGCCCTCAGTATGTTACCACACTAGCGAACCCTAGGGTGGGAAATCCGGGAGTGTATTGGTACCAAGAGAATAATGGGAAATTTAGAGCTGATCATTCAGGAGGACCGACCTATGCAAATAATGCAGGGAGTTGCTCAAATCCATTTCCTGCAGCTACAGAGGTTCCCGATAGTGTAGATTTTAGTAATTGGCCACCAACAGACTGGCCTGATTACAATTCTACAAGAATTGATACTAATAAAGTTAAAAACATACGTATTCATGATGTTAAATATCAAGGAAGAGCAGATCAAAATTCGTATACTGGTATAGGAGATATTAGACCTCCGTTCTTATCAACTGTTGTAGCGATCAGGACAATTACTGGAGGATATCATGTACCAACGGAACATAAGCTATTTGATAATGGTGGTAGAACAACTGCTGGCTGTCCGAAGTATAACGTAGCTTACTTCACCCCTATGGACATCATTTGGGAAGGTGATCTGGAGGAAGAAAAAGAAATTGACGTTACACCTGATACTACCCTAACCATTGGCCAGACCAAACAGATGGTAGCCAAAGTAAAGACCAAAGGCTATGGTTCCACAACGTGGAGTGAGGGGGTCGATGTATCTGGCAGGGAGGCGGAGATTAAATGGTTTTCTTCGGACGAAGCGGTGGCAAGCATTGAACTAAAGACAGGTATGTTAAAAGCGGAAAGCCCTGGAACGGTTACGGTACGTGCAATTTGGAACAATGGTACATATCTCATTTCGGATACAGCCACCGTTACCGTGACGTCCGAACCGGGACTGGTTGTGAACCTGCCTAATGCGTGTAAATCTACGACAACACCATTGCAGGCGGAAGCAGTCCTTACCAAATCAGATCGAAGTAGCCATAAATTAACGGTGCATCCCAAATTGATGTGGAGCAGTTCGAATGCTTCTGTGGCGACAATCGGTGCTGATGGCAAAATTACAACAAAGGGTATTGTGGGTACTACGATCATCAAAGCTCATTTCCTGGATACCGCCCAGCGTATAGATGAACAGGCTGAACAAGAGCTTGAGGTCAAGGAATGCTCTAATGGCGGAGGTGGAGGAGACACGGGCGGTGAAGATCCAGGAAACGATCCTGCGAATGCCTGTCCGGTGAGCATCAGTCCACCAAGTCGAGGCGCAGTACTTGAAGCTAAAGTGATGGATCCTTCGGTTCAAGGGGTGCTCAGAGCAGACATTCGGGGTGCCGAGAAATTTGATGTTACACGAGGAATCCCAACGTCGGAAGATTTATATGCAAATGTTCTCGCCAAAGGATATTTGTTTCAGCACCGATGGGTGAACATGACGGGCACAGTGACCTATGATGTTAAAGTCAAGAAGACGTACCACAAAACGTGGACAATACCAGGCCGACCTTCCCGCGGTGAGGGGGATCCAGGCACACAACCAGAGCCCAAAGAACGTGATGTGCCAGGTGATCGATCGATGCGAGTAACAAGGGGATATAGTTATTGGCATATTGATAACTTAGAGGTCTACAAATTAAATGAAGCCAAGGTGTCTAACTATGCGCTTGGTGGTTACGGAGGTGTAGTTACGCTGACACCAAATTCCTACATACCTCCAACTCTACAATCTATGACGGATACTGCTGTGCAGAGCCATGTTAAACCTTCGCCATGTCGTGAGATTGATCTGGGTACCCAGACTGTCCCTGGAGGTTCCACTGAGCCGCCTACGCCGATGGAAACTTCACTTTTTCAAGCAGAAGCAGAAGCGGTGGTTCAGGAGAATGCGGTTAACAATGACAAAGTGGTCTTTAATGGTACGACTATTATGAATAATACCCCAGCCCAGAAGGAAGCCCCCAGACCTGGAATGATTCCGCAGCCTCATATGATCGGGGATGATGTGTTATATCAGAACAGATTAACCATTCAGAACACACTGATGAACAGAGCAGATCAGCCGAGCACGGGTGACATATTCTACGGACTACTCCCTGAAAACGTAAACGGTGGACAAAATCAGCGGTTTTCAATTCCCGGTATCAATCCGGTCACGGTACATACACCAGTGGTCAACTATGCTTGGGTTTCGGATGACCAGCCGCATAACCAGAAAACAAAGCCAGATCCTGTGCGGGCGGCGTTAATTCTGGAGCGTCCATTCCTGGTTCGTATCCCCACGTCAGGACAACATCTAGATGAAGTACGTTATCCAGGTTACGGAAATCGCGATTACGGAAAGTATTTTCGCAGTAAACAGGTGCGTTTCCCGTTCGATGTTTACACGGATGGCAAAAGTAGCTTTATCCCAGCCCAAACCTGGGTTGATATTCCCGTCAATCAAATGGATACTACCTTTGTGCTTCCTGTCTGGATTGATGAAGGCGCCTATCAGATTGAGTTCCGCAACATCGCAGAGAATGCACCCATGCAGTTTACGGCACAACCTGATGCTAATACGGATCTGGCACATCATGTCGCAACGGATACGGTAGCTGTGGAGGTCATTGGGCGATTGTATGATTTTCGAATCACAGATATCGCGGACTATCATTGGGAGAGGGTGTTTCGTCAAAGACCAGGAAGTCCCGAGCCTACGGGTGTTAACTACTGGACAGGAACAAATGAAATTGATGGAGATCCGAGGGGCAACCTGGCTCCGTATGTTTTGCCAATCCGCCCAGGTAGCCACCCTGTGCAGGGATACCGCAATGTCGCTGTGAAGACAGGTTATCACTTTAAGTTTGATGTGAAGACCAAGGGGAACATGTTTGGCAAACAGGATGGTATCCGAATAACTCCAACTTTCTTTTATATCCCCAAAGACGGAACCAAGAGGCAGGAAGTGGATTTGTACTACCATCGAGGGCAGCAGCAACTTATCCGTATTGGATCTGCACAGGATGTTGAGAAGCGTTATGTAGTGCTGAACGCAAGGCTACGAAACGTGCCTGGAATGGAACTCAGCGATACAGCACGCTATCAGTACACCCATGAATGGACATCAGAAGATCGGCAGTTGTATACGCTGGAACAGGCGATGGTTCGGTTTGTGACCCAGACGTCATATCGTCAAACTTGGACAGGCAGGTACGATTGGATGATTCTCCCGTCACAGATTCGTACACTCATAGGTCCAAAAACAGACCTTCCTTCCGGGGTGGATATAGATCGGGCGAATGCCGCCATACAGCGCTGGTACGGAGAATATAGCCTGCCAGCCGATGTATATGCTGTTCCCAAAGGCACGAATCTGGAGCGTCTGGCCCGAGAAACTTTGCTAGATGACAAGGCTCCTGTATTCCTGCAAGATGGATACATCGTAGTGAACTTTAATCTGGAAACGTTACAAAATGGCAATACACTCGCGCCTCATCTGCAATATATGCACGCCCCATTAATGAATCAATGGAAACTGGAAGGTTTTAATGGAAGTCCAGCGGATGAACAGGGGATAAGATGGCAGACGAGAGATGGAGATGTGGTGTGGTATCATGCAGATCAATCCAGCCGTGATGATTTTCAAGCGCAGGTACCTCATTAGCGAAACGACGGGTTTGAAATAAAAGTAGAAGCTTTATATACGAAGTAGCTGTGATGTGAGTCTGCGTCACGGCTACTTCTTTTTTGTATAAACAGATTATGCTTGATCCGTTGAACGGGTATAAAGGGTAAGGAGCACTTTCCTGATACTCACTTGGCACCACGCTCTACATTCCGTTTTACATGAATAACATACGACGCTCACCGAGAGGGGAATTGATATGATTGACGAAGTTCAACAACAGCAACAGCAGATTGCCCGGAAAACAGATATAGCTTCGATCACGAGTACATATAAAGGGGGGGATCTGGGGGTTACCCTTCAACCGGCTGTTTGTTCTTTCAAAGTTTGGTCTCCCATTGCAATTCAAATGGAACTGCTTCTGTACCCACCCCTCACAGGTGGAAGTCCCGATGACATCCCGAACGCGTTGAAGCAGAGTAACATCCCAATGCATTCCGGTGAACAGGATGTGTGGGTTTTAGAAGTGGAAGGGGATTTACGAGGTTATCGCTATATGTTCAAGCCAACTTTTGCCGATGGAACTTCAACGATCACGGTTGATCCTTACGCGCGAGCCGTAACCATGAACGGTGAAATGGGTGTTATTGTGGACATGCAGGAGACTCACCCTGAGGGTTGGCAACAGGATGAACGTCCCGAATTGAGTCATCCCACGGATGCTGTCCTGTATGAGCTACATGTCCGGGATTTCTCCATTCATGCTTCTTCCGGGATTGCGAACAAAGGAAAGTATCTGGCTTTCACCGAGACTGGGCTTCAAGATACAACAGGTAATACGCTTGGAATCGATCATTTGGTTGAACTAGGCATTACACATGTACACCTGTTGCCTGTATTTGATTTTGCTACGGTAGACGAGGCGAAGGTAGATGATGATCCTAAGGATGCCTCTAACTATAATTGGGGTTACGATCCGCTGCATTACAATGTTCCGGAAGGATCTTATGCATCACGCGCAGATGAACCCGTAACGCGAATTCGTGAATTCAAGTCCATGGTGCTTGCACTTCATCGTAAAGGGATAGGTGTCATTATGGATGTCGTGTACAACCACACGTTTGATACAGCGGAGAGTTCATTTGAGAAGCTCGTTCCCGGATATTATTATCGTCAGCATGCCGACGGAACGTACAGTAACGGTTCAGGCACAGGCAATGAAGTGGCAACAGAACGAGCTATGGTTCGTAAATTTATTATCGATTCGGTGCGTTTCTGGGCAGAGGAATATCATGTGGACGGTTTTCGTTTTGATCTGATGGGGCTGATGGATGTTACGACGATGAAACAGCTCGCATCCGAGCTTCATACTGAGGTATCTCCCTCCATCTTGTTATACGGCGAACCTTGGGGAGCAATGGAATCACCTTTGGGTGATGAAATGACCTTGAAAGGAACACAGCGCGGATCAGGCTTTGCCGTGTTTAATGATAATTTCCGTGGTGTCATTAAAGGAGACAGTGATGGGGACGGCAAAGGTTTTGCGACGGGTGAAGACGGGAAAGAAGCGGAGTTATGGACAGGCGTGCAAGGGTCTATTCATGATTTTACGGAAGGTCCATCTGAGACTATTAATTATGTAACTGTACATGACAATCTTAATCTGTGGGATAAGGTGGCCCGTACGCAAGGGTTACAAGATAAGCTGGGCTTTCTGACGTATGATGAGGATGGGAGTATCCGGGGGTTCGACAATGTGGAAGAGGCTGTGCGACAGGCTGATCCTTATCTTCAGATCGATCCAGCGCATGTGCTCGGAAACGAAACCGTGAGACGCTGCCTTCTTGCAAACGGTATTGTACTTACCTCACAAGGTGTTCCGCTGGTTGCGGCAGGAGATGAGTTGCTGCGAAGTAAGTACGGAGATGCCAACAGCCATGAGAGTGGAGACGTGGTCAACGCTATTCATTGGGATCAGAAGCAACGATTTAAGCCCGTATTCGACTATTACCGTGGCCTGATTCGCCTGCGGCGGGAGCATCCTGTTTTTCGCCTGCGTACACGCGAAGCGATTGAGAAGCATGTTCGACTTTTGCAAAAAGATAAAGGACTTTTAGCATTCGAGTTGCAGGGTGCAGATGTGAATGATGCATGGCAACGGATTATCGTGATCTACAATGCGACCAAAGAATCTCGTCGGATCTCTATCCCTTCAGGCACATGGAGAGTGGTTGTTGAAGAAGGACAGGCTGGTGTAAATACGCTTCGTACCATCCACGATCAGAACACTCAGCATAGCAAAAAGAGCACCAAGAGCAGCTCAGACAATCAAGAGACTAACAACAATCAAGTACAGGTCAACATGTTATCCATGACCGTATTGTTTTCGCAGTCTTCTTGAAGAGAGTCAGGCTTGTACAAGGATGACAAAATGTCCGCTTTTATCTAACAACAGGGCAGTAAGTCATAACGATGTATTTCAGTTTAAAAGTCACACAGTAGAACACTCTCTTTGATATCAAAAGAGGGTGTTTTTTTGATTCCATAGGTACATACGTTGTCAACCGCTGCGCTTGTTTACATATGATAGATGAAAGCGATTGCTCATCAATTGTTTCGATCTAACCGATATGTTGAGTACAGACAACCCCGGGTTGACAAAAGGCGTCCCACTTCGTAACATCGGGACAATACGAAATTAAAGGATATAAAGGCGGTGAGAACGATGCCGGAATGGACTTCTTTTTGTTATGAAGGCAACGATCTTGGCTTAACTTATACCAGTGCTGCGAGTACGTTCAAAGTATGGGCGCCTACAGCACAGCTGGTCAATATATTAGTTTTCGAAAATGAGGGAGAGTATAACGATCTAGGCGAAGTGTCCCATCATGAGGATGGTCAGGCATTTGAGATGACACATGACCCGGACGGGATCTGGCAACGGACTCTTTCGGGCGATTGGGCAGGACACTTTTATATGTATCGCATCGTTCATCATGATCAATGGGTAGAAATAGTAGCGGACCCTTACGCCAGAGCAGTTACAGCCAATGGGCAACGGACGGCGATCATTGATCTGAATATGACTCATCCAGAGGGATGGGATCAAGATGTAAAGCCCGCCTTTGTAAGCTCGGTTGATGCGATCATCTATGAACTGCACGTAAGAGACTTCTCTTCCGATCCTCAGGCCGAACTTCCGTACAAAGGAAAGTATATGGCTTTTACGGCTACCGGGCTTACCGATGAGACAGGCAGCCGAATTGGCGTCGATCATTTGGTTGAACTGGGGATTACCCATGTACATCTGCTGCCTGTGGCCGATTACCAGACGGTAAATGAACTCGCAGTAGCGAACACCGATCCAACGGCCAAAGTACCCTATAACTGGGGCTATGATCCGCAACACTATAATGTACCTGAGGGTTCCTATTCGACGAATCCCCGAGATCCTGCTGTTCGTATTCGGGAGTTCAAAGCGATGATTCAGTCCTTGCACCAGCAAGGGATCCGTGTTGTGCTTGATGTCGTGTACAACCATACGTACAGTGTGGAAAAAGGCCCTTTTGAGCGAATCGTGCCAGGTTACTTCTATCGTTATTATGAAGATGGTACACTCAGCAACGGTTCAGGTGTAGGGAATGAACTGGCAACAGAACGTCCTATGGTACGAAAATATATTCTGGATTCCTTACGCTATTGGGCAGAAGAATATCATATTGACGGATTCCGGTTTGATCTAATGGCACTGATTGATCTGGACACGATGAGTGAGCTTACCCGTCAGTTAAAAGAAAAGATAGACCCTACCTTTCTGATCTATGGAGAGCCGTGGATGGGAGGCGACTCTCCGCTGGGGCGTCAAACCCTCAAGGGAACACAGAGAGGCAAAGGATTTGCTGTATTCAATGATCATTTTCGCGGTGCGATTAAAGGAGACAGTGACGGTAGCAGTAGAGGATTCATCACAGGTGCCGGCGGCTTGGAATATGAAATAGGCAAAGGTGTTGCGGGAGCACTGGATGACTTCACCTCATCCCCCGCCGAAACCGTTAATTATGTGACCGCCCATGATAACCTGAATCTCTGGGATAAAATGGCTACCTCGCTCCATCTTCGACATGATCTGGGCTTTCCTGTATGGAAAGACGGACAGCCTGTGGAGGGAGGCAGTGCCGAGTCGGCGGTTAAGGCGGCAGATCCGTATCGATATGTCGATGAAGCAGATGTATTGCATAATGAAATGGTTCGCCGTTCCATTCTTGCATCTGGCATCCTGCTTACTTCACAGGGAATACCGTTTCTACATGCCGGTGATGAGATGTTAAGATCCAAGGCTGGAGATCATAACAGTTATCGAAGCGGTGATGCGGTAAATACGATCACTTGGGCCAATAAAGCCCGATTCAGGCCTGTATTTGACTATTATCGTGGGCTGATCCACTTGCGGCGCACCCATCCGGCGTTCCGTATGATGGAGGCAGAACAGATTCGCAGACATCTCCGCTTCATTCGGATGGATGGAAACGTTGTTGCCTATATGCTTGAACATGGAGCGAACGAAGATTCATGGCATCGGATTATGATTATCTATAACGGCTCGGAGGAATCTCAGACCATACACCTGGATGAGGGTGAGTGGAAGGTTGTTGTGAATCATCATACCGCTGGAACCGACGTGATCGAGACGGTTACGGGGGAGGTTCAGGTGGAACGTTGGTCGCTTATGGTTCTGTACGACAAGGAGCTCACGCCCCAGTCAGAACCGGCTGCACTGCAAATCGCTCTTCCGCGCAGGGTATTTGCTCCGCAGGAAACTTCTCAGCTACGAGCAACGGTGAGGGATCATATCGGCAATGTATTGGAAAATGTACCTGTGGTATGGAACTCTTCTGATCCAGACATGGTTCGTATAGAAAAAGATGGCACTATTCGTACATTGAGTCGTGGTGTAGTGTCAATTACGGCAAGCGTCGGTTCGATCACAGCGTCTTGTACCGTTCAGGTTGATATCCGCTACGCTGAGCGAATCGAGATCATAGGTGAACCAGTGCTATATACAACTCGAGTTAGTCGTTTCCGTGCGTTGGTGCTGGATCAATATGGGCAGCCACTTACAGATGCTCATATTCGCTGGAGTTCTGCTCATTCGGATGTAGCTGCTGTAAGCCAAGCGGGAATCGTGAGGGCGCTGACTTCGGGGAAGTCCATGATCATCGCAGAAATAGGCTCCGTTCGTGCGGCATATGCGGTTACGGTTCACAGATACCTGTCACGAACCGTGACCATCTGTTACGAACGCGCTGATGGCTGTTATGACGGCTGGGATGTTTGGGTATGGGGAACGGGTATGGAGGATGGAGCCATTCGCTTGGAGCGGGCAGGCCATGTTGCGAAAGCACGGTTCCGCGTAGCTCCCGGTCTGCATCATCTGGGTTTTGTCATCAGGCTGAATGAGTGGGAGGCCAAGGACACTTGTGGAGATCGCTATGTGGATATCATGCCTGAGGATGGTGATCTGCAGATTAGGGTACAAAGTGGGTCAGATGAAATGCAGATTGTGCGAGAAAATCCTGAAAAGGATGATCTGAATAGTGCATGATGTGTGCTTCTCTGTAATGTTTTGAACAGGTAATTCGTTTCATCACTCCAAGCACTAATCTTACAGTCGGAAGGAATTCCGGCTGTTTTCTTATGCTCCAAAACACATATAATTACAAAAAAAGGATAAAAAACTCCGGGTTTATGTTTTAGATGCCGGATCATTGGGGTAAATATAGATATGGCCCAACATATGGCCTCAGAAAAAAGACCGTTTTGGTCTATGAGAGAAGCCGTAGAGCTTGCCAACAAAACCAAAGTAGGGATCCCTTGAAGGAGGATGTTCAACCATGAAATCCAACGGAAAAATGGCTCAACTTACAGCAACGCCAAGAACTGAAAAGAAAGGTGCAGCATTGCGCCTGTTAAGACAAGGTGGACGAGTTCCTGCCGTAGTATACGGACCGGGACAAGAAGGTGCCGCCATACATGTGGATGAAAAAGAAATGCTGAAAATGGCTCGTACAGGCCGCTCAGAGATGTTTAACCTTAATGTAGAGGGCGGAAAAACCGTTCCTGTACTGATCAAGGATCAGCAGGAGCGTAATGGACGTCTGCTACACGTTGACTTTTTACAAATTTCGAAAAATAAACCGATTAGCGTTAGTGTATCGATTGATTTCCAAGGTACTGCTGCTGGTTCCAAAGCAGGCGGTGTCTTCCAGACGCAAGAAACGCAACTGGAGGTTGAAGGTTTGCCAGCAGATCTGCCAACTTCGATCGAAGTCGACGTCAGTGGTCTGGAAATTGGTGACCGCTTGACAGCAGGCGATATTAAACTGGATAAAGGTTTGACGCTCGTGACATCACCAGATTCTATCGTGGCTTCGGTTATGCCGCCGCAAGCTGTTGAAGAGGAACCAACCGCTTCTGCTGATGAAGCGGCTCCAGAAGCAGAAGAAGGTCAATCTGCAGAAGAATAGGCGAACGCTGGAATTTCAAAAATTCTGCGTAAATCAGGTCCAAGCTCAGTCCACTTCTTGTGGGCTGGGCTTTTTCATATGGATTTAAGGAGCGTATTTGTGGTACAACGTGAAGATAGATGAAATCGAAAAGAAAGCAGGTTTGCCCTATGTTTGACCCCACGATATACGATAATTTAAAAGTAGCCTTCGAGAATTACCTCTATGACCTGGACAATCTGGATGAGAGCATTCACATTACCCATCGCAGGGATCAATTAGAAATGGCAAGCATGTCCCGGGAATTCACCTTGCGGTTCTGCCTGAGAGATCATACTGCTGTGACCGCGGAAGTGGTATTGAAAAGTTCGTTGCAGGCCATAGCCGCAGAGATTCTGGAGACTCCAGGCAGCCACCCCGGCTGTGAACTAGAGCTTCGCTTTGCGTGGGTAACTAAAGAACTGGAGCCACGTTGTCACGATGTCCAGTCGATTATGCAGGAAAATTGGCCCGATCAGCGGATAGTTCAGCATATCCACTACCTTTTTGGAGAAGCTCCGGTATCATTTAACGTTTCTTCCAATATATATTTCGGAAGGCATGTGAATGAGGATCAAATGCATGATATCCCATTGTTATGTGATTGCATGGTTCATGTGCTGAACAAATTGAGAGAAATAAACTAATAAAAATATGACAAATAGAACTTTTTGAAGCCTTGTCTCGTTTGGAGATCAGGGCTTTTTTTGTATTTTTTTTAGATATTTGTATAGGCTTTCAGGCTTAGGAAAATCAGATTTTGGGTTATTAATTTACGCAAGCAAGTAAGAGAATGTATATTTAGAGAGGGGAAAAGTGCAATTGGACTATAAATAAATGGTGAAATTGCGAAAAATTATTTGGGACTAAAGATTTATATATGAACTAAAGGAACTAGTTTTCCTTGCCGATAAAATATCGAAGGGGAGAAACTACATGACAGAGAAATTAATTCGTCTGCTGCGTATACTTCAGGCTATACAAGCTAATCCCGGAATCTCTGCAAAGGAATTGGCGCTGAAATGTGGTACAACGGTGCGCACAATCTACCGCGATCTCCGGATTTTGGACAGGGTTGCTCCCATAATGAACGAAGGATATGGAAAGGGTTATCGATTTATCGGTGAGTTTGCCATGTATCCTTTAGATTTTACCGAACAGGAAGCCATGCTATTCTGTATGCTTCCGGCCTTAGTCGATACATCTAAATTACCTGCTGAATTTGACTCAGCATATGATAAGGTTATATCGGCACATACTAAACAAAAAACAAGGAACAGTGAAATTGTGGAAAATATTGCAGGAATTATTCGGATGGGGATACCTGCTTACCGAGAAGAAGGAAAGGATCCAAACTTGTTAATTCCCATTATCGAAGCGATTTTAGATGGACGGACGATTCAAGCGCAATATCATACGCTCACGAATAACGAGATTACGGTTAGACAAATAGACCCTTATTATCTCGTACCGCGTGATCAACGTTTCTATCTGATTGGGTACTGTCATTTACAGCAGAAAGTTCGGTTGTTTCGCATTAGCCGCTTCCTGGATGTAACACGAACCAATGCTGCATTTGATATGGGTGACTTCAATATCACTCAGTATATGAAGAATACTTGGTCTGTTGACCGAGGGGACGAGCATATTCATTTTAAGGTAAGATTCTCCGAAAAGGTGGCCCCTTACATAAAAGAAGAAGAGATGTTTGTTCGTCCACGAATGACAGATCTTATGGATGGTGGTTTGTTATTCGAAGTAACACTGAATAGCAGTCGTGAATTTTTGCAATGGTTATATCAGTTCGGTGCTGAGGCTGAGGTACTTGAACCTCGCGAGTATCGGAGAGAGATTCGCAAACAACTTTTGGAATGGTTGGAGCACTATAAAGATGAAGAGGCTTTATAGCCATAAGCCAAGGAATATCTGTAAAAAGGAGCATTCGTATGAGTAACAAAATTTTTGCCGCTTTGATGGGCATGGAAAACTATCATGGAGCACAAGCTCTGCATGTGGGGGATACACTGTATCTTGTAAAGGACCCGGATAATCGCTTGGATCATCAAGCCATTAAAGTGGTTATCCCCCCAATAGGGGAGGTGGGGTATATCGTAAACCATGCTGCTATGGTACCTCATGGATGCTGGACTGGTGCGGGATTCTACGATGCCTTCTACCAACAAACTTGTGCAAAAGTAAGATTTATGATGAAGGATATGGTAATTATTGAACTGATCGAAATCATGCATGTACCTGTATCTCAGATGGACTCTATTATTACGGAATGGCAGTTCCGTGAGAAAGCCTGATCAAGAAAAAAGGCTCATGAACGGATGAGCCTTGTGTAAGCTGCCTCCAAGTAGAGAGCGGTTCTTGACCAACTGAAATGAGAACTTGCTGTTTCGCGTCCACTTCTTCCCATGGATTGCACAAGATCAGGTCGTGTGGCCAATTGACGCAAGGATGAAGCAAACTGCTGAGGGTGCTTATACTCTGATATCAAGTATCCGTTCATTCCCGAATGGATAATCTCCCTTATACCCCCATTATCCGAAGCGATGACAGGAATGCCGGAGGCCATAGCTTCTACATTCACCAAGCCAAAGGCCTCGTGGTTCTGTGAAGGACAGACCAGGCAGTCTACACTTCGATAGAGCTGATCAATCTGTTCATGATTCATCTGCCCTAAAAAGGCGGCATGAACGTTATGTTTTTGTGTCAGTTTACGTAATGAGCGTACATACTTTGGAGGGCCCTTGCCTGCAATGACCAGCTGGACAGGTACTTGCTTTTGTGCTAAAGCAATAGCACGAATTAGAATATCGACCCCTTTGCCAGGGATGACTCTGCCTGCATACAGGACTGTGAAACGTTCAGTAATTCCAAACTTCTCTCGCAAGTGAAGCCGTTCTTCATTGCTGGCAACGGGTCGGAAACGGTCAAGATCAGTACCTAGCGGAACGACATTTAACCGTTTCGTTACAGGAGGGAAACGGCGGCTGAGTCTACGCTTCAATGATTGGCTGTTCACGGCAATACAATCCGCTTTTTTCAGACTAGACAGTTTCCGAGGTCCGGGTTGAACAAATGTAAGTGAGTGGAGATAGAGGATAACAGGTGTTCGCGGAAAGGCTTGTTTAATGGTAGCCATACTGTGAGGTCTGTTATCCACTTGAATAACATCAACATCGAGTGTACGAAGCAAACGAATAACTGACCGGGTATAATCTACAATACTGGATGCAAAGATTCGCTGAATCGTTATCTGTCCGATCTGTTGAAGTGCCGGCAGGCCTTTAATTTGACGGCTTACAACGGTTACCTGATGACGGCGGGCAAGTTCGTGTGCGATACCTAATATACAGATTTCCACGGAACCATTGCCAGGCAGTGGTAACTTCTCTGGTGCAACCAGAACGATCTTCATGAATCCACTCCTCCTTGTCCGACATGTTCATGACACATTTCATGCATTGTATGTTAGAGGTGGATATTTGGCTCCTGTGAGACGTATATTGGATCATGCAAATGACATGGAATATAATACAGCCTGGCTGGATGCAAATCGACACTGCTTTTGTGATATACTGTACAGGGTTCAACTAGCGTGTATTGCATAGAAGCAGGAGGAAGATGATGTTACGTTCAATGCTGGGTCGTTTCCGGCTAATGTTATGGTTACAGGGGATTTCATATATTTTACTGTTGTTCGTTGCGTTTCCCCTTCGGGATGCAGGAGTTATGCCTCAAGCGGTGACTTGGTTCGGAAACTTGTATGGTTTTTTGTTTCTGATGCATCTCTTGTTTATGGTATCTTTATACACAACTCAGAAGTGGCGTTTGCGCCGTCCCATTGCGTTATTCTTCATTTCGTTTGTACCGCTGGGCAATATGATTTATGATTTTTTTGTTTTTCGAAAATTGGCCCTTAACACTGAAAATAAAGCTTGACTTTATTTTATGTTATGAAATATGATGTATACAGGTTATTCACCGGTTTCAACTAAAACTACATATTCCTGTTAAAGGGGAGTAGCTTTTACAGTAAAGTCGTCAATTCGGGATCACATCCCCGGCTTTATTGGCAGCATTTTGTTGTTAGCGAGACCTTTACCAAGTTTTTATGCTCGGTAAAGGTCTCTTTTTGTGGTTATAAAAGGATCTTTACCAGCGATGGTAAAGATCCTTTTTTTTGTACATCATAAGCATATTAAGGAGGAGTCAATGTTGGATGCAGCACTGTTATTAGAATATGGGTGGGTACTTTTAGTCCTTGTTGTCCTTGAAGGATTACTGGCAGCAGATAATGCCCTGGTACTCGCAATTATGGTAAAACATTTACCTGAGGAAAAGCGTAAAAAAGCATTGTTTTATGGTTTGATGGGGGCTTTTGTTTTCCGTCTCGGGTCGTTATTCCTTATCTCATTCCTTGTGGATGTGTGGCAGGTTCAAGCGATTGGGGCATTATACCTTCTGTACATTTCGATAAACCATATCGTCAAAAAGATATTGAGTGGTCGAAATAAAACAGACGAGGCAGCTGACGATACACCAAAAAAACCAAAGAAACAATCTGGATTCTGGATGACTGTATTTAAGGTTGAAGTCGCAGATATTGCTTTTGCAGTAGATTCAATCTTAGCAGCTGTTGCTTTGGCGGTTGCGTTGCCACCAAGCGGATTGCCGCCAATTGGCGGCTTGGATGGTGGACAGTTCATTGTCATCTTCCTCGGCGGTTTTATCGGGCTCGTTATCATGCGTTTTGCAGCATCGTTTTTCGTGAAATTGCTTCATTCGCGTCCGGGTCTAGAAGTTGCTGCTTTTGTAATCGTAGGTTGGGTAGGGGTTAAGCTGTCAGTAATTACATTGGCGCACCCTTCCTTAGGCGTACTGGATGAGCATTTCCCGGAAAATAAAATATGGAAAATCGGTTTTTATGTTGTACTGATCACGATTGCGGTATGTGGATGGTTCCTTTCATCCAAAGTACCTGAGAAGGAAGATGAGAATCCTGTGGAAGAATTGCAAGAACAGGCTAAACTCTAAGGTCATGATCATGAGAATGTTGTTTGCCTGATGAATATGACAGAAACAGCGGTGAATAACCTAATAAACTGATGAAAAAGAGGAGGATGTCCCCGGACAACCTCCTCTTTTTCATCATTCGTTAGAATATAAGAATGCATTAATTTCCAAGAAAAGGGTTGACATTTGAAAAGATGTGCTATTAATATATACATATCAATGATGAAGGGAGGCCGAGAGACATGACGTTAGGTTATGAATTGAATCTAGGACACAGAAGCATCGACACAATTGTATATCCGGCTCATCGTCTTTTTGGCCTCATACGGTCGACATAAAGAACGGGCATATTGTTTATAGAATACAGCGTGTAGCGCTATAGGCAATGTGTGTTCTTCGCGGTATCCAGCGATGGATAACAGGTGCAAACTCATTTGTGCTGTTATCCGTTATTGTCATGTAGTAGAAGCCATGGACGATCAGTCCATGGCTTTTTTATGTATTTTTTACAAAACAACACGCGGCAAACTACATTTGCTGAACGGAACAGGAAGGAATTACAATCATTTATGAATAACGAAATGAACAATGTTGGAAATTTTAGCAACATGACTGAGGGTTATCGCCATCAAGTGAAATTACCAGCGGGAGAACTTACCGTATATGCGGCACAGCAATTATTTTCTTCTCTGGACTACAAAGTATTCGAGATGGCTAACAATAATTTGCAGATTCCGGATATCTCTTATATGGGTTATACTCCGGACGTGCATGTCGGTGTAGGAACATGTATTGGGACGACGGCGGTATGGGAGGCACAGAGTGGATATGTATCACCTTCCATCGTGGGTAGTGATATCGGCTGTGGCATGCGAGTTCATCTGACCAATCTGCATAAGGATGATCTGAAAGATGTAAAGCTGCGCCGCAAATTGGTTAAAGCGATCGAAAAAGTGTTACCGATGGAAGCCAGCCAGCGAGGCCATTTTTCCGATATAAGATTAGAGCATATTGTGAAAAAAGGACTACACGGACTGCCGAAAAAATATATTCCGGATAGCTATACACCGAAAAAGTCGACTTCACTGACGCATGTGGAGAGCAGTAAGTTTACGTATGACGAGAATGTACTGAATCTTGTTCCGGATATGACCTGGCACCGTTCGCATCGTCAACTGGGGACGCTGGGGGGCGGGAACCATTTTGCCGAGATTCAGGCGATTGAGATTGCTGAGGAAAATCGCGAAGTAGCTGAGGCTTGGGGGCTTTATGATGGACAGATTGCTGTTATGATTCACTCTGGTTCCCGCGCTTGGGGCGGATATGTTAGCCAGACAAGTTCGACAGCGATTGCCAAAGTCATGCAGCGGCTGGGCCTTGGAACTTCCGATCCCCGATTGGTATTTGCCCCGCTGGAGCATGCGGAAGGCCGCCATTACGTCAACATGATGTATTCTGCATTGAATTATGCCGTAGTGAATCGCCATCTCATCGCTTATGCAATCCGGGAAGCATTCCGGGATGTATTCGGGTCAAAATGCGAATTTCGTACACTGTACGACCTGATGCATAACTATGCTTGGGAGGAATCCCATGCAGAGCGTGGTTCGGTGTTTGTACACAGGAAAGGGGCAACACGGGCATTGCCTGCAGGCCACCAGGATAATCCAAAACCTTACATGGCTACAGGCCATCCGGCTCTGATTCCTGGCTCGATGGGGACGGCCTCGTATATCATGGTCGGTCAGCCAGAAGGCTCAGACAACTATTATTCGATATGTCATGGTGCGGGCCGTGTACGGTCGCGTACCGCAACGAAACGTTTGGTGACGGTTGAAGATTTTGCTACAGCTCTTGGCGTAGGAACGGCGGACGAGATCGTTGTGAACCAGCGATCCTTGGAATCCATTATTGATGAATCACCTCAGGCGTATAAAAACGTTGATGAAATTATAGATAGTGTTACCGGCGCCGGACTGGCTCAAGTGGTAGCCAAATGTAAACCGCTTGCTGCGGTAAAGGGAGCGAAATGATGAACGATAACGATAAACAGATGAATCCAATGAACGAAACAAAAGCCATCTATTCCTACGACGAACAGCATGATACACGTATCCGGGTTGAAGGATACGCGGTCTATTCGAGACTGATTCGGGGAATTGGTGAGGCACTTCTAAAGCGTTACGGCGTTGAATACAAGTTGTATTCAAGTTCTGATCCAAACAACGAATATTGGGAACTGTTGCGGGAAGACTTGCAGAACGGAAGTGACGAGGTCGAGCTTGTTGCTCGTATCTTTGAGGATCTGGAGCTCCAAACGTTGCATTACGATGATGATGGAGATGTGCCAACATACGGTGTGCATTATTCCATCCGCAACAACGTATTTGCTTATCCCAAATGGGGCGTAGCTTTGGTACGGGTACCTTTTTTCCGAGAGAACGGGATCTATAGTGAAGACTTTGTGTTCGCTGTAGGGGATGAAGAGATGAAGCATTTCCTGGGAAGTGTAAGGGAACGCGAACGTCAGCAAAATATGAAAAAAGTAACGGTTTACACGGATGCCCGCAATGGCAGTGACCGTCATGTAGAGTCCATAACTCGTTCGGTGAGCCGAGAAGATGTAGTTCTCTCCGCACAGATCAAACAGGATATTTTCCGCTCGCTGGATCAGTTTTTTGAAGCGGATCGTTCCTTTTACCGGGACTATGACATCCCTTACAAACGCGGTATTCTGCTCTATGGGCATCCAGGGAACGGAAAAACAACGCTGGTGAAATCGATAGCAGGCAGTATTCCTGGACCGGCAGCTTATTGGCAAATTACGGAGTACACCAACAGCGAGTCTGTGCGTGAAGTGTTTGATGCAGCCAAACGACTGGCACCGATGGTGCTGATCATTGAAGATATCGACTCGATGCCGGATGAAGTTCGTTCCTTTTTCCTGAATACACTGGATGGTGCGACGTCGAAAGAAGGGATTTTCTTGATCGGTACGACAAACTATCCGGAAAAAATCGATCCAGGTCTCATGAACCGTGCCGGACGATTCGACCGGGCCTATGAGATTCCACTGCCTGATGAAGCTTTACGCTTGCAATATTTGCGGCAGCGTGGGTTTAGCGTGTTTGCAGGTGAAGAAGGGACGATCGAAGCGGCCCGCTTGACAGATACGTTCTCGCTTGCCCAACTCGGCGAATTGTATGTCAGCGTTGCGCTGGAGTGGCATCAAAACGGGCGAACCGATATTGTTCAGGTCATTCAGTCCATGCGGGGAGAACTGGACAAAAGTCATAAACATAATTGGCTTGCACAACCGGGCAAGGGTCGGGCTGGATTTTATTGATCTGTTATATGAGTCTTGTTTTCTGATCTAATACGTTGACTGATGCCATTCTGATGGACTATAAAGTTTGGAGTATAAATGGTTCTGAGCCATAAATATAAATTCACCTTTACTGGGTATACTAACCTTGTCTTTGATAACATACAATGACTCTCGGGAGGTACATATCGCAGCCATGTGCTGATGAGATGCCGGAAACTGACACGGCCTGTTGTCATGCCCTCGCAGAGCACCTGTTAGCAGAGAAAGAAGCATTTTGGACAATGGTAATATGCAACAATTTTTATGCCAGTTGTTTAAATGCCTTCGGAGCGGTTAATAGTAGTCAGACGCAACAAAAATTATAAAATAGAGGTGAATGATATGGGTTGGTTATGGTCATTAATTATCGGTGGTATCATTGGTTGGCTCGCAGGTCTGATTGTTGGTCGTGACATCCCAGGCGGTATTATTGGTAATATCGTTGCTGGTTTTATCGGTGGATGGTTAGGTGGAGTCATTCTTGGAGACATGGGTCCTGAGATGGGCGGATTCCACATTGTACCGGCATTGATTGGTGCGATTGTGCTTGTAGCGATTGTCAGCTTGATCTTCCGTTCGATGGGACGCAGCCGCGGGTAAACTAGAGCGAGCGATGTTCCTGATTAAGAAGTTATGGTGCAGCTGAAAGCTGTATGAACCATATCGATATGAATGCTTCCATGCGAAGCTGAATGAAGAGGTTGATGAAGAGCCATTGCGGTGGCTTTCCATCAACCTCTTGTTGTTTTACAATGTAGGAATATGAATGCGTGTCTGAGCTAATGCTTTCATGATATTGTTTTGAACCAGAGGAGTTGAATGGAATGGAAAAAGCAACGTTTGCTGGCGGATGTTTCTGGTGTATGGTTACCCCGTTTGAGGAACAACCAGGCATCCACGGTATCGTATCAGGTTATACAGGTGGCCATGTCGAAAATCCGACCTATGAGCAGGTGAAGACTGGGGAAACAGGGCACGTGGAAGTCGTGGAGATTACATTTGATCCAGATGTATTCCCTTACGAGCGCTTATTAGAATTATACTGGCCTCAGATTGACCCTACGGATGATGGAGGACAGTTTCAGGATCGAGGATCGCAGTATCGTACCGCCATCTTTGTACACAATGAACGCCAGCGGCAGCTTGCCGAGCAATCCAAACAGGAACTCGCGGCCAGTGGGCGGTTCAATCAGCCCATCGTGACCGAGATTCGGGATGCTGTTACTTTTTACCCGGCAGAGGATTACCACCAGGACTATCACAAGAAAAACGAGAAGCATTACAAGGAAGACCGGGCACTGTCCGGTAGGGACGAATTCATTAACGAGAATTGGAAATAAGAGAAGCCGGAGAGCACCGCGAGGAGCTGTTCCGGCTTTTTCTTGACTAAAGCTATGTCAGGTAAGAGCAACATTCATTATTTAGCCGACGACGACTTGAGTGCATACTTAGAAAGAGCTTCACCCTTCATCGAATAGATCACATCATTCATATAAGTGGAGATACTTTCTAATGAAGGAACAGCAGTGCTAACGGTGTACACATGCACGTCTTCCAATGTCTGCGGGTCCAGAATATATCCTGTTTTAGCAAAATCAAGCTGGTATTGCCCGTCTTGTGTTCGGTCCACATGCATGAGCACAGGCTGAGCATCCTTGAACATACGCTCCGTCACTTTGCCTTTCATCGTGTATAGCTCAAGCTTTGAGCCAGTGAGCACGGTGTACCCATTACCCGCTGTTTGAATATACGCATCCCCGGCGATTGCACGCCCCCATGCAAGCTTGCCATCCGAACCAAATCCCATCAACCGATTGCCGGTGGTTTCGAAGTTAGCACGCATCAGGACGGAACCATCATCCAGAATTGCCAGAGCTTCACCGCCGCCATCTCCTTGTGTATTGGCATCAGCCGGGAATTGATAGAAGGACAGACGGTTTAATGAGGTGTCATAGATTTCAATTTTGGGATTGGCAACCGGTTGCCAGAAGTTTCCCGACTTGACCTGTTTGCTCGCATCGACAACAATCCTGCCCTGAGCTGCTTTGAGTACAGTGCCTGCAATTGTTTTTTCGGTCAACAGCTTACCTTTTTGGTCATAAAGAGAAAGGGTAGAACGCACAGAGCCATTGGATTGTACGCCCTGACTTGTAGCGACCAGTAGATTATCGTTATCCATGAGCGAGATGTTAGCTGACGAATTCACGGTTTTCACCCAGTTGGTCTTGCCGGACGTATTAAACGAATATAATTTCTTGCTTTTATCCGAATACTCCATATATACGTAGGCCGTACCGTTGCTTGCATATACAGAATTGGAGTAGGTTGTATAAGGGCCACTTTTCTCATGGAAAATAGTGCTCCACTTGAGCTGTCCTGTTTTGGCATCCAGTGCCTGAAGCGAATCGAGCTGCCAGTCCAGCGTTGTTTTGCTACTGGTTTTGGTTACGGGCTGAGAAGTGTGTACATATACCAGATTTTTAGCAGGTACAGCGTAAATGTTCTTGATCATGACGTCTTTCTCCGTATTAGCCTCATTTAACATGAGGGAGGAGGAGGTCCATGCCGGTTTAGACAAGGATTCTGTGGACGCCGCCGCGTATCCTGTAGTTGTATTCATGTTCAAGAGCAGCATGCCACTGAGCAAAAGAACGGCCCAAGTTGTGGATTTGCGTTTGCGATTCGTATAAGTAGTATGCAAGTGATAAACCACCTTTCGTCTTCGGTAAAATAACACCGATTGTAGAATTCTACCATTGATTTCTAGTGTAATTCAACCGAACACGCTGTAACCTTTTTACACCACGGATGTGATAATGCAATGTTAAAAGAGGTGAAACAGTTACAGGGAATTCATCTTCTTTAGAAGACCTTTAAAGTTTGATATATTTAGGGCTGTAACAAGAGAAATACGAAGTAACGATGACGAGGAGAAGCGGCATGAATTGGAGTGAAAACATCATCTTATGGGTTATCGCAGGCATTGTCCTGTTGTTGCTGTTAACCTGGATGACTCGGCGGATCATTTATCGTGGGCAACGCATAAGAAGTGAGGCGAATCCCCAGAAAATCACGATAAAGGATATCGATAAAATGGAGGATGGATCAGAGTTTGAATTATATCTCTTCAATCTGTTCAAGCGCCTCGGTTATGAAGAGGTTCACAAAACGACGAGCAGCCGGGATTTCGGTGCAGACCTCGTGTTTGTGGACAGGCTGGGCAGACGCACGGTGGTACAGGCCAAACGCTACGGTGCCAATCATCCTGTTGGTCTTAGCGCGGTGCAAGAGATTTATACCTCCATTCGTTATTATGAGGCGGATCGATCCATTGTACTGACTTCTGCCCGGTACACGGAGGCTTGCCGCACGCTGGCTGCGGTGAATGAGGTAAAACTGCTGGATCGCGAGGACTTGATCGAGCTAATTGCCCTGTTTAAGTCGCGCAGGCTGGACGAAGCGATGGAACTGATCGAAGAGCATGACCACGAACCCATTGAGACGTGGCAGTCTCGGCGCAAGCGATCCTGATGTCAGTAAGGTAAAGGAGAAATCCGGCATATATAATTGCGATTGAAAACTACCCATGACGCACATGCGTCATGGGTAGTTTTCAATCATTTTCATACGTTCTTCATATACATTCCGAACCGGCTTACTTGACTGGTCCCATCCAGGTTGAGATCGTCTTCTGCTGGTGCGGCAACGGCGGTTTCAGCTTCCCGTTATCGATCAAATGCTTCAAAATATAAGCGACCAGCCGGCCTCCGCCGGTGTTGCCTCTCACCATGTAAGCAAGCTGCGGCTCCAAATGTTTCGGCTGATTTTGCAGGAACAGGTTGAGCATTTTGTCATAGAGCTTGCCGACAGCAGGCGCATACAGAGCGGACAAATCCGGCATTGCCTTGTTCAACCGAGCCAACGTTTGCGGAGAGTCAAACCAAACCGCATTGAACTTGTACCCCTCCTTCGTCTTGCGGATGTATCCTTTCTCCAGCAGGAACGAATACTGCTCGGCGTTCTCTTCGTTGTCGGGCAGTTCCCCTTGTTGGAACGCATGACAAATCTCGACATTCCGGTATTCCAGGAAACGCCAATCGATCTCGCGGTCGCTCCAGTAAGTATTGAATTGCCATAAGTATAAAGGAGTGTCTTCGACGTAGCGGAGCGACGGACCGAAGGTGACGTAACTACCCATATCAAAACCCGGATCGGGATAGTGGCTTCGATCTAACGCCGCATAGGCAATATATTGACCTCCGTCTTTTCGCATTGGTGCGACCGCATCGAAGTTTTCGCCCGCTGGCATGCTCCGCCAGGATTGCTCCTCGATGTTTTTGGGCAGCAAGGTCCAGAGCAGGAAGTTATAGTCGCCGTCCGGAACGTACACTCCGCTATCCTCGACTTGATGGCGAACTTCCATTAACGCGTCAAAATGAACATCGGCCACTTCGGCAGCGCAATCTTGCCAAAATGCATGACCGGCTACGGCCAACTCGAAGAGGTCCCAGACGATGGTATTGCTTTGGTATTTGCCGGGAGAGGTTTGGATGAGAAAATTGTAATCAGCCAGGTACCGTACTTCGCCTTCCAACAAAGACGGCGGCATTCCCAGTTCCTCCGCGATTTGATGTACGGTACGCGCCTTGTGATAAGCCGCATAAATGATATTTTGCGCCAAGGCGCGTCCAAGAAAATCGTTGGTTTCGCCCAGTCTGCCGGCCGAACCCGAATGGCCCATTTCCCCCATGCTGACCGGATTGACACTTAAAGTTCCTGTTGTACGCATACGTTTCATCCCTTTCCGTAACTTCTTTTTAGCCTCGCTCAAATGCCACTTCACCGTGCCTTCAGGAATGTTCAGAGCAATCGCGATATCGCCGATTTTAAGCTCATCGTAGTAGTGCATGACCACGATCCGGCGATGGATGTCGGACAGAAACGCGACTTCTCGGCGCAGCTCCCGTGAAGCTTCGGTTGCCAGTAGCCGGTCAAGCGGCTCCCGGGAAGGGGCAGCAGACAATTCAGACATACCGTTGATTTCAATCGCTTGGGGAGCGTGCTCGCGCTTTTTCAACCAATTCACCCAAGTGTATCGAGCAACCGTCCAGACGTAAGCGTCAAGGCTTCTAATGTCTCGCACCCCAGAGAAGGATTTCAACAACTGCAGCATAATCTCCTGAGCCAGATCCTCCGCCTCGGCCCGGTGCTTGACCCGGTTTAACGCATAACCGAAAATCGGTTTGACATAGCTCCGAATCGCTTCCGCGGCTTCTTTTCCGTTATTACTGATTGAATCCATTTTTTCCTCCATATTTGCATCTGTAATTCCTGACAATTATATAGTGTGCCAGGAGAATTAAAGGTTGGGATTATTTTTTTATAAAATTGGACGTCCTACTGGATTACTCATCCATATGTATTTACAAACATCATAAGTAGGTCACTTCAATGGTTAAAGAGACGTTATGACTTTTTGTTAATCAAGTTTAAGATTACTTTAGATGTAAAGGCCTCACTTTTAGTATATAAAGATAGTTCTTTTCCGTTCAACTATGGGAGGTTACAAACTAGGAGCAGGAGCCCAAGTTTTTCTTTGAGTACTTTGAATACTCCTTCGTTCCTTGGTTAACGAGGAGTGGTCTCGATTGTATACGGATAAATATGAGTTTGGGCTGGTTGCACCTTCACTTGCAACGTTACACATGATATATTGAACGTAGTTCAACTGAAGGAGTGTGTTCATCATTATGGCACGTACACAGACACAAAAGGCACTACGCAAAGCAGAGCGGTCCGGACAATGGACCCCAGAGCAAAGCCGCAGAGTGAATGGAGATTATGGCGCATTATCGCAACATGTTCGCTTGACACCTACCAAGCACGAAAAATTGCAAAAGGTCAAACACAAGAAGCAAATCATCCAGGATGGTGGTGCTTCTTTTTATTTTATCTTCGAGCCGAGTAGGTCAGGAAAAAAGCCTGGATGAATGAACAAAAGAAAACGAAAGGATAATGATAAAAGATGATGAATGAACGAACGAATGGATGACGTATGGAAATAAAAAAAGGAGAAGCATGGAAGCTCCTCCCTGGATGCAATATACATTAAACTTATGACTGAACGAGATGAAGTACTTCCACGTTTGGATCCACATCGGCCTCATAATCGACGCCATCAGTTTCGAAACCAAACAGCTGGAAGAACTCGCGGCGGTAACCTTCAAGATCGGACAGGTCATAGATATTCTCGCTCGTAAGATCGTTCCAGATCTTCGCCACTTCCTCCTGTACGTCTGCTCTCATCTCCCAATCATCGATCCGAATGCGTCCTTGCTCATCTGTTGGTACTTCACCGCCAGCGTACAGACGATCCGCAAACAGCCGTTGTAACTGTTCGATGCATCCTTCATGCAGTCCTTTTTCCTTCATCACTTTGTACAATGCGGAAATATATAGTGGCACAACTGGAATAGCCGAGCTGGACTGTGTAACCAGTGCTTTGGCTACGGTAACGTAGGCACGTCCGCCTTTTGCGCTCAGTTGCTCATGCATTTTGCGCGCCGTTGCTTCCAGATGATCTTTCGCTTGACCGATGGAGCCTTCACGATAAATGGCTTGTGTCAGCTCAGGGCCGATGTAAGAGAAGGCAATCGTTGTTGCATTGTCTGCGAGTACGCCGCCTTGCTTCAGTGCATCCATCCACAGTTCCCAGTCTTCTCCGCCCATAACGTTAACCGTCTGACGAATCTCTTCTTCTGTCGCTGTTTCGAGAGTCACTGAAGTGATCTCACCTGTATGGAAATTGACGGTTTTGTTGGTGTACGCTTGTCCGATCGGCTTCAGCACGGAGTTGGACACTTCGCCTGTATTTGGATCGGTACGGCGTGCCGAAGCAACGCTGTATACGACCAGATCCACTTGACCCAATTCGCTGCGAATCAGTTCAACAGCTTTATCACGGGTTTCATTAGCAAAAGCATCACCGGTGATGCTGTAGGATTTAAGACCTGCGGCATCCGCAGCCTTCTCAAATGCCGCAGAGTTATACCATCCAGCAGAAGCTGTTCGTTTATCCGTAGAGCTGGAGGGACGGTAAATACCAATTGTATTAGCGCCTGCTCCAAAAGCGGAGACGATGCGCGAAGCCAGTCCGTAACCTGTGGACGCGCCGATGACGAGCACATTGCGGGGGCCTTGAATCTCTGGCTTGGATTTTACATAATTAATCTGCTCCTGCACTTGTGCCGCACAGCCGACAGGATGAGAAGTTGTACAAATAAAACCACGTGTTCTTGGTTTAATAATCATTGTTGTGGCACCCTTTCGTGTTCAATTCATGTGTAACATTGGATTGATTCATCATGCTTTTTTCGTACATTGTACGTATACATCCTCCCTATTGTAAAACAATTACGTTCGAAACGGAAACCGTTTTGTCAATTTTACTGGAAGGATAGCACGGGGGTGGCAATTCGGCTTTCATTTTGGGATGATGAGATGGTAGACTCGCTATAGAGAAAGAGTAGACTGTCATAATGAAAGGATAGACCTGTTATGCTGAAAGAACGGATCGAGTTTTTGAGCAAACGAAAACAAATCTCACGTAAGGACCTCGTAGAAGGTCTGGTTACGCAGGCGCATTTTGCAAACATCCTGGCAGAGCGTTATCCACTGCCTGAGGATTTGGCCGAGAGTATTGCTGAGCGCTTGGGTGTAAGCTCCTCCTATCTTTTGCGGACAGCAGTGCAGGATGAACAGACATTGGCACGAGCAGAAGCGATCTTTGTACAGATGTCGGCGCCAGCTTCGGCGATCCCGGAGGAAACGGTACATGCTCTGGAGGATCGGGATGATTCGTTTACGGTGGAACTGACGACTGCTCTAATGAAGGCAGTGTATTACCAGCAGTTAAATGACGCCGCCGCGCATGAATATATACATACCTCGTATCTGAATTTTTATTTGGAGAAGTATGGCCGCCCGGATGACGTGCAGCTACCTAGGCCGCTTACGAAGGCTTTGTTATTTTACAAAATCCAATATTACCGATCCAAGCATGCGTATGTGGACGTGCTCACTCATGTGACAAGACTGAGCGCCCTGACGGAGCCAGGAAGCGAGCTATGGCTGTCGATCCAAAATATTCAGATAGAGGCATACATTCATACCCGGCAGTATGAGGATGCGAAGCGCACATTTGAGCAGACGATGAAACATGTGTATGACCAGCGGTTGTTTCATCGTTTGTCTGGTCTGTATGTGGCATACAGCGGGTATTGCTTTACGATGGGACTGTTGCAGGAAGCTTTGTCCGCATTGTCGATGGCTGAGGCGAATCTGGTTTACGCCGGAAATCAGGGAGACTTGGTGACGGCCATTGCGAACAATCGAATCGTCATGTTGACGATGTCAGGGGAGTTAGATCAGGCACAGGCTGAGATTGAGCGTTTCGAAAGCTTGCTTCAGGGAGAAACGAATGAGACGCAACAGGCGATGAAGCCTTTGCTTTTGGTGTATCGCTGCGAGGTTGCCTCCGCTAGGAAAAGCTGGGGCATGCTGGCGCAAAGTGTGGATCAACTGTTAAGTTGTGCTGTCACAGAGGATCAGCGAATGAACGCGGTTTTTTATCAAAGTCAGCTGGCGCTCGCACACGGGGAACAGGACACCTTTATAACTCAAGCCCTGGCTTGTCTGTCGTATTTTGAGTCTGTGCAGCAACCGCTACGCCTGGAATCCCTATATGAAGGATTGGCTGTGGTGAGTGAGGATCAGCGGCGGTACAAAGAGGCTGCAGGTTATTATCGCAAGCTGGTGTATTTGCTACGGAGAACGAAGTAAAGGTTAAGTTTTAAGGCCGGTTGGGGCAGGTAAGGTAAGGTAGGTAAGGTAAATCGATTGAAGTTTGGAGGAAGGGAAAGCAGTGCAGGCATAAGGTGATCGGTTAAGGGAAATTAGGAAGTAGAGGGATAAGATAGAACAGATAGAGTAGGTCTGGAACGTATTGTGTATCGTAAGTATCGGACCGCTTGGCTAGATGCAGTAATGTAAAGGGATATAGATTGTAGCAGGGTAAGGTAAGGCAATGAGACAGGACAAGCAAAAGGTGAATTAAGAGTAGAGTAGATTAAGACAAGCCAGGATAGGACAATACAAGGAGGTTTATTTTCTAACGATCACCAGCGACGCTATTTCTGCGAATTTCAGGCGTTTGGTATCCTAACGATCACAGTGGAGCTTATTTTAGGAAAATCAGTGCCAAATTGGACTTTTTCTTTGTTTTTCAGTGAAATAAGCTCTCTGGTGATCGTTACAATTTCAGAAAGGCCTATTTTGCTCAAATAAGCTTATCTGAGATCGTTAGAATAAATAAATGGGTTGCAAAGCTTCAACTTCTCAGTAGAATATTTTAAATCTTGAAGATATATATGTGTGAATTTTGTGCGGTAGATGGTAGATGTATGCTGTAAGTTTGTCTTTATTGCTGAATGTTTGCTATAAGCGTGTCTTAAATGGAGTTGTACGCTGTAAGTGCATCATGAGTGTGCATTCGTCTAAAAATAGGAATTTGACTACTCTGAGTAACTGTAATCAGAGCCAAGTAACGGACAAATTCACAAAAATAAATGGCTTAATCCTCATTGAATCGGTTAGAACAACGTTTTTATTGGGAAAAAGCAAGCATAGCTACAAATAAATTGATGGAAAGTCGTCTCCAGCAGGACATTTCTTCGATTCTTTTGTATGTGTCCAGATCGGTATTCATACGGGCTATGTTGTGTTTATAATTAATCATACCCAATAAAAAACAAATGAGGTGTTCGATATGATGGGATGGTTTACACGTAAAAACAAACAGGAAGATGCGGTTGCCAAAGCGGATCGTGTAATGAACAAAGGGCTTACGGGCATGATGATGAAAGGATTTGTACCAAAGGAACATCGGGATGCCATCAACCAGAGTTTGGACTCGGCTAAGCAGGCACAACTCGCTGCAAGCGGATCGTTGCCTCTGACAGCAACTGGAACCGTGATCAGTGTAACGGATACGGGAAAATTAATTAATTTTGATCCCATTGTGGTGCTTGTACTTGAAGTTACTGAAACGGGTGGTCACACGTATCAACGCACAATGGAAACACTTGTATCCAAGCTGCAGATTCCGCGTGTGGGTGATCGTGTCGGTTTGGGACAGCATCCGGCGAATCCTTCTGAACTGATCTATATGGGACTTCTTTCGGTTTAGGTGGATTCATAGCGATAGATATTAATGCGACTATTCCGAATATAGGAAAAAATTTGAATTGTTAGTTTACGTGTTACAGATAACAACGCAAAGGAAACATACGCACCGAAGATATAACAAAAGATATCAAATAGTAAAAGTAAAAAGATTTATACAGCATAAATTAGATAGATAGGGTGATAGAGATGAGTCGTTTTTTTAGAGTAATTGGCTTACTGATGGTATTTGGGACAGGATTTTCCCCGTTCATAGCTCAGTGGCTGTGGGATGATCCGTTTATGGTCATGCAGGCGTGGTGGTTTAAACCGATACTTTTTGGAGGAATTGGCTTACTGGTCATTTCGTCTATATTCGGTACAAGTTTGGGTCAGCGCAAGATCAAATCAGGATTGCCGGCAGTGGGTGTGATCCAAAGCATTCAGCAGACGGGTACCTATATTAATGAGCAGCCGGAAGTGAAAATGATGCTGAAGGTGTCTCGTCAAGGTCGGGAAACATATGATACAGAATTAAGAACCATTGTTCCTCTGACTTCGCTGTCTCAGTTTCAGCCGGGAGCTATCATTCCGATTGTCGTTTCCGAGAAAGATGAGCGCAAAGTCGGGCTGGATCAGCATGGAACCGTGTCGCAAGAGCATATGCAGCAACTGTTGAATGAAAAGATGATGCAACAAGGTATAGCACCGGAAATGGTAGATATCGCACGTACAGGAGAGAAGGGGTTGGCTAAAATTCTGGACGTTACCCCTATGGGAAGTGGACAGAATGGCAACATCAAGTTACAGCTTAAACTTAGTATTACGAAGCCAAATGGTGAAACCTTTGAGGTGATTACGCAAAAAGAAATCCTGCCCTCTGCCATGTCACAGGTTCAGCAGGGACATATCATTAACGTATTTTATTCGCCGCAGGACCCTTCCAAAGTGGCCCTTGCTCTTCAAGTGCAGGAACAACAGTTGAATCATCTTTTCTCGTCTTAATATTCTCATCTTGATCTGCTTATCCTTAGCATCACTTTAAAAAAGCTGTACAAAATGGAACTGTAGCATTCTCGCGGTTCATTTCAGGAAATTAAAGTTATAATATTCGAGCGCCCTCCCCAAGTCAAAGCGGACGATGAACGGGAACGGCGCTCTTTATTTATATCTTTACAATTAAATTAAGAACGAGTGCTTGAAGAAGAGTGCATCAGCATTTCCCGGAAAGAGTGAAAAAGAGGCTGTGCGTAGTGTTCAAGCTGCTCCCGGCTGGGCTGTCCCTCTTCTGTTAATATATCGTGATCGAACCACACGACAGCATAATCATTGTCATCATTTGGTTTACTCGAATCCCAGCAGACAGGCCCCGCATGATCTTCATAGGAGGCAAATGGAATATATCCCCCCTTAATCAGTAATTCCGATGATGACCAGAGGTTACGTAATTCCCGCAGAGGGTAGTCAGAAGGTAGATTCGGTAATTCGATCGTAAATCCTTCATAGCGAAGATACACATTCAGAACATATCGGCTACTCAGATAGGCCGTATAGAGCGGCGGCAGAGAGAAAGATGAGCTATACGTACCCGAACCAGGATTAACATAATTAGCAACTAATTCGTTAATCTGATCTACTGTAACCTCCGAATCCAGCATTCTCCAGCGAACCCATTCTTCTTCATCAACCTCACCATCCTGCATATCCGAAGGCACGCCATAGTCCTCTTCTTCCATTTTGGCCGGATGAGACATGAGTATATCCCGGTGAGGAGAATCAAAATATGTGTCAAGCCAGCTTTTGATGAAAAGTCGATCTCGTTCCAGCACCTCTTTGTTAATCAGAGTGGTCACAACCCTTCAAGATTCATAATCCTTATATTTTTTATCTTCTTATTCTTATATCCTCGTATGCTTTTATTTTAAACGATACCGATTCGCATGCGATAGGAGAACAGCACTTCTTTTGATTTTCCGTCAAAAACAAGCTCTGCCCGGCGTCTGAAATCGTCCGCCATGTCATTCAATTCTGTGGCGCCCAGCTTCAAAGCTGTCTGGAGTCCGCCTTGGCTAAGAGCCAGGTTGGCATAACGCTCAGCTGTGAATGGCTCCTGATGATGGAACATAATTTCCCGGCTGTAACGGAACAGCCCGGATTGCTGGATCTGCTGTAAATGGCCTTCTTTGCTCCATTTATGTGCTTGTTGCTCTGTACTCGATAGACGTGAGGCGAGTTCATCCGCTGTACTCACCAGTTGCCGGTATGCTACTTCAAGTTGCCAGTCTAATACAGGCGGCCAGTCACAGTCGTAGGCAGCAAAAATACCGCCTGGACGCAGTACCCGTGCGAACTCGCGTAAGGTGGATTCCGGCTCCATCCAGTGAAACGACTGGGAGCAGGTCAAAATATCTACACTATCATCAGGAAGGCCGAGGTCATGAGACATTCCCGCCGCAAAGCGAAGCTGATCCGGTTTGCCTGCAGATTCCCATTTCGCAATGCCAACGGAGCGCATATCCTCGCTAGGTTCCACGCCGATTACTCGCTCGGCATAATCCAGCCAGATCCAGGTGGATAAACCTGTACCACAACCGACATCAGCCACGAAGCGTGGCCTTTTGCCCAGATAATGAGTCAAAATATCGACGACTTCGCGGGGAGCAGCGGGTCTGTTTTGATCATACAGTGTGCCAAATCCTTTAAAGCGTTCTACGTTATTGTGTCTGATCTGCTGATTCATGTATGTCCTCCCAACATCGCTAAATTCCTGTCGATCCTAATTTAAAATGAAATGGTATATATGCATACTATATTGTACCATCATCCTCGGTTTTGTGCCCATCATCTTCCAGTAAAAGCGCGACGGCCTCTTGATGTCTGCGAAGTAACTCTTTGCGCACCGTCAAAGGTGAGATCACCTTTATTTTTGAGCCAAAGGAGAGTAAGAATGAATAAAGCTGTTCACCCTCATCAATTGGAATAGAAACCCTTAGTTTCCCATCCGCTTCTTGCTGAATAATGGCGGGATCCAGCAGATCGTAAACACGATAAGCGATTGTTTGTTCAAACAGAAGTTCGATCAGAGTCTGTTTCTCAGACGGCTGGTTAGACTGTATCTTGATGTCTTGGTTTTCTCCGTGATAAGGTTCTTCTTTGACTCTATCTCCCTCCTCTGTCGATGGCCGAGTATGCTCATATGCGCCGGGCACAAAGCGAAGTTTCGTGATCCGTTTGATTTTGTACGTGACGAAGGTGTCGGGCGAATTGGATGTCACAGGGGGGGCTTGTTTTAAACCCTTGAAGTACCATGTATTGTTTTTAAAAATAAGCTTCACCGGCAACGCCGTCTCCTCACTCGCTTCTCCATTGGAATCGATATAGTGAAATGCGAGCAACTGACTTGCGAATATCGCCTGTTTCACCTGATTAAACAGTTGCATCTCTTGCTCGGGAATACTGCCCCACGGAGAATACTCAAATTCAATCCAGTCCAGTTTATGATCAAAAAGGGTCGTTAACCTGCCCAGCATTCGGGCGCTGTTCAGATGAGGAATGGCGCTGACGCTGTACAAGCCGAGCAAAATTTCATTCTGTTCATCCTCGCTCAGCAACGACTTGTCCATGACATAGTGATCCATCAGATGAATGCCGCCGTGCTTGCCCGTTGTTGTATAGACGGGGATGCCTGCAGCACTCAGGCGGTCAATGTCCCGGTATACGGTGCGAACCGATATTTCGAACAGGCGCGCAAGCTCCGGGGCAGTCGTTTTCTTTTTTTCCAGCAACAGCAACAACATTCGGAATAATCGGTTATGTTCCATGACCAAATTATATCATGACAACCCTTGTCAGGGTATGGGTGCTACACTTGGACTATAACGTTATAGTTCTCAGCGTATTTCAGTGGGTTGAAGATCACAGACGTGCTCTAGTAGCCGTCAACATTTAGAGGAGGAAACGCATCATGAAAATGAAAGATGGATTCTTTTGGGGCGGCGCGACGGCTGCCAATCAGTTTGAAGGCGGATGGAATAAGGATGGCAAAGGGCCAAGCACATCGGATATGATGACAGGCGGAACGCATACCACGCCGCGCCGAATTACACCTGTTCTTGAAGAGGGCACCTATTATCCGAGCCATGAAGCGGTTGATTTTTATGGACATTATAAAGAAGACATTGCGATGATGGCCGAGATGGGTTTCAAAATGTTCCGCATGTCGATCAACTGGTCTCGCATCTACCCGAACGGTGACGATCTGGAGCCAAACGAAGAGGGTTTGAAGTTCTATGATAACGTCTTTGCCGAGTTGAAAAAACACAATATCGAGCCATTGGTGACGATCTCCCACTACGAGACACCTTTTGGCCTGACACAAAAATATAACGGCTGGGCTTCTCGTGAAGTGATCGAGTTTTACATCCGTTATTGTACAACCCTCTTTAATCGTTATAAGGATCAGGTAAAATATTGGCTAACCTTTAACGAAATTAACTGTCTGACAATGCCGCTTGGTGCATATATGGCAGGTGGATTGTTGTTTGAAGGTAAAGAAACATTGACGGACGGCGTAGATCAGCCACAGACTCGGTTCCAGGCGTTGCATCATCAATTCGTGGCCAGTGCCAAAGCGGTGAAGCTGGGACACGAGATCAACCCGGATTTCAAAATCGGCTGTATGGTTGCTTTCATGACAACGTATCCGAACACGTGTAATCCTGACGATATTTTGCTTGCACAGAAGAAAGATCAACTGTCCAACATGATCTGTGGCGATGTACAGGTTCGGGGAGCGTATCCGGGATTTGCCAAACGTTTCTTCGCAGAAGAAGGCATCGAAATTCAAATGCAACCGGAAGATGAGCAAACGCTGCGCGAAGGCTGTGTAGATTTCTATTCCTTCAGTTATTACATGTCTCTCGTGGAGAGTGCAGATCCATCGCTGGATCGAGCGGAAGGAAATCTACTGGGTGGTATCAAAAACCCATATCTTGAGGCCTCCGATTGGGGCTGGCAGATCGATCCGAAAGGACTACGCTATACGCTGAACCACCTCTATGATCGTTATCAGGTGCCATTAATGGTTGTGGAGAATGGTCTGGGTGCG
This sequence comes from Paenibacillus sp. FSL R7-0272, assembly GCF_037969905.1. NCBI lineage: Bacteria > Bacillati > Bacillota > Bacilli > Caryophanales > Paenibacillaceae > Paenibacillus > Paenibacillus sp. FSL R7-0272. Next base: position 4,833,406 of record NZ_CP150221.1, on the reverse strand, counting down.
GTTGATGTAATTGAAGAAGACGGCTCCATTCAGGACGACTACCGGATTGATTATCTGAAAGGTCACATTGAGCAGATGAAAGAAGCGGTTGCAGACGGTGTTGACCTCATTGCTTATACAATGTGGGGCTGTATTGACCTTGTAAGTGCATCGACTGGTGAGATGAAGAAACGTTATGGTTTCATTCATGTCAACAAAGATAATGATGGCAATGGCGACTTGAGCCGTACACCGAAGAAAAGCTTCTACTGGTACAAAGATGTAATTGCTTCTAATGGAGAAAAATTGTAATTCAACAGCTGTAATCAAAAGATAACAAAACCCCAACGATCTTTCGGTCGTTGGGGTTTTTACGATGAAGCATGTAACATGCGACTAGGCGAAGCTTCTGGTTTGTAATTCGGACAGCCGCTGCAAATGACGTCTGTAGAACCAGATACAGGTGAATAACCAGCACCCGCTCAGAAAGTAACCGCCAACGACGTCACTAGGATAATGTACGCCCAGATAAATCCGGCTAATGCCGATCATCAGGATAAAGGCAGCACTGGCTGCAATCATACATACACGCCCGGTAAAGGTCGGGATATGCTTCCAGATCAGAAAAGCAAGTCCACCATAAAGGCTGAACGCCGCCATGGAATGTCCGCTGGGGAAGCTGTACCCGCTTACTTCGATAATGCGGTTAATAGTTGGGCGAGCTCGTTGAAACAGCAGTTTGATCACGGCATTCAATAGCGTAGAGCCTGCAAGCACGATGGCAAGAAAGAGCAGTTCGCGTTTGTGGCGTAGGAAAACATAGAGGATCAGCATGACAATGACCGTAATGACAACGACCTGAAGTTCGCTGCCGATCCAGGTGAAAAATTGCATAAATTGAGTCATGCCAGGCGACTCCATGCCTTGGATCAAGTCGATGAGTACAGCATCAAAGCGATGAATCTGGTTATCGCTAATGGACAGCGCAATGCTCATAAAAGCGGACAGGCATAACGCTGCAACGAGCAGCGGAATGGAGATTTTTTTCGTCAAATTGGGCTTCAAATGTTAAGTTCCTCCGTCATCCATGATGTTTTTGATTATAGTTATCGTTGTTGAACGAAAGTATTGTTCGCTCGAAACATAGTGTTAACATTCTACAATAAATCAAACAAAAACGAAAATGGAGACGTTAATAAGATAAGAGAGGCTTCAAGATAACTCAAAGGGGGAGAATGTAAGGATGAGGAGAGTGGGAGCGGCCGTTTTAGTTCTGTTGTTTTTTGTAGCAAATGTGATGATTTGGCCAGGGGAGCGGGCATACGCGTGCAGTTGTGTCGAATCCAGTGTCAAGGAGAAGTTGGAAACGTATAGCGCTGTATTTACGGGGAAAGTAGTCGAGATCGGAGGCGACTCCATAATCAGTAGTAGGGAATATAAGAAATATACGCTGGATGTAGACACGACCTGGAAAGGCGTAGATACAAAAAAGACAACCATATTGATTAATAATATGGGCGAAGGTGCCTGTGGAATAACATTGGCAAAAGATCAGTCTTATCTAATTTTTGCTAATCAGGATGATAAGGATGGCAAATTATACAGCAGCCTATGTAGCGGTAATCTTCAGATTGAACAGGCTAGAGAGGCAATTAATATGTTGGGCAAAGGCACTCCTGTAAGCTCTGATGATTTCACGGACAGCAGCAGTGGATATCGCAATCCGTGGATGATTTCGCTATATGCTGGGGGTGCAGTTGTCATACTTGCGCTGGTAGGTGGCTCGCTGTGGAGAAAGAAACAGCGGAGAGCATAATATTTATAGTTGAAGCATCTGTATTGTTATCATAGAAGAGTTGTATGTGATATATAGAAGGTTTGTATGAGAGCAGCCATATGAAGGACAAGAGCTGCAGTGAACGCAGCGTGCAGTGGAATTTACCTGACTAAACATCCCCTTATGGACCTATATACGCTCCGTAAGGGGATGTTGATTTTTCAGCTGTGTTTTTGATTTCGGTGGGTGATGACCATCCTATTCGGGATGATGCAACTCCATACTAACGCTGGAGCTGTACCATATAATCATGCGCAGTCACACCGAAGACCCGTTTGAAATGTCTGTTCAGATGGGTCAGATCGACAAAGCCGCAGTCAGCCACGGCGGTATAGATGTCTCTATGTTTCTCAAGCGATTGACGGGCATGTTCGACCTTGCAGTTCAGGAAAAATTGATAGGGTGAAAAGCCAGTATGGGCTTTGAATTCTCGGATAAATTGAAACTTGGACAGGCCGAATTCAGCTGATAGATCTTCCAGTTTCAGCACGTCTGCGGTGCTGCAAAACATAATCTCTTTTGCTTTGCGAACAAGACTGTCCTGAGGTTTCCAGAGCCTTGCAGGCTGTTCCTCCTGAGCGAGCATATGCACGAGTTCAAACAACCGGGTGCTACACTCGGCTTCGTCCTGTCTGTGCTGCACGGCATCGTTCAGCATGAGAATGCTTCGGGCAAGCTTCGGATCATAGACGATGGGAGTGGAGAAGCGAAGTTCTTTTTTACTCATAATTTCTTCAACTAATTCAGGCTTCAGGTAAAGCATCACATAATCAATACCCTCTTTATCATAGGAACTTCCATCATGTAATTGCTCGCGGTTAAACAACATGACGCCGTTCGGATGTGAGGCCTGATAGTGACCTTCCAGATGATATTGCTGAATACCGCGCAGCGTTACACCTACGGCATATTCCTCATGGCAATGCTTTTTATAAGTAAAATCGGTGAAGCTAGCGGATAGAGCCAGCACGTCTTCTGATCTTTTGTAGCTAAACTGTTCCATACCGCACACCTCCTCAGATGAAGTAAGTCGTTAGATTAGACCTGACACAATAATGGCTGAGTATATCAAAAAAAGAGCCATAAGCATACTACATGTTCGCTGGTAACGATTCAGCAAGGATCGAAAGATCGTGCCGAACACCACCCAGCTGGAGTAAGCCAGAAAACCAATACATGTAATCAGCATAACATAGAAGAACGCAGACCATGATTCTGCAGCGACGTAAGGAAGTACATAAGCTGGAATGACGGTGAAGGTAAACAGCACCACCTTGGGATTCACGAATTGCATCATTACACCGTTCCAAAAGCCTAATATAGCCTGGGGAGCGGCTTCAGTAGAGCCCATTCGATAGACCTGATAAGCGAGGTATAACATGTAAATGCCGCCGATGATCTGCATGACTTGCAAGATGCCTGGCAAGATGTCAGCGAGAAGCTGATTTAACAAAGCAGACGCGGTCAGCAACAAACCGAAAGCTAAGGTAGCTCCCCAGACATAAGGCATGGTGCGGCGTGCGCCTACTTTTTGTGTGGAGGAGAGAATGACAATATTGCTGGGACCAGGTGTGAAAGTGACAACGATGCAGTAGATTAAAAAGGTTAGTATATTCATGTTAAGCTCCTTCTTCGATGATAGATTCAAATTTCACGTTTATTGTCGTAATCATACGGCGGAGCAGACCAGAGCCATAGTACATTATTGCAGAAAGGTTCCCTTTTTGAATGATTGCGTTTACAATCGATAACGGAGTGAGGGTGTACAGACTGACATAGACCACTTGAGGAAGTGAACAAAAATGAAAAAAATGCTGCTGATCTATATTGTGCTGATTGCGGCGTTTGCATTGTATGTATTGAGATTTGAATATACCAGTCAGGTGAACAGCTCGTGGGAAAACCGCGGACTTCGCGGTGATCTGGGTGAGACGTACATGATGATTACGTTTCAGTCCGGGCTGGAATATTGGAAGAGCCCGCTGAAAGGTTTTGAGGATGCCGCGGATGCGCTGGGCGTGACCGTCGAATATCGCGGGGCTACACGGTATGATGCCAAAGAGCAGATCACGGTGATTGAGCAGGCCATTGCGCGCAAACCTGCAGGCATTGCTATATCCGCAATTGATCCAAAATCGTTAATTCCAGCGATCAATAAAGCAGTGGAAGCGGATATTCCTGTAATCCTGTTCGATGCCGATGCACCGGGGAGTCAGGCGTATTCTTTTTTGGGGACGGATAATTACAAGGCAGGCGTAACGGCAGCGGATAAAATGGCCGAGCTACTCGGTCGTGAAGGAGAAGTCGCTGTATTAACGTTGCCGGGACAGCAGAATCATGAGGAACGTACCAACGGATTCCGCGAAACGATTCAGCAGCGATACCCCAATATGCAGGTCGTCGAAATTGCGGATGGACATGGAGATACGTTGAAATCCCGGGATGAAACGATCCGGATGATGAAGGCACATCCGAAGCTGGCGGGTATATTTGTCACCGAAGCAACGGGAGGCGCCGGAGCTGGAGAAGCGGTGCAAAATACAGATCCAGGCAATGGCCAGAAGCTGCACATCATCTCGTTTGACACAAATAAAGCGACACTTGATCTGATCCAAAATGGTACGATATCGGCTACGATTGCACAAGGGACCTGGAACATGGGGTACTGGTCACTCCAATATCTGTTCCATCTGCACCATCACTTGACCGTGCCTGCGCCTTCGCCTTCAGGGGAAAATGCACCGCTGCCTGTAACGGTAGATACGGGGATCTCGGTCGTGACACGTTCAAATGTGGATGATTATTATGCCAAATAAACAGAGAACATGGCGCTCTGAGCTTGTGAACGGTGTACGCCGCCTGCGTCTGCGTAACATGCCATTACGATACCAATTGATGCTTTTATTTCTGCTTTTTGCCATCGTGCCATCCGTCGGTTTGGGTCTGCTCGTGAATTGGACGGTAGAACGAGTCGTGGAGCGACAGGTAGAGGGACATACGATGCAGCTGATTGGCAAGGTCAATGAAGCGTTGAATACCAAGATGGAGAATTTGCAAAATATGACCTACCTGATTGCATTCGAACCAGACGTCAATGCTTTCATGGACGAGAAGATCGGTGGAGACGGGAACACACGTGAACATGAACGCGTCGAAAGACAAGCCAGCCAAGCGTATACGGAATCTGAACAGAACCGTTTGTATGGCATCAAACAGACGTTGCAAGGATTCACCACGTTGTACCCGGAAATTGCGGGCATCGTGCTTGTGAACGGCAACGGTGACTATATAAGCAATGAGATGTATCCTCGAACGGAGCAACGTCTGACCGAGGAAGAGTGGTATCGGAAGGCTGCAATGCAACCAGGGATTTTCACGGTACTGGGTCAGCCGCGGGAGCGCAACATGACCACCCATGTCCGGTATAAGGATGATGAGATTGTATCGGTCGCCCGCTCTGTCACGGATGAAACGACCGGGCTCGTGAAGGGAGCTGTACTAATTGATCTCAAGCTGAGGTCCGTTTCACAGGCGGCTCGTAATGTAACCCTTGGCAAATCCGGGTATGTCATGGTCACCGATGCCGAAGGACAAAGTGTATACAGACCCGAACATCCGCTCATTGAACATATTCCGGCGAGCTGGTTTGCTTCGGGAGAGGGCGGAACGTTTACGAAAGATGTGGATGGCGAAGCGTTATTATTCATGTATCAGTCATCTACCTTTACGGGCTGGAGAACGGTGGGGGTGTTTCCAACCAAAGAGTCGATCTCCGAGGTGCGACAGATTCAGTTCTATGTGGTTAGTTTTGTCTTTGTCGTGTGTTTGTTTGGTTTGAGTGCATCCTTGTGGTTTTCCCGCTCCATTGCGCAGCCGATCTTCCGGTTGATGTCTTATATGCGCAGAGCCGAAACGGGCAATCTCAACGCAGGCCGGTGGAGTGATCGTGCCGATGAGATCGGTATGCTGGGAAATAGTTTTAACCGAATGCTGAGCCAGATTCGTCAGCTGATTACGCTGAATGAACTGAGGGAACGGCAGAAACGGGATGCCGAGATGCGCAGTTTGCAGGAGCATATCAAGCCTCATTTTTTATATAATACGCTGGATACGATTCACTGGATGGCTCGAAAAGAAGGCGCTGACGGTGTGTCTAATATGGTTGGGGCACTGTCCCGTTTGTTCCGAATCGGACTCAGCAAAGGACAGGATTATATTCCCCTACACTCCGAGCTGGAACATATCAGCAGTTATCTGCAGATTCAGCAGACCAGATATCGGGATCGTCTTGGATACACCATCCATGTCCCGGAAGAATTGCAGAACTTGTATGTACTTAAGCTGTTACTCCAGCCTTTGGTAGAAAATGCGATATACCATGGGATCAAGGGCAGACGAGGCCCAGGCCACATTGTCATAGAAGGGAATGTGGAGCAGGGGCGGCTACATCTGACAATTAAGGACGACGGAGCCGGAATGAGCGAAGAACGACTGGCGGAGATGCTGCAGCTGCTGGATATGCCCATGGAGAGTCTGGAATCAACCTCGCCGGAGTGGACGGGTAAAAGTTACGGGATGCTGAATGTACAGGCACGATTAAGATTATCATTTGGCAGTGACTATGGGATTTGGCTGGACAGCAGGCAGGGTGAGGGAACCCGCGTTACGATTATTCATCCACTGATGCGGGATATGCCTGTAACAATACCTCCCCGGGTTGAGCCCCAAGATAACCAAGATCGACAAGAGAAGGAGTGGAGAAGGCTGTGGATTATACAGTGACACCCGTCAATGCCAATGCAATGGATAACCTGTATCGTGTGCTGATTGCCGACGATGAACCGATTATTCGAGAAGGAATCCGAGAGGCTATGGATTGGGCTATGCTTGGCATGGAGGTTGTCGGTGAAGCTGAGGACGGTGAAGAAGCACTTGAACGGGCAGTTGAGCTGAATGTACATGTCGTGCTAGTCGATATGAATATGCCGTTCCTGAATGGGATTGAACTGATTCGTGCTTTACAGGAACAGTGCCCCGGGGTTCGGTATCTGATCATATCGGGGCACGATGAATTCGCTTATGCCCAAGAAGCGGTTCGTCTCGGGGTGGAGGATTACATCCTGAAGCCTGTACAAGCAGACCAATTGAGAGCTGCACTGGAGCGGTTACGTCAGCGTCTGGATGAGGAGCATCAGCGGACAGCCTATGTCAGACAGGCGGCAGAGCAGATTGAACGCAATATTCCGCTCCTTCGTCAGCGATTTTGTCAGGAGTGGATGAAAGGACAGGTAGATGGTAATAGTCTGATGGAGCAACTTGCTTTTCTACATCTGCCGTCTGTATCGCCTGTACAAGTTGGAGTGGTGCGTTGGCCTGCTGCCGAGGCGCGTCAGACCATACTGAGGGAGAATGATCGTCAGCTGTTTCTGTATGCCATGGAAAATATCATAGCAGAACTGCTCGGAGATCATCCGCACGTGCTCTTTCGTGATGCTAGTAGTGTTATCGGGATCTGCCTGTGGCAGGAGACCCCTGAGGAGATTGCACTCCTGCTGGAGCAGCAGATTAGTGCTTGCCTGAACATCGCTGTTCATGCCCATGTTGAACCTCATAGGGGGACGCTGGAAGAGGTGCCGGGTACGTATCGGCATTGCCGTGAACAGGTATATGAAGAAGTGAAGCTCTCTCCGCTCGTTCGCAGGGCAAGGCAGCTGATTCAGGAGGAGTACGCAGAACGGGAGTTGACGCTGGAATCACTCGCATCCCGTTTGCAGGTGTCGGCAGTATATCTCAGTCGTGTGTTGAAAAAAGAGTTGAACGACTCGTTCGTTACTCTTGTCACTCATACTCGTATTCGTAAAGCCGCACAGCTACTGGACTCCACGTCGCTCCCGATCCATACCATCGCTGAACGGGTAGGGTATGATACACAGCATTATTTCAGCACAGCGTTCAAAAAAACGATGGGTATCTCGCCTGCCCAATATCGTAAAAATGGCGGAACAGACAGTTCCAGCGCAGGCTCTGTGTAGATTTCGAAGCTTCATCGGAAGTATGGATATCAATAGGCTACAAACAAACCCACCGTTACAGGTTAACCACCTGTGGTGGGTTTTTCGTTTGCCCTTTTCCATCAAAAGTTAAATTTTTATAAAAAAGGTTCAAAACCTGCAAAGACCTTGCTCGCTGCGAAATGCTACCATGAGATACAGAGAGGGACAATAAGTTAGACGATACTCTATGAGATGTAAGCGTTATCTTGAGATTCCAACTGAACGCGATGACGTGAGGAAAGGGGAACTTCATATGAAAAAAGGAGTAATACTCATCTGGCTTCTGGTAATGTCCGTCATGCTCTCAGCCTGTAATCTGGCTGAAAGTGATGTGGGAAGCAAGGAGAAAGGATATGTCGGCATATCCATGCCTACCAAATCATCGGAACGCTGGGTGGGAGACGGAGAGAATATGGTTCGTCTGTTTCAGGAGCAAGGTTACAAAACAGATCTTCAGTACGCCGAAGACGTGGTTGAGAATCAAATCTCCCAGATTGAGAACATGATTACCAAAGGCGTTGATGTCATGGTCATTGCATCTGTTGATGGCAACACGCTAACCGATGTCATCAAGAAGGCACATGATGAAGGCATTCAGGTCATCTCGTATGACCGGCTTATTCGTAACACGCCATATCTGACTTACTATGCTACGTTTGACAACTTTAAAGTCGGGGTGCTGCAAGCCTCCTATATTGAACAGAAGCTGGGGCTTAAGGATGGCAAGGGGCCGTTTAACATTGAATTGTTTGGTGGATCACCGGATGACAACAATGCATACTTTTTCTTCGACGGTGCAATGTCCGTGCTCAAGCCCTATATCGACTCTGGCAAACTGGTCGTCCGCAGCAAACAGATGACGATGGCGCAAATTGCCACACTGCGCTGGGATGGGGCTTTGGCCCAATCAAGGATGGATAACCTGCTGAGTGCTTACTATTCAGGCGATAATCTGGATGCGGTATTATCTCCGTATGACGGAATCAGTATCGGGATTATCTCATCTCTGAAAGGCATTGGCTACGGCAAGCCGAACAAACCGCTTCCCGTTATTACAGGGCAGGATGCGGAACTTGCATCGATCAAGTCCATTGTGGCCGGAGAGCAGACCCAAACGGTCTTCAAGGATACACGTAAGCTCGCCGAGAAAACGGTGGAGATGGCTAACAGCATTTTGCAAGGAAAACAAGCAGAGGTGAATGACACAAAGTCATATAACAACGGATTAATGGTTGTTCCTGCGTATCTGCTCGACCCGATCTCTGTAGATCGTACCAATGTGGAAAAAGATATTGTAGGCAGCAAGTATTACACCAAAGAAGAAATAGGCCTACCGTAAAGTGTGATGAAATAGGTAGGGCGCTCATAAATGCGATGCAAAAGATCGGTGTGCCATAACGCATCATCCAAGGAAAGGAGCACATGCCATGACGGACATTATTCTTGAAATGAAGAACATTACCAAAACGTTTCCGGGCGTCAAAGCGCTAGAGAACGTCAACCTGAAAATTCGGGAAGGCGAGATTCATTCCATCTGCGGCGAGAATGGCGCAGGCAAGTCTACGCTGATGAAGGTGCTTAGCGGAGTATACCCGCATGGAAGCTATGAAGGGGACATTTTGTTCCGCGGTAAGACGTGTGAGTTCAAAGATATCAAACAGAGCGAGGATCTGGGCATTGTCATTATTCATCAGGAGCTCGCGCTGATCCCGTATCTCTCCATTGCGGAAAATATATATCTGGGCAATGAGCGTGCAAGCAGAGGCATCGTGAATTGGAAGGAAACCTTTATCGGGACACGTGAACTACTTGGCAAAGTAGGTCTGAATGAAAACCCGAACACGCTGGTATCCAGCATCGGGGTAGGTAAGCAACAACTGGTTGAAATTGCGAAAGCGCTCTCCAAAAAAGTACGTCTGCTTATTCTGGATGAGCCTACCGCAGCGTTGAATGAAGATGACAGTGAAAATCTGCTGCAACTGATGCTGGAATTCAAAAAGCAGGGCATCGCGTGTATCCTCATCTCTCACAAGCTGAACGAGGTGTCCAAGGTCTCGGATGCGGTGACGATCCTGAGGGATGGCAAGACGATTGAAACGCTCGATATGAAAAAGGATAACGTCACCGAGGATCGCATCATCAGCGGCATGGTTGGACGGGACCTGACGAGCCGCTACCCTGAACGTCATGCCACGATTGGTGACGTGGTGCTGGAAGTGAAAGACTGGACGGTGTACCACGAGCATCAGGCCGAGCGCAAGGTGCTGGATCAGATCAACATGAACATCAGACGTGGCGAGATCGTAGGGATCGCGGGACTGATGGGCGCAGGACGTACAGAGCTTGCAATGAGTATTTTCGGCAAATCATATGGCCGTAACATCTCGGGGCAGCTGATCAAGGATGGCAAGCCGATTCAGAATAACAGTGTGACCGAGGCGATTCAGAATGGTTTTGCTTATGTGACGGAGGATCGCAAGGAATATGGCCTTATTTTGATGGATGATATCAAACGCAATATTTCCCTCACCGGACTTGGTAAACTGACCCGTAACGCCGTTGTGAACGAGCAGGAGGAAGTGCTGGTTGCGGAAGAGATGAAGAAAAGCATGAACATCAAGGCACCAAACATCCTGCAGAAAACCGGGAATCTGAGCGGAGGTAACCAGCAGAAGGTGGTACTGAGCAAATGGATTTTTGCCGGGCCGGATATTCTCATTCTGGATGAGCCGACACGCGGGATCGACGTAGGTGCCAAGTTTGAAATTTATACGATTATCCACCGGCTTGCTGCCGAAGGTAAGGGTGTGCTGGTGATTTCATCGGAGCTGCCGGAAGTGCTGGGTCTGTGTGACCGGATCTATGTGATGAATGCCGGACAAATTACGGGTGAAGTCAGCAGGGAGCAGGCATCGCAGGAAACACTGATGAGATATATGACCAAGTCTGGAGGCGGTAAGCATGGAAACGGTAACTAAACTGTTCAAAAATAATATACGTCAATATGGCATGATCATTGCCCTTGTTGTCATTATGCTTCTATTTGAGGTGTTAACTAGTGGGCTGTTGCTCAAACCAATTAATATTACGAACCTGATTTTGCAAAATAGCTACATTCTAGTCCTGGCCATTGGTATGGTGCTGGTCATTATCACAGGGCATATCGACTTGTCCGTCGGTTCCATTGCGGCCTTTGTCGGTGCTGTAGCCGCCATTATGATGGTGGATTGGCAGTTGCCAGCTTGGCTCGCAGTCATTGCTTCCCTGCTGGTCGGTGCACTCATTGGTGCATGGCAGGGCTTCTGGATTGCGTATGTGCGGATTCCCGCCTTCATTGTTACGCTTGCCGGCATGTTGCTCTTCCGTGGTCTGACGATGATTGTACTGGAAGGGCAGTCGATATCTCCTTTCCCTGCTGGATTCCAGAAAATCAGCTCCGGTTTCCTGCCGGATGTTCAATTCTCTGGTCTGGGTCTGGTATCTATCATTGTGGGGATTGCGCTCACGATCTGGTACATTGTGAATGAACTGCGGGAACGTGCTTCCCAGCGCAAGTATGGCTTTGAGGTGGTATCGCAAGGGCTGTTCCTGCTTAAGCTGATTGTAGTGGCAGCGGTAACGAACCTCTTCACCTTTGTACTGGCAAGTTATGCGGGTATTCCGAACATTCTGGTGCTTCTGTTTGTTCTGATCGTGGTGTATTCCTTTGTCATGAATCGTACCGTGATGGGACGTCATGTGTACGCACTCGGCGGCAATGAGAAGGCGGCAGGGCTATCCGGGGTCAAAACGAAAAAAGTGACGTTCTGGGTATTCGTGAACATGGGTACACTTGCGGCTGTATCGGGTCTGATCTTCGCCGCACGTCTGAATGCGGCTACGCCAAGAGCGGGTACGAACTTTGAGCTGGATGCCATTGCAGCCTGCTTCATCGGCGGAGCGTCAGCTTCGGGCGGAATCGGCACCGTATTCGGTGCGATCATCGGTGGTCTGGTTATGGGTGTGCTGAACAACGGGATGTCCCTGATCGGCCTGGGTATTGACTGGCAGCAAGGAATCAAAGGATTGGTGTTGCTGCTGGCAGTGGCATTTGATATCTATAACAAAAATAAACGAGCTGCTTAAGAGTAGTGAGAGCTAAAGAAAGGACCCTGATCTAATGATCAGGGTCCTTTTGGTGCATAAGAACCATAAGTCGTCCACCATATGCCGTCCGTTATACTGCACAAGAAGCTACATCAGTGCGCCTATAAAACGTGTAGCAATCCCAAAGTAGATAAACAGGGACAAGATATCATTTAGCGTTGTAATTAACGGGCCGGATGCCACTGCGGGATCAACCTTGAAACGGCTGAGCAGGAGCGGGATGCATGTGCCTGTCAGTGTACCGATGATTAGCGTGAGAAACAGGGATACACCGATAATCATCCCGAGCAACCAGTCTCCTTGCCAGAAATAAGCAATGACCGTAATCAGCAGACCACAGACAAGACCGATCATCGTACCGACTTTAATCTCTCGTCCAATCAGAGCGAGTACCGTTGACTTGTCCAGCTTGCGTCCAATAAGTCCGCGTACGACGACAGCAAGGGATTGCGTCCCTGTATTTCCCGTCATACCCGCAATCATAGGCATGAAAAACGCAAGAGCCACAACCTGATTCAGTGTATCTTCAAAAAAATCCACAATGCTTCCCGAGATCAAGCCGATCAATAACAGCAAAATAAGCCAAGGCAACCTGCGTTTGACCGCAACGAGCGGTTTGGTATCAAAATCAATATCTTTACCACCACCGCCCATTTTGGCGAGGTCTTCGCTGGCCTCATCCATAATGATGTCAATGACGTCATCCATCTGGATGATCCCGCACAGCCTATTATTCTCATCGACGACCGGAACGGCGATGAATTCGTAACGCTGGAGCAACTGGGCAGCCTCTTCCTGATCCATATCTACGGTGGCATGAATGACACGTCTGGTCATCAGTTGTTCAACCTTGGTTTTGTCATCGGCCAGAGCAAGCGAGCGGTAACTAACGACACCAGCTAGCTTACCCTCATCGTCAATGACATAAAGGTAACTGGACGGGGAGAGGTGCAGCGTACCTTGTGATTGCTTCAGTGCTTCCTTTGCTGTGTCGTGGGTGGACAATGTACGATAGCGGTCGGTCATGATCCGCCCGGCAGTTTCTGGTGGATAGCTGAGTACAGAGCGAATGATGGCTGAGTGATCCAGATTCATGCTGGATAACAATTCTTCCCTGCGTTTTGCGGGCAGGTCGTGCATGAAGCGAATGAGGTCACTTTTGTCCATCTGCTGCATGACTTCCAGCGTACGCTCTGGTCCGAGTCGTTCAAACAGTTCAGCCTGCTCGTGCAGCTTTAGGTTTTCGGCCAGATCGGCAAGTGTATCCGGTTTAAATAGAAGAAGAAAACGATTCTTTTCGTCTTCAGGGAATTTTTTATAGATGAGTGAAAGATCATAGGGACGCAGTTCCTTCACCAGTTTATAGAATTCCGGCAGATTCTGGGATTGTACATACTGTGTCAGTTGCTGGGTGATCTCCTCAACGGAGAGCTCTTTATTGGTTTGAGAACCGTTCATAATGACACTCCTTTCCTGAATGGTGCGCTTCATATTTTTAAACGGAATGCATTCGTTGTTAAACAATATTGAAATCTTGCTCAAACATTCGAGATGGGCTTACAAAAGAAAGCACTCAGGATATACTTGTTTTACAGTAATCAACGAGGAGGTCCAGTGCCCTTGGAAACCGATATTCGAACACAACTGCTCAGCCTGGCTGAGCCGGAATACCAGAAATTCGCCGCTTCCCTTATACCGAATATTTCAAACGTGATGGGTGTGCGCTTGCCGACGATCCGCAAAATAGCCAAACAGATTGCCGTTGCAGACTGGCGTACGTACCTGGATACGGCGCAGGATGACTATTTTGAAGAAGTGATGCTGCAAGCAATGGTCATTGGTCACGTTCAAGCAGATCTGGACGAATTGTTAAAACGTATTGCGGCTTTTGTACCCAAAATGGATAACTGGTCGGTATGTGACAGCTTCTGTGCCGGACTGAAATATACGAAAGTGCATATGGATGCGATGTGGAACTTCATTCAGCCTTATATCAAGTCGGATCAGGAATATGAAATCCGGTTTGGCGTGGTCATGCTGTTGAACTTTTATCTGGAGCCGCCTTATATTCATCAGGTGTTGCCGTTACTTGATCAGATTAAACATGAGGCCTATTATGTGAAAATGGCGGTGGCCTGGGCGATCTCGATCGCGTATGTGAAGCAACCTGAGGTGACCAAGCCGTATTTGCAAAACAATACGCTTGACGATTTTACGTACAACAAAGCACTCCAGAAGATTACGGAATCGTACCGCGTGACATCGGAGGACAAACAAGTGATCCGCAGCATGAAACGCAAGGTGAACAAACAGACAAGTGCCCCAAAACAGACAAGCTCCTGACTCAGATATATATAAAGAAAGGTCGAATATGAAATGAGACAAAAGATGATGTATGCCACGATGTTGCTGGACGGTCGTCCCTGGAGTCTGCTTGCGACCGAAAAGGGACTGTGCCGGATCGTTATGCCGAACGAAACGCTGGAAGACTGGCACGGCTGGATTAGTAAAATTGCCCCGGGTGTTAAACTTGAAGAGAATGAGCAGGCATTAAGACAGACGGGCATGATGGACTGGCTGGAGTCCTATTTTGCAGGGGAAAAGACAGCTTACACAGAGGACATCCCGCTGGACCTGATCGGTACCGAATTTCAGCAACAGGTATGGAAAGCGCTCGGGCGTGTGCCATACGGTGAGACACGTACCTATGGCGATATCGCTGACGTGATCGGACGACCTTCGGCTGTGCGGGCTGTAGGTGCGGCGAACGGGGCGAACCCCATTCCAGTGTTACTGCCATGCCACCGGATTATTGGTGCCAATCGCAAGCTGACGGGTTTTCGTGGTGGTCTCGAGATGAAGCGCAGATTACTCGATATTGAACAAATTGAGGGCGTGACAGATGGCGGACATGCACGGTTTAATTTTTAATTAAAGAGAAAAGAGAAGAGAGAAATGAGGGAAAGACAATGCAACAGCAACAGGCATTCTGGCTGACCAATGTAAGATTGGAACAAGGATATATTCGTGAAGGCGCAGAGGTGACGGGCACACAAACGGGTCTTGCTCATCTGCGGATTGAGAACGGAGTTATTGCTGCCATTGTGGACGCAAAGGCGCAATTGACAGAAGAATTGCCGCGAGTGGATGGCAAAGGTTTGTTATTGTTGCCTTCGTTTGAAGAAGCACATATTCATCTGGACAAAACCTATTATGACGGGCCATGGAAAGCGGTCAGACGCAGCTCCAGCATCTTTGATCGTATTGAAGAGGAGAAGGTATTACTCCCCAAATTGTTACCCGATGCAAAACGGCAGGCGGAAAGCATCCTTGCACGAATACAGGGTTACGGTTCTACACACGTTCGCGCGCACTGCAATATTGAGCCAGTCAGTGGATTAAAACGTTTGGAAGCAACCAAGCAAGCCCTGGAGAGTTACACGGGTAAAATATCTTCAGAGATTGTCGCGTTCCCTCAGCATGGGCTGTTACGATCCAGCTCGGTCGAACTCATGGGACAAGCCATGACAGAGGGTGCAACACATGTAGGCGGACTTGATCCGTATACTGTAGATGAGAACATCGAAAAATCGCTGCATACCATGGTGGAACTGGCAGTCAAACATCAGGCAGGGATCGATATGCATCTGCATGATGGTGGCGAAGCTGGCAAGCAAACGTTACTGGAACTTGTAAGGTTGACTGAAGAAGCAGGGCTTCAGGGTCAGGTGACGGTTAGCCACGCGTTCTGGTTTGCAGGAGCGGAGAAACAGGAAGCCGAGGAGATGGCGAGCCGCATGGCATCGCTGGGAATGAGTGTGGCTTCAACCGTGCCGATGGGCAGAACGATGATGCCACTTCCGATGTTGCAACGTGTGGGTGTAAACGTGAAACTGGCGACAGACAGTCTGACGGATCACTGGTCTCCTTTTGGTAGTGGAGATATGCTTGAAAAGGCTGGACGCTTCGCCGAGCTGTATGGATATAGCGACGAGTTATCGTTGTCCCAGTCAATAGCTACGATTACGGGCGGAGTGACTTCGCTGAATGCAGCAGGGGAGAGCGTATGGCCAAAGGCAGGCGATGTAGCAAGCTTTGTTCTGGTGCAGGCGAGTTGTGCAGCCGAAGCGGTGGCAAGGCGATCTGGAAGGCTGACTGTGTGGTATCAGGGACAATTGGTAAGCGGATCGCTAGCGTAACAGGCATCGCTTTAAGATGTAATAAAACAGAATGAAGGTTAAAGATTAAGCTACGGATGCCGTAGCTTTTTTTGCATGAATAGGCATGAGTCGTGTGGAACTATTTTAGCTCAACATATATAGCCCATATAGAGGAAGAAATTATACGCATAACCCACATTCTGGGTTATGATAGATTATGATTTTACTATTGAAGGAGTTAATCCTATGAACATTACATATGCTTCAAAGGCAGACCATGCATATATCGTTGAAAAAGATCGGCATATCCATCCCACACTTGTTGAGACGAAAATAAAAGAGAAGGAAATATATATCCTCTGGGAAGACGAGGCAAGGATTGGCTGGATGAGATATGGATACTTTTGGGACAACACGCCTTTTATGAACATGATTTGGATCGATGAGCCGTTTCGTGGCCGTGGATCAGGACAACGTGTCGTACAGTATTGGGAAAATGAAATGAAAAAGAAGGGCTTTGATACGGTTATGACTTCTACGCAGTCTGATGAGAGTGCTCAACATTTCTATCGTGGAATTGGATATGTGGATGCAGGAGCTTTACTGTTAGATACACAGCCATTAGAAATTATACTGATGAAGAAAATTGAAGGAGTCATAGTTGAAGGAGAATGAGATATGCGTGATAACATGATAGAGAAACAAGTCACTTTGCAACCGATTACACAGGAAAATGAAAGTGAGTGTATCCTTCTGCAACCGAGGGAAGATCAGCTCACACTGGTAGCGAGCAATGCGGATTCCTTAATCCATGCGACCAAGGAAGTAACTTCAAGACCTTACGGGATCTATGCAGGGAATGAGATGGTCGGGTTTATTTTATTTGATAACGAGATCTATACAGATGGGCATTATTGGATTCTTCGTTTTATGATTGATGGGAAACATCAGGGGCAGGGTTATGGGAAACGTGCCATCCAAGAAGTTATTCACATGTTGCAGGAGCGAAGGGATTGTCGGCAAATCAGGGTATCTCATATTCCGCATAATGTTGCGGCTAATGCACTATACAAGCGTAGTGGGTTCCAGGAAACAGGTGAGTTGGAGGATAACGGCGATATTATTTTAGGTTATCAAGTTAGAGAGTAGAGGTGGCAAAAAATGATCAGAGAAGCCGAAGCCAGGGATGCAGCAACTATTGACAAATTGTACAGGGAGCTGTTGCCTAACCACGCGCATACTGAGGTGCTGGCTGAACGAATTGAAGAGATCCGGCTTCACGAACACAGCTTCCTTTTTGTGTACGAAGTCCGGGAGCAGGTGGTAGGTACGGCACATTTACATATCTGCCTAGACGCTCTGGCAGGAAATCGGCCGTTTGGTTTGGTTGAAAGGGTCGTTATGTCTAGCGAGATGCAGGGCAACGGATACGGAACAGAATTAATGGAACATGTGGAACAGGTATGTTTGCAGATGAATGCATCCAAGATCCTCCTCGCTAGCGGGGCTTCTAGGCAAGGGGCCCATCAATTTTATCAAAAGCTAGGATACGATGGCGAGTCCAGCAAAGCCTTTAAAAAATATCTATAAATTTATTTCCAGAAGAAGGACTAATCCAACAAGATGATAGATAAACATGATCGAATTTTGAACAATAGATTTATTGCCTTAGCGTTCACATTGCTGCTTATGACGTTATGCTGTCTTGGCATTGCGGTGTATCTGCGTGCAAAGTCAGGATCGAATATGTATGCCTTCCTAGACTGGGATATGTTTCTGGCATGGGTTCCGTTTCTCATTTCAACGATGATTGCTCTTATCTTTCGACGTAAGGCTGTGAGACCCGGATGGATGGGTATGTTGTTGACAGGTTTGCTCGGAATGATCTGGCTGTTCTTTTTGCCTAATGCGGCCTATCTGTTTACAGAAATGTTGCATGCATTCCGGTATTTTATTGCTCAGCCTGAGAGTGCTTTTTGGTTCGAGATGGATTTCTGGTACAGTCTGGCCCTTACGTTTGGTGTAGCTATTTTAGGGTTGATGCTCTCCACATGTTCTATAAGGCAAATAGAACATGTGCTGCAATTGTTCGTACACAGGTTCGTTTGCTGGGTTATTGTCGGATTCATTTTACTTCTAAGTGGTCTGGGCGTATATATCGGGAGATTTAATCGCTGGAATTCATGGGATATCGTGTCCAGACCCCGGCAGGTTGTTATCGATTTGATGAATGATTTTAGTTCAGAAAGCGGTCTTCCGGTGGCGTTTGTTACGCTGATGTTTGTGATCCAGGCATTTGCATATGTCATTATTTCATTGATAGGTAGTTCGATTACTCGGGAGGTAAGAAAATGAGCAATACTTCTGATTTTATCCATCAATTGCCCAGCATTTCTGAATGTCAGCGAATCTTCAAGGCAGTAGCGATGCTGGATGCAATTCTAATGCCAGAATGGGAGTACAGGTATTATTCGTACAATGCGCAGTGGGATGCGAACGAACAGATGGCTTCGATGAGAGATGGGGAGGGAGATCACTATTTCGCGTTATTTGATTCGAGCAACCGTTTAATCATCAAAGGTTACGACAAAGCTTATGCTTCCCTACATAAAGATCAACTTGGTGATGTATTGAAGGGTGTGCCGGCAGATTTCAAAACAACGTTTCTGGACGAGCCTGCTTTTATGATGGATTTGACCAGCTTCTGCATCTGGAATGAAAAGGGAAATAATGAATGGATTTCGAGTCAACAGCTCGCGGATGAAGCCTATGCTCTACTTCAAGTTCTTGTGGGCGGTGCGGAGCACTACCATGCATGGGCCCAGAATTACTACGAGATTGAACTTGATCTAGAGCCGATCTGGCATGTTTTTGACATGAAACCGTTAAACGAACAACTGTTACAGGCATTAAACCCGGAGATCGAGTTAGATGAGTTGGAAGAGGACATTGCAGAAATCGGATACCCGGCTTAGGAGGAAGGACATATGCATTTAACAGAATGGTCTGCAGGTACACTTCAATATGATCTGTCGGATGAATACTCGATTCGCCTTGCGGATGTTACGGAGTGGGGATTATTTTGTACCATCTATTATGATATGGGATACGTCGGATTTTTTAGGGAAGAAGAATTCAGTTCCTCAAGATGCAGTGCGTACTGGATCTATCGCGGGGAAAGTAAAATAGGTGGTGTGCGAATGGAGCCTAACAAGATGTATCATTTGTTTCTCATTCCGCCATTCCAGCAAGGCTTTGAGATCGTCAAGCTGCTGAAACAGAAATTAATGCAGTGGTCGGATCGGAGTAAACGAATTCTGACATTTGAGATTCTACCAGGTCAAGTGGACTGGTTTGCGAGAGCGGGATTCTGGCCGGCCGAATTCAGATGCCGCTGGATGCAGCGTCCTACGGATCATTTCGAGGTGGATTGGGACAGCAGGGTGACTGTTAAGAGCCCAGAGATTATTGGAAAAGCATCAGGCGGTTTCAAATATGTAAACGAAGAGGAAATCGCCCAGTGTGATCTGGAAAGTTTCGGTGGAAGTCTAGAAGCAACGCGCAGAAAGCAGAGCTCTCTTGAAGATTTTACACCTGACGAAGATCCTAATTATACCAATGAAATCCTGACTCAGGCATCTACATTGGTATACGATCAAGCATCAGGTCAACTGGTCGCCAACTGCCGCTTATGTCTACAGGACAATCAGGCTGCGGTATACAGTATAGGCGTAATCCCCTCGTACAGAGGCAGAGGAATTGCTACCCAAATGTTACAAAGAGCATTAACGATGCTCAAGGGGCACTATCCATTTTTACGACTGTATGTGATGGAAGGCAATGATGCCGAGTCGGCATATCTGAATCTGGGTTTTGTACAGGGTGTTCAGGAGATTCAGACGATGTATATACCAGAGGAGGAAGCGGAATGAAGGCGGCCATTTTAACCGATATTCATGGAAATATTCCTGCGCTTCAAGCTGTGCTAAATGATATCGATCAACAGGGGGACATTGAACAAATATTTTGTTTAGGGGATATGATTGGTATTGGTCCTTATTCGAATGAAGTCATCGAAATGTTGTATAGCCGCGAACATATGACAGCCATTGCAGGGAATCACGAAGCCGCTGTGCTTCATTTGCTTCAAGGCAGAGGGCCACTAGAAGGACACAAAGGAATGAAGGAGCATCATGAGTGGGTTGGCGGTCAGCTGAGTCAGGAATCGATCAAGAGAATACAGAACCTGCCCCAATCAATCGAAAAAGAAGTCGAAGGACATCATATACTTTTGACTCATTATCATATGAATGATAACAAGCTGGATACGATTGACCGGGAACCCTCAGGCGTGAAATGGGATGTAAAATATAAAGGAACACCTTATGACTTGATCTGTTTTGGACATTATCACATACTGCATTATTTCAGAACAGAGCAGCGGGTTTACATGAATCCTGGAGCATTGGGATGCAATGATCTTGCGGTGGCAAGATACGGAATTGTGGATTTTCAGAAGGAACGTCTGGATCTGAGATTTACAGCGGTTCCCTATGACAACAGGCAGTATCTTCAAGCGTATGAGCACCTGAACGTTCCAGATAAGGATTTTATTTTGAAAGCGTTCCATGGAAATCAACTCGAAAAAGAAATGTTGTAGAGGGCGGGCGGTCTAACGAGATCGCCCTCTTTATTTCCGAAAAAAGAGGAGAAGATCATTATATTTTTTGTGATTATTTGTTTACTTGTACTTTTAATTCTAGGTCAATATGTCATCAAAACAGCCATTGATACATCCAAAAATACTCAGTATACGAAAGAGATTTTGGAAGAGTTAAAGGAAATTAAGTCTTTATTGAAAGAGAGACAGTAACGATAGCTTAATGAAGAGGTGAGGGTATGATTCATGATTTAAAAGGGGAGGGAAATATGCCTTCTGTCACGGGGATGCTTTTCGCCGCGGTTAAAGAGAACAGTGATCGTCTGAAATCCATCACGGATTCCATGTCACAGGATGAGGTCGATTACAGAGGACCTGGCAACCTATATAACAGTACAGCTCAGTTACTGAGACATATCACGTTCGTTGACCTGAACTGGGTGTATCGCATCAAAGGAAAAACGTTACCTTACGATATGTTGGAGCAATACGGTCCCATGATTGATGAAAATAACAAACTTCCTTTCATAGCGGGGATATCCAGAGACACACTTATTTCTCAACATCAGTTGATCATGAACATGCTACAGGAAACATGCACAATTCTTACGGATGCGGATATGGATATCGTAGTTACTTTCGGGCATACGAATGAAAAGCAAGCTTCTGTTCGCTGGGGACTTTGGCACATGGCTGACCACAATCGTTATCATCAGGCGCATATAAATCAGTTGCGGAAATGGTTCCACACTCATACATCTGATCGATGAAGGGAGGGCGCAAATGAATAAATGATAAAATAGGTTGTAACTAAAGTTCAATTCAGGTTGTTTTTATTATAAGAATAGTGGGAGCCCGTGGAAACGTGGAACAGAAGATTATTGAAAATCATAATTCGGTGTTGAGCATGTTTGCTCATGTGGTGGACATGGCACACATTACGAGGTGATGAAGAATGAATAACACACGAAATATCAAACGATTTTGGTTGGTTATGGGCACTGTGGTAGCAGCGCTAGCCCTGTACTTCTTTTTTATGAACAACCGGTTTGTGGATATTGAAACCCCTTTATCTAGCGCGGAGATTGTCCATGCAGATACGAGCAAAGCGATATATACCAAGGGTGGCAGCGGAGTACAGATCCGTTTTGATGAGGCTGTTTTAAATGAAGCAGAAACAAGCAGAGTTGTTGATTGGTTGAATGAAGCTCCAGCCTCAGCGAAGACGGCTGTAGATCGCATTGAGGGCAGCATTCATATGGGCATCGCTCTGAGATTGAAGCATAACAATCAGGTCATGATACAATACAACGGCAAACAGATTTATGTTACGAAGATTGGCCGTTTTAGCAAAATTTCGAGGTACGCACTGCACCATCAGGCGTTGGAGAGTTACCTGGATCAAAAGCTGGAGGGAACCTATTACGGAGGAGATCTGGCTAAGGAGGAACAGGAGGAGACGTAATGAAGATACACAAAAAAATATTCAATCTTTCGGCCTGGCTTGCTGTATTGGCTGTCTTTTTTATTCCGGGAACGCTGAATAATGATAACGAACCTTTAAGAACCGAGTATGGATTCCCGCTTCGTTTTTTGACGGATTATCATGTCTCGAATTCAAACGGATCAATCTGGTTTATATCCAATATGCATATTAATTTACTGGTATATTTCGTGAATGTTCTATTTATTTATGCTGGAATACATGTGATTGTCTATATCAAAAAAAGATTAACTAAGAAATCAGTGGAGTGAATAATAATCTATTGAATTGATCAAGAAGCTATAATGACCTAAGTACAGCAACATAGGAGGCTAAGGTATGGAAACCTTTTTTCGATACAACTGGATCGTCCGTGAACAGTGGTATGTGTGGTGTGCAGACCTGCCGCCAGAAGAATTGCTTCGACCGCGTACAGGTGGTGTGGGAAGTATCCTGAAGACTTTTTTTCATATCATTGATGTCGAGTGGAGCTGGCTTCAACTGCTACAAGGAAAACCGGATACTGCGGAGGATTTTGCAAACTACCAGACGCTCGAAACTGTTCGTGAGCTGGACCGCAAGCTACATCAAGATGTAGAAGCATTTGTTTTATTGTGGGAGCCGAGCATGGAAAAGAGAACTTACATCGACCGCCGAACCGACGGACACGTGCATATCGATGCTTGGGGCGAAGTTATGCGTCATGTAATTGCACATGAAATTCATCATATAGGGCAGTTATCTGTATGGGCAAGAGAACTTGGCCGAGAGCCCGTATCTGCTAATGTTATAGGCAAAGGATTGATTGAACCTAACCATGGTAAAGGGCCGTGAGGTGAGTACAAGTGATACAACTTAGCAGTATTCGCTGGGTTCAACTGGATGAAGCGATTCGGCAGGAAATAGGTCAGGAGCATCGGATGATCCCGCTTAAGCCTGGATTGGAAGCGGATGTTATGCGTGTTGAACTTCATGATCAGCTGTATGTACTGAAAATCTGGAATAAGGACTCACGCCCGGATATTAGAAAACAATATCAGTTGTTGCATAGTCTCACACAAAGCGGGATTCAGGTTTCCAAGCCATATGGCTGGGGAACAGATGAACATCAGAATCAAGTGCTGCTCACAAGTTACGATGGTGTGCCGGTTACCCGGCTAGATCAAGGGATATTAAGACGGCTTGCTCAGATTTTGAATGATATTCACCAGCATCCAGTCCGTGTTAAAGAGCCACAAAGGAAAGAAGCAAAACAAGATTACATTCCTCATTACAAATTCGTCGAATATTTTTTTCCTCAGCTGGCTAAGCACCGAGATATCCATCACATTGTTCATGACTTGATGAAACGTATAAAGGTCAGACAGGATCACTTCATTCATGGTGACTACAACCTAGGAAATATCGTAGAGATGGATGGAAAATACACCGTTATAGACTGGACCAACGGACAGTACGGAGACCCGAGATATGATGCGGCATGGTCTGTTTTTCTAATCACCATCTATAACGGAAGAGAGTTGGGAATGTTTTATCAGGCCGAATTACGAGCGGTTGCCGGCGGTACGCTGGATGAGGAGGAGGGTTTTGAAGCATTGGCCTGGTTACGCTGGGTGTTACTCTCGCGCGAAGGCGATGTTCCGAGAAATGCAGAAGTCATGCGGCGCATCTCAGATATAGCTACTCATAACCCTTACCTCCAAGCAGACTTGTTGTAAATGAAACATCCCCTCTATAGGGCATTTCCTTTAAGTTCCAAAAATACGATTTGGTATTCGAAATATCTTTTTAAGGTGGCCTACAAGCCTGTCCTAAACTCGCATTTTCTGCATACCTATGGTAGTAGAGGAGCGTGATGAGTAATGGAACAGAAGGTACAGACTTACTTTGAACTGAAACAGCAGCAGAAAGAGATCGAACAACAGTTATCTGTATTGAGAGATGAGATTGTGGCATACTGTGCGCAGCAAGGCGTATATGAGACCGAAGTAGGCGGATATAAGGTGAAAACGGTGCTCCAGCACCGCAAGGAATATGACGATCAGAAGCTGTACGCATCGTTGCCTGACCCAGAGATCTGGAGGCTGCTGTCCAAGGTGGACAGCCATAAGCTGAAAAGCCTGATCAAGCTTAATGTACTCTCTGAAGAACAAGTCAGCCCGGCATGTACAGTGAAGCAAGTGACTTTGCTACAGATAGACAAGTTATAACGTATATTGCCTGCATTTCTTCTTTTTGTGCTGAAATTGGTAGAATTTCAGGGGGGAGAAGGTTTATTTTGTTCAGGGAAAGCGCATTCATTATCCGTTATGATGAAGAAATAAATCTGCGAGGAGGAACCAGGATGTCTACCGAAATTCCGTCCCTACATGCTGCTTATGCCAATGCGTTCAAGATAGGTGCAGCAGTACATACGAGAATGCTACAATCCGAAGGGGAATTTATTGCGAAGCACTACAATAGTGTTACTGCGGAGAATCAGATGAAGTTTGAAGAAGTTCATCCGCGAGAACATGAATATACGTTTGATGCAGCAGATGAGATCGTTGATTTTGCAGTGGGCCGTGCGATAGGTGTACGTGGTCACACGTTGGTATGGCACAACCAGACGCCGGCATGGGTGTTTGAGGATGCTTCCGGCGGACCGGCTTCGAGGGAACTGATGTTGTCCCGCTTGAAGCAGCATATCGATACCGTTGTTGGCCGTTACAAAGGACAGATCTACGCATGGGATGTGGTAAACGAGGCGATCGAAGACAAGACTGACGTGATCATGCGAGATACAAAATGGTTGCGATTGCTGGGAGAAGATTACCTGGCACAGGCATTCCATATGGCTCATGAAGCTGATCCTGATGCATTGCTGTTTTACAACGATTACAACGAGACTAATCCGGTCAAACGGGAGAAAATATACAATCTAGTAAAATCACTGCTGGATCAAGGGGTTCCGGTTCATGGTATTGGAATGCAGGGTCACTGGAATATTCATGGACCGTCCATAGAAGAGATCCGTGAAGCCATTGAACGTTATGCTTCACTGGATGTGCAGCTTCACGTCACTGAATTGGATATATCTGTGTTTCAACATGATGATACGCGCACTGATCTGACAGAGCCAACGTCTGAGATGATGGAGCTTCAGGAGAAACGGTATGAGGAGATTTTCAAGCTGTTCCGGGAGTATCAATCCAATATTACTTCTGTAACATTCTGGGGTGCGGCTGATCATTATACGTGGTTGGATCATTTCCCGGTACGTGGCCGCAAAAACTGGCCATTTGTGTTCGATACCAAGCAGCAACCGAAGGATTCATTTTGGCGCATTCTCGGACGAAAGTAAGAAGAAAGCTAAGGCAAAATTTCAGGCTCAATTTAGATATACGTTTAAGCTAAGCATACAGCGCGCAGCTGAGTGTTTTGGAATTACAGCCTTACATGCGGACCCCATAAAAAGGGTTAAGCCTGTAAGGCTTTTTTGAAGTATCTTATATATAGAGCAGATTTATTCGAATAATAGCATTGTCACATGGACGGTACGATGCCATACTGGAGAAAAAAAGGGGAAATGGCAGGTGAATCCAATGTACAAGGTCATTGTAGCAGATGATGAGCCGTTTATGCTGGAAGGCTGGAAAACGATGATCGATTGGCAAGGCTGCGGATATGAGTTGTGTGGAACTGCGACCGATGGAGAAGAAGCGCTGGAACTGATCAATCATGTAAATCCGGATTTGGTGGTAACCGATATCCAGATGCCTGTGCTTGATGGACTGGGGTTGATCCGAACCATGCGTGAAGAGTTAAAATATGATTCCCAGATCGTGATCGTAACAGGGTATTCCGAGTTTGGTTATGCACAGCAGGCGATACGATATCGGGTGAATGAATATGTGCTCAAACCTTTGGTGCCAGAAGAAATTCACGAGTTATTACGGAACCTGATCGTACCGCTGGATACCCAACGGCAGGAAATAGAGATCAAGCTTGCGGAAGAGCAATATCACGCCATGGAGATGCTGGACTCAACTACGGATGACGACGGCATGCTGGATGAGGCGGATCTGGAGAAAATGGCATCGCGGGCACGGCAGTTTATCGCGTTAATCGAGGCAGGAGATGTAACAGGCGTTGCTCGCATTGTTGATGATATGCTACAGGAGATACAAGAATCTCGGGCCGCGATGATCTGGGCTCAAAGCGCAGTCAGATACATCCATGGAGAACTACTACGCAGATATAGCATGATCGGAGCAGATCAGACTCTTCTCCAAGTGCGAACCTGGCATCATACAGAGAGTTGGTTCATGGGGGACTTGAAGAAATTGTTTATTCGGATTACGGAAACGTTTGCTTCAATGGCTCAGGCTGATCCGGGTTCCAGTGGTCTGGTGGCAGAGGCTGTCCAGTATCTGAAGGAGCATTATCGTACCAAAATCAAACTGCAGCAGCTCGCTAATCACATTCATGTCAACTCGGCTTATCTAGGTCAGCAGTTCAAGCGTGAGATGGGAGTCAGCTTCAGTGAATATGTTCATCGTCTTCGTATTGAAGAGGCACGCAGGATGCTCCGCCGAACCAATATGAAAATCTCAGATATTGCATTTGAATTGGGCTATCATGATGCGGAGTATTTTACGGAAAAATTTAAAGCGCTTACAGGTGAACTTCCATCTCTATATAAAAACAACAACCAAGGGTGATTATGTGCATAAGAAGAAGAGGACTTTTCATACGGTAAACGACATCCCCCTTCGATATAAATTTCTGCTGATCTATGTGGTCAGTATTCTGCTACCGATTATTGCGATTAATCTGTTTTTCTATCAACGAACATCTGCAGATATCAAAGTACGGGAACAGGAAAATCTGCGCAAATCGATTGATAGAGCCGCAGGAGAATTGGTTGGTATGATTGATGAGAGCGTGGCGCTAAGCCGTATGATTGCCGCCGATGATTCCTTATATGAAGCTCTGGATCGTACCTACGCGTCACCTGTGGATTATTACAACGAATATCATGTTTTCCTGCGTGACAAATTGACACGGTATATGTCGGCCAATATTTTGGAAGTCCGAATTTATACGGATAACGATACCATTCAGACCGGTAGTCACTACATTGTCATGAAGGACAAAACGACATCGTTGCCGGGCATGGAGCAGTTAAATCAAGCAAACGGCGATATTTTAGTTATTGATTACGAAGAACAGTCTGGATTTAGCCGCGGGAAGCGAATTAGTGTTATTGGGAAAATGAAGACATTTACTTCATATGCTACCTACGCGAAGTATTCCAAAATTGATCTCGAAGTGAATCGCATTTACAGCATCCTTAATCGGGAGACAAACAGCCTGCAGCTCAGACTTGTGGACGGAAATAGCCGTCCGGTCGTTTCCAGTGCACGCTTCCCGGCAGAGGGATGGTCTTCCGATGCGAAGTCCGAATATATCATGGAGAAGTCACTTGGTAATCTGGCTTATCTGGACGGCTGGAAGCTGATCGGTGTTGCGGATACGCGGCATGTGGATCAGTTGTTGGACGAAGCGCGTAATTCCATTTTGTGGCTGGCGATTATCAGTGTCATCGTACCCTCGGTGCTCATTTACTTTATTTTGCGTTCGTACCACTACCGTATCCGTAAATTGTCACGGCATATGGAGAAAGTGCGGAATGAACGTTTTGACCTGATCGAGATCCAGGAAGGTCGGGACGAGATTGGCGGGTTAATTCGCACGTTTAATATGATGATCAGCAAAATCCATTCCCTGATTAACGACGTGTACAAACTGGAGATCAGGCACAAGGATCTGGAACTGGATCAAGTCCGAACGGAGTTATCTATGCTCCAGAGCCAGATGAATCCACATTTTCTGTTTAATACACTGAACGCATTACTCGTCGTAAGCACTAAAAACGGCTATACCGAAGTATCTGAGATTATTAAAAGCTTATCTTTACTCATGAGACAGTTGCTCAGCAGATCAGACAACTTGATCCCACTCGAAGAGGAGTTACAATTCACAACACTTTATCTTCAAATTGAGAAGTTCAGATTCGGAGAGTTGTTTGATTATACTCTGGATATTGATCCAAAGGCTGCGGGCAAACGTATTCCGCGTATGAGTATTCAGCCGCTGGTGGAGAATGCGTGCAAACATGGATTGCAAGCACGCAAAAATGGGCGATTAATTCATATTACCGCAAAGCTAGGTGAATCCGGACTGGTTATTCGTGTTATCGATAACGGGATCGGGATGGAGCAGGATAAACTGCGGCAATTAATACAGGACGTACGCTCGGATCAGGCGAAGGACGGTTCACATGTGGGCATTCGTAATGTCTATCGCCGCCTGGAATTATTTTATGAAGGGGATGCAACGTTCACGATTCGCAGTGAGAAGGGCAGCGGTACGGAAGCCGGATTTCATATTCCGACAGATAGACTGTGACTGATGAACAAAGGGGGACAGCAAGATGTATAAAGTACTATTGGTGGATGATGAGCCGTTTGCGATTGAAGGCCTGCAGTTGTTAATTGATTGGCGAAAATTCGGTTTTGAAATTAACGGTGTGTGCACGAATGGAGAAGAGGCAGTCGAAGCGATCCGTACGAGTAAACCTGATCTGGTTGTCACGGATATTCATATGCCAGCGATGAACGGACTGGAATTGATTGAAGAGGCACGCCGTCTGGGGCACGATTCCACAATGTTTGTCATTACAAGTGGCTACAGCGATTTTAATTACGCGAGGCAGGCTATTCGTCTTGGCGTCAGCAATTACTTAACCAAACCTGTGGATACGATGGAAGCGGACGATATGCTGGAGCGACTGGCGCAGGAGTTGAAGGAGAAGCAAGAGCGCGAAGTTGTTCGTGAACAGGCCAAAGTACAGGAAACCCGGCATGTTTTGGCTACACTGGTTACCGGACAGGAAGTTGAGGATGCAGAACAGATGGCTCACGATATCGCTCATTTGTATGAGCGAGCTCAGAAGTGGACGTATGTGAAAGTGAGATTTCAGCGTGCTGATTCTGGTCAGATTCGCTCGATGATTCATGAGACCGTAAGCCGTGAACCGTGCTGTTATGTGGTGGAAAATGAACAGGATACCTGCGGTATTGTCTGGGGTGAAGTGTCCTCAGAGTTAGAAACATGGCAAGGAAGAGATCATCGGGATTTTGCGGAAAGGTTGTTGTCTGACTTAAATGAAGTTGTTCCAGACGGAGTTCAGTTTGCCGTAGGTTTGCCTGTGCAGCAACCGGAAGCCTTATCTCTTTCCAGAAGTATGGCTATCGAGACGGAGCGTTTTTTGTTTCTGCACCAAGGGAATTTGCTATTCGCCGAAGATCTTCAGGAACAACGTCTAAGATTTAATCCCGAATCTCTCCGTGAAGTGGATCTCATTATGGAGCATCTGGAAAACGGTTCGCCAGAACAATTAAGTCTGTCGATTAGAGAAGCATTCCATCAATTTGTAATGAACAAGACTGCACCTGAATTTGTGCACATATTCATGACCCATATTTTATTCCGCGGTTTTTCTCTATGCAAGGAGCTTGGAGGAGAAACGAAGGATCTGTTGCTGGATACAGCCTTTCATTCCGATGACCGGTATCACTGGAACATCGAAAAATCAGCGAGTATGATGGAAAAGTTTTGCTTGAAGTGTCAAGCTGTGGCATCATCTCTACGTCAAAAACAGCTTGGTGGAACACAGGCGATGGTAGCTGAATACTTGCAAGCGCATTTTAGAGAGACCTTTACCATTAAGGAGCTTGCCGAGCGATTCTTCATGCATCCTGTGCATCTGGGCCAATCTTTTATGCGCAAATATGGCAAGGGTGTTCTGGACATGGTACATGATCTTAGGATAGAGGAAGCGATGAGACTGCTCAGAGATTCAGACGATGCTTCATGTGCGATTGCAGAGCAGGTTGGTTATAAGAGTTACCAGCATTTCCTGAAACAGTTCGAGCGGAGAACAGGGCTGAAACCGGCTGAGTATCGCCTTAAGCATGCTAAGTAGAGCACATATAAGGAGGTATGATCCGGTTCAAGACCTCCTGCAATTAAGGGGGGGAGATGCTTAAATCTGTTTATTTTGAAACCGCATACATTTCCTCATAATGAAATCAGTAAGGCAAACCACTTCCAAGGAGGCGCAATACATGGGGGGATTGAAGAAAAAGAAACTTTGGGGTTCCGTTTCTCTTGTTCTGGCACTAACTCTGGCACTGGCAGGATGCAGTGGAGAAGAGGCCAAAACGACGACACCCGATGGTAAGGAAGTATTAAACATCTCGGCATTTATTGGTACACCAAATCAGGCACCGGCAGCGGATAACCGCATCTACAAAAAGATTGAAGATGAGCTGGGTGTCAAACTAAACATGGAGTTTCTGGTCGGTGACTTGCAACAGAAGCTAGGTGTTATGGTTGCGGGTGGAGAATACCCGGATCTGATTACAGCAGATACCAAACTGGTTGCGGCCGGCGCGGTTATTCCACTGGAGGATCTGATCGAGCAACATGCTCCAAATCTCAAAAAGCATTACGCAAAAGACTGGGAACGGATGAAAGATTCCAGTGATGGACATATCTACTGGTTGCCAAACTACGGTGTATACACGGGTGAGTTCATCAGTAACTACTATTCCGGTCCTGCGTTCTGGATTCAAAAGCAGGTACTGAAAGAAGCCGGATATCCAACACCGAAAACACTTGATGAGTATATGAAACTGATTCGTGATTATACTGCAAAACATCCAACAACAGCGGATGGACAGCCAACGATTGGTTTCACAACTTTGGCTTCCGACTGGAGAACCTTTCCACTGCTCAATCCGCCAGAGCATTTGACAGGTCATCCGAATGATGGCGGGGTTGTGGTTGATGATAAAGGTGTTGCAAGCGTATTCGCGGATAAAGATATTTCGAAAAGATATTATAAAGAGCTGAACAGTCTCTATAATGAAGGACTGCTTGATAAAGAAGCTTTCGTTCAGAACTATGACCAGTATCTGGCTAAAATCTCATCTGGACGTGTTGTCGGTATGTTTGACCAACACTGGAACTTCCAGCAAGGTGAAGATCCGCTCGTAGCTCAGAACAAAATTGGTGAAACGTATGTTGGTTTCCCACTTGTATATGACACAAGCATTAAGGATCACTACCTGGATCGTCCAGTTATCAACTTGAACAACGGTTTTGGTATCAGTAAAGATGCTAAAGATCCTGTTGCAATCCTGGAATTCCTGGATAAGTTGATGGATGAGAAGTATCAAAAGTTGCTGTCTTGGGGTGAAGAGGGCGTAGACTACATGGTTAACGATAAAGGCAGATTCTATCGTACACCTGAACAACGTCTTCAGCAGGAAGACCCGGCATGGAAACTGGCTAACAAAGCAGAAGGTTTCTACGGTGCAGCACCGAAAATGGAAGGTACTTTCTCGGATGGCAACGCGATTGGTGCAACCAATCAGCCTGAAGAATTCTATGATGGCTTGAAGAAAGAGGATAAAGAATTGCTGGATGCGTACGGTTTCAAAACATGGAGTGATTTCTTCTCTCCTGCACCTGAAAACCCAGTGTATTATCCAGCATGGCAAGTAGACTTGAAAGAAGGTTCAGATGCTTCGGTAGCCAATAAACAAATGACCGATACATCGCTGAAGTACTTGCCTAGAGCGATCATGTCCAATTCAGATCAATTTGATTCGATCTGGAGCGAGTATGTGGACGCTTACAAGAAAATCAACGTGAAAGCGTATGAAGACCGAATCAATGAGCAATTACAATGGCGGATTCAGAACTGGACCGTGAAATAAATAAAAGCGGCTGTTGGATTAGCTCGGAAGGTGTCAGGTGCATGGATGTAAATCATGCCTTGTGCCTTCCGAGCAATTCATCCCTAAAATCCGCTGTACGTTGATAGGAGGAGTGAAAGATGGCGAATACGCCGGGAGCCATACAGGAAAAATCTGCTCCAACCGTTGTGACCAAGACGCCTCTGATGAAGCGCCTGCGCAGTCAAAAACAACTGATGTTTATGTCTCTGCCCATCGTCGCTTATATTTTGGTTTTCTCGTATTATCCGATCTGGGGCTGGGTTATGGCGTTCCAGAATTACAGTCCAGCGAAGAAATTCTCGCAACAGGAGTGGGTCGGACTTAAGCACTTCAAGTTTCTGCTTACGGACGACGCGTTTCTGAACGTGCTTCGCAATACGATCGCGATGAGTTTAATTAACATGATTCTTGGCTTTGTAACAGCCATTGTTTTTGCGATTTTGCTGAATGAAATCAAACACAAGCTGTACAAGCGCACGATTCAAACGATCTCGTATCTGCCTCACTTCCTGTCATGGATCATCGTTACGGGCATTGTAGCCAGCTCGTTATCGGTTGATGGCGGGATTGTGAACGTGGTGCTGATGAAGCTCGGTTTCATTAAAGAACCGATTATGTGGCTCAGCGTTCCAGAGTATTTCTGGGGTATTGTCGGTGCATCACACGTGTGGAAAGAAGTCGGCTGGAATGCAATCATCTATCTGGCTGCGATCACTTCCATTGACCCTTCACTCTATGAAGCGGCTGAGATTGATGGAGCTAACCGTTATAAAAAAATGTTGTATGTTACGTTGCCTGGCATCAAGTCAATCGTCATTATCTTGTTGATTATGAACATGGGATGGATTCTGGAAGCCGGATTCGAAGTCCAGTACTTGCTTGGAAATGGTGTCGTTGTTGACTGGTCTCAGACCATTGACATCTTTGTCTTGAAATACGGGCTACAGATCGGTAACTATTCACTTGCTACCGCAGCCGGTATATTCAAAACCGTCGTAAGTATTACCCTGATATTTGCAGCTAACTCAATATCCAAACGATTCGGCGAAGACCGATTAATATGAGGAGGACACATCGATGGGAATAAACAAATCTCGAGTTGAGCCGATTGTCTTCCACACATTTAACGGCTTGCTGATGATCTTTATTGCAGTAGTGACCTTATATCCATTTTTGAACACACTGGCTATTTCTTTTAATGCGGGTAACGATACGATTCGGGGCGGAATCTATC